>JBPDWA010000003.1:0-367276 GCA_051295955.1 Enterococcus faecalis | reverse complement strand
ACAATGTATCCAAGTCTACTTCTTCTTCGTAAACATCGTTAATTTTCAAATAAGCCTCTAACGTATTCATCGGTCCGACAGAAAAACCGGTAAATTCTATTTTGCTTATATCCGAATATTCTTTTAACTTCTCTAATTTATTAAAATATTCCTTTTCTGTTAGGGTTCCTTTCCCCTTATCAAATTCTTGGTAAATGTCTTCTACTTTCTTTTTATCTCTTGTATATATCCTATAGTTATTATACAAATAGTTAGCTAAATCGGTCTGAATCTCGTGTAATTCTGCTAAATCCTTGGCTCTTTTGTCCATAGAAAGTTTTCCTCCTATTCCTATCAGTACTACAATAATGAATATCATTACTCCTATTTTTTTCTTATTCATCCTTCCCCTCCTTTTCTATTGCCTTCTAATTGGTTCTATTGCTCTAAAATACACTTAAAAAGTGAGCGCCTTATTTTCCATGTAATAAGGCAATTCTAGGAATTCATTTTCTTGTATTTTAGTAGAGCTGTGTGCTTGCGGTTACTTTAGGATTCACACTATTGTTTCTATTAGTGATTCTATTTTTATTATACAATCTTCAGTTTTTCTAAACACTTTAATTATACACTGAAAGTTCCTTGTTAATAAAGACACAATTCACTTAATTTAGAATACATCTTCTTTCCATCACATTGATTCTACTCACTTCAGCTGATTCATCAGCGTTTGACAAATAATTTTTGTTCTTTTTCCAAGTACCTAGGGCTGATAGGTTGTGCGTCATCTCTAGGTATTTTCATTAGTTTTGATAAAGCTTCATATTTCAAAAGTACCTATGTTACATATTGTAGGAGAGTCTATACAAGGCATTTCTAAGCTAGCTCCAATCTTTTTTTAAACTTGTAATTGTACAGTTATGGTTTAAAAAATGACTAAGGAGAGGCTGTGAAACTACCGAATATCCAACCAAGTTCTTAATTCTAAACGTTATAATTATTCCTTTTCTGTTTTTTGATGCTGGCTCTTGCTTTACCAACATTCTGGATAGAAATAGATTTTAAAAGTCTCCCTTTGGAAAGATTCATTATGTCACATCAATGAAGAACGGCAAAAGTGTAGAAAATGAATAAAAAAACTGGAACGAAACTAAAAATAGTTTTGTCCCAGCTATTGGTTGAGAATCAACGGTGACCTTCCGTCAGGCTCTTTGGCAATTTCGCAAAATTTCTACAATAGAAAAATCCTCATGTACAGCTTTTCCTTCAAATGCTCAAACCTTATCGATTAGTGGTGCAACCTCATCTTTTATCGTCTTAATTCTTCGTATAAATAGAAACTTATTCAAGTTTTCCATCAACAGCTTGTGCTCTTACTAAACAGCAACTCCGTTCGCGCTTTGGTAGGGCTCTTATTCCGAGAGATTATACCGCGCAAGCTTTTCTCTGTGACTACTGTCACTTATTCATTAGGGTAAGTTCATAGATGGGATCGTAAGTAAGGCTTACACCATCTTCTTCAAAATTGTTGCTGGATCCTAGTAAAACTTTATTCACTTCATATATAGAAGTTGCTTGATTAATTCGAGCTAAAATTTGTTCCTTGAATTCCCCTGCTGGTGCCACTCGGTTCCAATGGTGCTTGGCAATATCTTTGGCTTGAGTGAGGGTATAGCCTTTTGCTTCTAAGATCGCCGTTTTGGTCCACAAGAAATTAGAAGGCTTGATATGATTTAGATCCTCAGCAGCATATGTTCGTCCATCTCGATCCAAGGCGTATAAAAACATACCGTACAATTGGTGCTCCGCCGTATACTTGGCTACATGATAAAGATTGCTATCCTCATAGGGCTCTTTTGTGTCATACCAATAATTGTGATCTAATTCTTCCGGAAAAGTTAAGCCCGGCATAAAGCGTTCTTTTGAAATGACTCCTTCATAAGTTTTAAGTGCATTTGCTGTACGCTCGGATCCGGAGCCGTATTGTTGGTACCCTAAATAAGTAAAGCAATTCGCCACATTTTTAAATGGTTCTAAGTAAGAGCCATTTGTATCGTAAACAAAAACCGTTTGGTTATTAGCCAATGGGCCTATATATTTTGATAACGCTTTAATCACACCATCAGACAAGGCTACTGCTTCTTTAGAAGGATTTGCTTCCATATCAATATCCAAACCGTCAATGCCATAAGGACGAACGTGTTCATCTAACAGTTGATTAGCATAGGCGTCAAACTCTGCAGCAGTTGGAAAAGCGCCCTTGTGCGGTACTTTCAGAAGCTCTGAATAATCAATGGCTTTTGTCAGCTTCACTCCCCGTTGATGTAAAACAGGTACATAGTGGGTTTTTAACTTTTGGAAAAATGGAGCTGCCGCAGCTTCTTCGCCTTGAGGTACAAAGCTAAAAACATTTACGATATCAATACCGTACGGAATTTGATCCATTGTTAACCAATTGTCGTCAGGTAAAGTGGTATTAACACCTTTCATCGCCTGATCACGCCATGCTCGATAGTACACCATAAAGTGAGTTTTTTGATTTTCCGCTGTCACCTTCATCGGTAGACAAGCCATGAATAGAAGTGCTAACATCCCTAGAAGAATACCAAATTTTTTTCTCATAATCTTACCTCCTACTTTTATTTTTTAAGTTTAAATAATGGAAGACCAACTTACAGTATGTCATGTTCGCCCAAGAAAACCACTCACGTGTGTAATTTTGGGGATTGTTTACATCAATCCCTTCATGACACTGTAAGGTATCGGCATCAGTATGAGCAATCAAATTAATTTTTTCTGCAACTAGCGTAAGATTTTCAGAAGTCAGCCCCTCCATCGCTAGTGAAATTGGCCAGACGTAATCTGGCGGCGTATGAGGGCTGCCAATGCCTTCTAGCAACGCTCCAGTGTAGAAATAAGGATTTTCCGGGCTAAGAATTTTTTGCCGGGTTAGGCAATATCGTTTGTTTTGAGTACTGCAATACCCTAAAAAAGGAAGTGATAATAAGCTGGGAACATTCGCGTCATCCATAAATAGCTGGCCGCCTAAACCATCCACTTCGTAAGCATAATACCTTTGCCCCTGTTCATCTACTAACAAGCCATAGGTCTCAATACCTTGTTCAATCTCTCCTTGCAATTTTAACATTTTCTCTTTCAGGACTTTTTTTGTAGAAGGTATTAACTGTAACAATTGCCGAATGATCACAACAATCATCTGATTGCCAGGAATAAAATAACCATACTGGCAGGCATCATCACTAGGTCGAAACCCACTCCAAACCATTCCTGTATAACCGACGGCTGTTCCCCGGCCATCGTTAGGCAAAGTATCAGACGGCGGGCAGTTCTTTCTTTGGAAAAAATAAGGAGATGTTTCATGGTGCTGTTCCTGTATAAAAACCTCCATAACCTCTGCCACCACCTGCCAAAATTCTTCAGTCAGATGCTTTGTGTATCCCGTTTGCCAATAGAGCTGATAAGCTAACAAAAATGGTGTACATAAAGAATCAATCTCAAATTTCCGTTCCCAAACTTGAGGAGAAATTGCTACGTTAGATTGATCTTCACTATAATGTCGATCATTGCTTTCCCAATTAAAAGCGTTGGCATAAGGATCCAGTTTAATATAGGTTAATTGTTGTTTAAGCACCCCGTGAACAAAAGCGGAAATTTCAGGAATTTTGGTGGCTACTTCTAAATACGGCAAAACTTGAAATGTGGAATCTCTAAGCCACATTGCAGGAATATCACCTGTAGCCACAAAGACCTCACCGGTTTCCCTAACAGTTATCGTGTGTGTGATCGTATCAGCAAACACGTGACGGAATAAGTCGGTTGCTTTTTGATCTGATAAATTGATTGTTTCTGCAAAACTACTAATCGCTTCAATTAGTTGCCTTTGATCAATCATTACAAGCCTCCTTATCTTTTGCAAAGTAGATGCCATAAGTTCTAATTTCACCGGGTTTAAAAGGCGCCATTTCAATTTCTTGGACACCACTTGCGATGAAGCTTTCCCTTTTTCCTTCTAAATCCAACACTGCAACTTCAGCGGCAGAAGTAAATCGTAGCACACCCGGCTTAGAAACTATTGCATCTGAACCGCCATGGTACAATCTCAGCTCAAATCCAGTGCCATCTCGAGTAGTCAGCATACTACTGAAAACAACAGCTAATTCTTCAATGATGATTTTAGGCGGATTTTTTTCAATCGATGCCAATGGCAAAATAGGAAAATATTGAAGTGGTGTTGTAAAACGATTCAGCTTTTGCGTTTGATAGTCTAAACCTTTTTGCGTTGTCAATAGATAAGCGTACTGCAAACATTGACTATCGTAGTTGCTGTCAATTGCCAAGCTTCCTGAAAAATGATACTGGCCCAACAATTGACTTTCAGGCGTCGGAACTACCCGGTTTTGTAATCCTGAAGCATCCCCTGGACGTCGTAAACTATCCGGCCGACCTAAGAAGCCAACCCCTCTCAATACGGTAATAGCCAAAATATTATTTTGTTCACCAATGATTTGGCACTCTTTTGCTCCTTTGGTAAAAAAAGTCCAACTTTCTTTCGCTGAATGAATATTTGCCCAATGTAAAAACGGCCTTAAGCTAGTAGGTTCCTCTTTGTAACCAATAGCCTGCCAATCATTTAAATGAGGATCTTGCACCGGCCGTTGCGCTACACCAAACGGCGTATCCGCATAAGAATCCTGAGCCACAATATCAGTTGCTAAAAGCAAACGCAAACGATGATCTTTTACTTGATTGTCAACCTTAAGCTCTAGATCAATTTGATTACTTTGTTGGTTCAAACGCAATTCCAAGCGATAACGAACTTGTTGATCTCTTTGTTGATGGCGGCGTGCTTTTAAGTCACTTGGTAGCTTCCAACACCCTTTTAGGATCATTCGGCTAACAAATTGACCTTGATAGGCGGAAACACTTGCCTCTTTAAAATCCAAAGCCAGTACCCAATCTGAAAATGCGGGTGAATAATCATACGTATCCCCTTCATCACCACTATCTTCAAAATATAAAACGTTTTTTTGCCATTTTTGCTGTTTTTTTAAATAAAGATGCAATGCTCCAGCTTGAAACTGCAACTGATACCAATCATTTTCAATCGCTGTAACTGGCGTCATTAGTAGGGCTGTATTTTCATCTTCCACGATCTGATAGCTAGCCCGGCCCATTGCCGACACCTTGCACTTAAAAGCAATGGTTGTCACATAATACTTTTCATCAGCCATTTCTTGTGGGTCTCGCCGCAACAACGCAGCATTTTCAATTCGTTGTTCAACAATATCATAGTCAAGACGTACATGATCACTAGTGTAAAGAGCGAAATGTTGATTTTTGGTGGAAACAGTGACCGTCCGAATTGTCGCCAATTTGAAAGGAAGCGGATTCCAGATAGATACTTCATTTTCCCGATTGTCATTTAAGGATATACTCAATTTACGCACTAAATAATCAAGGTATGCTGAAGCTTCTTGCTGAGCGTTGAGCCCACGCATTAAAATATCGCGGTTGGTTTTGTCACTATTACATCCGCCTGCACTATCATGAGCTTGTCCTCGGCTAACGGTCTTCCATAAACTGTCAATTAACCCTTGCTTGAGTGGCAGGTGATAAAGTTGTGCCATAGCTGCTAAAGGTTCCAGCTGATAAGTTAAGGTACGTTCTAAATGGTCATAAATTTGTTTTAGATCACAGCGAGAAGCGTAAATGCCACGATGAATTTTAGAATCAGCTGGGTCGATAAATTCGCCGCTTCTTTCTGGCAGATGCTCCTGATTTTCTTCAAGCGCATGAAAAAAAGTCGGATAATTACTTTCAATAAACTGATATTGCGTTTCTACTTGTTGATTGCCCCAGCGTAATCGATCTTTAAATGAGCGATCCACCGCACGCTGATCACCGCCTACTGGAAGTAAATGAACGGAAGATTCTGTATGACTGGAAATTTTAGCAACTAATTCTGACGCTGACTTTTCTTCCATCAAGTCCACTCCTGCATAGTAACCATTTTTGAGATTTGCAGTCAGTACTTTAGAACCGTCATTGCTGGTCCAGTAAAAATAGCGAACGGCTGCTTCTTTAGGTAACCCACGCCAAAATAAAGCGTACTTAATATGAAAGCCTTGATAAATTTTAGGTAAATCCTGACTTTGCCCAAAAGAATCAGGCAAATAACCAATTCTCATTCCTCCGCCTAACTCGGTTGATCCTTGTAACCCAAGCCGCAAATTACGAACAATAGATTCTCCAGATGTGGTCATTTCATCAATTTGAGTATACCAAGGACCGATAAATAACCGTTGTGCTGTTACAAATTTTTTAATCAACGCTCTCTTTTCAGGACATATCGCCAAGTAATCATCCAAAATTGCCATCTGCCCGTCCAATGTATAAAAATCAAGCTGGTTCGTCTCCAAAGCAGTCAGCACTTCATCCATATGAAAAGCAAACTGGACTTTTGCTTCCTGACGCGTAAAGTACCACTCGAAATCCCAATGAGTATGGGCAACAGTATATATTTTTTCCATAACTTTTCTCCTATACTTTTACAGTTGATTGTTCTTTTGAAGCTGTTGCAAGTTCAGCACGTTCTTGCCGTTGATTTAAAATAACAAAAGGCGCATACAAGAAAGTATCCAAAATCACCAGAACCAACGTTAAGACAACGGGACTAAAATGAAAGGCGCCTAAGACCCACGTACTGATAAAAATAGGCTCGTTGCCGGAATTTAGTACCACCAAGGGCACTACCCAACCAATGGAAGTAACGATATAAGCAATTAAGGCATTAAGAATTGGCACGAAAATCCACGGAATAAACATCAATGGATTTAAGACTATCGGCAAGCCGAAAATGACGGGTTCATTAATGCCAAAACACCCAGGAATAAGCGCTAACTTAGCTACTTCTCGTTCCTTTTCCCCTTTACGAGTGAAGATCAACATCGCTAAAATCAAACCAAATGTTGCACCGGAACCCCCGATCATCGCATATACATTCGTCATAGTATTAGGTGCGATGGAAATCCCAGCAAAACTTTGCGTTTGTGCATATTTGGCTACATCTTCCAAAAAGATAGGCAACCAAAAAGCTGAAACAACACCCCAGACGATATTGAACCCATGCAACCCCAAAAACCACAAAATTTGCTGAATCAAAATGACTAATATAATGGCTGGTAGGCCAGTGCCTACTGTCAATAGCGGTTTTATTAAAACATCTGAAATCAATTGTAATAAAGAAACATAGCCTAACGCTTGAATACAAAGTCGAACGATACCAAATATTAATAAGACCAAACTAATAGGAATGAGTGAAAAGAAAGAATCAAATACGTTAGGCGGAACATTACCTGGCATTTTAATCGTAAACTTACTGCGAGAAAAACGAGCGAACAACCAAACTGCTAACATGCCAACGATGAGGCCTGTAAACATTCCTTCATAGCTGAAAAATGAAGTAGCAAAGCCTTCGACTACTTTTGCTTTCGGATCAAGATAATTGATATTGTTTGGCACTAAAACAAAGTAAGTGGCCAACGCCAACAAAGTAGCAATCATTGGATTAAAGCGTTCATTATGATTTTTTTGTTTCAACTCCACCGCAAATGAGTAGGCAGAAGAAAGCACCACGATTAAAGCAACAATGCCTAAAGTGGCATTCCCCAGATAACCGAATAAATTACTAATGTTTTGTAAAAGTGCACTTTTCAGGTGCTGATTTTTAATTAAAGCATCAATTTGCATTTTAATTAAGTTAGAAAAAGAACCGACAACAGTGAAAGGAATCGTTCGGATAAACGAATTTTTTATTGCTTGTAATATCGTATTACTTTCTACCCAGCCAGAGACTTTTAATAAAGGCTGCTGTAGTTTTTTAACATTCAATTTCATGAGCGGCACATCCTTTACGATTAATAAGAAAACGTTTTCTTACTCAATTATATACAAATATCTAAATTTGTAAATACTATATTCATAAATAATGTTTACAAATTTTTTATATTAATATAAAATGTATACATTAAATTAAAAATAAGGGGTAGACAAATTGTATAAATATAGAGAAATATACTCAGACATTAAACGGGATATCTTAACGAATCACTATCGGGCCGGGACTTTACTACCAACTCAAGAATTTTTCTCTGAAAAATACGGTGTTTCACGCATTACTTTAAAAAAAGCACTTATTTTATTAGAAAATGAAGGCTTAATTTTCAGCAAACAAGGATCAGGAACGTATGTCCGCCAAAAAATTGAAAACAACGGCAGTGAATTATTGCCGTTGGATTTGCCAATTGGTACGACCTATTCCCATCGGGATCAAAAAATTAGCAATCGCATCCTTTATTTCGACGCTGGTTTACCATCACCGGAAGCGCAACAGCAGTTGAATCTCAAAGCAAACGAACCCATCTATGAATTCAAACGAGTCCGCGCCATCAATCATAAAGTATATAGTTTCGAACACGTGATGATGCCGGTGCATATTGCACCACTTGATATAAGTATCCTTGAAGGATCTGTCTATGATTATTTAGGTCAACACGTTAAATTACAGTTAGTGGATGCTCGTCGGATCGTCTATGCTCAACCAGCTACGCAAGAACTAAGCGAAGTGCTAAAAATTGACCTTGGAGCTCCGGTATTTGTCATTGAACAAATTGGTTATGATCAAAAAGGACGTGCCTTTGAATTTTCCAGATCCTATTTTATTAGTAGTCAAACCAAATTCGTCTTAGATGTCCATTTGAAAAAACTTTAATTCATAAAAAGCCAATCGGGTATACGCAGCGGTTATCCACTTTGGAAAGCAGCTAGCTGGCAGACAAAAATCTGTCGTTTTCAGGAGCATAGTTGTTGTGCTTATCAGCCCAACAAGTAAGTCAAATAATAATAAGAGGAACGTCTCTTTTACTCCGCTTACTTAAGAACACTTCCTTATAAATCTATACGGCTACTGCCTCAAGGGGAATCAAACCACACGATCACGTGCTGCTATAAAAGGACCAAAATCAAGTATTTTTCAGCAAAAGAAAAAGGTGTAAGACCAAAGAACCTTTTTGTCTTACACTTGTCATTCAAATCACTGATCCCTTCAGAAGGATCTTTTCGAAAGTACGCTGGATTTAATTAACTGAGAAAAATGTTTGTCAACTCCTTTTTGCCTTTAAAATTGAACTAAGCTCTTCTCAATGATTTATACCCAGTAAAAAGGAGTATGTCCAAAAGATATTATTTCGAGTCTCCCATAAGTAAATTGGCATTTTTCTTTTCTGCTTTTTGTTCCTTCTGTCCGTTCGACATTCTAAGCTTTCTCATTCGTTCAGATTAATGACTAATCACCGCAACACCTAAAATAATAAGTCCGATGGCCAGAAACTTGCGCAGTGTTAATTGCTCCTTAAAAATAAAATAAGAAATAATAACAGTCCAAATATAAGTCAAGGAAGTCATCGGAAAAGCAATGGAATAATCTAAATAAGCAAATAGCCAAATGTTAGTGATTGCACTAAAAATATATAACAAACTACCTAAATAAAGCCAGACATTCACTAGTAAATATTTTAGGGAGAAAACGGGTAAAACATTCATTCCCTTTTTGAGTGCCAGCGCCCCTGCACTTCCGGTAAAAGTTGTTAATAGCAAAAGCATAAGTATTCGCAGCTCGTTCATCATTGGCTTGCCTCATTCCCATCACGACCTAATACAACAGATCCGGCAATAATACAAGCAATTCCAATTAATTTAATAATAGTAATCGGTTCATTTAGGAAAAAAGCTCCTAAAAAAATTGACAGGGCAAAGCCTAAACTCATCATAGGTTGCAAGATGGACACTTGACCATAACCAAAAGCAAGCGTCATCACAAACATCCCTCCTGCTGCTGCCAAAAAACCTAATAAATAGTAAAACCAGCGTGTACTGTCGGAAGAATCTACACCAAGTTTCCAAATTAATTGGCCTAAACTGCTTAAGCTAGCTGCAACAATAATTAAGATAAAACCAATCCGACGATTTGTACGTTCCTTTTCTGCCTGCATCTCTTATCTTCCTTTCTAGGCTACCTTATATGCGTATATCTCGTTATGAATTCAAAAATGGTTCCAAAATATCGTTCCGGCTCATAGATCGAAGAGGAAAAATGCGGCGCCCCTGGTACCGTTAAGCTTTCCTTTAAACCCTGACTTGCTGCCACGTTTTCTTTTAACATTTCATAAGGAACGAATTGATCGCCAGTGCCATGAATAAATAAAGCCGGCAAATCATTTTTCTTTAACTGAGCCACAGCAGAAGCAGCCTTTAAAGTGTAGCCAGCTTTTTTACGGGCAAGATAATTGGCTAGCGGTAAAATGGGCCAAGCCGGAAGCTGTAGCGCTGATCGTAACAAGGCTTGGCACTCATCATACGCCGACGTATAGCCGCAATCGGCGATCAAGGCTTTGACATTGTACGGCAGCTTTTCACCACTTGTCATCATCACCGTTGCTGCGCCCATTGAGCCGCCCATTAAAACAATTTCCGCTTGATCATTCAAGGATATTACATAACTAATCCACCTTAATAAATCTAATCGGTCCAGCCAACCCATACCAATCGTCTCCCCAGAGCTCTTTCCGTGAGCACGTAAATCAGGGACAAGAACGTTGTAGCCTTCTTCAGCAAAACGTAGTGCAATGTAGGACATATCTCTTTTCCCAGTAGAACGATAACCGTGAACGCAAATCACCCAACGAGAGCTTTCTGGGAAGGGATGAAATAAACGTGCATACAGCTTGGTCTGGTTGACTTGCAGCCAATGGTCTTCAGCAAACTCACTTTCCCAAAAAGTTCTTCCTTCTGATTGTTGTCGACTTTCTATTTGGCTGTACTTGGTTGGCGCTTTCTTGAAATTGTCTGGATTCATCAGTTGATGACCTTTGTTTTGGTACCACTTACTTTGGCGATCCAATGCGACATTCAAGAAAAAAGTCGCTCCATAAAAAACTAACACAATGGCTGCAATCACCAACGTTAGGACAAGTAAAAGTAACCATTTCATCGGCTCCACCTCATTTTATATTTCCTGATACTTCCAGTATACTATGAACCATGCTCTTATTTAAACGATCACACTTTTAACGTTTTTCCGTAAGGCATCAGCCAGCTACTTAACGCAAAATAGCCAGCCGCTTTTACTATGCGACTGGCTATTTTTTAACAATCCAAAGCGATTAAATCTTGGTAGGTTTCCCGACGGACAACTAATGTTGCCGCTCCTGCTTCAACGAATACCACTGCAGGACGGGGATTGCGGTTATAATTGCTGGCCATGGAATAGCCGTAAGCACCGGTAGTTGGTACTGCCAGTAAATCACCGGCTTTTAATGGAAAACTTTTTAAATTACGGATCAACACATCGCCGGATTCACAGTATTTACCAACGAGCGTGATAGTTTCAGTTTTGGCGTCTGGTTGCCGATTAGCCAGATAAGCGCTATAGTTAGCTTCATATAAAGCCGGACGAAGGTTATCACCCATACCGCCATCAACGGCTACATACTGGCGTAGACCTGGCAGCTCTTTACTCGCCCCCACTGTATAAAGAGTCGTGCCTGCTTGTGCAATCAAACTGCGACCAGGTTCAATCCAGATTTCCGGCAGAGGATAAGCCAACTGCTGACAGTGCTCTTTCACTCCTTGGACAATTTTTTTCACAAATGCGCTGGGCTCTAACGGATCATCCGCTTCGGTATATTTCACGCCGAAGCCCCCTCCCAGGTTTAAAATATTGGCGGTAAATGAATATTCTTGCTGCCAAGACTTTAAAATTGTCATCATTTTTTCAACAGCTGCTAAAAAACCAGCTGTCGCAAAAATCTGCGAGCCGATATGGCAGTGAACGCCTTGTAGATCTAACTGTTCACTAGCCAGCAACCGCTTTAAAGCCTGTGTTGCTTGACCGCTAGCCACATCGAAGCCAAATTTTGAGTCTGTTTGACCCGTTGTGATATAATCATGAGTTTGCGCATTAACTCCAGGTGTTAAACGAAGCAAAACTTTTTGGGTTTGTTGCTGATCTTTAAGCAGTTCCTCTAGCAACTCAATTTCATAAAAATTGTCAATTACAATTGTTCCGATCTGCGCCTGTAAGGCATAGGCTAGTTCCTCTTTGGTCTTATTATTTCCATGGAATTCAATCAGCTCTGGAGGCATTTCACCTTTAAGCGCAGTATATAATTCACCACCAGAAACCACATCACAAGCTAAGCCTTCTTCCTGCAATAAAGGATACATGGCTAAACAACTAAAGGCTTTACTTGCATAGACAACTCTATGTTTGACCGCCAATTCTTGAAAGGTTTGTTTGAAGCCACGTGCTTGGTGTCGCAATTGAGCCACATCATAAATATATAACGGCGTTTTAAACTGCTGTGCCAGCTCTGTAGTGTCACACCCGCCAATCATTAAATGGTTTTTCGAATTAAAAGTTGCCGTCCCGAATAATAGTGTCACGTCTCCACCTTCTCTTTTTCATTTTGTTATGATGATAGCATAACGCGTCTTTTTTTCCTATGCTTTTCTGAAAAAAGCTTAGAATTTGTTAATAGGAAAATGCGAATACGCAACCGAAATTTTGATAAAAAAGGAGGACTATTACTTGTTCTTCCAAATGCTAGCTGATCAATCGTCACTACAAAAATATAGAAAAAAGTTGCTAGGTCATCGTAATAATTTTATCCGTTTGTTTACTGTAACCACTTCTTCATTTCTTGCTTTTTGCCTCGTCTCTATTATAGTTTTGCTGCTGTTAAACAAGCAGCTGGAATACGGTAAGGAGAACAAGAAATATAATCTACCCCCAAATTTGCTAGGAAAGCCATGGAATCCGGATCGCCGCCGACTTCGCCGCAAACACCGATTTCTTTGGTGGCGCTGACAGTTTTAATCCGGTCAATTGCTAGCTTCATTAAAGCCCCTACCCCTGCTTGATCTAAATGTTGGAAAGGGTCGTCTTTTAAAATACCTCGTTCAATATATTCTGGTAAAAATTTCCCAGCGTCATCTCGTGAAAAACCAAAAGTCAGTTGAGTTAAGTCATTCGTGCCAAAACTGAAAAAGTCAGCAGTTTCAGCAAGTCGATCAGCGATTAGGCAAGCGCGCGGAATTTCCAGCATCGTACCGATGCTGAAAGTAACTTGCTGTTGTTTTTCTTGAAATAATTTCGCTGCGATGCCAGTCAGTGTTGCTTTCAAATAGTTCATTTCTGTTTCTGTACTAATTAAAGGGATCATAATATGCGGACACAGCGTTTGATTTTGTGCCAAGGTTAACTGCACTTCTAAGGCTGCTTCTAAAATAGCTACTACTTGCATTTCATAAATTTCCGGCAGCGTAATGCCTAAACGGCAGCCGCGATGCCCTAACATAGGATTCACTTCTGTCAATTCATGCAGTCGCTGTTCAATCATTGTCGGTTCCGTATGCGTTGCTTCTGCAAGCTCAGTAATTTCAGCTGCTGTTTTAGGTAAAAATTCATGGAGCGGTGGATCTAAAAGGCGAATGGTACATGGCTTATCAGCTAGTAAGGTAAACATTTGTTTGAAGTCGCCTTTTTGGAACTCTTTTAACTGAGCCAACGCTGCCTGTAGTACTTGGGGATCTTTCGTTAAGATAAGTTTGCGCATCGCAAAGATTCGTTCTTTTCCAAAAAACATATGCTCCGTTCGCGCTAAGCCGATCCCTTGAGCCCCTAGCTTCAATGCTGTTTTAATATCGTTTGGTGTTTCAGCATTTGCATAGACTTTTAATTTTGCTTGTTTTTTACTCCACTGAATCATTTCTGTCAATAGAGGAAATTCTTCGTTGGCTGCCAACGGTAACTGTCCTTGATAAAGCTTGCCGCTAGTGCCATTGACGGAAAGCCATTCACCTTTTTTAATCACTTGGCCATCAGCCACAATTTGTTCCAAAAGCTCATCTACCTGCAAATTTTCACACCCTACCACACAGCAAACACCCATACCACGAGCGACAACTGCCGCATGAGAGGTCATTCCACCTCTTGCTGTGACAATCGCTTCACTGACAACCATCCCTTCAATATCTTCTGGAGATGTTTCTTGACGCACCAAAATAACTTTTTCGCCGGCTTCATGCGCTTGTTTCGCACTTTCTGCCGTAAAATATAATCGGCCCGTTGCAGCACCCGGACTTGCTGGTAGACCTTCAGTGAAGACAGGCGTATCTTTAGTCGTTGTTTCGTCAAAAACTGGATGCAAAATTTGAGTGATCATTGCCGTATCGACTTTTGACAAGGCTTCTTTTTCAGTTAAAATACCTTCTTCCACAAATTGCACCAACATGCGAATGCCGGCTTTGGCTGTTCGTTTGCCATTACGTGTTTGTAAAAGAAACAATTTGCCATTTTCAATTGTAAATTCAATGTCTTGCATATCTTTATAATGCTGCTCTAAATTGGAACTAATCCTTAAAAATTCTTGATAGATAGACGGAGCCAACTTCTCTAATTCAGCAATTGGCTTAGGCGTTCTTACACCAGCAACCACATCCTCTCCTTGGGCGTTTAATAAAAACTCCCCAAATAATTTTTTCTCGCCAGTGGCTGGATTTCTTGTAAAAGCAACGCCGGTTCCACTAATACGGCCGAAGTTACCAAAAACCATTTCTTGAATATTGACAGCCGTACCCAGAGTATCCGAAATATGATTTAAGCGACGATAAGTCTTTGCGCGCGGATTATTCCATGATTGAAAAACTGCTGCAATCGCTAAAAACAACTGCTCTTGAGGTGCTTGAGGAAAAGAACGCTGTAATTGTTCTTCGTAAATCCCTTTGTATACGGATACAATATTTTGCCAGTCAGCTCCAGTCAAATCTGTATCTACTTGATATCCCTTTTGTTTTTTGTAAAAATCCAGTTGCTCTTCAAAACGCTGTTTATCAATTCCAAAAACCACATCGCCAAACATCATCAATAACCGACGATAACAATCATAAGCAAAACGCTCGTCATTGGTTTTTTCAGCCAAGCCTTTTACTGTTTGATCATTTAAGCCTAAGTTTAAAATAGTGTCCATCATTCCCGGCATTGAAAACTTTGAACCGCTGCGCACCGATACTAGTAGCGGTCGGGTGCTATCCCCCATTTTTTTGCCGGTTTCTGCTTCTAATTGTTCTAAAGCGCTTAGCACTTCACCTTTACGCTGATCGGTCAAGGTGCCGCCTTGCTGTAAATATTCTAAACAAGCAGTCGTGGACAAAGTAAATCCTTGAGGTACTGGTAAACCTAAACGTGTCATTTCCGCTAAGTTTGCTCCTTTTCCGCCTAAAAGACCCTTCATTTCTTTAGTACCTTCTGAAAAATTAAATACAGTTTTCATGAAATCCCTCACTTTTTAGTGTGTAATATTTGTGTTTATATCATTTTATAGTGTATCACATTTAAAGTCAACCATAAAAATAAAGAGGGATAAAAATCTATTTGCATTTAAATAGGCTTTCATTTAAAATATATAGTATGTCACATTTAAGGAGCAAAAGATGGTATGAAATTATCAGAACGACAATTGAAAATTATTAGCATTGTCAAAGAACACGAACCCATCAGCGGCGATAACATCGCCAAAAAACTTCAGCTAAGTCGAGCAACCTTACGTAGCGACTTGGCAATTCTTACTATGACTGGTCTTTTGGATGCCCGGCCTAAGGTTGGCTATTTTTATACGGGACAGACAGTTGAGCCTTTGTTATATGAGAAGCTTTATAAAAAAACAGTCGGTGACGTGATGGTCCCCCCGCTTTTCATTCAACAGGATGTCACCGTCTACAACGCTGTGACTTCGTTATTTATGTATGATGTCGGTTCTTTATATGTCAAAGACGATAACGGCGCTTTATTGGGGGTTATTTCCCGAAAAGATTTACTACGAGCGGCTATCAGTAATCCTAATACAGACAAGACACCGGTCGCTATGATTATGACCCGCAAACCAAATATCATCACCGTAACAGCTGAGCAGACAATTTTAGAGGCCGGCCATTTATTAATGGTTCATCAAGTGGATACCTTACCGGTCGTTGAAGAAGCCAATCCTCAAGCAGTCATTGGCAAAATTACCAAAACGAAAATTATGGAATATTTCATTCAAGCTGGAACGGAAATTGAAAAAGAAAACTATTAAGTTAAGGAGCGATTGATATGACAACTCATTCTGTAAAAATTTATTTAGTGTCTGACTCTGTAGGCGAAACTGCACAAAAAATTATTTCTGCTGTCTCCGCTCAATATCCTAGCGTAGATATGAACGATATTCAACGCTTCCCTTTTGTAACAGACAAAGAATTACTTCAAACCATCTTACGAGATGCCCTATCCGATAATGCCATTGTCGTAGCAACCTTAGTTAACAAAGAATTGATTCAATTGCTTAAAGACTTCGCCGGCAGAACTAGCTTGCAATATGTCGATTATATGAGCCCTTTGAGCCAAATAATCGAAGGCAACTTCGGCATTCAGCCCTTACAAGAACCTGGTGCGCTGCATAAATTAAATGAACAATATTTTAATCGCGTTGCCGCCATTGAATTTGCCGTTCGTTACGATGACGGCAAAGATCCAAAAGGCTTTTTAGAAGCAGATTATGTGCTATTAGGTGTTTCCAGAACATCTAAGACACCGTTGAGTATGTATTTAGCCAATAAAAACTATAAAGTAGCCAATCTGCCATTATTACCGGAATCACCTTTACCAAAAGAGCTAGATCAAGTTCCGGCTCATAAGTTAATTGGATTGACAACTTCAGTGGACCGTTTGCAAGGCATTCGTGTTTCTCGCTTACAATCGCTAGGTCTGAAAGAAGGTTCCGCCTATACGGATCGGGCTCGAATTCAAGGTGAATTAGCGTACGCACAAGATATTTTTGACCACTATCAAGCGTTGGTCATTGATGTTGATAAAAAATCAATTGAAGAAACAGCAGCTATCATCGAAGAATTCAGCAATCAGCACTAATTGGAAAGGAGTCTTTTTCATGCCCACAACACGACAAGCACAGCAAATTTCTGAAGTAATTCATTTAGAAGCGGTGTTGAATTTACCTAAAGGAACCGAACACTTTGTCAGTGACTTACACGGTGAATTTGAAGCCTTTGACCATATTTTGCGAAATGGCTCTGGGCGGATCCGTGAAAAAGTTTGTTTATTGTTCAATCAAGAATTGTCTGAGGCCGAAATTGATGAATTGTGTTTTATCATTTACTATCCAGAAGAAAAACTGGACTTGCTGCAACAAGCTGCACCGTTATCAGAAGCCTGGTGGACCACAACAATTAAACGCTTAGTGGAAATGGTGCGCTTTTCCTCCATGAAGTACACACGAGCGAAAGTCCGCCAAGCATTTCCTAAAGCATATGACTTTCTTTTGGAAGAGTTGATCTATCCTTATGATCAAGAAACAACCAAACAGTCTTACTATCAGCAGTTGATTGCCCAAATTATTCTCACTGAACAAGCAGTCCCTTTTATTACAGCTCTAGCTTACCTTATTCAGCGGCTGGTCATCGATCATCTCCACGTAATGGGCGATATTTACGATCGCGGCCCAGCTCCTGATAAGATTATGGAACGTTTGATTCATTATCATTCCGTGGATATCCAACTAGGGAACCATGATATTATCTGGCTAGGAGCCTTTAGCGGTTCCAAAGCTTGTTTGGCTAATGTAATTCGGATTTGTGCTCGCTACGGTCATCTGCAATTACTAGAACAAGGTTACGGCATTGATTTAACTGATTTAAAGACCTTTAGTAACCAGATGTATCAACAAAACCACCCATTTTATCCTAAAGATAATCCTTATGAAACGTTGCCGGACACCAGTCAAGAAGAGTCCATGCGAATCCAGCAAGCGCTGGCAATTATTCAAGAAAAATTAGAAGGACAGATCATTCAGCGCCGCCCTGACTTTCACTTGAAGCATCGCTTGCGCTTAGACAAAATCGATGGTCACCAAATTGTAATTGACAAAACGGCTTATCCACTGGTGAATTGCTGTTTTCAAACAGTTGACCCCCAAGCACCTTTTTGCTTAACTGAAGCAGAGGCAGCTTTAATTGATGACCTGCTGCATCAATTTCAACAATCAGCAACATTAAAGCGTCATATGGATTTTTTGATGAGCCACGGCGCTCTTTATTTAGTTTATAATCATAACTTATTGATTCACGGATGTATTCCGCTAAATGAGGATGGTACATTTCAAGCATATACCTTTCAAAATCAACAGTACGCTGGCAAAGAATTGGTGGATTTTTTTCAAAAGATGATCGACACCGCCTATCAAGCTCCCGAAGAGACGGAAGATTACGCCACTGACTGTCTTTGGTATCTGTGGTGCGGTGAAGGCTCTTCTTTGTTCGGTAAACAAGCTATGAAAACATTTGAACGTTATTTTATTGCTGATCAAACAACTCATGTAGAAATTAAAAATCCTTACTATGCTTTGCGAGCTAATGAAACAGTTTGCCAAGCAATTTTAGATAACTTTGGTGTAACAGGAAAAAACCGTCATATTTTTAACGGCCATACTCCTGTCAAATTAAAAAAAGGCGAATCGCCAATCAAAGGCAACGGAACGTTATTAGTTATTGACGGTGGTTTTTCAAAGTCTTATCAAAAAGTGACTGGAATTGCTGGCTACACCTTGTTATTTAACTCATTTGGCTTACAGTTGGTTGCCCATAAGCCTTTTATCAACAAACAGTTAGCCATTCAGAATAATCAAGATATCCACTCAATTAAACAAGTGGTGGATCGACCAGCCCGACGTTTATTAATTCGGGATACCACATTAGGTCAACAGTTAGCCCGGCAAGTTACAGCGCTCCAAGCTGCCCTATCTTTTACTGAATAAAGCATTAAATAGGTTCAAGCAACGAAGAAAACTGTTGCTTGAACCTATTTTTACTCTTTTTTCTATCCTATTTCAATCATCAAGCTGAAGCCATAAATTTTGTGAGAAAGCAACATCGCTTGGCTTTATCCGTCAGCCGTTTATTTGCTCATGAAAAGCTCGGTGTTTTAGTTCATAGATCTGATCGCAAGCAGTAGCTACATCTTTTTCATGAGTCACAATGATAATACATTTTTGCTGTTGATGAGCAATTTCTTGAAAAAGCTGTACAATTTCTTGCGAAGTTTTTTCATCCAAGTTACCGGTTGGTTCATCGGCGATAATCAACTGATGATCACAGTAAAGAGCTCTGACAATTGCAATGCGCTGCTGCTGACCACCGGACAATTCCGATACTTTTTTCTTAGCTAAGTTTTCGTCAATGCCGACTGCTGCTAGCTGCTGTAACGCCTCAGCTTCTACACCTGAAATACTCATAGCAGTCAAAGCATTTTCCAAAGGCGATGAATAAGGCCATAGATTATATGCTTAAAAATAATAGAAACATCATTTTTCCGGTAATTTATTAAGCCGATTTTTTTTCAAGGGGCGTCCTTCATAATAAGTGGTTCGACTTTTTGGTAAATCCAATCCAGAAATCAAGGATAAAAAAATCGTTTTTCCAGAACCACTCGCGCCTAAAATAGCGTACATTTTTCCAGCTTCAAAAGATAAATCAACATCTTTAAATAAATAGTCCACTTCCTGTTGGTACCAATAACCCAGTGCTTCCGTTTTTAACATAGCAAATTCCTCCTCTTACATCGTTAAGATTTTTTTAGGTTGCAAACGTAACATGCCGATGGCTGACAACAAGATCGAAAGGAAGCTTATTAGTAAGCCAAATCCTGCAAGCGTTAAAATCGCTTGTGGTTGCACTTTATTTTTAATTGATTAATTTTTTTAATAGTCGCAGCTGAACTAGCTCCTAATGCCCCTATATTACCTGGTCCTCCTGCATCTTTGGCTCCCCGGTTTGGTTCATTGCCGTCCGGCCGTTGCCCTGCTTTAGCACCTTGGTTGGTTTGTGTTTGACTTTGGCTGTTGGTTTGCTGAGCAATCAGTTGTTCACCCACTATATTCCTAACGACATTTCCACTGAAAGTAGCAATGATTAACGCAACGACCATACAGAAAATTATTTCACTGAAAAACTGCAAAATAATTTTAACCCGTGATTCATCTAAAGAGAGTAACACGCCAATTTCATAGCGTTGTTCACGAATCGTTAACATGACAATTAAAGTTAAAATAATAACGCCGGCAACTGCTACTAATAGCCCAATATTTTTAGCAAAGCTGGTTACATTATTCACCGGCTGCAATATTTGTTGATAGGCTTGGTCATTCGTTTGAAGACTATACGTATTCGTATCGATCACTTGCTCTGCTTTCTTTACAAAGCTAGGCATTTCTTTAGAATCTTCTAGATTGTAAACGGCGGAATCGATTGTATCAGCAGCTGTTGAACCTTTTAGCGTATTGGCAAAGGTATAAGACGTATCCAGCGTATTGGCTGAAATCATAAAATTGAACATCATACCCATACTGTCCCCGGAACTAGAGGTTTCGTAGATTCCCTTAATTCTCAGTTCATAGGTTTGGCTTGCATCGGTCGGACTTGTAATGCGAAATGTATCACCCACGCTCAAGTCATCGGCAGAAGCTAACGTTTTGTCAATGACCACACTTTTACTATTGGCATCTGCTTCAGTAATTAATTCACCGGAGACTAATTTAGCAGTTCCGCTACTAAAATCAGTAGCCATAGCTAAAGAGACAACACCTGTCACTTGAAAATCACTTTGTTTCATCGTCTGGCGCTCCCCATTTTCACCTGTTGGTTGTGGCATTTGGCTGTCCGTTGACTCAGACTGGTTATCACTAATAGTTGTAGCATTCGTTTCACTGTTGGAGATTGGCGTAATATTATCGGTAGCTTCAACGGCAGATGAAGAACTGAGCGAGTAAGTCTCAACACCTTTAAGAGCAGCGATTTTTTTGGCCTCCGCCAATTTAACCGGCGTCAATGAAAAGCTACCTGGGTCAGGTCGTGAAGCACCGTCGCTATCGGTACTTTGTTTCATCGCATTTTCCCGATTGGCAGTTAAAGTAACGGTGGCACCGACACTTTTTTTTAGCTTAATCTGCTGCTTGTAAAGCACTTTGAATCGTTAGCCCTGCTAATACAAAAATTAAGCTAGCCGCAAACACGGCGCATAAAAGAACGGTTCAGCCTTTTCTTGCCCGACTGCTTAGCCAGGCGCGTTTAATAAAGTTCATAAATGAATTCCTTTTTTAGCTTTTGTTAACGTGCTTTACTTTACCCTTTGAAACTTAACTCAAGCTTAAAATGGCAAAAAATATTTGGCTTTTTTAGTTCAAAATATTCGCACAAACTTTTTGATGATGCTATGCTAAATATAGATCTTAAGAAAAGGAGGAAAAAATCATGAAAACATTTGATAGTATCGCATTAGCTTTATTAATTGTTGGGGGACTTAATTGGTTATTAGTTGGACTTTTTGAATTTGATTTAGTCGCAACAATTGCTGGAGGTTCAACCACAATCTTCGCTAAAATCATCTATGTAATTGTTGGCCTTTGCGCTTTGTACTGTTTGAAATTTTTCCCACTTATCTCAAGAAGCGCAACTGTTACAGAAGAACGTTAAAAATGAAATGGACAACCTTACTTGTTAAGTAATTCTTGCACAAATATGCAAGGATTCAGTCCTCAAAAAACTAGGAAAAAAGGAGCCAAGGAGCGCTAAGCTTGGTTCCTTTTTCCGTTGTCTTTTTAGCGATTATGTTAGGAAGATGATATATATTTTTGACAAAGCACCTTGCATTCTTTGCTAAAAAATGCTTAAATAAACAGTGGCTCACCTAAGAAAATGATTTGCTTTTGAAAATAAATAATTTTATCTACATAGAGATGGACAAGAAAGGGCGCTACTTTTGAAAAAACAAAAGCTATTTTTTTACAGTTCCGTTTTCTTTCTTTGCAGCTTTTTGATTATTGCTTATTTTTTTACACCTCGGGCTGTTACTGATCCAAAAGCGGTAGCGATGGCTTCCGAAAAAAACAAAGCTGTTGAAAAAGAACAGGCGGCGAAAAAAGCAGCAGCTTTACAAGCTAAACAAGCAAAGGAACAAACTAACTATTATGAAAAAGTCACCAAAACAATCACACAAGCGGCAGCTAGCTTCCAAGGAACGGTTGGTATCACTTATTTAGATCTCACTACTGGAAAACAAATTTCTTTCAACGGTCAACAGGGATTTTATTCAGCCAGCACCATTAAAGTTCCTTTAGCCATGTTATTGGCGGACACGCTGGGTAATGACGCTGCTAGCTGGTCACAATTAGTTACCTACAATCAAGCCAACGATTATGAAGAAGGTACTGGTATTATCATCAATAACATCCAACCGGCTTACTCCCTTAGAATGCTGGAAGATTATGCACTTACCTATTCTGACAATATCGCTAAAAATATGCTCTATGATTTTTTAGGCGGCGCTGCTCAAGCGAAAAAGGCCCTTTACCAACGATATTTAAATAAATTGCCAAATGTCGAGGATGCCCAATTTACTTCTGAAGATGCGATCACTATTTTAAAGACGCTTTATACAAAAAAAGCGACGAATTCAGAGTATCAAAGGATTTACGATTATCTCAAACAAACGGTTTTTCATGAACGAATGGATACGCCCTTAACAACTGGCAAAGTTGCTCATAAAATTGGCTCCTATGCTGGATTTATCCATGATATGGGGATTTTTGAAACACCTCATCCTTTTGCGCTAGCGGTCTTTACTAAAGGTCCTGACAACGCCACAAGCATACAATTCATCGCTACTTTAACCGATCAATTATGGCAGTTGCAATCCAATAGCTCTCCTCAATCTTAACTATGATTAAACGTGGCTTCACAGCAAACGAGCGCTTCTTTCTCTTTGAAGGAAGTGCTCGTTTGTCATTTGTTCTGGCAGTTAAAAAAATAACCTTCTTTCTAGTTTCAGGAACCTCCTTATGGTAATTATATTTTTATCACTTAAATTATTTATCTATATTTTTAAGAAAATTATACAAACGCTTCCTACTAAGAATAAAGCTCTCTACAGCCCTGATGTCTTATTTACTTCAATTTTATTCATTTTTCTTTTCTACTACTGTATTAGGATTTTTTCCAACTTTAAGCAGGAGCCTTTTTTTAGTACGATCTATAAGTAGAAAAATACTAACTAACTTCCTTTGCATATTTTATTATTTTAAAACCTCAAACCACTTATACGTATTGCTATCGTGAGTTCTTTCTTGTTTTTATAACATAAAAAATATAAAGCAAACCTCTTTACAAAGGGAACTAACGTTCGTATACTTATTTTGTATTGAAAACAAGTGAAATGGAGCGGTGGTTTGTATGAAATTTGATTATCAAAAAGAAGCACGACGAGAGGTCTTATGTATTGATGTCAAATCTTTTTACGCTTCGGTTGAATGTGTCACTCGCGGCCTGCATCCTCTGAAAACCTTACTGGTAGTTATGAGTCGTGCTGAAAATACCGATGGCTTAGTGTTAGCCGCCTCCCCTTTAGCCAAGAGCCAGCTTGGCTTAACTAACGTAATGCGACGCTTCGAGTTACCGGATCACCCGCATCTGAAGATCGTTCCTCCACGGATGGGCTTATACATCCAGGAAAATATGAAAATCAATGGGATTTACAAACAATACGTGGCTGAAGAAGATTTATTAGTGTATTCAATTGATGAATCCTTTTTAGATGTAACCAAATCTCGCCATTTATTTGCTACTTCAACCTATGAGCTAGCACGTAAAATTCAAGCACATATCCATAAAGCAACCGGACTGTATGTAACTGTAGGCATTGGCGATAATCCTTTATTAGCCAAACTAGCATTGGATAACGGAGCTAAACATAATCGTGATTTTATTGCAGAATGGCGCTATGAAGATGTAGCGCAAACCGTCTGGCAAATTCAACCTATCACCAATATGTGGGGTATCGGCAAGCGGACTGCTAAACGGCTGACTCACTTTGGCATTCATTCGGTGAAACAACTCGCCCAAGCCAATTTTTATGATTTAAAAGAACACATGGGCTTAATCGGCAGCCAGCTCTACGCACATGCGTGGGGTATTGACCGCAGTGTAATTTCCGATGTGTACGTGCCGTTAGAAAAATCTTACGGCAATAGTCAAATTTTGCCACGGGATTACACGAAACAAGCTGAAATTGAAATTGTCATTCGAGAAATGGCTGATCAAGTAGCTGCCAGAATTCGAAAACATCAAGCACAAACAGGCTGTGTAAGTCTGTTTATAGGATATTCAGCTACTTACATACCCCACGATGGCAGCCGTGGTTTTCGACAACAAATGAAGATCTCTCCCACTAATAACAGTCAACAACTAATCGATTATTGTCTTCAGTTATTCCGCCGACACTTTAAACAGCAAGAAATTCGTCAAATTGGGATTACCTATTCAAAATTGACCTATCAAGAAACACCTGCAATCCAGCTAAATCTTTTTAAAGAGCCGGAAGCACAACTACATGCAATCGAACTGGACTACTTGATTGATACCATCCGTAACAGGTATGGTTATACTTCGCTGATTCATGCCAATTCACTTAAACCAGGCGGCACTAGCATCGTTCGCTCCAGCTTAATTGGCGGACACGCTGGCGGCATGGATGGCTTGCAATAAAAAGGAGGAGCAAAATGAATCCAGATCACAACCTTTTAGACCCTTACTTTCAAGAATATCAAGATCGAGGCATTATTAAGTGGGCTGGTTTTTATTTATCAGAACACACCGCTGCTTTAGAAAAAGAAAAACAACAACAAACAGTAATTCCTCGGCTTAAACAACAATCGTCAGCACAAATTGATTTTTATTTGTCTCAATCCATTAAACACAACAAAGTGTTGGAAATTCAGTTAAACACTTTGGATCATAGTGGCCGTGTAAAACCTCATCTTTTTGGCGTTTTTATAGGAATTGCAAAAGAAGAAACCTTGGCAATTACTGATCCCATTGCCGGCTTTCGATATTTAGAATACGCAGATATTCGCCATATTCGGCTACACGATTTTAAAAAATGGTCTGCTATTGAACACACAGGAACGACCACTGTTGCTAACGAAAAGCACCAAGCGGAACCACCTGCTTTTCCTGAAGAATTTGACGCTTTTTTTCATGATGAAAACTGGCATGATTTTATGGACTAACCGCCAAGGGATTTTCCGAAAAATTCCGAAAAACGAAAGAAACCTATGTTATACTAAACGTACCTGAATAAATGAAAAAGATTAACAGGAGGTTGCTTATGAAAATTATTTATATTTCGATTTCCGGCAACACGCGCGCTTTTGTAGAGCGCCTTGTTGTTTATGCCCAAGAACGACACCAACAAGATGCTACGGCTCCTTTAATCGAAAGTCAAGAAGTGAACGAAAATTCTCCATTAGAAAAAGAAACAGAACCCTTTTTCACATTCGTTCCTACTTACTTAGATGGCGGCAATGGCGTTGATAACGGCGATACAGAGATTCTCACTGAAGTCGTACGCGAGTACCTTGACTACGAAGACAACTTTAAAAAATGTCTCGGCGTTGTTGGCAGCGGCAATAAAAATTTTAACCATCAATATTGTTTAACGGCGAAACAATATGCAAAACAGTTCGGCTTCCCCTTTCTTGCTGATTATGAGTTGCGAGGAACCACAGCCGATGTAGAACGAATCTATTCATTATTATGCACAATCCATTAACTACCAAGTTAATAGATCGCTTCCCAAGCATTTTTCCTTATAAATTTGCTAATCTATGTTAGACTTACCTTCGAGGTGAAACAGATGCGTAATACTTGGCTACAGGAGCAATTAAAATCAATTGATGAGCCACGCTATGCCTTTATTATTCAAGAAACCATCAATTATATTGAACAGTTGGAAGATGATAATGAAAGCCTGCAAGTGTCATTAGAAGGAACGATTTGGAGTCCTAAGAAATGGCGGGAACCGCTAGAGGATCGACCAAAAAGGAACGACCATTAAAATACACGTTGATAAAATTAATTAGTAGCCAAGGCTGGGCGCATACGTGCTTCCTACTTGGCTATTTTTGTTGCTTTCACTAACACTACATACATATTTTACCTTTCTTTAAGCAATGTCATACTTTTTTCACGATTTAACTGAAATAATTCATGCATTTTTATGTCTCCGTTAAGTTTTATTCATTATGATAGGATCATCAAAACAAAAACTATTTTTACTTGTGGATGAACGTGGTGTTCAAACTCTTTGAGGATTGACAGCTGTTTATTCTCTAACGAACGAGGTGTAGGTTCGAATCCTACCATCCACATAGGCACGATTCATTTTACTTGCATTTTTGAGTAAATTGTATTAATACATAAGTGTAAAGAGAAATAACTACACTTTAGAAAGGATGATTCACCATGGCAAATGTTCCAAGTATGCGCGATATGTTTCCTGATTTTCATGACGTATTCAGTCCGGCGTTTAATGACTTCTTTGGCTTTTCCAATCTACCTAAAGTTGACATTAAAGAAAACGAAAATGACTATGAACTGGTAGCCGATATGCCTGGATGTGACAAGGAAGATACCAATGTAGAATATGCTGATAATACCTTGATCATCTCTGCAAAGCATGAATCCCATTCTGAAACAAAAGCAGAAGCACAAAATTATTTACGCAAAGAAAGAAGCTTAGTTGCTTACAACCGTTCCTTTTACTTACCAAATGTTGACGAAGAAAAAATTACCGGTGAATTTACCAACGGCGTATTAAAACTAACCTTACCTAAAACAGAGCATCAAGACAAACATAGAAAAAGAATTGAATTAAGTTAAAAAAACAGCAGTCAAGCTGAAAAAGCTTGGGCTGCTGTTTTTTTAGTACTTATATCATGCAAACTGGTGGTCGTTTTTTGGCTCATCAACGATAGGTAACGTGGATGAGTCATACAAAATTTTTGCATGATTCTTTTTTACTAATTCTTTCGTTAAGACATTCCCAGTTTTTTTATCAATAATACTACGATAAATGGTGCTGTTTCGATAAACTACGCCTTCTTCACGACTGAAGTATTCGTTTTCCACCTTGATATGATATTTTTCCAATAAAGGACGTTCACATCGCACTTCCCCATACAAATAAGTATCGTCTGTATAAGTAATCAGCTGGAATGTCTGATTGGTAGGATTAATAAAACGATAGTCTAAGTAAATGTAAACAATTGAAGTTCCGGTACCAAAGGGTACTTTGCGGCCGTAATCAGGGAACATATCAATTCCGTCGTGATGATGATGTTCAATAATTACTAAGGGAGTGTGCAAAACCAGCCAATGAATTAAATTCGTAAATTGGCACATACCGCCGCCAATACCACTTTTGGTCTCCTCTTCTCTACCAACCATCAACCCTTCTTTATACCCCTTTTTTTCTGTACACGCTCCCACTAATTTCCAAAAGGAAAAAATTTCCCCAGGTTTAATCAAAACATGAGAAACTTTCGGAGTAGCTAGTTTCAAATTAACGGCCTTGTTTTCTTGTAACGTTAGCTGAACGTTTCCCAGCTTCCGTTGGATAAAAGAATTGTGCTTATAAACTACTACTGGTAAAACTTGTGATGATTTTGCTAGCGCAAATTTTCCAGTGTATTTCAAATCGGTGGTCTTACGAACTAAAATGTTTTTTTCAACTGCTAAGCGATATGTCAACGGTGAAAGTTCACAAAACAACTTTCTTTTCATGTAAACAACTCACTTCAACCAATAATTTTTGATCCACAACAATTCATCAAGTTCTCCAAAAAGCCCCTTCCTTACCCTCATCGATCTACTAAGTTCTTTAATTAATGAACCAAACATAAGATCTTCAAACGGTCTGTAAGGAAGGGCGCTCTCTTAATTTTATAAACGACTATTTAATTCTTTGGCTAACGCTTCAAAACCTGGTTTACCTAGTAAAGCGAACATATTTTTCTTATAAGCTTCCACACCTGGTTGGTCAAATGGATTGATGCCATTTAAGTAACCGGAAATACCAACTGCGATTTCAAAAAAGTACATAACATAGCCTAATGAATAAGCATCCATTTTAGGTACTTTTACAATCATATTTGGTACGCCACCGTCAGTATGCGCCAATAAAGTACCTTCAAACGCTTTGGTATTCACAAAGTCAATTTCTTTTCCTTGTAAATAACCTAAGCCATCTAAATCTTCTTCTTGAGTAGGAATCGTCACGGCATGACGAGGAGTTTCGATTTTCACGACCGTTTCAAACAGATTACGCATACCATCTTGGACGTATTGACCCATAGAATGCAAATCAGTTGAAAAGTCTGCAGCAGCTGGGAAAATTCCTTTGTGGTCTTTTCCTTCTGATTCTCCGTACAATTGTTTCCACCATTCAGAGAAGTAATGCATGCCCGGCTCATAATTGATCAACATTTCAGTTGTTTTACCTTTACGGTATAAAATATTCCTTAAGGCCGCATATTGATAAGCTTGGTTTTCTTTCAAGTCGCTTGTTGCACTGTATTCTTTGCGCGCATCATTGGCGCCTTGCATCAAACCATCAATATCTGCACCACTGACAGCGATTGGAAGTAGTCCAACAGGAGTTAAGACTGTGAAACGACCACCGACGTCATCAGGAATCACAAATGTTTCCCAACCTTCGGCATCTGCTTCCACTTTTACAGCACCTTTGGCACGATCAGTTGTTGCGTAAATTCGTTGGTTTGCTCCATCTTTGCCGTATTTTTTCACTAATAATTCTTTGAAAACACGAAAGGCAATAGCCGGTTCAGTTGTAGTTCCTGATTTTGAAATCACGTTAACTGAAAAATCTCGATCGCCAATAACGTTAATCAAGTCAGCTAAATACGTAGAGCTGATGCTGTTACCAGCAAAGAAAATTTGTGGTGTTTTGCGTTCTTCTTTTGGTAAAAAGTTGTTAAATGAATGTGTTAAAAATTCAATCGCAGCTCGAGCGCCTAAATAAGAACCACCAATCCCAATCACGACTAAAACATCAGAGTCCGCTTGGATTTTTGCAGCTGCTTGTTTGATACGAGCGAATTCTGCTTTATCATAATTCTCCGGCAAATCAATCCAACCAGTAAAATCATTTCCGGCGCCGGTTCCTTCTCGCAATGCTTTGTCCACTGCAGTCACTTGAGGCTGCATATATTCCAATTCGTGGTCAGCAACAAAAGGTGCTAACTTGGAATAATCTAATTGAATGTGTGACATTCCTACTCCTCCTTGAAAATAAACTTACTACAACTACTACTTTACGTGTTTTTATCAGATTTTTCAAGAAAATTCTTCCATCCCATAAGATTCCAATAATTCGCAATAACTAAACAGATATCGGGCTATACCAAAAGCATTTTAGCATAGCTAGCGGCCAAACATGTTATTTTCAGCAGCTCAGCTTTGCCCCCTTAGACCTCTGATAGGTGGATTGATTAGCCAGAACTCTAATAAATAAGTTTTCATGATTCTTTCGGTCACACTAAATAAAAATAAAACCAGTGGTGATCAAGCCACTTATTTTGTTCATTTAACTAGACGAGTCCTTGGCTTAACATAGCGGTTGCTACTTTTTCAAAACCGGCAATATTCGCACCTAAAACTAAATTATCTTTTGCTTGATATTTTTCAGCGGTATCACGACAATTTTGGTAAATTGTTTTCATAATCTCCTCAAGCATTTGGTCAACTTTTTCAAAAGACCAAGCCAGGCGTTCAGCATTTTGGCTCATTTCCAATGCCGATACAGCTACACCACCAGCATTTGCTGCTTTGCCCGGACAATAGCGTACCTGTGCTTCATCAAAGACGGCGACAGCTTCAAGCATACAAGGCATATTGGCGCCTTCGGCAACAATTTTAGCACCGTTAGCTACCAACTGAACAGCTTGCTGCTGGTTGATCTCATTTTGTGTAGCACAAGGTAACGCAATATCATAAGCCACTTCAAAATCCCAAACCGATTGCCCCTCATGGTAAGTAGCAGTTGGATGTGTTTCGATATATTTAGCAATTCGTTCCCGTTTTTGTTCTTTCAGTTCTTGTACCAAGGACACGTCAATGCCGCTGGGATCATAAACAAATCCTGAAGAATCTGAACAAGTAAGCACAGTTGCTCCTAGTTCGATCGCTTTTTTCATAGCATAAATAGCTACGTTACCACTGCCGGAAACCAGTACTTTTTTACCACTAAATAAATCATTCTGATCTGCTAATAGATGTTTAACAAAATAAACTACGCCATAACCGGTAGCTTCAGTCCGAGCTTGACTTCCCCAATAACCTAAGGGTTTGCCTGTCAATACACCGGCATCATAATTGCGTAAACGCTTGTACATCCCGTATAGATAGCCGATCTCACGTGCACCGACACCAATATCACCGGCAGGTACGTCCGTGTTCGGTCCGATATGTTTTTGTAATTCCGTCATAAAACTTTGACAAAAACGCATAACTTCACTATCTGATTTGCCTTTAGGATCGAAATCACTGCCGCCTTTGCCGCCGCCGATAGGCAGGCCGGTTAAACTATTTTTAAATATTTGTTCAAATGCTAAGAATTTCATTACGCTTAAGTTGACCGTTGGATGAAAACGTAAGCCGCCTTTATAGGGGCCAAGAGCAGAATTATATTGTATACGGTAGCCGCGATTAATCTGCCAATTGCCTTGATCGTCTTGCCAAGGCACTCGAAATTGCAAGATGCGTTCCGGTTCAATGAGTACACCTAAGATGTTTTTTTCAATTAAGTGTGGCTGTTGAGCCAAAAAAGCTTCAACTGTCGGTAAAAATTCATCTACTGCTTGTAAATATTCTGTTTGCCCTTGATCTTGAGCGTGAATTCTTTCTTGAATCCCTTTTACGTACTGCTTTGCTTGCATCTAATCATCCTCTCATTTTTCATACTTTCTATTATACCCGGAAATTTCGAAATTTTCATACTATTTTAGAAAAATTTTTTAAAAAATCCAAAATGTTCCTTAACTATGGTACACTACCTATTGAATTGGAGGAATACATATGAAAACATTTGATGTGATTGTCGTAGGCGCTGGGACTAGCGGCATGATGGCGGCAATTACGGCGGCCCAAACAGGCGCTCGTACGCTATTAATCGAAAAGAACAAACGATTAGGCAAAAAATTACTTTTAACCGGTGGTGGCCGCTGCAATGTAACAAATAATCGACCAGCAGCAGAAATTATCGCTCATATTCCAGGCAACGGCAAATTTTTGTATAGTGCATTTTCTCAATTTGATAATTACGATATTATGAATTTTTTTGAAACCAATGGCGTACATTTAAAAGAAGAAGATCACGGGCGTATGTTTCCCGTTACTGACAAATCGAAAACAATTGTTGCTGCCTTAGATCACCAGCTGCAAGCGTTGCGAGTCATCGTACAAACCAATAGCACAGTAACCAAACTTTTACACAAAGATCAACAAATACTGGGAGTACAAACAGAAACAGAAACTTTTTTTGCACCTAGCGTCGTTTTGACTACGGGCGGACGTACCTACCCTGCTACTGGCTCTACCGGCGACGGTTATCAGTTAGCAAAAAAAGTAGGTCACACTATCAGTCCCCTTTATCCAACAGAATCTCCATTAATTTCTGAAGAACCCTTTATTCAGCAAAAAACCTTACAAGGACTCGCTTTACAAGATATCGCCTTGTCAGTAGTAAACCAAAAAGGAAAAGTGCTAGTAACACATCAAATGGATGTGCTTTTTACACATTTTGGTCTGTCCGGACCTGCGGCGCTACGCTGTTCCAGCTACATCAATCAAGAACTAGCGGCCACTTGTCAACCAGTCACTGTGATTTTGGATGTTTTTCCCGATTTAGCAGCTTCAACCTTACAGCAGCAAATCGAAAGACAATTGGCGGCTAACGCTAACAAAACAATAAAAAACGCGCTACACGGTCTTATTCCTGAACGCTTGCTGCAGTTTTATCTAGAAAAACTACAATTAGTAACCTTGCCGACCAAACAAATAACCACTAAACAAATAAGCGAATTGTTACAATTGTTAAAAGCCTTTCCGATAACTGTTGCCAAAACATTTCCACTGGAAAAATCATTTGTAACAGGTGGCGGTATTTCTTTAAAAGAAGTGACACCAAAAACGATGGAAAGTAAGCTGATCAACGGCTTATTTTTTGCCGGTGAGCTATTGGATATCAACGGTTACACTGGTGGTTATAATGTTACCGCAGCTTTTGTAACTGGCCATGTAGCTGGTCAACATGCGGCCCAAACAGCAGCTTATTTTGCTAACTAACCAATCTTTACATCTATGTCGAAAGGAAATCAGTCTTAAGTTCGTTGCTCTCGACACGTAAATCTGGCAGAATAGAAGACAGGAGGTGAACACAGTGGTCATTACAATTACGAAAAAAACACCTTGGGGCAGCCTACGTTATTTTACACTATATAAAAATGGTGTAAAGCAAGGCAAACTATTCACTAACGTTCCTGTAGCCATTGATGTGAATGTCGGTGATGTTCTCACCTTTCATGAAGGTTGGCTACAACTGCCCCGCCGAGTGGAAGTTTTACCGGATACTAAAGCTATTACCGTTGTCAATACAAAAAAATTACAACGTGTCTTTGAAATCTACTTAATGTTATTTCTCCTATTATCGCTATCATTTTTATCTATTCAAACTATTTCTCGTTTTATACTTGCTGAAATTATTGCTTATTTAGTCGTTCAATGGATCTTTAACCAACAAAGATATCGTTTCATTCTAAAAAAACAACGTCGAGCTCCTTCTTATCCTTAAAAAACAGCAGCCCCCGCTTCCTTTTACCAGGAAGCGGGGGCTATTTTGCGGGTTATTTCCTCAAATGGTATACCATTTAGTTACTTTTCATTAATTCAGTAACATAAGCTACTGTATCTGGCTGTTCTTTTTCGATTTTAGCAATAGCAGTGGCAAAATTTGGCAGATGTGCTTTGTGAGCGATTAACAACTCATCCAACAACGTTTTGGCCATTGTTCCACCAGGAACAAGCGGATTGATCGTGAAGGCGTGTAATGCAGCCCCGTAATCACCTGCAATCGCTGCCCGAATAACGGTTTCTTCCATTCCTTTCATCGCTTGAATAATTCCACGTGCGGCTGGTGGGAAGGCACCCCAGTTATAAGGTTCATGTCCGTGTGCAGTTACCGGTCCAGAAACTTCCACTACACAGTCATACGGCAGATCAGTAATCGTCCCGTTATTTTCTGTAGAAACAACCATATCAGTTCGTTTATCATTATAAATGGAAGCTATCATTTCACAAGCAGCATCACTATAATGAGTGCCACCTCGCTGTTCCAATTCTTTTGGTTTGTAATCTAATTCAGGATCTTTATATAATTCAAACAAGCGCGCTTCGGTTTCTTTTACTACTTGTGCTCTTGTTTCTCCTTTTTTAAATTCTTCGACAGAATGCTTTAACATTTCATCTTCAATGTAGTAATAACGGTGGTAACCACATGGCAGCATCCCTAAGTCTTTTAATTGTTCATAATGAAACGGTGCATCCCAAATATTTTTTAGATGGCTTTCTTGTTCTTTTTGAGGACCATAAATTAAAGCAATCACCTCTTGAGTCCGTTCCTTACCGGTTTTATCCCAAATACGATGCCAATGGAAATGATTGATACCGGCAAATTTAAAGAAGAGCTCCGTTTCCTCCACACCTAAGGCTTCGGCAGCTTGCTTACGGTGACCGATCGGAACGTTGCATAAACCAACTGTTTTCTTCCAGCCGCCATGTTTGATCGCTGCTTCAGTGACCATTCCAGCCGGATTGGTAAAGTTGACTAACCAAGCATCCGGGCAAAGTTCTTTCATATCATTAATAATTTCTAAAATAACAGGAATAGTCCGAAAAGCTTTAAACATACCGCCAGCGCCATTTGTTTCTTGACCTAGCACGCCATGGGATAAGGGAATCCGTTCATCTTTAATCCGTGCATCTAATAAGCCTACCCGAAATTGTGTTGAAACAAAATCAGCATCTTTTAAGGCCGCACGTCGATCCAGCGTCAGGTGAACTTCCCATTCCAGACCAGCGGCTTTAACCATTCGCTTAGCCATTGCGCCAACGATTTCCAATTTTTCTTTACCAGCTTCAATATCCACTAACCAAATCTCTTTAATGGGCAATTCATTTTTCCTTTTAATGTACCCTTCAATTAACTCCGGTGTGTAGCTTGAACCGCCGCCAATAGTTGCGATTTTTAGTGCGCCTTTTGTCATAATTATGTTTCCTCCTTAAAATGTGATCGTTTACATTCTAAGAGTAATTTATGGGAATGTTCCCATGTCAAGTCTTTTTTTTAAAAATTTATGGTATACTTAAAGCGACTTTTTAAAAGGAGCAAAAAGATGACCTCAATTATTGATGTAGCAAAAGCTGCAGGCGTTTCAAAATCAACTGTTTCACGCCTTGTTTCAGGTAAAGGTTATGTAAGTGCAGATAGTCGTCAAAAAATAGTAGCAGCTATGAGAGCCCTTAATTATACACCAAATCATGTTGCCCGCAATTTACGAACCGGGGCTACTAAAGCAATTGGCTTTTTGGCTCAAAGTTATTACGGACCTTTAGGTGTTTTTTTAAATAGCTTCATTACCATTGCCAAAAAGTACCAGTATTCTGTCAATCTCTATTTTACCGATGGTGATCATCAAAAGGAACTTGATGCATTAGATCAGCTGAAGTATAAGCAGTTAGATGCCGTCTTCTTGTTAACCCGTGTCAATAGCTGGCAAGTAATCGAGTCTTATAGTGCTTATGGTCCTTTAGCGACTTGGCATCGAATTGATTCACCCCACGTGTATTCTTCTTATATTGACCATTATCCAGGGTATTACCGCTCGTTAGAATATTTAACACGCCAAGGCTACCAAAAAATTGCTCACGTCCTCGGCAATCCTGAAAATTTAAATACCCAAGCACGAGAAAAAGCCATCCATGATTTTTATCAAAATCACAAGCTACCCTTTAAAACGGAATGGCTGGTATACGACAACTACCCCACAAACAGTGGTCGCCACATTGCCCGCCGCTGGCAAAAAGCAACAGAAAAACCAACAGCGATTGCTTTTTATAACGACCATGTCGCTGCAGAATTTATCTCAGAATTAGAAAACTTGAACTTTTCAGTACCGGAAGACATCGCCGTCATAGGTTTTGACAACAGTTATGTGAGCGAACTAATGCATATTACTACCGTTGATTACGCCATCAATCATCAAGCTGAAAATTCATTTATTTACTTATATAATGAGTTAAATCAAACAGCAATTTCTGAAAAAAAATTAACCGTTCGTCTTATTGAACGACGAACAGTTCCCAAAAAACTTAAGAATTAATACTTAGAGATGCTATTTCAGGTATTTCGTACGAAACAATTGTAAAGGAGAAGTCTACCGACAGTAATTGAAATACTCGCCTCTGTATTAATGAACCGGTGTGATTGGATAATCTAAATTTTTATTATCTTATCATCCATTCAATTTACTCTCTTTCTTAATACTCCTTAACAATAAATGCTATAGCATGCACAGATTAAAATAGACAGCTGTGCAACCTTGTTGTTATATTAAACAAAAATAACAAATCGAAACAAAAAAGGAACAAAATCGATTGATTTTGTTCCTTTCATGATTATTTATGCTTTTGTTCATTTTTCATGATAGAAATCGATTGTTTTAATGATTTTAGCATACCGCCTTCGCTATATACCAGTACATTGGATTTGTAAAGTTTAGCTGAAAAGATTGTTAACAAAATCCCGAAAATAACGGAGATTACTAAGGAAATAACTGCCTCCATCACCGAAGCTGTCTCTGTTGCTAAACGAACCGGCATGATGTATGACGAAATCAACGGAATAAAGGAAGTAACTTTTACTACAATATTTTGGGGATCATTAGCACCAATTGAGATACCAATGATATAGCCGATTAACCCTACATACATAATCGGCTGAACAGCTTTGGCAGTATCTTCTGGCTTGGATACTAAGGAGCCACAAAGAGCTGCGAGAACCGAATAAACTAAAACGCCCAATACAAAAAACAGAAGCGTTAAAATCATTGTTGAACCAAAGAGTGTAGACAAGGAAACTCCCTCTAATAACTGTTGAATCATTTCTATATTTTTCAATTGAGAATAGCCAATAACCAAGGCAGCTCCATAGATCACCATCTGTGTTAAGGCTACAAAAAGCACACCGGTTAACTTCGCATAAAAGTGAGTCTGAGCTTTGGTACTGGACAAAATCACTTCCATGATGCGGGTGCCTTTTTCAGAGGCAATTTCTTGAGCGATTATGGATGAATAACTCGTGATAATAACAAAAAGTAAAATAGTCAGCCCCATTGCCAGTGCGATTTGTACCCCGGTGTTGTCTTGACCAGTTTGCATGTTGCCATCTTTATCAAAGCTAATTTTGGTTTTACTGAATTTTGCTGGTTGTCTTAATGAAGCCAACTGGTCACTATTCAATTGTAGTTTCTGCGCATTCAAGGACGTTTGCAATTGATTTAAGAGTTGTGTAATCGTCATTTCCGTCGTTTGCCCTAAAGAGCGTTGAGCATATAGTTTTGCAGCTAATTGCCCATCTGTTGAATGGATAACCATGTAGCTGTCAATTTTTTCAGCTTTTAGTTGTTTTTGGGCTTCTTTTTCTGAAGTGATCGATTTAAAAGAAAATGCATCATTTTTCGTTTGTTCCAATTGTCGTATAAATTGCTGATTATCTGAAACTAAGCCAATCTTTGAATCATTGCTAAAACCACTAGCTAATGAACCAGCTAAATAAACAAGACCAATTAATAAAAATGGTGCTAAAATCATAATGACAAAGGAAATAGATTTAATATTTTTCAAGTATACATCCTTGGCAATAATCCAAAATTTACTCATGATCCCCACCTGCTTTCAATTTGAAAATTTCTTCAAGAGTCGGTGGCTGTTGATTAAACATGGGAATGTACCCGAAGCTTGTCGCTTGTGCAAAGATTTCTTTGCCGACTGCCGGATCAGCTAAGGTAATCTCAACCACGCCATCTGAGCGTAATTTGGCTTGCTTCACTCCTGGAATTGCTAAGACAGCTTCCGGAGTTAAACTGGATTCCAAAAAGACCTTAGTACGTCCAAATTGTTCACGGATTTGATGAACAGAACCATCTAATACCATTTTTCCATCTTTCAACATCACCAAATGATCACAGATTTTTTCCACATTGTCCATATTGTGACTTGAGAAAATAACAACTGAACCTTGATCTTTTAAAGCAATAATTCCATCTTTGAGCAATTCGGCATTAACAGGATCCAGGCCGCTAAAAGGCTCATCCAAAATGATTAACTTGGGCTCGTGAATTAACGTGGCAATCAACTGGACTTTTTGCTGATTCCCTTTTGACAGCGACTTAACTTTATCGGTTTTTTTGCCTTTTACTTTGAACTTTTCCATCCATTCATCAATCTTTGGTTCAATCTCTTGTTTGCTTTTGCCTCTTAACGCAGCAAAGTATAACAATTGATCTTGAATGGAAATTTTAGGATACAATCCACGCTCCTCTGGTAAATAACCAATGATATTGTAATCCTTTTCAGTCAGTGGCTGGCCGTTCCATAATACACTACCACTATCTTGGGTTAAAAAGTCTAAAATCAAGCGAAAAGTCGTTGTTTTTCCTGCTCCGTTTTGGCCGATCAACCCTAATATTTTGCCATCTGGAATTTTAAAAGAAATATCATCGACAGCTGTAAAATCACCAAATGTTTTTACTAGGTGTTTTACTTCTAACATTTTCCCACTCCCCCTTCTTTTGGTTCACATCAGTGTAAAACTGCTTCATTGTTCGTTACTCGGAGGCAAACCATTTTATTACAAAAAACAAGCTAGCCTTATCGTATCTTGCTAAAGAATGACTGTCAATAAACTTTTATAAAAACCAGCAAAAAACAGATATTGTTAACCTACCATTAATCAATATCTGCTTTTTAGTCAAATTATTCATTTGTTTTGACTGTAGTATGCAAGTGTTGATATACATTAGCCGCTACATTTTTTGGAAGACCGGCTTTTTGCAAGGCTTCGACGCTGGCAGCGGTAATATTTTTTAAGGACTTGAATTCTTTCAATAAGGCTTTTTTGCGTTTTGGTCCTAGACCTTCGATTTCATCCAGTTTGGAAGCAAAGCTATTTTTGCTGCGAAGTTGACGGTGAAAGGTAATTGCAAAGCGATGGACTTCGTCTTGAATTCGCTGCAATAAAAAGAATTCTTGAGAATTACGAGCTAGTGGTACCACCTCTAATGTCGGACCATAAAGCAGCTCACTGGTTTTGTGTTTGTCATTTTTAGCTAAGCCGGCAATCGGTACATCTAAGCCCAACTGGTTTTCCAAAACGTCTTTGGCAACATCTACTTGGCCTTTGCCGCCATCAATGATGATTAAATCAGGAAGCGGCAAGCCTTCTTTTAACACACGAGCATAGCGGCGATAGATTACTTCCCGCATAGATGCATAATCATCGGGCCCTTTTACTGTTTTTATTTTATATTTACGGTATTCTTTTTTGGCGGGTTTGCCGTCAATGAAAACTACCATTGCAGAGACAGGATTAGTACCCATGATATTGGAATTATCAAAGGCTTCAATTCTGACTGGTGCAGGAATCTTCATCGCAGCACCTAATTTTTCAACAGCGCCCACCGTCCGTTCTTGTTTGCGAACAATCAAGTCAAATTTTTCCCGTAAGGCAACGTCAGCGTTTTTGTTTGCTAATAAGACCAATTTTTTCTTTTCTCCCCGCTGCGGCTGCAAGACTTTAGTGTTGAGAAGTGCTTCCACGCTTAGACGATCAATCGTATCTGGAATCAACACTTCTTGCGGCACAAAGTGTTCATTTTCTTGATAAAATTGTCCGATAAACGTTAAGAAATCTTCTTCCGCTTCATTGTAAAAGGGAAAAATAGAAACGTCACGCTCAATCAATTTCCCTTGACGGACGAAGAAGACTTGAACACACATCCATCCTTTATCTACAGCATAGCCGAAAACATCTCGGTTAATTAAATCGGCATTTGTCATTTTTTGCCGGGTCATAACTGTTTCGATGGCTTTGATTTGGTCCCGATATTCAGCGGCTTTTTCAAACTCCATCTTAGCAGCAGCCGCTTCCATTTTCCCTTTCAGCTGATCTTGAATTTCGGTATGTCCGCCAGTTAAGAACTGTTTGATTTCTTCAACCATGTCTTTGTATACTTGCGGATCAACATCAAAAGCATACGGGCAAAGACATTGTCCTAGATGATAGTATAAGCACGGTGTTTTTTGCGACGGCGAACATTTTCGCAACGGAAACAGTCGATCCAACAATCGCTTCGTTTCATTAGCCGCATTGACATCAGGATAGGGACCAAAGTAATGGGCTTTATCTTTTAATACCTTGCGAGTAATCACTAACCGAGGATAATCTTCATTGGTGATTTTAATAAAGGGATAACTTTTATCATCTTTGAGCATGATGTTATATTTCGGATCGTTTTTGTGAATCAAGTTAATCTCTAACAGCAAGGCCTCAATATTTGATTCCGTGACAATATATTCGAAATCCTCAATCTCACTGACTAACCGTTCTGTTTTGGTATCGTGGCTGCCTCTGAAATAGGAACGGACTCGATTGCGCAAGACTTTTGCTTTCCCTACATAGATAACAGTGCCGTTTTTATCTTTCATCAAATAACATCCAGGCTGGTCAGGAAGCAGCGCTAATTTATTCTTAATACGTTCGTTCATACTTACTTCCTTTCTAGCAAAAAGCTGAACTCTATTATAGCATGTTTACTCGCTTTTTAGTGAATGTTCCCTTAGAAAAAGACTGGAAAAGCAACTAGTTGCTTTTTCCAGCCTTAAGAGGTTTATAAAAAATTGTTGATCATCGCTTTAAGCTGGTCTTTTGAGTGAACTCCAACTGCTTTTTCAACGACTTCGCCGTCTTTTTTCAACAACAAGGTAGGAATACTCATAATTCCAAAAGAAGCCGGTGTTTCTGGATTTTCGTCAACGTCCATTTTAACAATTTTCAATTCATCTTCATCATATTCTTCAGCTAATTGTTCCAAAATCGGTGCTTGCATTCGACATGGACCACACCATGTTGCCCAAAAATCGATCAAAACAAGCCCTTCATCCGTTTCAGCTGCAAAATCTTTATCAGTTATTGCTTGTAGCATTGTCACAAACCTCCTCTACTTATTTAACGTTATTCCTAGTATAGCACTTACGTAGGGTTTATTCCATTTATCTGCTTACCTTTAGTAAGTTTTCTTTACGTAAACTTAACAATTGTCGCACCATTTCCACCTTGGTTTTGTGGCGCAAATGCAAAACTTTTTACGCTGCGATGCTGTTTTAGATAATCTGTAATTCCTTGACGCAAAGCACCGGTTCCCTTGCCATGAACGATGGTCACTTGCGGATAGCCGGCTAGTAAAGCTGCATCCAAATATTGATCAACTTCGGCGAGGGCTTCTTCGTAACGTTTGCCGCGTAAATCCAACTGAGTTGCTACGTGACTAGTATTAGCAGAGCGAATGGTTGTGACTTTCGCTTTCGTTTCTTTTTGGGGCGCAGCTGGGGTTAGCTCCGTTTCTGGAAGGGTCATTTTTAAAATGCCTAATTGAACCTGCCATTGATTATTGGCAACTTTTTTTAATAAAGTGCCTCGTTGGCCATAAGTAGTTACTACTACTTCATCGCCGACTTTTAATTGTTTATGTGCTTTCGCTTTTTTTAGTACTTTATTTTTAGCTAGGGCGTCATCTTCTTGATGAAGTTGGGCTAGTTTAGCTTTGGCATCAATTAATTGGTGTTCTTTCACTCCGCCATGAGTACCACTAGTAAGCTGCATTTGGCGAATTTCAGCGATAATTTTATCGGCTTGCTCTTGTGCCTCAGTCACTAGCTGATTGGCTTGCTGGCGTGCTTTGGCCAACTCTTTTTCTCGTTCTTCATGAAAACTTTGATAAGCAACCTCTAAATCGTCGTGAAGCGATTGCGCTTCTTCCACATAATGCCGAACTTCTAAGTATTCTGTTTCCGTCATTTTTCGACGATTTTCCAAATCGGCAATCATTTCATTTAAGTCTTGGCTTTCCCCGTCCATAATTTGTTTTGCCGCCTCAATAATCGTTGAATCTAAGCCCAAGCGTTTAGAGATCTCAAAGGCATTACTCCGGCCAGGAACACCAATTAACAAGCGATAGGTAGGGCTTAAGGTATCAATATTAAATTCCATACTGGCATTAATGGTTCCCGGACGATTATAGCCATACACTTTTAACTCCGGATAATGAGTCGTAGCCATCACATAAGCATTTTTGCTGCCTAAAGCATCTAAGATCGCTATAGCTAATGCGGCTCCCTCTTGTGGATCAGTACCAGCTCCCAGTTCATCAAAGAGCACTAAACTCTTAGCATCCGCTTGTCGTAACACGTCAACAATATTGGTCATGTGAGAAGAAAAAGTACTTAAACTCTGTTCAATCGATTGTTCATCACCAATATCAGCAAAAATTTCATTAAAAATTCCCATTTGGCTTGCTTCAGCCACAGGTAGCGGCAAACCGGCTTGGCCCATTATTTGTAATAAACCCAGAGTTTTTAAAGTAATGGTTTTCCCACCAGTATTGGGGCCTGTAATCACCACTGCCTGAAACTCTTGTCCCATCATAATGTCATTGGGTACGGCATGAGTTTGATCCAGCAAGGGATGACGAGCTTGCTTGAAAAAAATATGATTTTCAGTGCTGATGCTAGGCACTGTTGCGTTTAATTCTTTACCAAAACGAGCTTTAGCATTAATAAAATCCAATTTGCCAATTACGTAAGCATTATGAAGGATTTCTTTTTGGTGAGGAACCAGCGCTTGTGACAACTCAGAAAGAATTCGGGCAATTTCATTTCGCTCCGCAATTTGCTGTTGGCGCAAACGATTATTTGATTCCACGATTTGCTTCGGTTCGATAAAAAGAGTTTGTCCGGAAGCACTTTGGTCGTGAACGACTCCTCCGAATATACTCTTATACTCTTGCTTGACAGGGATCACGTAGCGTTCATTACGCATCGTAACGATCGCATCACTTAAATAACGGGCATTTTTTCCTCGCACGATTTCTTCCAATTGTTGGCGAATGGTCGCTTCATTGCGACGAATCGCTTGACGAATCGCTTTTAATTCAGGCGAAGCTTCATCAGTGACATGACCGTCTTCATCAAGAGCGGCCTTTAAACGGTGGCTTAGTTCAGGTAACACCACCATTTGAGACAGCCAATTGTATAATCGGTGAAAATCGATTTCGTCTTCTTTTAACTCTTCAAAAAAATGGAGTAATTCAGCAGTAGTTGACAATACGCGGCCAACTTGAGCTAGCTCTAATCCGTTTAAATCAGCGCCGATTTCAATCCGTTTGATATGGGGCCGAATGTTTTCCAACTTAGGAACCGGAATCCCGCCTCTTAAACGTTGCACTTTGAGTCCGTCATCAGTCTCATTTAACCAAACTTGAATGGTTGCAGCATCGGTCGCAGGGACTAATTGGTCAACTTCGATTGCTCCTTGAGCAGTAACGATCACTTGACGAAGCATTTGTTTAATCGTCTGAAATTCCAAGGTTGCTAAGATTCGTTGATTCATTTTTTCACCTACTCTTCTACAATTCGTTCATTACCTGATAAAATTGCTGCCGTTATTTGCTAAAACGTTGGAAATTATCAGCTGAACAACGGCAACAATGTATTCTTAGCCTATGATTTGTTGCACCCATAATTGAAAGATTTGTTTACTTAAAATAGGAGTATGTTCAACAATGATTCGAGCCAACCCACTGCTTCTGAATTGATTTTGAATGCTATCTATCGGTACCATCGAAAAAGTCGTTAAAACTAAAAAGATGCCGACATACAAAATCACTACGCTTAATAAACCGCCCAATAACCAATTGACTTGTTTAAATATTGGAATAAAGGAGATACCGCGTAAGAAAATAGCCAAAAAGCGTACTACTAACCAACCGGCAAATAACAGTATTAAAAAGGCTATTGCGGCATAAAAAGCCTGATCCAAATTCAAGGACAGTTCTTGGTTAAAGAAAACAAGTTTGCTATTGGGTGTGACAGAAGGATAAGGTACATAAAGTTCCAAGTGGGAGGCTAAGTCCTTGTAATACATTCTGGCTACCAGATAACTGATGAAATATCCTACGGAATACAAAATTTGCAAAACAAAGCCCCGCTTGGCTCCTGTATAAAATCCATAAGCCAAAATAAATAAAATAATTATTGTTAACATTGTTTCATCCTTTCAGCTTATTGCTCATGAAGACTTTTACTTTGAATTTGCTGCTTACGATTTTCGTTCAAGATTTGTTGAGCTTCCATATGGTTATGAATTTCGACATCTTCTTGACCGTTTTTCTTCAAAACATCACGAGCTTCTTCTTCAATCGCTTCAATTCGTTTAATCCGATTTTCTAGTTCGATTACTTTAATGGTACGTTGTTTAAGTTCGGCAACTTGTTGTTCAAGTGTCAGTACTTGTTCTTGTTTTTTTAATTGATCAGAAACGGCGTTAATTGCCAATAAAACAGAGGCTTGTTCGTTATCTGTTTGTGGTCCTAGATGTTTAATTTCCGCCAATTGTTCATTAACGATTTTAGTGACTAGGTCCATATGTTGTTTACTTTCTTGTCCGATAATTGTATACGTCTGATCAGCAATCACTGCTTTGTATCTTGTTTTTTCCTTTGCTGCCATACCAGTGTTCCCTCCTGTAATTAATCCGTTATGTCCCATTGTACCACGAATGAAAATAGAGTAGTACATTCCAAGCCAAATTCTTCCTTATTATATGCTACCAGCAGCAAAATTTAAAGACTTGATCGCTGAAAAACGGCAAGAAAAAGAAGGACCGCCGCAGCAAGTTCTTAGAACTTTGCTTTGGGATCCCTATCTTTTTACAGGCGTTGCGTTACTAGTAACAATAATCCTGAGACGTTGAATAAATCTGCACTATTTTTTTACTTGCAAACAACGCATAGCATTGGTAACGGCAATAACAGTTACACCGACGTCGGCAAAAACAGCGGCTTGCATAGAAGCCAAACCGACAGCTCCTAAAAGTAAAACAATAATTTTGACGCCAATGGCGAAGGTTATGTTTTGTTTCACAATTCGCAAGGTTTTTCGTGCTAATTCAATTACGGATGCAATAGAACTTGGTTGGTCATTCATAATCACCACATCAGCGGCTTCAATCGCAGCATCGCTACCTAAACCGCCCATGGCGATACCTACATCCGCACGAGCTAAAACTGGAGCATCATTCATACCATCGCCAACAAAAGCGACTTTGCCGTTATTTGATTTTTGTTGCATAATTGTTTCCAATTGGTCAACTTTACCGTCTGGCAGCAAGTCAGCATAGACTTGGTTGATTCCAATTTTTTCAGCAATTGCAGTAGCGGTTTGTTGGTTGTCACCGGTTAACATGATTGTTTGTTGAACACCTTTTGCTTTTAAAGAGCGTAACGCAGTTTGGGTGTCTGCTTTCACTTCATCGGCAATCACCAGATAGCCAACAAATTTTTGATCAATCGCTACGTATAACAACGTGCCGCTTGCAGTTACAGTTGGATGAGAAATTGAAAATTGTTGTAGCAATTTAGCGTTCCCTACAAGTACCGTTTGTCCATCTATCACAGCTTTTACTCCATGACCAGCAATTTCCTCAATTTCCGTAGCTGGTTTAATTTCTTTGCCATAACGTTCACGTATGGAGCTTGCGATCGGATGGGTTGAGTATTGTTCAGCACGTGCCGTTATTTGCAATAGTTCATCTGATGATAGCGTTGAGCTTTTAATTTCTTGTACGACAAAATTTCCCTTTGTCAAGGTCCCGGTTTTATCAAAGACCATCGTTTTTGTTTCAGCTAAAAGTTCTAAGTAGTTGCTTCCTTTTACTAAAACACCTAATTTACTGGCACCACCGATACCACCGAAAAAGCTGAGAGGAACCGAGATAACCAATGCACACGGACAAGAGATAACTAGGAAAGTCAACGCTCGAGCAATCCATTCACTAAAGGAAGTACCTGGGAAAATAAAAGGTGGCACGATTGCTAACAATATTGCTAAAACAACTACAATCGGCGTATAGTAACGAGCAAATTTTGTAATGAAGTTTTCAGCTGGTGCTTTTTTCGTACTGGCATTTTCAACTAAATCCAAAATTTTGCTGACGGTTGAATCACTAAAACGCTTGGTGACCTCTATTGTTAAGGCACCATTTTTATTAATAAAACCACTTAAAATGTCATCCCCTGATTGCACGGCTCTAGGTACGGACTCACCTGTCAAAGCTGAGGTATCAACAAAGCTAGAGCCTTCTGTGATTCGACCATCTAAAGGAACTTTTTCACCCGGTTGCACAAGAATCATTTCACCAATATCAATCGTATCCGGAGCGACTACTTTCACTTGATCGCCTATCAGCAAGTTCGCTGAATCAGGACGAATATTCATCAATTGGGTAATAGATTTACGCGTACGACCAACAGCCATACTTTGGAACCATTCGCCTACTTGGTAGAACAGCATAACAGCTACCGCTTCTGGGTACTCACCGATAAAAAAGGCCCCAATTGTCGCAACAGCCATCAAGAAGTTTTCATCAAATACCTCTCCCCGTAAACAATTCATTACGGCACGTTTCACAATGTCATAGCCAATGAACACGTAAAGCAGCAGATAAGTGATAAAAGCAATATTTCCTGTTGGTTTAATCATAATAAGTGCTAAAAAAACGAATAAAGCAAGAACGATTCGCACAAACTGGTTCCGGCTGGCATTCTCCGTTGGTACTGTGTTTTTTTGATCCAGAGAAATCACTGCAATATCCGGCTCCAATTTACCAATCAATTCTTTGGCTTGAGTTTCTATTTGCTTGGCTTGATCTGATTCTACTTTTACAGTCAGTTTGGTGGTCATAAAATCTACTTGAGCTTGTTTGACTCCCGGAATCTTCTCCACTGATTCTTCAATTTTCACAGCACAGTTTGCACAGTCTAGTCCTTCAAGTCGATACTTCTTCTCCATTGAAGTTTCCTCCAGTTCTTACTTTTTTATATGAATTATCTTTCATGAGTTCATTATAAATGAATGTATGATCATATGTCAATGTAAACAATTTCTTTTTCTTAAAAAAAACAAAGCAACGAAATGAATGGTCATTATACTTGTATTTTAGACTAACTAAAAATAACACTTTCCAATAATTTTAATTCTTTGTTAAAATGGAATAGTTTCGGATTTTTTCCTCAACGGATGTTCATACCAACAAGGTGACCAATTGAAACAAGCATTCCCTAAAAAAATTAGCAATTTTAAGTGATAAGTTTCTGTAATACATTTCTAAAAAACTAGAAAATCAGCAGTCAAGCAATACCAAAGTAACCACTAGCATTTCTAAAAGATCTCGGAAAAAAATCGCCCACCAGATTTAAACCTTACGTGAATAAATAATTTTGATAGAGAACGTTATCTAATCTTTTAAAAAGTATTTCATCCTTTTATCACTTGTTACGGCAAGTGAAAATAATTCTTTGCTTTTAAAAAAACAAAATAGTAGTTGTTATTTAAGCCAGTTCCACCTTTCTGTCTTTTAGTTGGAGATTAAGCAAACAAATACGCTTCAAATAGGTTTGAACCTATTGAAGCGTCAACTAATATAGCTCGGTTCAGTCAAGTTTCTATGCAAGCCATACCTTACAAAGCAAAGGGCTCGTTCTCATAATCGACTTAGCATATTGTTACATAATGAAACGATTTGGCTTATAACATAAAAATGAAAGACCTTTAAATACATTCGTTGGTTGAATTTAGGGTAATGTCATGGGCAAGAGCCAAAGCAATGGCTTCTTTTGTAGGGATGATTTTCATCCTTCATTCGTCTCCTGATTATGCTTTGCCTGTCCGCTAACCACTAATTCTAAGGCGTGAGGTAAAATCGGTAATAAAAAAATTATATAGTCTTTGACACTATTCGGGCTACCCGGTAAGTTGATAATCAGCGTTTGACCTCTTTGGACTGCCACTCCACGACTTAACATTGAAAACGGTGTTTTTGACAAGCTTAACAGCCGTAACCCTTCACTGATTCCAGGGATCAGTCGATCGGCTACTTGAAGTGTTGCTTCCGGTGTAAAGTCACGAGCGCTTAAACCAGTACCACCAGTGGTAAGCACCAGATCACAAGTAGCACACCAGTCAATTAAGGTAGCTTGAAGCAATGTCTGATCATCCGGCAAAATGATTTGTTTGATGATTTGCACATGATCAACCAGCATTTCTTTAAGCAACGCTCCAGATGTATCGGCCTGCATACCTGCATAGCTTTTGTCGCTTAAGGTTATAATTCCGGCTTTGTACACTTTTTCCTCAATCTCCTTTTTTATCAGACCTTTTCGCACTCTATCTAGAATTCTTTCAAAAATCCAAGGCGGCTCTCCATAAGCAGAAAATCTGCTTAGAAAATTTTTTTGGCTTGCGTAAAATGTTGGACTCGTGAACCCGTTTCTTCTACCTAAGAATTCTAGAATTTCCAATAATAAATCGGTACCAGTTCGCCTTTTTTCAAGGCTGTCCCTGATGGCTGATCAATAAAACAATTGGTATTCACTGTATTTTGAAAAACAGAAGCACGATGGGATTCACAAGCCAAAGAGACGACATTGTCTGTTTCATAGGCCCGAATAAAACGCCGTAGCTTAGTAAAAGGTAAATCATCAGCTAAACGAACGTAGCGTTTACGTAAGCTAAGCTCTGGACAGTTCATAAAGTAAGCCAAAATCGGCCAGTAAAACATATGAAGATTAATCATTGCTGCAAAAGGATTCCCGGATACGCTCAAAATAATGCAGCCTTGATAGGCGCTAGCCATTATTGGCGTTCCTGGTTTCATATTCACATAGCGAAATAGCACCTGTGCATTCAGTTGTTGAATTGCTTCGGGAATATAGTCCTTAGCACCGACTGATACACCACCGGTAGTAATTAATAAATCAAGACCTTCAATATCCGTTTCGATTGCTTGGACAAGCTGATCCACTTGATCTACGCAATGCTTTTTTAAAATCACCTCACTGCCGCTCCCTTGAAGGAAGGCGGTAATTGTATACAAATTACTATTATAAATCTTCCCTTCAGATAACGGATCCTTTAAAACAATCAGCTCACTGCCAGTTGTTAGTACGCCAACTTTCATAGGAACGAACACACGGATACTTTCAATACCCTGACTAGCCAACACACCGATTATGCGGCTATTGATCCGCTGATGCTGGTTAATCAGTTTTTGACGAGAAGAAACATCTTCTCCAATTGCACCGTAGTTATCTCCTTTAACTACTGAGTGATAGAGTTGGACTTCATTTGTACCGAAATCTGTCCACTCCTGTTTTATAACTGCATCAAAGCCAACGGGAATCGGCGCTCCAGTCATAATTTTAACAGCCCCACCAGAAACAGCCCTTTCGGTAACAGGAGCGGTGCCAGCATAAACCGTAGCAGTGACAGGTAACAGAACCGGAGTTTCAGGACTCGCACCTTGAGTTTCAGCAGCCCGTACTGCATAGCCATCCATACCGGCACGAGCAAAGTTAGGTACGGGAATTTGGGCCCAGAGATCTTCGGCACAGATTCGTCCCAAGCTATCTAAAATAGCGACCTCTTCCGTCTTTGTTTGCTGGGACATCGCGCGATAAATTTGCACAAGGGCGTCTTCTACTTCAAGCATGGGTTCACTCTCCTTTGCTGTTAACGAGGCGGATTACAACCATTTACACATCGCTCATCTTTTCAAGAGCAACTGCACAGACCTTATATTCGGGAATTGTGGCAATTTCATCAAATACAGCATTGGTCAGCTCATTGACATTGCCATCAGGAAAATGGAACGTCATAAAGACTTCATTTGGAAAAACACGATCACCGACAGCTGCATAGGTTTCGATCGTGCCCCGACGAGAACGTACTTTTATCTTATCGCCTTCTTTTATTCCTAGATGTTGAGCATCGAGTGTATTGATTTCAATATAAGAACGATTGGCGATTTGATTAATACCAACCGTACGTCCAGTCATTGAGCGAGTATTGTAGTGATAAAGCATGCGGCCAGTCGACAGCAAGTATGGGTAGTCATCATCAGGTAGCTCCTGAGCTTTTTTATACGGAATTGCCATAAACTGACCTTTTCCACGAGCAAACTCTCCGACATGCATAATAGCAGTTCCTGGATCAGATTGGTTTCGACAAGGCCACTGTAGACCGCCAGCTTCCAAACGGCGGTAATTAATCCCACCAAAAGAAGGCGTGACGGCAGCAATTTCATCCATAATTTCACTGGCGGAGTTATAATGACAAGGATAACCCAATCGAGTCATTACATCACTAAAGATCCCATAGTCTTCACGAGCTGAACCTTGAGGCACAACAGCCTGTCGAATACGCTGCACGCGTCGTTCAGTATTAGTGAAGGTGCCGTCTTTTTCGGCATAGCTAATCCCCGGTAAGACAACGTCAGCATAAGCAGCAGTTTCCGTCATAAAGAGTTCTTGAACGACTAAAAACTCTAGACTTTCAAGCGCTTTGCGTACATGGTTGGTATCTGGATCGGTAACGATCGGGTCTTCACCAAAGATATATAAACCTTTTATGTTTCCTTCAGTTGCTGCTGGTAAAACCTTCGTCGAAGTCAATCCTGTTTGACGGTTCAAAGAAACCCCCCACGCTTGCTCAAATTTAGCAATTACTTGAGGATTATCGACTTTTTGATAGCCTGGGAAATCATAGGGCATACAGCCCATATCACATGCCCCTTGAACATTGTTTTGTCCGCGCAACGGATTCACGCCACAGCCGGGCTTGCCCACTTTCCCCACCAGCATAGCTAAATTTGACATGCTCATAACGCCTTCTGTTCCGGTAGAATGTTCCGTAACGCCTAGGCAATAAATAATGGGGGCTTTTTCCGCTCTGGCATATAAACGAGCCGCCTTGACTAAATCCGCTGGAGCAATATGGCAGATCTCAGCAACTTTTTCCGGCGGGTAATCGGCAACCATTTTCTCTAAAGCAGCAAATCCTTCTGTCCGTTCTTCAATAAAGTTGCGATCTGCCAAGCCCTCTTTTAAGATCACATGCATCATTCCGTTGGCAAAAGCTACATTTGTGCCGGCTTGGATTTGCAGATGTAGTGCACAATCTTTGACCATCGTGATTTTTCGTGGATCAACGATAATTACTTTTGTCCCTCGCTGAATCGCTTGTCGGATTTGGGAACCGATTACTGGATGCGCTTCTTCAGGGTTTGAACCAACCAGTAAGATCACATCTACTTCTTCTGTAATATCTGCAATCGGATTGGTCATGGCTCCTGAGCCCAACGTTTGTGCTAAGCCATGGACAGAAGCAGAATGACAGACTCTGGCGCAATTATCAACGTTGTTGGTTCCAAAAGCCGCTCGAACCATTTTTTGAAAGACATAATTGTCCTCATTCGTGGCTCGAGAACAGGAAAAACCAGCTAGGGCGTCACCACCATATTTCTGTTTGATTTCACCTAGTTTGGAGGCTACTAAGTCTAACGCCTCTTCCCAAGTGGCTGTCTCAAAGAGGCCATCACGCTTGATTAAAGGCTGCGTCAAACGGTCTTTTGCACCGACAAATTTGTAAGAAGCAAATTTTCCCTTCACACACAATAGATTTTTATTAGCGGGTCCATTCAAAGGTTCGACACCAACTAACTGGTTGTTTTTTACGACTAAATTCATCTGACAGCCAGTTCCGCAATGAGGACAAGTGGTGGGAATTTTTTTAACTTCCCAATTACGATAAGCTTGGTGATCTTTCGCCACTAAAGCTCCAGTCGGACAAACCGATACACAATTCCCGCATGATTCACAAATGGATTGATCAAAAGCAACCCCATAGCTAGGCGTCATTTTAGTGTCAAAACCACGTTTAGAAATACTGATGACATCTCTCCCTTGTCTTAATTGACAAACGCGAGAGCAGCGCCGACACATAATACATTTTTCCGGGTCATAGCTGAAAAACGGACTACTGACATCCGTTTGATTTTTAGGCATTCGCTTGCCAGAAGTGAAACTTGATGCTTCAATTCCATAGTCCAAAGCATAATCCTGCAATTTGCAAGCACCGTTTTTACCACAAGAAAAACATTCAAGTTTATGATTGCTTAACAATAAATCCAAAATAAAACGGCGTGAATCAGCGACTTTCCTGGAATGAGTTTCAACTATCATACCAGCTTGACAATGAGCAGTACACGCAGTGGTCAAACCACCACGTCGCGCACCAACTACTTCAACTACACACATTCGACAAGATCCATCAGGTGCTAGCTCTTTTAAATGACACAAGGTTGGGATGTCAATTCCTAATTGAGCGGCTGCTTGTAAAATTGTGGTACCTTCAGGAACTGTAATCTCTTGTTGATCGATAGATAACGTAATTGTTTCTGTCGTAACCGTACTTTCCATACTACCAGCCTCCTTTGACAACTGCAGTCATCGCTTCTGCGCCGATCCCCGCTCTGAATTCTTCCGGAAAGAGACGCAAACCACTTTTGATTGGGTTACCTACCGATTGACCTAAGCCACAAGCAGAAAGATTCGTAACATGATTAAGCATCGCTTCTAAGCGCGGCAGATCATCAGGAGTAGCCGTTTCTTGATTAAACTGTTGCAACAATTCATAAATGCGAGTCGTGCCTAAACGGCAGGGCGTACATTTTCCACAAGATTCATGTGCAAAAAAAGCTGCGACGTGAACTAAATAATCCACCACATTAACAGAATCATCCATAACAACCAGCGCTCCTGAGCCCACGGCTAAATCATGCGCCCAAAGGCTCTCATAAGAGTAAAGGCAATCATGAAGTTGGCTTACTGCCCCTAGCGGACCTGACTGTCCGCCGAAGTGAATGAATTTTAAGGGTCGACCAGTGGCAGAACCCCCACCATATACTTCACTATATAGAAGCTCTTTTAAGGGTGTACCTAAGTTTATTTCGTACAAACCACGCTTTTTAATATGACCGGATAAACAAATTAATTTCGTACCACCGCCATCTTCCGTTCCTAAATCTCGAAATGCTTGACCTCCTTGTCGCAAAATAACTGGAATGCAAGCAAACGATTCAACGTTGTTGACTAAGGTCGGTTGCAAGTACAGCCCGACGTCCGCTAAGTGAGGTGGTTTGACACGAGGGCGACCTGTTTTACCTTCAATGGAATTCAACAAAGCAGAGTTTTCGCCACAAACGTAAGCGCCTGCCCCTGAAATAATCTTTATATCATAGGTAAATCCGGGAATGCCGAGAATATTAGTTCCTAAAAAACCCGCTTGTCGTGCATTATCTAGCGCTGTTTGAAACGATTTTTGAATGCGGCGGTATTCCCCACGAATATATATAAACCCGGCCTTCGCTTCAAATAAATAACCGGCGATGACCATGCCTTCGATAACACTAAAGGGATCTTGATCTAACAATGCCTTATCTTTAAACGTCCCCGGCTCTCCTTCATCTCCATTACAGACAATGTACTTCGTTTCGCCTTTGGCTCCGTACAAATGGCGCCATTTACGACCTAGCGGGAAAGCAGCTCCGCCCCGCCCTCGCAAGTGAGCCAGATCTAATTCATCGAGAATTGTTTCTTTCTTCAGATTTAGCGCTCGCTTTAGTCCTTCGAAGCCTTGGTACCGACAATATTCGTGAATATCTGTGGGGTGAGTCATCTTTCCTAAACGAGCTAACAAGACGGACGATTGATTTTCCTTCATCCTTTCACCTCCTATAAGTCGCTATAACAGTCATTTTGAAGTTGTTGAATCAGTTGATAAATTTTTGCTTCGGTCAAATGACTGAATACTCGATCTTTAATTTTAATCACAGGTCCCAGATCACAAGCCCCAATACACGGTATGCTATGATACATAAATAAGCCATCCGGCGTCGGCTGATTTTCTGCCACTTTTAAAATTGTTTCTAAAACTTCGCTCACCTGCGCACCACCTGTATAATGGCAGGGCGTACTGTTACAAACTTTTAAAACGTATCTTGCCTGCGGTTCTGTTTTTAATATTGCATAAAAGCTAAGAATTTCAAAAACCCGAGTTTCCGTCAGCCCTAAGTGTTTTGCAACCAGCTGAGCTGTTTGCGGGTCAATATACCCGTCTTTAGAAGCGAATTGTAGTTCAAGTAAAATATTCAAAATACGCTGCGGATCAGCTTTATATTCTAAAATAATGGCTTCTTTTTCAGCTAATGTTAATGAGAACATGACTATTCACTCCCTCCTTTCACACTTACTTTCCATGTGTCTTTTTGATTGCTAATAAGCAGCAGGGGCATGTCCGCAGCCTGCGTTAAAAAAAGATCGGCTAGTTTAAAAACTTGAGCGGCTGTCTTTTTTTGTCGTTGCTGGTTGATCAACATAATAAATAGCCCGGGGACAACTACTTCTCTTAATGAATTGGATTCACAGATCACCAAAGCTTGATGAGGCAATTTCTGTAAAAAAGCCCGAAAACCAACCAGCAGTTGCCCATGAAAAACTTTGAGTAAATAAACTTTTCGGCAGCCAGCCGCCAGCATTTGCATAGTATCTTTGCTTCCTTTTTTATTGATTTCCTCTACCAATTCAAAACCGGAATCAAGGCTAGTACAAATGCCACAACCAACTCTCCCCCGTTGGCAGACACCTCGAGCACCAGTAATCGTGATAATCTTTAATCCATAAAGTTCATACTTATCAGATAATTGCGCAATTATCGCTTTAGCCAGTGTTGTTTTGCCACTATTGCGCCCTGTCGAACCAATCTGGATCATGTTTGGCACTTCAAGAAGGCTTATGCTCATAAACTACCTCCGTCGTTTTATCAGTTATTTTCATTACGGATTCCGGCTTACTTTCAGTTACGGCATAGGACAAAGAAGCTGCGAAAAACAAACTACCCCCAACAGCATTCCCTAAAAAAACCCATAATGTATTCTGCAAATAATCCAGCCAACTTATTGTAGTTACATGGGAAAAAATGGCAGCTGGAATAATAAATGCATTCGCTACTACGTGTTGAAAACCGCAAACAACAAAGACCATTACTGGAAACCATAAACCGAACATCTTCCCTAAATAGCTCCGACTCAAAGCACCAAGATAAACCGCCAAACATACAAAAATATTGCAGCCAATCCCTGATGTAAAGGCGATCAAGGGAGTATCTGAGATTTTGGCTTGCGCTACTGCCACTGTTTTTGCTAAAAAATCACCTTCCGTTAAGCCAACTAGATGACCAAACAAATAAGCGACGAAAATTCCTCCAAGACAATTGGTTATTAAAACAATGAACCAGTTAAATAGTAGCGCTTTAAAAGAAACCTTTTTTTGAACAACCCCTAAAGCCATTACTAATACATTACCGGTGACCAATTCTCCACCAGCGAAAGTAAGCGCTATCAATCCAATTGGGAATAAAGAGCCTCCTAAAAAATTAGTATAGCTCCCCCACTCAAGTGGCGTAACCCCGGTCATTCGAACAAATGCTAAGTAACCCAGTGCGATATAAAAGCCAGCCATTACTCCTAAAATACTTAAGCGCCAAAAAGACAAGCAGCTTTTTATAACAGCTTGATCACCTAGACGAGTTACTCCTTCTTGATTCTTATAAAAATCCAAAATGATCCTCTCCTTCCCTGCATGCTGAATACCATAGAGCTAATTCTTTTTGGTAATTGACATTGGCTAACTGCCGGTTGTGAGAGAAAGCTATTTCACGGATAGAAAGCTGAGGAAAAACCGAGCGTAAACGCCAGTCACTGTGGAAAAGTTGGGCCTTAAAAGCGGCTTGACAAGTTATCTGATAAAAAGCAAACAATGGTTCCAACCGACCTTGTTGTTTAAATAAAACCACCTGATTTTCATGACGATACCGGGCCAATTGTTGAATCATTTCCATTGTAAATTGAGGCATATCGCAAGCCATCAGAAAAATCGAGGAGGTATTCACCTCTGTTAAAGCAGTGACTAACCCGCCTAAAGGCCCTTGGTTGGGATAAAGATCATCCACAATTTTTAAATGAGAAAAAGCAGCGGGAAATTTTTGCTTAGTATCTGTCAGTAACCAAACTTCTGCAAATAACTGCTGTAAACGTTCCGTGATCTTTAAGAGACCATAGCTGTCGTATACTTTCACTAAAGCCTTGTCAAACCCCATCCGTCGACTTTTCCCTCCACATAAGACAATCGCCGTACAATCTTCAATATACGTCTTAACACCTTCTTTCTATAAAAAATAATTAGCGCTAAAAAATATTTTTTTGCATCTTGTTGATCTTATTATAAATCATCTTCGCCACATGTCAATTTAAAATTTAAAAAAGCAGAAGACTTACTCTCAGTCTCCTGCTTTTTGATTTTTATAAGGTGCTAAAGTATAGCCCACTGGTTGTTTTATTTTTTTATTTCTTGCAAATTTGCTCGAATTGATTTGCGTTTTTCCACGGCTACATATCCCATACCAATTAAAAACGGTAAAACAAAACTCCCAAAACGATAAAGGAGAACCGATGAAACAGCATCCACATTTCCAACCAATGGTTTAAATAGTAATAAATACACAAACTCAAAAGGACCAATGCCGGCTGGTGTTGGCAGAACTCCTGACAAAATTACTGCAAAACTAGTAAAGGAAACCACTTGCAAACAATCAATGGCCGGATGTCGGACGACTAAGACTACATAAGGAATAATATACCAAAACAGCAATTTAGCTAAGTTCCAGCCATAAATTCGTAGTAAAGCCGAGCGATCCTGAGTGATTGTTTGAACAGTTTCTCGTAAAGAATAAATTTGTAAATTGCACTGATCCACCCAAGCTCTCAACCCTGCCCGTTTAAAATATTTATTGGCCAAAATAATTAATAAAATCTGTAAATTTAAGCTACTGGACAAAATCAGTAAAGCAGCAATAATCACCACTGTCAATACAACACCTGCAATAATAAATGGAATCATACGCGGTCCGTTTTCATAGAAAAGTGAAAATTGAATAATCAAACCGGCAATTGCCCACGTGATAACTGCAGCTTTATACATAATCATATGCAAGGCGGTGATACCCACTCCTTGAGAGACCGCCAAACCTTTTTTCTTATAAAAATAGATTTCCGACAACAACGTTCCGGTACCAAAGGAGACGACACGATAAAAAGCAACATAACAAGAAGTAAAAAAACCATCCATAGTTGTAAAATCCTTAGTGAAATATTGCGTGATTTCTTTGATAGAACGGCCTTCAACCAACTGATAACCCACGCCCAAAAGAATAATGGCTACGACAACGAGCCAGCTAGTTTCTAAGAGTTGGCCAAAAATATCGCTTAACGAGTTGTCCATTATATAAAAAATAACACCAATTACAATTGTTAATAAAACGATATTTAAAAAAATTTTCGTTTTTGGTTTCCCTTCCATACTTGCTCCTTATTTGTTTAATTAAAATTTTTAACGGTAATGATAAAATAGAAAAATAAGAACCAGTACCATCATAACAGCTCCTGCAAAGTAACAGCAAAAAAAGCGCATTTTCTGAGTTTTGTGATGAAATTGTTTGCCACCAATCAGGCCGCCTAAGCCACCACCTAAAAGCCCCAGGCAAAGTAGACGCCTTTGCGGAATCCGCCACCGGTTCTTTCGAGCTTGTCGCTTATCGTAAGCCATCATGCAGTATACCAATAAATTAATCAGTATAAAATAAATAACAATACTTTCAGTTAACACCGAGTTCCTCCCTCACATCAGATCATTTTGCTAGAGCATTCCCTCTCACATTTTTTAATGGAAATCACCGTTCTTCCGGTACAAAAATCTGCAAACCATGTTTATACATCGTTAACTTGACCGGTAAGTCATCACAGGGATCACCATCGACACGAGTAGCTACCCGCTTGTGTTGCAAACTTTTGATCTCCACTGCTCGTGCTTGGAAATATTCCAAATTTGGCAGCTCGTAGAATTTGCCTTTCAAAATCTTAGGCAAGCGTAAGACGTAAGGGAAAAAATGCAGCTGTGGCAAAATTGTGACATGAAAGAGGCCATCATCTGCAGATGCGGAATCATCAAAATTCGTAAAGCCCCCTACTGAATTAGTCATAGTAACCGTTAATAATTGAACTTTGCCTCGCCACGTCTTCTCGTCAGTTTTAATTGATAACGCATATCTTTTCTTTTTAAATAGAAGTTTAATAAAATTTCTAAGAAAGATTCTTTTCCCAAACTTTTGTTTTTCTTTTTGACTGATTTTTGCCGCTGTATCGGCTAGGATGCCAATCGTCATAGTACTGATAATCGCTCGATCATTGACCATCCCATAATCAATACCTTCTGAGTAACCGTCCAAAATCACTTGACTGGCTGCTTCAATGTCTAAAGGAATGTTGAGGACGCGTGCCATATTATTGACGGTGCCTCCCGGTAATAAACCAATTTTTAACTGGTCCAATACTTCTCGAAAATCTTCGATCATGTGGTTAATGGTACCGTCGCCACCAATTACCACAAGAATAGTAATCTTATCAATTTTCACTTTATTAACTAAGTCTTTACCTGCCACCTTTGGTCCAGTGGCTTGCAAAACAAGTGACTCTTCCTTCCAACCATGGTCGATGGCATAATTGCGGAATGTTTCGGCTATTTTTTTCCCTTCATCTTGTCCAGAAGATTCGTTGTATAAAATCATTATTTTTTCCATTCGCCTGCTCCTAGCTTACAAAGTGTCGTTAATATATGTGAAATTAATCCTCGTGTTTCATTGCTATCTTACGAAATGGCAAAGAGTGGTTTACAGTCAATTGACTGGTTTGCCACTCCTTATCTTATGATTCGTCTAACTTATTTCGCATTTAATTCAGCAATTTTAATAATCACATCAGTCGCTTTTTCCATCGCTTGTAAAGACACAAATTCGAAGCGTCCGTGCATGTTTTCGCCACCAGCAAAAATATTAGGGGTTGGAATTCCCATATAAGAAATTTTCGAGCCGTCAGTGCCACCACGGACAGGTTCAATAATTGGTTCAATTTGTAGTTCCAACATGGCTTGCTTAGCAATTTCCACTACTGAAAGATCTTGTTCAATGATTTCTCGCATGTTGTAGTATTGATCATACAGTTCCAGTTTTACACGTTCTTCGCCAAATTGGTCATTCAATTGTTTTTGCAGATCAATTATCTTCTTTTTACGTTGTTCAAATTTTTCCCGATCATGATCACGGATGATGTAAGTCATAGTTGCTTCTTCAGGGGTACCGCTTAATTGAGCTAAATGAAAGAAGCCTTCATAACCTTCCGTTTTCTCAGGAACTTCAGCTGTCGGCAGCTCATTGGCAAAATCGATGGCGATTTGTAAGGCGTTAATCATGGTATTTTTAGCAGTTCCCGGATGAACATTTTTCCCTTGAATCGTGATTTCAGCTTGAGCCGCATTAAAGGTTTCATATTGTAATTCGCCAACTGGTCCACCATCCATCGTGTAGGCAAAATCAACATTGAAGGCCTCGGCGTCAAACTTATCAGCACCAACGCCAATTTCTTCATCAGGACCAAAAGCAACTCGAATCGTTCCGTGTTTTATCGTTGGATTTTTGATTAAAATTTCCATAGCAGTCATGATCTCCGCAATGCCGGCTTTATCGTCGGCTCCCAACAGAGTTGTACCATCTGTTGTGATCAACGTTTCACCACGATAGTTTTTCAAATTGGGAAAGTCGATTGTATTTAAAGTGAACTTTCCATTGACATCCAATTGAATGGTGGATTCACCATCATAATGTTCAATAATTTGCGGAGCGACATTTTCCGCATTAAAATCGGCCGTATCCATATGTGCAATAAAACCGATAGACCGTACATCATGACCAACATTACTTGGTAAAGTTGCCGTCACAAAGCCATTTTGCTCATTATAAAAAACGTCACTCATCCCTAATTCTTCTAGTTCTTTTTTAAGCGTTTGAGCAAAGACCACCTGTGTTTGCGTAGATGGCGTTGTTGTACTTTTAGCATCCGAACGAGTTTCGGTTTTTACATAGCGTAAAAAACGCGATAATAAATTTTCATACATCATGATTCACTCCTTGAGTTTCATTTTTTTAGTAAAATCTGAATGGATTAGTATCCACTTGCGATTCAATAAAAGTTACATCCCAATGTTCGCGTTCTTTCCACTCATTAAATAAAGCGACCAATTTTGGTTTGCATAATGCTTCAATATAATGCCCTGGATCAATCACCGGTAATTGTTCCGTCAACATATCATGAGCCGTATGATAATAGACATCGCCGGTAATATACACATCAGCCTGTTTTTTTAACGCATCATGATAAAATTTTTCACCACTACCGCCACAGATGGCGATTCGTTGAACTGATTTTGTGTCATCCGCTGCAATAAGACGCAAGCCATCCAATTGAAACGCAGCTTTTATTTTTTCCACGAACTCTTTTAAAGAAAGGCTAGTCGGTAGTGTGCCAATCCGACCTAGACCATATGTTTGCTGTTGATTGTCAATAGTATAAAGATCATAAGCCGGTTCCTCATAAGGATGGACCGCCTTCATAGCTGCAAGAACCTCTGCCTGTATTGTTTCTGGAAAAATCACTTCTATTTTGGCTTCTTGAACCACTGCTTCTTTGCCAACTTCACCGATTGCTGGAATTGCGCCAGTTTCCGGTGTAAAACGGCCTGTTCCAATCAAGGAATAACTGGTATTAGAATATGCTCCTTGCTGGCCGGCACCTGCCGCTCCTAAGGCTTGTCGCATGCGATTGGCAGCTTCTACCGGTACAAAAACCGCTAGCTTTTTGAAAGAAATCGTATGAGTTTTGGTTAAGTATTCTGTTTCTTGAATACCTAATAACTCACAGAACCAATCATTTAGCCCAGCAGGAATAATATCCATGTTTGTATGTGCAACATATACCGCAATATCGTGTTTTAATAGATCGGCATACATTTTTTCTTGAAAATGGTCTGTTAATAAATGTTTAATCGGTCGAAAGATGGGGGGATGCTTGGCAACGATCAAATCGACGTTTTTCGCAATTGCTTCGGCCACTACTTCTGGTCGAACATCCAAAGTTACCATTACCTTTTCTAGCGGCTTATTAAGGGTTCCAAGCTGCAATCCCACTGGATCACCGGCTTCAGCCAGCCAAGTAGGACAATAGGCTTCAAACGCACGTAAAAAAATTTGTCCATCAAGCATGCTGCAGCACCTCCAAAATCAGTTGACATTCTGCTTTCATTTGCTGTATTTTCTGTTGATATGAGTCGCTGGCTTGACTCAGTTGTGCTAAAACAGCTTCTCTTTGGTGCAATTCTCGCTGCCATTTTTTGGTAAAAACAGCGCCTTTACTAGTAAGTAATTTAGGGCCAAACAACAACTCTTTGCGTGGATAAAGGGTTGATTGCGGTTGTTTTTCCGCAACGATAATTTCGTATATTTTGCGATTTTCTTCTAAAATTTTTTCATCAATAATTGTATAACCGTGTTTCATCAACCATTCCCGCAAAAGGGGTTCACCAATATTGGGTTGTAAAATAAGCCGTTCGCTTCCTTTTAATCGGCGATTTTTGCGACCTGCTTCCAAAATATCTCGAATCAGCGCTCCGCCCATCCCACAAATCGTAATCACTTCGATTTCATCTGTTGCTTCAATCGCTGCTAAACCATCAGCTAAACGCACAACCATCTTGTCCTGAACCTTTGACTTGTTGACTTGTGCTTGAGCGGACTGGAAAGGACCACTAGCGACTTCACCGGCAACAGCAAAGCTTATTTGTTCTTTTAATAACAAAGCAACCGGTAAATAGGCATGATCTGAACCAATGTCTGCCAGACGACTACCGGCCGGAACGAGTGCTCCGACGGCTGCTAAACGTTTTGATAACTGTTTTTCGTTCATAGACTCAATTCCTCCGACGCTTATTATACCATTGATAAACTTGATTGAAAACTTGTAAAGGTCTTAAAAAGCACAAAGGCAAAAAAAGAAACGCTACCCAGTCAGCACATCCAGCAAAAACCGGATGCAAGGCAGCGCTTTCACTATTGAATTTTCAACGTTTTTTTACATAAATCTTGAATCACTGTGTATGATATAACTGTAGATACACTTGACTAGAAGCCTGCCAGCTAAAATCTTTACTCATCGCATTAGTTATCATTTGCCGCCAAGTCTCTGGTTTTGTCTGAAAAAGAGTCAAAGCATTTTCAAAGGTTGATACCAAAGCAGAGGCTTGAAATGAATCAAAGGAAAAACCTGTGGCTTCCGGATTTCCTGCTTGATAAGGAACGACAGTATCTCTCAAGCCCCCAGTTTCATGAACCAGCGGCAAGGTTCCGTAACGCATGGCAATCATTTGCGATAAACCACAAGGCTCGAATTTTGATGGCATTAAAAAGAGATCGGCTCCAGCATAAATTAACTGTGCAAAAGCTGGGTCAAACTGAAGATTTACACGTAATTTTTGCGAATACTTTTTAGCCAACTGTTGGAACGCTTCTTCTAAAGCCGGATCACCAGTCCCTAATAAAACAACTTGTACATCATGTTGTAATAGCTCTTGAATGGTTGATAAAACCAGCGGGAACCCTTTTTGATAGGTCAACCGGCTGACCATTCCAATTAACGGGACTTCTGCAACAACCGGCAAGTTCATTTTAGTTTGCAAAGCTTGCTTGTCTTTTTCCTTACCAGACAAATCTGCTGAAGAAAAATGAGCGGGTATTAGCGGATCAGTACCGGGGTCGTAGACCTCATAATCAATTCCATTTAAAATACCAGTAAGCTTAGCATTCATCTCTCGTAGTAACGGATCCAAGCCATAGCCATAATCAGGTGTCTGTAGTTCTTTAGCATAGCTAGGACTGACAGTGGTTACTTGATCGGCATATAAAATTCCAGCTTTCATAAAGTTGAGGCCGTCTTGATCAAAAATTTGACGCTCATGGTAAGCTGCCAAGTCCAAGCCAAACAGCTCCGGTAACATTTTCGGGGCATATTTTCCTTGGAATTCAATATTATGAATGGTAAGCATTGATTTTACTGATTGGTAAGCTGTATCTTTTTGATATTTTTCTTTTAATAAGAAAGGAATAATAGCAGTATGGTGATCGTTGCAGTGAATATAGTCAAGTGATAATTGGAGCTGCTTTGCCAATTGGATAATCGACAAAGAGAAAAAGGCAAAGCGTTCCCCATCATCTTCGTAGCTATATAACTGCTCCCGATCAAAATAAGCAGCATTCTCAATAAAGTAGTACCTCACTTGCTGTCTTTCAAGCGTTTTAATAGTACAAGGCTGCGTTATTTCACCCATCTCAATGGGAAATTGAATCAGATCTTCACATTCGTTTTGATACTGAGCAGGCATCTTAGTAAAATATGGCAAAACAACAGAAATATCCACGCCTTGATCTTTTAGTGCTTGAGGCAAAGCTCCGGCTACATCACCTAAACCGCCAGTTTTAAAAAAAGGCGCACATTCAGCAGTTGCAAATAAAACTTTCATGACTATGCCCCCTCATTTATGTCGCTTGATATCACTTGATTTTTCTTTATGATTACCGGCTGTTGGGGTGTTCCTTGAATTGTAACACCGGCTTTAACAACGACATTTTTATCTAAAACGGCATAGCGTATCTGCGCACCAGTTTCAATTTGAGCATTCGCCATAATAATGGCATCTTTAACTTGTGCTTGCTCTGCAATAACTGAGCGGCGGGAAATCAAACTATTTTCCACTAACCCACTGATTTCACAACCGGAGGCACATTGACTATTTTTAACGATGGATGTTTCCGTATAATGAGTAGGAACTTCATTTTTCAGCTTAGTGTAGACTTTTTGTTTGGTATATAGTAAGGAGCTAAATTTTTCAACATCCAACATATCTATATTAGCTTTATAATAGGAGTTTACATCATGAATATTGCTAAAGTATCCAGTATATTCATGAGCAGCAGTTGGAACTTCGCCAATTTTTTTACGCAAGAAAGCTTGCATGCTTGCTGGAGCGGCTTGTGTCTGACCATTTTTCAACTGACCAATCAACCATTGCGTTTGTGCAATAAAAATATCCATTCCTAGATGATACTGATCTGTGGCTGTCATCGTCTGTGGTTCAGCCAATTGTTTCCCTCTAATTTGCGATTGTTGATCCACATCCAACAACACATCGCCTGAGCTTACTTGGCTAGCTGCTACCTTTTTATAAACTAAGGTTAAATTCTTCTGCTGTTTTTTATGAGTCTTTAAAACTGCTCGCAAATCAATATTGCACAGCATTCGACTTCCCATAAAAACGGTATACTCTGCTTCTGATTTTTCTAGATAATCAATAACAGTATCAAAATATGGTAAGCCTTGTTCTTTTTTCTTTGTAAATTCTTGGTAGAAGTAAATGAAGAAACGATTTTGCAAAGCATCTAAATTCCACTCTTTACCGCCCCCAAGGTGGTCATAAACAGAACGAGTCTCTCCTTCATTAAAAACCATAAAAATATGGCTGATATTGGCATTGACCACGCTTGATAAGGGAAAATCAATCAACCGATACTTACAGTCAAATGGCAACGTGTCCACCGGACGAGTTTCTGTTAAGGGCAATAACCCGTCATATTTTGCTACATTGCCGATAATAGCGCACATTCTATTTGTTTTCATCTACTTGCACTCCAATCACTTCAGAATAACCAACAATTTCGATGTCATCGGGATTATAGATTACCGTATCATCGCCGATAATGGCATTTTCGCCAACAATGGCATTTTTTACGACGACATTGCGTCCAATCGTTGCGCCAGGCATAATCACGCTGTTTTCAATTTTAGCGCCTTTTTTCACCTGAACGTTTGTGGACAAAATACTATGTTTGACACTACCGTCTACATAGCAGCCGTCAACTACTAATGAATCGCAGATTTCAGCAGTTTCCGTAATAAAATGCGGAGGAGAAATCAGGTTTCGTGAATAAATTCGCCAACCTTTATCTCGCATGTTGAGTGTTTCATCGGCGTGGATAAATTCCATGCTGGCTTCCCATAAGGAATCTATAGTACCAACATCTTTCCAATACCCTTTAAATCGATGAACGAAGACATTTTCGCCTGCATCCAAATAAGCCGGAATCACATGATGACCAAAATCCAACATTTGACCATCTTTAGCGTAACTGTTTAGCAAAACATCTCGCAAATGGCCCCAGTTGAAAATATAAATTCCCATAGAAGCTAAATTGCTTTTTGGATGTTCTGGTTTTTCATCAAATTCCACAATTCGATCTTCAGCATCTGTATTCATGATCCCGAAACGGGAAGCTTCTTCTAATGGCACTTCCAACACAGCAACTGTTAAAGATGCATTTTTAGCTTTATGCTCTTCTAACATGGCTTCATAGTCCATTTTGTAGATATGATCTCCTGAAAGAATTAATACATATTGTGGGTCCATTTGATCGATGTATGAGATGTTTTGATAGATGGCATGAGCAGTTCCTTCGAACCATTTTTCACCATCAGCACTGGAATACGGTTGTAAAGTGGTCACACCAGAATCAATTCCATCTAGCCCCCAGCTGGCACCATTACCAATATGGCTGTTTAAAACTAGCGGCTGATATTGGGTAACGACCCCTACATTTTTAATACCAGAATTGACGCAATTGCTCAAAGCAAAGTCAATAATCCGGTAGCGTCCGCCAAAGGGCACAGCTGGCTTGGCAATGCTTTTAGTTAATTTCCCTAAACGTGTTCCTTGTCCTCCCGCGAGGATCATCGCTAACATTTCTGATTTCATAGATTCGGGTGTTTGCCACCCTATCCCCCTTTCAAATTAAAACAATCGCGATGGCTCCTTCATTTTCTTTAAATTCCATCGGACCCTCAACCGGCTTTTTCGCTGTAATAGACCCAGACAAATAGTTTTTGCTGCTTGCCTACAAAACGTTAATCGCTTTTCCAACTTCTTTCTATGTAGCAATTTATTAGTCAAAAATAGCCTTGAGCACCATTGTGATTAAACAATGATACCGACCTTAGCGATTTCAATGTTTATTTTTAAGCCGCATGATTGCCTTGAAAACTATTTGATAGACAAATTTTGATTATTAAAAAAAGCGCGATCCGCTGATCTAGCAATAAAAAGTACCTTTAAAAAAAACAACAAACTCTCTAGCAATCGGTAGCTATCCAACGAAAAACCCATGAGAATTTTTCACCTTGTATCTTTAATCTACCAACAAATTTAAAAAAAAGAAAATATTTGCATTGCAGGCAACTACTTTTTGAATAACAATGAAAAAAAGCACAGGCAAAAGATCATTGACCTTTTGTCTGCACTTTTTCATCGTAGTTAGTTTCAGAAGTACTTAACGATCGTTTGTTTATTAACGGATGGTTACATCATAAGCTTCAATCAGCGCATGAATTACTTTTTCCATTGAACGATTGATTTCTTCCTCAACTAAGGTTGCTTCTGGATTGACGAAGGTTAAGCTGTAAGCCATAGATTTTTTCTCTGCACCAAGTGATGTCCCTTGATATACATCGAATAAATGAATGTCTTTCAAATAGTTTCCAGCTTGTTTTTGAATAACGGATACTAATTCTTGATTGGTTACTTTTCGATCCACTAATAGCGCCATATCGCGCGTCACTGCTGGGTATTTAGAGACTGCTTCATAATGAACACCACTAGCCGTTGCTGACAGTAGTGCCTGTAAGTTTAATTCAGCAACATAGGTAGCGGGAACTTCATACTCTTTGGCAAGCATTGGATGGACTTGACCTATAAAGCCAACCACTGCTTCATCTAAGCATATCAACGCTGTCCGTCCCGGATGAAGTTCTTTAATGGTATCCGTAGCCTGGTAAAGAATTCTATCGGTAAAGCCGAGAGCCCCTACTAGCGTTTCTACCAAACCTTTCACTGTATAAAAGTCTACTGGTACAGCTTGCGTCTGCCAATCTTTCTCTGTCTGGCTCCCACAAATGGCTAAAGCCAAATGCGTTTCTTCTAAAGGCAACTCTTTTTGAGGATCACGCTCTTGATAGAACACTCGTCCTACTTCATAAAAAGCAATATTATTGTTTTTACGCGCCACGTTATAAGCTATGTCATCCAACAAACCAGAAATTAAGTTCATCCGTAAAACGGAGCGTTCTTCACTCATAGGCCATTGCAAACGGGTAGTTACACTTTCTCGTAGCATAAATTGCCGTGATTTTGCTTCTGTCGTTAACGCATAACTGATTGCTTCACTGATGCCGTGCCCTTCAAGAATTCCTCTGAGCGTGCGCAACGTTTGTTGGCTTTTCGTTAAACTTCCGGCCACTGTTTCGCCATTTGGCAAAGTAGCTGGCAAGCGGTTATAGCCATAAATACGGGCCACTTCTTCAATAATATCTGCTTCAATGTGAATATCCCAACGTCGTGGCGGAACCGTTACCTGGTATGCACCAGCTTGGACTTCATAAGGAAAACCTAAGGCTTCAAAAATCTCATTGACAGTAGCTTCATCCAATGATGTCCCTAAATATTGGTTAATACGGTCCAAGGTGACAGCAACGCAGACTTCTTCCACCTCAGGTTGCACAGCTACGCTTGATCCAGCAACTACTGTACCGCCAGCTAGTTGGGCAATCATAGCTGCTGCAGCATCACAAGCGACTTGTACTGTTGCTTGATTAATCCCTTTTTCAAAACGACTGGAAGATTCGCTGCGTAAATTAAACATTTTAGATGTTTTTCGAATTGCTGAGCTTTCAAATATCGCAGCTTCCAATGCAACCGTGGTCGTCTTATCAGTGATTTCAGAATTGGCGCCCCCCATAACTCCAGCCAGAGCAACAGGGACTTGACCATTGGTTACTACAATGTTATCGCTTGTTAGGTTTCTAGTTTCTCCGTCTAACGTGACAATTTCTTCACCAGCTTGAGCACGGCGCACCAAAATTTCTTTACTATTTAATTGAGCGTAATCAAATGCATGAAGTGGTTGTCCGAACAATAATAATATATAGTTTGTAACATCAACTACGTTATTAATTGGCCGAATCCCTTCATTCATTAAACGATTTTGCAACCAAAGTGGACTTTCAGCGATTTTGACATCTTTAATCATTCGAATTACATACGCCGGAGTGTCGTTTGAATCGGCAACTTTTGTCGTTAGGTAGTTTTCGACATGATCGCTATCATCTTCTTTCAGTTCAGGTTCAGAAAATGACGGTTTTTGACGATAAATCGCCCCCACTTCATAAGCCACGCCGCGCATGCTGAGGGCGTCTGCTCGATTAGGGGTAATAGACATTTCAATAATCGCATCGTCCATGTCCAAATAAGGAAAAACAGGTGCGCCGTTTTCAGCTGACTCAGGCAAATAGTAGATACCGTCTGCATAAGCTTTAGGAATTACGTTATCAGAATACCCCAACTCTTGCAATGAGCAAATCATACCGTTAGACACTTCTCCACGCATCTTACCTTTTTTGATTTTTTGATTGCCTGTAATCCGTGAACCCGGTAAAGCAACAATTACTTTGATACCAGCTTTGACATTGGGCGCGCCACAAACAATTTGTGATAACTCTGCTTCGCCAATATCTACTTGGCAAATTGACAAATGATCAGAATTCGGATGTGGAATGCAGGTTTTGACTTCCCCTACGACAATTTTTTTCAAGCCCGTTTCCGGCACTTTAATTCCTTCCACTTCAATCCCTGTCAAAGACATTTGATCAGCTAATTCTTTAGGCGAAACTTGATGAAGATCCAAATATTCACTTAACCATTTATAAGAAACTAACATAGGGAAACTACTCCTTTATCTTGAATTGATTTAAGAAACGTAAATCGTTTAAATAGAAATTACGAATATCATTAACGCCATAGCGCAACATTGCTACCCGATCAGGCCCCAAGCCAAAGGCAAAGCCACTGTATTCAGCTGGATCGATACCGGACATTTGTAACACATCCGGATGTACCATGCCAGCACCTAAAATTTCAATCCAGCCGGTTTGCTTGCAGACGTTACAGCCTGCTCCGCCGCATTTAAAACAGCTGACATCCACTTCCACTGATGGCTCCGTAAATGGGAAGTAGCTAGGACGTAAACGAATGCTACGTTCAGCACCAAACATTTTTTTCATCACTACTTCAAGGGTTCCTTTTAAGTCTCCCATCGTGATATTTTTATCGATCACCAGCCCTTCAATTTGGTGAAATTGATGACTGTGGGTTGCATCATCTGTATCCCGGCGGAAGACTTTCCCTGGAGAAATCATCCGTAAAGCGCCTTTTGAAAAGTCATGTTTTTCCATCGTCCGAGCTTGCACCGGTGACGTATGTGTGCGAATTAACAGTTCGTCTGAGATATAAAAAGTATCTTGCATATCACGAGCTGGGTGGTCTTTAGGCAAATTCATTCGTTCAAAATTGTAATGATCAGATTCGACTTCGAAGCCTTCTACAATTTGGTAGCCCATACCTACAAAAATATCTTCGATTTCTTCCATCACTTGGGTTAGTACATGACGCGTTCCTTGGGGCATCTGTTGTCCTGGTAAGGTAACGTCAATTGTTTCTTCAGCTAGGGCAGCATTTAAGGCTGCTGCTTCCAAAGTATTTTTTCGTTGATCGATAGCTTGCGTTAGTAAATCACGAATCTCATTTGCAAAGCTGCCGACGACTGGCCGTTCTTCCGGAGAAAGATTTTTCATTCCTCTTAAAACTTCAGTAATCGGTCCTTTTTTTCCCAAAGTTTCTACACGAATTTGGTTCAATTCTTTTAAGGATGTTACGGCTTCAATTTGTTTTAATGTATCATCTTTTAATGTTTCCAATTGCGCTTGTAATCTCATCGTCTGCTTCCTTTCTCTTGTAAAATACTTAGTGTATAAAATAACAATCCTTCCACGGTACTGCCACTTTAGTACAAATAACAACTCGACTAAACCAGTGGAAATTCTTGTGTTTTTAGCATTGCTTCCTCAAATTTCAAGTGATGCATCGTAGCTATACTACTGCCTTGCGTCAGTCGTAGTGAAGTATGTAAGAACGTGACGCTTTGTACCGAGGCTTGAAACAACGGATAAGAGCCAACGTTTCTTGCTTTCACCTTGCACTGCTCTGTCTCTGCCTTGACGCTTTGCGTCAATCACAGTGCTTCAGACCAGCGGAATCTTCGCTCTCTTGCGTTCGCCAAGTACTGCTCAGCATCTGCTCTAACGCTTTGCGTCAATCGCAGTGCTTCAGACTAGCGGAGTCTTCGCTCTCTTGCATTCGCCAAGTACTGCTCAGCATCTGCTCTAACGCTTTGCGTCAATCGCAGTGCTTCAGACTAGCGGAGTCTTCGCTCTCTTGCGTTCGCCAAGTACTGCTCAGCATCTGCTCTAACGCTTTGCGTCAATCGCAGTGCTTTAGACTAGCGAAGTCTTCGCTCTCTTGCGTTCGCCAAGTACTGCTCAGCATCTGCTCTAACGCTTTGCGTCAATCGCAGTGCTTCGCAGCAAAAAGCTCGTTCCTTTCAAAGGAACGAGCTTCTCGTGGTACCATCCTAATTCATGACAGTGTTACTTTTGCCATGCACTTAATCTCTTTAACGGCTTACGCCGGTTTGGTCTTTATGGGATCAAACAAACTCAGGAAGTGAATTTCACTTTGTGAAGACGCAAATCTGCTTCCAGTCTTAGGCAAGATTTTCCCTGTTCGTTTCAACAAAACTACTTGTTTCCGTCATCGCTTTTTAGTTATTCAATTGATTACTAGTTTACAAGAAGATAGGCACTTGGTCAACTGCATTCTTCGTCAGTCACCCATTTTTCCGCCCAATGTTGAATTTGTTCCATCGCCAATTGTAAATCCTTACCTTTTTCCGTCAAAAAATACTCTAAACGATTTCCTTCCTCGCAGCGAACGGCTTTCGTAATGATACCTTCGCATTCTAATTCTTTTAAGCGTTCGACTAACACCCGATCACTAAGCATCGGAATTTTTTGCTTTAATTCGCCAAAGCGCTGAGGACCGTTTTCCAGTAAGACATCAATAATCAACCCATTCCACTTTTTACCGAGTATTGAAAATGATTTTTCAAATTTAGGACAAAGTGTAAATTTCGATGTTTTGACTTGTTCCATCTTCCTCACCTCTTAATTAGCAGTATACCACACTCCTTACAATTTGTAAGTCGAGCTGTTTAGAGCTTTGACTTAATTAAATCGGTCAATCACAGTTCCATTTAAAGCATCAATCACAAGACCAGCACTCAATAGGATTAGATATATGCTCTGAACCTTCTTTTGTGTCGCTTCTTGTAAGGCTCGTTGATACAAAAGTAATTGACCGCGGTAGCGCATTGTGATCTCTTGTAGCGCATCAGGGTCATCGCGCCGAACAAAATCCGTTTTAAAATCGTATAAGAGATAGCCATCTTCCAATTCAATATATCCATCAATAATCCCGTGAATTAAAATTGGATCCTGCGTTTGTTGCGGATAATCTTGAAAGAGCTCCTTTGCATCCAACAACATAGAAAATGGCTGTTCCCTTTTGACGGTTACCGATTGCTGAATAAGTTGGCGTCCTAAGTCAGTTTCATAAAATTTAAGCAAACGGTCAATATTTATTTTGGCTGCTACAGGCGCTTGAATCACTTTACGATCAATCAGTTGCTGCTTTAGTTGATCTAAAGATTTTTTAGTAGGAACTTTTGTTAAGTCCATCAGCTGTAATAAATAATGGGTAGCAGTACCAATTTCAGCTGCCGAAGGTGCTTGAACTGTATCCATGAATTTCGGTTTTGCTAATACTGCATCAGTCATCCGATTAACGATTACTGGATTAGCTTGAATAGTTTGATCAGGATTCATATCAATTTGCAACAATTGTTGGTTATCGGGGTCATCAAACACCCGCTTGATTTCAGAGACGGATTGATAGCTAGTCGTTTGGCTAGCCACAGTAAACGGATATTGATAATTCAACCGTTTTAAGCCTTGCGTAATTAAAACAGCTGGAACTTGTTCATCAGTCACTACTGGTGTTTGTGCTGCTTCGGTAAATTGCAATTGAGCTAGCGCTGCTTTGATTTGGGTTTCATTTTTGCACTCAATTGTAAACGTAGCTGGATGCGCCCAAATTTCAGGCAAAGTCACCACAGCCATTTCAGTTTGATACTCAGAAGCTGTTCGGTGACGAATTAAGGACATTCCTACCCAATTCATTAAACTACTTTTAGCTTGCAGTCGATTTTCAGCAGGTAAGACCTTATTGGTAACGTCCGCTACTTTTTGCCATTCTTTCCACATAGATTGCTGATCATTATAAGAACCCACTAAAAATAATTTTTGCTCCGCTCTCGTTAAGGCGACGTAGAGCTTTCTCATTTCTTCAGATAAAAGTTTTTTTAAGCGAACTTGTTTAATAGCTAAAAACGGCAACGTATCATAAAGAACCCGCGTATCCGACTGCAAATAACGCAGGCCAACACCTAATTTTTCTTCAAAAATATATCGTTCGTTTAAATCACCTAAATTAAATTCCTTCGTCATATCCAAAACGAAAACTATAGGGAATTCCAAGCCTTTACTTGCATGGATCGTCATTACACGAACTGCATTTTCATCAGTCAAAACCACCGGCTCAGCTAAGTCTTTATCTTTTTCCTGCATTTTTTCAATAAAGCGCACAAACTGGAAGAGCCCACGAAATGTCGTTTTTTCATAAGCAGCGCCGCGATCCGCCAAAGCATACAGATTCGCTTGACGCTGTTTGCCGGCTGGCAAGCCACCAACATAATCTAAGTATGCCGTATCACGATAAATCGTCCAGATTAAGTCCGCCAGCTGGGTACGTCGTGCCATTTCACGCCATTTTTCCAGTAAGGAAGCAAAAGCCAATGTTTGTTTTTGCAATGTTTTTTCGTCAGTTGTTAGTTCTGTTTTTTTGTTAAAAGCTAAAAAGGCATCATAATAACTGGCTTTTTGATTGGCTAAACGAATCAACACTAATTCTTTTTCTTTCAGACCAACGATTGGGGAACGTAAGACAGCAGCTAAGGGAATATCTTGATACGGATTATCAATCAACTGCAAAAGAGCAACCATAATGCGAATTTCCGTCGCTTGAAAATAATTTTGTGCATCGTTGACCTGGATGGGAATGTTAACTGTTTTGAAAACATCCAAAATAGCCAAGTTATTCTTTTTAGTAGGTGTCAACAAAACAATATCTTGATAAGTTACCGGGCGGACAGTCTGAGTTTTTTTATCATAAATCTCAAATTGACTGTCTACTAGCTCACGAATTTTCAAAGCGGTGAGATAAAGCTCTCCTTGTGTTTTATCTTCAATCACAAATTCAGTAGCAGCAAGTTCAGGAAGAACTGCGGCTTGATCCTCCGACACCGCTGCCTTCTTTTCATAAATCAGCAATTCGGTGGCGTAATCGCCTGAGTCGTTGAACTGATCAAAACCAGGAATTAAAGCCGCTGCTTCGTCGTATTCAATTTGACCAACTTGCTCATCCATCAGTTGTTCAAAGACTAAGTTGGTGAAGTCCAGCACCGTTTTTCTGGAACGAAAATTTTCTGCCAGAATAATCCGTTTGCCTTCTTCACCACGGCCATATTTCGAATATTTATCGATAAATAATGTTGGATCCGCTAGCCTAAAGGAATAAATGGACTGCTTTACATCTCCTACCATAAATAAGTTGCCTTCCTTGGCAGCCGGACGCCGCAGCCAATATAAAATGGTTTCTTGCAACTGGTTAATATCCTGATATTCATCCACTAATACTTCTTCAAATTTATGACGATAATAAAGTGATGCTTCTGAAGCAACCATCCCTGCTGCCGTTTTTTGAGCCAAAATTGCTAACGTATAATGTTCCAAATCATTGAAGTCAACCAAGTTACGCTTTAACTTTTCAGTACTATACGCATCGATAAAGGCCTGTCCTACCCGCGCTAGTTCCGCCACCAGCGGCGCAGCTTCTTGCATAATATCTTTCATTGCTGCCGGTGATAACGTAAATAAATTGGCTTTTATATCATTGATCGCTTTTTTATTTTGTTCCCGCAGGTCTTTGGCTTGTCCGGCAATTACTTTAGCTTCTTCATCCCGCACAGTTGGATAACGGCCAAATTGCAAACTTTCCGTTAGCTGATAAGCGCCTTGCAAATCATTGGCTTGTAAAAAAACAAACAACTGCTGGGTTTGTTGGTGCTCTATTTGAGCAAGCTGACAAATTTTTGCTAGCTTTTCATCATTTTCAGTTAATTGCACCATTTCCTGATAACGCCGTAAGCAGCGTGCTAAAGTATCTAAAATTGTCGGCTTCAAATATATTTGAAATAACGGCGAGTCCCCTAAGTGCGAACCTACAGCATAGCTTTGTACTAGTTGTTCAATCCAGCCGTCAGGATCAGGATTAGCTTTAGCGAAATCATAAAAGGAGAAGATCAATTTAGTTAAGCCCTCATCATTACGGTCATTGGAAAAATTCTCCGTTAGACGATAAAAAGCGGCGTGATTTTCTGCATAAAAAGTTTCCCGTAAATCATCCCAAACGTCTTCTTTCAGCAAAAGTGTTTCCGTTTCATCTGTTAGCAAACGAAAAACCGGGTCCGCTTCAATCAAATAGTAAAAGCGACGAATAACGGTTAAACAAAAAGCATGCAACGTGCTGATATTGGCAGTCGGCAATAATGCCAGTTGTCTGGTAAAATGACGCTGTAAAGTCGGCGCACTCGCTTCACTTATCGTCTTTTGTAATGCCACTTGAATTCGTTCTTTCATTTCTTTGGCGGCTGCTTCGGTATAAGTAACAATTAATAAACGATCAAGATCAATACCGCTTTTGATTTTTTCAATTACACGCCGCACCAAAACCGTCGTTTTACCTGAACCGGCTGAAGCAGAAACTAAGATATTTTCATCTCCGTCAAAAACGGCCTGCCACTGACTGTCGGTAAATTGTTCATTATGAGGCCGCAAAGGGATCGTTTTACTCATCTTCCGGCACTCCTTTCTCTTCATCAACCATTAGCCGATGCATAACATCTTCCTTGCTTAAATGGTCCATTCGATTGTAGTTATTTTCTTTTAGCATCACATCAAATTCACAAATACTGCGGAAAGGACAAAATCGACAAGCAATCCGTTCCTTGCCTTGATAAGCCGGATTTAACTGGACTTCACCGCCAGTTATTCTGTTGCCAGCTTCGATGAACTTACTGCGGTTGTGTTTTAACAAAGCATTAAGTTCAGGTTCAGTCACAAATTTTTCTTCTTGTCTGCGTCCAGGTTTAATCAACTCTTTAGCCGATTTTTCAATAGGAAAGAGCAGTGAACTTTGCTTAGCCTCTAAGCTAGTGTCTAAATGAGTTAACAAATCAGGAGCTTTCAGCAGCAATCCATCAAATTGATATTTTTTCAAAAGTTCATGGTCAACCTCAGTCTGACCGTCATAGGCCAAAACAGGATTATGGACATGCATATAAAGCGAGCCGGCTGGTTTGGCAGCTTTTCCTACCAAATCAACAGCATCCATTAAAGCAACATCTAAATAAGTTAACATTTGCATTGCTAGACCATAATAAGCTTCGGTAATATTGAATTTACGATGACTGGACTTATAATCAATAACCCCAAGATACGTAGCTTCTGGTGTTACGATTTGATCCACTCGATCGATTTTCCCTCGAACGCTAATTTTGCCGTTATTCTCTAAAGGCAGCTCTAAGCCACGAATGCCCTTTTGTGCTGCAATTTGTCCAAATAACAATTCCGTTTGAACAGTTGACATTCCGCTGCGTTGACTTTGTCGTTTTAAGGCCCAGCCGACTTTTTTCACGGTTTGGCTTAATTGATAACGTAAATAATTCATCCGACTGCTCGTCGTTAATACAGAAAAACGAGGATCGTCCAGCACTCGTTCAATTACTTCTTCAGCAAAAGTCTGAACTTCCTTATCACTCATTTCCGTTAAAATCCGTTGCTTGGTTAGCAATTGCTTGAAAAATTGATCCAGCGATTCATGGAAAAATTCGCCCGTCGCCGCTGAGGATAAACCAAAAATTGTTCGTTCTTTCAAGCCAAGGCCGTAGCGAGAAAAGTATTGAAATTGACAGCGGAAAAAACTTTCCATTCTTGAAACTGACGTATAGATATGCTTGCCGTACAAAGGTTCAGCTAGTTTTGCTTCGATGTTTTCAGGAATATTTTGGTGTTTCAAACTGGCAAAGACTCTCTCAGCTAAGTCCGCAAGGGGCTGATTCATCAATGATTTTTCCATATTTAACCAAAATGGTAAGAGCCCACGATTGGTTTCTTTCCGTTGACGTTTTAAAGAGGTCAATTCACCAATTAGCGTACGAAAAGTGCTGATTTTTTCTAAACTGGTTTTCGCATCGTCCTCAATACGCACCTCATTCTTCAGCAAAAGCGGTAGTGAAAAAGCTTGCTGGATCGTGCGAAAATAAGGAGAGGCCTTCACCTCTTGCTTCGTATCTTTGACTGCTGGATAACTAAGATATAAGCGCTGTTGTGCAGAAGAAAAGACTAAATAAGCCACGTAAGGTTCTCGAGCCATTTTACGATTGGTATCTTCAGACAAGTACTGATTTTCTGCTAATTGGTCATTCACTAACTGGCGTTCTTCATCAGATAGCAGGGATTTATTTTCCACTTTTTGCGGAAAAATCTCTTCTGTCATCCCAATGGCAAACACCGCTTTTGCGACTGCCGGACGGGTCAAATCCATTCTTCTAACTTGCACTTGGTCGATTGCTGTTGGCACCTTATTGTAATGCAGTCCTTCTAAACCACTTGTGAACACCTCTTGAAAAAGGGCAAAGTCGAAACGCTCCTCCCCATAAACAGTCACGTAATCATCCAGCAAAGACATCAACGCCGTCCAAGTTTGTTCATGATTTTTTGCGATTTCCAACTGGCCATTGGCAATTGCCTGTTGGCGCCATTTATTCAACTGAATTTCTACTCCGCACTCAATCAAAAATCGATAAAAAAGCGTTGCTGCTTCCTTACCGGTGGCGGCAGTTGTCATAGCTTCAAAAAAAACAGGTAGCAAGCGTTGAACAGCTTGTCGCACTTGATTAGAGGCTTGCTCCATAAGAGCAACATCTTCTTGTTCTTCTGTTTCAAAATCATAACGAATAAACTGCCAGTCTTTTTCCCTTTGCCAATAGTGGCCTTCATAGCCATAAGCCAAAACCACATTTTCGGTCAGGTCAATTTTACGGCGCCATTCATTCCGCTGAGCTAGCCAGTCATCTTCATCAGCAGCTACTTCACTTTGAGCAGGAAAAAATAGCTCCGTGCGCAAAAAGCGCAACACATCACGGTAACGGTAATTATAAGCGGCGATCGCAAATAAAGAATCAATCCATTCTACTAGTGGATGACGTTCCATAGTCATTTCCCGATCGACATAGATGGGAATCTCATGGTCTGTAAAAATCGGCTCCAACAAGTTCTCATAGCAAGGCAAATCCCGCGTTAATATTTGAATGTCAAGATAACGATACCCTTCTTCAGAAACTAGCCGCCTAATTTCCCGAGCCACTTGCGTAACTTCTTCTTTGCTGTTTTCCGCTTGCCATAATTCAAGGCCTTCACCCTCTAGCAATTGTCTTTGAGGCTCTACCACACGTTCTTGCGCAGCAATCCAATAATGATTTAAGGCTTGTAATTGAGGATTGACAATTAACGGCTGCAACTGTTCAGGTACAACCTGATCCGCTAACACTGGGATCTGATGACTGCGGGCCATTTGATATAATTGATGATAGGTTTTTCCGGCTTCATAAAATATTGATCGACTGTCAGGAAGCTCTGTGGGATATTGTCGATCCAACATCAATGCAATTTTCACCGATCCTGCCTTGGTCATCAGCACCTCTAGCAAACGAAGTTCCCGTGCGGTAAAGCGCTCAAAACCAGAAACCACAAACTGAACATGCTGCAAAGGCGTCGACTCCAAATAGTCACTTAAATGCTGCAAGATTTCGGTCGATTCATATCCATACTGACTAATTTGAGCTTGAAACTTCGTAAAAATGAATAAAAGATCTTGGAACTTGGCTTGTAAATCTTGTTCTCTCACGCCCGGTTGTTGCGTTTCCAACAAAGCATATAAATCTTCCAAGCCGATGTTGCCATCTTTCATTTCCTGATATAAATGAAAAAGCTGTTGAATAAAGCCGGCTTTGTTGATCTCGCCGCGAAAAATTTGGAGCTCTTCTTCATGCTCCGTTAAAATTTTTCGGAAAATCATCGCTGCTCCAGCATCTGACAATACATCAGAGCTATAAAACTGGGTATGTTGCAAATAATACCACGCCAAGCGATAAAAACTGAACACTTGTAGGCGGGTACTGGCTATTGAATCAGACGTATTTGCCTGTTGTTGTTTCATTTGTTGCAAGATATGAATTTCTTGCTCAAACTTGATGTGATTAGGGACTAAATAAAAGACTTCATGCTGCGCATCTTCATTCAGCCATTGATTTGCGGCCTCGACTAGCGGCGTTTGCAAATCTGCTATTGCGATACCTCTGATAAACTGCACATTCATGTTTTCACATCCTTTGTTTTCCTAACAATAGTTTACCATATTTTGGCAAGTTGCCAAAACCAACACGAAAAAAGGAAGGATGCAAATCAAAGCATCTTCCAGCGTTGTTTTACATCCTAATTTTCTATTTAATTGGTCGTAGAACTTTCAGTTTCGTTCATCCCTGTTTAACAACAGGCTGAACCCTCTGCCTCATTTTTGAGTAACTTTCGGTAAGGTGCCGAAACGATTTAACGGCCACAAAACAAACTTCACATCACCAAAAATCGTCTCTTTCTTGATACTACCAATAAAGCGGCTATCTTTTGAATTCCGACGATTGTCCCCCATGACAAAATAGTGATCAGCCGGAACTTTTATTGGTGGAACATCAGCGGTAAGCGGCTGCCCGTCAGTCAAAGCATTCTTAAATTCATCTAAATAGGGTTCTTTATATGCTTTGCCGTCAATATATAAGGTATCATTTTTGTATTCAACGGTCTCACCTGGCAAACCGATCACACGTTTAATATAATTTTTGTTTGGTTCGTCTGGAGCGGGAAATGTCACAATGTCAAAGCGGTGAACTTCCGTGTTTTTTAAAGCGATAACTCGTTCTCCGTCAGCTAAAGTTGGGTCCATTGAATGACCCTTAACTACGACAGGTGAAAAAACATACTGGCGTAGTAATAATAATAGAATCACAAATCCCACCAAAGGCAAGACGGTTTTCAAAAATTCTTTTGATTTCAAACTCATTCCTCCATAACATTTCTGCTAATAGTTTACCATAAAAAGAACTTTACCTATAGCATTTGCACATTAATTCATGATTCTTTCATATTAACTTATAAAAAATCCAAGAATTTTCTTATTGATTTCACAAACAAAAGACAAAAAAGCACTGAGGCTTTCTTGTCTTTTATCGCCCGATGCCAGGTAATTAGCAATCTGTAATTACTACATAGCAAACTTCCAGTGGTCCATGAAGTCCTACCACCAACTGCATTTCAATGTCGCCTGAATTGGAGGGACCTGAAATAAAATGAATCGCTGAGCCAGTGGCGGCACCGCTTGCCACTTGTTTAGTATAGTACGCTGCCGGCTGTGTGGAACGAGGCACTAACCTACTCATGGGAATAATTGAAAGATAATGTTTCGGTAAAAAATGCAGTGAACGACCTTGTCCGGCACTGGATTCTACAACAACAGTTCCTGATTCAGCTAATAAGTACTCGGCAAAAGCAATGGCAATATTGGCATTAGCCGCTTTTTGTAAATTTTCTTGACGCATCTCGTTACCTGGCTGCCAGCAAGTCAATTTTGCCTCACCAAAGGCGGCTCCTTCGTAAAATTCAGTCAGCCCATAAGCAGCAAACCGTTCATCTGTTGGCAACAACACACTGCCACCGCCGAAATTTTTGATCCATTCTTTGAGGGTCTGTCCTAAATTTTCTTTCGTAGTTTCTACCAGAGTCGCTCGAATTTTTGCCACACGCTCTTTAGTGATCGCTAACAGCTCATTCGGTGTTTGCTCTGCCAATTGAGTCGTAGGCAACTGGTTGATGGGCGTAAAAGGATGCGCAGAAACCGGCTGCCGTTCAATCCCTAATTTTTCACGTAAATTTTGCAAAAACGGTTCACGATTTTGAATGGCTTCATTTTCCATCTGTTTCACCTGCTTTGTGTTTTTTAAACCAGCTTCTAAAATTCTCTGAAGCTTTTGGCGGTCTTGGTAAATCACGCACGTCTGTCCAGCCTTTTACCAAGCCCGGTCCTTTATTAAGATAGCCACCGTGATTGTACAGGTTTTCAACCACAATTCCTGAACGCTTGCTCAACAACCCCAAACTAGCGTGATCAACCTTCATGGCTGTTTTAAACAGAGCTGGCGTGCCTGTTGCCTTTCCGACTACTCGCATTTGTAGGTCTTCAAAGCCATGTTTCATCTTCAAGTCATCTGTCAATACTTTCCGATGTTCAATTAACAGTTCGTGCAGTGGGATTTTGACTGGACAAGTTTCAGTACAAGCACCGCATAAACTTGAGGCATAAGGCAAATCCCCAAATTGTTTATAGCCACCCAAGACAGGGGATAAAACCGCGCCGATAGGACCTGGATAAATGGAGCCGTAGCCATGACCACCAATGTGGCGATAGACAGGACAAACATTCAAGCAAGAACCACAGCGAATACACTGTAAAACCGGTTGAAACGGCGTGCCTAAAGCATTAGAACGACCGTTATCCAAAATCACGACGTGAAATTCTTCAGGACCATCTGCTTCATCGGGATTTTTTTGACCGGCAAAAGTAACATAGGTAGTTAAATTTTGTCCAACTGCACTGCGAGCCAGCAAATTATCCAACACTTCGGCTTCTTGCATACTAGGAACAATTCTTTCCATGCCCATTAAAACAATTTGTGTTTTTGGAATACTGATCGTTAAATCCGCATTGCCTTCATTGGTATTTAAATTAATTAAGCCACTATCGGCAACGGCAAAATTACAACCCGTAATTCCGATCTGTGCTTCTAAGAAAAATTTGCGCATCACTTCACGTGCGCAACGGGCAAGATTTTCAGGATTGTTATCTCCTTGGTAACCGAGCTTTTCCGCAAAAACACGACGAATTTGTTCCCGGTTTTTATGAATGCTGGGAAAAACAATGTGAGACGGTTCATCCCAATCATCCAATTGTAAAATAAATTCAGCCAAATCCGTTTCCATTACACTAACGCCTTCCAAGCTCATCAGCATCGGATCAAGATCGACTTCTGTGGTAACCATTGATTTGGATTTCACAATTTTTTGGGCCTTTTTAGCCAAAACAACATGTTTTACATAGTCTTGTGCTTCTTCAGCAGTTTGAGCAAAAAAGACGTGGCCGCCTCGTTTAGCAACGTTGTCACTGAATTCTTCCAGATAGTCTGGTAAATATTGAATGGTATGTTGCCGAATCTGTTCACCAAGTTCGCGCCACTGAGACCAATTGCCTAATGCCGCTCGTGCTTCTTCTCGTTTTTGCCATTGATCGTCTTGTGCTTTGGCAACTGCTTGTTGCATAAACACGTCTTCTTTGCTTGCTTCAATTCGTTCTTTAAGTGATTGATTACTGGTTATTAATCCCACAAAAACTCCTCCTATCTAACAGTCATGATTTGAGCTTGATCCATTCTACTGGGATCTACCTGATGATTTAACACTTCAGCAATATGCATAATTTTAATTTTTTTCCCTTCTCGATTGAACTTGCCGCCGATGTTCATCAAACAGCCCATATCCGCACTGACTAGAATTTCAGCACCGGTATCAATAATATCCTGCATTTTTTCATTGACCATTTGTTCAGAGATTGCCGGCATTTTCACCGAAAATGTTCCACCAAATCCGCAGCAATTTTCAATATGTCCTAACGGAATCATTTCCAAACCTGCCACGTGATCCAATAAAATAAAAGGTGCTTCCCATTCTTTTAAAATACGAGTCATATGGCAAGAGCGATGGTAAGTTGCCTTTCCATGTAAGGTAGCACCGACATCTTTAACACCTAAAACCCGATATAAAAACTGACTGAATTCATACGTTCGTTCAGCTAAACGCTGCGCTTTTGGTCCATAAATAGGATCATCGGCTAAAAACTTGCCGTACTCTTTCATCATACCGACACAAGAACCAGCCGGTCCTACAACATAGTCAGCCCCATCAAAACAGTCAATTTGGTTTTTCAAGGTTGCGGTACTTTCGGTTACATAGCCACTGTTATATGTCGGCTGGCCACAACAAGTTTGATTTTCCGGTAATACCGTTTCACAGCCATAGCGCTCCAACACTTCCACCATGGCAATTCCTACATTAGGAAACAGTAAATCCACCACACAGGTTGTAAAAATACTTACTTTCACGCAAAATAACCTCCTCGTTTTTACGAAAAGGCTCCATGAATGAGGGCTGTCGTCAAAAAAATATCCTTTGGCTTCGGTCACAAAAGAACTTCATGGTACCTTTTCAACAAAATTCACCAATGTGTTAAGTAAATTTTTAAAATAATTCTTACACAATAATTATTCTACCAACAAACTAGCAGAAGAGCAAACGTTTCCATAGAAAACTCACACTTCCGAAAAGAAAAGGGTGACGGACTTTTGTTTTTTTGTTAAACTAAGAAAAAACTTTAAAGTGAGGGAGCTACATGTTCATTTCATTTAACATGTTTATTCTTTTAATTATTCTAACAATAATCATGATCTCTTTGATTATCTATCTGACAATTACTGGCAACACCGGTCAAAAGAAACACCGCCAAACCGCGTCTACTGTAAGAAAAACAACTGGGACATCAACGACCAGCTTAGATACTAAAGGTTCTTTAGCTCACCCTGTTGATCCCACTAAACCAAATGATCAGCACCAGTCGACACACATTACCACCAATGAACCGACTCAGTCGAGACGTCAGCAGCATCATCACTATCACTAAAACCAACGATCACTTTTCCTGAACTGAAATGACTATAGTTTATTTTCATGAATGGGTGTATACTATTTCTGGAAATTATTTATTTTTATATTTTTGCAGGGAAAGGTGATTTTTTTGTCAACAAAACGTTTTATCCAATTATTTATCTGTTATGCGCTATCAATGGTCATAGCAATTGCCCTTACTAACTGCTTTCATTTTACAAGCCAAATCGGTTACATGATTGTCGCTAGCATTATCGGCTACATCGTGATCACTATTCCATTGACTGTAATGACGGTGATGAAAAATAAAAAATAGCTAAAAAAAGAAAACCATTTTGGCGACTGCTCAGCTCAGCAGATCGTTTTCAATGGTTTTCTTCTTTCACTTTCAAAGGCGTCGAAAAAAGCCCAAACGCTTATTATGCAAAAAGATGTTTGAGCGATTTATATCCTTCATTAGGACTAGTCCCATTATTTTTGTGTTTTTTCTTCAGGTACGTATTCTTCGAGATCTTGACTACCAGTGGCCTGATCGTCAAATAAATTCATACCAACACTTGCGATCTCCCAACTAGCATTTTTTGTCGTTTCTAACAAGCGTTCTTATACTGATCCTCACCGATTACCTGACCGGTCTTAACATTGCGATAAAATTTTGACATTTGTTTTCCCTCTTTTCTCTTCATTATTCTATCTTCTATCAAAAGTAGACTTTATTGCCAAAAAAGTTGCCATTACTACGCACTTGATCACTTAAACTGTCGCATCCTTCCTTGCTTTAGGCTCAATTAGCCATTCTTCCGTCGATCAATCAATAGCAATTCGTAAGTAACAGTATGTTTCACCGAGCGCACTGTATGCTTACCAAAGTGCTGAGCAATCAGCAGCTGCAATGTTTCATGCGTAAATTTCTCCTCAAAATAATCGGAAAACAGCTGTTGGTCTACCTCTTCAATCCACTCAAAAGTAAACATCTTGCTTTGAAAAGGAATTTGTTCTTCGGTTAGATACGTTTTATAAACTTCATTTAATTGCCAGTCGGGATCCTCAACTGATTCATAGTGGGAAAACAACTCGTCATCTTCTTTAACCATGCGAAAAATTAAACACCACGAAGTAGCCAATTGAAGCAACTCATAAAGCTCGGCTGAGGTTCTTAAAGCAGGATTCATCGCAGTAAAAACTACATTATAAGTTGATGCGTTTGACAGAAATTCGGCTTGGCTCGCATGCAGTAAGCGAGCATGTTTTTGACACTTTCCTTGAGCTAGCGCTAACATTTGGCTGGAAATATCTACTAGCGTATAAGCAGTAACCAGCTCTTGAAAAGCAGTCAGATAATTGCCGGGGCCTCCGGCCAGATCTAAAAAAGTCCCACAAGGTAAAATTTGCTGTTGTAAAAGATAATGCTTCAACGTATCAACGACCGGCACGGTAGAAGCTTGCCGAATTTCTGCATATTCTTCAGCAAAATCATCCCAAAATGCTTCAATTGTTTGTTTTTTTTTATCCATAAAAACCCCTCCATCTCGCAGTTTATCAGTCCCAAACCACTTATATATAATTTTATTAATATTAACAATTAAGATATTACTTGCAAATTATTGTAAAATCTTATATTCTATTAGAGGCTCATCAATTGAGCATCACAAAAAGACATCTTGTATTTAGCAGTTCTTGGGGAAGTAGTGCTTTTGTTCAAAGATGTCTTTCCTTTTTGTATCATACGATACATTGCCTTTTTTAGAAAGCTTTTTATCAGCTTTACTTAAGATCACTTTTCCATAATTTTACTCAAAAGTAACGCCTTTTTTAATTTGAAAAAGTAAGTAAAAATAGATGAAAAATTTCAATAAATATTGTAAAATGAGAAAAAACGGGCAGTTTCACGCTTTGCTCGCTACTAAAAATACATAACAAAAAAGAAATGGCCATTGCTGATGGCTGTTTTTTTAATGGAGGAGGAACTTATGACGAAAAAAAATCGGATGATGTATTTAGCTATTTCCAATTTACTGTTGGTTTTTCTGGGGGTTGGTTTAGTGATTCCCGTTATCCCACAGTTAAAAGAAGAAATGCACTTTTCAGGCACAACGATGGGGATGATGATTTCTATTTTTGCCATTGCCCAATTAATCACTTCGCCATTATCCGGTATCTTGTCGGATAAAATCGGTCGAAAAAAAATGATTGCTGCCGGTATGCTGATCTTCTCACTGTCCGAATTACTGTTTGGTCTCGCTCAATCAAAAAGTGGTTTTTACATTTCTCGAGGACTAGGAGGCATAGCAGCAGCTCTGATCATGCCGTCAGTTACCGCGTTTGTCGCTGATATGACAACTATTTCTGAACGTCCGAAAGCAATGGGCTTAGTATCAGCAGCGATCAGCGGTGGTTTTATTATCGGTCCGGGCGTTGGCGGTTTTATCGCTTATTTTGGCATTCGCGTTCCTTTTTTTGCAGCAGCGTTGTTAGCCTTAATCGGCTTTTTTTTAACACTGACAGTCTTAAAAGAGCCGACCAAACGAATTCAAGCTGCAGTTGAAGCTCAAAGAGGTTCTATATGGGAGATCTTAAAAAAACCAATCTTTACTTCCTTATTTGTGATTATTTTGATCTCTTCTTTTGGTCTCCAAGCGTTTGAAGCGATTTACAGTATTATGGCAACCGTCAACTTTGGCTTTACTACCAGTGAAATCGCGGTAGTTATCACTGTAAGTGGTATTTTAGCTCTTATTTGCCAACTGTTTTTCTTTGACGGAATCGTTAGAAAAATCAGCGAATTGGGACTGATTCAGTTAACTTTTTTTGCAAGTGCTCTATTTATCTCAGTGATTGCTTTTACCAAAAATAATTTAGTCGTCGTTTTTTCAACCTTTGTGGTTTTCTTGGCCTTTGATTTATTTCGACCAGCTGTTACCACCTATTTGTCTAAACATGCAGGTGATCAACAAGGAACTATTAATGGCTTGAATTCAACCTTTACCAGCTTTGGCAATATTTTAGGACCAATGACGGCCGGCTATCTGTTTGATATTAACCATTTCTTTCCTTATTACGTTTCAGCGGCAATCCTGTTAGTCACAGGCTTTTTATCCCTTTTTTTAACGAAGAAAACGAAGCAAGGCATCTGTTAACTGCTTTTCTCAATGTGTTGCATACAAAACTTCTTTTCCAACCTTTGGCTAAGGGTTGAAGAAGAAGTTTTTTACTTGCTAAGAATAATCTACCTACCCTTAAGCTTATTTTAAACACAGATCGTTTAAGGATTAATTAGATTATTCTTTTGAATCAGCTGGTGTTCGATTCCTAATTCAGCTAATGTAGTCAGCAGAAAAAAGAAAGAATGATTCCAACTTACAAAGTTTTAGCTACGATACAGCTTGAGCTAATTTTGTTCATTGAAAAAAGAGTGTATATTTTGTATAGCGTGGTGACTACCTTAGGATTGTAACCACATCTTTTTTCGCTGCTGAATTAGCTGGTGCAAAGCTGAAAACTATACCTAAAGTGCTTGTTATGCCTATAGCCAAACAGACAATAAATAGGTCAGGTCGAACTCTGAATGGTAACGCCAAAGAAATAAGGAGAGCGATAAAAAAGCCAACCACATACCCGATAACACCACTTGAAATTGTTAACAGTAAACCTTCAATTAAAAACTGATTACGAATATCCCTTTTCCGAGCGCCAACTGCTCGTCTAACTCCAATTTCTTTGGTTCGTTCTGATACTGAGGTATACATCATATTCATCACTCCAACACCCGCAATCAATAGACTAATACTTGCAATACTCGAAATAAATATAGTGAATATTGATAAAAGCTTACCTATGCTGTCCGTTAGCTGACCCATATCAAATATTTCATAAGTTCCTTGATCAGTCATACTACCCGACTCAGTCAGTAATTTTAACGCATGATTACCAATAGTAGAAGGCTTATTGCCCTCGGAAATATGAATTCGAATACTTGAAACCTGGTTTCTATTCAGATTATAAAACTCGTATGTTTTTTTTGGTATTTCAATATTGGCTAAATCTGAAAATACGTCTTCAGAATCGATATGGACAATTCCAACAATCTGGTAGATTATACTATCGATTTCCATCCCTTTTCCAAGAGCAGTTTCCACTGACCCTTCAACAAGTAGCTTAGCTACGTCACTGTCAATCACAGTTACTTTATGATTAAACTCTATATCATTCTCATCTATAGGCCTGCCATAATCGACAGGTCTACCTTGAGTCTTTATCAGGGAAATTGATTTGTTATATTTTGTACCATGTAATGTTAAGTCTTTATATAAAGTATCTGTTGAACTTGTAACATAATCTACTTTATCTACTCCATTAAGTGATTTGACTAGATATAAATCCTGATCGGTAAAATAGTCTCTTTCTGCAGTATTATCACTGGGGAAAAAGTTCACATCAACTGTAACGTTTTTGGTATTATCCTGGGTTAAATTTTCTATAGCATATCTTTCAAACCCACGGCTAAGACTAAGTATTGTTATCACTGAACTAACACCAATGACAATACCAATCATTGTAAGTATACTCCGCTTTCCATTATAAAGTAGTGCTTGAAAAGCGTTTTTAAGTGATAATTGAATATTCAATCAATTACCTCCCCATCTTCTAATCGAATACTACGATCACAATAGTTAATTAGATTCTTGTCATGAGTGACCAGAATAATAGTAGTGCCTGCTTGATTGAGTTTTTTTAAAAGCTGCATGATATTACGGGATGTCTTAGAAGCTAAAGATCCAGTTGGTTCAACTGCGATTATAAATTTAGGAGAGTTAATAATTGCACGCGCAATTGCGACTCTTTGACGCTGTCCACCAGATAAGAGTCTAACCGATCGATTTTCAAAACCAGAAAGCTCCACTAGGGATAAACTTTCTTTTACTTTTGTATAATCAATTTTTCCGGCATAACTTAGTGGAAGTGCAACATTTTGTGCAATAGTTTGATTTTCAATTAAACTAAAATTTTGAAATACAAATCCTACATTCTGGTTACGGAGTTTTGATAAAGCATCATCTGAAAATTCATGGATATTTTTTCCCTCAAAAAAGTATTCCCCATCGAATTGCTTATCAAGAAATCCTATTAAATTGAGCAACGTCGATTTTCCTGATCCTGACCTCCCCATAATACCAACAAATTCTGTTTTAGAGATTTCTAATGAAATATGATTAAGGACAAGAGTTTCTGAATTTGCAACTCGATACGACTTTACAACATCTATCAGCTTAACTAATGAAGTCATTTGATATCCTCAAAATTTTCAGCAATTTTATCACCCGTCTTTAAACCTGATTTAATGAGTATTTTCCCACTTACTTCTTCAGTTTGAACTGTAGTTTTGATAAATGAATCTTCTTTTTTTAGCTTAACTTGATTATCACGAACAGCCGATTTTGGAACAATATACCCGTCTTTTTTGAGATGAACTTGGACATTAAAACCGTTCTGAAGATTGTGCTCTAGTTTAACCGTAAACTCATAATAGGTTGCGGTAGAATCACTTGTTTTTCTAAGAGGAACTGACGAAATACTTGTAACTGTACCGATGGCTTTTTGATTAGAGTTAATTGGTTCAACAGAAACTTTCATCCCCACTTTTATGTGTTCAAAATCAAATTCTGAAATTCGTGCTGTAACCTTAGTATCCGAAGATACAATTTGAACGAACGGATCAGTATCGTTATTTATATGTGACACTGCTACCATACCCGAAGATTTTGCCTTTATAAGATTTATTTTAGAGGTCTGAGTTACCTTAGTCTCAGCATTTTTATAATTCGTATTCGCTTCATCTAATGCAAGTTGTGCTGATTGGACCTCGCGAGTAGCTGTTTTCCATGATTCATTATTCGCCTCAATCTTACTGTTAATTTCAGCTTTTTCATCCTCGTTAACTTCGTTAAATTTAGCTCGTAATTGTGAATCTTTTGTTTGAGCATCTGCTAAATCTTGAGTAGCATTATTGAGGTTTTGCTTCGCCGTCATTATCGCAAAAGTAAGACTTGTCATGTTAATATCTGAATTGTCAAGCATTTGCTTATAGGTTAAAATAGTATCCCCTTGTTTAACTTTCTGCCCATTTATAACGTTAATTTCACTAAGATCACCGAGTGATGGATCAAGCATATACTTATCTACCGTATCTGGTTCAACCACACCTTTAAAAATATCGTCAGGTTGATTTTTAATCGTTATAGTTGAAAACTCCACTTCTTTATTTTCTACTGTAGTATTAAATAAAATGACTGCTAAAAATACTACAACTAATAAAAAGAAGAAAATACCAAACAGAAACGCCAGCGTTTTATGCTGCTTATAAAATATTTTCATTGGTTTTCCATCTTCTCTAGAACAAATTTCTCCAATTCATCTGAGCTTACGAATGTACGAGTTAAATCAAAAAGACCATCATTCTTCAAATATAAAATTTTATCAGCTAATTCATATGCTATCTTTGCGACATGTGTTGAAAAAATTACAATTCGCTTGTTTCGTTCAGCCTTTAAAATATGTGAAATTTCTTTAAAGCTTACTAAATCAATATCAGAGAAGGGTTCATCTAAAAGAAGGATGGGCGGATTTGCTAGTAGAGCTAAAATTAGAACAAGTTTACTTCGCATACCTTTCGAATATTCCGAAATTCGCTTTTTTCCCGGTTGAAAATTTAGGCGTTCAAATAATTCGTTTTTTTGCTCTTCCGAATAATTTGATTTCTTAAATTTAAACGTTGTAACGATAAACTCATCTGCGGTCATAAACTCAAAGGGAACATGGTTATCTTCAATAAACAGAGATCCTTCATTGTATTCTACCCTTCCAATATCAGCTCCTAAATTACCATTTATAATGTTTAACAATGTTGTTTTACCAACACCGTTTACACCAAAAATGCTATAAATAATTCCTTTTGAGAAGCTAAATGTCACATCTTCAAAAATTGGGTTACCACCATAACTTTTTGATAGATTAGTAATTTTCATAACACACCTCGCATAACTAAATTTTCTAAAACAGCTGCAACGATAATTAAAATTGTTGCAAACATAAGTTGCTTCACCTTTACTGTGCCTGCTATACTCAAAACAATTGAAAATGACAAGACTTCTATTAGTCCATATTTCATAACGTCAACAATATTCATTACATTGCCGTTAACTGCCAATACAAATGAAAAAAATAGGGAATTAAATCCAAAAATCCAATAAGAAATATAGTTGTTTAAGAAACCTGAAGACCATATTACTAGCATAACAATTAAATTTCTTTGTAAAATATTTTCAGTCGGAATGACGTTTTGGATAGCGGCCTCTGTTTTTCCAGTTGAAAATGTGGAAAGCAATAAAACAACCACTGTAGGGAGCCAAAAGATTATAAAATTTTTTAAGATCCCCATGACGTTACCTCCAGAAAAAAGCCATTGCAGCAAGCAACATAACTGGGGCAAACATTGATACGGCATAATAATCAGTCTTCTGTCCATCTTCATGCTTACTCCTAACTACCAAAATGGCAACCAAAATTCGCAATGTCATTACACCAATAAGTAAAGCGGACATTAGAAAGAGATTAATAACATTTACACCAGATAAAATACCGGTGATTAAAGCTAAGCCTAATTGGAAAAATAGTAGCACCTGCCCATAGTTAACTAGAATATTTCTACTATCCCCAACCATTTTATAATAGCTTAAAAACCTTAAGCTCATAACATTGGGCATAACAAATAATGAAAGATAGGCAACAATAATTAAGATCTTGGATAGCTGACTAACAGACACTATATTAAAAAAAACAATTGGAGCAGCATAAACAATAGCAGAATTACTAATATATTTTTCAATAAAATCACCAATTAGTCCACCTATCTTTTGGTTTTGCCATTTAACTTTTTTTAAACAAACAAATATACTTATAATTTGGTAGATCAATCCGCACATCATGAGATATAAAATCATTCTGCTTATTTCATGAGTAGTTAAAGGTATAGTTTGTTCAAAATAATGCCAAAATTCAACAATACCAAAAGATATAAAACCAGCTAGCATATATTGCATAACCCAATATTTAGATCCGTTTTGCTGTCTAGAATGGTAATTCATAAAAAAGACGCTTAGTAAACTTACCATTGATAAAATAAAAGCAACAAGTAAATTAATTGGCGCAACACGATTAACTAGAGGCCTTAAAACCATCCATATTAATAAGCATAATGCGCTTGCCTCACAGAAAAATAGTAGTGCCAACTTTTTTTTATTTGTGATTTTTTCTTTAAGATCAAAGTTTGCACCTACCAAAAAATCTTTTATATGGGTTTTACTATTCTCTGCATCTGAAACATTTGCAAAATAGAAAGCACACACTAAAAAAAAGACCAATTGGCTAAGCTCAAATAAATAAGTTTCTGATTGATTTTTTGGTACCACTAACTCAATGAAAAAGATAATGCTCATCAATAACAAAGCTTTTAAGGTCAAATAACATACAAAAAAAAATTTTTTATGTGTTTCTGAAATATCCTTTAGGATAATACTCGATGAGAAAAAGTACTCTTTATTAAGTTTATAACGAAGTTTTATTAACTCAAACATAATTCATCATTACTCCTATCAGCGCAAATATACAGTTAGTAATATAAAAAACGATTGCAGCATATGCCAACTTCTTTTTTTCATATATATTCTTATAAATAATAGTTAGTGAACTTAAAAAAACAATTAAAGTCGGATTTAACACATTATAAACCCTAAAAAACGATGTGTCTTTCAATGCAAATGAGATCAAACCGTTCAAAAAAACATATCCCAAAAATAAAGTTTGAATTTCAACTAATATTTCTTTAGAAAAGTTAATAAATATTTTATAAATAAATTTCAACAAAGCAGAGGAAATGAATACTGAAAATAAAACTGAGAAAATACAGAAAATAATAGAAATGTATCTTACACTCAAATTAGTCGTACTCCTAAAAATAAATAGGATCGGTAGGATTAATATTCCCACTATCAAGAATAAATGAATAGCTTTTTGCTTCATAAAGACTCCTTTATATATAATAAAGTCCACAAACCAAAGGCCGTGGACTTTTTTATTGTTTTAGTAACCAACAACCCAACTTCCACTGAACGCTTGTGAAGCTAGGTAAGCTAGCCCAAATTGCGCAAGCAAACTTACAAGCCAGCCCCACCCTCCAGTGGCAGCTGAAAGAGCCGCTCTAATTGACGATCCTGCTCTCCATAGTGAATAAGCTTTTCTAATGACTGAGATAACCTTTAATTCTCGCCATCCAAGAATTCCAGAAAACATAGCAGGCGAAAATGCAAGTGCAACAAATGGAATCAGTACCATTCCCCCAAGAGTAACATTACGTTTTAAGCTTAATTCATTCATAAATAACCCCTCCATACATCAAAATAAAAGTTTCGCTATCATTACTGTTAAATCTGCAGTTTTTAAAAGTAAATACAAGCTTTAAAGAATTTTTATAGTAAATTCTTTATCATATATAACTTATTATAAATAATTCTATAAGTAAAGAACAATTTTATTAATCACATATCCTAACTAAAGAAAGCTTAAATTATAATTTTAGTTCTAAAATTTTTTTAAAAAAATTATCATAAAATATAATCAGGATTTTAAAAATACATAATAACAGTTTCAGATTAAATTTATATTTATAATATATAAATCATTATAGATTAAAAGGTTAGTGACTTAAATTCATTTAGTATTTCAATTAAAAAAAAATCGCTCGATAGAAATAGGAATTTTTTTGAATAGGAATGGTAAAAATATAATAGTGCCATAAATAATTATTTTTTTCAGAGAGAATGAGGCTGGAAAATCAACTCAATTCGAGACTAATACGATGAGCCGGGGTTTTAATTTTGAAATTGGCACTCTCAATTTTAAGTTTTATAAGTAAAAAAGTTACTAGTTGTCAAAATCAATCACATCAAGGGTAAAACAGTCCAAAAATTTTGTAGCTCTGGTAACTTTTTCCTTCGTCATGCTCAGTCTTTTTGAACAAATAAAAAAACAGGTGCTAAAAACGTCTTATGATCCCCTGAAGATCAACGTTTTAGCGCCTATCAAAAAAATGAATGGAGACGGCGGGAGTCGAACCCGCGTCCAGACACATTGCCACTTAAATTTCTACGTTCATAGTCATACTATTTCAGGTTTCGCTAGAGGTGATGCCGCATGACTGGCCTCACCTTGCGCTAGTCTGATGAACTCTTCTAAATTTTACAGACGGAAAAATTTAGCGTATCCCACTAAATTTGAGACCCTGATCCGAGTACATGGGCGATACCGGGAGGATCTTCGCTAACTGTTTTTAGGCAGCTAAAGCGAAAGTATTGTTTTCGTTTTTAGCAGTTATATTTAACTGTAACGTTTTTACGTAGCCGTAGCCTACGAAACGCAATTCAAGCTCAACTGTGCCTGTCGAATCCGTAACGCCCCCAAAAGACAAAGTTGTGCTTTCGCACTAAAGTATATTATAACATAGGAATTGGCTTTTTAAAAGTGAGAAAGATTCGCTTATTTAAATTATTTTGCTCACTATCTTTCCCAGAGACTGGACTTTTCTTTGACCTTTCCCGTACAATGAAATCAACGTTACCTGTTAGGAGGAATAAAAAACGATGGAATCTTCAAATGAAGCTTTATTAACGACAATTAAACAACTAGGCTTTTTAAAAGACACGTTACGGACAGCTTGGACCAGCCAAGGAAAACAAGAAAGTACTGCTGAACATTCTTGGCGTCTAGCACTATTTTGCTTGTTTGCCAACGATCTTTTTCCTGAAGCTGATTAATTGAAACTAGTCAAGCTAGCTTTATGTCATGATTTAGGAGAAGCTTACACTGGAGATATTGCGGCACCTTTACAAACCGACAATCAGCAAAGGCAGCAGGCTGAATATCAAAGTGTTGCTGAGCTATTAGCTCCTTTATCTGTTGCCCAACGTCAAGAATGGCTGAACTTAATTCAAGAGTATCAAGCAGGTACTTCTTATGAAGCACAAATCGTCAAAGCTCTAGATAAAATGGAAACAATTATTCAACATAACCAAGGGGCAACCCCCCAAGACTTTGACTATGCTTTTAATCTTCAATACGGTAAAAACTTAAGTGATGCTGTACCTGAATTGAGTCCATTACGAAAACTTATTGATGCCGAAACGGCTCAACAGCTTTCATAAAAATGAACTGGATCAAACGCTGCCAACTCCACTTTTTCCTATTTTCTCATAAAATTAAAAATTAGAATACGACTAGATTTGTTAGAAATTTCACACAAACTAGTCGAAATATTTGTAGAAAAAATTTTTCCCCTCTATACTAAATGACGTACCAAGAAATAGGAAAGGATGATGGAAAAATGGAAAAAAGAAAACGCGGTTTTAGAACCTACTTAACCGATGGTGAGGCAGGTGTTAATATCTCATGGGGAGCAATTTTTGCTGGTGTGATTACTTTCATAGCAATATTTATGACCCTTGCACTTATTGGTTCAGCCATTGGTTTTGGCAATCTTAAACTTACTACTAGCAATCCTCTAGAAGGTGTTGGCACTGGCCTGATGATTTGGACGATTGTCATGGTAGTGTTATCCTTTTTAAGTGCAGGATTTGTTGCCGGAATTGCAGCTAGAAAAATCGGATTACTTCACGGCTTTTTAACTTGGGCGACAAGTATGTTAGTAATTGTTTTGTTAGTCAGCTATACAACTGTAAGTGCTTTTTCTGCAATTGGATCATTATTGGGGAACGTCGCTTCTGGAGTTGGCAACGGTGTACAAACTGTAGCTTCCAGTGCCGGTGATGCAATTTCAGAAGGTTTCAGTAAAGTCACTGACCAAATGGGCTCAGTTAATACGCAAGAGTTGCAAAGCAATATCAATAAATATTTAAAAGACACTGATGTTCCAGAATTACAACCCGATTATTTAAAAGATCAGTTAAAAAATGCAACAGACACCATCGCCAATGCTGGCAAAGAAATCGTCAAAGATCCTAACAATGCCGATCAAGTCTTTAAACACACAGCCGATCAATTAAAAAATCAAGCACAAAAAATTGGAGATTCCGTTGACAAAAACGCAATTTCAAATGCTGTAGCGAAGAACACTGATCTAACTCCAGCGGAAGCACAACAAGCAACTGATAACATTTATAATGAATTACAAACGGCTTCTAAAGAAGCACAAAAACAAATTGATACTGCCCGTGATAATTTAGAATCAACGAAAAATGATTTAAAACAAGCGATTAAAGATGCACGAAAAGCAGCTGACGATGCAGCTGATACTGCGGCAAAAGCATCCATTTGGGGCTTTGTCGCTATGGTCATTGGTATGATTATCACCTCACTAGCAGGTTTATGGGGCGCAAATTTAGTTAAAGATCCGGATAGAGAAATCAAAATGTAAAAATTTCTCATCTTATTGAGCATAAATCATTTCAAGTAAGAGCCGCAGAAAAAAACTGTGGCTCTTAGTGTAAGCTTTGAAAAATAAAGAGAGCTTGAATCAATCCCCAAGTCATTAGAAATTCAGCGTAAAAGCTAGCTACTTTATCTACCAAACCATTCGTATGAAATTGGCTAAGAGCCTACCATTTGACCATCAAATATATAAATAATGGCTGGAGCAAAACTAGTATTTCGTTTTGTCCCAACCATTTTTGTATATTTATTTTATTTACCAAGCAATTGTAGCAAGTAAGTGGTCTACCATTTGTTCCAAATATTTTCGGTCAACTTCATCGTAGCTTGCCACCAGCTGGCTATCAAGATCCAACACACCGACTAAGCGACCTGCTTTCACCATCGGCACTACAATTTCAGATTGAGCGGCAGCATCACAGGAAATATAATTGTGATAATCCTTCACGTTGTCAACAATGACTGACTTTTGGATAGCCGCTGATTCGCCACATACACCTTTCCCCAGTTGAATTCGCGTACAAGAAACACTACCTTGGAACGGTCCTAAAATTAATTCATTTCCATCAAAAAGGTAGTAACCAGCAAATACGGTGTCTGGTATAACAGAAGCCAATAAAGCGGAGGAATTGGCTAACGTTGCAATCTTGTCTTGTTCCATTTCGCACAAGCCTTGCAGTTGTTGTAACATTAGTTCATATGCGTCAATCTTTGCTGCTGATGAGTTCCAGCCCATAGCCCTCACTCCTAGTTCCATATTTATAAATAACCTTCAATAGCTTGCCAAGCAGCGGCTTGACCTTCTTTAGTTTCCGCAGAAAAAATGATGAAATCATCAGCCGGATCAAAATCCAAGGCTTTTTTTATGATGCGTTCATGTTTGTTCCACTTTCCTCGTGGAATCTTATCAGCCTTTGTAGCTACAACAATAACCGGCAATTGATAGTACTTCAAAAACTGATACATTTGGATATCATCTTGGGTAGGCGGATGCCTTAAATCCACCAAGGAAACTACCACTTTTAATTGGTCTCTAGTTGTTAAATAGGTTTCAATCATGGTGCCCCACTTAGCTCGCTCAGTCTTAGATACTTTGGCATAGCCATATCCGGGAACGTCAACAAAGTGCAAAGCATCTTCGATTAAATAAAAATTAAGCGTCTGTGTCTTTCCTGGTTTGCCAGAAGTCCGAGCTAAATTCTTGCGGCGAATCAACGTATTGATAAAAGAAGATTTTCCAACGTTGGAACGACCAGCCAAAGCAACTTCCGGTAGCTGACTATCCGGATATTGTTTCGGTGACACTGCGCTGATGACGATTTCAGCTTTATGTACATCCATTTTCCTTGCTCCTTTCTGCTACTTAATCAAAAAGCTGGCGGCAAAATAAATTTGGAGCAAAAGCGAGGCTAGAAATTGATGGAACCCTACGTTGACTAGCTCCATAGGTTTTATCATTTCTTAGCTTTAACACTTTTGTTCCAAACGTTTTATTGTAAGCCGAACTAGCCGGCTTTTTTATCTTTTTTGTTGTAAATCACTGATGGTTTGCCAGTGCCATCGACGGCCATTTTAGTGATAATCACTTTTTGGATGGATTCATCTGATGGAACATCAAACATGACATCCATCATGATTTCTTCAATGATGGAGCGTAAACCGCGAGCGCCAGTATTACGTTCAATCGCTTTAGCAGCGATGGCCTTTAACGCTTCCGGATCAAATTCCAATTTAGTATCGTCAAGGGATAATAGTTTTTGGTATTGCTTAACCAAGGCATTTTTTGGTTCCGTCAAAATACGTACCAAGTCCTCGTTTGTTAATTTATCCAACGCTGCTGTCACTGGTAAACGACCGATAAATTCCGGGATCAAGCCAAATTTCAATAAATCTTCCGGAATAATATGTTGCATAATACTTTCATCTTCGCTGAATAGTTGATTATTCTTACCGAAACCGATCGTTTTTTCGCCTAAACGATTTTTGACGATTGTTTCAATACCATCAAAAGCCCCGCCGACAATAAATAGTACATTGGTGGTATCAATTTGAATAAACTCTTGATGAGGATGCTTGCGCCCTCCTTGAGGTGGCACACTGGCAACGGTTCCTTCCAAGATCTTCAACAACGCTTGTTGAACTCCTTCACCGGAAACATCTCGGGTAATTGATACGTTCTCACTTTTGCGAGCGATCTTATCAATCTCATCAATGTAGATAATGCCTTTTTCAGCCCGTTCCACATTAAAATCAGCCGCTTGTAATAATTTTAAGAGAATGTTTTCAACGTCTTCTCCTACATATCCTGCTTCGGTTAAGCTCGTAGCATCCGCAATAGCGAAAGGCACATTTAACGTTCTAGCTAAGGTTTGTGCTAAAAAGGTCTTCCCGGAACCCGTTGGTCCAATTAAACAAATATTGCTTTTTTGCAGTTCTACATCTTCTGAATTGGTTGTTTTTTCCAATTGGTTTACTCGCTTGTAGTGATTATAAACAGCAACAGACAACGTACGCTTAGCACGTTCTTGTCCTATAACATATTCGTTTAGTACGTTTAATATTTCTTGGGGTTTGGGAACATCCATCAACTCACGTACAGCTTCATCGTAAAATTCTTCATCAATTATCTCTTTACATAAATCGATACATTCGTTACAAATATACACTCCTGGACCTGCTACGATTTTTTTCACTTCTTCTTGTGTTTTGCCACAAAATGAACAACGAACAGCTCCATTGTTATTTGTATTATCGTACATGTACGTCACCCCTTTAAAAATCGAAAATGACTGTACTCACAGTCTTCAATAATAATAGCATAAACCGTTTTAAAATGCTAATTTCTCCTCTAGAAAATTTTATTCCTCCCTCCTTTCTTATGGTATACTAAAAAGGTAAAGCACTTTCAAGGGACAGCTTTCTTGATGGTGAAATGAAAATTGGAGGGAATTATATGTTGGAACAAATTTTATTAGGAACTTATACCCGGCGCGTAAGTAAAGGAATTTACCAAATTGCATTGGATATGGACCGTGCTTGTCTAACTCAAGCGAAACTTGTCATAGAAGAAAACAGCCCAACTTACTTGGCTCTTAATAGCCAACAAGAATTATTCAACGTCACTTCCGTAGACGGTGATGGCGGTATGGCGGCTTACCAAATAGAAAATGATCAGTATGTATTGCGAAACAAAGTGAGTGAAGCAGGCGCGCCACCATGTTACGTGGCTATCGATGAAGAAAAACAACTGGTCTTTGGCGCCAATTATCACCAAGGGATCATTCATGTTTATCGTATTTCAGCCGATGGTCGCTTAGAAGACGCTGATAAAGTAAGGCACACAGAACCTACCGGACCCCATAAAAATCAAGATCATCCTCATGTTCACTATACGGACTTAACGCCGGATCGCCGTTTAGCTGTTTGTGATTTAGGGACAGATCGTGTATACACCTATGATGTAAGTAATGCCGGCAAGCTGACTGAAGTCGCTCAATATCAAGCAGAACCTGGAACTGGACCGCGTCATTTGGTCTTTCATCCCAACGGTCAACTGGCTTATGTATTTGGAGAACTTGACAGTACGATCAGCGTTCTAGCATATGACCAAGCCAGTGGTAGCTTTACGCAACTACAAAAAATTTCAACATTGCCTGAGGATTTCCATGAATTTAACGGCGGAGCCGCTATTCGAATTACTTCTGATGGGCGCTTTGTCTATGCTTCCAATCGTGGCCATAATTCCATCGCTGTCTTCGCTACAACTGATAACGGCCAAGCCATTGAAAGAATTCAACTGATTTCAACTGAAGGTGCAATTCCTCGCGATTTTGCTTTAGATCCTAGCGAACAATTTGTAGTAGCGGCAAATCAAGATTCAGATAACTTAACTTTATACCGTCGCAATCAAAACAATGGACGTTTGACCATGATTCAAAAAGATGTCTATGCACCTGAATGTGTTTGTGTCTATTTTAAATAGCCTCACTTCGCCTCATTTCTTATTACATTAAAAACTATGGCTCAAAGACAGTTGTCTTTGAGCCGTTTTGTGATGCATTTTAAATCGTCAGTAGATAGACAGCGGCTGCAAAAGCGCCGCCAAGGATCGGGCCGACAATAGGAACCCAAGCATAAGGCCAATCGGATGTTCCTTTGGTCTTAATTGGTAAAAATTGATGGACGATGCGAGGCCCTAAATCCCGGGCTGGATTGATGGCATAGCCTGTCGGTCCGCCCAAGGATAAACCAAGTGCCAGAATTAGCACACCTACTACGAGTGGATTCACACCAGCTGCAAATTGCTGTTGGGAAAAAGCTAATAAACCAAAGACTAATACAAATGTTCCGATGATTTCCGTTAATACATTAGCTGGATAATTGCGGATTGCCGGCCCCGTTGCAAAGGTTCCTAAAATCGCTGCAGGATGACCCGTCTGCTCCCAATGAGGAAGATATGCCAACCAAACCAGCAGTGCTCCTACTATCGCTCCAATTAATTGCGCCACCATATAGGGGAGGACTAAAGACCACTGAAAAGAACCGGAAATAGCCATTGCCAGCGTAACGGCCGGATTCAAGTGAGCAGGACTCATGTAACCAGCCATATAAACACCCATTGTCACCGCACCGCCCCAGCCTAAGGCAATCACAACCCAGCCAGAAGCCTCAGCCTTACTGCGTTTCAAGTTCACTGCTCCACAGACACCATCTCCTAAAAGAATTAAAATCATGGTGCCAAAAAATTCGCCGAATAGTTGTGTTCCAATTGAAGTATTCATTTTTTTTGCCCCGCTTTCAGTGTGGTTAAATCTGATTCAGCAATCACTTGTTCTAAAGCTTGTACATGGCGCATTTTTTCTGGTTTTGACCATTGATAGTAGTCTGCCATCATAGTAATCACGCCGTTTTTCACTTGATTAAGAGTATCCCGCATAAACAATAAATGATTCGTGCGTCGAAGTAAAAAATCTGTAGGTGTTAACGCCATTTCAGCTTCCATTGCATAATAAAGAGAAAGTGTTTCTGCTAAAGATAAGCCTGAAATAGGTTTCACTTTTCCCGTCAGCTGATAGACGGCCGGTGTGTTGGAGCCATATAAATGGCTTAAGTAAAGAGCTTCAGCTTGGCTCAGACCATAAGCGGTTCCTTGCTCCGCTAGAGCCGCTAATTCCGCTTCAACGTTGTCCGGGTCCAGCTGTCCACCAGAAACCGGATAGTCCGTAGAATCTATCAAGGTAAAATGACGCTGAAATTCAGTTGCTAAGATTTTTTGAATTTCCTTTAACGCACCGGTTGCCATTTTTCGATAATCTGTTAATTTACCGCCGGCTAAGGTCAACAAGCCATTAGCACTTCGTTTTAAGGAGCTGCCTCTTGAAACTACTGAAGGATTCGATTCTGCTTCTGACACCTGTTTGTCCAAGTGCTTTAAAACTGCTTCAACTTCTGAACGTTGTGCTGCTCCTTGCTGGTATTTTGTGACTACCTGAATAATTTCTGCAAAGCCTTGGTCAGATAGTTGGCCATTATGGCCGCCATTGTAATCAGAAGCGCCGTTACTGGAAATTAATGGCCTTAGACCAACCCAACTTGCTTCAATATCTTCAATAGTTAAATTGGCAAAGGGATACCGTTGATTAATGACTTCCAATAAGTAGGTAACATCTGCTGCATCAATCGTTGGATGCTGATAGTCGCCTTGATAATCAGTGTCGGTCGTTCCAAAATACGTTTTCTTTTCCCTGGGAACGACAAAAACCATACGTCCGTCTTGTTTACCGGTATCAAAGTAAGTCGGTTGAGGCACTTGTAGTTTCTGACTGTCTACCACTAAATGGATTCCTTTGGTTGGACGCATTTGCGGCACCCACGCTTCTTTTTGATCTAAGCTACGTAGCTTGTCCGACCATGGACCAGTGGTGTTAATCACTACCTTGGCGTGAATGGTAAAGCTTTCATCCGATAAAAGATCCTGAGCTTTTACACCATTTATTTTCCTTTGGTTATCATATGAAAAGCCTGTTACTTTCGTACGGCTAACTAGATAGCCGCCATCAGCTGCCGCTTGTTTAATATTTTCAATCACTAAACGTGCATCGTTATTTCGATAATCAAGGTAGACGCCGCCGCCTACTAATCCTTCCGCTTTCAACTGTGGTTCTCTGGCTAAAACCTCTTCTTTGTTCAACGTATAATTGGCAAATTTTGTACCGGTCACTTGAGCTAAACGATCATAAAGATCCATCGCCACTTTCACAGAAAACATCGTAAAGGTTGCATTTGGTTCATCATAAATTGGCAAAAGCATCGGTTCCGGCTTTGGAATATGAGGTGCGATTCTTTGAACCACCGCACGCTCTTGAACGGTATCTGCCACCACCTCCACATCAAAGCTTTTTAAATAACGGATCCCGCCATGGACAAGTTTGGTCGATCGAGAAGAGGTTCCTGCTCCAAAATCCTGCATTTCAACTAAACCGGTTTTCATGCCGGCTCCCGAGGCTTGCAAGGCGACTCCCGCCCCTGTAATGCCCCCGCCGATGATCAATAAATCCAGCTCTTCTGTTTTCAACGCTTCAAGCGCTTCTTTTCTTGTTTTAATAGAAAATGTCATTTAGGTGTCCTCCGTTACTGTGGTTTATGTTTAAACAATTTTGTCGCTGCCACCGCCTGATTCCAACCATCATACAAATTGGAACGTTCTGACTCAGTCATTTGTGGTTCAAACAATTCACCTGCTTCATAAAGGGATTTAATTTCTGCTAAATCCTGCCAAAAACCCACAGCCAAACCAGCTAGAAATGCCGCACCTAAGGCTGTTGTTTCTAAATTTTGTGCTCGCTGCACCGACGTATTTAAAATATCCGCTTGAAATTGCATAAGCAGATTGTTATTCGCTGCGCCACCATCCACCTTTAAAATTGGAATGTCAATCCCAGTGTCTGCTTGCATCGTATCAATGATTGCCCGCACTTGATAAGCCACTGCCTGTAAAGTCGCTTTAACAATATCTTCTCTAGTGGTACCACGCGTCAAGCCAAAGATTGCACCACGAGCATCTGAGTCCCAATAAGGAGCTCCTAAACCAGTAAAAGCCGGAACGACGTACACTTCATCATGATTTTTTGATTGGGCCGCGACTGTTTCAGATTCAGCTGCGGTCTGTAACATTTTTAAACCGTCACGCAGCCATTGAATTGCAGAACCAGCGACAAAAATGCTCCCTTCCAGCGCATAAATTACTTTTCCATTAATACCGTAGCCAATGGTCGTTAACAAATTATTATTGGAGAGCTTTGGTTTTTCACCTGTGTTCATCACAATGAATGAACCCGTACCGTAAGTATTTTTAACCATCCCTTCTTCAAAGGCCATTTGTCCAAAAAGTGCCGCTTGTTGATCTCCGGCCATGCCGGCAATTGGAATTTCGCTTCCATAAAAGTGATAGTTTTTCGTCAAGCCATACACTTCCGAATTAGAGACGACTTTTGGCAACATAATCCGAGGAATATTCAGCAAATCCAAAATATCTTGATCCCAGTCTAACTCATGAATATTAAATAGCATCGTTCGGCTAGCGTTAGAATAATCCGTCACATGAGTATCTCCTGTTAAGCGCCAGACTAACCAAGAATCAATTGTGCCAAAAAGCAGCTCTCCTTTTTCCGCACGAGCTTGCGCACCAGGAACATGATCCAAAATCCAACGAACTTTTGTCGCTGAAAAATAGGCGTCAATAATCAACCCGGTTTTTTCATGAATCATCTGACTGTGGCCTTGAGCCTTCAGCTGATCAGCAATGGCTGAAGTTTGTCGCGATTGCCAGACAATAGCATTGTAAATTGGCAAGCCTGTTGCTTGATCCCAAATGACCGTTGTTTCTCGCTGATTTGTAATTCCAATACCGGCAATTTCCGCCGGTTTGATCCCTGACTCAATTAATGAACCTGCAATCACTGATTGAACGGAACTCCAAATTTCATTGGCATTGTGTTCAACCCATCCTGCTTGGGGAAAGTACTGAGTAAACTCTTTTTGTGATGTACCGACTTTATTACCCTTTTTATCAAAAATAAGTGCACGAGAACTCGTAGTTCCTTGATCGATCGCCATAATATATTTACCAGACTGTGACATGGCATTTCCTCCTTATTATTTGTAAACGCTTTCTATTATACTACTAGTTTAACTGCTATGCAGTTGCAAAAAATGTCAAAAATTTTTTATATTTAAAAAAAATTGAAAGCAACTGGTCAATAAAAAACAACCGTTGCTTCTTTGGAGCCTACAGTTCGGCCTGTATAGAATGTCTTCTTTAGGAAGACAATAATTTCTGAATGAGCTGTTGTAGCTGTTGTAAATCATAAGCACAAGCAAATTCTGACAACACATACTGATACGGTCGCCCTTGATAATTCTTACTGTGTTGATGATCAGTGATGATTAAATTGTAAACCTTCTGAGGCTGATAACGTTCGATTTGAATTCGATTGACTCCTTTTAAAGCGGAAAAAAGTAATTGAGAAACAAGAGCGGCTTCTAAAGGAGCTAACTTAAAATCAAGAGCAATATCAACAACTCCGGCCAACTCCTCTTCAATCAGTGCAAATACTTGGGCATAATAAACGACGGCACTTTCATACAAACTGTTTTCGTCATTCAGATTTACTTGTAAATAGCTACAACTCTTTTGCAAAAGAGAACGAGCAAAAGTAAGGGCAGTCTGGTGAGTGGTTGTTTCATGAGACTGAATCCAAGCACTCTGTTCATAAAATTCCAGCTGACCAGCTAAAAAATATACTTGACTATGGATATGAGCTAGATAATAGACAATCTGTTTTTCTAAGGAAGGAGTAAATTTTTGCGGTTGATAATGTAAAACAATGGTTTCTAAAATGATGGTATCCGCCAAAGAAGTTAAAGCACGACGCTTGCGCAATAAGACATAGTCACTAAAAGCCGCCTGAGATAAAATAGATCTGGTAATTAAAAAAACAAAATGAAGCATCGCTTCCCCTTCATCAAACTCTAAAGGATAACGACTGAGAAAACGCAAAACAAACTGCCGCACTTGCAAATAAAGTGGGTCTTCTTGGAAAAAAGACATCTTAGCAGTCAATTGTTGATACCGTTTATTAGATACCGAAAGCCGCCTTTTACTGATGGACAACCATAAACTTATTTGCAAACGGCTTGTTTCTGAAAAAGCGAAAGCTAAGGCTTTTTCTAATGCTGCAACGGTTCGCTGATTTTGCAGCGTCATTGTAACTGCTTGGTGGTGCTCATATGGCACAAGCTGCCAATACAACTGAAAATAGAAATAACGAATTTGTAGTTCTTCTCCTTGCAGCTGACCGTTTTTAATTTGTATCTGAAAATCTTGTAACGCTCCGTTGAGCTCTTTAATTTTTCGAAAAAGCGACGATTCACTAAGGGCTAACTTAGTTGTTAATTGAGCGATAGTAAATTCTTTGTACTGGTAAAGATGATCTACAATTTGAAATTTGATTGCATTTTTAAGAAAGGCACGGTACAAATTCAATAGGGAAAAATCAGCTGCTAAATCAATGGTCAGCCACTGTCCATCATAATGTAACGTAATTGCTCCATGAAATGTCGGCAAAAAGTGCAGCAAGTCTTGCAGGTCTTTTTCTAAAGAAGCTTTGGCTATTTGTAAGCGTTGCATCAGTTCTACATCCGCCAAACGACCCCCTGCCAAAATTGTCTGACGCACTAGTTGCAGTTGACGTGCTTCTTTCTTATCTAAAAACGCATCAATCTTCATGGACTGTCCTCCAAAAAGCCTGAGCACCTAATTGATTGCCGAGTTCCAAAACATTGGCAAATGAAGGTTGATAGAAATAATCGTTTTGCATTAATTCAGCAATGGTCTGTCCAGTTTGAATGCTCAAGGCAAGCGTATTGATTTTTTCCAAACAATTGACTTTTGAAACGAGTTGAGCACCTAATACTTGCCCCGTCGCTTGGTCACAGATCAATTTTCCTTTGATGGTTTCATTCCCGGTGAAAGGAGAAACAACCTGCTCAACAGAAGTAACAGCAATTTCTCCTGAGTAAAAGCAGCCTTCTGCGGCGGTCATTCCTGTACTGGCAACATAATAGTCCAACAATTTTGTGCCAATCGTCCGCAGTGAGCCGGAAAAAGCCACTGTAGGGCGCACCAAATTACAGGCAGCTACTAATCCAGAGCGCACGGCGTTATTCACTAAGGGCAAGTAGCGTTGTTGAGTGAACTGAGAGTGCCGCATATCAATACAATCACCGATCGCAAAAACATTGGCAGCCGATGTTTGCAAATACTGATCCACCCAAATTGTCTGATCCCTGCGCCTTTTTACTGTATCTGCCACATATTCTAAAGAAGGTCGAATATTTAAGGCAAATAAGCCACAATCAACTAGTATTTGGTCTTTTGAAGTAGATACAATTAATTGTTGTTCCCTTTCAGTCACTGATTCCACCGTTTCATTAAAATGAAACATCACTCCAGCAGCTGATAAGCTCTTTTGAACAGGTACCATCATTTCTTCATCAAAATATTTAGCCAATAAATAAGGCAGACTTTCAAACAAGTGAGCCTTTTTATTTAATGCTAACAAATCATTCAACGCTTCAGCACCAATCTGACCGCCGCCAATAATCGCTATCGAATGACTTTGTTGCAATTGCTGCATAGCTGCTAACGCATCTTTCTGGTATTTATATTTAACAACTTTTGGCGATTGGCTGCCTTGGATTTTTTGTGACCATTGATTGGACCCGGAAGCCAAAATTAATTTATCGTAAGAAATCACGCCTGTTTGCCCTTGATTTTTATAAGTAACCACTTGTTGTACCGGATCAAAGGCAACTACTGTATGTTGTAAAAACAATTGGATATTCTTAGCCAAAAGTTGTTCCTCGGTTACAAAGGTCGCTTGACTGAGCTGATCAATGGCCTGTTGAAAATATAAATGTAAGCCGCCACTTAAGTATCCAATCCCTGATTGTTTTTCCAATAAAAAAATTTCTGCTGCTTGATGTTGCTCCCGAACAGCCAAGGCTGCAGTAATACCGGCAAATGAAGCGCCTACAATTACCACTTTCATCAATATTCCTCCTTCAAACTGTCAAAACTCATGCTTTTAATAAAAATAGTGTAGCATGAAAGCGCTAAATGGTGAAGCTTTTAAGATCGTTGCCAGTAGCCGTCTCGAATAAAGCTATTAGTTTCTTTCCTCTTTCTTTTCGTTTATAATAATGAGCAACAGCTATCCTATTAAGAATGGAGAGAGACATTTTATGACAGCGCCAATCAAAAAAATCGACTTGTTTTTATCGTATCTTTCAGAAACGTATACGAAAAGCTTAGCCTTATATGATTTAGTTACTAGTCAACCTCGTTCAGAAGAATTCCGGATATTATTAAACATTAACGAAGTGTTCACCTACTACCACAGTACGCGGATTTTTTATTACAGCACGTCTGAATTGGAGGCTGCTGAAGCGTTAGCGTTCTTTGAAGCTTTTGAAGAGTTTTACTTTGAACTAAAGCAAATTTTCTTTTTAGAAGATGACAATACTACAATTCTTTACAAAAAGCTAACGACGATGAAAGAGGCCTTTGAAGTATTGACGGATTTTTTTAATGTTCTATAATAGAAAAGGAAAATAAACTAAGAGGGTGTTTGTGTGAATCATCAAGAAGTGTTAAATCGATTAAAAGAAGAATTGGAAATTCCGTTTTTTAACGGTACGATAGAGGAAAAAGAGTATTCCGAAGAAGATTATCAAGCAATCAAAAAAGACTTAGTTACCTATTTTGATGAATATGTACGCAATGTAGAAAATTAAGTCTCTTCTCTTTATAGCGAGCTTCTCGCCAACTACTGAACGACCTACAACAGCTTAATGATTTAAAAATGCTGTCGTGGGTCGCTCTATTTCTGTCTCAAGGTCTAGAACTGCGAATCATTTATTTAGCTTATGTTTTTTGAGCAAAAAAACCACCGGCTGTTGAAACCGGTGGAAAAGGAGTATTTACTCAATAAGAGTAAAATGAAAAATAAAAAGGTTGTTGTTGGTATAAACACATAATACACCACCTGCTCTTTTTTGTCCATAAAAACGCTATGAGAAAACAGTTAAACAACCAATGTTTTTAATTAACTTTTTATTTTTTTAATAAAATATTACTCATCCGGGTTATCGCAAAGGATAATTCATCCGTGGCTTGGTCTTGTTTGCTTTCTGAACGATCGAATAAGTTTACGTCAACACCTTTTGCGGGTTCAATCGCCGCAAGCATTTCTTGGCAACCAGCGACATAATCAGTATAAGCCCGTTCAAACTTTTTGTGAATCCCCAAAACACGTGGCGTTGGTTTTAGAGCTTTCACTTTTTTTAACATCGCTTCATATTTAGCGGTTCCCTCTATAAAGGTGTTTTTAATTTCTGTCAACCGCTCCTCAGCCAGCTGCTCTAGTTGTTGTCTATCGATGGCTTGACGGATTTCTTCGTAATAAGGATGCATCGTTTCACCAATTTCCTCCGTATATTTAACGATGTCATTAATTGTTTGTACATAATAACCTACATTTGGCTTCATTTAAGTCCCCTCTTTTCATTTCTACAAACTGTATGATCCAACAGCTTCTCCTTCATTATAAACGAAAAACAGGAACTTGAACATTCTTATTCAAGCCCCTGTTGCTTCGCTAATTTATTTCAGCACTGGTTTTAATGATTTGAGAGACCATGCCATAATCTTTTGCTTCGTCTGCTGACATCCAGTAGTTACGATCGGTGTCTTTTGCGACACGTTCATAATCTTGTCCAGTAGCAGCTGCAATTAAACGATTAATCCGCTCTCGCATACGAACGATTTCTTTAGCTTCAATTTGGATTTCCGTACCTTGTCCTTGTACGCCACCTGCTGGCTGATGAATCATAAAGCGTGTATTCGGCAGACAGTAACGGTTACTAGCTTTCGCTGCTAAATATATGGTAATTCCCGCACTGGCCACCCAGCCTGTACCGATGACAATTACTTCTGGTTTAACAAATTGAATCATGTCATGAATTGTATCTCCTGATTCTACGTGACCGCCTTGACTATTGATAAACAATTTAATCGGTTCATCCCCCATCGCAGCTAATAGCAGCAATTGCGATGAAACTTCCTTAGCCAATTGTTGATTAATCTCGCCATAAATAAGAATCGTTCGTTCTTCCAATAATTTTTTTACGAAAACTGGCTGATCTGCTTGCGGTGTTACCTTTTCTTCTTCTAAATAAAACATCTGCTTCCCTCCACTTTTTATTCCAGCCTCTGACTGACTACTCTTTTATTCTACCAGAAAAAACAATTTACGTAACTAAAAAAGCTGTTCGTTTGCAAAGCCTTCTCATCCCCTTTACTATAATAGTAAGCTCTTTTGAGCAAAAACAAAGAAAAGAGGAGATTCCATGACAAACAAAGTAGCAGTATTAGTCACTGATATGGTTGAAGATGTAGAATTAACCTCACCTAAGAAAGCGTTAGAACAAGCAGGTTATCAGCTTGTTTTAATCGAAAAAGAAGCGGGAAAAAAAATCACCGGCAAACAAGGAACCACTTTTGTCATCGATGCAGCAATCGACCAAGTAAAGCCGGAAGATTTCGTCGCCTTGCTGCTTCCTGGTGGCTACTCGCCTGACCAATTACGAGCAGACGAACGCTTTGTAGCTTTCACCAAATACTTTTTAGAAAATAAACGTCCGTTATTTGCAATTTGCCATGGGCCACAATTATTTATTCAAACTGGTTCGACTGCCAATCGAACACTGACAGCTTATACCACCGTCCAAAAAGACCTTGAATACGCTGGTGCAACGGTGAAAGATGAACCGGTTGTTATTGACCAACAAGTGATTACCAGTCGTAACCCAGATGATTTGCCGGCTTTTAATCGAGCGATTGTTGAGCTTTTAACTAACGAACAATGAGACGATACTCCCTATAACGAAAAAGGCTGGGACCGAAATTTTATAAGATATCCCCTAAGCCTTAACAGTGATTAAAGTAGAAAGAAGCGTCATATTCCAGAAAAAAACAGCTGTCCTTGATTAACGTGAAATAGTTCTTCAGCTCGCTGTCTGTGCTAACAAGCTAGTTATACGCTAATAATCCCCTCAGAGCGGATTAGCTGACGGTTTTACGCCAAAATAAATCGGAGGTGCCTAGCAAAAGCTGTTATTATCCCTACATCTTTTACTAGGCACCTTCTGTTGGTTTTACCTGCTATGGCTTATTTTATCTTCATACGCTCTTTGCCCTCTTGGCACAAATAAAGCAAGGGACAAATTTCACATTTTGGTCGACGGGCTAAACAATGATAGCGCCCAAAAAAAATCATGGTATGATGGGTTTTCACCCAAAGTTCTCTTGGTACTTTGCGCATAAGCGTTTGCTCAACTTCTAGGACACTGGCAGTTAGTTTACAAATTCGCAAGCGCTTGGATACTCGCTCAACATGTGTATCCACCGCAAAAGCCGGTTCGCCAAAAGCGTCTCCCATCACTACATTGGCAGTTTTACGGCCAACTCCCGGTAAAGTAATCAGTTCCACTCGCGTTTGGGGGACTTCCCCGTTAAAGCGTTCAAGCAACTGTTGTGCACAGGCTTTGATGTTTTTGGCTTTATTCCGATATAAACCAATCGTTCGTATGTGAGCGATGATGTCATCAAGAGGGGCTGCTGCTAAGGCTTCAGGTGTCGGAAAAGCGGCAAATAAAGCAGGCGTTGCTTTATTTACGGATACGTCAGTTGCTTGGGCACTTAAAATCACAGCGATTAATAATTCAAAAGGAGACTTGCTCTGTAATTCTCCTACTGCTTCTGGAAACATGGCATACATCTTTTCAATTGCTTCCATCGTTTTTTCTTTTGAGAGCATAGCTTTGCCTCCTTGAACTTAATGATCCTCTATGTTTAACCAATTGTGGAGTGTAACTTTCGGTAGTTCTTCCACCGGTTTTGACTGCTGATCCAATTCTGCTTGAACGAGTGATTGCTTTCTGCGCTTTTGATCTTGAGCAACTTGTTCTTTAGTGGTGATATTTTTTCGTTCCCACGCCAACAAAATACGATCAATATATTTCAAGCTGTATGCTTGATTTAAAACGGCTTCTCTTAGGGCTAATTGGATGATTTCTGGATGGTAGTGATCTGTGTCCAACCATTGCCCAATCATTTCCATTTCAATGGGTGATAAATGACGCCCAAACTCTTTTTCAAAATTTTGATATAACTGCTTCACTTCATGTTCAGTACTCATTAGAGCCACTTTTTGTTCAGTTGTTTGTAAATAAAGGGCAATCTTTTGAAACACCGGCAACAAATCATACGTATCAATCATTTGCCCTTGGTCATTTCGCTTTGTTTCAATAACGATAAAGCCTCGTGACACTAGCTGATTTAAAAGTTTGTAAATCATGTCCGTCGGTTTCCCCATAATTTCACTGATCGATCGCAAATCTGGGAAAAGATCGCCAGCACTTTGCGAACGAAAAAGTTGCAGCAAAAAAAGAAATTCATCGTCTTTTAGCCCGATTTTTTGATAATTCTCCATTAATAAATTAGAAACGGTTGTTTCTCCTGCTTGTAGATAGTCTTTAATGGATAACATGCTCGTTCCCTTCTTCCTTCTTTGTCGCTGCTTCCATAAGTTATGCTTGAATTTGATACACGTCAAAATAAATAGCTTTCATATACTCAATCAAATAGCGTGGATTCAATGCTTCTCCAGTTGCATCCATAATTAACTGGTTTGGCTTTCTTGAAGCGCCGTATTGATGAATATGCTTGGTTAACCATGCTCTAATAGCGGTATAATCGTCAGAAGCCAGAACCTCATCCATGGAAAATTCCTGATTCATGGCGTGAGCTAATTGAGCAGCATACATATAGCCTAAAGCGTAAGACGGAAAATAACCAAAGCTGCCGCCAGACCAATGAACATCCTGCAAAATTCCTGCGATGTCCTTGTCAGGGTGAATCCCCAAATATTCTTCATATTTATCATTCCAAACTTGCGGCAGATCGTCAAGTGCAAGTTCATCATTAAAAATCATTTTTTCGATTTCGTAGCGAATGATGATATGCAGTGGATACGTCAAACTGTCAGCTTCAATCCGAATTAAGCTCGCTTTTGTTTCTTTTAATGACGCATAAAACTCATTAAAAGAAATATCGTCAAAGGTTCCTTGGGCACATTCTTTAAAGAATGGATATTGCTTTTTCCAAAAGGCTCGATTGCTGCCGATAATAATTTCATTAAACAAAGATTGTGATTCATGAATCCCCATCGAAGTCCCCCCACCAAGAGGTGTATGGTCAAATTTAGGATCAATATTTTGCTCGTACATACCATGTCCCGCTTCATGAATAACTCCAAAGACCGCCATTGAGAAGTTGTTTTCGTCCCAACGGGTAGTAATTCGTGCATCGTTGCGATTTAAGTCCAGCATAAAGGGATGAACCGTATCATCTAAACGCCCTCGCGTTAAATCATAACCTAGCTGTTGAATTACACCCTCTACAAAGCATCGTTGCTGTGCTTTCGTCATCGTTCTGTTTAAGAAATCCGTTCTTGGTTTGGATCCTTGACGTTCAATCACCGAGCGAATCGACAAGATACCGGCCTTTAATTCCGCAAATAACTCATCCAACTTCGCCACTGTCATCTCAGGTTCATATTGGTTGAGTAATACATCATAAGGTGTCGCTTCGTCTTTGCGCCAATAAGGAATAAATTCTTTTAAAAAGCCGATAATTTTTTGAAATGTTGGTTTCATTCGGTTGAAATCATTTACCTTGCGAGCAGCTAACCAATCTGAATGTGCCTGGCTCAAGGTTTTCATATATGCTTCCATGCGTTCTTTCGGAATCTGCTGATTGAGTAAATAATTTTCTTCTATTTTATCATAAATCATTTTTCCTAGTTGAGAAAGCTCATTTTGATGATTTTTGAAGTAGGTTAAAGCTGCTTGAATTTCTGGTCCCACGCTGCGTTCAAAAGACATTCCAGAAAGATAGCCGACCACTTCACTGCGATAAGCACTACTTTTTTCTGGCATGCCTGTTTGAGCATCCCATTCTAATAGACCTAATGCTTCATTTAACAATTGAAGCTCTTTCACTTCTTGCAAAAATTCTTGTTCCTTCATTTTTTCACCATCTTTCTCACATTTCCTGATGATTACGTGGCGGTCGAGTCCCCCAGTATTGGAAAAGATCTGTCCGCAAGGCGCCGTTATAAAGCTTACGTTTTTTGGTTGCTTTGGCTCCATAAAATTCCTCAAAAGCAAGGTCACTAGTCAAAATATATTTACTCCAAGTGGTCAACGGTCGAAACACTGTGCCCATTTCTTGATAGAGGTTACGGACTGAAGCTTCTTCACCCAAACGTTCACCGTAAGGCGGATTGGCCACCATCACGCCGTATTCTTTCTCAGTAGTAAAGTCTTTCACTGCTAATTGTTTAAAGGTAATCGAATCACCTAAGCCAATTTCTTGCGCATTGGCACGGGCAATTTCAATCATACGTCCATCAATGTCTGATCCGGTGATGTCTAGTTCTACCTCATAGTCTGCTTGCGCATCGGCATGCGCTCGCACATTTTCAAACACTGCTGGGTCAAACCACTCCCAGGCTTCACAAGCAAAGCTTCGGTTAAAGCCCGGTGCAATATTATGGCCGATCAGAGCAGCTTCAATACAAATGGTACCAGAACCGCAAACGGGATCATAAAAGGGCCGATCTTTCCGCCAGTTAGTCAGCATCACTAATGCCGCCGCCATATTTTCCTTTAGCGGCGCACCGCCTTTTTCCAAGCGGTAACCCCGTTTAAACAAACTAGGACCTGTCGTATCTAATGTGATCGTAACACGATCTTTCAACAAAGCAACTTCTAGTTTATAAAGAGCTCCACTTTCAGTTAACGGCACACCAGCGGGACGATGATAAACCGCTCTTAGACGGTCCACGATAGCTTTTTTCGTGATGGCCTGACAGTCGGGAACGCTGTAGAGCTTGGATTTGATTGATTTGCCGGAGACAGGAAATTCAGCATCCAAAGGCAAGTAATCTTCCCAAGGAAGGGCTTTGACTTTTTCAAAAAGTTCATCGAAGCTATACGCATCAAATTCACCGACGATAATTTTCACACGATCCGCTGTTCTAAGCCATAAGTTGGCTGTAGCAATTGTTTTTAAGGTTCCCTCAAAAAGGGCTTTTCCATTTTCCACTTGGCAAGGAATATCTAGGACTCGCAGCTCTTTGCCCACTAAGGCTTCTAAGCCGCTGGCAGCTGTGGCCACAAGCTTAAATGTTTTTTCTTTTATCATAGAAACTCCTTCTTTATGCTTCAATTGTCTAACGTATCTACTTAGTTTTAGTAAAAAAGCCTTCACAACAACGTTGGAAGGACTTCCTGAATTACTTGTAATTTTCTGTAAGCCATGTTCTGTATCTGCAATCCTTCAGGAAAAGATTACAGACGGTCATCATCTATCTGCAGAATAAAAATTCTGCCTCTTCTACTCGTTCATTTCCTTTAGAAGAGCGCCCCTACCATCGTTTGGGTTGCTCGCTCGAGGGGTTTACCGCGTTCCACCAATTGGTTTCCCAAATTGCTTCGTCACTGTGGCACTTTCAAGGATACTTTGGCGTAGCAAAGCCGTAGCCATTTTTCCTGCCGTTACTCGTCAGAGTACCTTAGCTTATTGTTTCGCTAAGCACGAACACTACAAGCATCTCAGCTTGTGCGAGCATGGACTTTCCTCAGTTTGTTTGCACAAACCGCGATCACCCGAAAATTACAAATTAATTTTGAACTCATTTACATGAATATATACCCTTGTAAAATTAGAATTGCCGCGTTTCGGCATTGTCAATATTGGTTTCGTAGTTTGGTTTTTGAGTTATTGCAGAGCGCATTGACGGTGCAGGTGTTTCGTCTAATTTTTTACCAAAAACTTCTCTTTCTAAGTTAGAAAGACGTTTTAAAATATCAAAATTCGTTACAGCTGCACTTTTTGGTACTTCCTGCGTTAAACGAGATGCAGACTGTTGAACTTTAGATACTTGATCCAATTTTGCCATTAAACGATTATTTTCTTCTTGCAATGCCAATAATTCTTTGTTGTAGGTTTCGTAGTCTTTAATTACATTGTCTAAAAATTCATCAACTTCAACTGGATCGTAGCCATTCATCATTTTTGTTTTAAATTCTTTTTGTAAAATATCTTTTGGACTGTATACTAAGTTCGCCATATTTACACCTCGTTAATTTATTCATATATAAAATATCATAGTTCCACGATTTTATTGTATCGAAAAATCGATAGAAAATCAAACAGATTCTTTCTCATTCAATAGAGTTTTGCAACTCATCCATTGAAATCTGGTGAATATCATAAGGTTCTCTAATCGAAAAACGTTCCGCTTCTTTCAAAAAATACTGAGTTTTACCAGGATATTCACGGTCATAAACTAACAAACAGCCTTCGGAATGGCCCAACAAAAACTCCGTATGGCTTTTTAGTTGACCAGGCCCTTGATAAGACTGATGACTAACGGCATTGACATAGTCTGCTAAGCTTTCAGCTTTAGCTAACAACTCTCGGTTTTGTTCGTTCCATTGACTACCAAATTCTTGGTATGGATACAAAATCCCTAACTGCAGTTCCGGATACTCATGCTTTAATTCCGCTACTACTTCTGCAGCCCATAATTCCACACCCAGATTGCCACCAATCAGCACCCAGGCCAAGCCGGCTTCTACAAATTGCTGAAGTTCTCTTTTTAACACTTTTTTAATAACTGTAATTTTAGGGTCTTTTGCTTGAAAAATGCCTAATTCAAAGCTACGATAACCAGTGATATATAACGTTTTTATCGATTCCATAGAACATCTCTTTTCCTTCATGTCTTTTTTTTGGTATAATGTTAGCCAGGAGTGTGATAAACATGACGTTTCATTATCCTAACGGGAATCCTTATTCCTATCATGAAGGAGAAACGACAAAAAAACAAGCGAAAAAGAAACGTCCCGTTCAATTTGGCAAACGCGGTATGGATTTTGAAGAAGCCATCAATCAAAGTAACTTGTACTACTTAAGTCACGAGATTGCCGTCATTCACAAAAAACCTACGCCCGTTCAAATTGTAAAAGTTGATTATCCAAGACGCAGTGCAGCAGTTATTAAAGAAGCTTACTTCCGACAAGCCTCAACAACCGATTACAATGGTGTTTATCAAGGTCATTACATAGATTTTGAAGCCAAAGAAACGAAAAATAAAACCTCGTTTCCCTTCAAAAACTTTCATCAACATCAAATTGACCATATCCATCATTGTCTAAAACAAGGAGGTATTTGTTTTGTCTTGTTATGGTTCTCTTCTTTAAATCGCTGTTTCTTTTTTAGCGGTGAAAAATTAGTTGCCCAGTGGAATCAGCAGAAAAAAAACGGCAAAAAATCACTACCGCTCACTTTAATCGAAAAAGAAGGAATCGAACTCCCTTTCGAAATTGCCCCACGGATACCTTATGTTAACGCTATTGATCAACATCTGCAAAACATGCTACATCAGCAAGAAAAAGTATACTAAAGGAGTTGCTACTTTATGCCAACCGATCATACAAGCTCTCGCTCTGCAAAGCATGCTGCTCACGGCAAGGCCTATTCTGAAGCTAATAAGCCCGTTAAAAGCAAGCCAGGTCCCAAAAAGAAGAAAAGACTACTGCTAAAAATCTTTCTAAGTATCGTAGCAGTTGGAATGCTCTGCTTTTTAGCAGGCGTTGCCCTTTTCTGGTCCTATGCAAGTAAGGCACCTGCCTTAGAAGATGGTAAGCTCAACGCTTCTGTGTCATCAAAAATTTACGATATTAACAATGAAGTCATTGAAGATTTAGGTGCCGAAAAACGGGTTTTAATTCAACCTAAAAATGTACCGCAATTGCTCAAAGACGCAATTGTTTCTGTAGAAGATCGCCGATTTTACAAGCATGTCGGCGTTGACCCGATTCGAATTATCGGTTCAGCTCTTTCTAATATCAAAACCGGCGGATTACAAGGTGGTAGTACCTTAACTCAGCAATTGATTAAGTTATCTTATTTCTCCACAAAAGAATCCGATCAAACCTTGAAAAGAAAAGCTCAAGAAGCTTGGTTAGCGCTACAGCTGGAGCGCAAAAAATCCAAAGAAGAGATTATTACTTACTATATTAACAAAGTATACATGGCCAACGGCTTATATGGGATGGAAACTGCAGCAGAAAATTATTACGGCAAGCCCTTGTCCAAACTCAACTTACCACAAACCGCTCTTTTAGCGGGAATGCCGCAAGCGCCTAATGACTATGATCCTTACACCAAGCCAAAAACCGCTAAAGAGCGGCGAGATGTCGTTTTATATACGATGTTGGATAATAAAAAAATTACGAAAGAGCAATATGATCAAGCCAAAGCCACACCAGTAAATGATGGATTAGTTCCTTTAAAAGCTAGCTCAGACAATCGAAAAATCGTCGATAACTACATTACCGAAGTTATCAAAGAAGTTGCCGAAAAAACCGGAAAAAATGTTGAAACAGACGGCATGAATATTTACACGAATTTAGATATGAACGCTCAAAAACGTTTATACGACATTGTCAACAGTAATCAGTACGTCACTTATCCGGATGCCGATTTTCAAGTTGCTTCAACTGTTATCGATGTCAACACGGGGCAAGTACGTGCCCAAATCGGTGGTCGAAATATTCCTGATAATGTCCAACGAGGCGAAAACCTAGCAGTAAATGTGCGACGAGACGTCGGTTCAACTATGAAACCGATCATCGATTATGGTCCGGCTATCGAAAACTTAAATTATTCAACTGGAAAACTGCTGTATGATCACCCCGTCACCTTCCCGGGAACCAATACGCAAGTGTATAATGCGGACTTAAATTATATGGGGTACATTACTATGCGTACTGCTCTGAAGTATTCCAGAAATACTACGGCTGTTCAAACATTTGAAGCTGTCGGCAAAGAAAAAATTGAGCCTTTTATCAACGGACTAGGCGTTCAGTTTAAAAATCTTGAATTTGCCAACGCTATTTCAAGTAATACTAATGACATTGACGGCACCAAATACGGAGTATCTTCATTAAAATTGGCTGCTGCCTATGCGGCTTTTGCTAACAATGGCGTTTACAATAAACCTTATTACGTAAATAAAATTGTTTACAATGATGGCTCGCAAGTAGAATTTAAACCAGATAGCAAACGAGCGATGAAAGATTCCACCGCATATATGATTACCGATATGTTAAAAGATGTAGTTAAAGGCGGAACTGCCTTTAACGCAGCGATTCCTGGCTTATATCAAGCTGCTAAAACCGGGACATCCAACTACACTGACCAAGATTTAGCGAATATGGGAACAACAGAAAAAGGAATTGCTCCCGATAGCACCTTTGTTGGCTACACGCCTCATTACGCCGTTTCCGTCTGGACAGGTTATAAAAATCGAAATACACCCGTTCATGAAGAACAATACGGTATTGCCTCAGATGTTTACCGGGAAATGATGACATTCTTAGCGCAAAGCGTCTCAAACGAAGATTGGCAACAGCCAGATAGCGTCGTGCGCGTCGGCAAAGAATTATACGTCAAAGATGCCTATGATGTTCCGACCGTACCAAGTACTGACAGTACTGACAGTTATTCCTCAACTGTAGAAACACCAAATGTTGCGCCTTCGTCAACAAGTGATCCGGCAGCCGGCAACGATCATTCAACATCGTCCAGTTCCGCACTCCCTAGCAGTACGCAATCTTCGGTGACGCCATCCTCCACTTCTTCTGAATCAGTTGAGCCGTCTTCATCAGAGCCGCCTCAGCCGTCAAGTAGTGACACGACGCCGACAAATAGTAAACCAAATTAAACGGGATCCTTGCTTCCTTTTTCCAAATAGCCGTTTCGCAAAATTAACTCATATTAAAAAAAAGCCAGCACTCTTACTTACTAAGGTGCTGGCTTAAATGATTGACGAAAACCAAATGTTTCCTGCGCTACTGTCTTTTTTTGTAAGAATGAAAGATCAAACTCCGTTTTTGTCTTATAACCAATGGACTTATGACACTTCATTCACTGCTTACTTTAGCTTATCATTCCTCGTAAAAACTGGCCACTTCAACTTCCTATCGCCATTTACTTTCAATTAAATTAATAGTCTTTTCAGGTTTCCTTTATAGAGAATACCATTTTCAAAATTAGCTAACTGGAGCCTTTTTATTAACTACTTCTATCCCAACATTTTGTACAATAATTAAATTAAGGATCCAAGCTAAAAATAAACACTACTCTCAGTTTGAATCCTTACTCTAAAACAATGAGACAAGCACAAAGCGTATCAGATTTTACTTTTTAACATACTCAACTGAAGCTTAAAAATTGAAGATATAATTTTTGTGGCTTGCTGCTGATTACTTCTGAGTGCATGTTCCTGTTATTACTTGATTTTAGGCTTTTACTTGGTTAGTTAAAGCTGCTGCTTCTACAAACCCTTTAATTAAGCGTTGCGGACGATTAGGACGTGAAATTAGCTCAGGATGGAATTGGCAACCGACAAAGAATTTTTTCTCAGGAAGTTCGACGATTTCCACTAAGCGATTATCTGGTGAAACCCCAGAGAAAACCAAGCCGTTTTCTTCAAACAGTTGACGGTAGTTATTGTTGAATTCATAACGGTGGCGATGACGCTCTTGAACAACATCTTCATCACCGTAAGCCGCAGCTGTAACTGTTCCTTTTTTCAACTTGCAAGGATACAAGCCAAGTCGTAACGTGCCACCTAAATTTTCAACGTTTTCTTGATCAGCCATTAAATCAATAATATTGTGTGTGATTTCAGGATTGTTTTCAGCAGAGCCAGCATCTTCTAAGCCGACCACATTACGGGCAAATTCAACGCAGGCCATTTGCATGCCTAAACAAATACCTAAGAAAGGCACATCATGTTCTCGAGCAAAACGAATCGCTTCAATTTTCCCTTCAATTCCACGATCACCAAAGCCGCCAGGCACTAAGATACCATCGGCAGCTTCCAATAATTCCGCTACATTATCTTTGGTGACTTCTTGTGAATCTACCCAATCAATTTCAATGTCGGAATCAAAAGCAAAACCGGCGTGTTTTAAGGATTCCACTACAGAAATATATGCATCCGGTAATTCAACGTATTTACCGACTAAAGCAATTCTCGTTTTTTGCTTTAAGTTTAATACTTTTTCTTCCAAAGCACGCCATTGTGTCATATCAGCAGTCGGCACGTCCAATTTCAAATGATCGCAGACGATTTGGTCCATATTTTGGGCTTGCAATGCTAAAGGAATAGAATACAAGGTTTCCACATCTCTAGATTCAATCACGGCTTCAGGTGCCACATCACAAAATTGAGCTAATTTGTTTTTCGTACTTTGAGAAATAGGAAGTTCCGTCCGTACAACCAAAATATTAGGCTGAATGCCTAAGCTGCGTAATTCTTTCACGCTATGTTGGGTCGGTTTGGTTTTCATTTCACCAGCTGCTTTTAAATAAGGGATCAGCGTAGTATGAATATACATAACGTTATCGCTGCCAACCTCAGCTTTCATTTGGCGCAACGCTTCTAAAAATGGCAAAGATTCAATATCGCCAACGGTTCCGCCGACTTCTGTAATGATGATATCAGCATCAGTTAATTTAGCAGCTCGCATAATCTTATCTTTAATTTCATTGGTGATATGAGGAATGACTTGAACTGTTGCCCCTAAATATTCACCCTTGCGTTCTTTACGCAACACTTCAGAATAGATTTTCCCAGTGGTAACATTTGAATATTTGTTGAGATTAATATCAATAAACCGCTCGTAATGACCTAAGTCTAAGTCAGTTTCGGCACCATCGTCTGTGACAAAAACTTCTCCGTGCTGGTAAGGACTCATCGTCCCCGGATCCACGTTAATGTATGGATCGAATTTTTGAATCGTTACTTTCAGGCCGCGATTTTTTAACAAACGCCCCAAAGATGCTGCGACAATGCCTTTCCCGATAGAAGAAACAACGCCGCCTGTAACAAAGATGTATTTTGTCATAATCGTAAAAAATCCTTTCTGTGAATAGATTTGGTAGAGAGAAGTTCCGCGCTTTTTAGCTATTTCCTTAACAAAATAGAAAAGCTCCCTATCCAAAAAGAATAGGGAGCTTGAAAGTTTGCATAAACTTCTGACCTTCTTAAAGGTGCCCAATTAGTATGATACAAGCAAATCTGAGTTTGGTCAAGTACTTCTCTTAAAAGAAATAAAAAACTTTTTTAGTGATAGGCTTTAGTCAAAACCTTGCCATTGCCAATCAGCAACTTCTGGCAAGTCAGTGCCATACTGGCGAATATAAGCATGATGTTTGGCTAATTGTTCATCCATTTGGTGCATAAATTCGGCGCCCTGTTCTTTACAAACGACTTTTGCAATTTGGCGAGCTAAGTGATAGCGGTCAATCTCATTAAGGACACGCATATCAAAAGGCGTAGTAATATCGCCATTTTCTTCATAACTATGAATATAGAGCTGCCGATTTTTTCGAGGATAGAAAAGGTCACGAATCAAGCCGGCATAGCCTTGAAAAATAAAGAAAATAGGTTGACTTATTGTAAAAATTTCATCAAAACGTTCATCCGCAATCCCCCGGGGATCATTTTCGGGATGGCGTAATTTTAATAGATCCACTACGTTGACAAAACGGAAAGTTTTATCGGGAAAGACCGCCGTAAATAGTTGAATCGCAGCTAACGCTTCTAAATTAGGCTCGGTCCCTGCTACTGCAATGACAAAATCTGGCACTTCACCAGAAATTTCCTTACTAGCCCAATCAATGACTTTTAAGCCTTCTTTTACTAAAATTTCCGCTTCTGCGATTGAATAAAATTGTGGGCGTGGATGCTTGCTTGTCACAATTAAATTAATCCGATGTTCACTTCTCAAAGCATGATCCATCACAGCAAGCAAACTATTAGTGTCAGCCGGTAGATACTCACGAATAAAGGCCGGTTTCTTTTCAGCCAAATGTGTTAATATCCCAGGGTCTTGATGGGTATAGCCATTGTGATCTTGTTGAAATGCAGTGGAAGATGCAATTAAATTTAAAGAAGCATAAGGATGCCGCCAGCTGACTTCGCTTGCTTTTCGCAGCCATTTAAAATGTTGGGTAATCATCGAATCAACCACCCGTAAAAAAGCATCGTAACTAGCAAAAAAACCATGACGACCAGTAAGGGTATACCCTTCTAAAAAGCCTTCTGCTTGGTGTTCAGAAAGTTGGCTGTCAATAACCCGCCCACTGGCAGCCAGCCATTCGTCTTGAGGGGTTTCGATCGGTTCCAGCCACTGACGGTTCGTGACTTTAAACACTTCATTTAAGCGATTAGACTTGGTTTCATCCGGTCCGAAAATGCGGAAGCGAGTCGGATTTTTTTCGATGATGCCACTGGCAAACTTACCGAATTCTAACATATCTTGCGCCATTACTGCACCCGGTTTTTCAATTGACAAGCCATAGTGTTGCCAATCAGGCATAGCCAATGGTTGAGCCTGTAAACCACCATTTGTAATGGGATTTTTAGCCATCCGCTGATTACCGCTAGGGGCTAAAGCCCGAATTTCCGGTAACAAGCGGCCCTGTTCATCAAATAATTCATTTGGCCCATAAGATTGCAGCCAATCCACCAACGCATCAACATGATCCATTTGTTTTTCACTGACTGGAATCGGAATTTGATGGGCTCTAAACGTTCCTTCAATCGGTTCGCCATCCCATTCTTTCGGTCCTGTCCAACCTTTAGGCGTGCGTAAAACAATTAATGGCCACCGAGGCATAGTTGCCGCTTGAGGGGTCTTTTGGCGAGCATCAGTTTGAATGGATTGAATTTGTTCAATCGCCTGATCAAGCGTCGCTGCCATTAAAGGATGAATTTTATTAGGATCCGAGCCTTCAACAAAAAGCGGCTGCCAGCCCAGACCTTCAAAGTAACTCCTTAACGCCTCATCAGATTTTCTGGCAAAAATGGTAGGATTGGCAATTTTGGCGCCGTTTAAATGTAAAATTGGCAAAACCGCACCATCGGTTACTGGATTGATAAACACATTTGAAAGCCACGAAGCAGCTAAAGGCCCTGTTTCTGCCTCACCGTCACCGATAACTACCGCTGCTATGACTTCCGGATTATCCAATATCGCCCCCACTCCATGAGCAAGGGAATAGCCTAACTCGCCACCTTCGTGAATAGAACCAGGCGTTTCGGGAGCCGCATGAGAAGCTACACCGCCAGGAAAAGAAAAACGTTTGAATAATTTTTGCAACCCAGCTTCATCTTCAGTGATTTCAGGATAACGCTCAGTGTAACTGCCATCCAAATAGGCATTGGACACCATCACTTGCCCGCCGTGTCCAGGACCTTCAATATAAAACATATTTAAATTATATTTGTTAATGACTCTATTTAAATGGGTGTAAATAAAATTTTGTCCTGAGATCGTGCCCCAGTGACCAATCGGATTAATTTTTACATCTTCTGCTACGATCGGTCGTCTTAAAAGCGGATTATCTTTCAAATAAAGCTGTCCGACTGACAAATAATTCGCTGCACGCCACCAAGCATCCATTGTCTTAAAATATTCAGGTTTAGAATATACTTCTTTGTCCATGATTGACCTCCTCTTCCATGTTACCTCTAATTGTAAACGAAAGCTGAAAGCTCTGGCAAAAATTCCACCCGAAAAAAACTGAACCAAACTACTGACTACCAGTTTCAACAGGCGTTGAAAATAGTCAGTTGTTTAGTTCAGCTGCTGTAATTTCTATTCACTGTAAGGCCGTTACGGTTACTCTTCTTCTTCGTCCTCGTCAGAATAATCTTCATCATTGTCAAAGTCATCGTCTTCAATAATTGTCAAATCTTCTTCTATTTGAGGAAGCTCTTCTTCGTCGTCGCTGTCAGCGCCGATTTCTTGCAAGTCAGAATTGTAGGCTTTGATCTCCTCGTCTTCTACATCGTCATCATCGTCGTATAAAATTTCATCATCGTCATCCGTTAACTCAGCGTCTTCTGGATCATCATCATTATAGTCAATGACGTCTTCGTCATCAGCATTCATAATAAAGGCATTTACTTTTTTACGTTTTCTACGACGTGGGGTATCTTCTTCGTCTTCTTCTAAGCCGTGGGTTACTTCTTCATCAATGGAATCAATCGGATACCAAGAGCGCAAGCCCCAACGATTATCTCCTAATGAAATGAAGCTGCCGTCAATATTTAAGTCTGTATAAAATTGGGCTAATTGATCACGAATTTCACTATCGGATTTGCCAAGATAGTTTTGGATTTGGTTCACTAAGTCAGAGAAATCCATAACATCTTCCCGTTGTTCTAAAATAGCATGAGCTACTTCAATCATGGATAATTCGTTTTTGTTTAACCCTTCAAATACTTTAATTTCCAAGCGGTACACGTCCTTTCACAGTCTACTCCTTATCATACAAAAACATTGAAAAAAAATCAATTGTATTCTTGCAGTTTACGCGGTAAATTCCAATTCCAAATGGTATTCGCCAATTTTTTCTGCTTGAGAATATAAATCATAATCAACTAATATGGAACCTGACACCGGTTGGTCTTTTAAACTAAAGCGCAGATTGCGGGTAAAGGTGCTAATTTGAAATAAACCGTATGGTGTCCGGTAACTGGTTTCTAACTTTTCCTGATAAGCAAATTTCAAACGCATGCGTAGTTCGCCCGCGCGAATTAATTGAATGGCACCATCTGGTTCGATTTTTATGGTAACAGGCACGGCTGGACCGCCTTCAGCTGGCTCTTCTTTATAGCGAATATATAACGTATCTCCCATCTTCACAATCTGACCTGTTATGTCAAAGAAAAAGTCTCGTTGTTCGTTTGCTTGTTTTACATTTGTTTTTAGTTGAATTGATACAGGAACGCCTGTTGTTAAATCCATTGTCCGTCACTCCTCCGTTTATACATTCTACGAATGAATCCTACTTTCGCTCTACCTGCAGCCAATCACCTTGATAGTACACAAAGTTGTTACTATAACAGGACTGACTTTTTGGAAAAACTTCAACCTAGCTGCTCTTTTATTGTTCACTGTTTCTCGTTTTTTGTCAAATAGAGACTCCAGCTAATTAATCGTTCATTAAGTTTTTGGCAGCTTTTACAATAGAAGAAACTTGCGGAATTGCAAGTGCTTCTAACTCTTTTTGAACCGGAATTGGCGTAAAGGACCCACCTAAACGAACCAGTGGAGACTTTAATTGGCAACCTAAGTCCGATTCAGCAACAACTGCTGCTAGTTCAGCCGAAAACCCACTTTGTCTGACTGCTTCGGTAACAATTAGGACACGTTTAGTCTTTACAACAGACTGCAAAATTGTAGCCGTGTCTAAAGGTACCAGTGTTCTAGGATCAATAACTTCAAGTGAAATACCTATTTCCGCCAACTGTTCAGCAGCGGCCAAGGCTTTGGTAACCATTAGACCAGTAGCAATAACGGTAAGATCCGTACCAGCTCTTTTCACATCTGCTACGCCTAAAGGAATGGTATACGGCTGTTCAGGAACAACACCTGTCGTTTGATAAAGTAGCTTATGTTCGTAAATGATGACTGGATTAGGATCTTGTATTGCACGTAATAATAGGCCTTTGACATCATAAGGCGTGCTAGGTTGGACAATTTTTAAGCCGGGAACGTGCGCTAGCCAATTTTCAAGACTTTGTGAGTGTTGGGCACCAGCGCCTGTTCCGGCACCGGCAGCTGTTCGCATAACCAGAGGAACGCTGAGTTTACCGCCGGACATATAGTGAATTTTAGCTGCTTGATTGACTAATTGATCCATAGCAATAGTTATAAAATCAGAGAATTGCAGTTCTATAATTGGTCGGAGCCCGGTCATTGCAGAACCGACAGCCACGCCGGTAATCGCACTTTCAGAGATGGGCGTATCCCTCACTCTTTCAGAACTGTACTTGGCTTGAAGTCCTGCAGTAGCACCAAATCCGCCCCCATACACACCAATATCTTCGCCAAGTAAATAGACGGTTTGATCAGCGGCTAACGCTTCGTCCAATGCTTCATTCACAGCTTGAAGATAAGTAATTATTCTCATTGGTTTTCCTCCGCATAGACATCTAGCCACAGATCTGTAGCGATTGGTTCTGGATCTTTTTTTACATCTGCGATCAGCGCTTCTGTTTCCTTACGAACTTGCTGCTCTAATTGTTGCAAGTCAGACTTTGTCAGAAACTGCTGTTCCAACAAATAGGTTGCTAAGCGCAAAATAGGATCCTTGGTTTTCCAGAACTGACTTTCCTCTTGAGAACGATAGAGCAGCTGATCTGATTTAGAGTGTCCATGGTGGCGATAAGTCAAGGCTTCGATCAGTGTTGGACCGTATCCGGCACGAGCCTTCGTAAGGGCTTGTTTCACCGTTTGTTTCACTGTCAATATATCATTGCCATCAATCGTTATGCCTTCCATCCCATAGCTATCCGCTCGCTTAGATAAATGCTCAATATTTACCATGTGCTGAATGGAGCTACTCATGCCGTATTGGTTATTTTCAATTAAATAAATCACCGGTAACTGCCAAACAGCGGCTAAGTTTAGCGCTTCATGAAAACTGCCTTCATTGGTAGCACCATCTCCAGCGTAGCATAACACTACTTGATCCGTCCCTTGCATACGAGCAGTTAAAGCGGCACCAGCTGCAATTGGAAAGCCGCCACCTACGATGCCATTAGCATTTAGATTACCCACTTTCCCATCTGAAATATGCATACTTCCGCCTTTTCCATGATTCGTCCCTGTTTTCTTGCCTAGTATTTCAGCAAACATTTCCCGGCGATTTGTTCCTTTGGCGATGCTATGCCCATGATTGCGATGAGTAGAAACCAACCAATCCTGCTTAGTTAACAAGCCGGCGCCTCCCACTGCAGTCGCTTCTTGACCGCTGCAAAAATGTAGCGTACCATGGATCGCTCCTTCCTGATAGAGCACTTGTAGGCTTTCTTCAAAAATTCGAATCTGCCACATTTTCGTTAAATCAGCGATTAATTCTTGACTTGAAGAAGTCTTCGTTTGCGTATTCATTGAAAAAGCCTCCTTTTCTCTTTAGCGAGTTCAAATCATCTGTTCACATTCTATAGTTTTCTTCCTGTATTGACAAGTATCGGTTTTTGTTCCTTCTTTGCTAGCGAAAATAGAGTTTCTATGGTATTTTGTTGAAAGCTGCATGCTTTTTTGTTTTTTTCGTATATAATAAATAATAGAGTACTCACGCAAAGAAAAATTAATCATCATTATAAAAATTGCGTAGATTAAAAAGACAGGACGAACAACCAATGACTTTTTCTGAGCAAACCTTTTTCCCTACCTCATTGTTATGGATAGATTCCGGCTGTATTCCCCCTGAAAAACAATTTCAGCCTTTTGCTATGACTGATGTACTAACGACTTACTCCGGACAAAAAAAACAGCCGTTAATCCATTTTTGGCAATTATCTTCTACTATGATTTTAGGAATGAAAGATACCCGAACCCCTTTTTTAAAAGCAGGTATCGCTGTGTTAAAAGAACAACACTACCAAGTCGTAGTCCGTAATGCCGGCGGCTTAGGTGTAATGGCCGATGAAGGAGTTTTAAATGTTTCTTTGATCTTACCTAATTCCTCAACACACCCTTGCTCAATTGACGCTGGTTATCAGCTGATGTGGCACTGGGTAAAACAAACATTTCCAGAAACAACTATTGAAGCGTATGAGGTAAGTGAATCATATTGCCCTGGACAATATGATTTAAGTATTAAGGGCAAAAAATTTGCTGGCATTGCTCAACGACGGGTAAAAAATGGTATTGCCATTATGATTTACATCAGTGTTACTGGCAATCAACAAAAACGTGGCGAAATCGTTCGTCAATTCTATCAAACCAGCTTAAAAGAAGCTTTTGGTACGAATGGCTATCCACCAGTAAATCCAGCCAGCATGGATAATTTGGCTACTTTACTAGAGCAGCCTTTAACTGTCGCCGATGTTAAAGACAGATTATTAAAAACACTTACAGAGGAATTCCAAGCTACTTTGATACCAGCATCAGCCAAACCATTACTAATTACTCCCTGGTTTACCCACCAGCTGGCTGTTCAAATAGAAAAAATGACTCAGCGCAATGCGCAAATTACAGATTAAAGGAGGAAAATCATGACGATTCCTTATAAAGAACAATTATTACCCATTGAAAAAGTCTTTCGTGACCCTGTACACAACTATATTCATGTTCGCTACCAAGTAATTCTGGATTTAATCAATTCAGCAGAATTTCAACGTTTAAGAAGAATCAAGCAGTTAGGCACCTCTTCTTTCACGTTTCACGGCGCCGAACATAGTCGTTTTTCTCACTCTCTAGGAGTTTATGAAATTACACGACGCATCTGTGATATCTTCCAGCGGAATTACTCGACAGATCAAATTGGTACTGGCGGCTGGAATGATGAAGAGCGTCTGATTGCTTTATGTGCCGCTTTGTTACATGATGTCGGCCACGGACCTTATTCTCATACGTTTGAACATATTTTCCAAACCAATCATGAAGCGTTTACCGTAGAGATTATTACTTCTCCAGAAACGGAAGTTTATCAAATTCTCAATCGAGTGGCAGCTGATTTTCCGGAGAAGGTAGCTAGTGTCATAACCAAAGAATACCCAAATCCGCAAGTCGTTCAAATGATTTCCAGCCAAATTGACGCCGATCGTATGGATTACCTTTTACGAGATGCCTATTTTACCGGAACCGAATACGGCACCTTTGATCTCACTCGGATTTTGCGCGTAATTCGGCCGTACCAAGGAGGTATTGCCTTTGCGATGAACGGCATGCACGCGGTGGAAGATTATATTGTCAGCCGTTATCAAATGTATGTCCAAGTATATTTCCACCCGGTTTCTCGCGGTATGGAAGTTATTTTGGATCACCTATTGCATCGTGCCAAAGAGTTGTTCAATGAAAACAAAGATGATTTCAAAAAACAAGCTCAGATGCTGATCCCTTTCTTTAAAAATAATTTTACTTTACAGGATTATTTAAAACTGGATGACGGCGTGTTAAGCACCTACTTCACCCAATGGTTGGACTTTCCAGATGCGATTCTCAGCGATTTAGCCAAACGCTTCTTGCTACGAAAACCACTAAAATCAGCAGCTTTTTCAGAAGCAACCGACGGCAAAACCATTCTCTATTTAAAAGAATTGATCGAAAAAGTCGGCTTTAACAGTCGGTATTACACTGCAATCAATTCTAGCTACGATTTGCCTTATGATTTCTACCGCCCAGAAAAAGATAGTCATAGAACTCAGATAGAGCTCTGGCAAAAAGACGGCTCGCTGGTAGAATTATCAAAAGTAAGTCCTCTCGTTGCCGCTTTAGCCGGTCAAAGCCAAGGCGATCGTCGCTTTTACTTCCCTAAAGAAATGCTTGACCAACAAGATAAAAAACATTACGATTTATTTGAGGAGACGTATCACGAATTTGCTACGTATATCCATAACGGAACCATCGTCACCAAAAAAGAGTATTAGGAGGATCTTATGTCAATCAAATTAGTGGCCATCGACATCGACGGCACCTTATTAAATTCCAATCATGAAATTACGCCCCGCGTAAAAGATGCCCTACAACAAGCGAATCTGCAAGGAATTTTCATTGTGTTATGTACCGGACGCCCATTACCAGGTGTAGCTCAACAACTAGACGAATTAGGTCTTTACGGTGAAAATGACTATGTGATCACCTATAACGGTTCACTCGTTCAAGCCACCAAAAGCCAAAAAATTATTTCTCGCTATACACTTAGCTACGAAGACTTTTTGGATATTGAGATGCAGGCTCGCAAGATTGGCGTTCATCTTCACACAGTCGATGATACAACGATCTACACTGCCAATCGCAATATCGGTAAATACACGATTGTCGAAGCTTCGCTGGTTAATATGCCACTGAAATATCGAACAGTTGATGAAATGGGACCAGACTTAAACATTATCAAGATGATGATGATTGATGAACCTGAAATCCTTGATCCAGCAATTCAACAACTGCCAGCTTATTTTTCTGAAAAGTATACTACCGTAAAAAGTACACCCTTTTACTATGAAATCATGAACAAAAAGGCCAGCAAGGGCAATGCCTTAGCTAAATTAGCTGACCATCTAGGCGTTGACCAAGCGGAAACGATGGCAATTGGTGATAATGAAAATGATCTTTCAATGATTGAATTCGCCGGCATCGGCGTAGCGATGGACAATGCTACTGAAAATATAAAAAAAGCAGCCAATATTCAAACTGCTAGCAACGATCAAGATGGTGTAGCAGCAGTCATTGAAAAATTCATTTTACATCAGGACTAATCTGCGAAGATTAATGCTAATGAACAAAACAATGTGAATGAAAGTCAGCTAGTTAACGCCCCCAAAAGATAGCTCTAACATGCTAACTTTGACGGGCAATTCACATACTCAGTTGATCTTCTATCTTGTTCCTTCACTTGGCTTCATTAAGCATTCTGCCTTTGTAGCCATTGTTGCACCGCCCACTGGTGACTGCCGCGCTTTAACAAAGCAATCGCTTTAGCCGGCGTTATCCAAACTAAATGATTATTTTTTTCAAGAGGTGCGCACTTTTGTTGCCAAGCATCAGCTACAAAAAAGAACCCAGGATTATAATACGCAGTTTGGCGATGATTGGAATAAAAATACTCATCTGCTTGGCCTAAATAGCAGCTGACGTTAACGACCATACCTAATTCTTCCAATACTTCTCGATGAAGGGCAGCTTCTTTTGTCTCCCCTGACTCAATTTCGCCTCCTGGCAAAAAGTAAGCGCCGTTGGGAGCTTGAACAAGTACAATTTCATTTTGTTGCTGTCGAGAAATAATAATATAAGCACCTAAGCGCTTTTGAAATTCTTGCTGTTCATTCGTTTGTCTAAAAACCGGAATTCCCATAATTACCTCTTTTCTTTTTTCTATATAGTTTACATTAGAAAATTTTAATCAACAAGTCATATGAGGCTTTTTCAGCCAATTATTTTAATGTCTATGCTACTATAAAAGATGTCAAAAATTATAGTTTGAAAGGAAGTAAGTTTTTATGAAAATGGCTCATACCTGCGTTCGTGTCAAAGATTTAGACGCATCATTAGACTTTTACCAAAAGGCATTTAATTTTGAAGAAAGCAGACGGCGAGATTTTCCAGAAAACAAGTTCACTCTGGTTTATTTGACGTTGCCTGGTGATGATTATGAATTAGAATTAACTTATAACTATGATCACGAAGGATATGATTTAGGAAACGGATACGGACACATTGCCATCAGTACAGATGATATTGAAGTCCTCCATGAGCAACAACAAGCAAACGGCTTCAATGTTACTCCAATGAAAGGCTTGCCGGGTACCGCACCTTCTTATTATTTCATCACAGACCCTGACGGATACAAAATTGAAGTTATTCGCGCTCGCTAAAACTGAATCATGTTCATTAGCGACTGGAGTCGAAGTATTAAATGCTAGGTAATAGGAGGGAATTCACAAAGCTTACTTTACAGTTTTTGTCACTCCCAGCATAATTCTCAGAGGGTTCCTTCTGCTTTGCCGTTTATCCGTTTTTAGTGTGTGAGGGAAAAGTGAGTTTACTTTTGTCTCACACGCTTTTCAATAGCTATGTAACTACGAATAAAAAAGTCCTTTATTTTTCTTAGAATACCGTGTTAAACTATTTATGAAATTTAGGTTGGGAGTGATCAAATGTCAAAACCGGTAATTGGTATTGCTGGCAATCAGCTATTAGAAGCGACCGCTGTTTTTTATGGAAATCAAGTTACATACGCCCCACAAGGGTTTGTAAATGCGATTCAACTAGCTGGAGGTGTGCCGTTGGTATTTCCAGTAGGCACACCAGATCTTGCAAAAGTATATATTCAACAAGTGGATAAACTGTTATTAGCCGGCGGACAAGATGTTACCCCGGCCTTTTATGGTGAAGAACCCCACCTTAAGTTAGGGGAAACCAACCGTGACCGCGATGAATTTGAACTTGCTCTTATTCAAGAAGCACTTTTACAGAAGAAACCTATTTTCGCAGTTTGTCGTGGCATGCAATTGTTGAATGTCGCACTCGGAGGCACGTTGTATCAAGATTTATCTTTGTATCCCGATTGGCAACTTAAACACAATCAACAACCGACCAAGCCGCAATTTGCTACCCATACGATCCAACTAGCTAACGCTAGTCTTTTATACCGTATTTTTGGTGCGAAAGCTACTGTTAATTCTTACCACCATCAAGCCGTGAACCAGCTAAGTCAACAATTACAAGCAACTGCATGGTCAACGGATGGTATCATTGAAGCAGTGGAAGCAGTTGATGCCAGCCAACGATTGTTAGGGGTGCAATGGCATCCTGAATTAACGTATCTGACGGACTCTGGTGAAGAAGCCCTCTTTGATTATTTCGTCCACCAGCTGTAACAAAGCACGATCTTAAACTTTTTCAGGAGAAAAAGTAATGAATTAAGAGCTTCTTCCATCAGCACCCCCTCGATTGCAACATAGTTGGTTGCGTATAGTTAACTTCTTTTTAAAATTCTTTTTTTAATATGGGTCTTATTAAGCGTCCAAAATCATAAATAACCAATGAGAAAAAAGGCTGTTATTTTTTCAATAGTAGCCTTTTTTCAAGCAATTGTTTTAATCGGTTGAACTTCAAAGTCCAGCTTCCACTAAATAAAAATCCCGTTCACAGAAGCGATTTATTTCTACGGCTGAACGCTTTTATTTAACAGTTTAAGAAGATTTTACTACCACACTGAAGCTCTCTAACTTTCGGCATGTCTGGATTTTCATCGCATACAAAAAGACACAGCAAAAAGTCTGAAGGCTTTGTGCTGCATCTAGTAAATGAGCGCTATTTAAAATCTGCCATTCCTAAAAATCGAAATTATCCGGATCTGGGCCAAAGCGTTTGTTTTGATTTAGTTCGTTAATTGCTTGCATTTCCGCCTCAGTCAATTCAAAGTCAAAGACCTCAAAGTTTTCTTTGATTCGGTTTTCATGCACTGATTTAGGAATAACAATAATATCGTTTTGTAAATGCCAACGAATGATCACTTGTGCTGCTGATTTATCATGTTTTTCACCGATTTCAACAAGTAAAGGGGTTGTCAACAAGTTCCCTTGACCAAGTGGAGACCATGCTTCTACGGCGATTTCATGTTCAGCTAAATACTTCCGTAGAGGTTCTTGGGTTAAAGTTGGATGCAATTCAATTTGATCCACCATCGGTTTGATAGTGGCACTACTTAGCAACTCTTCTAAGTGGTGTTGATGAAAATTAGAAACACCAATAGCTTTGGCACGACCACTTGTGTAAATTTCTTCCATCGCCTTCCAAGAATCTTGAAACTTACCAGCGACTGGCCAGTGAATCAGATACAAGTCTACATAATCAAGTCCTAATTTGGAGAGACTTTCGTCAAAAGCTTTTAAGGTAGACTCATAGCCTTGGTCGCTATTCCATAATTTGGTGGTTACAAATATTTCAGAACGTGCTAAATTAGACTGACGCAACCCCTCGCCGACACCGACTTCATTTTTATAAACAGCCGCAGTATCAATTAAGCGATAGCCGGTTTTTAGCGCCCATTTCACTGAATTACTTGCTTGGCTTCCATCTTCTACCCGCCAAACACCAAGTCCTAAACGAGGCATTTCAATACCATTAGCCAATTTTTTGGTCTTTTTTATTGTCATCTACTTCTCATTCCCTTCCTTCAATCTACCTTTAGTATACGCTGCTAGCTTATTTAAGCAAATGCTCCGCACTCCTTTAGTTGCTTGGTTTTAGTTGGAGTGAATAGTTTTTAACATAATAACCGAAACCTACCAGAGCTAAAAGGAGCAATACTCGTAAAAATATAATTGGGAATAACAATTTCATCAATAAAAGCAAGGCTACGAGCAACCAAAGACAGTTATAATTAAAGCCGACTACCAAATTGCCTGCCTGCGTCATTTCAACTGCCGGACTTTTAAAAATACCGCTTTTCACATACAAGCGAATTGGTTTATGAAAAATAAATGTTCGTTCTTGTTGCTGATCCATGGAAATTACATACTGATCATCTATGAAAATACTGACGTTAGCGGTTGGACAACATCTTCTCTGATTACGTTTAACCGAAACTCTCACTTACGTCACGCCCCTTTGCCCTTTCCAAGTCCGTAGGTAACATAGTATACCTAGTACAAATCAAGACAGGCTTACCGGCAATAGGAAATCCTGTCTTAAATCAATCATCACTGTAAATTTCTAATCCAGCCATTTGGCGCTAGTTTGTCACCAAATTGGATACCGACTAATTCGTCATATAAGGCCTGAGTAACAGGACCGACTTCGGTTTCACTATAAAACACGTGGAAGTTCTCGCGATATTGGATACCTCCGATTGGCGAAATAACAGCAGCCGTCCCACACGCACCGGCTTCTTTAAAGTTAGCCAGATTGTCAATGTACACATCCCCTTCAACTGCTTCCAAGCCTAAGCGCTCCTCAGCTAAGTGCAACAACGAATATTTAGTGATGCTTGGCAAAATTGAAGGAGATAACGGTGTGACAAACTGATCTTGTTTGGTGATACCAAAAAAGTTAGCAGCCCCAACTTCTTCAATTTTTGTATGGGTAGCTGGATCTAAATAGATACAATCCGAGAACGCTTTTTCATGAGCTTGTTGCCCCGGCAAAAGACTAGCGGCATAGTTACCGCCGACTTTAATAGCACCGGTTCCTTGGGGAGCAGCTCGATCATAGTCTGAAACAATAAAGTTAGTAGGTACTAAACCGCCTTTAAAGTAAGCTCCGACAGGCATACAAAAAACAGTGAAAATATATTCCGGTGCCGGTTTTACACCAATACCAGCACCGACGCCAATCAATAATGGCCGCAAATATAAAGTTGCGCCAGTACCGTATGGCGGCACGTATTCTTCATTTGCTCGAACAACTTCTTCCACAGCTTGGATAAACTTCGCTTCTGGAACTTCAGGCATTAACAAACGTCGTGCACTTCGATTCATGCGTTTGGCATTTTCATCCACTCTGAACAAATTGATGGTACCATCCTGACAGCGATACGCTTTCAAACCTTCAAAACACTGTTGTCCATAATGTAACGCTGAAGAGCCTTCATGAAGATGCAGGTAATCATCTTCCGTTAACTGGCCTTGATCCCACTGACCGTCTTTCCAAGTTGATAAAAAACGATAGGGGGTTTTCATATAGCTAAAACCCAAGTTTTCCCAGTCAAGATTAATAGTCATGCAATCACTCCTTAATTTCAGAATATTGTATCACCATCTTGGTAAATTGTTAAGCATTTTTAAAAAGAATATTATTATTTTTCATGAATGTTTAGTATAATAAGTCTGTGGGAAGAGCTTTTATTAGATAGAATATAGAAAGTTGGAATTTCTTTATGTTTTTTGTTAGTTTGGCTTCCTCAAGCACTTCTTCATCAGCGTCAAGTGTGATTGATTCTTCTGTCGGCAATTTGACTGAAGAAACCGCTAAAAAAGTCAATGCTTTACAACGATTTTGGGATTCGATTAATTGGGATCGTATTTTAGCGTCGGTGATTGAAAAGAGCATCTCCATTCTTCTTTTAATCTTACTTTTTGCTTTTATCCGCAAAATTGGCACGTATTTTATCGACCGTGCTTACGATAAGTATTATAAGAAGCCGACATTAAGTGAAAGTCGATTAAAAACCTTGCATACATTAATTATCAATGCTTTTCAGTATACTTTATTTTTCTTTTTTATGTATTCACTCTTGACGATTATCGGAGTTCCTGTTGGTTCATTACTTGCCGGTGCCGGAATTGCCGGCGTTGCAATTGGTTTAGGTGCTCAAGGGTTTATGAATGATTTAATCACTGGTTTTTTCATCATTTTAGAACAACAAATGGATGTGGGTGATTACGTCCGCTTAATCGCTTTAAATATTGAAGGCACGGTGACGTCTGTTGGCTTGCGAACAACTCAGCTAAAAGCTGCTGATGGAACCATTCACTTTATCCCTAACCGTAACATTACCACCATTAGTAATCTGTCCCGTTCCAATATGCAAGTGCTATTGGATGTCCGGATCAATCCAGATGAGGGCTATGAAAAGATTATTGACGTAATTACAAGGGTCAACGAAACATTAAAAGAAAAGTATGCCAAAAGCATTCAAACAGGCCCCACCATCTTCGGCATGGTGGATCTGGGTAACGGCAATTTTGCAGTTCGAACCACCATGTACGTCTTAAATGGTAAACAAGCCATCATCAAAGAAGAATTTTTGGCTCAATATGTTAAAGCTTTGTCTGCTGCGGGCTTTAGTATTCCAAACACCCCTATTATTGCAAAATAACTACCGCTACGCCCGGTAGTTACGATTATTACTAGTTAAAAAAGAACCTGGCTTAATGCCAAGTTCTTTTTTACTGATCGATCGCTTGTAAATATCGACTTACTTGTTTAACGCCAAAAGCCAAAGCTCGTTCATCAGGCTCAAAATATTCCGAATGCAAGCCATAGGGACTATCGACGCCTAACCAAAACATCGTTCCAGGAACTTTTGAAAGCAAATAACCAAAATCTTCTCCTGTCATCGAAACAGTAGCTGTTTCAAACTGAACGTCAGGGTTGTTTTCCAACCACTCTATCAGTTTAGCAGTCGTTCTTTCATCATTAACAACCGGCAAATACCCTTTTTGATCAAGTATCACCTCGACCTCACATTGAAAGGATTGGGCAATGCCAGCGCCGATTTGTTTCATCCGTTCTTGTGTCAAATGATTCATTTCTGCCGTTAGTGTACGAATCGTGCCTGACAATGTAGCACGTCCGCTAATCACATTACAAGCGCTACCAGTTTGAAATGTACCAAAAGTAACAACTGCACCAGATACAGGGTCAACATTTCTACTAACAATGGTTTGTGCTTGCTGGACAAAGCTGATCCCGGCTATTAGCATATCGTTAGCTTGATGGGGAAACGCTGCGTGACCACTTTTGCCGGTAAGCGTTACTTGAACTTCGCAAGTAGCAGCAAACAAAGTATCTGTCTTGGTACTGATAGTACCGACAGGTAAAGCCGGATTTACATGTAAGCCATAAAATTCATCAGGCAACCACTCTCCAAACGCTTGATCCTCATACATTAACATAGCACCAGCTTCATTTTCCTCAGCCGGTTGAAATAAGAATAAAAAATTATTGGTGGGCTGTACAGCTGATATAGCCTCCAATAAACCTAAGGCAATAGTCATATGAAAATCATGGCCACATGCATGCATATATCCGGGTCTTGTCGACTGAAAATCTGAAACGACGGCTTCTTGAATCGGCAAACCGTCAATGTCTGTCCGCCAGCCAATTGTTTTTTTAGGCGCAGTACCCTTTACAAAAACCAAGATACCTGTCTGCCATACCTTTATTTCCATAAAATCTTGACGTATACTATCTATTTTCTCCAACAAAAAAGCTTGCGTTTGAAATTCCGCTAACCCAATTTCAGGGATTTGATGCAGCTGTCGCCGAATTTGAATCAGTTCATTTGCTATAGACATATGCTGTTCTCCTTTGTTTTAAAAAGAAAAGCAACCGACACTGCAAGCAGTCAAGGTTCCTTTTCCTAATGAAATAATTGAATAAGAAGATGGTGTTTTAAAAGGATTACAATTTACGCAATTCTTCCATCAAATTGGTTTTTCCTTTAGTCTTATCATCAATATCTTTAATTTTACGAGCCGGAATGCCCGCGACCACGGTATTGGGCGCCACGTCTTCTACGACCACAGCACCAGCGGCCACTACTGCTTTGGCACCAACACGTACACCTTCTAAAACAACGGCATTGGCACCAATTAATACGTTATCTTCAATAACTACCGGCTGAGCACTTGGCGGTTCGATTACACCAGCCAACACAGTCCCGGCACCAATATGGCAATTTTGACCGACGGTTGCGCGTCCACCTAAGACAGCTCCCATGTCAATCATAGTTCCTGCGCCGATGACTGCACCAATATTTATAATTGCCCCCATCATAATCACAGCTTGGTCACCAATCTTTACTTGATCACGAATAATTGCCCCCGGTTCAATCCGGGCATTGATTTCTTTAACATCCAATAGTGGAATCGCAGAGTTGCGACTATCATTTTCAACAACGAAATCCAAAATCCTATCTTGATTGGCTTGCAGAAACGGTTGAATCACCGACCACTCTCCAAAAATTACGCCTGTTTTACAATTGACGAAAGACTGAATCGTATCTGGAAACGTCAGGTCTTTTAGGGAACCTTTTAACGTTACTTTAACTGGTGTTTTTTTCTCGGCGTTACTAATATAGTCAATAATTTGAAATGCGTCCATATGCTACTTACTCCCTTCACTTTATTGAAACTAGAATAACAAACTACCAGCGAAAAGTGAAGGTAAATTTTTCCTACTTTCGTTAAATGACTTTAATTTCGCTTGTTTCATCCAACTTAGGTAGAATAATATTTCTTTTTTCCAGCTCATGGGACATATGGTTCACTGCCTTTAAAATAGCTTTTCTAGTGATGATCCCTTTAAAACATTGGTGTTGATCCACTACCGGTAAGAAAGAAGCATCCACCAACAAATGTAATACTTCCTCCAAATCCCACTGTTCATCGACAGTCGGCACATTGACTTCCATAACATCTGCCACCGTAAAAGTATTAAGCTTAGCGACATCAATGGACGTTAAGTCAAACATTTTATCGACGATATCTGCTAAACTGATTAAACCGACAAAACGATCACCTTTATCTAAGACAGGTATTTTAGAGTAACGCACTTTCGATAATACCAAAACTGCGTGATTTAAAGGATTCAAACACATTACATTGGCAACATTTTCAGCGGGAATTAAAAATGTTGCTTGTTTTTCTAATAGTAAATCTTTAATAGCAGTCCCTATCATTGGATTGCCTCCATTTCTGTTTCTTTACACAGTTATTATTGTACCTAAAATTTACTTAAAAGTCTTTCAATTGACAGATTCTTTCTTTCTCTAAAAAAAAATTAACCTTTTGTTCTCGAAAAATTCGTTTACCTATCTTCAATGCTTTTAAGTAATAAATACTGTTTCGCTATGTAAGCAAAAGAACCGAACAAAACGTAGCTTATTTTGTTCGATTCTGGCAGTTATTTGGTAAAAGTTACGTGTAATTTTTCAAGTGGCTGATACTGGTGGTCATAGTAGTGAACATCATAGTGAGTAGGTGTACTTTCGATGATGGCATAAGTTTTAAAAGGCAAAGGGCCTCGTGGCAAACGGATGCTGCCGGGATTCAAAAAGAGAATCCGATTATGGCGTTGACAGCCTAGCACGTGGGTGTGACCAAATAAAGCAATTGTGGCTTGTGCCGCTTCTGCTTGTAAGGCCAGCGTTGTCAGGCTCGAACGAACATTGGCCAGATGTCCGTGCGTCATGAAAATCACTTCGTCACCGAAGACTTTGGTAACCGTTTCAGGAAATTGAGGGTCATAATCACAATTGCCCTTTACAACAATAAAGTCTTTCCAAATTGAGTCATTCGGATCAAGCTCGGAATCACCGCAATGGAACATGGCGCTAACTGTGTTACGATACCGTTGTGCAAGGTCTACTAAGCATTGACGATCCCCGTGACTATCACTCACTACTAAAAATTTCATTCAGTTCAACTCCTATTTATTATTCAACCATTGTTCCCAGCGGTCTTTTAATTTTGCGACTGCTTGAGCGCGATGACTGATCTTATTTTTCATTTCACTGGGTAATTCAGCGGCTGTTTTTCCTAATTCAGGCAGGTAAAAAAGAACATCGTAGCCAAAACCGTTGTCGCCTCGAGGAATCGTCCCAATTTGTCCCTGCCATTGCCCTTCAACCACCAAACTAGCTTTTGACGGAGCTGCAAAAACTAACGTACAGTGAAAAGTTGCTTGTCGTTTTTCTGCGGGAATGCCTGTCAGCTCGTGTAAAAGTTTAGCATTGTTCGCTGCATCGCTAGTAGGTTCTCCGGCAAAACGAGCGGAATAAATACCCGGCATGCCATTTAGCGCAGCCACCATTAAACCTGAATCATCAGCTAAAACAGGCCGCTTTAATAGTTCAGCAATTGTCTCTGCTTTTAATCGAGCATTTTCTTCAAAAGTTTGACCGGTTTCTTCCACATCCGGCAGCTCCGGATAATCCAGTAAGGTTTTTACTTGGTAGCCTTTTTCACCAAAAAGTGCTTGAAATTCCTTTGCTTTGCCGAGATTTCTCGTTGCAATAATAATCTCATTTTCATCCGTTTCAATTGGTGACGTTTGATCGGTTAATAAGGCTGCGTTCTGGTAAGCAATCAACTCCTCAATCGCAGTTTTCCCATAAAATAGCAAAGTATTTAGCTCTTCGCCAGTAAACGTAGCAGCTTCGCCAGTTCCTTGAATCTCCACAAAATTACCACCTTCAGTCATGACCAGATTCATGTCAACTGCGGCAGCAGCATCTTCTTCATAATCCAAATCGACGACACATTGCCCTTCCCCTAAAATTCCGACACTAATTGCAGCCAGATGTTCTTTAATAGGATCTTCAAGCAAAGTGTTGGCTGTTAATAAGCGGTCAACTGCTAAACGTAAAGCGACAAAAGCTCCAGTGATACTGGCGGTACGCGTCCCGCCATCGGCTTGGATAACGTCGCAATCAACGATAATGCTGCGTTCCCCCAATTTTTCCAAATCGACGACTGCCCGTAATGAACGCCCGATTAACCGTTGAATCTCCATGGTTCGTCCTGATAACTTTCCTTTAACGCTCTCACGAAGATTACGTGTATTCGTTGCACGTGGCAGCATACTGTATTCAGCTGTTATCCAACCGCTTCCAGCGCCTTTTAAAAAAGCCGGGACTTTTTCTTCTACAGTTGCAGAACATAGAACCTTGGTATCACCACAAGTAATGAGAACGGATCCTTCTGGATGTTTCAACACTCCTGTTTCAATCGTTATTTTTCTAATTTCCCTTTCATTTCTTCGGTCATGTCTTAGCACATTTATTTCCTCCTAAAGAGATTTGTTGAGGCTGAATGCCTTGAATTTCCAACCATTCGTTAGCGATCGTTTGAAACATTTTAGCTGACCCTGTGGTATAAAATTCATGGACTGGCTGAATTTTTTCCGGAGAATGAGCGATATTAAAATAATCCAACAACATACTTACTTCACCCACTGTTTCAGCTCCAGAATCGATCAATATCACGTTTTTTCCCATCACATTTTGAATGAGCGGCCGTAACAGCGGATAATGGGTACATCCCATAATCAAAGTATCTAATTTCTTAAATTGAAAAGGCTGTAATGTCTTTGAAACAACTTTTTTAGCGACAGAAGACCGCTGTTCATTACTCTCTACCAACGGTACAAATTTAGGACAAGCCAAGCTAAAAACATCGATAGTGGGACTTTTTTCTTTTATAGCAGTGGCGTAAGTATCACTTTGAATAGTTCCTTGAGTACCAATTACACCGATGCGGCCACTTTTAGTAGCTTTTACCGCTGCCCTAGCGCCCGGTAAAATCACACCCACAACGGGAATCGGTAGTCTGGCTTTAATTTCTTTTAAAGCGACTGCTGTAGCTGTGTTACAGGCAATAACTAACATTTTTATTTTCTTTTGTAATAGAAATTCGGTCATTTCCCAGGTAAACTGAATAACTTGTTGCGCTGGACGCGGTCCATACGGACAACGGGCTGTGTCGCCTAAATAGATAATTCGTTCGTTGGGAAGCTGCTTCAAGGCTTCCTTAACAACGGTTAACCCACCCACGCCAGAATCGATAAAACCAATGGCTTCTTGATTGCTCATGTTTATCAAACCTCAATTATTTTTTAATATCTTTATTTTCTACCTTTTCCCTTTCATTGTCAATTTCTGGGGGAGTATTCTTAATTTTTAAGAAAAGCTAATACATTCACTTTTTAAACGTTATACCTTCTGAAATTAAGTTTACCATTAAAAAAAATTATTTTAGCTGATTTAAAATGCAATCAACAACCGTTTCTTCTTTTTAATGCATTACAAAAACATAGAAGAAGAGTGCACTCATGGTTTCTTTGATACAGGTCAATAAATACATTGATGATCATCAGGCCTTAGAAGCTATTTCGTTAGAGGTCATTCCAGGAGAAAAAATGTGATTATTGGCCCTTCTGGCTCCAGAAAAAGCATCTTGATTCGTTGGCTCAATCAATTGGAAAACGTAAACACTGGCGTTGTCTTAGTGGATGGTGTTGATGTAGCTGATCCCAAAGGTCTTATTTTGTTTTTTAATTTGTAACGGTAATTAAAGATACGAGCTTTTTATATTCAGTCATTCCTTTACAAGAATTATTCGGTAAGTCGTATATACTGATGGGACGCTATACACAAACAGGACAAGTATTTGCTATTTATTGTTGCTTTTACTTATTTTATGATTCATTTCAGTATTTCACAATTTTCCCGATGGTTAAGCGGTAATTGGGTCAAAAGCTAACAGCCCAAAAATTCTACTGCACAATCAGTTAGTAAAAGTCCAGTTGTATTCAGCTACTCCTATTGATTAACAACGTCTGACTTTGATCCTTTGGTAATTTCACAGCAGCACCCAAAAACCTTTCGTTGAACAAGCAGCCACCACCCTTTTTTACATGTAAAATTGAAGGATTGGGCACTGAACCACCAAAAATAAGCCGGACTTCCTAAAACGTCACTGTCAGGAATTCCGGCTTATTATTTAGTTAAAGCTAATAACTGTTAATGCAAGTTTTTCAGGATTAACTATTGTGCTAGCCATTTTTTAACTTCAGCTAATGCATCATTAATGCCGGCTGGATTTTTTCCACCAGCTTGAGCCAAGTCTGGGCGTCCGCCTCCGCCTCCACCGATTTTCGGTGCAATTGCTTTGATCAAGTCACCGGCTTTTAAGCCTTGTTGATTCATTGTCGGCGTCATCGCTACTAAAAGATTTACTTTTTCACCTTGAGCCGTTGCCAGTACTAAAACATCAGAAATCGCTTTTTGCTTCCATTGATCGGCTAGCTGGCGTAATTGATTCATATCTTTCACGTTGACTTGAGCAGCTATATACTCAATTCCGTTAATTTCTTTAATATCTTTAAAGATATCGCCGGCTTGTTGGTTGGCTAATTTGGCAGCCAATTGTTCCGTTTCTTTTTGGCTATCACGCAGTTGTTGTTGTAGTTGTTCAGTTTTGGCTACCACTTCTTTTAGTTGCGGTGATTTTACAATTGCGGCAATTTCTTTTAGTTGTCGTTCTTCAGCCTGTAGTAATTGGAAGGCTTCTTTGCTGGTTACTGCTTCGATCCGACGAACGCCGGCTCCAATACCAGATTCAGAAACAATTTTGAAGATGCCAATATCTTCTGTATTGGTTACGTGGGTTCCGCCACATAATTCAATAGAGTAGTCGCCAATATTCACTACACGCACTTCTTTACCGTACTTTTCACCAAATAAAGCCATTGCTCCCATGGATTTGGCTGTGTCAATGTCAGTTTCAATCGTAACTACAGGAATTGCTGCCCAAATTTTTTCATTGACGATCGTCTCCATTTGGGTTAATTCTTCTGGCGTTACTTGGCCAAAGTGAGTAAAGTCAAATCGTAAATGCCCAGATGCCACTAACGAGCCAGCTTGGTTGGCATGCTCACCCAATACATCTTTCAAAGCTCGATGCAACAAATGCGTAGCCGTGTGGTTTTTCAAGATCCGAGTGCGCAGTTGTTCATCCACACGTAATTGATAAACGGCTCCTTCAGTTAACTGACCAATAACTTCAACTTTATGCAGAAATTGACCGTTAGGTGCTTTTTGTACATCAACCACGTTGGCCACCACCGTACCGTCAGCTTTTTCAATTGTGCCACGGTCAGCAACTTGTCCGCCCATTTCCGCATAAAAAGGTGTTTGAGCAAAAATCAAGTCAGCATATCCTGTAGCAACTGTATTAACGAGTGCTGATTCTTGAATAATTACCAATAGTTTACTACTAGAAGTAGTTGTCGTATAACCAACAAATTCACTTGCTACTTTAATGTCTGTCAATAACGCTGATTGCACACCCATGGATGTTTCTTTGCTTCTAGCGGCACGAGCACGTTCACGTTGAGCGGCCATTTCTTTTTCAAAGCCGACATGATCTACTTGTAGGCCTTCATCTTCTGCCACTTCTTCTGTCAATTCCACAGGGAAGCCGTACGTATCGTAAAGCTTAAAGATAATTTCACCAGCTAACGTCAAGCCATTTTCAGCTTTTACTTGAGCGATCACTTCGTTCAACATAGTTAGACCTTCATTGATGGTTTCATGGAAACGCTCTTCTTCAGTTCTTATTACTTTTTCGATAAATTCTTTTTGCTGTAAAACTTCTGGATAGTAGCTGTTCATAATGTTGCCCACTACTGGAACTAATTTGTATAAAAAGGCAGTATGAATCCCTAATTTTTTCCCATGCATAACTGCGCGGCGCAGCAAGCGGCGCAAGACATAGCCTCGTCCTTCATTAGACGGCAAAGCACCGTCGCCAATAGCAAAGGATAGCGCACGAATGTGGTCGGCAATCACTTTAAAGGAAATATCCGTCAGTGGGTTTTCGCCGTATTTGACTTGTCCACTTAATTGTTCAACTTCATGAATAATTGGCAAAAATAAATCCGTTTCAAAGTTCGTGGGTGCATTTTGGACAATGGAAACCATCCGCTCCAAGCCCATGCCCGTATCAATGTTTTTGTGAGGCAACGGTTCATAAGTATCTTCTGGTGTATGATTAAATTCTGAAAAAACTAAATTCCAAATTTCCAAATAGCGCTCATTTTCACCGCCTGGGTAATTTTCAGGGTCATTTTCAGGAATGTCTAAATATTCTGGCCCCCGATCATAAAAGATTTCCGTATCAGGACCACTTGGACCAGCACCGATATCCCAGAAGTTATCTTCAATTTCAATAATATGATCTTCAGTTAAGCCCACTTCTTCATGCCAAATACGTTTAGCTTCGGTATCTTTCGGATAAACGGTCACATAAAGTTTTTCCGGATCAAACGCCATCCATTCCGGTGCAGTTAAAAATTCCCACGCCCAGTGAATCGCTTCTTTTTTAAAGTAATCACCAATAGAAAAGTTCCCCAGCATTTCAAACATGGTATGATGGCGAGCTGTTTTGCCGACATTTTCAATATCGTTGGTCCGAATTGATTTTTGCGCATTCGTAATTCTTGGGTTTTCCGGCACGACGGAACCGTCAAAATATTTCTTTAGTGTAGCCACACCTGAATTAATCCATAATAAGGTTGGATCGTTAACTGGAACTAAAGATGCACTGGGTTCGATTGCATGACCTTTCGATTTGAAAAAGTCCAAATACATCTGTCTAACTTGACTGCTTGTTAGCTGTTTCATGACATAACCTCTTCCTTAATAACTTTTTTTTAAATAATCAAAAAAACGCCACTCACTGCAACTCAAGGACGAAAACTCGCGGTACCACCTTGCTTGCAATGAATGTCGTTTCGATTCATTACCTCTTTATTTTCCGTTAACGCTGGAATGCGGTGATATTTCTATCACATCTTAATGAAAGAGAGCATATAAACGTCGTGAAGCATTTCTTTTCAGCCGAGAGAAATGTCTCTAATCTTCACAATCCTTGTTTATAAATTCTTTCAGACATGTTGAATTATAAGGATTTTAACTACTCTTGTCAATAAAGAAATCCAGTTATTCTTAAAGAAGCGCTTACGTAGTGCTTAAACCAGCCAATATCTTAAAAGGCTGATTCTGACTTAGCTTCCTATAATGAAGAACTAACTAAATAGAATTAAACAGGTCTTTCAGTCAGGCTTTGTCATTGTCTCAAATTGGGCATAGCATGCAGTGATGACACGAGATCGTAAATTACAAAAAAAGGATTTGCTCTACTCTCGTCCCTTTACTATTGCCATAACCATATGCACCGTGAATGCTCGGCTCTCTTACTTCCTTCAAACAAACAATTTATCGTCCTCCTTGTTTCAAGGATCCTGATTTAACATGTTATTGAGATCTGCAAGAAATGCAGCTGCCTTCATCATTGGTTATCCGTCAAATTTCCTATAGTAGGCTAGGTTCGAACCAAACCTGGAAGGACTTACGTAACGTTTTCATTTACACTACCAGTTAGAATAGCTAAAAATAAGAAGAATGGTTAAAGAAGCGCCAAGTAGGCCAACCGCATTCCTTTGGCAGAGTCACAATTTTTTTGTTTATTTAAATGAAAGATAAGAAAAAGCGTAGAACAACTATCATCTACTCGGTTGTTCTACACTCGCACAATAACAACTAGTGAAAAAATACCTACTCAATAGGTAAAATTTACCAAAGGAAAACTGCTTATTCTATCAGCGATTAGCATTCTTTTTTGCTTTTCTAGCAGTTCGTGTTTGTTGTCGTCGTTCAATTTTCCGTTTTTGTTTATTTTGATCAGCAATCGCCCAATTGATTTTTTTCTTGTAGCCAGGTTTGATTTTTTTCTTTTTCTTTTTCACCAAACCGATCAACGTTGGATCCAATTCATCTTTGGTGGTTTTTTCCCGTTTGGTCCGTCGGTTGCGATCATAAGTTGCGACAATCTCACCATTTTTGATTTCTTTAGGCTGAAATTCAACGCCTAACTGCTCAATTCGCGCAATCGCTTCATCATCAGCTGGTGTATACAACGTAATCGCCGTTCCCGCTAACCCATTTCTGCCGGTTCTTCCTACCCGATGAATAAAAAAGTCCAATTCTTGGGGTAATTCTACGTTGATAACATGAGAAACGCCTTCGATATCAATTCCGCGTGCAGCTAAATCTGTGGCGACGACATATTGAAATTCTAAATTTTGAACTTGACGCATCACTCGTTTTCGTTCCCGTGGTGGAATATCTCCATGAATTTTTGCTACTTTTAAGCCGCGTTCCTTCAAATATTCTGCAATAGCATCGACTCTTTGTTTAGTATTGGCAAAGACAATTGCTAAATAAGGGTGTCCCAGCGTTAATAATTGATAGATGAGTTGTTCGCTATTTTTCCCTTTGGTAGAAATTAGCCAGTTATCAATGTCAGGAGAAATCACTGCCTGTGGTTGAATTTCCTCAATGACTGGATTTTCCAAATATTTCTTTAAAAACGGTCGTAATTTTTCCGGAATCGTAGCTGAAAAGACCAACATCTGTAATTTTTCCGGCAAGCGACTGGCAATTTGATCAACTTCTGTTAAAAAGCCCATATCTAATGTCATGTCTGCTTCATCAACGACAAAAGCAAAGGCTTTATGCACCTTAAGTACTTGCTCATTCATCATATCTAAAATACGGCCTGGCGTTCCGATAACAACTTGCGGTTGCCGATGCTGTAATTTACTCAACTGACGTTCTTTATCAGTTCCACCTACAATTTTTGCAACCCGAATCGGCGCTTGACTAAAGCTAGCTAGCTGCTGAGCTTCTTGATAGATCTGATTGGCTAATTCTCGACTTGGAGCTGTAATTACCACTTGCACCTCTTCTTTGCCGCTATCTATTTCATCCATTAAAGGCAATAAAAAAGTATGGGTTTTGCCACTGCCTGTCTGAGATTGCCCTATGACACTCTTGCCTTTTTTAATGACGGGAATCAATTTTTGCTGTACGTGTGTTGGTTGCTCAAAGCCTTTTGCAGCCAGTGCTTCCATAATAAAAGGCTGAAACTGAAATTGTTTAAATGAACTCACTTGCCTCACCTCTTCTCTTTTGGATCTTTAAATCCTTTAGCATTATAACATAAAAAAGCTCATCTGCTTACTTAATTTTCGTTGATGTTTGGACTTGGATCGTACTGATTGTATAAGTGTGACTAGCTTTTTCATAAAAAAGTCGGCGCTTTTTTTGGATAAATGTGGCACACACACTTACTATGAATAAAAGTAGCAAAGCTAAACATAACAAGTACAAAATAAAAGCGACTACTTGCAGCAGGCGATTGTCAGAATTCAAAAGCTGGCTGGCACTTGCCATATACCAACTGATCAATCCATAAAGGAAATACAAATACCCATAACGAACCACGAGCGCTCGAAGCGAGATGTGTTCTCGTTTTTTTTCGACAATGCGGATGCGGACAACTTTTTTGCCAAATGTTTGGCCATTAGTAATAAATGGCAACACCATGAAAACTAAAAAGACCATTACGAAAAACCAAAGATGGCTGACCAAGTCCGAATAATTAGCTGCCCATACTCGATAGGCGGGAATAAAAGAAAGTCCGAATTGTAGCAGTCGCTCCGCCAAGCCAATTACGATCCAATCAATTCCCCACGCAACCATTCGCCGCAGCAAACTAACAGATTGGCCTTTTTGATAAGCGGCTTCGTCCAACTCAGCTCTGGTAGGCAGTAAAAAAGTAAACAATGGCGTAATCCAGTAACCTAAAAGCCCACCAAACGTATTGGTAATCAAATCATTAACATCTGCTAAACGGTAAGGTCGTGGATAAATAAAATACAACCCGCTTAACTGCGTTAATTCAAAAAATAATGAAAGCAAAAAACTCGCTATAACAGTTTTCTTTAACGTAAACTTATAATAATAGCGCAAGTACACCCCAAAAGGAAGCACCAGTAAAACATTAAAAAGCGGTTCTAACACAATACTTTGTTTTAAAGCAGGGACATAAGTACTAGGATCATGAAGATTCAATACTGTTTCTTTCATGAAATTCACAACAAAATAGAAGGGGCGTAACTCATAATAAGGGCCTGTATACTGCGCCACTTCTGAACGCGGCGGCAGGGGCAAAATTACTAAGAAATAAGCACACAGTAAATAAAAAACAAACGAATATAAAATAATCGCCCGTCTTAGTAAAAAAGTTCCGTATTTTCGGTACTCATAAATTAGAAAAATACCTGAAATCGCTAAAGCTAAAAAAGGAAAAAGAAAAATTGCCGTTTTAATCGGTTCACTATATGCAGACATACTGTTTGCTCCTTTCATTATCTATCAGTCTAAACAAAAACGGGCCAATTGTCACTTGAAAGGCAAGCGAATATCATTTTGCAAAAAATCTTCTTTGCAGTATTATAAAGGAAAGGAGGTTTCGCTATGCTCCAACCATATTTCGCCTTTGGCGTTCCTATTTTTCTGGTTTGCTTATATCTCGTCTTTTTCTATCTTCAGAAAAAAACTACAATTCATTATATGCGGCTAATTTTACTGTTAATTGCTACTTTTTTACTAGTGTTTAGCTTTCAAGTCCTACAAGAATCGTGGAAAGTTGCAGGGAAAACTTCCGTTCATACCACCTACAATCCTCATTGGCTCTGGTTGCCCTTAGGTGTAGGCCTCATTTTCACCTTATTAAATCTCTGGCTGACAATTCACCAATTTATCAGCTATAGCCATCCGAAAAAATAAAAGCGTGAGCGAGCAATTGCTGTAGCAACTGTTCACTCACGCTTAACTTTTGGTTCCTTGCTCTATTACGGGACATAATAAAGTTAGTTAGATTTTTTTACAAATTCAGATTTGAGTTTCATTGGCCCGAAACCTGCTACTTTACAGTCAATATTGTGATCGCCCTCCACCAAACGAATAGTTTTTACCTTGGTTCCTTGTTTAATTGAAGAGCTAGCACCTTTGACTTTTAAATCTTTAATTACAGTCACACTATCGCCATCTACTAACAAGTTGCCATTGGCATCTTTTACTACTAAACCGTCTGTTTTCGACTCATTGGGAACCCACTCATGTCCGCACTCTGGGCAATGAAGACGATCACGATCCTCATAAGTATAAACTGAGCTACATTCCGGGCAGTTTGGTAATTGATCTGTCATTGAAACGCTCCTTTTTTCACTTGGTCGCTGACCCTTGTTTTTTGCCATTCACTAACAGTGATGATCCTATTCATTTTAGCGTACTTTCGATAAAAAAGAAAGCTGGTTTAGACTTCTTAAGCTTGTCTCGCTTTTACTTATTGGCTTTCTTTGCCTTTTTCCACATAGGATAAATCATTGACACTCTCCATCTGATAATGGCCATCTTTGTAGGTAACTTTAGATACGCTGGCATTCTTAAGACCGCCAGTTGGCAAGTCTGCAGTTGGTTCCAATTGCCCTAATAGCGTAATTAAGCTCATTCCATGAGAAACAACTAAAACATTTTTCGCTTTTTTCTTTTCTGCTGTTTTTATTATATCCCCTAAACTTTCCTTTAAGCGATTGATAATTGTTTGGCTGTCTTCTGCCGGCCAATTAACGCCTGCTTGGGTATTTTGCTGATCAAGTTTGGGATAGCGTATCAGCAAACTGAATAATTTCATGATAAAAACCGACTTCTTGCCCCCAAGCTAGATACTCCTCATAGGTTTTCCCTTCAGCTTTGGCAACAGCCGTGAGCATTTCCTCGTTCATTTGTCCTTCGTACGTACCAAAGTTATATTCTCGCAATCGTTTGTCTTTAATCATATTTTTTGTTTGGTCTGATTGTCCGTTGTTCTTCAAAATCAGCTCTGCTGTCTCAATTGCCCGGCCACTATCACTAGTGAAAACTTGGTCGAATTTTACCTCTTTTAACCCCTTGCCCAGTTGTTCTGCGACTTCTATACCAGCTGGCGTTAAAGGTGCGTCAATCCACCCTTGTGAACGATCAACAGTATTTAGCATCGTTTTACCATGTCGCACAAAATATAAAACAATGCCAGATGTTTCCGACTCTTTCGTCTCCGCTGTGGCTTCTTTAGCTCCTGATTTTTGATTACAGCCGGAAAACACCACCAACAATGCCAACAAACCCACGATCCATTTTTTTCTTTTCATACCTATTTCCTCCTTAAAAATGTTCGTTAACTAGCATTAACCTTAATGACGTTCAAAAAGAAAAACCTAATCAAGCCGAATGACACCATTCAGCTTAATTAGGTTTAGCTTGTAAAAACAATCACTATCCGCTATTTAACTACCCATACTATAACAAAAGACAAAAGGATTGTAAATGTTTTCATTTGCTGTTTTTGTAGCTTTGGCAAAGAGCTTGCAGTTGTTGATATATCTCAGCAGCCTCAGTAATGTCTTTTGCGTTTGCTCCACTAGCCAGTGGATGGCCACCACCATGATGAGCTTTCGCTAACTCATTAATGACCGGTCCTTTCGAGCGCAATCTTACGCGATAATGCCCTTGTGGCTGTTGAACAAAAATCCCCCACGCCACAACTTCTGTAATCATCCCCGGCAAGGCCACGATTGCTGCCGTTTCAGAATCAGCGATTTCAAAGCTGGTTAAAAGCTTTTGCGGTAAGATCACTCGAGCAGCACCGTTTTCATCAATTTCCAAATGCTGGTAGAGGTAACCCGCCAATTTAGCCACTTTTAGCGGCATCTGGTCAAGTTCCCGATTTAAAACCGTAGCATCAAAATCATATGCTCGCAATTTAGCAGCCACTGCCAAAGTATGCGCACTAGTTGCTGGATATAAAAAGCGCCCCGTATCGCCTACAATCCCTGCATAAAGCAAACGGGCAGCGGTCGTTGGTAAAGTCAATACCGCTTGATGTTCAAAATAAAAATCAGCGATCATTTCACTACAGCTACTAGCTTGGGGATTCACCCACATTAAATCACCATACGGTTCATCATTCGGGTGATGATCAATTTTTATTAAATACTCTCCTAAACGATAGCGCTCATCACTGATTCTAGGCGCATTTGCCGTATCGGTGACAATCACTAGCGCTCCTTGATACTGATTATCATCCACGGTATCCATCTCTGCTAAAAATTCCAAACCTTCAACAGGCCCACCAACTTGAAAAATACGTTTGTCGGGAAAGCTGGCATTTAAAATCGCCGCTAAGCCGGCCTGAGAACCAATAGCATCCGGATCCGGACGCTGATGACGCTGAATGATAATAGTCTGATAGTTTTTGATGACGGCCAAAATTTCGTTGGTTACTTCCATGGTTTTTCCTCCTATGTCCGTTCCATCACTTGGCAGACAACAATCGCTTTACCTACCATAACGTTTTCGATGTAAACCTCAATGTCTAACTTAGCAGATCGGCGCCCGATTTCCAATATGCGCGGCCGAATATCTAGTTCACTTTCCAATTGAATTAGGCGCAAATAGTGCAAATTCACTTGCTCAATCAGAACATTTTTTCGCTGATTGATCAACATGGTTCGCTGTGTAACATTGGCGATGATTTCACTAAGAACGCCAAAAGAAATGGTTCCCACACTATTGACCATTTGCGGCGCTACTGAAAAACGAAAACGCACACCTTCATTTACAGCTTCCGAAGACTCTTCAACTGGAAAAACTTCACCGGCAATCTGATCGGAAATCGTGTCGGCAATTTGCGGTTGTCGTTGGACTAACTGCATCGCTTTCATTACATCTTGACGCGAAACAATGCCCACAAGCGCCAAATCGTCTTCAACTACCGGCATCACTTCCAAGCCATCCCAAATCATTTGATGGCTTACGCTGGCTACACTCATCATTTTTTTTACTACGCTAGGATCTTTGGTCATCACTTTGTCAATCGTCACCTGTTCATTTTTGCCGATGACATCTTTGGCGGTTACGATACCAACTAAACGCAGATTTTTATTGACCACTGGAAAGCGTGAATGATGGGTACTTCCAGAAAGCTTTTGGTAATCAGCAATTGTATTGCTGGTAGCTAAAAAATTTGTTTTCTCTAATGAAGTATAAATATCACTTACTAATAAAATATCTTTTTTAATTAGTTGATCGCTTAAGGCACGATTAATCATGGTGGCTACAGTAAATGTATCATACGTCGTTCGCAGTACTGGCAATCCTAAGCGATCCGCCAAGTCAGCGATCGCTTGTGAAGTGCTAAAGCCTCCGGTGATTAACACAGCAGCGCCGTTTTCCAAAGCAAGTTGTTGCACTTCTTGACGATTGCCAACAATCATTAACGAGCCAGGAGTAATATAGCGGATCATCGCTTGCTCGGTCATGGCACCAATCACAAATTTATGAAGTACTTTATCTAAACCAGCACTGCCCCCTAAGACATCTCCTTCAATAATGCGAACCACCTCGCCGAACGTAAGCTTTTCAATATGTTTTTTTAATTTCCGTTCGATCCGAATCGTCCCCACTCGCTGAATCGTCGAAACTAAGCCATAATTTTCGGCATCTTTAATAGCACGATAAGCCGTTCCTTCACTTACGCTTAAATTCTTGGCAATACTACGGACTGAGATTCGCTCGCCAATCGGTAAGCTTTCTATATGTTTCAATATCTGATCATGTTTTGTCGCCATAGCAACCTCCTAAAGTGACATTGTATCTCCAGCGTTCAACACACGAGCGCCGGCAACTTTTTCAGCAAATGCTTTGGCATCTTGGTGAATCGCAGGAAAGGTATTGTAATGAATTGGTACAACTTGTTTGGCCTGTAACCATTCAGCTGCTTTTAACGCATCGGCCGGACCCATGGTGAAGTTATCGCCGATAGGCAAGAATGCTAGGTCAATCGGCTGATCTTCTTTAAATAATTTCATGTCAGAAAAGAGCGCTGTATCACCAGCATGATAGATTTTTTGGCCTTCTGCTTCAAGAATAATCCCACAAGCTTCTCCCATATAGGTAACAACTCCATCATTTTGATAGCTGGAACTGTGAAGCGCCGGAACGAATTTCACTCGACCAAATGGAAACTGGTAACTTCCCCCCACATTCATCCCATGACTTTTTAGACCTTTGGATGCGGCAAAACCAGCAATCTCCGCGATAGCAATCACTGTCGCTTGATTTTTTTGTGCGATGGCTTCCATGTCGCCAATATGATCGTGATGACCATGCGTAATCAGAATATAATCTGCTTTTAATTCCTCAACATTTACATCAGTCAACGGATTGCCTGTAATAAATGGATCAATCAAGAGCTTTGTGCCATCTGCCAATTCAATTGCCAAGCATGCATGTCCATGAAAAGTGACTTTCATAATGAGCCTCCTAGCCTTCCTATTACAAAGTTTTGTTCCTTTTATCAGAGCAAAGAAACAGAAAGTTTTTTTGGTACAGTTTTCTACTATTTATTGTAACAGAGAATTTCATTTATACAATCATCAGTATAGATCTTTTTTCATTTTTTAGGCAATGTCTCTCCAATAAAAAAAGAGACAAATCCGCCTTCCAGCTCTGCTCCTCTCTTTACGTGAAGCAGGTATTCAATGGAAAGCCTTTGTCTCAATCTAACATTTATTGACGACTTTTTCGAAAACGTATAATTGTTAAAACTAATGCCGCCATACAAATCCCGAAAGAAGTTAAAAAAGCCATTCGCATGCCAAAAATAAAAATATCAGCTCGTCCAGCGATATATGTGGTAACTCGCTGACCGTAAGCGGCACTCATTGCATGGTATAAGATTGTAGTTGCCAGCGCAATTCCTACTACCATACCAAAGTTACGGGCAAAAGAGTTTAGGCTGCCAGCCACGCCTAAGTCTTTTTTCTCAACGCTACTCATCACCATCGTGTTATTCGGCGATTGAAATAAAGCGTTACCGACTCCCATCAAACCGGTAGCTAATGCGTAATACCAAATCGGCGTGTGCATATCTAAAAACATATACATTAAAGAAGTCGCCGCTAGTACCATCAATCCGCCAATAGTCAAAAGTTCCGGTCCGATTTTATCAGTTAAATACCCGCTAATAGGCGATCCAACTACCATCAATAAAGGAAAGACCATCATTAAAAGGCCGGCATAGCTAGCACTCAGGTGACGGGCATTTTGCAGATAAAAAGGAATCACGACATTGACAAAAAAGTTGGAAGCAAAAATCAAAACGGCGGTCAATAGACTCATAGTAAATATTTTATTTTTAAAAACAGTGAATGAAATCAGCGGCACCGCCTTGCTTTTCTCTACGCGTAAAAATAAGAACAACGCTATAAAAGCAACAGCAAATAAAACTAAAACAACAGGTACTGCAAAGCCTTTCTCCTGTCCTATAAAAATTCCACCGAAAAAGGTAAGAATCGCTATTGCAAAATAAGCAAAGCCTGTCATATCAATCTTTTGGCCTGATTTTTCAATATCTTGCGGCAAAAATTTTTCACCAATAAAAATGGTAATTAAGCCGATAGGAATATTGATCCAAAATATGTATGACCAAGAAAACTGTGCTAAAATCAGGCCCCCTAAACCAGGTCCGGCAATTGAACCCAGTGACACAAAGGCGCCGATAGCCCCTAAAGCACGTCCACGCTCATTTAAAGGAAAGACTTCTGTTGCAATTCCCGAATTCGTTGCCATGGTCATGCTAGCACCGATCGCTTGAACAATACGGGCAAACAACAAGAATCCTAAAGAATGATTAAAGCCGCAAAGCAAAGATCCCAAGACAAAAACCACTGTCCCAATTCGAAAAATTTTAATTTTTCCGAAACTATCACCAATTTTTCCAAAAAGCAACAAGCAAGCACAGACAATCATTAAATAGATAGACACTACCCATTCCGTTTGATTCATCGGTACGTTCATTTCTCTGGAAATTGTCGGTAAAGCAATATTTACTATACTCGAATCTAAGGTTGACATAAATGTAAACATAGCAACTGCCACCAGTATCCACCAACGATTCTTCTGTACAAATGGATCCTCTTGAAAATTAAGTTTTCGCTCCATTAATTCATCTCCTTCATCCATTTAATAAACCAATACTTTTTTATCATACAATGTTTTAGCTGAAATTTCACTGGGAAATTCCTCTTTATAGCTTTACTTTACACGAAACTAACGAAAATGCACAAAAAAAAAACCACCACGACCGTCGTCAGTGGTGGAAATGAAGGTTGTTATTTACTCTTGGTAGGAGTAAGTATGAAAAAACCAATTCGGGATAATTGGCATGTTTAGAGTATACTTCCTTTGGTCAATTTATTCATGAATAGAGGCTTCAAATTTTATAAAAAGTCCATTAAAATAAAATTAACGTATATTTATATAAACCAAGTAATCTAACTATCTCTGTTCCTTTACGTAATCATATTGTTTTAAACATTGTTTTGGCTATGCTACACTAATCGTAGAAGGGGGATTGTATTATGGCAAATCAAAAAAAAGAGATCTTAGCAACACTGTTTTCGGATGAAGTAGCAGGACCATTTGTCACTTTTTTATTGAATACTCATGTGGCACATCAGGATGTTGAAAAAGATGCAATTGTTTTTAAAAATTTTGCAAAAGCGGCAAAATCCCGGTTTGAAAAAAAATTTCCTGATGAAGATTGGTCAAGTTTCCAGAAAAGAATTGATGCTCTCTTAGCAGATACATCCTTTTGGCGCAATGGCACCGCCAGTGTCTCGATCATTTTGGCCAAAAATGATACGTTAATAAAACGGCTATCTGTGTCAGTGAATGATCAGTACTATGTAGAAGCGACGCCTTACCTATTAGGACTGGTGAAAGATAAACAATTTCATTATCGCTATTACTTACTGGCATTAAATCGCGATTCCTTCCAACTATATTTTGTCGATCAGCACCACCTTTCAACCGTGGAGCTTCCCAAGGATGCACCGGTTGATATTGTTACCGCTTTAGGAGCAGATTTAACTGGCGGCAGCTTGAATTACTCAATTCAAGGAGGGTCTGGATTTAACAGCGGATCAAAAGAAGGCCTGGCTTTTCATGGAGTCAATCCCAAGGATAAAGAAGTCGAAATTGATTGGGTAAACTATTACCAAGCTGTTGATACCTATTTGAAGGACCATTTGGATAATCCAAACAAATGGCCGCTTTATTTATATGCGTTACCTGAAAATCAAACACTTTTTAAAAAGATTGCAAAAATTCCTTATTTTGACTGTTCGGTTTCCGTGGCAGCTTCCCCAGCACAAGCTACGACTGCTGAGATGAAAACGGCAGTTGAAAAGATCAATACAGAGTTAGAAAAGAAAGAAACTGATTCCTACAATCAACTCTTAAATCGCAAATATCTCGATCAATGCGTAGACATTCAGCCGGCAGCCAAAGCAGGCAAAATTTCTCATTTCTTTATTGCCACTGCATTATTGACCAATGAAGGCAGTGAAATGACGTCCGCGGAATACGATCGCAGAGAGATTTTAAATACGATTGCCTACGAAGTATTGCAAAACGGAGGTCACGTATTTGTCTTAGAGCAGCAAAATGCGCCTGATGAAAAATCACTAGTAGCCGTTTTACGCTATTAACTAGTTGAGAAATAGACAAGAGCCGCTCATAACAACGAGCGGCTCTTTCATTAAGTTCGTAAATATTTTATTAGTAGTAAACCAAGTAAAAATTCCTATTGGCCACCTGTTCAATTATTCTCATCTATACAATCTGAACCCTTCCTACTTTCAAATCTATGCAGCTCCAAGGCTGCGCCTTCGGAATAGATTTCAACGACATAATGAATCAATGACCTTCATATTTAGCGCTTAACAGATTCAGTAACTATAACAGAACGGTTTGGTTTTGACTAGCTTGCAGTTTTTTCTTAAGAAAAACTTATTCTCACAGTAAGAAAACAAGGTTATTACTTTGCAAACGAATGACTTTGTGCTATAGTAGTAAATGTAGTTTTTGTTCGGTAATATGTGTAGCTGTTTCAAATAAACATCTTCCACATTTTTCACCTTTCAAGTAATTGCAAAATATGTATGTGTGAATGCACATCAAGGAGGATCTTTATTATGGAAACAGGTACAGTAAAATGGTTTAACTCAGACAAAGGTTTTGGATTTATCACAGCAGAAAACGGTAACGATGTATTCGTTCATTTCTCAGCAATCCAAGGCGAAGGTTTCAAAACTTTAGAAGAAGGTCAAGCAGTGACTTTCGACGTTGAAGATGGTCAACGTGGCCCTCAAGCAACAAACGTTAACAAAGCATAATTAACCTTTAAAATCCGACCTGACGAGTATTCGCCAGGTTTTTTTGTGCTTTAAAAACCATTTATTATACAGAAAATTCAGATTTTTTGAAGTGAGTTATAAAAAACTCACTAGCGGTTCCTTCAAAGATGACTTAAAATTTTTTATAAAGCTATGACAAAATATGATGTGAGAAGAAACCCTTTCGTTATACTTTTTAGGCCTTAATTCGGTAGTGAAAGCTTTGGTAACGAAGCAGCCTTTACTGGAATTCCCGAATCCATAATTTCTTGTATTAACAAATTAGCTTCGTTTGAACCAATGTAAGGACGCGATAATTCTCCAGCATTGACACCTTTTTTTATTATATCTGTTGCATGATTGCGGACTGTTTCTGTCATGGTCAACTCTGTTGCTTTCGGTATTTTCAAATTTCCAGCCCCACTGGCTTTTTCCTCCAACGCCGGATCCCAGCCATGACCTTCATTTATGTTTTGAGCTGCGGAGATAACCATCGTACCTGCTTCGGCCGCTACCGCGACTGAAACGGTTGTAGCGATCGGGCAAATGGTTAAGCTTGCGCCGCCGCTAAACGGTGCTGCTGCTATCCCGAATAAGTTGCTTCCTGCTATAAACATACCCGCTCCAACAAAACTCACCGCACCTTGCACAAGACTAATCGCATCCCCGGCATACATGCCTAACGCATACGACTTGCTTTTTCCCTGCCACTCTTGTAGGTAACCCGTTCGATCTGTTCCAAATAGCGTGTCTAAAAACGGTACTCCACCGGTATTGATGCTCCATTCCGTTACCAACCCTTTCATAAAATTCAAAAGTGAAGAAGGACTTGGTAGCATCAAGGAACGGGCAATGAAACGCTTATTATACAGTTGTGTTAATTCCGGACTTAAGACACCATTTAAATGTATTTGTCTAGTGGGGCCTAGCTCAACTACCTCTATCAAATTTTCTTTTCGCTGTTGTTCATGAATCATTAGCTTATAGTTTGAGGCGAATTGACTAGTGATTTTTACATAATAAGTTCCCGGAAGAAAATTACCGCTCATTTTATGATTGGTCGTCTCCCAAGTTTCCCCCACTAATCTTTGGTGGGTTTGATCATATACTTCCATCGTAGTCAGCTTTGAATTAGCTAGATAAAAATCTAACTGCTCCGGCTTTTCAACGTGAAATTGATAATACCGGGCTCCGCGGATTAATCCTAAATCGTCTTGAACCATTTTATTAAATGGAAGTTCTGATGCCTCTTCAAACTGTTCTTCGCTACTGTAGCTGACTTGGTAGTCCCCTTGACTATTGGCTTTTTTGCCGCGAATTTTTACAAAATAGAGACCGGGATGTAATTTTTTTGTGAGCGATTGGCTGAACTCTTCACTAATTGACTCCTTCTGCTCGTTGTATAACTGACCAACAACCTCTGTATCTCCTGTTAAGTGAATTATATATTTCCCATGGTAATAACCTGGAATGAAAAGCTTAAAATAATCTTCATCTCCTTCATGGGTTGCTAGTTCACCAAAATCAATCGTACCATCAATTGTTTTTTCTTTCCTTAATAATTCAGCTTCAGCAAAATTACGGTTATAATCGTTATCGAGCTTCTTTTCATGAATCGAGAAGGAGTAATCACCGTTGGTTTTTATCTCAAGATAATACTTTCCCATTGGGAGTCCTTGTATACGCCTAGAGTTTAACGTTTACCCATTATACTCTATTGTTTCTAACGGAGTATGATTTGCATCCATTAACGTCATCCTTGCAAATGAGTTTGCTTGAACACGAAATTCATGTTCCCAAAAGATCGTAGTTGATCCCACATTCAAATTAAAAAATTCATACAACTTTACGGTCTCTCCTGAATGGATCGTTCCCGAATACGAGCCAAAGGAATTCAGTTGTATTGGCTTTTTATTGAAGTCTTCTTCAGTTTCTACTCGAACCACATAGGAGCCAGTCATAAGCAACGTACTACCGCAAACTTTTAAGTAATAGATTCCTGGTTTTAGGTTTTCTGCTTCAATTTTAAAATTGTTTCCTATATGATAGCTTGCTCTAACCGGTTTTCCTTGACTATCATAAAGAGAAGCACTATTATTAAAGTTTGCAATGGCATTAAAATGTACTTTGTAGGAGCGGCAGTTGCTGTCCTTTCAGGAATTTCAATTTTATAATAATCTTCTTCTCCAAAATATGCTATTTGTTCATAACAATCTGTGTTTAAAGGCAAATTGGTGGCTGTTTCAAAATTATGATTTCTGTTACTGCTTTCCATTCGATTGATTCGTACTAAATAAGAACCAATATCACTTCCACTATGTTGTTTAACTTCCAAGTAATAGGTTCCTGGTTTTAACCCTTCCTTTACAATCTTAAAATCCAAGTATCCATTACTATCATCATCTTTAGCTACTACTTGCCCTTCACTATTATATAAAGTACCATAACTGTCGAAATCTCCCGTAACGAAGAGGGAATACGTATAAGCGGTTGCATTGTTTGATTGTTCGGGAACTTCGAACGTAAAATAGTCCATATCATTATAAAATTCAATTTGTCCATAATAATCTGTACTAAAAGGCAGGGCGATAGCTGTTTCAAAATTATAGTTCTCATCTCTCCCTAAATCTCGTTCAACTTGAACTATAAACGAGCCGATTTGACTTCCACTATAGTTTTTAACTTCTAAGTAATAGATACCTGGTTTTAAATTACTTCTTACGATTCTAAAATCACCGTTTTCATTTACAGCGCAATTTCTTTCAATTACTTTGCCTTCACTATTATACAAGGTACCAAAAGTATTAAAATTTCCTTTCACGTATATGATATACTCATCATAAACAGTTCCAGCTGGGCGATCATCAAGAACTTCAAAGAAGTAATGCTTTTTTTCACCTTTTTCTAAAATCTCACCCGAGACGGATTGATTTAATTCCACTAACTGACTTTGCGGAAAAACGCTTGCTTTTGATAATGAGCTTAATTTTTTTGGTAGGAGCTGTCTACTTTTTGAAGCTGGAGTAATTGGTTTCTTTTCATCTGTTTGACTGGAAGCTTGCTTTTTTAGACTATTATCTGCTGCCGATGTCATTTGTGTGGACTCAACTTCATCGGTAGATGTGCTTGTTACAGTCGTTTCCTCTATTTGACTCGCTTGCTGACTAGAATCTTCATAAATGATTTCTCTTTCTTCATATAAATTGACAGTATTTGTAAAAGCTATTTTCTCCAAATCAATTGAACGAATTAAGGCTTCTTTTTCAGTAGCAGACATACTCGGTTCTGAAAAATTATAAATATTTTTTTCATCTTTTGCGATAATCGGTTGATCAATTTCTAAAAGGAGTAAAGGTGCAGAATTTGTCGTTAGTTGAGAATAATTCGCAACCGCTTTCGTTACTTGTGCTGCTTCTACATTGTAAGCGTCCGTCTCTGAATAATAACGGATGAGTGCGACTAGTTCACTTTTTTGAAATACTGGGAAATAACAGTTTTCAGTTAACTCCCCTAATGTGACTGAAAAGAGCGCTATTGGTTGATTTATCGTATAACTAGTAGCGTTTATTCCCGCTTCTTTTAACAATCCAGTCACTTGTTGTCGATCAATATTCTTTGGTTTGGAAGTATTTACAACATATAATGGTGTCCGCTTCGAACGCACTGACTCTGACGTCAGTGCCTGAACCGTTGTTGAGCCATATTGAAAAAAATCACTAAAATTAAAAATAAACGCAAAAACTTTCTTTTATTTCCCATTAAATTATCCGCTTTTTTTAATAAAAAAATTTATGTTCATTATAATATCTGTCATATTAAAAAACAATGTCTTATTAAAAAAAGAGTGAATAGGTTGATAAATTATAATCTCTTTAAAGATAATCAATAAGATTATCTTTCTATTTTCTATATTGATAAAAAAACGAATGGATTCACTTTTAAAATATAGTTAAAAGAAATACATTCGTTATCATTGGTAATGAAATTTTATTAAAAAGCAAGTTCAACCGTAACTTTCTGAACGGGTATATCATAAAAGCGATCTTCTCTTCTTCCTAGAAAGTCTTTCGCTTGCTGTGGAAATAAGGCATACATTAGAACATCTTCTTCATTTTTGGCATATGGTTGAATTTCTTTCTCGTAATTCGGTAATTCTGGTGCCAACAGATCAGCGGGACGTTCAGTAATAATTGGTTCGTTGCCAATGATTTTTTGTTTCATTTCCTTAGAAATAGCAATCGGTGGCTTTCCATAGAGACCCTTTACATAATCCTTAATCTCTTTAGGAACCATTTTGTAGCGCTCACCACTAATGACATTCATCACTGCTTGGGTACCAATCATTTGTGACAAAGGTGTAACTAACGGTGGATAGCCAAGATCGGCACGTACTTTTGGTACTTCTTCCAACACCTCTTCATACTTATCTTCCAAGCCTTGGGTGGCTAATTGGTTCAATAAGTTCGACAGCATACCACCCGGCACTTTATAATAAAGTGTTTTTGGTTCGGTGTCTTTCACTTTGGGATTTAAAAGTTGTTCCTTTCTAAATTTATCACGAATAGGATTAAAGTAATCGGCCACTTGTGCTAGTTTATCCATTTTCAACGAGGTTTCATAGCCTAATTCTTGTAAAGTTAAAGCCATTGATTCTGTAGCCGGCTGACTCGTGCCGCCAGAAAATGAAGAGATGGCGGTATCAATGATGTCCGCTCCAGCTTCTACCGCCTTAAGATAGGTCATTTCAGCGATACCACTAGTAGCATGGGTGTGTACTTCTAACGGAATGCCAACTGCTTGTTTAATTTCTGAGACTAGTGCATACGCATCACAGGGTGTTAAAATACCGGCCATATCTTTAATGCAAATTGAATCTGCTCCCATATTTTCTAATTCTGAGGTGAGCCTGACAAAGTAGTCGATCGTATGCACTTCACTAGTAGTATAAGAGATTGCCGCTTGGCAATGGCCACCATATTTTTTAGTAGCTTCCATTGAAGTGCGCAAATTGCGCGGATCATTTAAGGCATCAAAAATACGAATGATATCAATCCCGTTAGTGATAGCATGTTTGATAAAACTTTGAACGACGTCATCAGCATAGTTTTTATAGCCTAGTAGATTTTGTCCTCGTAATAGCATTTGCAGTTTAGTTTGCTTTACGTGTTGACGAATCGTTTTCAATCGTTCCCAAGGATTTTCATTTAAAAAACGCAGACAGGCATCAAAGGTTGCGCCGCCCCACACTTCTAAGGCATGAAACCCGGCTTGATCCATTGTTTCTAAGATAGGCACCATATCACTGGTGGGCATCCTGGTAGCGATTTGGCTTTGTTGCCCGTCCCGTAAGACGGTTTCTGTAAATAAAATCTTTTTTTTCATTGTGTTTCTCCTTTCTTCAACAGCTGTTCAATTTGCTGCTGCATTTTTTCCACCGAGTGAGTTCTTTGCCTTCCACAAATTTTGGCAGGTTGAGGACAGAGTAAACATTTACGTGGTGGGTACCCAAATGCTTCCCGACTTAGCGTGTGGATGACACCAGCTTGGGACACCAGCACGTCTAAATCCACCAAGCGGCCCCAAAAAGTCGTTTCTTCTAGCTCAACGGTCCACCGTTTAACGGCTGGCGCCTTCTGATTTACTAAACAAAACCATTCTGGGCCTGTGTTTAAATTACGAAGAATAGGCGCTTGTTGTTGCAGTGGAGCCGTTATTTGTTGAACGTGCTGCTGCATTATCGAAAAGGTTTGGGCAATTAACGGATTATTTTTGATAGGACCGGGAATATTCATCGTGGCACAGATTAATGTGGCTGTTTTAGCATTTTTCAAGAGCGCTTGTTGCAGGTGTGCTCGCTTTTCACGGGCTTGCATCATCGCCACGATATCCATTGGTTCCCCCCGTTGCCAAAGTTCAGACATTACGAACCACATCGATCAACGTGCCGTCACGATATTCAATCAAGGCCACCACTTTGTCCCCATATTTAATCGCATCAGGACGACCAACAATACGGTAGGCTTTTTCTTTTAGCTCTTCCATCGTAAATTGCGGTATATCTAAATTCTTAAAATGTTCAACTAAATCAATTCGCTGGGGATTAATTGAAATTCCTACTTCGGTTACTACGATATCAATGCTGCTACCAGGTGTGACCACGCTATTTACTTGTTCAACAACCGTTGGAATCCGACCACGGATTAACGGAGCGATTACTAAGCTCATTTTACAAGCCGCACTTGTGTCAGAATGACCGCCAGAAGCTCCCCGAATAACGCCATCAGAACCAGTAATAACATTAACATTGTAGCTTGTATCAATTTCTAAGGCTGATAAAACTGCCGTATCTAATTGATTGATCACCGCACCTTTACTGAAGGGTGAGGCATACATTGTTGCATCTATCTCATAATGATCCACATGGTCACCTAAAGAAACAGCCGAAAGGTGATCAAAGTCTTGGACATCAATGATTTTTTCCACTAAGCCAGCTTCCAACAAGTCCACCATAGCGTTGGTGATTCCTCCCAAAGCAAAGCTTGCGGTAATGCCGTCTGCTTCCAGCGCTGCTTTTAAAAAGCGCGTCACAGCTAAGGAAGCGCCTCCGGTTCCTGTTTGGAATGAAAAACCAGATCGATAATACGGCGAGTGGGTAATGACTTTTGCCGCATATTCAGCGATTAACAGTTCTTTAGGATTTTTAGTCAAACGCGTAGCTCCTTTGGCAATTCCCTCTGGATCACCAATGGCATCAACTGTAACAACATAATCAACGTCTGTTTGAGGAATACTAATCGGCGTATTGGGATAAGGCAACAGTGTATCAGTGATAATTACTACCTGATCGGCATATTTTGCATCTACCATGGCATAACCTAATGAACCACAGGTTGCTTTCCCTTTGGTGCCGTTGACATTGCCATATTCATCAGAACTGGGAGCTCCTAAAAAAGCGACGTCAATAGCCAAAGCACCGGTAGCTACCGCACGAGCCCGGCCGCCATGGGAACGAATCACTACCGGTTTTTCCATTATGCCTGCTGAAATGGCCGCACCTACTTTATCTCGTAGACCACTGGAAGTAATGCCTGTCACCACTCCCTTTTTTATATGCTCAATCAAAGGTTCATGCACATTAGCTATGGAGCTTGGCGCAATCGTTAAGTTTTTAATGCCCATGTCCGCAATTTCAGCCAGAACCATATTCATTACATAGTCGCCTTCTCGAAAATGATGGTGAAAGGAAATGGTCATGCCGTCTTTTAAGCCGGTTTTTTCAATGGCTTCCCGTAAACTACCTACAAGCTTAGTAGCAGAAGGTTTCACTGGATGAATGTGACGGCTGGCTTCTTGGTAATTGTGGATCTGTTCAAATTCGCCAGAAAATACGCCGCAGTCTGCAGCATACCCTTCAGGAATTTCTTTTCCTACTTTGTTTTTCATTTATTGTTCCTCCTCAGCAATCAGATTCGCTGCTTTTGCTAGAGCAATGACTCGTTGTGCCCGTTCAACAATTGGTTTGTCCACCATTTTGCCGTTGACGGAAATCACACCAGAGCCTTTTGCTTCTGCTTCTTGAATTCCCCAAATGATTTCTTGTGCTTGTTGGATTTCTTTTGCTGAGGGCGTATACACTTGATTGACTAACGGAATTTGCCGCGGATTGATTACCGATTTTCCATCAAAGCCCAGCTGCTTAACCATCCGTACTTCATATAAAAAGCCTTCAGTATTATCCACATCTGAATAGACAGTATCAATAGCTGCAATGCCTGCGGTTCTAGCTGCATGCAAGATCATACTTCTGGCAAAAAATAATTCATGACCATCAGGGTAACGATGAGTTTTTAAATTCGTCACATAGTCCTCAGCACCTAATGCAATACCGATTAAACGCTTGCTAGCTTGAGCAATTTCACGAGCGTTTAACACACCTTCAGCCGATTCAATTGCAGCCATCATCCGAGTCTGGCCAGGGGTAAGGCCATATTTAGTTTCCATTTCGGTGATAACAGCAGCCACAGCCTTGATATCACTGGCATTCTCAGTCTTTGGCAAGCGAATGACATCAATGCCAGCCAGCACCATCGCCTCAATATCTTGCCTACCGCCTGTATCTAACCCATTTATGCGCACAACGGTCTCTACAGTCGTATAGTCAAAAGTAGTCAAGGCATGGTAAACCAGCAGCCGAGCACTATCTTTTTCCTTTAATGAAACAGCATCTTCCAAATCAAACATAATTGCATCAGCGCCATAAAGTGCTGCATCTCTAAGCATCGCCGCATTTGCACCAGGAACGAACATCATGGTTCTTCTTAAGCGTTCCATGAACGAATCACCTGCCAATCTATTTCTTTCACGCCACAAGCCCGATAAACTGCAGCAATCGTCCGTGCTTGAATGGTACAGTCTAAGGCTCCTTTATCAATTACTTTCACTTTTACCTGAGTGACAGCTAAATCTTTCAAAGTAGCCTCGATTTTGGCGCAAATTTGGCGACCAAATTGTTTAGCCACATTGCTATCCAATTCTATTTGAATTCCTTCATTTCCGTTGCTGTCGATCATAATTAAAACATCACTAGATTCAGTGGTACCGGCTGACGCACTTTGAATAATTTCCATTTTATACACCTCACTATTTCGTTTTCTGATTCGTGATTTCCTGATAGGTCGTTAGCGGCACCAAGGGCCAGAGGGCTTCATACTGCTTGTTTTCAATTAACTTGCGAACCCGAGAAGCACTGATCACTTCTCCTTGAACCTTTTTACGTGGCAGTACGATTAAAGATAATTCCGGTTCAAGCACTGCTTTTAGCGCTTGGTTGTAGATTTCAGTCACTTTAGATAGCGGTTCTTCTCCCACATAACGAGTAGTAATTCTACAGATACCAGCAATTTTTTCTTTAAAGAGCGTCGCATCTAATGTTGCTTGAACGTTAGCGACAGCTTCTGGTGCTTGATCTTTTAAAAAATAAGTCGGAAAGGTGGCCTTAGAAACCAGATACTCCCCAGTCGGCAAAACTACAACGTTCGCTAAATGAGCCACACCTGCTTTGACTAAGCGTATTCGAGTTGCAGCATCAAATAACGAACGATCTTCTGAAACGACAAAAACATAGACCGTTGCGAGCTGTTTGGCCGCCGCTGTAACCAAATATAAATGTCCGTTTGTAAATGGATTGGCATTCATCACAATTGCGGCATTTCCCTGTGTGGGCCGTGTAGCTGCTTTCAGAAATTTTTGATACGCTCGAATATCGGGAAATCCTTGTTCCATAAAAATTACCGTTTGGGTTCGAGCAATTTCAGCAAAGCCTAAACTTTGAAAAATTGGACGTAGCTCCGGCTTAGTATAAAGAAAAATGTGTGATTGCTGTCGCTCTCGCAATGGTTCTTTCAGCGCTGCCAGAAGCTTGCTTAACACATTCTCACTTTGATAATCAGCAGTTACAGCAATACATTTGATAATATTGTAATCTAGCGAACCGCTGGCAATCAGCTGCTGATTTTCATAGATCCCCACCGTCCAGTCTACTTGCATATCAAGGGCCAATCCGGCCATGTTCATGAGGTCTGCCCATTCTTGATACTGAATGGGGTCTTTCGTCAACCATAATCGTTTGATCAGCATGTGCTCATCCCTCTCTTATTTGGCAGGAAAAACTTTCAATAATAGCTTAGAAATTAAATATAATAAAAATAGGACTAAAAAGACGCCACCCATTCCAAAGAGCATCAGCTCTCCAGCAATTTTTAATGCTTCTACATCCATTTTCATGCTCCTTTCTTAATAACTTTTATGAAAAGAAGGCTAATAACAAGCCACCGGCAATCACTGAGGCAATTTGTCCGGAAACATTTGCACCAACGGCATACATTAAAACAAAATTTTGCGGGTTTTCATCTGTTGCCATTTTTTGAATAACACGACTGGACATGGGAAAGGCGGAAATGCCAGCAGCGCCAATCATTGGATTTATTTTTTCTTTACGGAAAAGATTTAGCAGTTTTGCAAAGAGCACGCCCCCTACTGAATCCATAATAAATGCGACTAAGCCAAAAGCGATGATCATTAGAGTTTGAACATTTAAAAACAAATCAGCTTGCATTTTAATAGAAATAGTTAATCCCAATAAAATTGAAATAATGTTAACCAGTTCATTTTGAGCAGTCAGTGATAGTCGATCCAAAACACCGCACTCCCGCAACAAATTTCCAAACATCAAAAAGCCCACTAAAGGTAAAGAAATAGGTGCAATCAATCCGGCCACAATCGTAATGGCAATCGGGAAACTAATTTTTGTGAGCTTTGAGACGCTGTCTGCTTTGTAGTACATGCGAATTTGCCGTTCTTTCTTCGTAGTGACTGCTTTAATCGCCACAGGCTGGATAATGGGCACTAAAGCCATATATGAGTACGCGGCAACCGTAATTGGTCCTAATAAATTAGGTGCTAGCTGATTAGAAACAAAAATGGATGTTGGACCATCAGCCGCACCGATAATTCCAATTGAAGCAGCTTCTTGAATATTGAAACCAAATAAAACAGCAACGATGACAGTGAAGAAAATTCCGAATTGAGCCGCAGCACCAAACAATAGCATAAAAGGATTTTGCAACAAAGGACCAAAATCAATCATCGCTCCAATCCCGATAAAAATTAATAAAGGAAATAATTCAGTGGCAATTCCGGCTTTAAACAAAACATCCAATACACCTTCTGTTTCTGAACCGTTCACTACTTGCGTTAAAACACCCGTTCCGGGAAAGTTCACCAAAATTGTCCCCAGCCCCATCGGTACTAACAAAGTTGGTTCATATTCTTTTTTTATGCCTAAATATATCAGCAGGCCACCAATCAACATCATAAAAATTTGACCAAATGTAATGGCGGTAATTCCTTGAATCAATGTGTCCAATTTTTCACTTCCTCTTTCTATCAATTTGTGGTTAAGCAATGGTAAGTAACGGATCCCCGGCATTGACCACTTGGCCAATTGTCGCTTGAATCTCGGTTACCTGACCAGCTTTAGCAGCCACCACTTCGTTCTCCATTTTCATCGCTTCTAATAGTAACAGCGGCTGATTTTCCATAACTTGATCACCAACGTTCACTAGGATTTTTAAAATGGTTCCCGGCATCGGCGCCGTCATAGGTTCTCCGTCAGCTGTCACTGGTTGTGAGGGTGCAGCAGCTTCGGACTCTTGCTTATTTTCAGCAACCAACTGAACCGGTACAGTTGGTTGACTGCTAGGCGCTAGTATTGGTTGTGGTTGCGTGCTGCCACCAATTTCTTCCATCTCCACTAAATATTCTTGACCGTCAATGGTAATTTTGAACTTCCGTAACATGTTAGCTCCTCCTAATTTTTTTTTTGATCGCTGTAATGCGAAACCGACTCTCCGGATAGACCTCGGCAGCTAACGCCGCAGCAACTAAAGACACAAAGACTACCTCCGGATTTCTTTTCATAATTTGTTTAACCTGAAAGCTGCTGGCTGACGCTTCACCAGCTGCAATAGCAGCGGTAACAATCGCAACTTCTTTAACTTGACCTTGAACTTGCGGGACATAACCGTCAAGGACTTCCCATTTAAGCGCTTTGACCTTAGCATTAGCACTTGTTGTCCCTTGTGTTTGGTCAGCGATAGGAGCTCGCTGACGTCTGAACAGACGCTCAAAAATCCCCATCATTGCACATCCTTTCCGTAACTACTTTCATTATATGAAAAAGCTTCCAAGAGAGAATTAAAAATTCAACTGTTTATTGTTCTTTTAGTGTTCCTTATTTGAGTATTCAATTTCAGATCGAAAAAAACAGCGATATATCAACGTTTCCATGGGTTTAATATTTTATTAATATCTTATTAATATCTCTTTAAGAAAACGATACCTGTTGTGTTTTTTCGCTGTTCTTTTTATTTGAAAGCGGTATCTCAGGAGCGGTCCGTGCTTTACACTTGTGGTGTTCTAAACCAATTAAATGAAGTTAGCCATCATTGCGATTCCTTTCATTTCCCTTTACTTCATTTTATGGCGGAGAACACATTAATATTGAAGGAGAGAAAAATATGTTACTAACTGTTTTGTCGTATTTAATGATCATCGTTTTCATGTTCGTGATCATGAAAAAAAAGATGTCGCCATTTACTGCTTTGGTTTTGATTCCGCTACTATTTGCCTTAGTAGCCATGTTTGCTGGAGTTGCCCATAAAGGTTCAATCGGCGACTTTGTGTTGGACGGAATAAAAACGACGTCAACTACTGGAATTATGCTGTTATTTGCGATTCTTTATTTTTCGATTATGTTGGATGCTGGCTTGTTTGATCCGATTACTAACAAAATGATTCATCTAGCAAAAGGCGACCCCATGAAAGTGTTGTTGGCAACTGCCGTCGTGGCTGCTGCCGTATCCTTAAACGGAGACGGGACCACCACTACCTTGATTTGCTGCTCCGCATTTATTCCTATATATAAAAAGCTCAACATGAAAATGATGAACCTAGGCGTTCTAATTATTTTACAAAATACGATCATGAACTTACTTCCTTGGGGAGGTCCAACTGCGCGGGCAATGAGCGTAATGAAGGTTGGCGCTGATATTTTAGCTTATTTAATTCCTGGTATGATCGTTGCATTGTTGTATGTTATCTTCATCGTTGCACCTTCCATGGGTCGCAAAGAGCGGGCGCGCTTAGGGATTAAACATTTGACTGATGAAGAAATTGATGCCATGACCACCTTGACCGATGAAGAAACCTTGGCTGTCAGAAGACCAAAACTTTGGGCTTTCAATGCAATCTTAACTATTTTGCTGATCGGCTTACTAATCACTGATTCCTTTGTAGGGCTGGGTTTACCACCGCTGTTTTTATTCTTAACCGGAACAGTGATTGCTTTAATGATCAACTATCCTGTTTTAAAAGATCAATCAAAGCGGATTGGCGCCAATGGCGGCGACGCCGTTCAAGTAGTTATCTTAGTCTTTGCAGCTGGTGTGTTTATGGGATTATTCCAAGGAACCGGCATGGCTGAAGCACTGGCTCAAAGCTTTACAAAAATTATTCCCCAGCAATTGGCTGGCTTCTGGGGCTTAGTAATCACCTTAATTTCCGCTCCTGGTACCTTCTTTATTTCCAACGATGGGTTTTACTTTGGGGTTTTGCCGGTATTGGCTGAAGCCGGACGTGCTTATGGATTTACAGATATGCAAATGGCTTTGGCTTCTCTCATGGGACAAGCCTTCCACTTACTAAGTCCTTTAGTTGCGTTTATCTATCTTTTGTTACGCTTAACGGGCTTGGACATGGGACAGTGGCAACGAGAAGCAGCTAAATGGGCCCTCGGCGTTTTTGTCATTTTTGTAGTGACTATTATTCTCACCGGCCAAATGCCCCTTTACATTCCGCAATAAACTGATCGAACTAAAAAGGTTGGAACAAAAAAGGCAGCTTGTTTCACCTTTTTATTGGGAAGCTTTACCATTTTGTACGCTTAAAGATATAGAAAGCAGTCTGGATTAATAAAGGAGTTTGCTATGAGTACAGTATCAAATGCCGTTAGTAAAAATCTTGATTTGACGGTGAATAAACCATTGAAACGGTTGGTTTACGAAGCTTTTCGTAAGACGATTATTTTAGGGGAGATTCCGGCTGGTGAACGAATTAACGAAAAAGAATTTTCAGAGATAATGAATATCAGCCGCACGCCGATTCGTTATGCCTTACAAACGCTAGTTGAAGAAAAATTAGTTGAACATGTGCCAGGCATTGGGATTATCGTCAAGGGGATCAACACAAAAGATGCTTATGAAATCTATGCAATCCGCAAATCACTAGACGTTTTGGCAACTACGACCGCCATGAAACAAATGACCCACGCCGATTTTGAGGCCTTAAAATCGTTACTTAAAACGACAGAAGCCTTAAATGAAGCAGATCAAGTAGAAGCAGTTTTACAAAAATTCTCTGATTTTAATGAGTTTATTTACAATAAAAGTCAGATGTTGCGTCTAAAATCAATCGTGCTGAAACTACAGGAATATTTAATTTATTTCCGTGACATCGCTGTTCGTTCAAAGGAGCGCCGTGATAAAGCTTTAAAGGAGCATTGGTTGATTTATCGCGGTATGTTAAATCAAGATGAGCAGCAATTGACATTACTGATTACGGAGCACTTAGATTATTCGTTAAAATTTATTATAAAAGAAATGGATCAACGCTTAAATGACAAACAATCACTATAAAATTAACCCTGAACAGCTCAGCCAGCTAGCAATCCGCTCACTTTTATATGAAGCTGCTCTTGCACCAAAACCGGGCCTAGTGGATCGGCAAAGTAATGGTGCTCATTGGGATATGAATTTTTTTACTTTTATTGATAGCAGTGTTGCGTTAAGTCCTTATTTCGCTCAATATGTAGTGTTAGGGCAGCAACATCAAGGGGGCCCACAGGTCTTATTTTCCAAAGTTCGTGAAGTAGGTGTAGCAGCAGAAAAAACGATGCTAGCCAGCACAGGACAAATCAATACTCATAAAGGAGCCAATTTTTCTTTTGCCCTTTTTTTAAGTAGCCTCGGGGTTTTATTACAGGAAGTTCCACAGCCAAAATTTCCTTTAACTTCTAAACAAACACAACAATTATTCGCTTATATTCGCCAAATGACAAAAGGCTTAGTTGCTGGTGATTTTGCCAAGCTCCAGAGGGAAACCGCTCTGAGCTATGGAGAACAACTATATCTTCAATATGGTCTTGCTGGAATACGCCAAGAAGCAGAAGAAGGCTACCCGCTCTTAGAGCAACTTTCACTGCCCTACTTACGAGCAACCCAAAAAGAGCCAATTGAACGACGACTTTTGCTTTTATTGTTGCAACTGATGCAAAGAACAGAAGATACCAACTTGATCAATCGTGGAGGGCTGGCTGCTTGGCAAGCAGTGAAAAAACGCGCTGGCTGCCTATACCGACAAGCCCTTTCTATGACACAACTAAAGGACTTAAAACATTTATTGCAACAGTTTGATGCGGAATTAACCCAACAACATTTAAGTCCGGGCGGCTCAGTCGACTTGTTGGCACTAAGTATTTTTTTGGGTCAGTTAGAAGGAGTTTTATAACTAAAAAGAGCTACTGTTGCTCCTGTTTATGGACAAAACCAATGCAAATTCAAGTTTAATTGGCATTTATAGGACAAAAAGCTAGCAATTAAAAATACTTAAGCACAACAGATCCACGTAATGGCAATGTTGTTTCTAGCAATGATTGATCAAGCGTTACAAGTGCTTATCCTACTCTTAACTGGTCGCAGCAGCTCAAAAACCAGCGTGTTTTATAAATCATGTGGCATGAAAACTACGTAAAATCGTTTTACAGAAAAAAGCAAGCGATTACATATTTCGCTTGCTTTTTTCTACTTGCCACCAGGGTTAAATAAATAACCAATTCCCCAAACAGTTTGCAAATACACGGGATTTTTGGGATCTTCTTCAATTTTGTTACGCAAATAATTGATATATACGGTAATTAAATTTTTATCCAGTTCTCCATCGCTCCAGACACTGGCATAAATTTGCTCTTTGCTGAATACTTGGTCAGGATTTTCCATAAAAAACAGCATCATCATTGTTTCTTTTGAGGTCATCTCGATTTTTTGGTCGTATTTGCTGACACTGTAGTGAGCTTTGTCAAAAGAAAAACAACCTACTTTTAAAAACTGGGTTTCTTTTTGATGATTCACAGTGAGTAACTGAGCCGTGCGATCCAAGGTATTAAGGACTTGGGCGCGGAGGACATTAGGGATAAAAGGCTTGGAAATATAGTAATCACCACCGGATTCTAAACCGGTAATAATGTCTTGCTCGCTTTTTTTGCCGCTGACAAATAAGATCGGTGTCAACGGCTGTCGCTCACGAATCAGTTGCGCTAAGTGATAGCCATCTTTTTCATTTTCTAAGCTAACATCAAGTAAAAACAATTGAAACGTTACTCGTGTAATGATTTCCAGCGTCTTTTCGACATTGGCGCTTTGATAAATCAATAAACCGGTGGACTGCAGCGACTTCCAAATTAAACGTCGAATAGCAGGATCATCATCAACCACCAAAATCTTTTCATTTCGCATCATAGGCTGCTCCTTTCAAAGAATCCCCTTACATTACTTATACAATAGCTGAAATTTCTGTCAATTTCAATACGAACTTATGTTATGATGAAAAACGTAGGAAGGAAAGGGATTGCTTGTATGAAGAAAATGAATCGAATCGTTAATCTTATGATAGCAGCCACTATGCTATTTATTTTGATTTCTGCAATTTTTGCCTTTTACGGTTTCTCAGTTATCCGTAAAACAACGACTGCCAGTGGTCAAGATTTTTTGTTGCAGTCTACTCAATACGCCGCTAAAATTATTCAGCTTTCCATGGAAAATCGTCATCAGTTGTTAGAAGAACTAGCTCAACACACACAGCCAGAGCAATTGCAAACTGCTGCTGAGAGAAAACAAGCAAGTACTCCTTTACAAACGTTTTTTCAGCCGTTACACTCAGAAGCAACGTATCTTTTATTGTTAGATGCTGATTTACAACTGAAGGCTGCCTATCAGTTTCACGAAGAGACGCAACAAATAACTACGTCACCCAAAACAGGAGTTCAACAATTTTTAACGGCAGATACTTCACTGAATACATTAACAAAGCAACCTACCCTTTCAAACGGTCAAGCATATTTTATCGCTAAGAATGCTTACCTGAACTTCTACCAACCAATCCAATCAATGGAGGGAAAAGTCCAAGGCTTCTTACTAGTCCCGTTAAATTTACAAATCTTTTATAAAAATTTTTTAGAAGATTATCAACTGGATTACAAGGGTTACCCGATGATTAAAAATCAAGACATGCGGGTCATTATCCATCCTGTCGCTGAGCAAATCGGCTTAGATATTATAGAGGATCGGCAAAAGCTCTTTCCTAATTTTGATTTTTCTGATTTAAAACGTCTGGAAAACTATCAGCTGACGCATGATTCCGGCAAACTGACGTATAAATCTTATTGGTGGGATGAACGCCAACCTGCGGAAGTGTTAAAAATTGGCGCATTTAAATGGATTGAGGTAGGCGCTGATCGCTGGGTGGTTTCTATTAATGCCGACTACAATGAGCGCAACAATGAAATTTTTAATTTTATTATCATTCTTTTTTGTTTACTATTATTACTTTTGCTGCTGATTTTGATATTCAGCCTTTTCATTCATAATTTTAGAAAAAAAGAAAGCATTGAAGAAGAAAATCGACAGTTAATTGAACATCAAAAACAACAAAAAATGCAACATGAATTAGAATTTGAGCTTTATCAGCGGAACAAAATGGAAACCGTGGGATTATTGACTACTTCCATCGTTCACGACATGAATAATTTTCTCACACCGATTATTGGCAATACCGAGTTGTTGCTGGAAGAATACGAGCACAAAGCGTTATTGAAAGAAGATTTAGAAGAAGTTTTAAAATCAGCCCAAAAAGGTCAACGGCTAGCGAACAATGTCTTACGTTTTTCAAAATCGCAGGGCAGCACCCAAGCTTGGTTGGATATCTCTGCGGCAGTTCAAGAAGCCGTGCAGCGAATTGCAGAAATAATTCCTGATAAAGTCCAAATTAACGTGAGGCTTGAGGCCGATTTAGGTTGGAGCAAATTGGAAGAAGTTGACCTGCAAAATTTAATTTATAACTTAATCACCAATGCTTATCAAGCTACGAAAAACCAAGCAGCCGAACCAAAGATTTTCATTTCGTTACACTCGGCGTCTAAAGAACAAATCAAGCAATTGTTCAAGCAGCAGCCTTTAATGAAAAGCTATCAAACCTTTGTTACTTTAGAAATTGCTGATAACGGTCCCGGTATTCCGCCAGCGATTCAAAGTAAGATTTTCCAACCCTTTTTCACCACAAAAGCAGCTGACGAAGGAACGGGTTTAGGCTTATTTGCAGTTGCTTCCATCAGTGCTAAATATGAGTGGCTGCTAACGATTGACTCCCAAGAACAAGCAGGCGCACATTTTCTCATCACCTTTCCGGTCGTACCGACTGCCGAGCTGAGTAAATAAGCAGTGCCGACGTTCCTAAAGGGCTAAATTATCAGGCAGCACACTTTTAGATCATTTTCAAGTCCTAACTAACAAACCAATAGCAAGTATAGTGGTTCAAAAAATCCTGAATCCCGCACTTCGTATACCTTAGCCCCTATTTTATGCTAATTAGTTTCCTGTTTCTTCAAAAGGAACAAGTGACGGGTTTACCTTTTGTTCCTAATTCAAATTTTCACTAGGTGTTAGCCCTGAGGCTTTCGACTGATTTTCTTTGGTTTTTACTATTGGCAAAAACAGCTTTTGATCGTTATTCTATTTTTTTTATTTCAATTTCGTTATACTAAGAAAGTAAAAGTAGATAAAGGAGTTAAGTGATATGGACAAATATCTTGATTTTACAGTTTTAGGCATTTATTTAATTGGCGCCGTGCTCATACCTTTCATTTTAAAAAAGAAGAAACGCCAGCAGTGGCTACTTTGGGAGCTCGGTTGGGCGGTACTGCTCTTTTTTAGTTATGTATTGTTGTTAGAAAGTCGCAATCATACCTTTTATTTTGTGATTCCCCTCGGTTTTTTTGCTTTATTTGCTTTCTTTTACTTCAAAGAAAAACGACGGCTAATCAACGGCTTTCTCTTTAATTTATTTTTAGTTAGTTTAGCTACTTATTTAACAGTATTACTTTTTCAAACGGAAAATTTATTTTTAATGATTCTAGCTTTTCTGGTCGTCGTTGATTTAGTGTTGATTTTATTGTTCGGTTTGTATGCTTTAATTATCTTTCTTTATTGGAACGGTTTTGTCGTTTTGAAAAAAGAAGGTCCTTCCCTGGCTAATCTGTTAACCTTATTATTAGCTATTAGCCTGACTGTCTATTTATTTTATGCAACAGTAGCGTCTAACCTTTTGCCAGAATGGACCGCTCCTTTACTGAGTATCGTACCTTTTTTACTATTTTATTTCTTTTTCGTTTTTTATAACTTTTTAACCATTTCAATCTTATATCAGTTTAACCGCCCTCGCTATAGCCAAGACTATATCGTTGTGTTAGGCGCCGGCTTACTAAATGGCGAGACCGTCACACCGTTACTGAAAGCCCGAATTGATAAAGCAATTCACTTTTATCATGCCCAAACTTACGCTACCTTGCACTCACCGACGCTGGTAATGTCTGGCGGCCAAGGTCCGGATGAAAAAATTCCGGAAAGTATCGCCATGAAACAATATGCATTAGCTCAAGGAATCCCTGAAACTGACATCCTGGTGGAAACTCGTTCCCGTAATACGCTAGAAAATATGCGCTTTTCTAAAGAGCTTATGCTTGATCACTACGGAAGTGAGGATTTTCAAGCGATCTTTACGACCAATAATTATCACCTCTTTCGGGCTGGACTTTTCGCCAGACAAACGCATTTAGCAGCTGACGGCATCGGTGCTAAAACCGCCTTTTATTTTTTACCAAATGCATTCTTACGGGAGTATCTGGCTGTTTTAGTCATGTACAAACGGCAGCATTTGATTGTCAGCAGTTTGGTAATTGTTTTATTAGTGATTGCAGCAGCGATTAATCTATTCATTGTTCATTAAAAATTAGCGATTCCAAGTAAATGTTAAAATAAGACTAGCCTCTTGCCTTAAGAAACGGTATAGTTAAGTCAGACCAAGCGGAAGGGATAGATTTTGTGAATTTGTATGAAAAGTTTCTCAAAAATGTACGATTACGGCGTTTTTTTGTGCTAGCTGCCGTAATTTTGGTTCTTTATTTAGCGGAAAGTATGATTACTACTATTTTGTTAACTTTTATTTTTACTTTTTTAGCAATTCGTTTAGTTCATTTTGTTCAGCGTTACTGGAAAATTCCTACGCTGTTTATTGTGGTCGCAACTTATGCTCTGGTAATATTTTTGGTATATTTGGCGATAACTAAATATGTACCGGTTATTGCTCGTCAAACGAGCCAAATGTTCCAATCCGTATTGACCTTTTATCAAAATCCGGCTAATGAGAAGAATCAGCTGTTACAAATGATCGACCAATACCTTGAAAAATCCAACATACTCACTCAGTTGCAAAATGGCGCTGCTATTTTGCTGCGTTACATCCAAGACATTGGAGCAGTTGGTGTTTCATTTATTTTCTCTTTTATTCTCAGTTTCTTTTTCATGATCGAAAAAAAACAAATGGCCGACTTTACCAAATTGTTTTTAAAAAGTGATTTTGCTTGGTTTTTTCAAGACATCTACTATTTTGCCCAAAAATTTACGAATACTTTTGGGGTGGTGATCGAAGCACAGTTTTTTATTGCGCTGGTTAATACCTTGATTACTACCATTGCCTTAGCCTTAGTTGGTTTTACACAATTGCCCAGTCTGGCAATCATGATTTTTGTTTTAAGTCTGATCCCTGTTGCCGGAGTAATTATTTCTTGTATTCCCTTATGTTTTATTGCCTATTCACAAGGCGGGTTGAACGGCGTAATCTATGTTTTACTGATTATTATTGTGGTTCATATATTCGAATCCTATGTATTGAATCCTAAATTAATGGCCAGCAAAACCGAATTGCCGATTTTTTATACGTTTGTTATTTTATTAGTCAGCGAACGATTATTTGGTGTCTGGGGCTTGATTGTCGGTATTCCAATTTTCACCTTCTTTTTGGATATTTTAAACGTGAAATCTTTGCGGCGCACCAAACGATTACCTAGTGTTCGCAAACGCAAACCTTAACTAATTCAGCTTAAAGCATTTAAAGAGAAAAATAAAAACCCACTGCCTTAGCAGCTGGGTTTTTATTTTAATTTACTAAGGAAAAATCATAAAAGCGGATGCACCCCTTGCTAATCGGCGCGAACCTACTCTCGTTAGTTGTTTCCTTGACGTAAAGCTGTCAAAAGAGTCATTGCAGTTTGCTGATTCATTGTTTTTGTCTGTTTTAATTGGCGGCTTAGCAGTTCTACTTCTTGACCCACAGCTCCCACTGTTAGTGCTAAGGAACGAGCTTGAAGAGCCATGTGACCTTTTTGAATGCCTTCCGTTACTAATGCACGTAAAGCTGCTAAGTTTTGTGCCAAACCGACAGATGCTATCACTCGGCTAAATTCAGCAGCATCCTCCACCGCCAGCAAATCAAATGCAGCTTGCGCTTTAGGCAGCACTTTGGTAGCTCCCCCAACTGTTGCCACAGCCAGAGGCAATTCAATCGTACCTACTAAATGTTCTTTGACGAGCTGCCATTGACTTAATCCGCAATAAGCTCCTGATCTTGCTGCGTACGCATGACAAGCTGCGCTGACTGCCCTTGTATCATTGCCAGTAGCTAAAACCAGCGCTTCGACACCATTCATAATTCCTTTATTATGCGTTACTGCTCGATAAGGATCGAGCTGTGCATATTGCGAGGCAAGAGCAATTTTTTCAGCTACTTCATAGCCTTCGCCTTTTGCGCTTAAGCGCGCTACTGGAATCTCACAAGACATTTGCACCATTGAATCGGTCGCATAGTTACTTAAAATACTGAAAAGAAGCTTGTGATCAGCAAACCATTCGCGGAATAAAGCCGCTACGCCCTCTAAAATGGTATTCATGATATTCGCCCCCATCGCATCTTTAACGTCCACTAAAAAGTCAACGGAAACAAAAGTCGGCGCCACTATCCGACAATTCACAGTTTTTAAGCCGCCGCCGCGTTTAACAATCGAAGGATAACTTGTTGCTGCCTGTTGGAAAATACGTTCTTGCTCTGCAGCAATTTTTTTAGTAATGACTTCTGGGTTTTCGACATCATAAAAAACAATTTGGCCTCTTAATGAGCGTGTTTGTGCTACTGTGGTAAAATTTTGTGCTATTTTGGCACCATTACTTAATGCAGCAATCACTGAAGGTTCTTCAGTAGCTAACGGCACCAGATATTCTTTGCCATCTACCTGCAAATTAAAGCCAACCCCCAAAGGAATTTCAGCCGTACTGATTTGATTTTCAATTAGATGATCAGCAATTGCGGTAGGCAAGGCTGTTTGTTCAAATTGGCTTCTAGAAGCTTCTGTCACGTGAGTTTCCTTCACTAAATAGTCTAAACGTTCTTCTCGAGTCATACGGTAAAATTTTTGGGTCCTAGCAGTTTCCGGTCGTTCTAATAAGACGGCTAGCCCCAACCCACCGCCGACACATAAAGAAGCAACACCATACTTTTTCTTCATCTGATTCAATTGATAGCTAAGCGTTGTTAACAGCCGAGCACCCGTAGCACCAATGGCATGCCCTAATGAAATGCCGCCTCCATAGCGATTCACTTTTTCAGGGGTTAGGTTAAGTTCTTTTTGCACAACAATTGAGGTAGCAGCAAATGCTTCGTTAATTTCAAACAGATCAACTTCATCTAGTGAAACGTTTGTTTTTTTTATTAATTTATGAATTGCTTGAATGGGCGAAATTCCCATCATCGACGGATCAATACCTACTTCGGCACTCCCTTTGATTTCAGCGAGATAAGGCAATTGATGCTGGATAGCATATTCTTTTGAAGCAATTACTAGTGCCGATGCGCCATCATTAATTGTTGAGGCATTGCCGGCTGTAACTGTCCCAGCTTCTTTAAAAACTGGTTTCAAGGTACCTAATTTGTTTAAAGTTGTATCTGATCGCACACCCTCGTCTTCTTGCATTAAGGTTCCAGCTATTTCAATTGGCAATATTTCCTGCATGAAACAACCATTTTTTTGAGCTTTGGCGGCTTTCATTTGAGATTCTAAAGAGAATTGGTCTTGTTCTGCTCTTGAAATTTGGTAGGCGTCCGCTACTTTTTCCGCAGTTAAACCCATAGCTTGCTGGCTAAAGGCGTCTGTTAATCCATCGGTTATCATACTGGAAACGGGTGCCCCGTATGTTTCTGTATCATAATTGAATTTTTGCAGTTTCGGTGCTTGGCTCATGTTTTCCACACCACCGGCAATCACTACTTCTGCTTCTCCCAGTTGAATTGCTTGAGTAGCCAACATCACTGCTTTCATGCCTGAACCGCAGACCTCATTAACGGTCATCGCCGGCACTTCGTAAGAAAGACCGCTCTTCACCGCAATTTGGCGAGCTGGATTTTGACCGGCACCAGCTTGCAACACATTGCCGAAAATAACTTGTCCGACCTTAGTAGTCAAGGCTTGATTTCTTTTTAAAAGTTCTTTGGTAACGTGAGTGCCTAAGTCTACCGCATTCACTGTCTTTAGTTTGCCTTTATATTTTCCGATCGGCGTTCGCAACGCATCGATAATTACCACTGCTTTCACAAAATGCACCTCCACATTGAAATATATCATGTATTTCCAGAAAAACAATAGTTTACATTCTTAGTTCTTTAAGATATAAGATATTTTTTAATAATTTTTGAATTTCGAAGAAAAAGCTCCCTATTCTGTTCATTTCATGCTATTTTATATAGTGTGTAAATTATTAGCAAAGGGAGTTTAAAAAATGACCATCGGGATTGACCAACTAAATTTCTTTGTACCGCCTTATTATATAGATATGACTGAATTAGCCGAGGCTAGAAATGTAGATCCAGGAAAATTTCACATCGGAATCGGCCAAGATCAAATGGCTGTTAATCCGATCAGCCAAGATATTATTACGTTTGCTGCCAATGCTGCCGCACCGATTTTGACAGAAGCAGATAAACAGGCAATTGACTTAGTGATCGTAGGAACCGAGTCAAGCATTGATGAATCAAAAGCCGCTGCTGTCGTATTACATCGCTTGTTGGGCATTCAACCATTTGCACGTTCCTTTGAAATAAAAGAAGGTTGCTATGGTGCAACTGCCGGACTACAAATGGCTCAAAACTATGTTGCACTTCATCCTGCTCGCAAAGCACTCGTCATTGCGACGGACATCGCTAAATACGGTTTGAATTCTGGCGGTGAGCCCACCCAAGGAGCCGGCGCTGTCGCCATGTTGATTGCCAGCCAGCCACGACTTTTAGCCTTAAAAGACGATCAGGTTAGTCTTACTCAGGATATCTATGATTTTTGGCGTCCGATTAATCACAGTTATCCGCTAGTTGACGGACCGTTATCAAATGAAACATATATTGATTCTTTTAGCCAGGTTTGGACCGAACATAAACGCCGAACAGGCTTGGATTTTTCAGACTATGCAGCTTTTGCTTTTCACATTCCCTACACAAAAATGGGAAAAAAAGCACTGCTGGCCAACCTCACTGAAGTAACAGAAGCCGAGCAAACACGGCTACTGGCTCGTTACGATGAAAGCATTGTTTATAGTCGTCGGATTGGCAATCTTTATACCGGCTCATTATACTTGGGCTTAATTTCTCTACTTGAAAACTCACAAGAGCTCAAAGCTGGTGATCAGATCGGACTGTTTAGTTATGGTTCTGGCGCAGTTGCAGAATTTTTTACAGGTGAGTTGGTAGCAGGTTATGAACAACAACTGAACAAAGAGCAACATCTCCACTTGTTAAATACCAGACAACAATTAACAATTGCTGAATATGAGAAAATGTTCGCCGAAAGCCTAGACATAAATCAAGAACAACAGTTCCAAGATTCGCTGCCTTATAGCTTAACAACTGTTACTAATACTGTGCGAAACTATGCCTTGCCAAAAACAAGCATTTAAACAAGAAATTTTTAACTCTCGCTAGGGTACAACTAAGCGAAGCACCGTCTGTTTTGGATTCACTAAGATGAATCAACGGTAAGCATGCTTATACTTCATTCTCCAACAGTTTATAAATACAATTATACAATAGTGGTTGTGTTTTGAAAACGATCAATTTAGAAGCTGTGTTTATGGGCGGAAAAACTGCTTTCTTTTGATCGCAGCTGTTTGGTGGTAAACATCCTTTCCTTACTTTAAACATTAATCACTTCGTTAAAACCAAAAGAGAAAACCGACTTAGAGCGGTTTTCTCTTTTTATGATGATTGATTAAGATAAGCTTCGATAGCCAATATCCTTTCGATAAAAAGTCCCGGTTGTCTTCGCTTGAGCTAAGTGTTGATAAACATTTTGTTGCGCTTGTTTTAGCGTTTCGCCAGAGGCTTCCAATAGATAAATACGACCGCCATTGCTAATAATTTGGTCTCCTGCTTGCTGGACGCCAGCATAGTAAAGATGCTCATTTTCACTTAATGAAAAATGCGGTAACGGTATCCCTGTTTGATAGGCACCGGGATAACCTTGTGCTGCTACCACAACTCCTAAATTAAAGCCGGTCGATTTCCATTTAATGATGGGTTTTTTGTCATGCAATAAATCATCAATAATAACTGCGAAATCACTGGTTAAACGTTGCAGAACGACTTGTGTTTCGGGATCACCAAACCGTGCATTGAATTCAATAACCTTGACTCCTTGAGCAGTAGCGATTAAGCCTGCATATAAAATTCCTGTGAAAGCACAATTTTCTGTTACTAATGCTTGGACAACTGGTTTTAATACCTTATCAATTGTTTCATCCACTAAAGCCTCGGAAATAGCAGGAACCGGTGAATAAGCACCCATCCCCCCAGTATTTGGGCCTTGATCTTGCTCATATGCTCGTTTATGATCCTGAACTGGCACCATAGGATAAACGGCTGTTCCCTTTACAAATGCAAATAGCGAAAACTCTTCCCCTTGTAAGAACGTTTCGATGACTACTTTGCTACCACTGGCACCAAAGCGTTTTTGCTCCAGCATCTCTGTCACAGCTTCTAAGGCAGCAGCTTTCGTTTGAGCGATCACCACTCCTTTACCGGCGGCTAAGCCATCAGCTTTAATAACAATAGGCAGCGAGCAGTCGGCTAAATATTCTACTGCCGCTTCGACTGTTACCACTGTTTGATGGTGAGCTGTCGGAATCTGATATTTATTCATTAACTGCTTGGCGAAGTCCTTGGAGCCTTCAATCATCGCTGCTTTTTTCGTAGGACCAAAAATTAATAAGCCTTCCTGCTGAAAGTGATCCACAATTCCATTAAGCAAAGGTACTTCCGGCCCCACGAAGGTCCAATCCACTCCTTGCTTTTTGGCAAAGGCACACAAAGCTGCATTATCCGTCTCTTCAATGTCTACCAATTGAACTTTAGCCTGTTGCATGCCGGGGTTACCTTTAGCACAATAAACTTGACCCACCTGTGAACTTTGACTTAGCTTTTCAACAATGGCATGTTCGCGACCGCCACTACCTATCACCAAAATAGTTAATCCCATAGGCTCCTCCTTCAATCCTTAATGTTTAAAATGTCGCTGTCCTGTAAAGATCATAGCTACATCATACTTGTCAGCCATCTCAATGGAGTCTCGATCTTTTAAGCTACCTCCTGGTTGGATAATTGCTGTAACGCCATGCTCTGCGGCATATTGAACACTGTCGTCCATCGGAAAAAAAGCATCGCTGGCCAAGGCAGCTCCCGTCAGTTTTCCCTGAGCTTGTGCAATAGCAATTTTCACTGAGCCGATACGATTCATTTGTCCTGCACCAATGCCTAAAGTTTGGTGGTTATTAGCAATAACAATCCCATTACTTTTCACATGCTTCACTGCTTTCCAAGCAAATGCTAAGGCTTGAAATTCTATTTCTGTTGGCTGACGCTTAGTAACTACTTGCCACTCTTTTGAATTTACCATTTGTAAATCCGGATCTTGCACCAGCAAACCGCCTAAAACGCTTACGATTTCTTTGGGCCGTGGCGCTTTTTGAGCTGTAAAATCAAGAGTTACTAAACGTAGATTTTTTTTATTTGCTAAAATAGTAAAAGCATCCGCAGAAAAGCTTGGTGCAATAATCATTTCTAAAAATAAATGGCTCATCTTTCGCGCAGTTACTTGATCTACTTCACGATTTAAAACAATAATGCCGCCAAAAATAGAAATCGGGTCAGCCGTATATGCACACTCATAAGCAGCAGCAATCGTCGCGCCACTACCAATGCCACACGGATTCATATGCTTCACTGCTACAACAGTCGGTTGCTCAAATTCTGCGGCAATTTTAATCGCTGCGTCAGCATCTTTAATATTATTATAGGATAATTCTCTGCCATGTAGCTGTTTAGCATTCGTCAGAGCAAAAGAACTTGGAATTGCTGCTTGATAAAAAGCCGCTGCCTGATGACTATTTTCACCATAACGTAGTGATTGTTTCAACTCATAGGTAAGTGTGTAAGTTTCCGGCTGTTGCTCGTTAACTGCTTTGGTTAAATAATCTGCAATCAAAGCATCATAAGCCGCTGTATGACGAAATACTTTAGCTGCTAATTTTTTTCTAGTCGCTAAAGTCGTTGTGCCGTCTTCTTCCAACTCCTTTAGAATTAGTGGATAATCAGCCGAGTCGATTACCGCTGTCACATCCTTAAAGTTCTTTGCAGCACTGCGTAACATACTGGGACCGCCGATATCAATCATATCAATCACTTCTGCTTCTGAAACCTCAGCTTGTAAAAGCGTGTCTTTAAAAGGATACAAATTAACACAAACCAAATCAATCGGTTCTATTTGATGTTGCTCCATCGCCTGCTGGTGACTACTGTTTCCTCGAATGCCTAACAATCCACCATGAATTGCTGGATGTAGTGTCTTTACTCGGCCATCCATTATTTCAGGGAAATGAGTAATGGCTTCAACGGATTTGATCGTCAGACCAGCTGCCTGTAGGGTTGCTTTGGTGCCACCGGTAGAAATCAACTCGAAGCCTAGTGTAACTAGCTCTTGAGCAAATTCAACCAATCCTGTTTTATCAGAAACGCTAATCAAAGCTCTTTTTTTATTCATTGTTCTTGTTTCTCCTTATTTGCTTGAATTATTTTTACCAAACTAGCAGGATACAATCGATGCTCTACTTGGTGAATTTTCGCCGTCAAACTTGCTAATGTATCTTTTTTTTCAATTGGAACTCGCTCTTGGGCAATAATGGGGCCAGTGTCAATACCTTGATCAACATAATGAATCGTGACACCAGTAGTATGCACCCCAGCTATCAAAGCAGCCTTAATAGCCTGTAGTCCCGGAAATTGAGGTAATAAAGAGGGATGAATATTTATGATTTTTTTAGGAAATGCTTCAAGTATGGTTGGCCCAATGATTCGCATATAACCAGCTAAAACAACTAATTCTACTTGATAATGCTTTAAATAACTGAGAATTTCTTCTTCATAGGCAGCTTTAGTCCCATAGTCATTTGGGCTAAAAGTAACTGCTGGAATTCGTCGTTGAGCAGCCCTTTTCAAAACGAAAGCAGCTGGCTGATCACAAAACAAGCAGACAATCTCTCCGGGAAATGCTTCCTTTGTCGCTGCTTCACAAATAGCTTGAAAGTTACTGCCGTTTCCTGAAGCAAAAATGGCAATTTTCATTGGTTTCTTCCTACAAATGTAATTGGCTGACCTTGTCTTTTTATAACCTTCCCAATAACATAAAAAGATTCACCCTGAGCCCGCAGTTGCGTTTGAACCCGTTGAATCTTATCTGCAGCGACTGAAAGCACCATCCCGATGCCCATGTTGAAAATCCCGTAGCTTTCTTTTTCACAAAGCTGTCCGTAATTCATCACCGCATGGAAAATTGGCAAGATCGGCCAAGAGTTCAAATGAATTTCTGCTGCCAAAGTATCCGGCAACATTCTGGGAATATTTTCAATAAAACCGCCACCAGTGATATGCGCCAACCCATTGATTAAGTGCTCTTCAAGCAAAGGAGCTAAGGCTGGTACATATATGCGCGTAGGCGTCAACAACAGTTCTCCTAAGGGGTGGTTTCCTAGTTCAGGCAAACGAACATCATAGGCAAAATTATTTTCTTCAAAAAATATTTTACGAACTAATGAAAAACCATTGGCGTGAAGACCACTGGAAGGTAGTCCGATTAAAACGTCACCAGCCTGGATAGCTGCTCCTGTGATCAAGTACTTTTTTTCAACGACTCCCACTGCAAAACCGGCGATGTCATATTCATCTGGTTGATACATTCCCGGCATTTCCGCTGTTTCACCGCCAATTAAGGCAGCTCCTGCTGTAACACAACCGGCAGTCAAGCCTTGCACAACTGTTTCTAGCCGTCTGGGATCAATTTTGTCCGTGGCAATATAATCCAAAAAATACAGCGGCTGCGCTCCTTGAGCGACAATATCATTTACGCACATAGCGACACAATCAATTCCGATAGTTTCATGTTGATCTAATTGCTGTGCCAACAATAATTTGGTGCCAACACCATCTGTCCCGGAAACTAGAATCGGTTCTTTCACCTTGAGTTCACTTAAATCAAAACAGCCGCCAAAGCCACCTAAGCTTCCCAGCACACCTAGTCGTTTTGTCTTTTGAGCGTGTTTTTTTATTCGCCCGACCAGTTCATATCCTGCCTGAATATTTACCCCTGCTTTTGCATAAGCATCTGTCATTTTTGCTCCTCCTATTCACTGCTATTTTGCTACCAATTAACGAATAAAAGTAGTTGGTTCCAATGAAGCCATGTAATCCGCTTCATAATCATAAAGCGGCGTTGGATAATCACCGTTGAAATAAGCCATACATAAGCCGCTGTAAGGGTCAGCATACGGCAAGCCAATCGCTGCAATAAGCCCTTCTTCACTAAGGAATTGAAGCGAATCAGCCATAATTAGTTCTCGTATTGCTTCAAGAGAATGAGTGGCTGCGATTAATTCCCCACGGGTTTGCATGTCAATCCCGTAAAAGCAGGGAAATCTAATGGGTGGTGAAGCGATTCGTACATGTACTTCTTTGGCACCTGCTGCTTTCAACAATTGAACAATACGGCAACAAGTCGTTCCACGAACCATTGAATCATCCACCAAAATCACCCGCTGACCATTAACGACTCCACCTACGGCCGATAATTTCATGCGTACGCCTTGCTCTCTCAAATCTTGGGTAGGCTGAATAAAAGTGCGAGCGACATATTGATTTTTCACTAAGCCCATTTCATAAGGAATCCCGCTTGCTTCAGCATAGCCACTGGCCGCCGACAAAGAAGAATTAGGAACACCAATTACCATATCTGCGGAGACGGCTGCTTCTTTTGCTAAGAGTTTGCCCATTGTTTTACGAGCTGTGTGTACGTTTACACCCGCAATATTTGAATCAGGACGAGCAAAATAAATATATTCCATTGCACAAATGGCCCGTTGTGTTTGGTTGGTATAAAAGTCACTATGAAGACCACGATCGTCAAAAATAATTAGCTCACCTGGTGCAACATCCCGCTCGAAAGTTGCTCCTACGCCATCCAAGGCGCAAGTCTCACTGGCAACCACGTAAGCGCCATTTGCTGTTTGACCAATGGCTAACGGTCGAAAAGCGTTGGGATCAAGCGCGGCAATCATACAGGTTTCCGTCATTAATACAAAAGCAAAGGCGCCTTTTATCGTGTTTAAGCTTTCTTTTAGTTGATCGATTAACGTTGCTTGCCTACTACGTCGGATTAAATGCATGAGAATTTCCGTATCTGAATTTGAATGAAAAATAGCGCCAGCTTGCTCTAAACTTTTTCGAAGACTTTTCGCATTGGTCAGATTGCCATTATGAGCTAAGGCGACTGAACCATCGTGGTAATTGAATAGAAAAGGCTGAATGTTTTCAATACTATCGCTACCTGTTGTCGCATAACGGACATGCCCGACTGCAGCTTGTCCTTTTAAGACTTTCAAAGCTGATGGTTGCTTAAAAACCTCAGCCAGTAACCCTAATCCTCGATGAGCTGTTAGTCTTTCTTGACTCTTCGCAACAATGCCGGCCCCTTCTTGTCCGCGGTGCTGTAAACAATGCAAGCCATAATAAGTTACTTGAGCTGCTTGCGAATGTCCCCAAATACCAAAAACACCGCATTCCTCATTCAAGCTTTTCACTTCATAAGACATGAAATTGCAGCCTCCCACCTTTTTTTTGCTTCTTTTACGTCTACATTTAATTGCTCAGTTTTGGTTTTCATCACCAATCGTGACTCTGAGGTGACAAAACCAATTCGCTGCAGTTGTATGCCTTGATCTCCCAATGCTTCAAAGGCTGATTGATGTTCAGGTCTTACAGATAAAATAAAACGAGATTGCGTTTCGGCAAAGAGCCAGCTTAAGGGCATTTCCACTTGACATTGGCAGCCTAGCTCTTGTGCGAATGTCGACTCAGCTAAAGCAACAGCCAAACCGCCTTCTGAACAATCATGGGCGCTTGCCACCAAACCTGCTTGAATAGCCTGCAACACAAAGGCTTGTACGGCCTGTTCAACGGCTAAATCAAAGGCCATTAAACGGCCTTCAATTCGTCCCAAGAGCATTTTTTGTAATTCACTCCCATTGAAATCGGCCTGAGTTCCACCGACTAGATAAATAGAATCACCTGCTGTCTTGAAATCTTGTGTGGTGATATGTTGAAGCTCCTTAATTAATCCCACCATACCAATTACTGGTGTCGGATAAATTGCTTGACCGTTTGTTTCGTTATATAAAGAAACATTCCCGGAAATAACTGGCGTATTGAAGGCGCGACAAGCAGCAGCAATACCAGCTGTTGAAGTTGCCAACTCCCAAAAACTAGTCGGTTTATCAGGTGAACCATAATTCAAGCAGTCGGTAATTGCCAATGGTTGACCACCGCTAGCAACAATATTTCTAGCTGCTTCTGCTACAGCAATTTGGCCACCTCTTTCAGGATTTAAGTAGAGATAGCGACTGTTGCAATCAGTTGTCATAGCAAGGGCTTTATGTGTTCCTCGTATTCTGACTACAGCAGCATCACTGCCCGGCAAAACCACTGTATTAGTCAACACTTGAGCATCATAGGTTTCGTAAATACTTTTTTTCGAAGCAATGGTAGGTTGTTGCAATAAATCAAGCAGTATGGCAGCACCATCAGTGATTGTAGGTTGAAAGTCAGGTATGCGGTCAAATTTTTGAATTCGCGCTGGTTCTTGTTGAGGCTTTTCATAAACGGGTGCTTCCTCAGTTAAAGTTTTTACCGGTACATCAGCTACTATCATTCCTTGATGGTACAACCGATAATGTTGATTATCAGTAACGACACCGATGGCGACAGCGTCTAACTCATACCGTTTAAACAATTCAATCACTGGTTGTTCCTGACCTTTTTTCACACAAAGCAGCATACGCTCTTGAGATTCTGAAAGCATCATCTCATAAGGGGTCATGTCTGTTTCTCGCTGAGGCACATTATCAAGAAACAACTCTAAACCAACACCGGCTTTGGCAGCCATTTCTGCGCTTGAAGACACTAAGCCTGCTGCTCCCATATCTTGAATACCAACTAATAAATCCTGATGTTCATTAATTAATTCTAGACAAGCTTCTAACAACAGCTTTTCCATAAATGGATCACCCACTTGCACTGCCGGACGTTGCTGTGTGTGATCTGCTGCCAACTCTTCAGAAGCAAATGTTGCACCATGAATACCATCACGGCCTGTTTTAGCACCTACATACATGATCGTGTTCCCAACACCGTTTGCTTGTCCTTTTTGAATATCTTGATGATGAATGAGGCCAACACACATCGCATTAACTAATGGATTCCCTTCATAGCAAGGTTCAAAGCCGATTTCTCCGCCTACAGTTGGAATACCAATACAATTACCATAGCCGCCGATACCAGCAACGATTTCTTCCAGCAAATACTTGGTTCGTTCACTAGTTAATTCGCCAAAACGTAAAGAATCCAGCAATGCAATTGGGCGAGCACCCATACTAAAAATATCGCGGATAATACCGCCAACACCAGTCGCAGCTCCTTGGTAAGGCTCAACTGCTGAAGGATGGTTGTGGCTTTCTACTTTAAAAACCACCGCTTGTTGATCACCAATATCGACAATCCCAGCCCCTTCCCCAGGACCTTGCAAAACATGAGGACCAGCGGTTGGAAATTGACGTAAGAGACTTTTTGAGTTTTTATAGGAACAATGTTCACTCCACATCACCGCAAACAAGCCTGTTTCCGTATAATTAGGCAAGCGTTTCAGAATCGACTTTTCAATGTAACGATATTCTTCATCCGTCAATCCCCACTGAGCATAAATTCGCTGATCTTTAATCATTTGCGGTGTTGGTTCTTGATAGCTATTCATTGACTCACTGCCACCTTCCTATAATAAGTAAGCATTGATTGGAACAAGATCAAGCCGTCTTTTGAGCCTAGAAGCTCTTCAACTGCTCGTTCAGGGTGCGGCATCATCCCCAGTACATTACCACCTTGATTAGAAATTCCGGCGATCCCCGCTGTACTTCCGTTAGGATTTTCATAAGCATACGTAAAAATAATTTGCTGATTGGCTTTTAATGAAGCAAGCGTTGCATCATCACAGAAATAATTTCCTGCGCCATGGGCGATTGGTAATTGAATAACTTGTCCTTTAGCATAGTCACAAGTAAAAGGGGTTTGGTTATGCTCCACTTTGAGCGCTACCGTTTTGCAAATAAAATGCAGCGATTGATTTGTCAGCAAGGTACCAGGAAGTAAGCCCGCTTCAGTCAGAATCTGGAAACCGTTGCAGATACCAAAAACTGGTTTTCCTTCCTTAGCAAAACGTTTTACTTCAGCCATCACCTTTGAGCAGCATGCAATCGCGCCACTACGCAAATAGTCTCCATAAGAAAAACCTCCTGGCAATAAAACACCGTCAAAGCCAGCCAAACTTTCTTCATCATGACGGACATACGCTGCCGTCTCCCCTAATATTTCAGTAAGCGCCCACAACAAGTCGGCATCACAATTGGACCCTGGAAATACGATAACAGCAAATTTCATCCTACGCTTTCCTCCACCAGTTCATATTCATACGTCTCCATATTGACGTTGACTAAAAGCTGATCACAAATTGCTTCAATCATAGCTTCTAAGTTTGTTACGGTTTCAGCTATTTGGATATCAAAATACTTACCAATTCGGATGTCCGCTATTTCAGGATAGCCCATTCTATGAAGGGTTCCTTTCACTGCTGCACCTTGAGGATCTAAAACAGAAGGTTTATAACTCACATATACTTTTACTCGTCGCATGACTCACACTCCTTTTTTCTATTAATTGTTTGCAATCGTTTAAGAACTTCTGCATAAAGCGGACGAATATCACCAAGTCCCTGTCGATAAAGGTCTTTATCTAACTGTTGACCGGTTTTTTGATCCAATAAACGACACGTATCGGGAGAAACCTCATCAGCTAAAATAATCCTTCCATCAGCCAAAGTGCCAAATTCAACTTTGAAATCAATTAAAGTAATAGCCAGTTCATCGTACAAATGACTTAGTGTTTGGTTGATTTTCAACGCTTGGTTTTTAATTTCCGTTAGCTGCTGTGCAGAAGCAATTGCCAAAACTTTCACATGGTCTTCGTTAAGTATGGGGTCGTCCAACTCATCGGCTTTATAATAAAATTCCAAAACAGGAAAAGGCAAACGTGTGCCAGCTTCAATGGCAAGCCGCTTGGCAAAGCTACCTGCAGCAATATTCCGAACAACAACTTCCAAAGGAAACATCTCTATCCTCTTCACCAATTGTTCGTTTTTTGATATTTCACGAATAAAATGTGTTTCAATTCCAGTTTTAGCTAAATACTCGAAAATTGCGCTTGTAATCTGGTTATTTAAGGTAGCTTTCCCAGGGAGAGCTTCTTTTTTCAAGCCATTTAACGCCGTCACTTGGTCCAAATACTCCACCAGCAAACACGCTTCATCGTTGGTTTGATAGAGTTTCTTGGCTTTTCCTTCATAAAGCAATCTTTGTTTATGACACACTTACTCCAGCTCCTTTTCCTGTACATTAATATGATTGTCCACAAAAAGCATTCGCTTATTTCCACTTTCATAGTAACAAGTCCAATTAAGATCGTCAATTAAATTATGAACAATAACATATATAATTTTATAATCGTTCGTATTTATACTTTGAACAAAAGAACGCTATTGTTTTCAGGAAAAAAATTTACTTTCTCGAAAAAAAGTGGTATTGTAGAAAGGAAGAAAACGATTTATTTTACCAAATCGGAGGGACGTGCCAATGAGTACAGATTGTAAATCAGTTGCCCAGACGTTTCTGGCGGAGTTATCACTTTCCAAACGAGCAAAGCTTTATAACGATCTATTAGCCTTGCAAGAAGTCCACCGCTTAAATAACCAAAAAGTTTATTACACCTTTAAAAATTTTCGGCATATCGCTAAAAGACATTGCGAGCGACGTAAGCGTTCTTTACGCTACGTTAACAACGAAGCCAACGAGTTAGTTATTCACCAAATTCATGAACAGCATTTTTTCAAAAACATTTACAAGCTACAATTATTTCTTGATGGCCAAGAATATGACGAACAGCTACTTACGCAGTTTATTGATACCTTAACTGCTGAAGAAGCAGCTGAACATACCTTGTATTATCAACAAATTCCTGTGTAGATCAAAAAAGATCAACCCAGTTAACTGCTGGGTTGATCTTTTTTGATTTACTCTAAGCCTACGCGCTTAAAGATCGTGTCGACATTTTTAAGATGATAGTGGTAATCAAAAGCATCGTCTAATTCAGCTTGTGAAAGCACCGCCATAATTCTTTCGTCTTGTTCAAGGAGTGGTTTAAAGGCGGTTTGATGATCCCAAGCATAAGCCGTTTTAGGCTGAACTAAATCATAGGCCTCTTCTCTAGTCATGCCGTGATCAATTAATTTTAATAAAACTCGTTGACTGTAAATCAAGCCAAAAGTAGCATCCATATTGCGCTTCATATTTTCCGAAAAGACAGTTAAATTTTGGACAATCGACGCAAAACGATTAAGCATATAATTTAATAAAATAGTCGTGTCGGGAATAATAATCCGCTCTGCTGATGAATGAGAAATATCCCGCTCATGCCATAAAGATACATTTTCATAGGCTGTAATCACATGTCCACGAATCACTCGTGCGAGACCAGTCATGTTTTCTGAACCAATCGGGTTACGCTTGTGAGGCATGGCAGAAGAACCCTTTTGTCCTTTTGCAAAAAACTCTTCCACTTCTCGAGTTTCGGATTTTTGTAGACCACGAATCTCAGTGGCAAATTTTTCAATGCTAGTAGCAATCAATGCCATCGCTGCCATATATTCAGCATGTAAATCACGAGGTAAAACTTGAGTGGAAATTTCTTGAGCTCGAATTCCTAAATGTTGACAAACATAGGCTTCTACAAATGGTGGAATATTAGCGAACGTTCCAACTGCTCCACTAATTTTCCCGGCTTCAACGCCTTTGGCCGCATGTTCAAAGCGTTCCACATTGCGTTTCATCTCTGAATACCACAAAGCCAATTTCAAGCCAAATGTGGTGGGTTCAGCATGCACCCCATGCGTTCTGCCCATCATAACTGTATTTTTGTATTCTTTGGCCTTTTCACCGATAATCTCAGTTAAACGGCGTAAATCTTGTCGTAAAAGATCATTGGCTTGTTTTAGCAAATAGCCATAAGCAGTATCAACTACATCGGTACTGGTTAAGCCGTAATGAACCCACTTTCGTTCTGCTCCTAAACTTTCAGAAACGGCCCGAGTAAATGCAACCACATCATGGCGAGTCTGCGCTTCTATTTCCATAATTCGCTTGACGTCAAATGAAGCATTAGCTCGAATTTTTTTGACATCCTCAAATGGAATTTCACCTAATTCCGCCCAAGCCTCATCAGCTAAAATTTCCACTTCTAACCATGCCTGATAGCGATTTTCATCGGTCCAAATAGCACCCATTTCAGGTCTTGTGTAACGATCAATCATCTGTCTGCTCCTTTGTTCTACTTCACTTTTTGTATCATTATCGGCTCCAAATATTTGTTTGCGTGATATCTTTTAAAGTATCTGTCACTGAATCTGTCAATACAGTAATATGACCCATTTTGCGGCCATTTTTTGCTTCTGCCTTTCCATAATAATGAAAATGCCACTGCGGTTTTTCAGCGATAACATCCATTGTTTCATACACTTCCCTGCCGATAATATTCACCATTACGGCTTTAGACAATAGCTGTACTTCCGGCATTGGCCAACCACAAATTCCCCGAATATGCAGATCAAATTGGCTGAAAGAACAGGCTTCTATGGAGTAGTGACCGGAATTATGCGGGCGTGGAGCTAACTCATTGACATAAATACTGCCATTAGCCGTTAAAAATAACTCAACGGCCAAGGTTCCTGATAAATTCACCGCTTCTGCAATAACCCGAGCAATTCTTTGGGCTTCTTCAGCAACTTCTTCGCTTACCCGAGCTGGGGCGATCGTTTCATGTAAAATATTCTTTCGATGAATATTTTCCACAACTGGAAAAATACTGTACTCACCACGACCATTCCCTGAAATCAAAACGGAAAGTTCTTTTTCATAAGGAATCCAAGCTTCTAAAACGCACGTACCTTCTCGCAATAAATTCATAGATGGCGCTAGATCAGCCGTGCTTTTCAGCACATATTGACCTTTACCGTCATACCCACCACGAGTTGTTTTCAAAACACAAGGATAGCCAATTCCATCGATAGCATCTTGAATATCAGTGGGGCTGACAATTGTCGCATAAGGTGCGATAACAATATTTTGGTCTTCCAAAAATGTTTTTTCCATTAATCGATCTTGGGTAATTGCCAATAAGTCTGTACCTTGGGGAATGGTGGCAAACTGTTCCACCGCTGCTAAAGCATCTACATCGGCATTTTCAAATTCATAGGTAATTACTTGTGAGCGCTTCGCCAATTCCTTTAAGGCTTCTTGGTCGTCATAAGCTGCCAACAGATGCCAATCGGCTACTTGAGCAGCGGGACAATCAACAGTCGGATCCAACACACCGACGCGAAACCCCAATTCTCTTGCGCTTAGAGCCATCATTTTTCCTAGTTGGCCGCCGCCGATAATACCGATCACTTGACCGGGTAAAAGCGGTTTATTCAAGTTCATCACTACTTTCCATCACAGTTTCTTCAAGAAGTTTTCGCCGTTGCGATAACTTCCCTGCTAATTCTACATCATACAGGGAAAGTATCTGAACTGCAAGTAGTCCTGCATTAATTGCACCAGCTTTTCCGATGGCCGTCGTAGCAACTGGCACTCCACCAGGCATTTGGACGATGGACAATAGTGAATCTAACCCATTTAAAGCTTGTGATTGAACCGGAACACCAATGACTGGCAACGTTGTTTTAGCAGCGATCATTCCCGGCAGATGAGCAGCACCGCCTGCTCCAGCAATGATGACTTTGATTCCTTGTTCTCTGGCTTGTTGGGCAAATGAAAACATATAATCCGGCGTCCGATGGGCAGAGATAACTTTTTTTTCATAAAAAAGATTGAATTCTTCTAAAATTTGACAAGCTGACTTCATTGTGGCCCAATCTGATGTACTTCCCATCACCACAGCGACTGTTTTCTCCATAAGGCACTCCTTTCATGACTTCTTTATTATTTTAGCAAGGAGACAATGACCTGTCAAAATAAAATTCGAATGTTTTATGTGTTTCAAATCTGTTTGTTCGTTTTTTAAGACTAAAACAAAGTAGAAGTCGCAACAACTGTTACGACTTCTACTCCATTAATTAACATTTTTCTTTAATCGCTGATTTCGACTGTGGATTTAGGCCGTTAAATAACAGGTTCAAAGTAATCGCAGCAATACTGCTCATCACAATACCATTACCTGTAAACATCTTCACGGTTGCTGGCACTTGGTTAAATAAGGTCGGCATCTTATTAAAACCCAAACCAAAACCAATGGAAATAGCAATAATCAACAGATTCTTATCGTTTGCAAAGTCAACTTTAGACAACATACGCATTCCTTGGACAGCAACCATCCCAAACATGACGAGCATTCCGCCGCCTAACACGGACTCAGGAATAATTTGAGCGACGGCTCCGATTTTTGGTAAAAGACCTAAAAGAATTAAGAAAAATGCCGAAAAGTAAATAGGCTGACGAGTCTTAATACCAGAAAGCTGAACCAAACCTACATTTTGTGAAAAGCCTGTATAAGGAAAGGTATTGAAGATCCCTCCTAAAATTACAGCCAAACCTTCTGCACGATAGCCCCGTTTCAATTCTTCTTCACCAATCTTTTGGCCTGTGATATCCCCTAAAGCAAAGTATACGCCAGTGGATTCCACCATGCTAACAATCGAAATAATCACCATCAACAAAATAGACCAAATATCAAATGTTGGTAAACCAAAATAAAAAGGTTGAGGAAAATGAAACCAAGTCGCTTGACTGATGGGCGCTATATTCACTTGACCTAACAAAGCTGCCAGTAAAGTGCCGCCAACCAACCCAATTAATACTGCAATTGATTTGATAAAGCCGCGTCCCCACACCTGGACAGCGATGATTAGTGCAATGGTTACAAAGGCCAACAATAAGTGAAGAGGGTTACCAAAATCTTTAGCAGTGGCAGACCCGCCGCCCATTTTTTCAATAGCAACTGGGACCAATGTTAAACCAATAACCGTAATCACAGTGCCGGTAACCACCGGTGGGAAAAATCGCTTAATTTTTGAAAAAAAGCCAGCAATGACTACGACAAAGATTCCAGAAGCGATGATGGAACCATAGATGGCACCAATGCCTTGGCTTGAGCCGATCATAATCAAAGGCGCTACTGCTTGAATCGCACAACCCAATACAACTGGCAATCCAATACCAAAAAATTTAGTCACAGTTAATTGCAATAAAGTAGCAATCCCGCACATAAAAATATCAATCGAAATCAAATATGTCATTTGTTCACTTGAAAAATGCAAGCCCGTTCCAATCAGCAAAGGAACGGCCACAGCACCAGCATACATCGCCAATAAATGCTGCAAACCTAAAATTGCTGCTTTACTATTTTGTGTTTGAGCTTCTGCTTGCTTTAGATGAGTCCGTTCTTCCATGTCTAAGCGTCCTCCTCTAAAAATGTAACGACTCCATCATGCAGCGATTCAATTCGCGCTAAAGAAACAACCTGCATATCCATTGCTTCTAATAAATGTCGCCCATCTTGAAAGGCCTTCTCAATAACAATCCCAATCCCAGCTACCTGTGCACCAGCTTGTTGGCACAATTCAATCAAACCCTTGGCCGCTTGACCATTTGCCAAAAAATCATCGATGATTAAGACCCGATCGCTGGCAGACAAAAACTTTCGTGAAATTGATATTTGACTTGTTATTTGTTTGGTAAATGAATAGACAGAAGCAGTTAGCAATTCTTCATTCATCGTCAAGCTTTTGGCTTTGCGGGCAAAAATCATCGGTACCTTTAAGGCCTGGGCGGTGTATAGCGCCGGAGCAATCCCTGAAGCCTCAATGGTAACTACTTTTGTGATCCCATAATCGGCAAATACTTGAGCAAAACGCCGACCAATAGCCTGCATTAATTCAGGATCTACCTGGTGCGTCACAAAACTATCAACTTTTAATACTCCTTCATCTAGTACCCGTCCTTCTTCTTTAATTCGCTTAACTAATTCTTCCACAAAAACTACTCCTTTACTAAAATTTTGCTGCTACTCCCATCCGCTAGCTTGTCAAAAAGGAAACACAAATCTGCTTTTCACCGATAAAATGGACCAAAAAAAGAGAAACCCTTTTCTGTCAGAAAACAACAAAAAAGGGTACGAACACACTTCTTTGCTTATAGACCAACATTTACGGTGTTAGGTAGAGACAGTCAACCTTATTATGACCTTATACAAGCTGCTATATTGGTATAGAATAGTACAAAAAACAAGAACTTTCAATGCCAAAATTCGTTTTTTTCTATTAAAATTCTCACAGAAAGGAAAATCACCCGAAAAATTAGCATTTTTTTTAAAAAAAGCCGAACAATTCTAAAAAATAGATTTGTTCAGCTACATTGTGATGATCTCTAGCTTTCTTTCTCATCTTGGCGGTATTTGTTCATTTTCTTACTAAACAATTCACCGTTGGACGGTGGTGTATAGGTAATGGCGTTTGCACCGGCTTCGATGGTTTCTCGAATACTGGCTTGCGTGGGACCGCCTGTGGCAATAATCGGTAGGTCAGGATAACGCTGCCGATAAGCCTGCACAGTAGCTGCTGTATCCTTACCAGCACTAATATTAATCATGCTAACTCCCAGGGCTAATTTTTCTTCAATTCGTGTGTGGATTGAAGTTACAGTGCTAACCACCGGGATATCGATAGCCCGACAGACCATTTTGACCGTTTCTAACGGTGTCGGACCATTTAAAACCACGCCAATCGACCCTTGAGCTTCGGCAAATAAACTCATATACGCTGACCGAATCCCTTGCGTGAGACCTCCACCGACGCCTGAAAAAACCGGAATATCCGCTGCTTCAATGATGCTTTTCGTGATAGCTGGATGTGGTGTAAAAGGATAGACAGCAATGACCGCATCCGCATTAGTATTGCGAATAATAGCGATATCGGTAGTAAAAATAATCGACTTGATTTTTTTACCAAAAATTTTAATCCCGCTAGCTTGTCGAATTATCTCAGGTACTCTGACAATATCTTGTTTTAATGGCGTCATGATTTCTGGAATCCACGGTTCGTTCATCTACTGTCCCCCCCTGGTTAATGATTCGTTTAAGTAAGATTCGTTGAGCTAAATTGGCAACGGTAAAAATAAAAAGCTTAAAAAAACAGCGAGCTACTATTAAGTAAGCGCAAATGCCTCCTACAGCTAAAAGTAAAGGAAACGATACAAAAGACTTCTAAGGTAAATTGCACCCTAGCAAAACAATCTATTTGATTAGTTCCCCTTTAGTTTAGGGCACACCTTTTTGGCGCATCCAGCCATCGACAAGCAGCTGCTACTTATAAGCTTATCACTAATAATTAGCACTCAAAATGAGCAAACTTAAGATTAAAGGGTAGCTGACGGTTCCGTTATCGGTCGTATTTATAGAGATGGTTGGCTTCAATTACGCTAATGACTTTCTCCGCATAGGTAGGATCCGTCGCATAACCGGCGGTTTGTAAAGCCTCGGCTGCTTCTTTATAATTCTTGGCTAAAAGAACCTTCTCATACAGACGGGGATTCCAATCGACGCCTTCGACAAATAAACGCGTGTGATCTTTCATGGACTCTTCCCATGTTTGGTATACCCGGAAATCTCCTTGGATGGTAATCCAAACTTCATTGACGTATTCTTTCGTTTCCAAGTTCACTTTTGGTTGATTCCCATAAGCTTTAATTCCGAAAAGGTTATTGTATTTGGCTGCCAGTTGACTTTGGCCCCAGTTGGATTCTAGAATAGCTTGCCCGATAATGATGCTGGGCAGCACACCATAAGAAGCTTGCAATTCTTGTGCATAAGGACTGATACGGGCAATAAATTCTTCTTTTGAGACTTGCTTTTCTTCTTTTTGAATGGGCTCATTTGTCAGCTGACTATTCAAATTGGCCAAGGCAACGATTGAAAATAAAAATGCTGCACCAATCAACAAGATACCGGCCAACATGGCAGGCAAGTTTTTCTTTTTCTTTCTTTTATTTTTAATAACGCTCATATGCCTCCTACTTTGCTACTTAATTGACTAGTTTCCAAATAGGGAAACTTCTTCCGGCTACTTTTTAAATGAATATTATATCAATTTTTAGAGGAAGAAGCAACTGCGCAGACCGTTATTCACCTACATACGTATCCATCAAATTTTCATTAACCCAATCCAATAAGGCCACTTTTGAGCCTTCTACTTGCGTTTGAATTACTGCTGGCAAACGGAAAGTGACGATATCATCAAAGCCCCATTCGCCGTAAGAAATTGTTACTTTAAGATTAATATGGTGAGAAGTTTCTCTGTCTGAGTTCTCACGGATTGGCACGATTTCTGCTACGCCAACGCCTGATTGTAGCCATTGTTTAGCGATCAAGGTTTTTAACCGTTTATATTCTACAACCGCTAAGTTTCGTTTTTCTGGAAATAAAATTGTCTGGCGCAAGACCTTTTGCGTCAACATCCATTCATAATCCGTGAAAAGATTTTTAATCGTTTGCATTGCTTCACCGTCTAAGCTTTTTTGCCCTTGTTTCCAAGCTTGCCATTCTGGTTCGTTTAAATGCAAGTACTCTTGATAAAAATGCTTTTGCACACCAAATTGTTCAATAATTGCGTCAATGATGATTTCAACATAGACTTGATGCATTGTTTTTGCCTCCCTTTTTATTTTACTACAAATTAGTAGGAATGTTTTTTTATTTCTTTCTTTATTTTCATATTTTTAGTGGGATTTTGCAAATATAAAAAAGGAATATTTTCGTTCATTGTTTGGATACAGTATAATCAAAAGAGAAGAGATTAAAAAAAACAGCAAAAGTTGGAGGAATGGATGATGACACAACATTTAAATTGGGGAATCGTTGGCTTAGGCACTATCGCTCATGAATTTGCTACGGCTTTTCAACAAGAAAACAGTTCGCTGCAAGCAGTTGCTTCCCGTTCGTTAGAGAAAGCGCAGTCCTTTGCTAAAAAGTTTCAAATTCCAACGGCTTATGGTTCTTACGCAGAGCTGTTGGCTGATCCGCAAGTAGATATTATTTACATCGCCGTACCGAATCGGCAGCATTTAGATCACATTTTAGCCGCTTTAAATGCCGGCAAACATGTGTTATGTGAAAAAGCCATCACTATGAATTATAGGGAATTACATCAAGCGCTGCGTTTAGCTCAAACCAAAGGATTGATCTTAGCGGAAGCTATGACGATTTTTTATATGCCACTTTACGCTGAATTGCGCCGTCTGATGGATTCAGGTCGCTTCGGCAAGTTAAAAATGATTCAAGCACCATTTGGCAGTTACAAAGAGCCAGATCCTAACAACCGCTTTTTCAACCCCGAGTTAGCCGGTGGTGCACTTTTGGATATCGGTACTTACGCTGTTTCTTTTGCTCGCTGGTTTTTATCTTCCCAGCCATGTGTGATTGCTTCAACGATGGTCCCTTTTGCAACCGGTGTCGATGAGCAATCAGCAACGATTTTAAAAAATGACGAAAATGAACTGGCAACTATTTCGTTATCCTTTCAAGCAAAAATGCCCAAAAAAGGTATTATAGCCTTTGAAGAAGCTTATATCACGATTGACAATTATCCCCGAGCAGATGAAGCACTAATTCACTTTAATGATGGCACAGTTGAAACCGTAGTGTCCGGTAGCAGTATGGCCGCCATGAATTACGAGATTGATACCATGAACCAAATGGTAGTCGGCTCCTTGCCAAACCGTTCCTTGTTTTTCACTAAAGACGTTATCGAACTTTTAGACGAGATGCAAAACGGTTGGCAAGCTACTAATTGAGGAACTAGTTTTTCAGCAAAAATTCTACTAAAAACGGCGGTCATCCTTCAAATGAAGCATGGCCGCCGACAGTTTGCTTCCCCAATTACTCAGACAAGTTTTTTTCTACTTGGAGCCGAACAAAATCGGCTTTAATTTCCACAAACGCTCTAAATAGCTGTAAAAATTGGAAAAGCTGTGCCCGATTTTCAAATTCACTTCTGGTGGTTGGCAGTGGCTTTTGCCGATACTCTTTGAAAACTTCGGCGATTCGCATCAAAATATCCACTCCATCATTTTCTTCTGCAAATGTTTCTTCTGTAAAATCTAACAAGCGTTGAATCGCTGCTACATGTTGCGGATCCACTGTAATTTCTTCTAAAAGTTCCAACATATCTTTTAGAATCGTGCTTTGCATATTACGCATGGAAAAATACTCAATATAGTAAGTATTAGCTGACCACAGGCGATTTTCCGCATGTTTTTTCGCCCACTGTTCCCCCATTTCAATTTTGTGCTTTAATGAGCTACATTGTTGCGGCAACTGCTGATTTTTCATATCTTGATTTAAATAGTGCGCCATTGCTCCTAGCAGTTGACGAAAAGTCGCTTCAATGTCCCGTTGATCCTGCTGTAGTCTTTTTTCCGTATCTGGCATATAAAGATTGACCAACAATGCTAACCCAACACCCAAACACATTAATAACAATTCATTGCCGATAATCTGCCAAGATACATCACGCTCGACTAAATAATGGGTAACCAAAACCGAGCTGACGACGATTCCATCCGAAAGTTTCAATGTAACAGCCGCCGGAATAAAGAGTAATAAGTACACACCAAAAGCCACCGCTGAAAAACCAAGCAGCTGAAAACAAACAATAGCAATTGCAGTTGCTAAGACCAAAGACAACAAACGATAAAAACCTGTAAAGACTGAAGTTTTCTTAGTATTGCTCACACTCAGCACAGCAATGATCCCAGCGGATGTTGGATAGAGTAAACCTATTTTTTCAGCAATCAGCATCGCCAAAGTAGCACTGATAACTGTTTTTACCGTTCGTAACCCGATTCTCATGCCTATTCCCCTTAAAAAAAAATCTATATTTTTACTTTTTGCTCTAGTCATTTTACCGCAAATTCGGTTATCATTAAAGTAGAAGATATAATGAATGTTTTTATGGAGGAATTTTATGAAGATTGGTCCCTTTCGTTTAGGTATGCGCACCGCCAAAACTGCTTTGGCGGTTGTAGCTTGCATTCTTTTATTTCAATTATTTCACAGGGGTTCTCCAATGATCGCTTGTCTGGCTGCCGTTTTTTCTTTACGTCAGGACTTCAATACCAGTTTGTCTTTTGGTAAATCACGAGTCATCGGTAATACCTTAGGCGGTGTATTAGCCATTGTCTTTGTATTGGCAAAAACCACTTTTTCCAATTATTTTTTAGTTGAACTATTCCTGCTGCCGGCGCTGGTAGTTTTTGTGATCGTACTTTCTGACGGTATTAACAATAACGCTGGAATTATTTCAGCTGTAGCCACTTTACTAATGATTTCTTTAAGTGTTCCAGAAGGGGATTCTTTTTTATATGCTATCGGACGAGTATTAGACACATTTATTGGCACCTTTATTGCAATTGGTATAAATTTCTTCTTACGACCAAAGCCAGTGGAAGAAACCCGTGAAATTGAAGAGGATTTAGCTGAATTGGAACAAAAAGAAAAAGAACTGGAAGCTTTGAAGGCAGCTATTAATCAACGACTGGCAAAGGAAAAAAAGAAGCAAGAATAGCCTCACTAAATTTCAGAGAAGCAAAATAAACCAACTGAAAACTCACCTGTATAAGAAAGTCAGAAAATTTCATTCAGCTTTTCATTTTGTTCCTCAAGGGTTAGTAGCACTTTTTGTCCGAAGCGTCCTTGCCCATAAACACTTTCCTCCTAATACGTTAATTCATGAATCTTCACATTATAGTTAACTTTAGCATTTGGACTTCTCATAAAAGCTTTTCTAATCTCTTTAAAGTTTAGGGTTTTTCCTTTTTGATTCATAATAGTGTTCTCTATTTCTATCTGAACAGCTGAGTCTATATTATGTGGATTCAAATGATCCTTTAAAACATATGTTTTTAGCCGATTGTCATATTAAGTTTCATCATTTAAACGGAACTCAATTCTAAAATAATTATTTTTAGCTATATAGACATCGACGTAACTATTCACATAATTCCCAAACATTGAAGGTCCGAAAACCAGTGAATTGCGCCATTCTACACCCACTCCTTGTCATTCGATCTTTTCAATCCCGCCATAGTTTTGGACTAAATAATCGGTGACGTATTTTTGAACTAAATCCATACCGTCTTGATAGCTGTTCTCTAAGGCTTTTTTATCCATGAATTGTTCCCCTCCGATTCCAACAATCAACGCTATGATGAATCCCATTAATACGATCCCGAATTTCCCTTTCACATTTTCACCAGTTTTTAACACTTCAACAATTTTTCTTGGAGAAGTTGTGCTGATTATTTAGTACTTTGGTCATGACCTCACATAGTAATTATAGCAATGAACTATAGCAAATTTGATAATCTGTTTATTTTTAAAAAATTTTTTTAATTTTAATAAGTAGTAATTCTTTTATTATCAATGATTAAAACTTAGACTTTCAGGTGACTTTATCACGCGTATATGTTCCCCCTTAACCAATAGACAGTAAGAAAAAAGCCTTTGTGAAAACAATTTTACATTTTTTCACCAAGACTTTTTTCTTTTAGCAGCTATTTAATTTTATTTCAATGACAACTATTCCTTCATTTCATCAGAAGGAACTGATGGCTCTTCTCCATAAAAGTTAACATTGCTGTTCGTTCCTTTTTTGGTAAAGTTTTCGATCAATTCTTTCACATCAAGTCCAGTGGTTTCTTTTAACGTTTCTTGCGTGCCGGCTAATAAATTAGTCGCGTAGTTGGTAACGCGGTTCGCACCAGAATTCTCGCCACCTGATCCAGTATCAACAACCGAAATTTTATCGATATTACCTAAAGGTTGTGCAGCTTCTTTCATCAGCTGCGGCAGCATTTCCATCACCATACTCAAGACAGCAGCTTGCCCATACTCTTTGAAGGCATCAGCAATTTTTTGTTTTGCTTCGGCTTCGGCTTTCCCGCGAGCTAAAATTGCTTCGGCTTGTGCTTGTCCAGTTAAACGTGTTTGGTTCGCCTCCGCTTCCGCTAAGGCTTCCACTCTAAAGCGCTCTGCCTCAGCTTCTGCCATTTCCCGAGCTTTTTGAGCTTGCGCTTCTTGTTCTTTCGCATAACGATCAGCATCTGCTTTTTTCTTCACTTCTGAGTCATATTGTTTCTCACGACGAATGATTTCTTTTTCTTCAAGCTCAATTTGTTTTTGTCGTTCCACAACTTTTACTTCCATCTCTTGCTCAACCACGTGTTGTTGTGCTCGTGCGCTTTCCAAATTATAAGCTTGGTCAGCTTTGGCTCTAGCAATATCTTGTTCTTGTTTATACAAAGCTAATTTCAATTCTTTTTCTTTTGACGCTTCGGCGATTTCTGTTTGACGTTGCAGCTTTGCTTGTTGTGATTCTTTTTCTGCTTCGGCTTTTTTGATGCGCGTTTCCTTCAATGCATCTGCTTCAGCGATGTCTGCATCACGTTTAACTTGCGCAATTCTAGGTTTCCCTAGTGAATCCAAATAGCCGTTTTTATCGCGAACTTCTTTAATGGTAAAAGAAACAATAATCAGTCCCATTTTAGCTAGGTCAACACTGGCAACTTCTTGGACGCTTTGGCTGAACTTATCACGGTTTTGATAAATTTCTTCAACAGTCATTGAGCCGAGAATGGAGCGTAGATGACCTTCCAATACTTCACGCGCTTCATTTTCCAGTTCTTCTGTTGTTTTTCCTAAAAACTGTTCAGCGGCTGTAGCAATTTCTTCCACTGAGGACCCAATTTTAATGATGGAAGTCCCATCACACATTACCGGCACCCCTTGTTCCGTATACACTTCCGGAGTTGAAACATCTAATTTGCTGGAAAGCAAGCTAATCCGGTTGGAACGTTGGAAAACAGGCAAAACGAAGGCCCCGCCATCACGAACAATCTTAATTTTATTTCCATTGTCATCCACATGTACATTTTTATTACCCAAATAGCTTCCGCTGATAATCAATGCTTCATCAGGCTTGGCAGTTTGGTATTTTGAAACAAAGACAATTAACAGCATTAAAACTATTACGCCAACTAAAATTAACGGTAGGAATATTCCCATCCTCAACACTCCTTTTTTACACTTTGATACTTCCTTGATAAGGAACAACGTAGCAGACACGCTCTTTGACTTCAATGATCAACACTTCACTGCCGCTTTTTGCACTCTCAGTTTGGGGCGTATAAAAAGCAGCCGGTCGACTTAATGAACCAGTCACGCTTTTAATTTGAATCTCTCCCATTCCCTGAAGCGGGATTGGTGTTACAACTATAGCGACGCGTCCTTCAATATCTTTTTCTGAAACAGCAATGGTAGCTTCAGAGTTCTTTAACGGTACTTAAACATAAAGATTTAACAAAAAAACCAGCAATGCAGATATAATGCCGCTGACAATCACAATGATGCCGCTTGTACTAAGCTGAAATTTTTCACCTAAAAAACCCAGCAAAGCTGTAAATGCTACCCACGGCACGATCAACATCGGATCAAATACCCCATCAACTTGTAAAATATCGCCAAAGATTAACAATAAAAACGCTACCACTCCACAACCAATCAAAACGTAAAGATAAACCGTTTCAATTGGGAGTCCTTGGATCATATTCCCCCACCTCTTTCATTAACAACCTATTACTAGTGTATCAATTTTTTATGGAAAATATAGGTTATTTCCAAGAAATTCATAAAAAAGCCCGTTCTTATTATACAGATAAGCAATCCTGCTACAAAAAAACAAAAGCAGGAAGTAGCTCATCAACCTAGCTATAATTCACTAGACTTTCTCTGATATCCACATCAGAGGACGCTACTATTCTCTACTTTTGTTTTTTTAATTTCAGATTCCTTTATTCGTTTGATTTTAGTGCTTCAATCATATCAATTGTCTTCAGTTTACGGTGCATGATCACCATCACCAACAAGGCAAAAGCCATAGTAATAAGCGCTGCATAAAGATAGCTAAACCAATGGATGTTCGGTGAAAACATCACCATGTCTACTTCGACAGTTGCTAAAATATAGCTGTGTAATATTTTTCCGAAGAAACATCCGACGATAATTCCAAGCAGTGTCAAGCTGATATTTTCTCGGTATACATACATCGTCACTTCTTGATCATAAAAACCAAGGACTTTGATGGTGGATAATTCTCTAATACGTTCTGAAATGTTTATATTGGTGAGGTTGTACAAAACAATCAACGCTAACGAACCAGAGACGAGAATTAACACCCAGATGACAATATTCAAACTTTTTAGCATGTCATCCAAAGATTGATTCATAGACGATAAAAAAGAAACATTTAGCACGTCTGGTACAGCCAGCAACTGCTTACCTAATGCGGCTTCTCTTTTTTCCGAGAGGGAATGCTTGAATAAAAGAAATTCTGCATTATATAACGGCTGTTTTTTAAATACCTTTTCGTAGTAAGAAGGCGTCAGATACACAAAGTGAGCAGCATAATTTTCAGCAATCGCACTGACTTTTATCTTATACGTTTGATTTTGAGAAGTTTTTAAGGAGATCGTATCGCCAACTTTACATTGATATAATTTTGCTAATTTTTCATTGATGATGGCACCATCATCTGCTAGCTGATAGACTGTCCCAGTTTTTCTGTCATTCAATAGTATATAGGTTTGAATGTCTTGGGGTTTTTTAGGAACGTAGATGCTAACATTTTGAGTCGATCCTTTGGTATTGGTCGTCTTCATCAGTTCTGAGCTTATGGGTAACGTTGCTTTTAAATCAGATATGTCAGCCACTGTTCTTTGATACGCTGTTTTTTGTTGACCAGCAGGTTCTTTATCAAAAGTAACGACTGCTTGATAGTGCCAAATTTTGTTAAATTGGAGTTTGCCAATATCGCTGATAGAATCTTTTAAGCCAAAACCGACGATTAAAAGGGCCATACACCCAGCGATCCCTAAAACGGTCATCAACATCCGTTGTTTATAACGGAACAGATTGCGAGCAGTAACTTTCTGAGTAAAACTCATTCTTTGCCAAATAGGTGTCAGCCGTTCCAGCAGAATTCGCTGCCCAGCCTTAGGCGTTTTTGGACGCAACAACACAGCCGGCGTACTAAATAAATCATATCGCAAGACCACTAAAGCAGCGCCTACTGTACATAAAAGAGCGACAGCAATGCCAATGATACTGTATGAGAGAAACCACGGGGTGACAAAGTCCGGAATACTATACATTTGTCCATAAGCATTAAAGATAATTGTTGGGAAAAGATAATACCCAACAACTAAGCCTAATAGTGCGCCGCTTAAACTGGCAATAGCAGCGTAAATGATAAATTTAAAGGCAATTTCACCATTGCGATAGCCTAAGGCTTTTAAGCTGCCAATTTCCGTCCGTTTTTCTTCTACCATACGCGTCATCGTCGTCAAACTGACTAAAGCCGCAATCAAGAAAAAGAACAATGGAAAAATAGTTGATAGCGAAGCAATTCGTTGCGCATTGTCCTTGTACTCAGTAAAGCTTGGATAATCGCTGCGAGTGAAATAATGATATTTTGGTGCTTTCATCGTAGCCAGTTGTTCTTCTTTAGTGGCAATCGCTTTTTTAGCAGCAGCTAGCTTGCTTTCATTCGCAGCTTTTTGTTGGTTGTATTGTTGCTCACCTTGTTGATAAGCTACTTGGCCTGCTTGCAATTTTTGTTGTGCTTGCGCTAATTTAGCTTGAGCTTGGGCTTGTTTTTGCGCTAATTGCTGTCGCCCTGTTTCCAATTGTGTGCGTTGAGTGACTAACTGTGTTTCAGCTGCTTCAATTTGTTCGTGAGCCGCTTCAATTTGCTGCTGACCTTGTTGATAACTTGCAGCGCTTTGTTGAATCGTTTCTATCGCTGTCGTGACTTGCTGTAAGCCGCCTGTCACTTCGTTTTGCTGCAAGGTCAGCTGTTGAATCACTTCATTCAAAGCATTCATCACAACAGCAAGGTACGTTTTTTGCGGATCAGCACTTAGCTGATTGACTGCTGCGATCACCATTGATGGTGCTTGTAAGGCAGCTAGACCTGTTTGCCATTGATGAGTTTGGGCTTGTACGGCAGCGGCAAATTCAGCGTCATCAATTCGTTGTAATGCTGCCATGGAAGACGCTAAGGTTTGATAAGCAGCAAGCCTTGCGGTCAATTGTTGCTGTTGGGAGGTTAATTGCTCTTGCTGTTTTTGCAAATTTGGTAATGTTTTTTGACCTTCAATTATTTGGGTACTTTGGCTAGCTAACTGATTTTCTTTTTGCGCCAATGCACTTTTTTGTTGAGCTAATTGAGCTTCTCCTTCTGAAAGTGCTGCCTGACCTTGTGCTATTTGATTTTGTGCTTGTTGCATTTGTTGCTGATACTCAGCTTGAGCTTGGTTTAGTTGCTCCTGACTAGCTTGAAGCGCTTGTTTACTGGCACCTAATTTTTCAGCTCCAGCTTGCAAGGCTTGTTCTCCAGCCGTCATTTCTTGCTTGGCTTTTTCTAAAGCAGGTTGGGCTTGCGCTTTAATCTCAGTTAAACGCTGATCAGGCCGTTTTTTTAATGCGGCCTTTAGTTTCTCCAGGTCTCGATCACGGGCTGATGTATAAGCTTCTGAGTAAGTATCCAACCCTTTGAGATTTTTGAAGGTAACGAATATTTCCGGGTATGCGTCTAAGCGAAAATCTTTTGTCGGGATCAATGCAAAAAACGCTAAAGTACCTGATCCGATAGTTGTGGTACCTCTGGTTGAGCTTGCAATATACTCAGGCGATTTGGCGAAGCCAACTACTTTAAATGTATGAGTTGCCAATGCTTGGTTTTTATCTTCCGTAGTTGAAATGGTAATGGTCTGTCCTAAACGATAGTTATTGCGGCTTTTAGCTAGTTCATCTAGTACTACTTCACCGTTTTTTTGTGGAAAATGACCCTCAACCAATTGATAATGAGCGACTCCATCGCTTGCTTTATCTTCATATCCGATAAATTTCACTGCGGTATTTTGTTTGCCAAAAGCAATGTCAACAGAATAACGTGGAGCAACAGCGGCCACTTCCGGTATTTTTTTAATGGCAGCCAGATCCTTCGCTGTTAATCCCACCGTTGAAACAATACGGGCATCCGGTAGCTGTTGCTTCTCAAAATAGCGATTTGCAGTAGTGAGCATATCTGGTCCAGTAGCTTTTAACCCGACAAATACTAAAACACCTAAAAAAATGATACTTAAAATCGATAAAAAGCGAGTTTTGGATTGATTAATCTCTCTTAAGCTGGTCTTTAACAATGCTGTTCTTTTCATCGCTGTCTCCTACCATTCGATTTGTGCTACAGGTATTGGGGATTGATTCAAAGTTTCTTTACGTACCTTGGCATCATTGATTTGAATAACCCGATCGGCCATTGGTGCAATTGCCGAATTGTGAGTAATAATCAAAACCGTTGTTCCAGTTTGCTTTGCTGTTTTTTGTAGAATAGTTAAAATTTGCTTGCCGGTCTCATAATCCAAAGCCCCTGTTGGCTCATCACACAAGAGCAACTTGGGCCGTTTCGCCAGCGCCCGGGCAATCGTTACTCGCTGTTGTTCCCCACCAGAAAGTTGTGCTGGAAAATTATTTAATCGTTGACCTAAGCCTACCGATTCCAAAACTTCCCTCGCATCTAGGGCATCGGCGACAATCTGTGAAGCTAATTCCACGTTTTCTTTAGCCGTCAGATTAGGAACCAAATTATAAAACTGAAAAACAAAGCCGACATCGTTGCGGCGATACATCGTTAATTGTTTTTCGTTAAATTGAGCAATATCGGTGCCATCGATGATGATCGCTCCTTCATCGCAACTGTCCATGCCGCCTAAAATATTCAGTACCGTAGACTTCCCAGCGCCACTGGGACCCAGAATCACCGCAACCTCACCTTTTTCTACTGTAAATGAAAGACCATCGTTCGCCACAATGGTCGTATCGCCCATTTGATACCTTTTAAATTCATTTTTCACTTCAATATAAGCCATTCACTACGCCTACCTTTCTACATTTTAAATAGTATCATAACTTATTCCACAAGTCCTTAGAAATAGACACCCTGTTTTTGATTTTTTCTTATTTTTTCGTATAATAAATAATATGACTTTTTATTCATCAGTTTATTTTGTACTTAATAAGGAGAAAAATGATGGCCAAAAGAACGAAAAAAGCTCCCACCCGGTCAACGGCGGCGCTGATAATCACCTTAATTATACTAACACTGACTGCCCTTGGCGTTCAGGTCCCAGATGTCGTGCAAGAATTGTTCGGCCTGCCTGTTCAAGAAAAACAAACAACTACTACAAAACCTCAACCGTCAGGATCTAATCCAGGACCTATCGAAAACGGTGCGGCCACCTTCACGCAAACTGAGCTTAAAAATAAAAATAAAGGCTGGATTGTGTATCATCCTTTAGATCAATACCGACGAGCGACCGGTGCTGATGCCTTACTTAAACCGAACATGGTCAACACAGGGACTTCAGCCAATAAAGACATTCGTCCGCCCGGCTTTATTTCCGGTCAAGCGAATCATTCCAGAGGACACTTAATCGGTCGACAACTAGGTGGCAGTGGAGATGATGCCAGAAATCTGACTACATTGTACCAAAACCCGGTGAATACTCCGTACATGACTAAATATGAAAACCAAGTCCGCCAAGCACTGGATCAAGGAGAAACTATTCGCTATCGTGTTACTCCTATCTATAAAGGTCAAGAGCCGTTATGTACAGAAATCCGCATTGAGGCTAAAGGCATAAATACGAACAGTAAAATAAATTTTAGCGTTATTATTTACAACGAAAGCTAGGTGAGTAAATTGACTAGATTGCAACAACTTTTATATCAGACTCAAGCTGTTACTCCTTCACAATTCTTGCAGCTTTTGGACCAAGCCAATATTCAAGATATTGATGGCTATTTGCTTTTTACTGGCCAAACAGGTTGTAAACAGTGGTTAGAAAACGTAGATTACTTGGCATCTTCCCAAACTGTATCAAGAGAATTGATCGAAAAATGGCAGACCGAAGGTGATTTCCAATTTATTGGCCAAACCATTGATGGAGATTATCTTGTTGCTACAAAGGTTTGGGTTCGAGTAATTCCTGTTTCTTTATATCAGAGTGACATAGAAAAATATCAACTAAATTTAGCTGATTTTTTTCTACGTTATTTAGATGGAGAACTGCCTTCTCAAATTCTAAGCATGCCGTAAATTTGACTTTGCCCTTTCTTTTTATAAAATAGTTCAACAAAAGTTGATTATAGTAAACCATAGATGAATAGTATTTTTGTCTTATAAAGAAACTTCTAAATGAAAAGTAAAACAAAGGTATATTCAATTAAAGCCAACGCTTTAAAATTATATTAAGTAGTTATCCTATTATCGAATCAAACAGTATCTTTAGTAGCAGAGTTTAATGGAATTCTGGTAATTTAAATAAAAAAAGGCTAGAATAGAAGTGTTAAACGCTAAAAAATGAGAGAAAATCCACGGAAATTTTTTAAAGTTTTTATGAATTTCTGCTGTTTCCGATAGCGTTACTTCTGTTCCGGCCATTTATTTGATTTTAGTGTGTATGTGTGGTAAAAGTCTTTTTCTTTTAAATCCACTTATTTTTAATTCAGCTCACAATCGCAAGCCTTTTCTTCTATTCCTTTGACTAACGAAAGGCTTTGACTTTATCCATGAATTCTTTAACCCGCCTTTGATCAACATGATTTTCAAATACACCTTCTTTTTTGAAGGTCGTTCCTACAACTGCACCATCAGCAATTACCAACTGTTCCTCTACATTGCTCAAGCGGACACCTGTATTAGCAAACACAACCGTTTCAGGCACTGTTTCTTTTACTAATTTCAAGGTTGCCGTATCTGTTTTACTACCGGCCGTTAAGCCTGACACACATAAAGCGTCTGGGCGATTATTAAAAACTGTTGATTTTGCAATACTTACTACATCACGTTCTCCTAAATAAGCGGCAGCTTCCGGAACAATGTTAAAGAGCAATTTCACATTGTCAGCACCAATTCGCTTTTGGTGACGGATAGTTTCACCAACGTTGGTATTCCATATACCAAAATCAGAACCATAAACACCAGTAAAAATCTCTCTCACAAATAAAGCATCAACTGCTTTGGCCAAGTCCAAAGACTTCTTCGCATCCCAAAGTACGTTCACACCATATGGAATTTTAATGATTGATTTTAATTCACCAATGATACGTGCCATTGCTGCTACGGTTTCTGTCTTTACATCCGTTAAATACGGTAATGAAAATTCATTTGAAAACATTACCGCATCAACTCCACCTTCTTGTAATGCCAAGAAATCTGCTTTAGCATGTTCCAAAATCTTATCCATACCGCCGTTTTCATCATAATAAGGGTCCCCAGGTAGAGCATCCAAGTGGCACATTGCAATTACCGCTTTTTCCGTACCAATAATTTCTTTTAACCAAGTCATATTTTTCCCTCGCTTTTTATAAGTATTTTTGTATTTCCACAAATGTTTTGAGTTCAGCATCTGCGTTTGTTGTATCTTGTTCAATCACTGAACCTTTATAGCCGACTACAAATACACCTGAGCTTTTTGCTGCTTTGATTCCGTTAACCGAATCTTCCACGATAAGCGTCTCCTCTTTGGGTATACCTAAGAGTTCCACTGTTTTGTTGAAGATTTCCGGGTCTGGCTTGGAATTGCTAACTTGTTCTCCAGTGACAAGTAGGTCAAAGTACTCTAATATACCAATTCTTCGACAGACATTTTCCACATAGTTTTTTAAGGAAGAAGAAGCAATGGCCAATTTATATCCCTGATTCTTTAAACTGTCTAAAAAATCGATCAACCCAGACATTGGCTGTAACTCAACTGCCGCCATTTCTCTTTCTTGATATTCATCTTGTTTTTGTATCAACTCTTCAATTGAAACTTGATTGAGTTCGAATTTACGTTGCAAAGCTTCAGCTATTTCATATGCTTTCATGCCAACTACAAATTTTACTTCATCAATCGTTGTTTCAATGCCTAGTGTTTTTAAATATTTTAACAAGCTATTGAGATAGAGAATCTCACTATCAACCAATACACCGTCGCAGTCAAAAATAACAGCTTTTTTCATTTTTATCCCCCTAAAATACACCGATTAAAGAACCGACAATAGCTATAATAAACAAACCGAGCATCACTTTAGATATACTTACTCCTTTACGTAAGTAGTAAAGGCTTGTCATTACAGCTATGACACTGAGCATTCCTGGTAAAATGGAATTCAATAAATCTTGAATGACAACTTCTGAATCTCCCGCATCAATTTTGAGAGAGGTCTCAATTTGAACACTATTCACCATCATCGCTCCAGCAATGGACATGCCAAGAATTGACAAGCTATCTGTTAATTTACGCATGATACTATTATCAGTAATTTTAGACAAGACATTGCGTCCCAAGCGATAGCCTTGACTAAACGTAAATACGCCAATTCCTAGTAAATAAATTGAAAAGAATATCAGAAAAATTAAGGGACCTGCTACTTGTCCTTTCAACGTCATATCTACACCAATAGAAAGCAGCACTGTTTTGATTAAGCCTTGAGTAATTGTATCACCAATTCCGGCAACCGGCCCCATTAAGCCAATCTTAATGCTACTGATTGTCTCTGGCTCCACCGCACCACCGTTAGCATATTCTTCTTCCATTGAACAAATTAACCCCGGGATAAAAGCCCCCCAGTTCGCTTCGGTATTAAAAAAACTCATATGTCGCTTTAATGCAGCTCGCTTTTCTTCTTTAGTAGTATATAAACGATTAATGATTGGTACCATTGAATGGGCAAACCCTAATGACATCAGACGTTCATAACTTAGACAAGATTCAGCGGTTACTTCCCAAAGTAGAAAGCAACGTATTAAATCAATTTTTTTTATCTTTTTTACAGATACTGTTTCTGCAGATGTGGTTTCTGACATTTTACTCCTCCTCATTGGTTAGTTTATAAAAGTTTAAGTTCCAATAAAGTAAGGCAAAGGCGCCACCTAAAATAGAACAAGCAATAATATCGAATTTCATGTAAGCGACTGCTAAATAAGTAATCATTGCAAATGAAATAAATTTAGTATTATAAACCGTTTTAAACATCAAGGCGATTCCTAAAGCAGGCAAAATCATTCCGATTGCTTCAAGCGCTCGATTGACAAATGCGGGCATCATTTTCATAAAGCTTTCCAGATACTGGGCGCCAAAAAATACCGCTAAAAATGCTGGTATACCGTAAAAAACAAAGGTAACCAGTTGAGGTAAAAGCCAATTATAAATCCAAATACGTTGTGTTTCACCTTTTTCCGCATATTTATCCGCCATATGAACGAAAAAAACATTTATAGTCATACAAGCATTACGAGCGACTAAACCGATCGCTCCTAACGACACTGCAATAGTGACAGCAACTTGCGGGGATTGTCGGGAAACAATAGCAACACCAGTAGCAATAATCCCAGCATAGCATTTATCATAAGCAGATACTCCCCCTACTTCAACCTGTCCCATGTATAGTAACTGGACTGTTGCTCCAATCATTGCTCCAGCTTGCCAATCACCTAACAGTAAGCCAGTAATTGCTCCACTTACTAAAGGAGCAGCACGAATACTCCATTCAAAAAATTCAATAAACCACCCGCCGTTCATGGTAGCCCAAATCGCAACTAAAACCGCACTCATCATTTTTTGATCCTCCTTTTCTTCCTAAAAAACTTATGGAACAATTCGAAAATAGTTTATATTTGCTATTTAAGCTCTTCAATTTTGCGATAGTAACTCAATAAAATCTGTTTTTTTATCATTTGGAATCACTTGAACATATACATCAATACCATTTTCCACTAGATCTTTGAGAACCTCTTCCTCTTCTTCACTGATAGAAATATTTTTATAGAGGGAACGGCGTTGATCATTAGCTCCCATTCCGCCGACATTTAGTAAACGGAGCTGAACGCCTGCATCAAAAATTTTTTGAGCTACTTTTGGCGTTTTTACTAAAATCATAATATTTTCTTTACTTTCATCATACTGATGAATTTTTTCAGCTAAACCTTGAGTTCCGGTGATCTCTAACTGAACAGAAGAAGGCGCTACCATTTTCATAACATTTTTAAGAAATTCATCTTCGGCGGCAATATCATCGATCACCCAAATCCGATTTGTTTTATATTCTTTTATCCATGCAGTTACAACTTGACCATGTATTAAGCGATCATCGATTCGAATAAAATTAATCATCTCTTTCTCCTTTAATTATATTTGTAGGAAATCCTTTTTGCTTTTAATTCCTTCCTGACCAACTCTTTGGGCAATTTCTGTCATTTCTTGCAATGAAGCTGTATCTGGTTGTGCCAGAATATCCAATAGCATAGGTAAGTTTACACCGGTTACAAAAGAAACTCGCTCGTCCTCTAAAAGTGAAATTAAAGTATTAAAAGGCGTACCTCCTAATAAGTCCACCATTACGAGCACACCATGTTCTATATATTGCTCCACTATTTCTTTAAGATTTTGCTGATATATAGAAAGATTCATCCCAGCTTTTAAACAAATCACATGTAAATGGGCTTGTTCTCCTATAATCATTTTACTGGTTTCTGCTAAGCTTTCTGCTAAAAAGCCGTGAGTCGCAATAACAAGTTGCGGTCGGTTTGTCATTTTCCCCCTCCTTTCTAAATTTTGATACAGCTTTCATTTTTATATTAAGCAAGTTTCGTGCCAACAAAAAAAAGAGCCGCTCTACTTACGTTTAAGAATGCTTAAAAAAAAGTGTCACATGTACTTCCCACATTGTGACACTTTTGGCTAAAACTATTTTTCTAGTAAAATATCAATTAAATAAGCAATTTCCGTATTTGGAATATCTATGTTATAAAAAGATGCAATTGGTTTGAAAGCTGTCCGAATATCCTTAAATAACCTTTGTTGTTTCAGATAGTAATCTTCAAGATTCGGGTAGGACAAATAGTCTTTACTTACCATTAAGCGCTCTATCATAAAAGCCGTATGAATAATTAATTTAAGCCACAAGCTTTGCGAAAAATTTGAGATTGGCTCTTGTATTTTTTCTAGCGCAGTTACAACTAGCTTTAACAGATGCTTAGGCTCAATGGTTTGAATTTTTTGCAGTATTGTTTCAAATGATAATTCTTTGGCTATTACTTGACGGATTGCTGCAGCTTCTGTCTTAGAACAAGCTAAGCCTAAGTAATCCAAAATCTGGAAGAATCCTTTACCACTTAAAAACTGATCCAAAGAAATAAATGGTATATCTAACAATGTTTCTTCAGAAAGAGTTCCCACTACTGCCATTACTTGTTCAGGCAGTTTCCCTTGGAATTCAATAAAAGAAAAATAATCCAGTGCTTCTACTAAAATTTCAGGTTGATGAAGTTCCATAAAGCATTGTTTTAATAAAGATTGTAATTTTCTAGAGGTTCCTAAGCCCGACATACAAACCGTCCAAATAATTTTTGGCCCTGTCGGCAATTCACCCTTATAAAAATCAGTTGTAATAGCTGTTTGAAAGTTACTATTTTGAATAATATCAGCTAACGGCTCTTCGAAAAAAAGGAGTTTACGGCTGACCTCCAATAACATCAACAGATTAAAACCGGAAATCATTCCAACTGCTAAACGCTTATGGTATTTTTCCCAAATTTCAATTGGTAATTGTTCTAGTGAACCCATATCCATCAGAAGCAAGATGCCTTTACTTGGTTTGGTTTGATCAATTAATTCAAAAAGTTTTTCCTTAATTGCTGCTAAGGAAATATCAAGAGGCATGTCAATTCCATCAATCCAATGATTATCTAAAAGTTGATTAGCAGTTTGCGCAATTGAAGTTGCCGTCTGATTTCCATGACATAATAATATAATTTGATATTGTTTGGGAATAACTTCTGCATTTTTTGTTAACAAAAACATCGCAATTAACACTGCTTCCGCTTCTGAAAATGGTAAATGGTAAAACTTACAAACTTTGCGTAAATAACAAGAAGCTAATTGGAATTCTTCAGGATGTTGATCTCTAATTTTGGTTATCGTCGGGTGATAAAGTGACTGTTTCTCATTTTTACGCTCAATAAAAGCCTTAGTGTGCAATGCTAATCCTAACCAGACATTTTGATTAAATTTTTTTCCTAAATTTTTCTCTGCTTGATTAATTAATGACTCTGTTTCAATAAGCAATTGTTCGGGAACTAATTTACTTAAATCAATTTTTAATTTCAACCCCTTTTGTGATTCATGAAGTAACCGAGCAAAATAATTTTCAATTTCTTGGTTAATTAATGCTTCTACTTTTGTAATGGGATAGCCGGCTTCATTGTAGGCAGACATTTGACTCTGCAAGCGCCCGTAGAAACCGCTATCATTTTGAGCATTAAGTTGTGGCGAAGAGGCTTTAGTTGTCACTAATAAATCCACATTGACATACGGATTCTCCAAGCCTTGATAAATTTCTAAAATACCTTGATTGAAGATACCACAAGCAACTCGATCCAGATAAGCTTCACTAAGAGTTAATTGCTGCTGGTTCTTTTCTAATGAATCTACAAAGGCTTTAGCACAAAGCAGTTTAATCAGTTCCTTTAGCTCACCGATGTTACCGGAAAACTCAGTGAACAATAACCGATTAAACAAATTTCGATTTATAAAAATCGGCTGTCCGACTCGAGAGGCTTCTTCTTGAACAAACTGCTTGATTAGTTCATAACGGTCTTTAAGATTCCGCTTTTCAAGAGAGGGCAATTCAATTGTTATAGGAATTCTTCTTAAAAAAGTTTGTAAAAGATAAGCTTTTTGTTCGTCAGTAGTGGCGCAAATAATTCGAACGTCACTTTTTTGACTGGTTTCAGATTCTCCAAACCTCCGATAATAGCCACTATCCATGAGTGAAAATAAGATTTCTTGTCCTTCTGCAGAGAGATTATGTACCTCATCTAAAAAAAGATAACCGCCTTCAGCTTTGGCTACCAGCCCTGCTTTATCTTGAATCGCACCGGTAAAACTTCCCTTAGCATACCCAAACAATTGACTAACCAAAAGTTGCTGATTTTCCGCATAATCAGCACAGTTTAACATGACAAAAGGAGCATTTTCTTTGATCATTCCTTTGTGTCGGGCAAATTCAAACATTAACTTTGCAAAATAGGTTTTGCCGACACCTGTTTTGCCAATGATTAATGTGTACAAACCTTTAGGAGGATATAAGACAGCTGCTTTTGCTAATTCAATTTGGCTGATAATACTCGAAGCGCCACTTAATTTCGCTTCAAAAAATGCCGAGTCAGTTGAAAAAGCGTCGGATGGCAAGCTATCTCCTATAAAGCGAAACAAGACCGGTTTGCCGCTAATTTTTTCTGCTTGATTTTCTTCAACGAGACGATTCAGTTCATAACTGACCGTATTACGGCGCATATTTAAATAGTCAGCTATTTTTTGGGCGGAAAAGCCTGCCACTGACGGATCCTGCCACGTCCATCGCTGCAGTATTTGGGCGATTCGCTGCTTTCTAAGCATAGATTCACTTCCTTTTTAATTATTCTCAATGAATTTTGACACCACATATACAACCTGATTCATGTGTATAGTTTACTTTTCTTAATTATCATATATATTTACAATCATTAAAGCAATAGTCAATATTATTTTCTGAACATCTCACTTTTCACCTACAGTGTCCTCTATAATACAAAAAAGTAAAAACTTGTTAAAGTCTTCCCTTTTCTGTTGGATAAGAAGAAAAAGTCAACCTTGCACAAGTTTTTACAATTATTATTAATATAAAAGATTAGGCTTGATAACGACATTGGCCATTTAAGTACGTAGCAGCTAATTCCATATCAGGGTTTAAGACGATAAAATCAGCATCACGGCCTTTGGCAATCATGCCGCAGTTGTCGTCAATTTTACAGCTGATTGCTGGTATTAACGTTGCCATCATAATCGCTTGAGCTGGCGTAGCAATCCCCCAGTCTACAACATTTTTAATGGCTTCTTTTAATTTTAAGATACTGCCAGCAAGATTTCCTGATTCTAAGCGAGCGGTGCCTTCAGCGACAACTACCGGGAATTCCCCTAAATTGTAGTGACCGTCTGGCATGCCGCCTGCCATCATACAGTCAGTAATCAAAGCGATATGATCATGACCAGCCTTTTCCATTAAGATTTCAGCAGCATTGGGATGCACATGGTGACCATCACAAATTAGTTCAGAAAAAACATGTTGCAAGGACAATAACGCCCCTACCATGCCGGGTTCACGATGATTTAAGCCTCTCATACCATTATACGCATGGACGAAAACACTTGCTCCGGCTTCAACTGCTGCTCCGGCTTCTTCTAAAGTAGCATTGCTATGACCTAAAGCCACAACTACGCCTTCTTCTGTCACCGCTTTGACAAATTCTTGAACGCCTTGGCGTTCAGGCGCTAAAGCAATCTTTTTAATTAAGCCACCAGAAGCGGTTTGCCACTCATGAAAGACTTCCAAATCTGGATCGCCAAAATAAATCGGATTTTGAGCACCTTTATGCTCTTCTGTGAAGAAAGGACCTTCAAAATATATTCCTTGAATTTTCGCTCCAGGTACTTCTTGGTAGACTGTTCCAATGGTTTGCGCCACATCTTTTAAGTGCTCTTTACTAGAAGTTAGCGTTGTTGGTAAAAAAGAAGTAACACCGCAGGAAAGTAACCCTTCTGACATCACCTTCAGACCTTCGGCATCATTATCCATTACATCATGATTTAAGTAACCATGAATATGCGTGTCCACTAAGCCAGGAGCAATCCATTTACCAGCTTCTTGAATGATCTTCACGTCGCCTTGAGGTGTCTGAGTGGTGTACTCCCCAAAAATTCCGTCAGTAATTTCTAAATAACCCGGTCCTTTTACTTCGCTTTTTAAAAAGAACTTATCAGCAAAGATAAATGTTTTCATCTTCATCCTTCTTTCTTTATTTTACTACTATAAAAGTACTCTTAAAACCAGCGTAAGTCAAGAAATGGTGTAGACCTTTTCAGTTTTCTATGAGAATTTTAAATTTTGCCGCTTTCAATATCGTTCAATTTTTGGGCAAGCATATAAAATTCCTGCGCTTCAAAATGGCGTTGTTGTTGACAGAGCAATTCGTATTTGAGCGTAAACAATTCGGCTAAATAATAAAAACTTGTTTTATCCCGAGCCCACTGAATCCCTTGATTTATATAAGTTTCAGCGTTTTGACTTTGACCATTTTTCCATAAAAAATAAGCGTAGTTGTAAAAGATTTTCGTTAATTCGGCGTTGACCCGTTCTTTCGGCAATTCTTTAAAATAAAACAAACTAAGACGTAAATAATGTTGAGCTTGTTCAATTTTACCTAAGTAGCCATATACACTACCTAGACAACTCATTACTTGAATTTCCAGATCAGAAATATTTAATTTCTCCGCTTTGTAAGTATATGCCAAGCCCTTTTGAAGACTGGCGGCGGCTTTTTCATAGTCCTGATTTAGATGAAGTTGGCAACTACCAAGGTAATAATAATAACGCTGCCAATCGGTGTCTAAATATAAATGTTTTTCAACATTGGCTGCTTGCAAGTAGGTGAATAACTCTTGGTACATCTTATGCCGAAAATAATATGCCATCTTTTCAAAAGAACAAGAGACACACTGTACATCTTCTGATTCCAATTGTAAAATTTGGTCAATTGTAACGCCTAAACGAGCACAGAGCTTTTGCATTACGACGACATTAGGTAATTCTTCGTCATGTTCAATTCTACTGAGCACACTTTGTGAACAAATATCTTCTGATAACATTTTTTGTGTTAATTTTCGCTTTTTTCTAATTTCTTTAATGACAGTTCCAAAAGTGGCCATGTTCACCAGCTCCTAAGTATTCCTTATAATTTTGCCTTGTAGATAGTATCATATTTAACTTAATTTTTTTATAAATATGCAAATTTGCATTATATTTTTATTGTACTTTATTGCATAATATACTGCAAGAACATCGCTAGACAATTGTATCATAGCTTTGTTCATTTTTTAATATAAGGAGTGTTATTCAATGGAAGATGAAAGGAAAGTTACGTTCATTTGGGACAAAATTTGCTATTCTGGGTTGATTGAGAAAGAATACGAAAATTCTTATCTCGTCGTTGTAACTAATCCCAGCCCTGACATGGAAGAAAAATATACCACACGGATGGTTATCAGCAAAAAGGTTTGCGAACCGGCATAAGCATCCTCACAGTCGATTGGACTATTTTCGTATAAAAAAGTTGTTGGAAGTTGAATGGTAGAACGAAATTAGTTGCTCGTCCTAGCAAAAATAAGAAAACACACAGCAAAAAGTTGTGCGTTTTCTTCTTTTTTATTTTTGGCGGTAAGTTGTCAAAAATTCCTCCATTTTCGTCGTCATCGTTTTTAAATCATCTAATTTAGGCAAATAGACAATACGAAAATGATCAGGCTGCGTCCAGTTGAAGCCGCCCCCATGAACTAGTAATATATGATGCTTGTGCAAAAAGTCCAAGACAAATTTTTCATCGTCATAGATTTTAAATTTTTTTATGTCAATTTTCGGGAAAATGTAAAAAGCTGCTTTCGGTTTTACCGCAGACAAACCTGGAATAGCATTGATTGCTTGATAAATATATTCTCGTTGCTCATAAATACGTCCGCCAGGCAACAGCAATTCATCGACGCTTTGGTAACCACCTAATGCTGTTTGAATAATCTGTTGAGACAAAACATTGGAACATAAGCGCATGGAAGCCAACATGTTCAACCCTTCAATATAACCGGCTACGCCGCTTTTATTACCGCTTAAAACCATCCAGCCACAACGAAATCCGGCTACGCGATGTGATTTGGATAAGCCGTTTAACGTCACGACAAATAAATCAGGTGCTAATGTCGCAATAGGAATATGCGTTAAACCATCCATTACTAAACGATCGTAAATTTCATCGGAATAAATAATTAATTCATTTTGGCGTGCCACTTCGACAATTTCTTGTAACAATTCTTTTGAATACAAGGCTCCGGTAGGATTATTCGGATTGATGATCACAATGGCTTTGGTATTTGATGTAATTTTTGCTTTAATATCATTAATATCTGGAAACCACTCTGCATGTTCATCACACATATAATGCACTGGCGTACCGCCAGCCAAAGAAACAGAGGCAGTCCACAATGGATAATCCGGCATTGGGACAAGAACTTCGTCGCCGTTATTCAATAAGCCTTGCATACACATTGTAATCAACTCACTCACACCGTTACCGGTATAAATATCATTGATTGTTACGTTGGGAAATTGTTTTAACTGACAATATTGTTCAATGGCTTTGCGAGCTGAAAAGATCCCTTTCGAATCAGAATAGCCTTCTGAATTTCTGACATTGGCGATCATATCACGAACCACTTCATTTGGTGCGTCAAAACCAAAAGGAGCAGGATTTCCCGTATTCAGTTTTAAAATGCTGATGCCTGCTTCTTGCATACGTTCAGCTTCTTCTAAAACCGGTCCCCGTACGTCATAGCTAACATTGTCTAATTTATTGGACTTTTCAAAATTTCTCATACCTATCCCTCGTTTTCACAATTTATATCTTTAAATGTTACGCTTCCTATTTTGAAAAAGCAATAAAAAATTGTGTTTTTAAAAAAAATAAGGCACAAACTTAAGCAGTTTTTTTTCGATACACTCGAGCCTCATAGGGAACAAACAAAGTATGCTGTTGCAAGGGACCATCATCCAAATTGTTAAGGATTAACTCCCATTCCTCAAATTTTATATTGGATGGTAAATCTACTGTAGCAAAATCACAGGACAAATTAACAATAATCACAAAACGATCATTTCCTAATTTCCGCTGATAAGCAAACAATTGTGGATGATCTTTTAAAAATAAACGATATGAGCCGTAGATTAGCGTCTCATGCGCTTTACGTAGACGAATAATTTCTTTGTAAAAGTTTAAAATCGAATCAGGATCTGCCAACTCATCTTGTACATTAATATAACTTTTGTTTGGATTGACAACTAACCACGGTTTGTGAGTAGAAAAACCAGCATATTTGCTACTGTCCCACTGCATCGGCGTTCGAGCATTATCTCGGGCGCTTTTTCGAACTAAGTCCAAAGCCCGTTCCGGTGTGACACCAGTATTGACCATATTGCGATAAAAGTTTTTCGTATCCACGGCATTGATCTCATGAATCGAATGAAAAGGCATATTGGTCATGCCGATTTCTTGGCCTTGATAGATAAATGGCGTTCCTTGTAAAAGCATAAAGGTCAAGGCGAGCGCTTTAGCCGAAGAGCGCCAAAAAACTACTTGATCACTCCCAAAAGTTGAAACGGAACGAGGAATATCGTGATTTTCCATATAAAGAGCATTCCAACCCTTTTGATTCAGGGTTTCTTGCCAATTCGTTAACGCTCGTTTTAATTTCAGCACATCAATTCCTTGTTCTTCACCGGTGCTCCACAAAGAGATATGTTCAAATTCAAATAACATATTAAAATAGCCCTCTTCGCCAACCCACTCCAACGCATCGTGAGCGCTGACGCCGTTTGCTTCACCAACTGTTAATATATCCTCTTTTTTTACTACATCACGCAGCGCTTTTAGATAAACATCAATGCCTGGAGCATTGGTGTAGGCTTGCAACGGATTATCGACGATATTATTGGAAAAAGGAAGTTTTTTAATATGTGAAATGGCATCCACACGAAATCCATCAATGCCTTTATCCAACCACCATTGAATCATGGTAAACAACTCATGTTGAACTTTAGGATTTTCCCAGTTTAAATCCGGTTGCTCTTTCGCAAAAACATGCAAGTAATATTGATTGGTTTCCTGATCCAGTTCCCAAGCAGAACCGCCAAAAATTGAAGTCCAGTTATTCGGCGGTCCATCTACTCGGCCATCTTCCCAAATGTAATAGTCTCGATAATAATTTTCTTTTGATTTTCTGGACTCAATAAACCAGCGATGCTGATCGGATGTATGATTGATCACTAAATCCATAATTACCTTAATCCCCTTGGCATGGGCTTGTGCCAAAAGTAAATCAAAGTCTGCCATAGTCCCAAAAATTTCTGATATTTCTTGATAATTACTAATATCGTAGCCATTGTCAACATTAGGAGATGCGTAAATTGGCGTAATCCATATAAAGTCAATTCCCAAGTCTTTTAAGTACTCTAATTTTTCACAAATCCCATTTAAGTCACCAAGACCGTCATGATTGCTGTCTTTAAAACTTGCAGGATAAATTTGATAACCAATTGCTTCTTTCCACCATGTTTTTTTGATTGTCACAGACTCACCCTCTCTTCTAACTTCTTCTTTATTATAATCAGAGTTTGCTAAAAAAAAGAAATAATACGCTGTAACAACTGTAATATTAGAGATATCAGTTATCAAAAATCAAGCTTGATTCAAATAATTTCGCAACAGTTGGCAGGAACAGAGTCCGTTAAATTTCTGTTATTAAATCCAATGATTAACTTTTGTTTAGAGTTTTAATTTTCCGTGCTACGCTGTAAGATATTACCGGAACTTTCAAATTCTATCTGCAAAAATATTTTCAAAATACTGCTGCAGATTGTTAATTATCATCAAAACGGTTTATGATTACATTCTATCTTTTCAGCAAAGAGAGCAAAGCAGCAACAAAGCTATAATGAAGGTGGATGCTTACGGTCAACATTTTAATTTTGCTTATCCGAGCGTCTGGATCGTCAACTTTTTTTGCGTGATCGCATTCTACCAAACTCGATAGTTTGATACAGTAGTCGTTGCCTTTACTTTATTGGGAGGCTGATTATTTTTAGAGCTTTTTGAATCAGGGGTGCCAAATTTCTGTCCCAAACCCTTCCGTGAATTTGCTTATCGGCTGGTGTTGGGAGCCAATTTCCAAGCGAACACCTACAGAAAAACCAGCAAAGAAGCGGGTAAACTTCTTTACTGGTTTTTTCGTATGTTACTGAGCAAAAAAACTTGCTTGCGTCTCATAATCTACTGGGTGATAAAAGTTCACCATAATTTTTTGGCGCTTAAGGGGAAGATCCCTTCAATACAAAATTGGACTTTTTCATAACAAATTTTCTTAAAAGTATACTGTATCGACTATCAGCTACTGAATTTCATTCGCTTCTATAAAAAATAAAATGCGGCCAAGAAGACTCGAACTTCCACGGGAGTTACTCCCACTGCCCCCTCAAGACAGCGCGTCTGCCATTCCGCCATGACCGCCTATACTTTCTTATCGTAAAATAACTAGACCTATTTGTCAAGCTGAGAAAATACTTTAAAACTGCAACTAAATAAATGAATTTCCGGATATAAATGAACTTGCAGCTGCCAGCTCTTATAACAACCCATCTTGTAAAAAAAACACTTGTTTTAGCTGTCAATCCCAAAACAAGCGCCCTTTTCATTTAATACTGGAAAATTCAGCTACGAGGAATTCACTTTGAAAAAGCTCACGCTCATCATTGATTGACTATCAGTTAGTGAACGATGTCGCTTGTAAAGAACCGCCACATTTGCCACAAACATAACGGGTTGTATTTAACCGACGCTTTCTAATGATGACAGCCTGGCAGGCTTGGCATTGGTAATAATACTGTGCTTGCACTTGTGTCAGCGGCTGTACGTAACGACTGCCGCCAGTTTGCATCAATAGCTCTTTAAAATCACGATCCCTATGGCGGTATCCTTGGCCAGCGAGGTGCAAATGGTAATGGCATAACTCGTGTTTGATTACTTTTTCCAATTCCCCGCTCCCATATTGCAAGACGATTTGAGGATTGAAATCTAAGTTATGAGAAGCTAAGTGATACCGTCCACCCGTTGTCTTTAACCGATGATTAAACCGCGCTTGATGACGAAAAGGCTGTTGAAAAAATTGCCAAGAAATAGCCTCAACTAATGCTTGTAGTTCTTCATCAGTTAGTGAACTTTCGGGAAGTGCTGCCTGCATCTCAGTCTTTCCTTTCAGCCTGAGCAAGCATCGTTAAACTAATGCGCCCTTTAGCTAGATCAACAGCTTCTACCCAAACTGTGACTACATCTCCGACTGCTACAATATCAGTTGGGTGCTTAACAAATTTTGAACTTAGCTTAGATATATGCACTAAGCCATCTTGTTTCACACCAATATCCACAAAAGCGCCAAAATCAATCACATTGCGTACTGTTCCTTGTAATTCCATCCCGGCTTGGAGATCTTCCATAGTTAAGACATCGGTTCGAAGTAACGGTGCTGTCATTTCATCACGCATATCTCTACCTGGACGAATTAGACTCTCGACAACATCTTGTAATGTTTCGATACCAACTGATAATTCCGCTGCTAAAGCTGGCAACGATAATTGTTTTAATTTAGCAATCGCCGTTTCAGAGCCTAGTTCTGTCAAATCGATGCCAGCTTTGGCTAAGATGCTTTGTGCAGCTGGATAGCTTTCCGGATGAATTCCTGTATTGTCTAAAATATTTTCCCCGTCAGGAATGCGCAAGAAGCCAATGGCTTGTTCAAAGGCTTTTGGTCCTAAGCGCGGAACTTTTTTTACTTGATTACGTACCATGAAAGCGCCATTTTCATCCCGATATTTCACGATATTTTGAGCCGTTGTTTTGTTTAAGCCAGAGATATGTTGAAGTAATTGCGCACTTGCAGTATTGACATTTACACCCACTTGGTTAACTGCTGTTTCAACAACAAAATCCAGTTGTTCGGCTAGGCGCTTTTGTGAAACATCATGTTGGTACTGCCCAACACCGACTGCTTTAGGATCAATTTTAACTAATTCCGCCAAGGGATCCTGTAAACGTCGAGCAATACTTACCGCACTTCTTTCTTCAACTTGTAAATCAGGAAATTCCTTCCTAGCAATCTCACTGGCGGAGTAGACAGAAGCTCCGGCTTCATTAACAATTACATAAAAAACAGACCGCTTGATTTGTTTCAATTGTTCTGCTACAAAAAGCTCTGATTCACGACTAGCAGTTCCATTACCAATCGCGATCATCTCCACCTGATAGTCTTCAATTATTTTTAAAATAGCTGGCCCAGCAGCTGCTCTTTTCTCTGCTGAGGCTGGTTTGTGAGGATAAATCACTTGAATAGCTAATACTTTTCCAGTAGCATCTACCACTGCGAGTTTGCAGCCGGTGCGATAAGCCGGGTCAAATCCTAAAACCACTTTCCCTTTTAACGGCGGTTGTAACAATAAGTTACGTAAATTTTCGCCAAAAATTGCGATTGCTTGTTCATCAGCTTGCTCCGTTAATTCATTACGAATTTCCCGTTCAATTGCTGGTGCGATAAAACGTTTGTAGCTATCTAAAAAAGCGGCTTCTACATAAGCAGCTGCAGGAGAGGCAGCTTTCCTGCCTAATAGCTGATGCGCAAAGAAATTATGAATAGGCCCTTCTTCGACCATTAATTGAACTTTCAAAATGTCTTCTTTTTCACCACGGTTGGTCGCTAACACGCGGTGAGGCACCATTTTACTAACAGGTTCAGCAAAATCATAGTACATTTCATATGTGCCTTTTTCATCTTGTGCTTGATTTTTAACTGTACTGACATACTGGGCGTGTTTTTTGACGTAATCACGAAGCCACGTACGGTATTTTGGCTCGTCGCTGACGCGTTCAGCGATGATTTCGTGGGCTCCTTGGAGAGCCATCTCCCAAGAAACAACTTCTTTTTCCGGATCAACGAAAGTTGCAGCTTCAGCTTCAACATCAGCTGATTCCGGTAAGGATAACAACCAGTCAGCTAAAGGTTCCAGGCCTTTTTCCTTAGCAATCGTTGCTTTGGTGCGCCGTTTTTGTTTGTACGGACGATAAAGGTCTTCCACTTGTTGCATTTTTACAGCTGTTTCAATCGCTTTACGTAATTCAGACGTTAATTTGCCTTGCTCTTTAATTAAGCGAAGCACTTCTTCTTTGCGCTTTTCCAAGTTTTGCAAATAATGATAACGCTCTTCGATTTCCCGAATTTGTACCTCATCTAAACTCCCTGTCATTTCTTTTCGATAACGAGCGATAAAAGGTACAGTATTCCCTTCATTTAATAACGTTAATACAGTGATGATTTGTGGTAAACGGTAGCCTGTCAACTCTTTTTGCAACAAAGCAACTACCGCTCTATTATAAGCTTCTGCCATGATTGATACCTCTTTTCTTAAACATACTATTTTATTTTAGCATACTTTAAGAATGAAAGGTAACCTCCTTAGTATTTGAACAAAAAGCTAGAAGAGTGATCAAAAATCCGGTTGACAAGGCCCTTTTCGATCTTGGTATTCAATATCTTGAACGATGCCTTTGTCGTTGAAGATCACACCGTGGACCGAACCACCAAAAACAGCACCGCCATCAATCCCAATTTTGTTATCTGATTGCCAAAGATCGGTGGTTGTCATATCACCATGCAGCATCGGCGTAATAGTATGACCAAAGACAATCGTCTTTCCGGTGCGATTCACGCCCTGATGAAACGGCTCTCTGATCCAAATAAAATCTTTAGGTGCTGTATCTTTCCAATTAGACTTGGTCAAATCAACGCCGGCATGAACAAACAAATAGTGTTGCCACTCATAATAAAAGGGCCGTTCCTTTAAAAAGGCAACTAGTTCACTATAGCGACTACCGATCATCACCGCCAGCTCAGTCGGAGAATATTCTTCCGTTGCGCCTGAGTGTAAAAGACTGTTCAACGTTTCTTTGCCTCCATTTGCCACGTAAGCTGAAAACCACTCTTCCGGCCGCTGCAAAAATTGCAGGAAATACTCCTCGTGATTTCCACGTAAGTAAACGGCTTGATACTTCTCGACTAGTTGTTTTCCTAACAATAATGCTTCTTTAGACTGTAGCCCGCGATCCAATAAATCGCCAATCAGAACCAGTTGATGTAGTTTTGCATCGAAATCGCAAAGCAATGCTTGCATTAAATCAAAACGTCCATGAATATCACTAATCGCAAATACGTAAGGTCTCATTCAACTTCCTCCTAACTTCTCAAACTAATTATACGCTTTATTTCCCCTTTTTACTTTTTTATTTTGAATTTTTTTGTTTATGGAATGGCAATATAGTTTTTTTATAAAATAAATAAATTTTTCGAAAAAAATTAGACATTTTCATGTAACAATAGTAGACTATATGTATGACACATTGTCACAAATAAAAAAAGAAAGTTGGATTGTATGAAAAAGAAAACGATTATTGGCGCAGTCCTCGCTATTATACTTTTGGTGATAATTTTTATAATCTATCAAAACAACAAGCAAAAAAATCAAGGTGTTAGAGTGCGAACAGGCGAAGTCAAAACAGAAACCATCATCGAAAAAGCAGCCACTACCGGCACGTTAATCCCTTCAGATGAACAGTCTTTAATGGGCACTGGCACAGTGTCAGATGTGAAGGTAGCAGTTGGCGATAAAGTTGAAGAAGGACAAGTCTTAGCAACTTATGATAGTGGCGTACAATTGACTGCCGGTACCAAAGGCACAATTACTGAAGTGAATATTAAAACCGGTCAGGTAGACAACAACGCCCAAGCTGGCAAAGCAGCCATTCATATTGCCGATTTATCACCACTTAAAGTCCAATTGAAGCTAGCTAACTCAGAAGCTGCTGCCGTTGCGGTGAATCAAAAAGCGGAAATTTCAGCTAATGATCAAACATATAGCGGAAAAGTCTCTGAAAAAGACCCGGTTGCCACTACAAGTCAAAGCGCAACTGGCACAAGTGCTAGCTTAGGAGCAGTAGTTACATTCGATCAAGTACCCACAACGCTTTATGCGGGCTTTGACGTTGATGTTGACATTACAACAAATACCGTTAAAGATGCTGTTGCACTACCTTTGGAAGCATTAACGTATACTGCGAACAATCAACCGCTTGTCTATGTAGTTAAGGACGGAAAAGCCCATGAAACGAAACTTAAAATTGGTATCCAGTCCGACAAATTAGTTGAAGTAAAAAGTGGATTAAAAGCCGGCGAAACCGTAGTTTTATCACCAAACTTTGATATTAAAAATAACGTCAAAGTAACTAAGGATTAGAAGGTGAAAAAATGATTGATTTAAAAGAGGTAGTGAAAATCTACCAAACAAGCGGCGAAGAATTAATAGCCTTAAAACATGTCTCTTTGCACATTGCAAAAGGAGAATTCACTTCTATTATGGGACCCAGCGGTTCCGGGAAATCAACGATGATGAATATCTTAGGTTTATTGGATCGCTTTGATGGTGGTATGTACCACTTAAACGGACAAGATGTTACTAATCTTACCGATAACGAAAGTGCCCATGTCCGAAATCGTGAAATCGGCTTTGTCTTTCAATCCTTTAATTTAATGCCGCGCATGACGCTTTTGGATAATGTCGGATTGCCGATGGTTTATGGCGGTGTACCTTTGAAAGAACGGCGAAAACGTGCGCTTGAAGCCCTTGAAAAAGTTGGTTTAGCTGATCGAGTCTCTCATCGGCCAAACGCAATTTCAGGTGGCCAAAAACAACGAGTAGCAATTGCCCGTGCGATTGTTAATCGACCCGTTGTTTTGATGGCTGATGAACCGACTGGTAATTTGGATTCAAAAACAACGCTGGAAATAATGAAAATCTTTCAAGAATTAAACGACGCAGGCACCACTGTAGTTATGGTTACACACGAGCCTAACGTTGCTCAATATACGAAGCGAATTATCTCCTTCCGCGATGGGCAAATCATTGATGATCAGCCTGTTTCAGACCGAAAAACATTGTAGAAAGGAGCAAAAATATGGGTTTTTTAGAAAGTTTTAAAATAGCACTTGCTAGTATCTTCGCCAACAAAATGCGATCCTTTTTGACTATACTAGGAATTATTATTGGTATTGCAGCAGTTATCGCTATTTTAGCAGTTGGCAATGGAGCAATCACGCAAATTACTGGGACTTTTAGTGATTTAGGCTCTTCGACAATTTCAGTTTCTACTAGCCGAGATGCAACAGACACTCAAAAAATTACAATTAAAGATATAAAAGCATTAAAAGAAAGCATCCCTACTATTAACCGGATTTCACCTAATGTAACGATTCAAACAGTCGGCTCCTCAGAAGGAAAAACTAAAACTACGATAGTAGCTACCGGAACCTCTGATTTACAATACACTAATCAAATGATGGACAAAGAAATTATCTACGGTCGCTACTTTACTACAACTGAAATTACTGAAGCCAGTAAAGTCGCTGTAATCAGTGCTGATACAGCCAGGTCATTTTTTAATGGACGTGAAAATGTTGTTGGCGAAAAAATGAATTTGCACGGCCAAAAAGGTCAAGTAAGTGTAAGAATTATCGGCGTATCCAAAAGCACATTAGAAAAAATGGTCGGCTCTTTTAGCGAAGATGAAATGATGGGCTACATTGCTTTGCCTATCACTACAGCAGCCAGCCTTGATCCTGAGGTCACCAAAATTACCAGTCTAAATGTGATGGCTCGATCTAAAGATGATATTGATGCTACTTCAAAACAGATCGTCAATCAGTTAGCGACACGCCATAACGTACCTGGTAAAAATATTTATACGGCTACTAACTTTTTACAAGCTTTAGATCAAGTAAATAATGTGTTAAGTTTAATTATTAACTTTATCGCGGCGGTAGCTGCGATTGCCTTACTAGTAGGTGGCATTGGCGTGATGAACATCATGCTTGTATCAGTTACTGAACGAACTCGTGAAATTGGTACCCGCAAAGCATTAGGAGCTACGAATAACAATATCTTATTCCAGTTTTTAACAGAATCAGTGATTCTTTGTTTGATCGGCGGTCTGATCGGCTTAACATTAGGCGCCGTCTTAGCTGTAACAGTCGCGGGCGTTTTAGATATTACCGCTAAATTTACCCTAGGTTCAATTATTGCTGTCTTAGTCTTCTCCAGTGCGATCGGGATTTCCTTCGGTGTTTATCCTGCTAGAAAAGCAGCCAAACTCGATCCGATTGAAGCATTACGCTACGAATAAAACCAAAAATAAAAAAGGCAAGCAACTAATAACAGGTAGTAGTTCCTTGTCTTTTTTTCAATGAATACAGTCTTTCTACGGTAGAAAGCGAAGTTTCCTAACGAACTGCGACAAATACCAAAGTCGCTTTTTTCTTGAGTAATAGTTCCTTATTAAAAAATAAGGCAAATAACTACCTTCAAAAATAGCAACAATTTTTGCAGCTAGCTGATTATCCCTTAACAGCTCATTTTCTTCCATTAACTCTTAAAACTGCTGACTGATTGCTTCCGGATAAAAATGACCGCCTCTGGAAGAAAGACCGTTAAATCCCAGCTCAATTTTCTTTTGCAAGTCTTTTTCTCCATCGGCAAAAATCTTCAAGGGTTGGCTTGTGTGCTGAATCATCTTTTTGATGCCTTCCGAGTTACCAGCTTCTTTACTGCCGATGACTTGTTTAACTTTCATTAAGATTAAATAAGATTCTACCATCAATTTAAAAGCTGTTCGTTGTGGATTGTTATATAGGATAGTTGGCTTTTGTTCATGTTTCATTAATGTGAAAGCGTAAGTAAATGCTTCATCTTGTGTTGGTAAAAGATAAAGTGGAAAGCCTAAAAGGACCGAACTGCTACTTAGAGCTTCATTAATTTTTTAGCAAGAAGTTCTCCACCCTTTTATCTAATAGCTGAAAGTCCAAAACTAATTTCATAATCTTCTTTGACGTTTAAATTTGGTAACTGTTCAACCATGCTGATTTTTTTCTGTTAATAAATGTTGCTCACCTGTAGAGCCAGCAATTAAAACTGCTTGAATCCCATTTTCTGCTAAATACTCAATATGTTGAACTAGACGCTCAATATTCAACGATTTATCATGCGTAAAGGCAGTCGAGCCATATGGTAAATAGCCTTTAAAGGGCTCTTTTTTCATCTTCTTTTTCATGATAGTTTTGTTACTAATCCTAAAAACAAGCATTAACAATCGCTTTTTTCAAAATAAAAAGCGACTAATTCTCCTTGATCACAGGAAGAAAAGCCAATTTGTTCATAAAAGGTTCGAATATCCGGTGCTTCTTCTGTTAATAGGACCTTTTGCCGAACCCTCGGAAACCGAGCTAGTAAAGCATCCATTAAGTTTCTGCCAATCCCCTGTCTTTGATATGCGGGATGTACTAAAAGATCCTGAATATATAAAATAGAAATGCCATCACCCACTGCACGGATTAAGCCAATTAATTGGTGATTTTGCCAAGCACTAATTACCGTCAGTGATTGCTCCAGCGCTAATTGTAATTGAGTAGCTTCTTGGGTATAGTTCGTCCAGCCAACACTATTATAAAGCGCTAGCAGATCGACTAGCGGCAGTTGTTTGGTTAATTTAAAGATAATCATTGTTACTCCTTTGCGTTAATTGAATGATTTGTAGTTGTATGTGAAAAAAAACACACGAAGCTTCCCCATTTTTTCTCCTTACTATGAACCGATATAAGTTTACTAATTAGATAATTCAGTTATAAAATCAATCGGTAATTTAAAAGTTTTTTTATCAGAAAATAAATACTGCTAACCAGCTATTGTGTAAAAACAGCCAACCATAAAATTCAGTCTATTTCAATTGGACTACTTCACTTTCAACGTTCGCCCTATATTTTAGAATAGGACTGCTGTTTTTATTTGAGCCAACCGACACCAGCTATCGTTTCGCTATTTCTAGCCTATCACAATGAATGATACCAGGTAAATCTTTTTTTAAGGTAATTTTTATCAAAAAAGGCAGGAACAGCCGAGTCTTATTCTTTAATGGTATTTACCTAATAAGACCGCCTTAGCGAAATAACAAAAGCCATACATAGAAGCAACGGATTCCAAACCTAATGAACACTTTCATTCAGGGATAGCTCCTTGGCTTGTTCTTTTCATGTTAACTTTTTTATTTACATAAAAAAACAAACGCTACAACTGAATAATAAAGATTGCAGCGTTTGTCCATAGTTTCAGTCCCAGTATCCAGATGACAAGAACCTGAGTGTTTTTCAATTATTTTTTCTTTTTGCCGCCAAAAGCATCTTTCATCTTATCGAAAAAGCCTTCTTCTTGTTGCTCATTCACTTCTTGACCACCGGCTTTGGCAAAAGCCCGTAAAGCAATTTTTTGTTCTTCATTCAAGTGTTTGGGTGTGATCAATTTGACTTTGACATGTTGATCACCGTTACCGCCGCCACGTAAACGAGGCGCACCTTTTCCACGTAAACGGAAGTTGGTAGCTGTTTGAGTCCCGGCTGGAATTTTTAACTTAATATTGCCGTGAACGGTCGGCACTTCTACTTCATCACCTAGTGCTGCTTGAACAAAACTCAAAGGCAGCTCATAAAAAATTTCCGCACCGTCACGATCAAATATGTCGCTATCTTCTACACTGAACACGACATACAAATCACCGTAAGGTCCGCCGTTGGTTCCAGCTTCTCCTTGACCAGATAAACGCATTTGTTGACCATCTTCAACTCCTGCTGGAACATTGACTTTGACAGTGTGTGCTTTTTTTTCATGCCCAGTCCCATGACAAGTTGGGCAAGGTTCTTTGATTTCTTTCCCGGTTCCATGACAAACATCACAGGTTTGGCGGCTCATCATTCGACCTAGCGGTGTTTGTCGTTCTACGTTAATGGTCCCTGAGCCATGACATTTATGACAAGTTTCAGGGTGCGTACCAGGTTTAGCACCATTGCCGCCACAGGTTGAACAAATATCTTCACGGTTGTATTTAATCTCTTTTTCCACGCCAAAAACAGCTTCTTCAAATTTCAACTGAATGGTATATTGTAAATCAGCCCCTTGTCGTGGCGCATTAGGATCGACTGAACGACCACCGCCACCAAAGAATGAATCAAAAATATCTTCAAAGCCGCCGAAACCGCTACTGCTAAATCCACCACTAAACCCACCGAAACCGCCGCCGGCTCCGCCGTAATTTGGATCGGTTCCTGCGTGACCGTATTGATCATAAGCAGCTTTCTTTTGCGGATCGCTTAGGACTTCATATGCTTCTGATATTTCTTTAAATTTTTCTTCAGCATCGGCTTCTTTATTAATATCTGGATGATACTTCTTGGAAAGTTTGCGGTATGCTTTTTTTATTTCATCATCTGAAGCGCCCTTTGATAAACCTAGGATTTCATAATAATCACGCTTTGTAGCCATTGGCTCCCCTCCAACTTTTAATTCCTTCTACTTCTTAAACCCGACTTTCAATAGACGAGCTTTTTCAAGATCGTTGTAATCATACCACAGTTTCATCAAAACCTAAATAGTTTCTCTCTAGCATCTGCGACTTAAGATCACCACAAAATTCAAGGGACTGGGACATTAGTCATTGTGCTAATGATCCAGTCCCTACAATCAGCTATAACTGATTATTTATCATCGCCGTCTACTTCCTCAAAGTCAGCGTCTACTACATCATCCGCTCCGCCTTTAGCAGCGTCAGGGTTTTCTTGAGCTTGTTGTTGTGCTGCTTGTTCATAAAGTTTAACTGTTAAGTTTTGTACGATTTCGTTTAGTGCATCACGTTTTGTTTTCATTTGTTCGATATCGTTAGCTTCAACAGCTGCTTTTAATTCGTCGCGAGCATCTTCTGCTTTTTTCACTTCGTCCGCATCAACTTTGCCTTCAAGCTCTTTCAATGTTTTATCAACAGTGAACAACAATGCATCAACATCATTGCGTAAATCAACTTCTTCTTTACGTTTTTTATCTGCTTCAGCGTTTGCTTCGGCATCTTTTACCATACGATCAATTTCTTCGTCTGATAGACCTGAAGAAGATTTGATAGTAATAGCTTGTTCTTTTTGAGTCCCTAAATCTTTGGCACGAACATTAACGATTCCGTTTTTATCAATATCAAAGCTTACTTCAATTTGTGGCACACCACGAGGTGCAGGTGGGATATCGGTTAATTGGAATCTGCCTAACGTTTTGTTGTCTGCCGCCATCGGCCGTTCTCCTTGCAACACATGAATGTCTACGGCTGGTTGGTTATCAGCTGCTGTTGAGAAGACTTGTGATTTGCTTGTTGGAATTGTAGTGTTGCGATCAATTAATTTAGTGAAGACACCGCCCATCGTTTCAATTCCGAGAGACAATGGCGTTACGTCTAATAAAACAACGTCTTTAACGTCACCAGTAATCACTCCGCCTTGAATAGCAGCCCCCATAGCAACTACTTCATCAGGGTTCACTGATTTATTTGGTTCTTTACTGGTTTCTTTACGAACAGCTTCTACAACCGCTGGAATTCGAGTAGAACCGCCGACTAGAATAACTTCATCGATATCAGCAGGTTTTAAGCCAGCATCTTTCAAAGCTTGACGAACAGGAACTTTTGTCCGTTCAACTAAATCACTTGTTAATTCGTCAAATTTTGCGCGTGTTAAGTTCATTTCCAAATGCAATGGTCCAGCTTCTCCGGCAGTAATAAACGGTAAGCTAATTTGAGTACTAGTTACACCTGATAAATCTTTTTTCGCTTTTTCAGCTGCATCCTTCAAACGTTGTAAAGCCATTTTATCATTGGCTAGATCAATGCCATTTTCTTTTTTAAATTCTGCCACCATATGGTCGATAATTTTGTTATCAAAGTCATCCCCACCTAAGTGATTATCGCCGGCTGTTGCCAATACGTCAAAGACACCGTCGCCTAGTTCAAGAATTGAAACGTCGAAAGTACCACCGCCAAGGTCAAAGACTAGGATTTTCTCGTCTTTATCCGTTTTGTCTAAACCATAAGCCAATGCTGCTGCTGTTGGCTCGTTGACGATACGTTCTACTTCCAAACCGGCAATTTTACCTGCATCTTTTGTTGCTTGACGTTGTGCATCATTAAAGTAAGCCGGAACGGTGATCACGGCTTTTTCAACCTTTTCGCCTAAATACTCTTCGGCAAAGCCTTTAATATATTGAAGAACCATGGCAGAAATTTCTTGCGGTGTATAAGATTTGCCTTCAACATCTACTTTATAGCCAGCTTCTCCCATGTGACGTTTAATAGAAGAAATAGTGTTGGGGTTAGTTACTGCTTGACGTTTAGCTACTTCTCCGACTTGGATTTCGCCATTTTTAAATGACACAACAGAAGGTGTTGTACGATTGCCTTCTGGATTGGCGATAATTTTTGCTTCGCCGCCTTCAAGGACTGCTACAGCAGAGTTTGTTGTACCTAAGTCAATACCAATAATTTTACTCATAATGAAAATCTCCCATCTTTAATTTTTGTTTATTTAATTCACAAAAAGCGATCTGTGAAGAAAAGCGGATGCTTACTGAGCCACAATTACCATAGAAGGACGCAAAACGCGATCTTGCAATTTGTAGCCTTTTTGTAAAACTTCTACTATCGTATCAGCAGCCACATCTTCAGTGGCCGGTACTGTTTGAACGGCTTGATGAAGTGTTGGATCGAAAGTTTCTCCCTTAGCGGGAATCTCCTCAATTCCTTCTTCTTTTAAGGCTGTGTTGAGACTTTCAAAAACCATGGCGATTCCTTTTTTTAAGCTTTCACCATGTTCATCAGTCACTTCAATGGCCATGGCCCGTTCCAAATTATCCAAGGCTGGTAAAATTTTCTTGCCTAAGTCTTGTGAACGGTAACGAAGCAGTAATTCCCGTTCATTTTTAAAACGATTGCTCATATTGGCAATCTCTGCTCTAGCTCTTAAAAACTTGTCTTCCATTTCGCTTATTTCAGACTTTAATGTTGCTACTTCTGACGGAGCTTCTTGCGATTCAGTTGTTTCAGCTTCTTGTTCAGAAAGAACGTCCGGGTCGTTAGCCATTTCCGCTTTTGGTGTTTCCTCAGTTGCTGATGGCTGTTGTTCCGTTTGTTCTTTTTGTGTCTCTTCTTTCTTACTCACTTTAGCAACTTCCTTTCTTTTGCTCAGACTATGTTTCCATTATATTAAAGCAATTCTTATTCTCCTAAGAAACGATAATAAGAACCTAACTTTGAGGCTAATTCGAAACGAAAAGTATCAATCAACCCAAATATTTTCGAATAAGGCATGCTGGTAGGACCTAACAACGCAATAGTCCCACTACCGTGACCTTTTACTTCATACGTTGCCGTAATCATACTCATATCTTCTAAAAGGTTGTTGCCAATCTCCGAACCGATACGAATCACAATCGGAGCTTCTTTCGTTGTAGTGCCATTCAATAATTGAGTCAACTCATCGGAGTTTTGCATAAACGTATAAACAGATTTCAGTTGCTCCACATCTTGTCGGGTGCCGAAGTTCAACAGGTTCATACGTCCGCCAATAAAAACTTTTTCTTCAAAGGCTTGGCTCAACAATTCATCAAATAAATCCATCATTCCTTCCGGCGTTTGGAAGTAACGATGTAAGATCATAGGAATTTCCGTCCGTAGGCGATGATAAACGGTTAACAACGGTTGTCCGACTAATTTATCATTGATAATTTGAGTCATTTTTTCTAAATCCTGACTTGTTACTGACGCAGGAATCGCAAAAACTTGATTTTCCACATTTCCTTTATCTGTTACAATGATAGCAAGAATTTGGCGATCATTCAAAGGAACCATCCGAAAACCAGTTAATTTTCTTTCTTTGACTTCCGGACCCAATGAAAAAGCAGTGTAGCTAGTTAGTTCTGACAATATTTCAGCAGATTGGCGAATGATATCGTCAATTTCATGAAACTCTTTACCAAAAGATTGGCGAATCAGCTCCAACTCGTGGCTACCAACTTGTGCTGGACGCAATAAATAGTCCACATAATAACGATATCCAAGAATTGAAGGAATTCTTCCAGAAGAAGAATGGGTCTTGGCTAAAAGTCCTAGCTCTTCCAAAGCTTTCATATCATTTCTGATAGTTGCTGAACTGGAATCAATACCATCTGCCATCAACTTTTTAGAGCCAACTGGTAAGCCAGTATTCGTGTAGTTTTGGATGATAAGTCGTAAGATATTCTTTTGTCTTTCTGTCATCATAGTTAATTACCACCCTTCATTAGCACTCTTGCTAATCAAGTGCTAATCACAATCATTAATATAGCAAGCTTTCTTAGAAATGTCAAGAAAAAGTGTACTCTTTTTAGCACTCTAAAGTTCCGAGTGCTAATTTCAGTAATTTAGTTTTTTACCTTTATTCGCAAAAAAAAAGAAAGAGCGCAGCATTCTATGCGCACTCTTTTTATTCAATAACTTTTTCAGTTATTACAGCGTTTAAACTGTTTCATTTAATAAAAAAGCTTCAAATACTTGATTACCGATAAACATCCCTTTTTTGCTTAAGCGAATCGTTTGCTCATCTTCGATTAGTAATTCTTGCTGAACTAATTCTTTGATCGCTAACCCGTAAATCTCAGCTAGTGATACTTGGAATTTTTGTTGAAAAGCAGCTTTAGAAACACCAACTTTTTTCCGAAGTCCTAAAAAAAGTTCTTCTTCCATTTGGTTAGCAAGTGTCAATTCTTCTGTTTCAACGACTGGCAATTGTTGGTTCTTTAGTGGTTGCAGGTAGTGTTGGATGGGCCCGTGATTTTTGTAGCGTGTGCGCCCTAAATACCCGCTGGCGCCTGCACCAAAGCCGTAGTAATGTTCATTATTCCAATAAGCCAAATTATGTTGACTTTCTTTACCTGGAAGGGCAAAATTACTGATTTCGTATTGGTGGCGTCCTTTTTGCTCCATTGCCGCAATGGTTTCTTCAAACATTTGCGCTTCAACTTCTTCTTCCGGCAGTTGTAACCGACCTTGCCTTACCCAGTTCATAAACATTGTCTTGTTTTCCAAAATAAGTGAATACAAAGAATAGTGCGGCAGATCTAAAGCCAGCGCACGCTGTAAAGTATCGCGAAAACTGTCTAAAGATTGCCCCGGCAAAGCGTAGATCAAATCGATGCTGACATTCGTAAAAGCTTCTGCTTCCAAGAAACGCATTGTCTGATAGACATCTACAGCGGTATGCTTACGTCCGATCTTTTTTAGCAAACGATCATCAAAGGTTTGAACGCCCATTGATAAGCGATTAACGCCATAATTTTTCATTACCTGCAATTTTTCCCGGGTCAAATCTCCTGGATTTGCCTCAACCGTAAATTCTTCTTGTTCATCAAAAGGTAATAGTGTGCGGACGCCTTGTAATAAAGCATCCAGTTGCTGCGCCGACAAAGAGGTCGGTGTGCCTCCGCCAATATAAATGGTATTTAACGGCCGAGAAGGATAAAGTGCTTGCGTTAGACGAATTTCTTGTAAAAGGCTTTGAATGTATTCATCAACCGGCTGGCCTTCCAAAAATACTTTATTAAAATCACAATAATAACAGATGTGCTCACAAAAAGGGATGTGAATATACGCAGACATTCTGTTATCACCATCTTTATTGCTAGTTCTCATTCTCTAGATTCCTTTCAATATAAACTGCTTAGCATTCATTTAGTCCACCGGTATTTTTACTAAATCACTTTTATGAGGGGCACACTTAAAATGCTTGTGTCAAAGCGTGCTAACACAAGCCTGCTACTAAAAAAAAGCGACAAGCTAGCGTTATTCACCTTGGTACTTTTAATAAAAAGCAAATACCAACCAGCCAGCAAAAACCATCCCCCGAAAGAAAGCTGATGTTTCACTGCATTTTAACATATTTTCAAGCTCCTGCCTAACTGATAATTTTTTTGCTTAGACTCCCTTCAAAGTCTGCTTAAGTGTAAAAATCCAGTTAAATGAACCATTCGTTTTTTAATAATCAATAATAATTATTTTTGGCGGCTTCTAATTTTGGGAACAAAAACTGTGTCTTTTTACTAGTGTTGATTCATTCTAAAAAGTAGTAAAGTGTTATAAATAAAGCATGTGAACAATCATCCTAGCCTTGAATTTGCTACATTGCAGGTTGCTACAACAGGGACATTTTGTACAGTACGGTTAACATCTGACACATTGTTGACAATCACAAAGATTTGTTCGTCTTTACCTCTAGGGTCATTAAATATATCAATGGCGTCTACGAAGGAACGAATAAATAATTTTATCCCGTTGGGAACGACTATCTTTAGATGATTTTCGTTTTTGGGCAAGAAAAACAGGGTTCAAGCTATCAGCTTTGACCCTGCTTTTCTGTTCAAAGTTCTACATCAAGAACTTTTTCTACCTATTTTTAATCTAATTTCTTTTTAAAGCAAAACAATGTTGTTCCTAAAAAGACTATTAAACCTAAAGTAATAGCAAAAACGGAAGCTTTAACACCTGTTTGCGGTAATAGTGCCGCAAGACCACCTTTCGCTTGGCTTTGGCTTTGATGTTGCGCTCTAATTGCTTTGATACCTGCCAACTTCGCTCGGCTTACAGATTCAGCGTCTTTCCCGTTATCAATGGCTTTTTTGGCTTTTGCTGCTTCTTGATCAACGGCTTCTTTTTGACGGTTCTTTTCGTCTTCTGATAAGTTCGGATCTTTGTCAATTTCTTCTTTTACTCGTGCTGCTTCTTCATCAATCACATTTTTTGCATCTTGTTTTTGCTCATCAACGGTTTTTCCTGGTTGGTGTTGATTATTGATGGCTTCTTTTCCGTCATTTTCTGCTTGTTTGATGGTAGCAGTAGAAGTTCCCTTATCAATTGCATCTTTGGCTTTCGCTGCTTCTTCATCAACAGCTTCTTTTTGACGATTTTTTTCGTCTTCTGTTAAGGTTGAATCTTTGTCAATTTCTTCTTTTACTCGTTTTGCTTCTTCATCAATCGCATCTTTAGCTTCTTGTTTTTGCTCGTCCATCGGTTTTCCCGATTGATGTTGATTATTGATAGCTTCTTTTCCATCCGTTTCTGCTTGTTTCACAGCTTCAGCGCTACCAGCATTATCGATGGCATCTTTGGCTTTCGCTGCTTCTTCATCAACGCCGTCCTTTTGACGATTTTTTTCGTCTTCTGTCAAAGAAGTATCATTGGCAATTTCCTCTTTTACGCGTGCTGCTTCTTCATCAATCGCTCCTTTTGCGTCTTGTTTTTGTTCGTCAACGGTTTTTCCTGATTGATGCTGATCGTTGATCGCTTCTTTTCCGTTGGTTTCTGCTTGTTTAACTTCTTCAGCGTTGCCAGCATTGTCGATGGCATCTTTGGCTTTCGCTGCTTCTTCATCAACGTTATTTTTTTGGTTGGTTTTTTCATCATCCGTCAAGGTAGCATCATTATCAATTTCCGTTTTAACACGAGCTGCTTCTTCATCGATGACTGTTTTTGAATCTTGTTTTTGATCCTCAGCGGTTTTTCCTGATTGATGTTGGTTATCAATCGCTTCTTTTCCATCCGTCTCTGCTTGTTTCACAGCTTCAGCGTTGCCAGCATTATCGATGGCATCTTTGGCTTTCGCTGCTTCTTCATCAACGTTATTTTTTTGGTTATTTTTTTCATCAGCTGTCAAAGTAGCATCGTTATCAATTTCCGTCTTCACTCGAGAGGCCTCTTCATCAATCGCATCTTTGGCATCTTGTTTTTGTTCGTCCACTGTTTTTCCTGATTCATGTTGGTTATCAATCGCTTCTTTTCCGTTGGTTTCTGCTTGATTAATTCCACCAGCATTCGAGGCGTTATCGATGGCATCTTTGGCTTTTGCTGCTTCTTCATCAACGTTATTTTTTTGGTTGGTTTTTTCATCAGCTGTCAAAGTAGCATCGTTATCAATTTCCGTCTTCACTCGAGAGGCCTCTTCATCAATCGCAGCTTTGGCATCTTGTTTTTGTTCGTCTACTGTTTTTCCTGTTTGATGCTGATTATTAATTGCCTCTTTTCCGTTGGTTTCTGCTTGGTTGATGCCAGTAGCAGTTGTCGCGTTATCAATCGCTGTTTTCGCATTCGCAGCTTCTTGATCTACGTTATTTTTTTGGTTGGTTTTTTCATCAGCTGTTAAGGTGGCATCATTATCGATTTCCGTTTTCACTCGAGCAGCTTCTTCATCGATCGCAGCTTTGGCATCTTGTTTTTGTTCGTCCACTGTTTTTCCTGATTGATGCCAGTAGCAGTTGTCGCGTTATCAATCGCTGTTTTCGCATTCGCAGCTTCTTGATCTACGTTATTTTTTTGGTTGGTTTTTTCGTCAGCTGTCAAAGTTGTATCATTATCGATTTCCGTTTTCACTCGAGCAGCTTCTTCATCGATCGCATTTTTTGAGTCTTGCTTTTGTTCTGATACTGACTTGCCGGCTTGATGTTGATTATTGATGGCTTCTTTTCCGTTTGTTTCTGCTTGCTTGATCGTATCGGCTGTTGTGGCATTATTGATGGCCGTTTTTGCATTGGCTACTTCTTGATCCACATTATTTTTTTGATTGTTTTTTTCTACAGCTGTTAAGGTGTCATCATTGTCAATTTCAGTTTTGACACGAGCAGCCTCTGCATCAATGGCATTTTTGGCATTTTGTTTTTGTTCTGCTATTGATTTGCCGGCTTGATGTTGATTATTGATGGCTTCTTTACCATTAGTTTCTGCTTGCTTGATTCCGTTAGCAGTTGTCGCGTTATCAATGGCTGTTTTTGCACTCGCAGCTTCTTGATCTACACCATTTTTTTGATTGGTTTTTTCAGCAGCTGTTAAAGTGACATCATTGTCAATAGCCGCTTTCACACGAGCAGCTTCTGCATCAATGGCATTTTTGGCATCTTGTTTTTGTTCTGCTATTGATTTGCCCGTTTGGTATTGATTGTTGATGGCTTCTTTTCCGTTGGTTTCAGCTTGCCTGATCGTATCAGCTGTTGTGGCATTATTAATGGCTGTTTTCGCATTGGCCACTTCTTGGTCAACACCATTTTTTTGGTTAGTTTTTTCAGTAGCAGTCAAAGTGTCATCATTGTCAATGGCCGTTTTCACAAGAGCAGCCTCTGCATCAATGGCATTTTTGGCATCTTGCTTTTGTTCCGCTATTGATTTGCCTGCTTGATATTGGTTATTGATCGCTTCTTTTCCGCTGTTTTCTGCTTGATTAATCGTATCGGCCGTTGTGGCGTTGTCAATAGCCGTCTTCGCATTAGCAGCTTCTTGATCCACGTTATTTTTTTGGTTGGTCTTTTCAGTAGCGGTCAGAGTGTTATTATTGTCAATTTCGGTTTTGACACGTACAGCTTCTGCATCAATGGCATTTTTGGCATCTTGTTTTTGTTCTGCTATTGGCTTGCCAGTCTGATGTTGATTATTAATAGCTTCGATTCCTGCTGTTTTCGCTTGTTCAGCCGCATCATTGGTTTCCGCTTGATTAATAGCATTTTTGGCATTTAACGCAACTTCATCAATGGCATTTTTTTGCGCTGTCTTCTCAGCTGAACTCAAGGTAATGTCATTATCAATCTCTCTTTTAATATTAACTGCTGCTTCATCGATTACACGTTTTTTAGCACCCACGTTTATATAATAAACCTCAATATTTTGTTTGGTTGCTATAAGTTCAACATTGGTCACAGAATTTTTGGCTAAAGTACGAATTCTATCATACTTATAGTCACTTCCTAAATATTTGTTAACAGCAATATTTACTTCTTGACCAATCTGCCCTTTGACTTCGTCATTTTGAACTAGATTATTTGCTTCATCCTTATAATCGACGTTTACTCCTGGAGATTCCTGTGTCGGTAACTTAGTAAAAATCATTCCCTGTGGCGTTCCATTACCAGTAGCACCTGAGAACCCAAAATAAACATGTTCCCCATGACTCATACCAATGGAATCTAAATCAATAGTTGCACTTATTGCTTTTGAAAAAGCATCATAATTAACTGTTATTGTTGATTGCGCTGAATTCCATCGAATGTTCACTTGATGCCACTTGCCGTCTGCTAACGGACGATCCCCCGTGCCATATTTCACGGCTAAGTGATTTGATACGGCACCTGAAGAATTTTGGGTACGAATAGCTACGTGTCCGGCATCAGACCCGTTATGATCTCCAAGCAACTCATCTTCCCAAGACTCTACATCCTCATCACTTACAAAACCACTATTATTGTAAAATGTGTCAAATTCTACGGCAATCAAGGAGTTGTCATTCGTATTTGGTGAGTACGCATTCAAACCATATTGGCCAATTCCGATGTACTTTGATCCTCTAGGTGAATTCGTTAAGAAAAAGGTCGCACCATCAGAGGTATCATTCATATTTTTTTGATGAGTTCCTAAGTAAACGTAAAAACTTGCTTCAAAATCGTCAGACAAGTCAATTGGAACTTTAGAAACAAGTGATGAACCACTAACTACATTCTGACTACTCGAAATTTGCATCAAATTGTAGCTAGTAAGATACTCCCCACCAGTACCGTTGATATCTAATAGTTTCCCTATCTGAATCGATTTTATATTGGCAGGAGGCTCTGAAAACCCTCTATCGGTTATTTCAGAAGCGAAAAAAAACTTACTAGAACTAATGATTATAGCTAATAGTATGACTATACTAACCCCCAAAGCACCTTTTTTTCTAAACCTTTTCTTCTTGAACATAAACAATCCTCCAAACCCCTTTTTATAAATAAAATTAATTTTTATAATTTGTATTACCTTATAAAACTACACAATTTCAGCTAAAGATTTCTCTTCACTTAATATTAAGAATAAAAAGAAGAAAATCAGTTTCTCGAACTATGCATGGCTAATTATTATTTTTTTAATATCACTACATAAGAATAAATAGACCACCCTTCTTTTTTTTATTTTTTATATTCATCATTCTAACATAAGTTTTTAAGAAAACAAACCCTTTTTTAATCAAAAATACATTAATTTGATAGTTATTACTCCTTGATGGTATCTAAATAAACCTACCTTCACCAGAAGCTGATTCTGTCAGAATTCAAGACTGTTCGTAGCTTTCTTACTGTACTCTTCAATATTTTTTATTTCTAAAATTCTCCCTTTTATTTTCTAAATGCAAAATGTTTTTGTAAAAAAATAATTCACAATAGAAAAACAAGTAATTAAGTCACTTTAAAAAATTTTTAAAAAAATATTAAAAAAACAAAATTATAATTAAATTTTTGATAACTATTTATTTCATTTTTTAATCATTTATCCGATAAATAAAAATCATTTATATAAAACAATGTTATAAATACCATAAAGTAGAGCTGAATGAGTGGGCTGCTTATCCTAAATAGACTTGCATTAAAATGGAACCAAGCTCGCCGGCTAAAGTAAATATGTTTATTTTGCTCTGCTTAAAACATTCTTCTTAGATGCTAGCTTTTATAGTAAGTAAACGGACATAAGCATATAGAAAAAGAATTATAGGAAATTTGACTGCAAGTTTATAGGAAGAAAGACTATCAATCAGCAAAAGAAGTCAGTTTCTTATGCCTTTACTTAACTAACAAATCTATCTAAGTAGCTCTCCGCTAAACAACTTTCCTTAGCATCCGCTGTTCACTTTAATAGGAACAACGTAGTGATGAATTTTGGAAACTTTCTTTCATTGAACCCTTTTCTGTTATTCGATTAGTGCTAGGTACCTTCTTAAATTATTTCTTTCGTTTCTTGACCTGGCATCATAAAAATAGCTGCTTTACAAAACTTTTCCGTATACATCGCCTCTTATCAGTAGAGCTTCATCATCCACCAGTTGTTTGATTTTGCTCTCTAACATCGGCCTTTTTAAACAACAATGGCTTATTTTTACATTTTCATTTGTCATACTTCTGCTTTAAGGTCAAAAAAATAAGGAGCTCACTTAGCTCCTTATCTTCAGATTTTTCTAGATTTGATAGTTTGGTTTAGATTTAGTTTAACAAATAGAAAGACTTCTCTGTCCACCGATTTTTTTCAGATACTAATTCATTCGTGCCCGGCAAATTTACTGCAGCTCAATCCAGTAGGGCTGGCGACATTTAGTCAAGTTTTTTCTATTAAACAAACCAGGATCAATCAATCAGTAGAGAAGCATTGTTCCAGTTGAAAAAAAGAACAACACCAGTAATTTAAAAATCGATCTTTTGAATTTTCCAGAAACTAATCCTATAGAATAGGAAAACAGTGAACGCTGAATACAGCAGGTTCGTACTTGTGGTAGCGTTGGCTCCCAAAAAAATTAAAAATAAAAAGGGCTCTCATATCTTCTAAGCTTGATTGCTGTTTTTCATTTCAAGAGGCAACACATCGGCAGCCACGAGCAGTTTTAAAATTCCTGCCTGCTGATTAGCTGGCACCATGAAGCTATTCCCGACTTTTTCAACATCTACCGATAGCTGTAACAGTTTTTCAGCAGCAACGACGTCTCCTTAAGCAAAAATGAATTGATACAACAACTCTTCAGTTTGACCGATCAGAGCTTGGCGCACAATTTCGTCATTTTTGATGAAATAAGCTCGATCACACAGCTTCTCCAAATCGCCTAAAATATGGCTGGAAATAATAATCGCCAAATTCAAATCTTGAGCTAAGTGTTTCAACGTTTGGATCGTCGCTTGTACACCATCAGGATCCAGTTCGTTCATTGGTTCATCTAAAATTAACAAGTCATTTTTATTAATTAAAGCAATTGCCATTCCTAAGGAAAAGTTTTTCACTTTCTTCTTTTGATAACTCCTCATATCAAACAAAGCTTGAATGTAATCCATGTCATAGCTTTCTTCAGACAATGCTTGAAAATATGCCAAATTTTCAGTGGCACTTTTATTAGGAAAGTATCTGGGCCCATCAATCAGCAAACCAAGCCGCTCATCGCCAATCACTTTGCCATCATAATTGACCGTCAAGCCACTCATAATTTTCATTGTTGTCGTCTTGCCAGCACCATTTGACCCAATCAAACCGACAAATTTCACCAGAGTTAACTTCTAAATTAATATTTTTCAAGAATGGTTTTGGGGCAATGATCTTTGAAACATTTTTCAATTGCACCGTCATCTCTCCTTTTCCTGAATGTTTACTTAACATAATAAAAAATACCTGTTCATAAAGCATGACACATAAGACAAGCTCTAACACAAAAATAAGAAAAATGGACAGCCTTACTCAGGGGCTCCTTTAACAAAAAAGTAAGGCGCAGAATAGCATTATTCAGCGATTCTGCGCTTTACTTTTTTTAGCTGGTGCTACTAAAAGCGTCCAAATCAACGTTGCTTCCTATGCGCCAGTTTTATCTGTTGGAGATAACTGCAATGGTAAGCTTTCGGTTTGATACCACTAATCATTGCCGCTACGTTGCCAAACAGGCGGATCTTTTGCCTATGTCCACTAATAGTTATCTCTTAAGTCTTCAGTACCTTTAAAAGGAGCTGAAGTGCTTAAACTTTTTTCATTTTCAGTCAACATCCGTTGGTCAAATGATGCACTTCTGTCTCGAGCGTATTCATTTTAACTGTTGAACATTCCACCAGCTACTGTTGAGCCTATTTGAAACAAGCTTGCAACTATCGGCTTACTAAACATAGCATCATAATTGCCCTTGTTTTAAATGAAAAGGATTTTTTCAACTTTCTTCTGTCCCGAAGCAGATCAAGCCTTCTTTTTTAATGAATCACAAGCGTATATAACAGAAAACCCGTACAAATTCAGGCTTTCAAAATCTTTCTCTACGAAAATAATTCGTTAACGTTCTTTAACTTGGCGCATCGGCTAGATTCCAAACCAATGTTCCTTGGTATTTTCCCGTCTCGTCAGAGGGATGGAGCATTAATTTTAGATGCTTAGCTAAATCAATCTTAGTACTTCCGCTGCCTTTAAAAATTAGCTGGTCCACTGAATTGATGGTGAACGTTTGACCTCGGTCTAAGAAAGTGAGTCGATCGGTTAATTGTTTCCCTGTTTCACTGGTTAGCGGCAGTGCTTGTCGAACACTAATCGTCCAGTTGCTTTGATCCAATTGACTTGAATCAATGACTTCCAGCATCCTTTGGTTAGCACAGGCAATAGCTGTATCCAGCGCAGGAATTTGCACTTGGTTAAAAAGTAATTTGGTCTGGCAAAAGAAGTTGTGGCTGAGCTTCAAGTTTTAAAACTCTGGTTTCAGCAAGCTTGAGCTGAACCAGCAAAAATAATGGGTTATTAATCTATTAGTAAATCTTCCTCGTCAGCCACCGCTTCTCTTAACAACTTTTTTCTGTTTGCACTACAAAAAAAGGCGCTTACTCGTGTGTTGCTTAATTGTCCGAGCAATTTGGTCAGCTAAAAATAACTCGCTTGCTATTCTTTAAAAAATTTAACAAATCATATAACTAGTTAAATTAGTTTAAAGTCCTGAAAAACTGCTTGTCCATATGATTATGATTTGTTATTTTTTTGTTAGCTAAAGAAATGGCGGTGAAAGAATGAAACGGCATCAACTTGAATACCTCCTAGCAGTCAGTAAGTACCAAAGCTTTACTGGTGCGGCTGAAAAGCTGCATACGAGTCAGCCCTACTTAAGCACACAGATTAAAGAGTTGGAACGGGAGTTGAAAGCCACCCTCCTACTCCGAGATAAAAAACGTTGCTGCTTAACGCCAGCCGGCAAAATTGTCCAAAAAAGGGCAGAAACCATTTTTCAGTTGATCGAAGCTGCTGAAAAAGAACTTCAAGCATATGTTACTTGCGGAGCTGCTGCTACCATCCGAATTGGAACAAATTTAATCGATATTGATCATACCTTTGCTGAAATATTATTGAAATTTCAAGCAGTCTATCCTCACGTTAACGTTAATTTTTGTTATTATTACGATTTAGAAGCAGCGATGGCTGCCGATGAAATTGATATGGGCGTCGGCCTTTTTTTAACACCAAGCGAATCACTTTCCAAAGAATTGCTTTACACAGAAAACTATCTACTTTGTTTGCCTCGATCCCACAAATTAGCTCAAACTAAACAAGTATCTTGGAAAGATATTAGTCAACTACCTTTTGTTTGTTATACACAACAAATTTATGAACAACAGCTTTTTAATGCTTGGGAGCAAAAACACAAACAGCAGACACACGAGTTGATTTGCGAATGCCCCTCTCTCCATCTACTATTGGCCACAGTCGTTGAAAAACAAGCCAGCTGCCTTTTGCCCTACTCATTAAGTGAACATCTTGCGCCTTGGCCATTGACTACCGTTACTTTAGAAGCAGCCCCCATGCGGGAAATCTATTTAATTCGTAATCCGCAAACAACATTTTCACAAGCTCATCATTATTTTTACCAGTTGCTGCATTATTTATTTTAAAAAAATCATGGAGGTGTAAAATATGGAACTTTTTCGCTTGCAGTATTTTTTGGAGCTATGTAAATGGAAACAATTTACTAAAGCAGCGGAGCAATTACAAATTTCACAAGCAGCCCTCAGTAAACAAATTAAGTTATTAGAAGAAACACTTGGCGTTACTTTGTTCAAACGTAACGGTCAAGCAACTTCATTGACACCGGCCGGCTTACTATTGGAGAAATATTGTTGGCGGATCACTAATGAGCTTGTCGCTTTAGATGAAGAATTAACAGAATTAACAACTGCTAAACAACATGTGTGTTTAGCTACGCATTTGTGTGACTTAGAATACAAATTAAATGATTTATTACTTGCTACCTTGGCAGACTATCCGCTTAACGTCCAGTTTCACTGGCATATCACAGAAGATATCGTGGCTTGTTTAGAAAATTTAGAAGCCGCCTTTGCCATTGCTTCCACCAACATTGAAGTCCCTGCTCATATTACCAAAATCAATTTATTTACAGCAGATTATCAGCTGATTGTCCGTAAAAAACATCCTTGTCTTAAAGCTGAAAATCCACTAACAGTCTTAATGAATTATCCTATGATCCGACTAAATAAAGAAGCTGCTGAACAAAGGAGACTAATGAACTGGCTGCAACGCTATAATTGCGGGCTGCAACCAGAAAACATTACGCAAGTAGACACAGTAGCCTTAATTACTCAATTAGTGGCTCAATCAGACAGTTTTGCGATTGTCCCTGATTATACATCCTTTGGTTTTCACCAAAATCAGCTAACTAATTTGACAGGGGTAAATCTACCGCAAAAACAATTGGCCCTTTATTTTCTAAAAGATCGTCATATTAGCAAAACGTTGCGGCAATTATTTTCGACTTGTAAACAACAGTTAAGCAACGAAGAAGAATTAGCGCCGCATTGATAATTTCGAGGATCAAATCTTTTTAAAAGCGTCTCTATCCTTAAGAAGAAAAGCAGGTGAGACTGTTGCTTTTTATTCTCTGCTTCTTAGATATAAAAAGTCTCCTCCCTTTACACTCAACGCTCGCTTTTTCTCTTCTTGCACTTCTTACCGTCAGTATTATTTTTCAGGGTATAAGGCTGGAGCACCACGACTTTTGCTCCAGCTTACGCCTTGGCATTTGGCCTTTTGATAAAACCTAGCGCACTTATAGCCATCACTAAGGAAGTACCTCCCTGACTTAAAAATGGCAAGGGAATTCCTTTTAATGGTAACAAACCGATTACCGCACCAATATTTTCTATGGTTTGAAAACCCAATGAAAAGAGAAAACCAACACAGATATAAAGACAAAACCGCGAGTTGCTTTTTAAGCCTGCTATCACAATTTGATAAAAGAGCATAAAATACAAAAAGACGATTGCTGTACTACCAACAAAGCCCCAAGCCTCAGCGATAAAAGTAAACACCATATCCGACTCACGAACCGGCACATATACTTGAACGCCATGAACCCCTTTGCCGAATAAGCCCCCGGAGCCAACCGCCAGTAAGCCCTGAACTTGTTGGAAAGAAATATGATCTGCGTACTCTAACGGATGCAGCCAAGCCAGTATCCGATTTAATTGGTATTGCTTAAAATGCAGCATAAACAATATCTGATTGCCCCATGAAGTAAAAACTAACAGAATTAATAAACAGCCCAAAGCCGCTAGAATAGTAAAAATCGCCCATAAGATTTTCTTATCAATACCAGCAACTACAAATAAAGCTAGCAAAATGGTCAAAAATACTAAAGAAGTACCAAAATCTTTTTGCACAGCCATCAATAAAAAGACTGGCAAACTCCACAGACACATTTTTTTAATTAATGAAAAATCCGCTTGTAACTTCGTTAAAAAAGCCCCTTGCTCATGAGTGACAATTACTTTCGATAACATGAGAATATAAGCAATTTTAGCTATTTCTGACGGTTGAAATTTAACAACTCCCAGATCCAACCAGCGCTTTGTTCCGGTCAATTGATACATAGTTGGATCATATAAAACATACAAACTCGCCATTAACAGTAATGTTAAAAAGTAAAAATATGGAGCCAGCTGCCAGATCATTTTTTGGTTAATGCGGCTAGCAATAAACATTCCCAGATAACCAACCAAGATAAATAATGCTTGTTTCCCTCCAGCCACCCAAGCATTATGAGCTTCATTGGCTGCAATCCAATATTGAACGAAACAAGATAATAACGTCAATAAAAAAAGGGGCAATAATAAATCATAATTCATGAGAAGATTGACATGTTTTTTTTGCAATGAAGCACTCCTGCCTTTCAGTAACAATAATTTTCATGACAATTGCTAAAGCAACTGAAAAAATTAGATAACTGGTACCTCCGTAACTGACAAAGGGCAAAGGCATTCCAGTCATCGGCATCAAGCCCAGCACTCCTCCAAGATTAATAGCCGTTTGAACCATTAACCAAGTGCCGACCCCTAATAAAAATAAGCCATAACCATGGTTTTTTAACTTACAGCTGGCTCGAATAATCGAGGCGGCTAAGAAAAATAGCAAAAATAGAATTACAAAACCGCCCACTACTCCCAGTTCTTCGACAATAATGGCGAAGATAAAATCCGTATCACTTTCTGGTAAACCACCTTTGGCTACTTTACCATTAGCAAGACCAGTTCCGAAGAAGCCACCGTTGTGAATGGCCAAATAGGCCATCGCCGGTTGAAATCCTTGATCATGAAAAAAATCAAAGGGATTTTTTAACACAAGCAAACGATTATACACGTGTGTGAAAAAATGTGGCAAATAGTGCTTGCTACCCAAAAATAAGACCAGCTTAGATGCAATTGCCGTTAGAATTAAGCCACAACCGCAGGCCAATAAGCTAAAAGAAGCTGGAATGGTCGAAGAAAATATCATTACACTGCCCACTACAAAGATCAAAATTGCGCCACCGACTTTCGGTTGTAGTAAAATCAACAGACACAAAGCACCTAATAGGAGCCAAGGAATCATTTTTTGCTGTTTAGTGGAAGGTTGCGGATTTTTGCCAAAATAACAACTTAAATAGTAGATTAACGCAAAATTTCCTAACTCTGAAGGCTGAAACTGCAAACCAAATATAGAAATCCAACGCTGAGCGCCATTCACACTAACCCCAAAAACAGGCAGCCGCACAAACAACAAAAGCAGAAGAGAAAGAACTACTAGCATTCCAGCTAATTTCTGATTAAATAAAAAAGACAGTTTCACTCTAAAAATGAGACCCATTAATCCCCAGCTAATTAGCATAATTACGCCCTGCTTGATCAATAAAGTCGTTGGATGCGCTCCTTGCTGTAGTAGCTGGTATGTACTAGCACTGTACACCATTAACCACCCGAGAATACTTAACAAACAAAAACACAAAAAAATTTTGCCAATCCCTAGTGGTTTTCCCATCAGAACTCACCTCTTCTTATTCGTTAGCTTTAAGCATATCAAATTAAGAACAAAAGCAAATACCGAAAAAATTATGAAGACATAATGAAAACTTATGGAAATCACGCCCAGTAATTTAAATTTAAAAAAAAGCTGCAGTTATGAATGTCAACAGAAGTTTTTATCTACTGACATTTATTTAACTATGTTTAATGCCCCAATGCCGGTAAAACTGTTGCAACTTTAAAAAAAACTACAGCCAAAATTAGCTGTAGATTAACTGTAATTAACGCTTTAGAAAAATCACTCAAAAAGGTTTTCTTTGCAAATAACTGATCATTTTTGGTATTCAAAATACGCTGCAGTCGCCTGTTCATCTTGTTTTAATTGTTCAATCAACGGTTCAGCACCAGCGAACTTCACTTGATCTCGCAAATAATGGTGCCAGCGCACAGCTACTCGTTCGCCATAAATATCCTGATGAAAATTCAAAATATAAACTTCCACTGTCAAAGCACGCCCCGCACCAAATGTATCGTTATGTCCAATAGAGCCCATGGCGGCATACCAATAATCCCCTATTTGGATTTCTACAGCGTAAACACCGATTCTTGGTAGACGAACAGTACTTTTTACTTTCACGTTTGCCGTTGGAAAACCTAATAAACGACCACGAGCATCACCGTGAACCACGGTACCTTCCGTTTCATAAACATAGCCTAATAACTCAGCCACCGCTTCCATATTGCCGGCTTCCATCTGCTCTCGAATACGAGTTGAACTAATTTTACCACCAGCTCGTTCTTCTTTGGGGACTGTTACCACTTCAAAACGGCCCCGGGCATATCCTGGCAGCTGTTTAACACTGGCAATTTCTTTTGGACCATAGGTATAGTCAAACCCTGAAACAGCCACTTGCGCTTGCAAGGCTACAATATATTGATCCACAAACGCTTGTGGCTTTAAATGAGCGAACGCTGAAGTAAATTCTACGATGTATAAAATATCTACGCCTTGTTCCACCATTAAGCGCTCTTTTTGTTCCAAACTAGTTAAATACTTCATATTTTCTGGTAACACTTTTTGAAACACGATGGAAGGATGTTGATTAAACGTCATAACTGCCAATTTTAAGCCGCGCGTTTGAGCAATTTCTTTACCAGTTTGGATGACTTTTTGATGACCTTTATGAACGCCATCAAAAAAGCCTAAAACCATGACAACATCAGCTGTTGGAATTTGTGCTGGGTCATATGGATGGTGAAGGTGAATAATTTCCATAATAAATGACTTCTTTCTTTAGGAGTATTAGGTATTTCTTAAAACTTTGCTAGGTTTCAATACCTCGTTTTGAGTTGGATGAGCCATGTATAAGCTCACCACTTGATTGTTATAAAATAAAGCCACTAAACTAGTTGGCTGTTGACAAAGACCTAATTCCCTTTGCTGGAGCCGCATTCCGTTTTTGACTTTTCGGTATAAATCGTCAGTTAAATCAATCCGCGGAAATTGAGCAACAGCTACCTCAATAGGCAACAAACAATCGTCTAGCTTTGCAGTCGTCATTTTTTCAACAACTTGCGCTAATGTTACACATTGTTTCGCCTTTAGTCCTCCGCTGGCGATTCGAGTTAACTGAGACATATGGGCAGGGAAGCCTAGCTTTGCACCTGTATCAACAGCTAGCGTTCGCACGTAAGTCCCTTTGCCACAAACGACCTTAAAGCACCAGCGCTGCGTTTGGGTCACTTCATCAAAAATAGGCGTACTGGTCCTTTCAAAAGCAGTAATTTGTGCTGTGCGCGTTGGACGTTCAACACTCTGGCCATTACGAGCATATTCGTACAAACGTTTGCCATTGACTTTAACGGCAGAATACATAGGCGGAATTTGGGTGATTTCTCCTACCATACTCTCCATAGCAGCATCAATTTCAGCAATCGTCAAAGGAGCCGTAACAGCTTTTACTGCCACTTTCTCACCACTGGCGTCTTCTGTAGTAGTAGCAACCCCCATGGTAATTTCTCCTTCATACGTTTTTCCTGAATCCACCAAATACTCAATGACTTTAGTTCCCTTGCCGATACAAATTGGTAAGACACCAGCTACATCTGGATCTAAGGTTCCACCGTGACCAATTTTTTTTGTATGTAAAATTTTTCTCAGCTTGAGAACACAATCATGACTGGTCATGCCTCGTTCTTTCCACAATGGTAAAATTCCATCCATTTAACTTCCTCCAAACTTAGACGCATTAACTTTATCATTATAGCATGTTCCTAGCTAGTGTACAGTAAGTTCTGATAAGTTCCTAGCAAACATAAAAAACCTCCAGCCAACATCCCAGCAAATCAAGAGGCTTTAACGAATGTCCATCCATTAGCTCTTTATTAAATGGTTTCGCTAAAGATCAACTACGCTCAAAAATAGAGAACAGTTGATGAGGCAATAGCATCTCAAAAAACGTAAAAACAGTCCGAATCCTTAGCTGCTATTGGAGGCCAATTTTGTCAAAGACACAACAAAAGCATACTTTTAAAAAGAACATCCCGGTAAGAAAAATAGCGGATCAATGATTCTACTGAATGATTGATCCGCTATTTTTGATAGCATTTTATTCTTCCTGATTCAACTTACGAATCAAATCGTCAATGTGGTTACCGTATTGGACGGATTGGTCCTGCTCAAAGAATAGTTCAGGTGTTTTATACAAGGTTAACCGCTGTCCTAGTTCTTTTCGGATTAAGCCTTTAGCCTTTTCCAGACCTTGTTGTGCTTTTTGTTGGTTAGAGGCTAAATCAGACAACAAACTGTAATAGATCGTTGCTTGTTGAAGATCACCCGTTACCCGTACATCCGTAATGGTAATATCTTTTACTCGCGGATCTCTGATTCGTTTTCTTAAGATATCATTGACTTCTCGCATGATTTCTTGACCGACGCGTCGGTCACGATAGTTTGCCATTTGTTTTCCTCCATTCTTGTAGAAATTCTCTTTATTTAGACACTTCTTCCATCACAAAGCCTTCAATGACGTCATCGATTCGTAAATCATTGAAGTTTTCAATCATCGCTCCACATTCAAAGCCAAGTTTTACTTCTTTGACGTCATCTTTGAAACGTTTTAAGCTGGCTAATTTGCCTTCATAGATCACAATGCCGTCACGGATGACACGAACCCCGCTCTCACGACGAATGACCCCTTCGGTTACATAACAGCCGGCAATTGTTCCCACTTTAGAGACTTTGTAAAGCTCACGTACTGCCATTTGACCGGTAATTTTTTCTTCATATTCAGGATCAAGCAAGCCTTTCATCGCTGTTTCAATTTCTTCAATTGCTTTGTAGATAATTCGGTGTAATCGAATATCAACTTCTTCTTGCTCAGCTTGCTGTTTCGCTTGTGGTGTAGGTCGTACATTGAAACCGATGATGATCGCATTACTTGCCGCAGCTAAAGTAACGTCGCTTTCATTGATCGCTCCGACTGCTGAGTGAACAATTTTCACACGTACATCTTCTACGTCGATTTTTTGAAGACTGGCTGCTAAGGCTTCAGCTGATCCTTGCACGTCGGCTTTAATGATAACGTTAACTTCTTTTAATTGACCTTCTTTCAAGCTTTCAAATAAGTTATCTAAAGTTACCCGGCTATTGGCTGAGCGTTGTTCGAGTAAAGCTCGTTTTGCCCGTTCTTCCCCAGCTTGTCGCGCTGTTTTCTCATCTTCAAAGACAACGAAACGATCACCAGCTTGGGGTACATCATTAAGACCGGTTATTTCAACGGGTGTTGCTGGACCTGCTGTTTTGTCACGACGACCTATATCATTGGCCATCACACGAACCCGACCGAACGTATTACCGACCACGATTGGATCGCCGACGTTTAAGGTTCCTTGTTGAACCAATAGTGTTGCAACAGGGCCTTTGCCTTTGTCTAAACGGGCTTCAATAACTGTCCCGATTGCCCGTTGGCTAGGATCAGCTTTTAAGTCTTCCACTTCAGCAATTAAAAGAATATTTTCCAGTAGTTCATCGATATTTTGATTGAACTTCGCAGAGATATTGACGAAAATAGTATCACCGCCCCATTCTTCCGGAATTAATTCATATTCACTTAATTCCTGCTTCACATGATCCGGATTAGCTCCTGGCTTGTCAATTTTATTAACAGCTACTATGATTGGTACTTTAGCGGCTTTTGCATGGTTGATTGCTTCAACAGTTTGTGGCATCACACCATCATCAGCTGCTACTACTAAAATCGTAATATCAGTAATGCTGGCACCTCGAGCCCGCATACTAGTGAAGGCTGCGTGTCCTGGCGTATCCAAGAAAGTAATCGGTTTGCCATCAATATTGATTTGGTACGCACCAATATGTTGTGTGATACCGCCGGCTTCACCTGAGGTAACACGAGAATGGCGCAGCGTATCCAACAAGGTTGTTTTCCCATGGTCAACGTGTCCCATAATAGTTACAACTGGTGGACGCGTCACTAAATTTTCTTCTGAAATTGCTTCCGGTTCAAAGAATTTATCGATATCAGCGAGGTCTACCTGAACTTTTTCTTGTGGCTCCATTCCATAATCGACAGCTAATAATTCAATTGTATCTTTATCCAATGATTGGTTTTGATTAACCATTACGCCCATCATGAATAATTTTTTGATGATTTCTGCCGGTTCGCGATGAATTTTTTTCGCAATATCAGCGACATTCATTCCTTCAGTGTACTCTAATACATCTGGTAACTCACGGAATTTACGTGCTGGCACAGCTGGTTTATTTGATTCTGGATGCTTGCCTTTTTTTCCTTTTTTATTAAATCGATTACGATTTTGATTATTGAAATTGTTGTGGCGGTTATTACGGTTTTGAGAACCGCCAAAACTATTGCCACGATTTTGGTTGTGGTTGCCATTGTTAGTATTCCGATTTTGATTCGTTGTATTTCCCGCATGGCCTGAACGTTGTTGGTTCGTAGTTTGGTTGTTATTTGCAGGACGTTTAGCTTGTCCTTGTTGGCTGTTACGGTTTTGACCGGAACGATTTTGGTTGTTTTGATTGGCTTGACCTGACCGGTTTTGATTATTTCTTGGTTGATTCCCGTTTTGAACTGTTCCTTGGTTATTTTTTGGTGTAGTTGACGGTTGTGCTTTTGGCTGTTGTGTTTTTTTAGCAACTGGTTGTTGTTTACCATGACCTACTTGAGGCTTATGGTGTTCTTTTTGTTGTGAGTTTACGGGAGTTCCTCCTTTAAATGCTTGACGAAGCTTGGTTTCTTGTTCAGATGTAATTGCGCCCATATGATTTTTGACATCGATTCCTAGTTTGTGGGCTTTATCGACGACGACTTTGCTTGATTGATTAATTTCTTTGGCTAATTCATAAATTCTCTTTTTCCCCATGCAATCACCTTCCTAACCTTTGATTAGTTCCTTAATTTTGGCCGCAAATCCATGGTCATTGATGCCAATAATCATGCGCGTTCTTCCGATTGCTTGACTAAGTTCGGCCTGATCTAACGACTCGCTGACAGGAACGTTATAATAAGAACATTTGTCCTTGAATTTTTTTCTAGTATTTTCACTGGCATCGGCTGCCACAAAAACAAATTTTGTCGTGTTGCTGCGAAGGTCTTTAAGGGTTAATTCTTCCCCTGTGACAAGTTTGTTCGCTCGCATAGCCAAGCCTAGCATATTTAAAATCTTTGCTTTATTTTCCATCGCCAAACAACTCTTTGCGTGCTTTTTGATGACTTACGTAGTCCAAGAGTTCTTGATAAAATTCATCCGACAATTTGACGTCCAGTACACGATCCAAAATCTTTTTGTCCCAAGCTTTTTGAACTTCTTCTGGGTCGAGATCAACGTAGGCTCCTCTTCCAGGTAGTCTTCCGGAAGGATCAAGTGCTACCTCGCCTTCTTTGGAACGCGTAATACGAACGAGTTCTTTTTTCGGTTTCATCATTCCTGAAACGACTGATTTACGCATTGGAATTTTTCTTTTCTTCATTTTTTCTCCTCCAAAACGTTTGCTTTATTCTTCGGTAGTTTCTGCTGCTTCCGCTAGTGAGTCAGCTTTTGTTTCGTGGGCTATATTTTCATAGTCATCGGCCGTCATATCAGAAGTAAGAATGGCTTCGTCATAACTGTCGACGGCTGTTGCTTCAGAAGTCTCGGCTTGTTTCTCATAGTACTCTACCATATCAGATTCAGCTTTAATATCAATTTTATAAGCCGTTAATTTCGCTGCTAGGCGAGCGTTTTGTCCGCGTTTACCAATCGCTAATGACAATTGGTAATCAGGAACCACAACGGTACAGGCTCTATGATTTTCTGGATCAAAAATTACATCAAGTACTTGAGCAGGATTTAAAGCATTACTAATGTATACTGCTGGATCTTCGTTCCACTCTACGATATCCATGTTTTCGCCTTTTAATTCATTAACGATTGCTTGCACACGCTGGCCTTTTGGTCCGACACAAGTTCCTACCGGGTCAATATTAGGATCTGTTGAGCGAACTGCAACTTTTGAACGATCCCCTGCTTCACGGGCTACGCTGACAATTTCTACAATTCCATCATACACTTCAGGTATTTCTTGTTCAAATAAACGCTTTAATAAATCCGGATGGCTGCGGCTAACAAACACTTGCGGCCCTTTTGATGTGTTTTCAACTCGTGATACGTAGACTTTAATCCGATCATGAGGTTGATAAAATTCATTGGGCATTTGGTCTTGTTTGGATAAAACAGCTTCAATTTTACCTAAGTTAACGTAGATATAACGACGGTCTTGGCGTTCCACAATGCCTTGCATAATATCGTTTTCGTATTCACTGAATTCATTATAAATAATGGTTCTTTCTGCTTCACGAACTCGTTGTAAGATAACTTGTTTTGCCGTTTGCGCCGCAATACGTCCAAAATCTTTTGGGGTTACTTCAAAGCGAATCTTGTCGCCCACTTCATAAGCGCCATTAATGGCTACAGCATCTTTTAAAGAAACTTCTAGTTGAGAATCAAAGACTTCCTCGGTCACTTCTTTGACTGCATAAACGTGAATATTGCCCTTTTTGGCATCGAAATCCACTTCTACATTTGTCGCTTGGCCATAGTGTCTTTTATAAGCAGAAACTAGGGCTGCCTGCAACGCTTCAATCACTGTTTCTTTAGAAATTCCTTTTTCCGCTTCCAGTGTGTCTAATGCGTTTAACATTTCTTTACTCATGGTTTATTTCTTCCTCCTGCGTTAAATTCACGACTGCATTCTTTTTAAAAGATCGCAGTCTTAGTGGGTGATCTTCCGATTTTTATGTGAGTATCGGTCGTTAAAATTGAATTGCTAAACGTGCTTTGGCAATGTTTTTCCGTTCAAAAGTCAGCTCTTTTACTCGGGTTTTCACTTTTACTTGAAGGGTCAACTGCTGTTTATCCACCGATAATAGCGTTCCTTCGTATTGTTTTTCACCAGCGACTGCTTGGTAAAGCGAGATGTGAATATACTCACCGACAGCTTGTTGGTAGTCACTTTCTTTTTTTAATGGCCGTTCCGCTCCTGGAGAAGATACTTCCAAAAAATAAGCTTGCGGAATCGGATCGGGATCCAGGGCATCCAGTTGTTCACTTAATTGTTCACTTACTAAGGCACACTCTTCAATGTCAATGCCGCCTTCTTTATCGATGAATACCCGTAAAAACCAGTTTTTGCCTTCCTTGACAAACTCTACATCTACAAGTTCAAAATTTTGTTGCGCTAAAATGGGGGTGACTAACTCAGTAATAGTCTCCACAACACTACTCAAATTTTACGCCTCCTTCGAGATTAATGTAACGTACCATTGACTGGCAGATGATCTGCTGTTTTTATAAAGCTTTGGTCTGACTGGTTCCATTAAAAAGAGTGAGCAGAAATCCGCTCACTCCCAACTGGTATCATTACTTTACTGTTATCATAACACAATTGGCAAAAAAACTCAACTTTACCAATTGTCACCAGTAAGTAACTAATGATTTTACCAATTGCTCCTATCACCTCCATCTTTAATGAACAAAACGGCTTTTCTTTTTCTTTTTTTTCGATTACTATAAATAAGAATCTTTCTCTAAAGAAAGGAGCTCAATTATGGCTCAAAACTATGTAATCAAAGTTACTCCGGCTACACTTTCAAAAATGAAACAGCACTATCAAGGCCATCTACTGACCAAAAAAGTCCCTTATACTGTCTTTACAGCGAAAGCCGGCGCCACCACCATCACAGCCTACCAATCAGGAAAAGTAATGTTTCAAGGTCCAGCGGCATCACAAGAAGCCGCTCACTGGGAAGGTGCGCTCTTACCCTCCAAAAAGAAAAAAACAGCGGCCAATAACACTGCTTTACCGTCCAATTTTAGTCAATGGTCTGTTATCGGCAGCGATGAAGTAGGCAACGGCAGCTACTTTGGTCCTTTGACCGTCTGCGCTGCCTATGTAGCAAAGGAAATGATTGCTAAATTAAAAGCCTTAGGGGTGCGAGATTCCAAAGAACTCACCGATCCTCAAATTATCCAGTTATCACAAGTGATTAAAGAACTAATTCCCTATAAACTTTTGACACTACAACCGACAAAATACAACGCAATTCAACCACAATACAATGCAGTCCATATGAAAGTTGCGTTGCATAACCAAGCAATTTTTCTTCTATTAAAAGAGATTGCCCCGGAAAAACCAGCTGGCATTTTAATTGACCAGTTCACTCCAGCTGCTAATTATCGAAAATACGTTAGCGGTGAAGCCAATCAAGTAGCAGAAAAACTCTTTTTTATCACTAAAGGAGAACAGTACCACATAGCTGTAGCAGCAGCTTCAATTCTTAGCCGGGCTGCCTTTTTAGAAGAGTTGGTTCGAGCCACTCAAGAGCTAGGCTTCAAAGTTCCTTCTGGCGCCGGCGCTGCCGCTGACCAAGCTGGAGCCAAAGTTCTAAAAAAAGGGGGCCTTGCGCTGTTGGGTCAATATGCCAAGCTCCACTTTGCCAATACTGAAAAAGCCAAAAAGCTCGCCGGTATGTAAGGTTTTTTTACCAGGTCGGTTCATTTAAAAGCATCATAATTATACAAATTGACCAATGAGTAATGTTGCATAAACAATTAGAAAACGATCATTGAATGGTCGCTCAATAGTTATTTTTAGGCCATTTTTCTTCAGTCGCGGCTTTTTCTATTTCTGGAAATTAAAAAAAGAGCTTATGCTACCGTCCATTAACGTTAGCATAAGCTCTTTTTTATTTTTAAAACTAATTAAAATGAAATACCGAAATCTTTCATATTCTTTTCGATGTATGACAAGATTTTTGAATTTTCAAAGAAGCGAGTAAAGTAGTAAGCGATCCGATAATCTTCTGTGGCATCTTCACCTAACATATGCTTATTGTATGCTTTTTCATATAACAAGCAATCAAGAGAGTAGATAGTATTGTGCCGACGGTTGATGTCGATACCTTTTTCACTTAGTTCAATACTTTTAGCGTAATCTTTAATTAAAGAATAGAATTTAGCTGTATTGTAGTAAATACGGCATTGTTCTAATGGATAATCTTGTTTAAATTCATCTAATAATTGTAAAGATTTATCATAGTAAACTTTTGCTTTTTCAATATCATCTTCTAATTCGTACAAAATACCAATTGTATTCATGCTTAAAATATTATAAATATTCACATCACGACTGATTTCTGAACCACGGTGTAAATAAAATAGCGCTTCGTTGGTATTCTTTTTACCTAAAAGGCTGGTAACTCCTTTATAGTAGAAAAATTTTGTTTCAAGGATTCGGTTAGAGCTTTCAACTTCATCAGGATAATCTTTTAATAAGTCATACGCTTCGTCATGTTTGAAATAGAAGCACAAGTTTTCTACTTTATTTAAAAGACTTTCGAGTTTCTTTTCATTTGATCCTTCAATACATTCTTCTACTTGTAAATCTAAACGTAAACAGACAGATGAAAAGATATCTAAACTATCACAAACGTTTTTATTTTCAATATTACTGATGGTTGCTTGCGTACAAATCCCTTTAGCTAGCTCTGCTTGAGACAATTTCTTTTTCTTTCTTGCTGCTTTAATTTTCTCTCCTGCTACTCTCACTTAAATTTCTCCTATCTTTTAATATATTTTCTATACCATTACAAACTTAATAATGGTATAATAGACTTATCAACCAAAGGGAGGTGAATAACTATGCTAGAATTACTATCATTGATTAACGGAGTAATGCCTCGCGGTGATGTTCCACATCAATAATTCACTGAGTTATTCGCGTAACCTCTTTGCTTTTTAAAGCAGAGAGGTTTTTTCCACCCTCTATTACTTATTAAGTATTTAAATATTTCTAGCATATTATAGCGTGAATTATAAATAACTATATATTATACTGTACCACACTTTTTGTCTAGTAAAAAGACTTTTTTTCATTTATTTCGATATAAATAATAAAACTAACTTATAATTGTAGCTCTAGCGATCTGTAAAAAACTGGCTCTCTTGTTTATTACGGATTAAAAACGATGGTAATAATCTAATGCAATGAGAGGCTACTTCCCTTGCGAGAAGTAGCTAGCAAACTATTCTTCTTCTGCCATGAAAGTATTGAAAACTTCTTCAATCATATCCCACTCAGCATCTGTTTCGATTTGTTGTAAATCGCCTTCGGTTCCTGTTTCATTTTCGACGTAAGCATAAGCTTGTAGCTCGACATCTTCATCTTCTGAAACACCAGCCGGATATAATAAAACATAGTTTCTTCCAAATTCCTCTTGCCCATCTATGGTCAACAAAATTTCGTACAATGTTTCATTGCCTTGATCATCGATCAACGTAATATGTTCATGTTCTTCGTGATCATGATCATGTGTATGTTCAGTCATCTTCTCGTTCTCCTTTAATATATATTGTAAACAGTCAATAACTGACGCTTACCGAGCTTGCTGATCCAAATAATTCTGTAAGATCATTACAGCCGCCAGTTTATCAATTACTTTCTTACGTTTTGCTCTGGATGTGTTGGCTTCTTCCACCAAAAAACGTTCTGCTTGCACTGTTGTCAGACGTTCGTCTTGATAACTAACCGGCAAATGGAACAATTCTTGAATTTTTTCGCCATAGGCCAGTGACGCTTGCGCTCGCGGTCCAATAGTATTGTTCATGTTTTTCGGTAAACCAACAATAAACTGAGTGACTTCATACATTGCGACCAGTTCTGCCAGACGTTCAAAGCCAAACTCTGCCTGTGCTTCGTCAATTGCGATTATCTCCACCCCTTGGGCGGTCCAACCCAATGGATCACTGACAGCAATTCCCACCGTTTTAGAGCCAACATCTAGTCCCATGATTCTCATTTAAACGCAATTCCTTGATCAGCTAAATAATATTTGACCAACTCTTCCATGATCTCATCACGTTCATGTCTGCGTATTAAATTTCGAGCGTCTTGGTAACGAGGAATGTAGGCCGGGTCTCCAGAAAGTAAATAACCTACTATTTGATTGATAGGATTGTACCCTTTTTCTTCTAATGCTCGATAAACAATTGCTAGCGTCTCACTTACTTCCTTTTTCCGATTGTCGTCAAAATCAAAACGCACCGTTTCGTCTGTAAAACCCATTTATCTACACCTCATTTCATCAGTTATACATATTCATTCTACTAAAAACTATTCAAAACTACAAACAAAATTTTGTATAATATTGCTTTTTTTTCATTTCTTATTCTTTTATTAATAAATCCAACCAATATTATGCCATTATTGCTTTAATTATCGCTTTATACAATCGGTCAAATATAGTGGTATATCGCCGTGTAAAAGATCAATCGGCCCTATGCTTTATAAACATCAGCGGATCCTCTTAATAGTAAACCTTAAAAAGAGTGATAAACATATTGGTTTTTAGGTGCGCTGACACTAGTCACATGCTTAACAAGTAAAGCAGGAATCGTGCGCTTAAATGGTGCATAATAATCTGTTTGAAGTGTGCCAGTCACTGTTACCCAATCATTATTGGCATACTGTTCTTTAGCCGGTAAGTGTGTCAACAATCCGAACACTCCGGAATCAGCAACACAATGGATAATCCCAAAACGAAAAACAAATTGATCTGCTGTCGCTGCTTGTTTGGCATTATACACAAATCCTGTATAGGAAATCGTCTTGCCGTCAAACTCACTAGGATAATTATAAATTAATTCCATAATTTCCAAGAAATTCTCATCAGTAATTTTAATCGTTTGCTTACCATCATAACGCTGCAAAGCTTTTTCCATTTGCTTATTGTAATCAGTTTTATCGTAATATATACTCGTATCCGGTTTTAAATATTGGGTTTGAATGTCTGGATCGCCAACTGACTCTTTACTAATCGGAAAGTTAAAGCCCTTGGCTTCTACAATGGAAGTATCCAGACTGACGGTTGGAAATAAAAGACCAACTACTAATGGCAAAGCCAATAGGAGATAAGCCAATCCTTTTTGATACCATTTCGTTAACCCGTGTTCGTGTTCCTCATGAGCAAAGGGATGAATAGACACATCTGTCGCTTCATTAGGAACAGCAGCTTTATTCCACAAAAATAACTGAGCCATTGCCAACACAAAAGCTAAAATCATCGATAAAACTGCTAGATAATTATAGTGAACGTTAATATACTGATTCAATTCGCCTGACACTTGTAAATACATCATTAAGCCCATATACCCAATCAAAATGATAAAACGAATCATCAAATCCCTCCTCTAGACAATGTATGCATAGATAGTAACCACCACAGCGACTAAAGCTACAAATTTCACGATGAATTTCCCTTTAAAATAACGATTCATCATTAATAAGTTTTTGATGTCTACCATCGGTCCAAACACTAAGAAACCAATGATGGGGCCAGTACCAAACAAGCTCAACAACGAAGACCCGATAAAAGCATCAGCTTCTGAACACAGAGATAAAGTAGCTGCAATGATCAATAAAACGATAATGGCCAATAACTTCGTGTGTCCTAACTGCATGATGGCGCCAGTTGGCAAATACGTTTGCATCAAGGCGGCCAGTAGTGAACCGAAAATTAAATAACGTCCAGTGTCAAAAAATTCATCAATGCTATGCGTTAACACGGACCAGCAATTTTTCCAAAAAGACTGCTGGTGATGCTGATGTTCCTGAGCTCCATGGATGTGGCAACTGCAAGTAGTTGCCAGTTCTGAGGCAGTGGGCTTTAAAATCGATTTAGGATGAAAATAAGCCAGCCATAGGCCCACCACTAAAGCTACTGACAAACTACCAACGACTCGCCAAACAACAAATTTCATAGAATTGCTGAAGGCAATATACGTTGAAAATAAAACCACTGGATTGATAATTGGTGCTGTTAACATAAAAGCAAATGCCGTATGGGTCGGAACATCTTTTTTTACAAATTGGTGAACAATCGGAACAATGCCGCATTCACAAGATGGAAAGAAAAAACCGATCAAACTCCCGACACAAATAGAAAGAAATTTGTTTTTCGGTAAGAATCTTTTGACACGCTCCGGCGTTAAAAAAACATGTAACGCGCCAGAAATAATGCACCCTAACAGCACAAACGGCAACGCTTCAATAATAATTGATAAAAAAATGGTACTCATCTGCAAAACAGAGTGAGGTAAAAATTGAAACATACTCTTCCTCCTCATTAACCACTAACAACCAACAGCTTTTACAAAGCCCATGGTAAAATCTAATTAACTATACTGCAACTCTTTAATAAAAACAAGTTATTGTAATGAATATCTTACAATACTTTACTATATTTTATAAAAAAGCAGCGAGTGATGAGACAAAAATAATGTCCTTACTCGCTGCTTAAAGAATTCATAAAATATGCTCTATTAATTTAGCAGTTCTATCAGAGTGATTATGACTTATGACAAAGATACTTTAAAGGGTAAATAAGTCCGTCGCTTTATCTGGGTCAGTATCAAAGACTTGAAAGGTTTCGCTTACGCCTAAGCCTTTTTCTCTCAAGGTGGTTTCCATCGCCATACGAGCGTGAAGCTTGGTATTGTTTTCCTTACTTAAATGCCCCAAATAGATTCGTTTGGTACGATCGCCGATAACATCGGCCATAACACGTGCACCATCATCGTTGGATAAGTGACCTTTATCCCCTAAAATTCGCTGTTTAAGACTCCAAGGATAAGGACCCGCTCGTAATATTTCAATTTCATGGTTGCTTTCAACTAAATAAGCATCGGCATCAGCAATCGTTCCACGCAGATGGTCACTACAATAGCCTGTATCCGTCAGCATTACAAATGAACGATTGTCTTTAAAAAAGCGATAAAATTGCGGAGCGGCAGCATCGTGAGAAACACCGAAACTTTCAATATCCATGTCACCAAAGGTCAAAACTTTGCCCATCTCAAAAAGATGTTTTTGCGCGACATCTACTTTGCCAATCATAGGCGCCATTGCTTCCCATGTTTTTTCGTTGGCATAGACATCTAATTTATATTTCCGAGCTAAAACGCCAACGCCATGAATATGATCACGATGTTCGTGGGTTACTAAGATGGCGTCTAACTCTTCAGGTTTTTGCCCTACTTCGGCTAATAGCGAAATGATTTTTTTGCCGCTTAAACCAGCATCAACCAAAATTTTCTTTTGTTGTGATTCAATAAAAAGGGAATTTCCAGTGCTGCCGCTGGCTAGCACACTAATTTTTAGCGCAAAATCTGAACTCATGTTACAACTCTTCCCTTCTCCAGTGGTTACCGCTTTTCATTATACATCCGCGTTCAATGTTTTTCCACCTTTGGAACAGTGTTATTTGTAATAATAGTGTTGCTGACCGCATTGACCTGTTCTATTTGGCTTGAATCACTGTTGATGATTCCCACAAACCAGACAGGGACGTAAACATTTTTTTCACGAACTTTATAGATGCGGGAATACGCAAGTTTAATAAATGAAAGTTTGGAGTTGCTAGGAATTTTATTATTGACGTATAACGTATCTACTGCATCTCGTTGGGAATAAAGATCCATTTTGTCCCGCAGTTCTTCGATATTTTCAATATGTGTTTGTGTATACTTGGTGATCTTTAATAAGTTATCGGCTTTTTCTTCGGATATGATCAGTTTGGCTGTATCGTCATAAAAAGGGATTCCTTTATACGTTTGTACAGCAAAAACCTCCGGAGTAGAAGATTTTAGTTTAGATATTTCAGGAAAATACTGATATTCGTTGCCATAAAGCACAGCGTCTTTTTCACTCAAAAAAGCACGCAAAGATGTTTCAACATCTTTTTCATCTATAAAATAGTTTTTTTGAGGGTAATTAACTAATGTGTTATCTGTAATATCCGTTCCTGAATTGTAAAAGTTTTTATGCTCCACCTGCCCTTTTTTGATAGCAGCAGCAAAATCTGTTTGTTCCCCGCTGAGATAATATCCTTCCGGCTTTTCAGCAGACAAGGTGCCTTTATACGTAATATCGTCTTTGGCCAAGCGATTTTCAATCGGCTCCGTTTGATCAGAATAAGCTACATTATGCTCTTCCTGCAAGCCTTCACGGTAAATGCCAAATAGAAAAATGTTTAAGCCTAGAAAAGCTAAGAAAAAGATCCACTCGATTCGTTTGAAATCCATTATTCCACCTCCATCGTCGGAAGTTTACGGAGTAAGTCTTGGGCGGAATACCAAGTATCTCCATAAAGAACATACCACTCCGGAGTCAAGTCAACAACTTGTTTTACTTCTTCAATTGTCTGCCAAGTATAACCGATCACCGCTGACTTGATTTTTTCGGTTTTTGCTCCGGCTTCTTTCAGTTGTGCCAATAATTTATCGGTACTTTCCAAAGTCACGTCTTCTTCAGAAGGGATTGGAATTTGAATGGTGTAAATACTAGAATCAATCCTTATATTGGGCTCATTAACCGCCTGTTGTTTAATTGTAATATTGACTTGGCCTTTTAAGTCAGTGCTGAAAACCGGAAAGCCTTCAATAAAGGTTCGATAATTGATCCGATCTTTCGTCCGATCAAAGTATCGTAAATTCCCCATATTGGTACCTAACCGTTTGATGAAATCAAAACTTTTCCCATAGATAGATTCATCATCATCTTTGGCTAAGCTGCCTTTAAAACGAATACTGCCGATTTTTTCATCAGCAAACAAACTTTCCTTGCCACTGGTATAAGAAAGATCCTGGCTTTCTTCATTCGTATGCAAATCATCTACGTTATTAAAAAAGGCATTTCTAAAGCGTGTCACCGGCTGTGCAGCTAAAATATAGCTATATTTTTTCATTTTCAGGTCTTGAGCTAAATAATACTGTTTTAACTCGTTTCCTTGGTTGTAGGTCATTTCATTGTATTGCAGTCCGTCTTTATTCAAAAGAGATTGCAGGCGTTCTTGATTGACTTTCATAGATGCTTCATAGACATCAAATCGTTGCGCATCTACAAAACGAATTTTTTGCTCTTTAAAGTCTAATTGTACTTTGGTGAAATAAGCTGGTGAGTCACCGCTAAATGCAGATGCATCAAGTTCTAGATGATAAATTGACTGGTACTCCGACACTAAAAATGATCCTTCATATAGTAATTCAATACCTTGCTCTAGCTGACTAACTTTATTGGTTTGTTCTTCATTACTATGAACAACTTCCCTTAATTCACCAAAAGTTGCGTTTTTCAGCTCGTGTTGCACAGAACCGATTAGATTTTCACTGTTGTTGATCCACGTTTTGCCAGCTTCTACACGTGCTAAATTCAGCGGTAGAAAAACATCGGTGGCAGTATTTTCATTGATCGTATTGGCTAGTTGATTTTCCTCTTTAATATTGGGCTCTTTGCGAGAAGAGCTCAACCAAATACTCATGGAAAAATACATACTCAACGCCACCATAATAATTAAACCGATGCGCGTAATTGTTTCTGAATATTTCATTCCCACCAGTCCCCCTCATATGGTTCATAAGGCAATGAGATATAGAAAGTGGAGCCTTGGCCTTCTTTACTTTCTACCCAAATACTGCCATTGTGTGCCCGAATTACTTCTTTAGAGATGGCAAGTCCTAAACCGGTACCGCCTTGAGCCCGTGCGCGAGCTTTGTCCACGCGATAAAAGCGTTCGAAAACTTTGCTGATATCTTTTTTAGGAATCCCCAAGCCCTGATCGGTCACACTAAAAATAACATTATTATGGGTTTCTAAAAGGCGACAGGTAATTTCGCCGCCATCAGGTGAATACTTGATGGCATTATTTAAAATATTGTCTAATACTTGTATGACCTTGTCTGTATCCAATTCCAGCCATAAATCACGCCTAGTGAATTCACGGCGAATCGTATAATTTTTGTGCGTGTTAACGAGCATCATATCAAAGCGATCCAACACAAAACAAATCAATTCGTTAAAGTTTACATATTCCAGCTGTAGTTGTGCATTTCCGGAATCCATTCGAGACAAATTCAATAAGTCATTAATCATACGAATCATCCGATCGGTTTCTTCTAAGGTCACATTTAAGAAATTCGGTGCAATCTCAGGATTTTCCCAAGCTCCTTCAGCTAAGGCTTCGATATAGCTGCGCATGCTGGTTAAAGGTGTACGTAATTCATGAGAAACATTTGAAACGAATTCACGACGTTCTCGTTCATTTTTTTCTTGTTCAGTGACATCATGCAGCACACAGACCAAGCCTGTTATAAAGCCGGATTCTCGCCGAATCATCGTGAAATCAACTCGCAAAATCATCTGATCTTCTTCATGATCAGATAGTGAACGGTCAATTAATAACTCATCCGGTTCTTCCAATAATTTTCTAAGCGTGTAATCTTCTTCAATATCCAACAGCTCTAGTAAGGAAGACCCGATGACATTCTCGTTTTTTACATTCAACAAGGTTAAAGCCATTTCATTGATGGTGATGACTTTGCCCCGTCGATCAGTGGCAATAACACCATCCGTCATGTGAGTCAATACGCTGTCCAGCCGATTTCGTTCAGCTTCCATCGTCTCTTGTGCTTCTTCAATTCGTTCCGATAACTGGTTGAACGTTTCAGCCAACTGCCCCAGCTCATCCCGGCCATAAACTTGCACTTTACCGGTATAATCTCCTCGAGCAATTCGCAATGCTTGTTCACGCATTTCTCCTATTGGCTTAGTAATCGACCGTGCAATCAATAAGGTAACTACGATTGAAATGGCCCCAGCAATTAAAGATGCCGTGAAAAAGATGCTGGCGGTGCTGGTGATTTCTTGGTATTTATTCTCCAAGTTACTTTTGACGTAAAGAACCCCGATGACGGTTTCGCCAGTCGGGGATTGGATTGGCTGTACATTGACATAGACACGCTTATCATTATCCATAGCAGGATATTTTTTACTGGTCAAATCATTCAAGTCGCGGTAATCATTTTTTTTACCGACAATGCTTTGTTGATTTACATCGTTAGTAGCTCGGACGATGCCACGATCATCGACAATACGTGCGTCTATGACATCTCGTCCGGAATAACTGGCTAAGGTCTTTTTTAACGAGGCATCAACATCGCTAGGATCAGCATTTTTCTCACTCATTTGGGTACTTAACGTATTCGCCAATTGTTCGACCTGTTGATCAGTACTCTTTTTAAAATCAGTGATGGTGGTTGCTTCTAATTCTCGAATAAAATAACCGCCGATAATTTCAATGGCAATCAATAACAGCAAAATGAAAGAAAGTGTTATTTTAAAATTAACTGACTGGAAAAAGTGAACTTTTTTCTTCATGAATGACTACTCCTGTTCAGGGTTGCGCAAATAATAGCCGACTCCTCTGCGGGTTACTAAATAAACTGGATGGCTGGGACGGTCTTCAATCTTCTCTCTCAGACGTCTGACAGTGACATCGACGGTACGGACATCACCAAAATAATCATACCCCCAAACCGTTTGCAATAAGTGTTCACGAGTCATCACTTGGCCGATATGTTTGGCTAAATAGTATAACAATTCAAACTCCCGGTGAGTCAATTCGATTTTATCGCCCCGTTTTGAAACCATATACGCATCCGGGTGAATCGTTAAATCACCGATGGTTAATTCAGTTTGGGCACCGCCTTCTGCTTCTTTAGCACTGGAAGCACCGCGCCGTAAGTTGGCTTTGACTCGTGCTACCAATTCCCGATTAGAAAATGGTTTTGTTACATAATCATCGGCGCCCAGCTCTAAACCGAGTACTTTATCAATCTCAGAATCTTTGGCTGTAACCATAATAATTGGCATATCGTAGGTTTTCCGTACTTCCCGGGCTACCTCCAAGCCATCCATCTTCGGCAGCATTAGATCTAAAATAATTAAATCCGGCTCGATTTCCTTCACTTTTTCTATAGCTTCTTCGCCATCATATGCGGTAAATACTTCATAGCCTTCTTTCACCAAATTGTATTTAACAATTTCCGAAATCGGCTTTTCATCATCTACTACTAAAACTTTTTTCATAAAGAGCCACCTCTTTTTCTTTTCTCTTTTTTATTATACCTTATTTTGTTTATTGTTTCATCTGCGTTTCATTCTCTAGCTTAGCACTTCTTCTTCAGTTTAACAAAAAAGTTATCAGAACAGAAGCCTTCCTTTGAAAAAAATGAATTAATCAAATTACCGGGAGCCGACAAAAACAAACTATCATTAAGCAGATAGTCGCTTTCAAAAGAAAAATAAGTTATCTTTGATAGTAGGCATCAAAGTCCAACTTTTTTTAGTTTAGCTACCTTTCTCTTCTTAGTGTTTTCCTGTTTTTAGGTCAAGCAATGCTAAACAAATTTTAATCTTTGCTCCTTGTTTCTGTGATGACAAGCTAATTTTTATAGTGAATCAACTTCGTTTTTACAGTCCCTACTATCAACAATCAATAGCACTGCATTCAGAGAACATCTTCAGTTTCCCTACTACCATTATTGTCATTTACTAAGATGTTTCATCAGTTCTTTATGTTGTTTCACCCAACATTCTTTAATGTAAATAGACAGCTTTCAAGATGTAACAACATTAGACAAGTACTCCTGATCATATAGTAATGCTTAATTTAGAGAAGGCAAAAGATGAACCATTTAATAGAAGAAATGAACATGTTAAAATCATATGTTTTTTAGTTCTTTCCATTTTTAACAATTGAAGGAAAAAAGCACAGGAAAATAATCAAAACAAAAACCGCTGATTTTCCCATACTTTTTCTGAAATAGTTATTAAATTTATTTTTAAAATAGTGTTTATTTGCTTTTAAAATATTCATTCAAAAAAGCTCGTGAGCTGTATATAAAGACCAGTTGTTCCTTAACGATTTGTTTCTTCTTCAATCAATTGAAGGCCCACACCTAATAATCCAGGTCCTGTATGAACCACTAAAGCCGGACTGATGGTGCCAAAGTAAATGGTTTCTGCCGATGGAAAAATTTGTTTTAAACGAGTATACATTTCTTCTGCTTCCGCTTTGGCAGCACCATGAGCGACTGCTAAATGGAAACGAGTATGTTCGCCGACAAATCCTTTTACCAGTTCAACTATTTTATCAAGACTTTTCTTGCGGCCACGAGATTTAGCAACAGTGTAATAAACTCCCTCTTTATTACAAGAAATAACAGGATTTAGCTTTAAGGCATTTCCTAAAATGGAAGATACCAGGCCAATCCGGCCGCCCTTTTGTAAATATTCCAAGGTGGCAACGCTAAAAAAGACAGTCGTTTTTTTTACGTGCTCTAATAAGACAGTTTTCAATCTTTCAAAAGACAAACCAGACTGAATTAGCTTGGCTGCCTCGATGGCTTGTAAACCGCTGCCGATTCCAATATTTTTTGTATCCAAAACAAAAACTTCAAGTCCTTTTGCTTGTTCTCCCAATAGACGTACCACATTGTACGTACCGCTTAGCCCACTGGAAATGGTTACCGCCAAGACCTTATCATATCCGTCTGCTTGGATTTGTTCAAAAATTTTTTGAATGACTTCGCCTTCTGGTAACGAAGTACTGGGAATCTCTGTGGTTAACCGTTCATAAACTTCTTCGGCAGTAATGTTGACTTTATCCGTATACGTACGGTCTTGATAAATAATTTGCAACGGGATGACGTACATGCTATATTTTTCAATTAATTCTACTGGCACATCGGTACCGGAGTCAACGAGCAAAGCAATTTTTTCTTTATTCATGCGTTTTCTCTCCCATTTTCTTAAGATAATCTTGTTCTAATTCAATCACTTTTTCACTGAACATTTTAGTGGCAAATGATAGTGTTGCCGCCTTGACAGCTAAAAACTCCACAGCTGGCGCTTGTGTCTCATGCTGAAAAGTGCCGCTAGCTTGGGCCAGATTGGCTATAATAGTAATCGCTTTTTCCTGTTCTTCACAAAACAAGTTATACGCTTCACGGATACCAACTGCGGCTCCTTGAAATAAAATGCCTTGCTTAATTTCAGGAATCGTCAATACTTGCTTTAATAATGTAATTGCAATTAAAAAAGCTAAATGTTTACGATTATAGCGTTTTTTAATCGGAGCTGGAATCAGACCTTGCTTCACATAGTTGTTGACCATGGAAGAAGTCAGCAAAGTGTGTTTTTCCATAGTTATGAAAGGACTCAAATACTTTTCAATCAATGTAATCACTTGATCCATGTATAATTCAATATCCGGTAATTCATGCCAACGAGGTAAATGAACATCAGTCAAACCAACGCCCCATTCTCGTAACGCAACTTCTATTTCATCCATCTAACCACTCCTTCATATTACTAAAACAGTATAACACGTTTTTCACAAACTGACAAACTAGTTATCGAAACTAGATGATTTTAAAAAAAATATGAAAACACTATGTTACTGTACTCTGATAGAATAAAAGCTTTTATAAAAAAAGCGGTCACAATTCATTGATCTTTTTACTACTTAAAATCCAAGCATTACTTTTTTAAAATAAAACCAATGATTTTGCGTATACTACCATAAAGCAAAAGCACGTAACACAAGATTCTCTTGTGTTACGTGCTTTCCATGTGAAAAATAATCAGGCGCCATCATCACTCTTCATTACTTGCTTTAACTCACGTTTACCTAATAATAGCCCCACCAAAAAACAGCCTTCTAATAAACAGAAAAATAATAAAAAGCAATGAAGAAAATAAGCTTCCGGCAAGGCATTAATAATCGGATCAGTATAAGGATCAAACAACCAAGCATCGTTGTTGAAAAATAATTCGTGAAATGCCGTAAAAAATTGATCAAAACCAGCTGCCATCAAAATTACCAACACAATCGGCAATAACATTGCCCATTGCCAAGCTGGAATCAATGTCCATAAACGTTTTGCTTTAACCAAATGATAAAGATAAAAAATAGATGGAATGATGGTAATCGCTAACACACTATAGCAAAGCAAAAACAGTCCCTTCACTTCTTGAAAATGAAAAGCCCCACTTTTCGACATCGGAAAGTCAGGAAAAGCTAAAGTTTGCTGCCAAGGATTGTTTAGATAGTGCATTAAATGGTCATAATTTTTCAGTAAAGTAGCCCGGTCCAGACCCACAGCATCCAATATGTTTAAATGCTTTATGTCGAAAATATAAAGTACTCTAAAATTAATTGTAATGGTGATACTAAGCGCTATGATTGTTAAAACCAGGCATAAAAAGCCGATGCTTTCCACCCATCGAAGTCGCAGATATCTACTCATCTGCTATACGGTCCATTCATCCAGCGAATTAATAACATACGTAGGTGCCTCTGGCAAGGTTGGCACAGCTGTTGCCGGTGTAAAACCAGAAAGCACTAATAATGTATCGATGCCATTTTTCAACCCAGCCTGAATATCGGTTTCATAGTTATCACCAACCATCACGACTTCTTCCTTGGTTAAGTTTAATCGTGCCACTGCTCGTTCCATAATAATTGCTTGCGGCTTACCGATCATCACCGGTTCAGTTTGTGTCGCTGTAGCCACTAAAGCCACAAAAGAGCCTGCTCCCGGTTCCAAACCAAGTTCTGTCGGTATATTTTTATCAGGATTAGTGCCGATAAATAAGGCACCTTTACGAATAGCTAATACCGCTTTGGAAAATTTTTCATAAGTGATGGTAGTATCCAGCCCCACCACTACGTAGTCTGGATTTTGGTCATCCCATTCAAAGCCAGCTGCTAAAATCAAATCAATCAAACCAGCTTCCCCCACCACATAGACACGCTGGCCTCGCTTGGCAGCTTTCATATAATCAATGGTGGCCAAAGTAGCCGTATACACCGTTTCTGGTGCTACATGAATGTCAAACTCTTTGGCCAAACGCTCAGCTACGGTAGCTGGCGACTTCGTCGTATTATTAGTGACAAATAGAAAAGGCAAGTGTTGTGCCTGCAGTCTTTCTATTAAACGTTTTCCAGCTGGAATCGGTTGTTTCCCTAAATAAATTGTTCCATCTAAGTCAATTAAATAGCCTTTATATTGTTTCTTCACAAATGATTACTCCTCACGTTGTCGAATCGTAAAAGACCGGTCTGATTTTTCCTCGGCAGTCGATCTCTTATGAAGATTTTTCTTTGATTCATTTTCTTTGCGTTTACGAATTACAGGTTTAGCCGCGGTTTTAACCGGTACCTTTTTTTCATCAATAAAGGCTGACGGTTTATTATGATTCCTTTTTGGACGGCGTTTTCTATTGGAGTTTTTCTCTTTGAAAGGACTGGTACGTTCTAAGACAAAATACGCACAGCCAAAATTACAATATTCATATAAGTAATCTTCTAACGTTTCAATACGTTGATCCGGACTAGCTTTTCGGTTGTGATTATGGAAAAAGCCTTTTAGACGCAATTGTTCATAGCCCCAATCACCGACAATAAAATCATAGCGGGACAAGACGTCACTGAACCGTTCACCTAAGCGTTGCGGATCAAACGCTTCACGATGGTTTTGCACTAAACGGTATTTACGGTCACCAATCTGAATGTCTGTTTCATTACTGACCGTGACGATTTCGCCTCTTTGTTTTTCTTTGAGAGGTTCTTCTTTTATTTCTTCCAAAACAGAAGTCAATTCTTCCGTAAATGTTCCTGCTTTTTGGTCATCTGTCGGTTTTACTGTTGGTTTTTCTGTTGGTTTCTCTGTCATTTTTTCACCACCTATAGTTATTATACCTTGTTTTTATTGGATTGAATAGTGTTCCTTCAAGTAAGCACTCACCACATTACGCAAAAATTCCGGAAATAAAAAATCCACTTGCCCAACGAGTTCAATAGTCGGAAAGAAAGGAATAAATAAAAAGTGATCAACGGTCGTAATCGTATAATTTTGATCTGGTTTGAGCGGTTCATCCAACCAATAAACCGTCTTAGTCACCGGATCAAAGCTAATTCCGCTATAGCAAAGTTCCCCAAAAACTTTTCCGCGAAACCCCATGCCTGCGATGTGAAATTTTCGCAAATACGAGCGGTTCTTTTCCATCTCTAAAATCAAACGAATCATATCGGCGCCTTTTAAAGTAACGTTAATCAGGTGCATGGAGTGAGGCAGCGCTTCATGAAGCTGATCTTCATTCACAATGCCTGCTGGCAAGTCTGCTAAAAACAAACCGTTATTCAAAACAGCCGCTTGGCTCTGACCTCGTTCTTTTACTGCCCTTAAAGCCAGTTCAATAAAAGTATGCGGGCCACTTAGATCACAAGTTAAGGCCTGAGGCAATTCAGCGATCTGTCTTTCTTGCAGTAGTTGATGTCCTCTGGTCAAATAACCAGCTATTTCAAGAGAGTCATTGGCAGCCTCAGGCAAATCAGCGGTCGCAATCGTTTTGGCATAGGTTTGATACTGCTTTGTTTGGTGATCGTATAAAATATGAACTGCGCCGATGTAATGACCAAATTTACCAGCCGCCGCCAGCTGGACGCGCTGAATTTTTTCTCCATTCGGAAAAACATGATGCGTATGTGAACCTAACAGAATATCAATTTCCGGGTACTGATTTGCCAGTTTTAAATCCGCATCAATCCCTAAATGACTCATTAATACCAAAATATCACAAAGAGGACGTACCTCATTTAATAGCCGAGGCAATAGCTCTGCCACTTGATAAATCCTCCAGCCATTAGGCTGATAAGTCAAAGAAAATGGTGCAGTAAATGCGATAAAACCAATTTTGGTTCCTTGGTTTGTTTCGATTATTCTATATGGCTGGCAAAACGCCGGCGCTTGCTGCGTTTTGGGATCTTCTAGATTATCCAAAATAATATCAAAGTCAGCTTGATCATACAAATGTTCCAGTTGATTTTTTGAATTGCCGACGCCCTCGTTATTTCCGATGGTCGCCAAGTCATAAGGCAACTGATTCATCAATTCCACATTGGCTTGTCCATCAGTTGCTTCTGTCAACGGATGCCAGCGATCGATAAAATCACCTACATCCACGGTAATTACTGTTTTGCCGGCTAGTTGATAGCTGTGACGCTTTTCAGTAAGGTACCGTTTGATTTTCGGCCAATTTTCCAGATGCGAATGAAGATCGTTGGTATGATATAAAATAATTTCTTCTATAGTCTTTTCCTCCTATCTTAATCGCTAATCTTATAGTACCATAAGAAAAGAACGTAGCGCAGCATTTTACCTAAAACAATTAAAAGGAGCAAAACATGAAGATCACTACTTCCATCGGTACTTTGTGGCTGGCAGCTGACGTGAAAGGCTTAACGGGCGTTTCTTTCACCGAATTGTCGACAACTACTACCAATTCCTTCACTTATCAAGCAAAAAAAGAAATTCTCGAGTATTTAGCAGGACAACGCACTGAGTTCACCGTTCCGCTGTCTTTCACTACCGGCACTACTTTTCAACGTCAAGTTTGGCAAACATTGATGAAGATTCCTTACGGTCAAACTTGGAGCTATTTGCAAGTTGCCACAGCACTGGGCAAGCCCAAAGCCGTGCGAGCAATCGGACAGGCTAACAGTAAAAATCCCTGGCCGCTGATTGTTCCTTGTCATCGTGTGATTGGCAAAAACGGTCAATTGGTTGGCTATTGCGGCAGTAACGACACTGATGCTTTAGCTACTAAACAATCTTTGCTGACCCTTGAAAATAAACAAAATAAAAAGAGCCACTAAGGGCTCTTTTTTCGTGGTTTATAAACCAAATTTTGTTTTTAATTCGTCCATCAATGAATAGACATCTAAATCCTCATCTCGCATTTTTCCAAATAGGTAACCTGCTACTGCAAAAATCAACAATAAAATGGTTTTCCAAAAGCCTGCGGTCAGCAATAAAATTGCTAAAATTAGCAGCAGTGCTGTCCAAAGAACTCTGAAGCGGTAAGGAGCTATTTTTTCCATGAATTGCGCAGTTTTTGCTTTCTTTGTTTCATTTTTTTGTGCTTCTTTTTCCATTGACTGCCACCTCCTTAAATTACTCGCGCTTTTTTGCCGACTGCTGATGTTTCATTTAAATCCCGTTCCCGCAAGCGAACGTTCACATCCACTGGTACAGACTCTATAGCACCTTTAAGTGCCTGTTCAATTCGGTGCTGGATGTCCAAACGCATCGATTCATAACGTTCTTTATTACGGACGTCCATCAACACTGAAACAGCAACTTTATCTTGCCCTTTGATTTTCACTCTGGTTTTGGTTTTATCTGTACTAACTACAGGACTGTAAGCATCCTCAACCAATTTTTCCAAAGTTTTTTTAGGAACGTCGATTTGGCCAGTGCTGTTTTTAACGATTAGGTGTTTACGCTGCGTTGAAATCGCTAAAGTTGCTAATAATAAGATAAATAGTACGACTCCTATGAACATAATGGTAAATTCAAAGAAGGATAGCAACCAAGGATACATTGAAATCCCGTTATCAACTTGTTCACTTAACCATGGTACATAAATTAATTGACTGGCTATTCCAATCGTGCTGATAAAAGCCACAAAAAGAATAATTAAAAGAATTGCCTTTACTAATTTTTTCATAAGCTCCCTCCTTTATTTTCACTTACTAAGCAAATTGTACCCTCTAAAAAAAAAGATTACAAAAAAAAAGGTTTATTTTAGTATAAAAAAGCAAATAAGTGAAGATGAAATGAGTAATTGGAGGTGCTCATCAATGCTTACAGGCTAATTTAGCAGTCATTCCAGCTATTTATGCTCAAAAAAAACAGGATAAAGCCGTTAAAGCGTTTATCCTGTTCTCCTGGTTGTCTATTGGTTACCAGCAATTGCATGTTTCAAGGCTCTTTGGTACAGCTAAAACCAAACTTCTTGTTAAAAAGCAATTAATTTTTGGAACGTTTTCGTTGTGAAGCTTCCATAATCACCGGCAAAATTACCGGGCGACGTTTCGTTTGATCAAACAAATAACGGCTTAATTGCTCGCGAATTTCTTGTTTAAGCTTGCTCCATTCAAAGTCGTCGCTTTCCAAATGTTTTTCAACAATTTCTGTAACGATATTGCTGCTTTCTTTCATTAAATCTTTACTCGTTTTCACATAAACAAAGCCACGGGACGTAATTTTGGCTGGTGAAACAATCCGTTTTTCCCGACGATTGATGGTGATAACCGCTACAAAAATCCCGTCTTCTGAAAGAATTCGACGATCCCGCAAGACTATATTACCAATATCACCAACGCCAATTCCGTCAATCATAATATTATCGGCTGTAGTACTGCCTGCGACAGTCATCCGTTGTTTCTTATATTCTAAAATATCGCCACGTCCAGTGATGAAAATATTTTTATAAGGCATCCCTATTTCATGAGCCAAATCAGCATGCGCAGCTAATTGACGATATTCTCCTTGAACAGGAATAAAATATTTTGGCTTCATTAAATTTAACATTAGCTGCAAATCATTAGGGTTAGCATGACCGGAAACACGCAAATTATCGGAAATTTGTTTGACTACACCACCTGCTCGGTAAACAATGTCCTCTGTTTTGGCAACGGCTGTTTCCATAGCTGTGGTTGGTGTAGTTGTGATGTAGACTAAATCACCTACTTCAATGTGCACAACGCCATGACTGTTATTGGCCATTTTCTGTAATGATTTAATCGGCTCACCCATCCGACCTGTTTCTAAAATTACCAATTGCTCCGGCTGATATTTTTTCATTTCCTTTGGAGCAATGATTAAGTCTTCACTAGGCAACTGTAGTTTTTCCAGTTTCATCGCTGTCCGAATAATTCGTTCAAAGTCTTGACCAGTTAAAACCACTTTTCGACCAGAACGAGCAGCTGCATTTAAGATTTGCTGCACCCGTTGTAAATTGCTGGCCACGCAAGCAACGATAATTCGACCTTCCCAGTAACGAATCGTGTCGTAGACTTCGTCTGCAATTTGCCGTTCTGAAGCGACTTGTGCTGGGTTTTCAGCGTTGGATGAGTCGCTTAACAACGCTAAGACACCTTCTTTGCCAATTTCTGCCAACTGGCTATAATCAGTCTGATACATAGGAATCGCTTGCTGGTCAAACTTGAAATCGCCGGTGTAAACGATACTGCCTTCGTCTGTTTTTAAATTAATACCGATGGAATCTGGAATGGTATGTGTCGTGCGAAAAAAACTAACGGTCGCATTGCTGAAATCAATTTCCGTACGGGGGTCTATAATATGGAAATCTTTAAACTTCTTCGTTTCAGCATGATTGCTAACGCTTAATTTTGCCAGTTCAATTGTTAAGGCTGTCCCAAAGACAGGGACTTGGACTTTCGCCAATAAGTACGGCAAAGCCCCGATCGCATCAGCATGGCCGTGGGTCAAAAAGATCCCGGCGATGCGTTGCACATTTTCTTCCAAATACGTAAAGTCCGGAATCACAACGTCAATTCCTAAAAGTTCATTTTCTGGATATTTTAATCCGCAATCCAGTACAAAAATTTCATCTTCCACTTCAGCAATGTACATGTTTTTTCCATTTTCACGTACACCGCCTAATGGAATGATTTTAATTGTACTCACTCTTTTCACCTCTTTATAATTTCATTTTAAATCATTGATCTAAAATGCTGATAATTGTTTGTTTTTCTTCTGTAGTACAAGGAACAAGTGGCAGACGAAGGCTGCCGACTTTAATTCCTCTAGCATTTAGCACTGCTTTGACCGGCGCTGGTGAAGGTACTGAAAATAAAGCGTCCATTTTAGGCAACAAGTTGCGCTGAATGCTAGCCGCTAAGGCGACCTCACCTGAGTCCAACGCTTGATACATAGCATGCATCTGATCGCCTAACACATGGCTCACCACAGAAATCACACCATTTGCGCCTAATGCTTTCGCTGCAAATGCTAAGCTGTCTTCTCCAGTATACACTAGAAAATCATTTGGCGCTTGTTCAATCAACTCCGCCAAAGTGTCCAATCCGGAACATTCTTTAATAGCGACGATATTTTCTAATTGCGCCAATTTCAAAGTGGTAGCTACTTCTAAAGAAGCCACCGTGCGCCCTGGCACATTATATAAGATAATCGGTAAGTCACTAGCGCTTGCTATCGCTTTAAAATGCTCATAAAGTCCTGCTTGATTTGGCTTATTATAATAAGGAACAACTGCCAAACCAGCATCAATGCCGTCAATAGCTGAGATTTCTTTCACGAAAGCCACTGAATCTCTGGTATCATTGGTTCCCACTCCACAAATGATCGGAACTCGCCCGGCAACTAATCGAATCACTTCATGAAACAAGTCAATCTCTTCATCATGGGACAAAGTAGGCGACTCGCCAGTTGTCCCAGCTAAGATCAAGCCTTCAGTATGTTGGGCCAACAAATGCTCAATCAGCGGAGGTAATTTTTGAAAATCAATCGCTCCTGTTTCATCAAAAGGCGTGACCATCGCCGTAATAATCCTCGCATTTTTTAAATTCATACTTATTCCTCCCGATTGTAAAATTGGTTGAGGGGTACCTGCACCAAATTCATCTCATGAAGCGCTTGAGCAATTTGAACGGAATTCCAAGCTGCGCCTTTTAATAAATTATCAGAAACCACCCACAGATGATAGCCTTTTGGAACATCAACGTCTTGACGAATACGGCCGACAAACGTTTCTTTACGGTCAACACTGAACAACGCTTGCGGATAGAGCTGTTGACTAGGGTCATCTTGTAAGATCACACCCGGCGCCTGACTGAGCAGCTCTCTAAAAGCAGTGACTGAAGCACCTGTTTTTTCCACTTCGATATAAACCGCTTCTGAATGTCCAGAAATTACCGGAATCCGTACACAGGTCGCTGAAATTTTTAGCGTAGGTTCTTCCATGATTTTTTTCGTTTCATTCATCATTTTCCATTCTTCGTACGTATAATCCGCCTCATCAAAAACATCGATCTGCGGCAATGCGTTAAACGCAATCGGATAATGCTTCTTATCAGAAGCAGCAGGTAAAATATTCGCAGTTAGCTCTTTTGCAGATGTCCCTTGTAAATACGCTTGCGCTTGGTCTTTTAATTCATTTACTGCACTGATACCCGCACCGCTGACTGCTTGGTAGGTAGCTACAATGATTCGCTCCAAACCGAATTTTTGGCGAATTGGTTCTAAAGCAACCATCATTTGAATCGTTGAACAGTTGGGATTAGCAATAATACCACGGTGTTCTTTTAAAGCAGCCCGGTTCACTTCCGGCACCACTAAGGGTACTTGTGGATCCATTCGATAATAACTGGTGTTATCAATAACCACGGCGCCTCGTTTGACAGCTTCGGGCGCAAATTGTTTGGAAATAGCTCCTCCGGCACTGAATAGCGCAAGATCAACCCCTTCAAAAGATTCCGGAACTAATTCTTCTACAATCAGCGTTTGATTTTTAAAAATGATTTCTTTGCCGGCCGAACGCTTAGAAGCCAGTAATTTCAACTGGCGAATCGGCAAGCTGCTTTGAGCCAGCATTTCGATCATTTTTGTACCTACAGCACCAGTAGCCCCCACAACCGCAATCTGGTAGTCTTTTCCCATCTTTCAACATCCCTCCATACTTTTCGTTCCTTCCTCATTTGCCTTATTTTACCACAGTTGTGACAATTACTACATAGCCAAGAAAATGATTTTTCAGAGAATTGCGTTTTTTTCATAAAATCGCTAGGAGGCATTCATTGACTTTTCTGTTGATTTTGTTATAGTAAAGTTGCATTTATAATATTAACAAGGAGCGATTAAAACCATGGCACGTGTAGAAAGTTTTGAATTAGATCACAATACTGTAAAAGCACCTTATGTTCGCCTTGCTGGGACTGAACAAAATGGCGAAGCGTTAGTTGAAAAATATGATTTGCGTTTTTTACAGCCGAACGAGGATGCCTTACCGACAGCTGCTCTACACACTTTAGAACACCTGTTAGCTGTTAATTTACGTGATGAATTGGAAGGAATCATTGACTTATCGCCAATGGGCTGTCGTACTGGCTTTTACTTAATTATGTGGAACCAACATTCACCAAGAGAAATCCGTGATGCTTTAGTCAAGGTTTTGAAAAAAGTTACGCAAGCAGAAGTGGTTCCGGCGGTTTCTGCTAAAGAATGCGGTAATTACAAGGATCACTCACTGTTCTCTGCGCAGGAATATGCTAAAATTGTACTGGATAAAGGCATCAGCTTAGATCCCTTTGAACGTGTACTGTAAGTTTGCGTTAGAATCATCATCCCTTGGATGTGATTTCAACTAGTCACATTTAGAAAACGGAGCAACGGTCCTATACTGTTACGCTCCGTTTTTTAAGTCTGTTTGACAGCTTATTTATTCTGCGCTATTTTAAAGCTAAATGAAGAGAAGGAGTTTTTGACCAATGAACGAAACAATTGAACATTTACTAGCACATACTTCCGTCCGCAATTTCGCAGACACGCCTTTGACCTCAAGCCAAAAAGCCAGCCTGATAGCAGCTGCACAAGCTGCTTCCAGCTCTAACTTCTTACAAGCATATAGTATTCTAGAAATCACAGATAAAGCGAAACGTCATGAATTAGGTCGTCTGGCTAATTGTGAAGCGTATGTAGCTACCACCGGAGTTTTTTACGTTTTTGTGGCTGATTTGTATCGCCATGCAACGATTTTGAAAAAAAAGAACCAATCGCTTGATCCTTTACGTAGCCCTGAGTCTTTGTTAGTGGCAACGGTTGATACCTCCTTGGCTGCCCAAAATATGGTGGTGGCTGCTGAATCAATGGGTTTAGGCATTTGTTATATCGGCGGTATTCGAAATGACCTATCCAAAGTAGCCGAACTTCTGGAGCTTCCTGAGATGACTGTACCGCTATTTGGTTTAACAATTGGTGTCCCCAAAACAAAAAATGAACCTAAACCACGAATTCCAGCGGAGACGATTACGGCGCAGGATCGGTACGATGCAAGCATCTTAACAAATCTAGATCGCTACGATCAACTGATTGCCAGCTACTATCAACATCGAACATCAAATCAACAACAAAGTACTTGGAGTGACAAGTCATTAGCTTATTTTGCTTTTGATCGCCGTCCGCAAGTCAAAACATTCTTACAGCAGCAAGGCTTTCAATTGAAATAAAAGGTAAAAACAGAGAGGTTTCGCTTTAAGAGTCGAACAAGCACGCACAAAAATTGGCATTCAATTTTTGTGTGTGTTTTTTTTAAACTTTCAATCTTTTGGTGCTTTAGTCTCTGGGAATCAACTTCAATATGATAAAGCTGACGGTACTTTTACCACTTACTTAATTTTCATCTGTAAGGAAAAATAAGCAGTACTTTAAGCCAGATGCTGGTTTCTTTAATATAAGCTATATTGATCTTGATAGATGTAGGTTTTCAAATGCTTCCGTCATATGTTCCTATCATCTCCTGTGAAATCTTTCCCTGTTTTCTTTTTGCTAACAATCATATGTATGAAAAAAGGAAACAGACCATTGATTTGCTGAATGAACTGCCAATTCTTTATCAAAAATAACTGCTTCAAAATTAATGACAATGACGATTTACGGTATGGCAATCACGTTGCTACCGATTCTACTTACGTTTGTCATTGCCAGTTGTCAAAGTGGTTTAGGGTCCAACAAATCTCCTATTTCGACTCTTCAGAATGATACGTGGTCGATTATGAGTATTTCAACATTTTTGTTACGTGTTGACCTTTTGTATTTGTTCATATTGCTCTTTTTTTCCATACTAAGGTTCGCAATTGTCTTACTTATTAACAGTTATTTAATCAACGTAATAGGCTTAATGAACTTCATCTTACTTTCTCACTATAGAACCCCTACTCAGCTCTTTTTAGAAAAAATCTTACAACGACTGCCTTCAGTTTATATTAATAATCCAAATATTATACAAGGAGGAACCTTTTTAAACCCATTAGCTAATAATACACTGACTTTTCAAAATGGCTTATTCGTTCTTAGTATTTACATGGTGTTACTGTTTTGCTTTAGTTGGTTCGTCATTAATAAAAGACAACAAATATAAAACAAGAAGTCAAACGTCATTAAGGCTCAACTAATTTGAGAAAAAGCTGCCCCATCTGTTTTTTATTCGAGAGGATTTACGGAAACTGCTCAAGAACTTTCGGGTTAGCACCGTTGATTCACAAATAATGGCCGGGACAAAGCTATTAGTTAGCTTTGTCCCGGCCATCTATTTTCTACAAACTTCATCAATTATTTATTATCATTTTTTTGGAATTTTTCTTTGATGTCTTCGAAGCCTTCCTTAATTTTATCGCCTAACTTTTCAGCGCCTTCTTTAATGTTGTCACCTGCATCACGTGCTTTATCTTTAGCATCACCAAATGCGTCTTGCGCTTTGCCTTCGTATTCTTTACTTTTATCGTCGGTTACTTTCCCTTGTACTTCTTTAGCTTTTCCTGTAAGTTTGTCTTTTGCGTCATTAACGCGTCCTTCAAAATCTGCCATGTTAATTCCCTCCTAATAGTTTTTCTTACAAGCTAAGCTTACCATCATTTGAAATTAGCTACAAATGATTCGCTTTTCAAACTACAAAAAAGTAGAAGACCAAGGAAAACGGGAACTAGCCTCTAATTTGTTCCTTTACTATCCGTTTCTATTTGGGGCTGTTGTAAATAAGCAAGAATAATCAAATAAGTCTAGCGATTTCTTGAATCCTCTCTTATAAAAATAAGTACGGTGCTTATGGTGAATTGGATGCTTTCACGATATAATCTGCGCATAACTTCCTTTAATAAGAAGATTTGGACCCCACTTTTAAACCCAAAGCAATGAACTAAACGCCAAATTCTGAAGTTCTCTGAGAAATTTTGGAATAAGGCTTTCAATTTTGTGGAAGTCATGAATTAGTTGTAAGGTACAAAAATACATTTTTTATAGACCACTTGCAAAAAGAATCTTTCTCTTCTGGCCTCTATTACTTACCTGTTTCATTAAATTACCATTATTTCAGCGTGATCTTACAAATACTAAAATAGCCAAACAAAAAAAGACTCTCGGTATTTGCGAGAGTCCTTGAAAATCATTAGCCAAAAGTACTTGACTTTCCTTAAGCTTCTGGATTGGCATTGGCGTCTTTGAGACCGTATTTTTTGTTGAAACGGTCCACACGGCCATCTGCTTGTGTGAATTTTTGACGTCCAGTGTAAAATGGATGTGAATCAGAAGTTACTTCGACACGGATCAATGGATACGTGTTACCATCTTCCCATTCCACGGTTTCTTGTGAAGATTTAGTAGAACCTGACAAGAATTTAAAACCAGTTGTTGAATCCATAAATACTACTGGTTGGTAATTTGGATGGATATCTTGTTTCATAGTGTTTTTTCGCTCCTTTGCCCTGATCCATTTGCTGCATCAGAGTTATTTTGTCGGTGTACAACAAGCCTATAATACCATGTTTTATTTTTAGATGCAATTATCTTTTGGAATTTCTTTTAGTTTGGTGCCCAAAAGAGACATCTTGAAAGGCTTTGTACAATTCATGATTGGATTTGGTTTTACGAACTAACTGGATGAATTGATCGGTGTACTCCAATGAATCGCCAGTCATATGATTTCTTAATTTCCAAGTTTCTTCTAATTGTTCGCCGGTCATCAGCAGTTCTTCTTTTCGGGTACTTGATTTTTTAATATCGATAGCCGGGAAGACACGACGTTCTGCTAACTCACGTGATAAGTGGAGCTCCATGTTGCCGGTTCCTTTAAACTCTTCATAAATCATATCATCCATCCGACTACCGGTATCAACTAAGGCTGTTGCTAAGATAGTTAGACTGCCACCTTCTTCAATGTTTCTGGCTGCGCCGAAGAAACGCTTAGGTTTGTAAAAGGCTGCAGGATCAATTCCTCCGCTTAAAGTTCGTCCGCTAGGTGGAATTACCAAGTTATAAGCACGAGCTAATCGAGTTATACTATCCATTAGAATCACAACGTCTCGTTTGTCTTCCACCAAGCGCATCGCACGATCCAAAACGAGTTCTGCTACTCTTGTGTGATTTTGTGGTTGCTGATCAAAAGTAGAAGAAACAACATCACCTTTTACACTACGTTCTAAATCGGTAACTTCCTCTGGACGTTCATCAATTAGCAATAAAATCAATTCAACGTTAGGATGGTTTTCTGTAATACCGTTGGCTATTTCTTTTAAAACACTTGTTTTGCCGGCTTTAGGAGGTGCGACTATCAAGCCCCGTTGGCCAAACCCTACTGGCGCAAATAAATCAATCATCCGGGTAGATAAACGGCTAGAGGTCGTTTCAAGTTTTAGTTGTCGATTGGGATATAAGGGAGTTAAAGCTGGGAAATGGGGTCTTTCTTTTGCTTCTTCCGGGTCTTTACCGTTAACACTTTCGACGTGCATCAAGCCATAGTAACGCTCTGATTCTTTTGGTGGTCGAGCTTTTCCGGCTACCTTATCACCGTTGCGCAATCCAAATCGGCGAATTTGCGAAGAGGAAATATAAATATCCTCTGCACTGGGTCCATAATTGATGGGGCGCAAAAAACCATACCCTTCAGAGGAAATGATGTCTAAAATTCCTTCCATAAAGAAGAAGCCTTGTTTTTCTGCCTGTGCGCGAATAACTGCTAAAGAAAGCTCTTTTTTGTTCATTTGGCTGTAATATGGGATTTTGAACTCTTTTGCATAAGCATAGATATCTTTTAGGGTACTATTTTCAAGTTCCGCCATTGTTAAATAGTCACTCATCGTGCCACCTCATCTTCACTTTCCACCATTTGAATATCCGCGCCTAAAGCCGTTAATTTTTCAATGATGTGATCATAGCCTCTTAAAATATATTCAACGTTATAAATCGTTGTTGTACCTTCAGCCATTAATCCAGCTGTTACTAAGGCTGCTCCCGCCCGCAGATCAGAAGCCACTACTTCAGCGCCGTGTAGTTTTGCCGGACCGTTTAGAATAATCATATTCCCTTCTAAAGAAGCATCAGCTCCCATTCGTACCAATTCAGGAATATGTTTATTTCTTTGAGTATAAATGGTATCCGTTACTTCTCCGGTTCCTTGAGCTGTTAACAATAACGGTGTAATCGGCTGCTGCAAATCGGTAGCAAAGCCAGGATAAGGATACGTTTTAATCGCCGTCATTTTTAAATCAGACGCCGGATGAACAAAAATTGCATCTTCTTCAATCGTCAGCTTGACACCCATTTCTTGAAGTTTCGCAATAAAGCTTTCTAAATGCTCATAGATCACATTACGAACTTTAATGCCCTGTCCAACTGCTGCAGCCATGGCTAAATAAGTCCCGGCTTCGATCCGGTCGGGAATGATTGAATGCCGACAACCGTGAAGTTCTTGTACCCCTTCAATGCGAATGACATCCGTACCAGCACCGCGAATCTTAGCACCCATATTGTTCAGCAAAGTCGCCACATCGATAATTTCTGGCTCTCTAGCTGCATTTTCAATAATTGTTTTGCCAGAAGCCTTCACCGCTGCCAGCATAACATTGATTGTAGCGCCAATAGACACCATATCCATGAAGATCCGCGTTCCTTTCAAGCCAGTCGCCTGTGTACGCAAATACATCGCACCATGTTCATTGGTGACATGCGCTCCCAGCGCTTCAAATCCTTTGATATGTAAATCAATTGGACGTGGACCTAAATAACAACCGCCAGGCAATCCTACAACACCTTCGCCAAAACGACTCAATAATGCTCCCATAAAATAATAAGAAGCGCGCAAGCTGTTAATCTTACCGCTAGGCATCGGCACAGATACTATTTTAGTTGGGTCAATAGTTAAGGTATTGTTTTCAAACGTGATCGTTGCGCCCATTATTTCTAAAATTTCGATTAATGAGTGGACATCTTGAATATCGGGAACGCCATCTAAAATAACAGGCGAATCTGCTAAAATAGCTGCGGGAATCAATGCAACTGCACTATTTTTAGCCCCGCTAATCGCAACTTCACCAGCCAATGGCTGCTGGCCTTTTATAATAATTTTTTTCATTACTTATTCTCACCTATCTATCATTCACTTCTGGAAAAATAAAGTACCTTACCCATTCTATCACATCCGTTACAAAGAAAAAAGCAATCCTCCTGCTCATTAAAAAAACAGACAAGGAGAAACGAACGAATCGTTACCTCTTGCCTGCCGGAAATTCAACTTTCTTCCAAACTGATTACTCTAATCAGCTAGGAAAAAGCAGTAATTTTCTTCAAAATAAAATTACGCTTTGTTAGCAGAACCGAACCAGTCAATATGTTCTTCTGCATCTTTGATGATCGCAGCTTTACCTGGAGCTAATAATTTACGAGGGTCAAAGCCTTTGCCTTGTAAATCTTTACCAGCTTCAATATATTCACGAGTTGCTTTTGCAAATGATAATTGGAATTCAGTATTTACGTTAACTTTAGAAATACCCATTGAGATCGCTTTTTGGATTTGTTCTTGAGGAATACCTGATCCACCATGTAATACTAGAGGAACGTCAGAACCCACAGCATCAGCGATTGCTTGTAAGTGGTCAAATGCTAAACCCTTCCAGTTTTCAGGGTAAACACCGTGGATGTTACCAATACCGCATGCTAAGTAGTCAATTCCGGTAGCAACCATTTGTTTACATTCTTCAACATCAGCTAATTCGCCGGCACCAATGATTCCATCTTCTTCACCGCCGATTGAACCAACTTCACACTCAACAGAAATCCCTTTAGCATGAGCTTTTTCAACAACGTCTTTCGCTAATTTTAAGTTTTCTTCAAAAGGTAAGTGAGAGCCGTCAAACATAATAGATGTATAGCCAACTTCGATACATTCTAAAGCAGCTTCGTAGTCACCATGGTCTAAATGAATCGCTACTGGTACAGTAATGTTCATTGAATCAACCAAGTTACAGATCATATCTTTAGCAACTTTGTAACCGCCCATATATTTAGCAGCGCCCATTGATGTTTGGATTAAAACAGGTGCTTTTTTAGCTTCAGCCGCTTCTAAAATCGCTTGTGTCCATTCCAAATTATTGGTGTTAAACCCACCGACTGCATAACCACCTTTACGTGCGGCTTTTAAGAATTCTGCTCCTGATACTACTGGCATAAAAAATTCCTCCTAAGTTTTACTAAACTTTATTTGTTAGGAATTAACCTAACCAACATTTCTATTTTAGCAGACTTTTAAGTACTTTTCTACTAAAATCATTTTTTTCAGAAAATTTTTGTCCGATTTTTCACAAACAAATGAAATTAAAAGCCTACTTTAAGCTCAATTTTTCTTCTTTATCCCTTTATTAGCTTGCCGTTTAGCCTTGTGAGTTTGTAGTTCAGGAAAAGAACCGGTGCTGCGAAAAATACGTTGCTCGTCTTCATTAGCAAAGCGACCGAGTACAGAGTGTGTCGGCATAATATTTATAAATGCATCTTCATCAATTTCATAGACTATTTGCTCTAAGTCATATAGTTCGTAACGAGTAATGACCATCATAATGACGCGCCCCTCTCTACCTGAATAGCCGCCGATTGAAGGAAGAAGTGTCATCCCACGAGCAATAGATTGGGCAATTGCTCGGGCTGTGGCTTCCGGTTTTGTCGTTACAATCATCGTGGTTACCTTTTGATGACTGGTATGAATGGTGTCCACCACTTGGCTTAAGCAATAAATGGAAATAATCGTATATAGGGCACTCTCCCAGTTAAAAACAAAACCAGCCAGTAAAACAATAATGCCATTTAAAAGAAACATATAATTGCCGACTGTCTTACCTGTTGTTTTTGATAATACTAGTGAAATAATGTCCATACCGCCAGTATTAAAGCCCATTTTCAAAGACAAACCGGCCCCAACACCAACCAACACACCACCGACAATGGCGTTCATCAAAGGATTGGTGGTCACTGTAACTACAGGCATAAACATCGTAAAAATTGAAATGGCAACAACGTTAATAAAACTCAAAATAGTTGATTGTTTGCCTAATTTAAAAAAGCCTAAAGCAAATAACGGGATATTTAAAAGAAAAATAAATAATCCAGTGTCTACATGAATTCCTCCATGCATATGTAATAGCGTAGCAATAATTTGTGCAATTCCATTCGCACCGGCAGAAAAAACTTTAGCGGGTACCAAAAAAAAGTTCAGTCCCACTGCTGAAGTCACTGCTGTGATTAGTATAACGGCAATTTTTTTGACTGATTCACTGGTGCGATAGCTATTCATCCATTGATTCACTTCTAACACTCCTTTAGCTGATCTTCTGACTTAGAATAACAGGTTGCCGACGAAAAGAAAAGTAGTTCGATTGATAAAAAGACAAAAATTTTTTATATATTTCTAGTGAAAAAGTTTCTCCTTGAAACCAGTATTTTTCATGGTACTATTAAAGGAAGCAAACGAAGAGGAGGAAGTCGTATGGCAGCAAAAGAAGCAAGTTTTGATATCGTCTCTGAAGTCAATCTGGAAGAAATGAAAAATGCAATTCAACTCGCAAGCAAGGAATTGAAAAATCGTTTTGATTTTAAAAATTCCCTCGCTGATATTAAGCTGGACAATGGAAAATTAGTCGTCATTGCCGAAGACGATTATAAATTAGAACAAGTTAAGGATATATTGTTCAACAAGCTAGTGAAACGCAGCGTACCAATCAAAAATATTCAGTTTTCCGCCAGCGAAAAAGCCTTGGGTGGTATGGCGCGCCAATATGGTCAGTTAATCAACGGTATTGATAAAGAGCAAGCCAAAAAAATTACGACTGCCATTAAAAATAGTGGCTTAAAAGTTAAAACTCAAATTCAAGAAGAAAAAATTCGCGTAACCGGCAAAAGTCGGGAGGACTTACAAAAAGTGATTGCCTCATTACGAGACATGGATTTGCCCCTTGAATTACAATTCACCAACTATCGCTAAAAACAGTTTGACCCAAGAAAATTGCCTTTAATAAGTTAGCAGTGAAAAGATGGCTGAGACAAGACAAAAAATAGTTTTGTCTCAGCCTTTATTTACAAATCGACAGGGATCAGCCTTCAGATTCTTCCGTAATTTTAGCAGCCCTTCAAGATATTGATAAGGTCGACTGTTTCTCCAATTCCTCAAATCGTAACGCCTTTCAGCTCTATCTCCGTCAGCGGAGTTTACGAAAAATAAATCAACCAGTACTTATTACTGTTTGGGTATAAGAATCCGTCAAGTTCCTTCATCAAGAAAATGACAACAAAAATCATTCAGCTGGTCCGAGTAAATATTTAACTAGGACAAACGACACTATTAATTATAAAAAATACGACAAGCAACTACTGAAATCTCAATTCAATAGACGCTTGTCGTCTGATTATTATTGACTTAAAAATTCACGCAGTTCAGCGGCTGTTTTATGGCTATTCAATCCGACAATCAAACGGATTCGCGCTTTTTGACCATTCAATCCACGGGCAAAAATTACACCCATTTCTTTCAGCCCTACACTGCCCCCTTCATAATCGTAGATATCTTCAGCCACCCCATTGGAACAGCGAGAAACTAGAACCACCAGAATTTGATTTTTAATTAGACGTTCGATCGCCGACAAAGTCGCTGGTGGCAAATTACCTGCTCCCAAAGCTTCAATAACTATCCCATCTGTGACAGGCGTATTTAACAAGTCAAATAGTTGCCCGTTCATACCAGCGTATCCTTTTATAACATAGACATTTCCAGTAACAGTTTGAATCTCACAGGTTGTTTGTGGTAGCACCTCCTTTGCAAAAAAAGCTTGTTCTTTTGCGATCATACCGATTGGGCCAAAGGTTGGTGTTCGGAACGTCGCTACATTGGTAGTATGAGTTTTCGTAACAAAGCGCGCCGTGTGAATTTCATCGTTCATCACGACTAAAACTCCTTTATTGTAAGATTCGTTGTCACAAGCTGTCCAGATAGCGCTAATAAAATTATACAAACCATCGCTACCGATCTCATTACTGGAACGCATAGCACCTGTTAAAACGATGGGAATTCTTTTTTTCAATGTAATGTCTAAGAAGTAAGCCGTTTCTTCCAAGGTATCTGTTCCGTGAGTGATTACAACTCCGTCGACGTTTTCCTGATAGGCTTGTTGAATTCTATTTTTTATTTGTAGCATACGTTCTAATGTTATGTGAGGAGAAGGTAGATTGAATATCTCCTCAACGATTAGATGAACTTTGCCATGGAACAACGCTTCTTGTTCCCTTAATGGATTTTTTTCGCTGGGGATAACACGACCGCCAGTCGCTTTTTGCATTGAGATCGTACCACCAGTATGAAGGACTAAAATAGTTTTCATCAATGGCCTCCTTCTACTTATTGTTCAAATTTTTGCCAAAAATCAGCCACCAGCTGCCAGAGCTGTTGATTGCTGTGGGCTTGCTTGGCTTGAAACCAATGAGACGGAAACAGCGCTTTTACAGCCGGTGTTTGAAATCTTTCATCTAATAATAACACGATTCCACGATCATGCACATCCCGGATCACGCGACCGGCTGCTTGCAGCACTTTGTTCATGCCAGGAATTTGGTAGGCAAACTGAAAGCCTTGCCGTTTTTCTGCTTGATAATACGTTTGAATTAATTCTTGTTCATCATTGATTTGTGGTAACCCAACGCCAACGATGATCGACGCAATTAATCGATTTCCTTTTAAATCAATTCCTTCTGAAAAAATACCACCTAATACACAAAAGCCCAACAAAGACTCAGTCGGAGCTTCAACAAAAGCCGCTAAAAACTGTTCTCGCTCCTGCTCATTTAAGTCACTCCCTTGTTGCTGCGTTTTTATTTCAGGAAAGGCAGCAACAAATTGCTCGTAAGCAGCAGTCATATACGCATAGGATGGAAAAAAAACAAGATAATTCCCCTGCTTAAGCTGCACTAAATTTCCTAACAGCTCCACTAAAAGCGGTAAGCTAGCCGACCGTTTTTTATAAGTAGTAGCTATATGAGTACCTACTACCAATAATTGGTTGTCAGCTGGAAAAGGGCTGGGAATTCGATAACGTAAACTTGTCGGAGTTCCTCCTAATATTTCTTGGTAGTAAGCTAATGGCGTTAAAGTCGCTGAAAAAAGAATGCTGGCTTTACCTTTAGCTAACCGCTGATTTAATAAATACGCCGGGTCAATGCAAAATTGTTTCACTATGCAATCATCGTTTTTGATCGTAACGTAGGTAAAGTAATGGTCATCGTAGTACTCACTAATACGCACATAAGCCAAACTCTCAAAATAAAAGCTAGTTACTACCTCTAACTGTTCAAATTGCTGATTTTCCGGAAGCCATTGTGCTAGTTCTTCGATGACTGTTATCACTTTTTTGGCTAACGTATCCAGTGGTGCTCGCTGATAGACAAATTCCTTGTCTGCTTCTAAACAGAAAGCTTCCAAATCATCCAAGACCTTCAGTACTTGCTGCAAAGCTTGTTTGACTGAAATCGTAGCAGAGTAAAGCAGTTGTTGGGCTTGTTGGACTGCTTTTTTAGAGTAAGCCGCAGAATACATTTCCCGTGAGCGATTCACTAAGTTGTGCGCTTCATCAATTAAAAAAAGATTTTCTTTTTCAGAAGTGGATTCATCAAAAAAGCGACGTAGGTACACCGTTGGATCAAATAAATAATTATAATCACCGATTACGATGTCACACCAGAGACTGACATCCAATGAGAGTTCAAAAGGACATAACCGGTGTTTTTGAGCATAAACTGTAATTACTGAACGTGTAATCTGATTTTCATGTTGTAACAAGTCCCATAGCCCCTCATTAATGCGATCATAGTACCCTTGAGCAAATGGGCAAGCTTCTGGCGTACAGTTGACCTCAGATAAGAAACAAAGTTTATCTTTAGCTGTCAGGGTAATACTTTTGACTTGAGCTTTGGTTTTAGTTAAGGCTTTGACGGCATCTTCTGCAACTTGGCGCGTAATGGTTTTCGCTGTTAAATAGAAAATTCGTTCTGCTTGTTCTTCACCAAGCGCTTTTAACGCTGGAAATAAAGTTGACATAGTTTTGCCAGTTCCCGTAGGCGCTTCAACAAATAAACGCTGCTGACTTAGAATTGTCTTATAGACAGCAGCCGCTAATTCCCGTTGCCCTTTTCGATAGTCATCATATGGGAACGTTAGATTTCTTAGGGATTGATTTCGGAGCTGACGCCAATTTTCCTTAAATATGACCCACTGTTCATATTGGCTCATCAACTGTTGAAAAAATAGCGCTAATTCAGCCTGTGTATACGTCTTTTGTTGCCGCGTAATTTCTTTGGTTGTTGTTTGATAATAGGTAAGCTGCAAAATGATTTGCGCTAATCCCTGCTGCTGACAATAAATATGCCCATAACACATGGCTTGATACCAAAATAAGTCGACCTTCTCTTTTGGTAAATCCGCAAGAGCCGGCTCAGATGTTTTAATCTCATCAATGACCGTCTCACCAGCCTTATTAAGAAAAATACCATCAGCCCGACCCTCCACCGTATGTTCTCGTTGGTTAAGAACCACTTTTGTTTTTAACGCAACTTCTTTTTGATAGTTGCTTCCAGCTGCCTGTTGTAGCTGACGATGAATTCGTGAACCTTCTTGGGCGGTATGTTCACTGGTATGTCGTGTATCAAGATCTCCTTTACGCATAATAAATTCTACCACTTGACGAATCGCTATCTTTTGCGTGATTCTCACACTCATCCCACCTATCTTCACCTATTATAGAACATATATTCGTTTTTAAAAAGAGAAAATAAAAAACGGAACCCTGAAGTCAAACCACTTCGTTTCACGTTTGAACTAGGAGTCGCTATCTTTTTATTCAAACAACTTGTTCTACCAGTTAGTAAAGGGAAAATAGCTTCCAACAACAAGCATTGCTTAGCTGTCCTTCTTTCTCTCCAATTAAAAGACACTGTTTTTTGAAAATATCTATATACTAAGCGTCTGTTTTCCTAATAAATAATCGTTCTTTTCAACATAGACAGATTCCTGCTATCAATTAGCTTTGTTGCTCGAATTTACTTATAAAAAAATCGAGTGAAAAGCACTGCTGCTTTTCACTCGAATCTTTTATAGAGCTTTTAATTATTTTTGCCAAAAATTTTTAAGAAGGCTAAGAATAGGTTGATTAAATCAAGGTAGAGTTGTAAAGCGAAAAAGACGGCAACTCCCGTACCTACTTGTCCATCAGCTTGGGCATAGACCCGACTGATATTTTGATTATCATAAGCGGTAATCCCGGAAAAGACTATAACTGTTAACAAAGAGATAAATAATTCAACGGCACTGCTGTGTAGTAAGAAAACATTGAGCAGCATCGCAATAATAATCCCGATTAACGCACTGTAGGCTGCATGACCCAGACGAGAAAGATCTTTTTTAGTGAAAATCCCAACTAAAGCCATCGCTCCAAACGTAGCCGCAGCGCTTAAAAATGCTCCGAAAATAGACGTTTGGGTATAAAGCAGTAAAGCAGCAGAAAGCGTTATGCCATTGACAACTGCATAAAGTACAAAACCAGCAATAGCCAATGAAGGATTTTTTTGAGCTTTAGCTCCTAAGTAAATTACTAATACAAATTCAAGTACACATAGACTGAGAAACAAGCCAGTAGAACTTAAAATAGTAGCAAAAAAACCGGTAAAAACATTAAATAACAAAAAAGTCACCAACGCACTAATGCCGATTCCTAAAGCCAAGAATCCGTAAATTTTAGCGAAAAAAGTGTTTAACCCAGTTTTCGCTTGCATTGTATCTTGTCGATTCATAAAATACCCTTCTTTCCTTATTTATTTTTCAATTTCAACGATTAATTTTGGTGGCTGAACCATCACAACAGCATCCAAAACACGATTATCAGCTTCATTGACTACTTCAATAGAAATCGTGACAACATCTTTCATCTTATCTACTTTCATCACTTCGAAATGAAAGGTTAATGTTTCATAATGAAAGACCGGTTCAACAAAATTCACAGCGAAATTCACCACGTGAGAACCTGGACCAGGCAAGTGTTTTGAAATAGCACTGGTAATAATTCCCATCAACATAATTGATGGCACGATCGGCTTTTCGTATTCTGTCTTTTGTGCGTAATCGTGTTGGATGTATAAAGGGTTTGCGTCATTTGTTAACCCCAAATACAATAATAAATCTTTATCTTCAATTGATTCCGTTAAAGACAACGAATCGCCTTCTTCAATCTCCTCAATAGTTTTCCCTAAATTTCTCGATTTACCGAAGTTCAACTTTGTACACCTCCATTAATGTTACGTTAATTGTACCAAACTATGTTTAAAAAACAAGCTTAATCTTAAAAGAAGGAACTGAGCTAAATGCCACTACGACACTGTCCAGTTCCTCAAAAGTACCCTGCTAAACTTATTGCATTGATTCAACTATAAAACGTTCCGCGTAGTATTGCTCAATAACGTTTCATAGGCTTGTTCGAATTTTTGTACATCGCCAGCTCCCATAAAGACCACAACAGCTTCTTCATAGTCCAACAGCGGTGAAACATTTTCTTCGGTTAATACTTGGCCGCCTTTTTGAACTTTTGCTCCTAAATCTTCAATCCGAACTGCACCTTGTTTTTCACGGGCTGATCCAAAAATATTACATAAAAAGACTTGATCGGCTAAATCTAAGGCTTGCGCAAACTCATCCATTAAAGCAATTGTTCGAGTGAATGTATGTGGTTGAAAGACCGCCACGATCTCTTTGTCAGGATATTTTTGACGAGCGCCATCAATAGTTGCTTTAATTTCTGCAGGGTGATGCGCATAATCATCAACGATGATAACATCGCCCACCTTCTTTTCACTGAAACGACGTTTGACTCCTTTGAAACTCAACATTTCAGCAGCCACTTGCGTCATATCTAATTCTTCAAAATAAGCGACCGCAATCACACCTAAAGCATTCATAATGTTGTGATGACCGTATGCCGGTAAAACGAAATGTCCGACAAACTCATCTTGGTGATATACATCAAAGGAAGAACCAGCTGTCGTACGTTGAATATTTCTAGCTTGAATATCATCGTCTGCACGAACGCCATAATAGTAAATCGGTACGTCGGCTTTTAATTGACGTAAAAAAGGATCATCGCCATAAGCAAAAATGCCTTTTTTTATTTGATGAGCCATTGTTTGAAATGCTGAAAAAACATCTTCAATACTTTGATAGTAATCAGGATGATCAAAATCAATGTTAGTCATGATTACGTAATCAGGTGAATAAGCTAAAAAATGCCGCCGATATTCGCAGGCTTCAAAAGCAAAGAACTCAGCATTCGGTTCGCCGTGTCCGGTACCATCTCCAATTAAGTAGCTGGTTGGTTTAATTCCGCTTAATACATGAGCCAATAAACCAGTGGTACTAGTTTTCCCGTGAGAACCAGTCACTGCAATGCTTGTATAAGGTTCAATAAAGCGTCCGATAAAATCATGATAACGAATAATTTCAACCCCTAATTCACGAGCGCGCACTAATTCTTCATGTGTATCAGGAAACGCATTACCGGCGATTACAACCAGATCTTTGGTAATATTATCGGCATCAAACGACAAAATAGGAATGCCGGCTTTTTCCAAATCCCGTTGGGTGAAAAAATATTCTTCCACGTCAGAGCCTTGCACTCGGTAGCCTTTTTGAAATAAAACCAAGGCTAAAGAGCTCATGCCGGAACCTTTAATTCCAACGAAATGGTATAATTTTTTTGCTTGATTTCCCATCAATATCCTCTTCTCTTATAAATAAAACATTTGTTTTTTTTAGATTCTTTCGTCATACGAAAACCATTATCGTATAAAAAGAAAAAATAATCAACCATAACTATGGCTGAAAAAAAGGAGCAGGCACGCTTTAGTTCGTTGCCTGCACTTCTGAGCGCTTTTAATGAAACTTACGTGAAGCTTACAGGTAGGTGATTTATTAGCTGAACTTGCCCACCCTACTTGCTTCTTAACTAAAAAGAACCGTGGTTCCTTACTCCTCAGTTGAAGTATTTGCTGTTTTCTAGCCGTGAACTGGAATCTTCAATGATGCCACTGAGGGGTTTATCTAAAATACCGCGTTTTTTTTCCTGTTTAGCTGCTTCTACCTTTTGGCCATAAGCGGTCTGACTTTTAGCGTTTTTCTTGGCGTGCTTTAATTCCGTACGAGAACGAGGCAATGGTTCTCCGCCAAAGCGTTCCATTTCCGGTTTCAGCTTTTGGTATTGTCTTCTAGTTACAGGTATTTCCGGCGCATTGGTCGGAATATTAAATTTTTTGACGGTTGGATCCGTTTCATTTTGTTTTACTTGAAAAGCTGCAGGTTCATCGTCTAAAACGAGATAAGAAGCAGGTTCTTTCTTCATCGCTTGTAGTAATTCCGCTTCAGAAAAAGTAGGTTTCGTTGCATCTTCTTCCGGAATGATCGAAGCGGGAATATATTTAGGGACAAAATAAGAACTGCTGTAAGAAGTACTTGATTGTGTTTTGGGCGCAACTGCTGACCGAGATGTTTCTTTTTTATGAAATGTTTGGGTCCAGCCATTACTGGAATTACTGCCAAACAAAGAGGGGTTCTTTTTAGCAGCGGAACTACTCTCTTTGGAATGTAAGGCATAATCTGGCAAATTGGACTTATGGCGTGCTAATTGCGTTTTTTGTTGCTCTGTATGGCGTTGATTAGTGCTTGTTTTTTGTTGAGGCGGAGCCGTCTGTGCTGCTGGAGCTGCCGATTTATCATTTTTAAATTCATCTTGAAAGAGGATACGGTTGCTTTGGCTAGGTATTTTTACGCCTATTTCGTCATCATATGCTGGAAAACGAAAGTGTTTTCTTTTGACTTGTGCATTATCCATTCAGGTCATTCCTTTTATTTACTATTCTATTTGCTTTCTGACATTTTACCATACAATCTTTTTTTTCTAAAGAACTTGCCTAATTTTTCTTTGTTTGAGCTTGCTTCCACCTCTTATGAACCTAAAAAAACAAGCGACCTCTTGAAAGGTCGGCTTGCTCTTTGTTGTAATTAAGGATAAATACGATTTAACAAACGTGGGAATGGAATCGCTTCACGCACATGATCGATACCAGCTAGCCAAGTCACAGTTCGTTCTAAACCAAGGCCAAACCCAGAGTGCGGAACAGAACCGTACTTGCGTAAGTCCAAATACCAAGAATATTCTTGCTGATCCAATCCGTGAGCTTTGATTTGCTCTAATAAGAATTCATAATCCGTCGCCCGTTCTGAGCCACCGATGATTTCGCCGTAGCCTTCTGGTGCAATTAGATCCGCACAAATCACTACGTCTTCCCGAGTTGGATGAGGCTTCATATAAAACGGTTTAATCGCTTTTGGATAGTTCATGATGAAAACAGGTTTTTCAAAAGAATTTGCGATAAACGTTTCATGCGGTGAACCAAAGTCATCGCCCCATTCAATATCGTCAAAGCCATTTTGCTTCAACAATTCAACTGCATCATCATAAGAAATACGTGGAAACGGCCATTGCGTGTATTGCTTCAAGGTTTCTTTATCACGTTCTAACACATCTAATGCGTAATCACAGTGATCTAACACGTTTTGTGCTAAAAAGGCCACATAACGTTCTTGGACTTCCAAGCTTTCTTCTTGATGTGTAAAAGCCATTTCCGGTTCAATCATCCAAAATTCAATCAAATGCCGGCGTGTTTTTGACTTTTCAGCTCGGAAGGTTGGACCAAATGAAAAAACTTTGCCAAAGGCCATTGCGGCAGCTTCCATATATAACTGACCACTTTGAGATAGATACGCTTTTTGATCAAAATAGTTGGTTTCAAACAAATCAGTTGTACCTTCCGGCGCTGATCCCGTTAAGATCGGTGGATCAATTTTTACAAAACCGTTAGCATTGAAAAATTCGTAAGTTGCGCGAATGATTTCATTGCGGATTTGCATCACCGCATGTTGGCGAGAAGACCGTAACCACAAATGACGATGATCCATCAAAAAGTCGGTGCCATGTTCTTTAGGCGTAATTGGGTACTCTTCACTTTCCCCCACTACTTCAATCTCTGAAATGCCTATTTCATAGCCAAATTTTGAACGATTATCTTCACGGATTTCACCAGTAATCCAGACAGACGTTTCTTGATGCAGACCTTTCGCTAATTGAAAAACCGCTTCTGACACTTCACTTTTTACTACCACACCTTGGAAATAGGCAGTTCCATCTCTCAATTGTAAAAAGGCTATTTTTCCACTTGAGCGTTTGTTCGCCACCCAAGCGCCTATTCTGACCGTTTCACCGACATGCTTTTTTGAATCAATAATTTGAATTTGTTCCACGTTTGTCTCTCCGTTTCTTTAAATTTATACTTAACTACATCTGTCTTTGAGCAATTTTCCGCTGAATAAATTGATGCATCCGCTCAATGGCCGCTTCCAAAGTTGCCAGATCCGCTGCATAGCTGATTCGAATATGCTCCCAAGCTCCAAATCCTTCACCACTGACAACAGCTACATGAGCTTCCAGCAGCAAATCTTCTACCCAACGAGAAACTTGCTCATAGCCACAAAGTGCCATGGTTTCTTTAATATTAGGGAATAGATAAAAAGCACCTTGTGGCTTTTTAATCTGCACACCTGGTAAAGCAGCTACTTTTGGAAAAATGGTATTTAAGCGTTCCTCAAAGGCTTGCCGCATAGTAGCCGCTGCCGTTTGATCACCACTTAAAGCTTCAATTGCTGCGTATTGACTAACTGCTACAGGATTACTGGTCGATTGAGAAGCAATGGCGTTCATGGCTTGAATCAACTGTTCATCTCCGACTGCATAGCCGATGCGCCAGCCAGTCATGGCATACGTTTTAGAAACACCATTGATAATAACAGTCTGGCGCCGAATTGCCTCTGACAATGTCGCAATTGCAGTAAATTCATTTTGATTGTAGACCAATCGGCCATAAATATCATCTGAAACAATCAAAATGTCATGTTCCACCGCCCAATTACCAATAGTCAACAATTCATCCTTTGTGTAAATCATACCTGTTGGATTAGAGGGTGAATTCAAAATCAATAGTTTAGTACGAGCCGTTCGTGCAGCTTCCAACTGAGCCACTGTTACTTTGAAGTCACTAGATTGCTGACTGGAAATATAGACTGGTTTACCTAAAGCCAGCTTCACTTGTTCACCATAACTAACCCAATAAGGAGCCGGAATGATGACTTCATCACCTTCATCTAGTAAAGCTTGAAAAAGCAAGTATAAAGCGAACTTAGCTCCATCAGTGACGATGACTTGATTCGTTTCGTAGTTTAAATCATAATAAGTTGCCAAATGATTGACAACAGCTGTCCTCAGTTGTGAAATACCGCCAGCCGGCGTATAATAACTGGCCTTACCGCTTTCAATTGCCGCAATAGCCGCTTGACGAATTGCTTCAGGAGTAGGAAAATCCGGCTCTCCCACCGTTAAATTCAAAATATCCGCCCCTTCGGCTTTCAATGCTTTGGCCTTGGCAGCGGCGGCTAAGGTCGCAGAAGGCTCAAGCTGTTGGGCCCGAGTTGCTAATTTCATACAACGCCTCCATTCTTACTGATTGACTTCAATTAGGTTTCGTCTTACTTTCAATTAAACATTTTGGATTTCTTTTATCGTCTCGCCTTTATCAAAAGACAATAAATAATAAGTCACTTCTTTTTGGCTGTTTTTCGTCATGACTTCCCAGACTGGTCGGCCTTCATAGAGCCCCAGCGTTGCTTTGATTACTTCATCTTGAGGCTGAGCAGCCGCCACTGTACTGCGAGCTTGAGCTTCTGTGATTCCATCTTGCTGATTTAAAACGGTGATTTTTTCACCGGATTTAGGAATGATAACAGCGACTTCCGTGCCCTTATCATCTTTTCCGGTCACACTAAAGTAAGTTTTTTGACGAGTAAACCAATAAAAATGATCAGCTGATTTCAAATGAGCTGATTTTTGGGCAATGGCAATTGCTTCCTTGCGAGCTTGAACCATCGGTTGGTTGGCACGTACATAAAAAATAACAATAGCAACAATGATTGCTAATAACACGACCATCAAACTTAGCAGGAGCTTGATCTTCTTTTTTTCTTGCAGTTCTTCATTTTCTGCCAACTTCTTGCCATCCTCTCTATGTTTACTGGGTATTATTATAGCAGAAAAATCTAGTATTTTAATAGTTAACCCGTAAAATCTTTGTTTTCATTCTTTAAAAATTCCTTTAGCTCCAATAAGATTTCTGTTAAAGGTGCTTCTTTGACTGGCAGCTGTTTAGGGAAAGCTTTTAAAATACGCTTGCCGTATTTGGCAGTCACCAAACGACGATCCAAAACGATTAAAGCGCCTCGATCTTTTTCTGAACGGATTAAGCGACCTAAGGCTTGACGTAAACGCAAAACAGCTTTGGGAAGTGCTTCTTGTTTAAACGGATCCAGCCCTTGTTCTTCCAGATAAGCATAGCGAGCCTGAACGAAAGGTCGCTTAGGATTTTCAAAAGGTAAGCGGGTTACAATCAGCAATTGCAAGGCTTCTCCAGGTAAGTCCACACCTTCCCAAAAACTATCTGCTCCTAAAAGAACACTCGCCGGACTACGAAAGAAGCGTTTCAACAGTTTTTCTCGGCTTCCACTAATACCTTGAGCCAACAAGTCCCAACCCTGCTCCATAAACGCCTGATGCAAGTGCTGATAAACAAGACTCAGCAGTTCATGAGCCGTAAACAAAACCAAAATTGGACGTTGTTCTTGAGCCATTAGCTGTTGAACAACAGAGGCAATATACGCCGAAAAGTTTTGAGGAGTGGCAGGCTGAATTGCTAAAGCCTCCGCTGGAATATAAAGCCGGGCATTTTCCTGATAATTATAAGGATTGGGCAAAGTTTTCACCACGGTCTCCGCTAGCCCTAAACGTTGTGGTAAATAGCGTTTGTTATTTCCAAATTTCAGGGTGCCCCCAGTGAATAAGATGGTTTGATAGCGTTCATACCAACGGGTTTTTGGCAGCAGACTAGCTTTTAAATCGCTGATGGCAATGGTTCCTTGCTGAGGACCATCGGGAATGTATTCCTTCACCCAACGTGCTTGCCAATTTTCTGTAAATATCATGAAGCAATGCTGCATAACTGCAATTTGATCACAAAATTGACTAAAACGTACCAGCTTTAAGCGCTGTTCCTGCGTAAATGTCTCTAAATGAGTGACCATTGTCTGCTGTAACCCCGCTTGGATTGTCAACAATTCCTGTAAAAGCACCTGAATCGTTTGTAAATGATTTTCTCCGGTTAAGGATAGATGATCCATTTGTTCTTTGGTAACTAGCAGTTCTTGCTTACGAATTTTTTTATAATTTTTATGAAAAAGGCGACCTAACTCATACAAAAAGTCCGGCCATTCTTCCAATAGCTCCCAGAGGGCTTGTTGATAGATTTTCAAGTAGTGCTGTTGTTCTGGAAAAGCCTGTAATATAGTGAATATTTCGTCAAATAAATGCTCTTTTTCCATCAAATGCATCAGCTGTTGCTTAAAAAGCGTAACATTAACTTTTTCGCTAGCAAGACGGCCAGCGATATCTGGCAAGTGATGGGCTTCGTCAATAATTAAATACGGACTGGCTGGCAATAACGGTTCAGGCCGAAGGGATTCTTGTACTAAAAAAGCATGATTGACAATCAGCACATTACTTTGCGCCATTTTATGATAAAGATGCCTAACAAAATCTACTTGATAGAATTCATCTTGTAAAGAAAGATAAGCTATGCCACGATGAGTGACCTCTTTCCAAAACAAATGATTAAAGCTCGTTAACTGTAATTCATCCAAGTCCCCCGTTTCGGTCTTGACTAACCAAACTAGCACGCCCATTTGGTATAAGGCATATTGTTTTTGAGGAAGCGGATGAGCCAAAGTGGCCTTAAAACGTTGCAAATCTAAGTAATGACGGTGACTTTTGACAACTGTTCCCTGCAAAGGTCGTGGACAAATACGGTTGGCCAAAGGCAAATCCTTTTCCAGCAGTTGATTTTGTAAGACAATAGATACTGTTGAGATAATAACTGGCGCTTTAGGCGTGGCTAAGTAGCTTAAAGGTACTAAGTAGCCTAGCGTTTTACCAGTACCTGTCGCCGCTTCAATGAATAAATTTTTTTCCTCACTGGTAGTAAAATGATCATAAACTAAATTCATCATTCGACTTTGTTCACTACGATAGCCCAATTGGTCACCGAACAATTTTTCTTTGGCTTGCTTGGTTTTAGGATAAGGTTTCGTGTCATATAAAGGCTCTTCAAACAGCGGAACGGTTTGTTTACGTAACGCAATTCCGCCAATAACCTGACAATTAGGGTCGAGTGGTTGAATCTCTTGCTTCATTTTTTCATAAGTTTGTCGAATAAAGTCACTCGTTTCTCGCGCCGTTTGTTCACTTAAAAGAGCAATCTGTTCCATCGTGACCAACGGTAGCGCACGCATTTTCTCTTGAATCAACAACAACAAATCCGCTGTTACTTTGGCATCACTATCAGCTTGATGAGGGTTTTCATGTGCCAGGCCGAAGCTTTCCGCCAAATCCCTTAGACGAAAACTCTTTTGAGTAGGTAAAAATATTTGAGCTAGCTCCACTGTATCAATTGCTGGGATCGTTAATTGCGGCGTGCCGCAACGACTGAGTTCATGAGCCAAAAAGGAATAGTCAAAATGAACATTGTGTGCCACAAAAACAGTCTCTGTCAACAAATTATAGATGGTAAATGCAACATCTTCAAAGTAAGGCGCTTTTTGTACACGCGTATTGGTTATCCCTGTAAGCCTTTGGATTTGTTTGGGAATAACTTGATTTGGATTAATATCCGTGGCAAAATTAGCGATTTTCTTACCGTCTTGAATCAGAACACAGCCAAATTGGATAATCCGATCAGTCGTCGGATCAGTCCCTGTCGTTTCCAGATCCACCACGGCATAGATGCGCTGCTCTTCCAATGAACCTCACGCCTTTCTTTATATCTTTGAAAATTATACTACAATTTCATACGATAGCACGACCCTTTTAAAAAAACAAACAATCTTTTACCGTCGGTTCTTAATTGGAAGCACTGCGCACGGTCACCAAATCTTATATATCAAAAAAAGGCCCTCAATTTGAGGACCTATCGTCAATACTGAAATAGTGGCTATTCACTTACCACTTAAGCTGTCTTTTTCTTGTCTCGGCGGGCAATAGCCGGTAAGATCATACCTAATAAGATTAAAACGATTGGTGTTAAAACGTTGGAAGCCAATTGGAATAGCCAGCCTTTAGGATCACTGGCATACGTGAATTTTGGTACCATACCTAAAATACATGCAAAAGCAGTGAATAAGAAGCACCATAAACCAAAGATAAAGCCGATCTTGTGATTTTTCACAAATTTATATTCAGAATTGAATTTTTTAAAGGCTTTATTTAATAGCATATAGGCTAGGAAAACCCATAAATAACGCATTGGCATCACAACTGAATTTAAGTTGGTCAACCATTTCACCACTTCGTTCATATCTTTTAACCCTAACATTGGCAAAGCGATGATGATACTTACCAAGATTCCCGTTAACATATAACCATTAACCAGTGTCCCTTTCTTGTTCCGCTTACGTAACCAAGCAGGTACGTATTCCGGATCAGCTTCTGCTAAAAGAATCTTTAATGGTGCATCAATTGAAAATGCAAGCGCCGCAATCTGTCCGGCACCATTTGTTAAAGCATAAACGATCATCAACAAGTTACCGACACCGTAATATTGTCCCAAAATTTGAAAAGCACTATAAGCACCATTGGCCATCAAATCTTTAGGAATGTTGTTGCTGGCAAAAAGCATTCCCATAGCAAAAGAACCTAAAACGGCTGATAAGCCAACCATCGCTGCTAAAAAAATCATTCCTTTTGGAAATTCTTTCGCTGGATTTTTAGTAGCATTAACATAAGGCGAAATTTTTTCAGCACCTCCTACGGCAAAAACTAACATGGAAACAGTCGTAAAGTAACTAAAATTAAATTTAGGAATGTACGTACTTACTTGATTCATGTGAGGTGTAGCAAACTCCACAGAAGCGTTGATCATCGGTGCACCCACCGCTAACAAAATAAAGAGAATAGACATCACAAAAGTAGCGGTTCCGGCAATGCCGCCGATAACTTTCAATGTCGTCAAGCCTTTTGTTGATAATAATAAGAAAAGTAGGAAAATCACTAATGAAAATAAAGAAACCGTAGCAATTGACATTGTATTAACTAAATTACCGTTGCCTTGAACTGCCCAACCTAACGCAATTAAGATGGCTTGCGGTTTTTGAGCCAAATAAGGAATATGCACGACCCAATATGTCCAAGCTGCATAGTAAGCCAAACGTTTCGTACTGGTGTTTTGTACCCATGAGCTTACTCCCCCGTTGCTTTCTTTAAAGGTCGAACCCAATTGACCAACGATTAAAGCATACGGAATAAAATATAAGACCAAAATTAATATCCATGAGGTCACAACGGAAATCCCTTGTTGCGCATAATTATTCACAACGTTGCCAATTCCCCAGACCATGTTAAAGGCAATTAAACCGACGGTAAACCATCGTAATTGCTTTTTCTCCATAAAACCACTCCTTAGTTTTTAAATATAAAAAAGACCTTCTCCTATAATAAGCATTTTCATCTACTGGAACAAGCGCAGTTTCATTAAATACGGATTCGGATATTCTAACTATTTACTCATTTAAATTCTTTTTTTATTTCATTTTCATCAATTGGAAGAAGCCTTCGACTCCCCCCTTTCCTATTCCACAGCATTTATCTTTTTATCCAGCTATGTGGTACCAGGATTTACCTTTTAAAGATCCCAATGACAAGCTCTTACATTTTGCAACCATTTACAAAGTCTACTAAACTTTTAACAAAAATGAAACTATTCCCATCTATAACCCTTTCAGTCATTCAAAGGAAGTGCCGCAATGTCCTCTACTCATTAAGAAAATTCACTATAACAGCTAGTATTCTTCGCTAATTTCTTACAAAAAGTATTTTCTGTATTCGGAATTTTCAAAAAATATTGACAACGCCTTCCGTACAAGTAATAATTAATAAAACATTAAAAAGGAGAAATAAAATGATTATTAAATCAAAAGAGTTGCCTCAAGAAATGACCATTTTTTTCGACAAGGATAATCAACCAAATCCTCGGGTTCAAATGGGGGTAGTTACACTTCAACCGGGAGAAAAACGTCCCTTAACTGGTTTTGCCCGTCATGAACAAGATGAATATTCTTACGTTATTTCCGGACAAGCCCATACGATTTTAGAAGACGGGTCCGATCTTGTGGCACAGGCTGGCACCGCTCAACTGATTGAAGCTGGAGAAGGCCACATCAATTATAACGATGGTTCCCAAGCAGCTGTTGTTGTCTGGATACTGGTAGAACGCCAATAAAACTTATCGAAAAGGAGTTTATTTATGAAAAAAATGATTCAAACCATTGGGTGTAGCCTAATAGCTCTCAGCCTTTTTACTGGTTGTACAAGTGCTGGTTCAAAAAAAGAACAACAGGCTCAGCCCCTAAATTTAATGTCTCCATCTGAATTAACGACTTTGGATACGTCAGTCATGCTGGATTTTCCTGATGCAATTATTCAAACGGCTGCCTTTGAAGGACTTTACGCTTTAGATGACCAAAACCAATTGATTCCAGCTGGAGCAAAAGAACTGCCCAGCATTTCAGAAGATGGCAAAACCTATACTATTCCCTTACGAGAAGAAGCTATTTGGAGCAACGACGAACCAGTTACAGCCCATGATTTTGAATACGCTTGGAAAAAAATGATTGATCCTGAGAATGGATACGTCTATAGTTTTCTATTAAGAGATACGCTATTAAACGCAGCAGATATAGCTGATGGCAAAAAAGCCGTTGCTGAACTAGGTGTTAAAGCCCTTGATGACTATACATTAGAAGTAAAATTAAAAGAAGCGGCTCCTTACTTTACTTCTTTACTAGCCTTTCCCACCTTTTTCCCACAAAATCAAAAAGCTGTTGAACAATACGGAACTGATTATGGAGCTACCGGTGAAAAAACTGTTTACAACGGTCCTTTCACTGTCGAAAACTGGAAACAAACCGAGCTCAGTTGGGACTTAAAGAAAAACAAAAACTATTGGGATCGTAAAAACGTGAAATCAGAACATATACATTACGAAGTCGTCAAAGAAGCAGCTACTGCTTTAAATTTATTTGAAGCTAGACAACTGGATGTGGCTTCTGTTACCGGTGAATTGGCTAAGCAGAATCAAAATAATCCAGCCTATCATTCTTATCCAACGGCGACGATGAACTACCTCCGTTTAAATCAAAAACGTCAAGGTAAGGACACGCCGCTAACAAACGAAGCGTTACGCAAAGCCCTAGCCTTAGGTATTGATAAAGAAAACTTGGTCAATCATGTGATTGCAGACGGCTCACAACCCCTTTACGGTGCAGTTACAAAAGGCTTTGTGACCAACCCTGAAACTGGGAAAGACTTCAGAGAAGAAGCCGGAGATCTGATGACTTATGACCGTGAGACAGCATTGAAATATTGGGAAAAAGCCCAAAAAGAGCTAGGTTCTAAAATCACTTTGGATTTGATGGTCACTGATGACGGCTCCTACAAAAAAATGGGTGAAAGCTTACAAGGTAGTTTGGAAGCCTTGTTTGACGGATTAACCATTAATGTTACAGCTCTTCCTACTGAAACTGCGCTAAATTTAGGACGTGAAAGTGATTATGACCTATTCTTAATTTATTGGACACCTGATTATCAAGATCCTATCTCCACGCTGGCTACGTTAAAAAGTGGCAACGACCGCAATTACTCCAATCCAACTTATGATCAATTGCTTGATAAAGCTACTCAAACATATGCAACTAATTCGCAAAAACGCTGGGAAACATTAATAGCAGCTGAAAAAGAAGTGATTGAAACCACAGCCGGCATGATTGCCATCAGCCAAAATCAACAAACCGTACTCCAAAGTGACCAAGTCAAAGGCATAAGTTACCATACCTTTGCAGCGCCTCTAACTTTAAAAAATATTTATAAAGAACCTGCTGCCAATTAAGCACTTTTAATCACCGCACATAAAAACTGCTACGAAAGTCCAGAGTTAAGGTCTTTCGTAGCAGTTTTTTTACTGACAATGACTCACAGCATATCGAATAATGACAATTGATTTTCATCAGGTAAATCATTTAAAACGCCATTTTCATTCATATATTCAATCAATGTTTTGGATACTTTCCCACGATTGGCTAAATCTTCTTTGGACAAGAATTTTTGTTCATTGCGAGCTTCAACAATGGTTTGAGCCACGTTTAGCCCTAAACTTGGTACTGCTCTAAAAGGTGCAATTAAGGTATCGCCATCAATCACAAAATTCTCTGCATCCGATTTATACAAATCAATCATGCCAAATTTAAAGCCGCGTTCCAGCATTTCATTGGCTAGTTCCAAGACAGTTAACAGATTTTTTTCTTTAGTAGATGCATCCATTCCTTTATCGGTAATTTCTTTCATCCGAGCTTTAACTGCTTCTTTTCCTTGAGACATCGCCACTAAATCAAAGTCATCGGCTCTGACAGAAAAGTATGCACAGTAATATAAAATTGGAAAATAAACTTTGAAATACGCAACTCGCAGTGCCATCAGAACATACGCAGCAGCATGGGCTTTCGGGAACATATACTTGATCTTGGAACACGAATCAATGTACCAATCCGGCACGTTATTTTCTTTCATCGCAGCTAAGTAAGTATCCCGCAGCTCATCAGGAATTTTATTCCACTGACCCTTACGCACTGTTTCCATAATTTTAAAAGCCATTCCGCTATCTAAGCCGGCGTGAATTAAATAAACCATAATATCATCCCGACAACCGATTACTTCTGCCAGATTGGCTTCACCGCGGCGGATCAATTCTTCAGCATTACCCAACCACACATCGGTTCCGTGAGAAAGTCCTGAAATTTGCAGCAATTCAGCAAAAGTTGACGGATGGGTTTGTTCCAACATTCCACGAACAAAACGAGTACCGAATTCCGGAATACCCAACGTACCGGTTTTTGAGTAGATTTGTTCAGCTGTTACACCTAAAACTTCCGGCCCTTCAAAAATGCGCATCACTTCTGGATCATCAGTGGGAATCGTCTGTGGATCAATGCCGGATAAGTCTTGCAACATCCGTATAACGGTGGGATCATCGTGACCAAGAATATCCAATTTCAAAATATTATCATGGATGGAATGGAAATCAAAGTGCGTAGTTTTCCACTCTGCATTTTGATCATCTGCTGGATATTGAATCGGCGTAAAATCATAAACATCCATATAATCCGGAATAACGATAATACCGCCAGGATGTTGCCCGGTCGTTCTCTTAACGCCGGTAGATCCTTTGGCTAAGCGATCAATTTCTGCCCCACGAAAATGTAAATTGTGATCTCGCTCATAAGCCTTCACAAAGCCATAAGCTGTTTTATCCGCTACCGTACCAATTGTTCCGGCACGATAGACATACTCTTCACCAAACAGCACTTTCGTGTAATTGTGCGCTTCTGGTTGATAATCACCAGAGAAATTCAAGTCAATATCGGGCACTTTATCCCCGTGGAAACCTAAGAAGGTTTCAAAAGGAATATCATGTCCATCTTTAAACAAACGTGTACCGCATTTAGGACACTGTTTTTCCGGCATATCAAAGCCCGAGCCATACGAGCCATCTTCAAAAAACTCCGAATATTGGCAGTTCGGACAATAATAGTGAGGAGCTAGCGGATTGACTTCTGTGATCCCGGTCATAGTAGCTACAAAACTGGAACCAACTGACCCACGGGAGCCGACTAAATAACCATCTTCGTTACTTTTATGCACTAGCTTTTGCGAAATTAAGTAGATAACCGAAAACCCGTTACCAATAATGGAATTTAATTCTTTTTCCAAGCGTTTCTCAACGATTTCCGGTAAATTCTCGCCGTATAATTCACGAGCGCGCTTGTAACTTAAATCAGTGATTTCTTGTTCAGAACCAGGAATTTTCGGCGTGTACAATTCATCTTTTACCGGAGTGATGGCTTCACACATGTCTGCAATTTTATTCGTATTTTCCACTACAATACGCTTAGCCACATCTGCACCTAAAAATTGAAAAGCCGTCAACATTTCATCCGTCGTTCTAAAGTGAACGTCCGGTAAGCTATGACGATTTAACGGATTTGCACCGCCCATTGACCCAATCAATATTTTACGATAAATACTGTCTTCTTGATTCAGATAATGAACATTGCCGGTAGCAACGACAGGTTTCTCCAATTCGTCACCAATTTTAACAAGGTTAGCAATAATCTCTTCTAAATCGGCTTCATTTTTCACTAGCTCTTGTTCAATCAATGGCGCATAAACTGCTTTAGGCATAACTTCAATATAATCGTAAAACTTTGCCCGATTTTTGGCTTCCTCCACCCCTTTTTGCATCATGGCTTCAAAAATTTCGCCATTAGCACAAGCCGAGCCAACAATTAAACCGTCTCTTAACTTGGACAACTGTGAACGTGGAATCCGCGGTACTCGGTAAAAATAATCGACGTTGGACATTGAAATGAGTTTAAAAAGATTTTTCAACCCAGCTTGCGTAGTAGCTAAAATAGTCGCATGAAACGGCCGAGCTCTTTTATATGAATCGCCTTCGCCGATATGCATATTCAGCTGATCATGATAGTGCATGCCGTGGTTTTCTTTGGCATCTTTTAAAAAGATCCAACACAAATGACCAGTTGATTCAGAGTCATAAATTGCTCGGTGATGTTGTTCCAAGTTCACACCAAATTTTTTGGACAACGTGTTCAACCGATGACTTTTAAAGGTTGGATGTAAATATCGAGAAAGTTCCAGCGTATCAATTACCGGATTATCGGCTTCTGAAATTCCGTATTTTCCATAACTAGTATTTAAAAAGCCCATATCGAAAGAAGCGTTATGAGCAACTAAAATGCTTCCTTTGGAAAACTCTTTAAACATTCGTAAAACTTCTTCTTCTGATTTGGAGCCACGAACCATTTCATCAGTAATTCCAGTTAGATGAATTGTTGTTTGAGAAAGCGGATGGCCTGGGTCAATAAATTGTTCAAAGGTCTCAATGATATTCCCTTTATGCATTTTGACAGCCGCCAACTCAATAATCGTATCGTAAACTGCGGAAAGACCAGTCGTTTCCACGTCAAAAACTACGTAAGTAGCATCATTTAATTCTATATGAGCTTCATTGTAAGCAATCGGCACACCGTCATCCACAACGTTGGCTTCCACGCCATACAGAATTTTGACGTCAGCTTTTTTCCCAGCTGCATGAGCATCCGGAAATGCTTGAGCTCCTCCGTGATCGGTGATGGCAATCGCCTTGTGTCCCCATTTCCCTGCTTGAGCAACTAAATCACCGATATTGTTGGTAGCATCCATGGTACTCATATTGCTGTGAAGATGAAGCTCTACTCGTTTTTCGCCTTTCGATGCGTAGTCTTTTCGTGGAGCATGAGCCACTTCCATCAAATCTTGGGCATTCATAACCAAATCCCGCATGAAAGTATCTTCTTGAATGCTACCTCTAACCCGAATCCACGTATTGGGTTGGATGGCATCAAAAATTTGTTCATCTTTTTCTCCATTAGAGAATTTTTTAACAACAAAGGAAGAAGTGTAGTCTGTGATTTTCAACGTTAAAATTTTTCGTTTGGAACGAAGCTCACGCACTTCTTTATCAAAGATATAGCCTTCAATAGTTACACGGCGCTCTTCTTCTAAAATGTTGCCCATTGGTACAATCGGTTCATCATTGGGAATATTACGACCTAAGCGGATTGGTCCTTCTAAACTAGGTGCTTGCTGTTGCTTTTCTTTTTTCTTTTGTTCGTATTTGACAAGTGATTCAGCTGCTTGTTGTTGGAAGGCAGCTGCTTGTTCCTGTTTACGTTCTTCAAAAAGTTGTAAAACCCGTTCAGCTTGTTGTTGGTCCATTTTAGGTTCAATGTGGAATTTAGGAAAGCCATAAGAAGTATACAACTCTTCAATGATTGGTAAATACTGTTGTTTTAAGTAAGGGATGACTGCATCATTGTCCACTGGTAAAATAATTTTTCGATCTTGAAATTGTGGTGTTTGCGTTTTTAATACTTTTTTAACCAAAGGAGTATTACATTGACTATTTAACAGTGCCAACTGCCAATAATCAATTAACTGATCTTCGGTAAATTTTTGGACGCCAGTGGTGATAGCTACTGATACACCTGCGATATGTTGAAAGGCAAGTTCTAAACGCTGCACAAATGATTGGTACAGCATGACAGGCAATATTTCATCAAATCCTAAATGGAATTCCCACAAGCGACTTTGCTGATGAACGATCACTTTTTCAACACGTCCTTGCTGAATTAACGGATGTTCTTTTTCAGGTGTTTCCATTTGAACTTGCATGACTAATTTTTCAAATAAATCTCGTGCTTTTTCTGTCAAAAGCTACCCCTCCTTATCATGGGAAAAAGGCCCTTTGACAAACTTGTCCAGTGCCTTGATGACTTTGCTATTACAACCATGAGATATACTAAACATAGTAAACCATTTTTTCAAAAATTACAACGTACGATTCAAAAGGACTTCGTCATCTCCACACCACATACCATTACGCTAAACAAAGTGAGACCATTGAGTGGTTTTAAATTGATTGATTTTAAATCTATTTCAATCCACTCACTCTAAATAGAGTGAGACGGCAATGTGACCGTGGAACAACATAATCATTTTGGATTTCAATCCACTCACTCTAAATAGAGTGAGACTGCAGTTTGTGTCGGGCGTAGGTGCTAGCTTTTTTATTTCAATCCACTCACTCTAAATAGAGTGAGACTCTACTGCTTTAAGAATTTGGTCTATTGGACTGGTTATTTCAATCCACTCACTCTAAATAGAGTGAGACAAGTAAAATCCATGAGGAATGCAATGCAATACTTAATTTCAATCCACTCACTCTAAATAGAGTGAGACGCTCTGTTGCGCAAGCTCACTATGCTCCTTATATAATTTCAATCCACTCACTCTAAATAGAGTGAGACGTTAATAGATGGCTCCTACGAGATGCAACTTAGAGGATTTCAATCCACTCACTCTAAATAGAGTGAGACTGCTTTTTATATTGTGATACAGGTAGCCTTTATTTATTTCAATCCACTCACTCTAAATAGAGTGAGACGATGATAAAACAAGCGTAAATCATGGTGCAAAAAATATTTCAATCCACTCACTCTAAATAGAGTGAGACATTGCATTTGCCTCCTTTAAGCTGGTGCGGCACCAATTTCAATCCACTCACTCTAAATAGAGTGAGACTAAAGCACAATGGGATGTCACAGGATCATGGTTTGGATTTCAATCCACTCACTCTAAATAGAGTGAGACTGCATTTGCCTCCTTTAAGCTGGTGCGGCACCAATTTCAATCCACTCACTCTAAATAGAGTGAGACGACCCGACCCCACCACCACCAAAGCCAACCGATATATTTCAATCCACTCACTCTAAATAGAGTGAGACATGATAAAACAAGCGTAAATCATGGTGCAAAAAATATTTCAATCCACTCACTCTAAATAGAGTGAGACGTGTTTCTAATTTTGCTAATCGATCGTTCACACTTTATTTCAATCCACTCACTCTAAATAGAGTGAGACTGGCGAATTATGCTCACTTACATGTGGTGAACTATATTTCAATCCACTCACTCTAAATAGAGTGAGACACCTAACACACTTCCGCCAATATCGGTTGTTAAAATTTCAATCCACTCACTCTAAATAGAGTGAGACTTAACCGATACACTCAAAAAAAATAATATTCCAATTTCAATCCACTCACTCTAAATAGAGTGAGACCCTTTATTTGCTAATTATATTATAAGCGTATTCAATTTCAATCCACTCACTCTAAATAGAGTGAGACGTCGGTGTAAAAGCGGGCGATTGGGCGCAAGTGTTATTTCAATCCACTCACTCTAAATAGAGTGAGACGATATACTGCCAAACACCTCTTCCCTTACTCAATTTATTTCAATCCACTCACTCTAAATAGAGTGAGACTTTAGGGTAATATGTCAAGAAGGGAGGTTTTTATAATGATTTCAATCCACTCACTCTAAATAGAGTGAGACGTTCTGTCTCTTGTTCTTGTTCTTGATAATCCATATCATTTCAATCCACTCACTCTAAATAGAGTGAGACAATCAGATTTTAAAATCGTGATTTTTAGTTTAACAATTTCAATCCACTCACTCTAAATAGAGTGAGACGGGGAAATAACAAAGTCAATAAGGCAATCTGGTTATTTCAATCCACTCACTCTAAATAGAGTGAGACTGTGGTTTTTCAGTAGTTGAGCCGAATTTCAACTTGTTTTTCACTTTAAAGATAGTATAACATGAAAATACGATGAGAATATAGTCCTTTTTTTACTATTTTTAATAGAAAAATTGGTGCGAGTCCCCCAGAGTTTTTATGTGTACTTGGGGTTCGCACCTTTTTCTATTAGTAGTTATAGTTATTGTAAAGTTTCTTTATTCAGTGTCTGATTTTAATAAAATAGCTAAAGTATTAATTAGTTCTTCTTTGCGTACTTCTAACATTTCGCCGGTCCGTTTGATTTTTAGTTCCACTACACCGTCTACAGCTTTTTTACCAACGGTAATCCGAATTGGACAACCAATTAGATCAGCGTCAGCGAATTTTACGCCAGCACGTTCGTTACGGTCATCTACCAATACTTCATAGCCGGCTTGAGTCATCATTGCTTCCACTTCTTGAGCTAAGCTAGTTTGGTATTCATCTTTCACATTCATCTGCACGACATGCAAGTCAAATGGCGCAATGCCTGCAGGCCAGTTAATGCCAGATTCATCAGCATTTTGCTCTACAATAGCAGAAAGCAAACGGCTAATCCCAATACCGTAACATCCCATAATAACCGGTGTTTGACGACCTTTTTCATCTAAGACGGTTGCATCCATCGCTTCACTATAGCGCGTTCCCAGTTTGAAGATATGTCCAATTTCAATCCCTTTTGTAAAAGCTAACACGCCATTACCATCTGGTGAAGGATCGCCTTCTTGTACAAAACGTAAATCTTCATAACTGATTGGTTCAAAATCACGGTTTGGATTGACATTGTTGAAATGATAACCCGTAGCATTCGCCCCTGTCACCGCATTGGCCAAGTCTTGGACGGCAAGATCGGCATACAATTTGACATCTTCTGGCAAGTTAACCGGTCCAATTGAACCAAATTCAGCGCCCAAAATACGTTGTACGTCTTCATCCGTTGCTTCCTCCAAGAAATCAACGCCCAAGAAGTTTTTTAATTTTACATCGTTCACTTCATGGTCTCCCCGCACCAAGACCATCACTGGTGCACCATCTGCCATAAACAGCACTGATTTAATCACTCGCTGTGACTCAATTTCAAAGAAAGCGGCTACTTCGCTAACAGTGGTTGTATCAGGTGTTCCTACTTTTTCAATCTCTAATAATGTTTCGTGAGATTTTTTTGGGGTATACAAGCTGGTAGCCATCTCTAAGTTAGCGGCGTAGTCACCTTCTGTCGCATAACAAATCGTATCTTCTCCGATCTCTGAGATTGCCATGAACTCTTTAGAGTCTTTACCGCCCATCGCACCACCATCGCCGATAATCGCCTTAAAATCTAAGCCGCAACGCTCAAAAATCGTTGTATAGGCTTTTTCGTAGTCACGATAAGTTTGATCTAAGCTCGCTTCATTCGCATGAAAAGAATAACCATCTTTCATAATGAATTCACGGCCCCGTAACAAACCAAAGCGTGGGCGTTTTTCATCACGATATTTCGTTTGAATCTGATATAAATTTAACGGTAGGCGTTTATATGAATTGATTTCATTGCGAATTAAATCAGTAAATGTTTCCTCGTGGGTTGGCCCTAAAAGGTAGTTCCGTTCATTTCGGTCCTTCAAACGATACAATAAAGGGCCATATGTTTCATAACGTCCCGACTCTTGCCACAATTCAGCAGGTAAAAGAGTTGGCATTAACATTTCAACTGCACCGATCTTTTCAAATTCTTCCCGCATAATTTGCTTTAATTTTCCTAACACACGATTTGCCAATGGTAGATAAGAATAGATGCCGGCTGCCACCTGACGGATATAACCAGCTCGCAATAACAGCTGATGACTTAAAACCTCGGCATCATTTGGGACTTCCCTTAACGTAGGAATTAACATTTTTGACTGTTTCATTCATATTCTCCTTTGTATAAAATCTAATGAACTTATTTACCCAACTCACATAGCTAAATATTATTTTTAACTAAAAGAAAAAGCGTTGAATATCGTTCCAAGTGACTAATACCATCAAGACCATTAAAAGACCAAAACTGATCAAGGTTAAGATTCCTTCTTTTTCCTGGCTCAACGGTTTACCCCGTAGTCCTTCAATAATATTCAAAACAATTTTACCGCCATCTAAAGCCGGTAGTGGCACTAAGTTGACGATACCCAAGTTAACAGATAACATCGCCATAAATAGAATAACCGTACTAATTCCGGACTCTGCAGCTTGATGAGACAGTTGAAACATCATCACTGGACCGCCTAATTTATTCAAGCTAAAACCAGTTAACAGTGAACCCAGCGCTTTAAAGACTTGAGTAGAATTGCTGATTGTTTCTTTCAAACCACCGACTAATTTTGAGGCGAGATCAGTTTTTTTAAAGACTTCTACCCCTATCATGCCTATGGTCTGACCGGCAACAGTTTTTTTCTCCGGCGTTATCGTCAATGTTTCTTTTTGACCTTGACGTTTTACTACAAAGGCCAATTTTTTATCGGGATTTTTTTGGACTATTCCAGTAAAATCTGCCCAGCTAGTAATTTTTTGACCATTAATTGAAACAATTTCATCATGGTCTTTCAGACCGGCTACGGCTGCCGGACTATCGGGTTGAACAGTTCCAATTTGATTGGTGTCTAAGACATTCACACCGCCTTGCATAAAGATCCAAACGGTAAACAAGACAAAACCTAAAATAAAATTATTCATGGGTCCGGCAAAATTGGTCAATATCCGCTGCCACAATTTGGCTGATTGAAATTGAACATCAACAGGGGCAATCCGAACTTCGGTTCCGTCGGGTTCAATAATCGTCGCGTCATGATCCACACCATAAGTTACTTCTTCGTTCTCATCTCCGGAGACATATCCTTTGATAAAAAGCTCGTTTTCAAGATCGGCTGCCAAAAGATCCATGGGAATACTGTTAGCCAATTGAACTTTTTTGCTCGTGTTCATCTTAACTACTTTGCCTACCGCATTCAGCTGAAGCGAAATCGGCATACCAGGAGACAGCTCCATTTCATCTTCTCCCATACCTGCCATACGAACGTAACCGCCAAGCGGCAAAAGGCGAATGGTGTAGGCTGTGCCATCTTTTCCTTTGTGGGCAAAAATTTTTGGTCCCATGCCGATGGCAAATTCCCGCACTAAAATGCCGGCGCGTTTAGCAAAGAAGAAATGTCCGAACTCATGCACTAAAACAAGAATTCCGAAGACAATAATGAATGTTATAATTGTTTTCATAGCTTTCCTTCTTCCTTAATCCACTGTAATACAGTGTTTCTTATTTCTTGATCAATTGTTATCACATCAGAAAGTGTCACTGAGTGCGTTTCTTGATAGCTATCCACCGCTCGTTGAATCAGTTGCTCAATTTGTAAGTAATTGATTTGGCCAGCAAGAAAAGCTGCAACAGCAATTTCATTGGCTGCATTGTAAACGGTGGGATAAGCGCCTCCTTTGCGACCGACGGCATACGCCAAAGCCAACATAGGAAAACGCTTAGTGTCCAGCTTTTCGAAATTAAGTTGTTCCACTTTCGTTATATCAAACGTTTTTGGCTGCTTGATGGGCCAACGTTCAGGATACGTCAGTGCATACTGAATTGGTTCTCGCATATCGCTAGGACCTAGCTGCGCTAAATATGCACCGTCTTCTAATACAATCATGGAATGAACAATACTTTCTTTGTGTAAAACAACTTTTATTTTATCATAATCAACGTCAAATAACCAATGAGCCTCAATAACTTCTAACCCTTTGTTAACCATCGTTGAAGAATCAATCGTGATTTTTGGACCCATGGACCAGTTGGGATGTTGTAAGGCTTGTTCCAAAGTTACTGTCGCAAGTTCTTTACGGCTCAATTCACGAAAACTACCACCAGAAGCTGTAATAACCAGTTCTTGCAGTTCTTCAGGCGCTTGGCCTTTTAGACATTGAAAAATGGCTGAATGTTCGCTGTCTACTGGCAGAATAGTTACGCCTTTGCGCTTGGCAGCAGCCATCACCCAAGCGCCGGCCATCACTAACGTTTCTTTATTGGCCAAGGCGATATCTTTACCGGCTTCAATAGCAGCTAATGTCGGTTGAAGTCCGATGCTGCCTGAAACCGCACTTAACACCAACTGAGCATTGGCAGCTGTTGCCACTGCAATCAAGCCTTTTTCTCCTACTTCAAAGTGAACGTTGGGAAATTCTGCACTTAGTTGGTTGCGAATACTTTCATTGCCGACAGCTACTACTTGGGGCGCAAATTCTTGAATTAACTGCCGACCTTTGTCCACATTGTTATAAAAAGACAAAGCAATCAGCTGAAATTCTTGCGGATACGCCTTGATGACAGCTATCGTGTTGGTTCCTACAGAGCCAGTTGCTCCTAATAAGGCAATTTTTTTCATTTAGTAAAAAGAAAAACCCTGAGCATTCAGAGCTTTTCTACCTTCCTTTCTGTTGCTAGTTTAAAAGACGCCAAATAAATGAATGACGGGAAAGACAAATAACAAACTATCAAAACGATCCAAAATACCGCCGTGTCCCGGCAAAATGTTTCCGGAATCCTTGAAGCCGTAATGCCGCTTAATAGAAGACTCTACCAAGTCGCCAAACTGACCGACTATTGAGAAGATGACCGTTAAAAGCAACATCATGGGTAAAGAATAAGGAAAAACGATCGTTTTTGAGGTCGTCACTATTAAAATCAAGGCAACGACTACTGCCGCTATGATACCGCCTAGAGCACCTTCAATCGTTTTGTTAGGAGAAACCTCCGGCATTAATTTATGCTTGCCGAATTGACGTCCCACTAAGTAAGCGCCAATATCAGTCGCCCAAATCACAAAAAGAGCATACAATAAAATTACAAAACCAGCTTGTCTAGCTTGCACAAAATTTTGAAACCCTACCCCTACATACAAACTGACGATCACAGGAAACCCGGCTTCATCAATCGTATAGGTATTTTTAGAAATGACGGCCGTGCCTAATAAAATTAACACAATCGCATAAAATAAAATAAATGAATCTACTTTTTCCGGCAAGAAAAATAACCATTTTCTCGGAGGCAATATTAACAGCACCGCTCCAAGAGCCGCCAAAACTCCTTCAAAGCTCAACAACGCTAGCCCTTTCATCCTAAATAATTCGTAAACTCCTACAATCGCTAGTACTACCCCGGCAAATTCAATCGCCCAGCTGCCGTACCAAATAATCGGGATAAATATAAGTAACGCTACAACAGCTGTAATTACTCGTTGTCTCACTCGTTGTCCTCCTTCGTCATTTGCTTATCCTTTAAACCGCCGAAACGGCGGTTGCGGTTTTGAAAAGCTGCGATGGCCGTTTCCAGTAACTCCTCTGAAAAATCCGGCCAAAAAGCTTCGGTAAAGTACAGTTCACTATAAGCAATTTGCCAAAGAAGAAAATTACTAACCCGCTCTTCTCCACTGGTGCGAATTAATAATTCCGGATCTCTTAGCTCAACAGGTAAAAAGCCCGTCATCAAGTATTGGGCAATAGTTGCTTCAGAAATTGCTTCCGGTGCTAACTGTTGTTGCGCTACTTCTTGGGCAATTCGTTGTACTGCACTGGTGATTTCTGCACGACTCCCATAATTGAGAGCAAAATTTAAAATCATGCCTGTATTGTCTTTGGTTTGATCAATCGCTCGTTGCACTGCGACTTGGGTATGCTGTGGCAAATCAGCTTGGTAGCCCATCACTTGAACTTTCACATTTTCTTTGATCAGCTCAGGCACAAAGGTATCAAAAAAGTCTACCGGCAGCTGCATGAGAAAACTGACTTCATCGTTGGGCCGTTTCCAATTTTCTGTTGAAAAGGCATAAAGTGTTAACACTTTGACTCCCAAACGACTGGCATGCTTCGTAATTTTTTTGACGGTATTCATGCCTTCTTTGTGTCCGGCAATCCGAGGTAGGCGCCGATTTTGAGCCCAGCGGCCATTGCCGTCCATAATAATGGCGACGTGCTGGGGAATCCCTCCTTTTTTGTCAAACTGGTAAGAACTTTTAGCTGCTACATATTTATTTTTTTGTGGAAAAAAATGGAACATCTTTTTCCCTCCATTCCAAAAATCTGTCTAGGCTATTATAGCAATAACTTTGAAAAAAGCCTATGCAAATCCACAAGTATTGGCAATTATTTAAAAAAATTCGCTAAAATATCGATTAAAAAAGCAATTTTCAAACTGTTTTTATAAGAATACGCTATGAAATAGCAAAAAGGCAGAATGCTCAAAAGCCAGATTGACCTTTGATTCTGCCTTTTATTTAAAGAACGTTGCAACAAAAAAAGCTTTAAGCAGCAACTTTTTGTTTGTTTTTGATCATGGATGCCGTACTTTACTATTAATCTGGGGAAGAAAATATCAAGTCCATCCAATTGTGAATGTATCGTACCTTCACTTGTTTATCATAATACAAATTCAGCGCACTGCCTATTTTCCTGCTTGTAAAATCCAAATTATTTTACAAACATAGCATCACCAAAACTAAAGAAGCGATACCGTTGCTCAATCGCATGCTGATAGGCTTGTAGGGTTAATTCACGACCAGCGAATGCACTGACTAGCATGACTAAAGTAGATTTTGGTAAATGGAAGTTAGTGGAAAAAGCTTGGACAACTTTAAATTGATAGCCAGGTGTAATGAAAATGTCCGTCCAACCACTATCCGCTTGAATCTCTCCATTAAACTTGGTTCCGATCGTTTCCAATGTTCGAATTGACGTGGTACCTACAGCAATGATTCGTCCACCTTTTTGTCGAACTTCATTTAACGCATCGGCTGCTTCTTGGTTCAGACGATAGAATTCACTGTGCATTTGGTGTTCTTCAATGTTATCCACATTAACTGGTCGAAAAGTGCCCAAACCCACATGCAACGTTAAATAAACCAACTTCACACCTTTGGCTTGGATTTTCGTCAATAACTCTTGTGTGAAATGCAAACCAGCAGTCGGTGCAGCCGCTGAGCCATTTTCTTTTGCGTAGACGGTTTGATAACGATCCGGATCTTCTAAACGTTCTTTAATATACGGCGGTAAAGGCATTTCACCTAAGGATTCCAATATTTCTAAAAAGATACCTTCATAGTCAAACATAATAATCCGCCCACCGTGATCCAGTTCTTCTGTGACCACTGCTTTTAAACGTCCGTCACCAAAATGAATTTCAGTGCCGACCTTAGCTCTTTTGGCTGGTTTAATCAAGGTCTCCCAAGTATCTCCTGTCTGATTGGTCAACAATAGAACTTCTAAATGCCCGCCAGTCTCTGGTTTGACTCCGTATAAACGGGCCGGCAAAACGCGAGTATTGTTCATCACCAGCGCATCACCTGGATTCAACTCTTCTAAAATGTCAGAAAAATGTTTATCTTGCATGCTGCCCGTTTTTTTATCCAACACTAACAAGCGTGAACTTGCTCGATCCTCTAACGGGGTTTGCGCAATTAATTCTTCCGGAAGTTCAAAATCAAAATCTTCGGTACTAAGCACACTAATCACTCGCTTTACTAAAATTTGTCTTGGCTATTCTACCACTTTTTCCAAATTCTGGCTATGGCGAGCGTTTCTTTTAAAAAGGTTAACGCCTCCTTTAAGGGAATAAAGCCCAAGGCTCTATCCATAAAGTTCTCGCTTGTGTCAAGGTTGTAATAATGGTAAGGGATGATAGGTGAATAACGCTAAACCCAATTCACAAGCGAGAAACTCACGAAGATTTCCTGTTTTACTTGTATTACAAGAAAAAACCTTCATTGGCAAGAACAATAAAAATGGCTGCGGAAAACTATTTCCCACAGCCATTGCACATTCAACAAAAAAGCACGATTTGATCCATACGAAAAAACCAATCGAAAGACTGGAAATTTCTTCAAAAATTGAGTAAAATGGAATCAATCAATGTTTTGCATTGATTTACGGGCAACTTGACGGTCAGTTGGGTTAACAGTTGACTAATCAAGGCTTCGTGATTCAGTTGCCGCTGAATCATGAAGTGCCTTTTTATTTTTTATCGTTCTTGTTATGTTTATTCTAAAGAAAAAAACGAAGCTAGTCAATAAAACAAAAAAGAATTTTCCCACCGCTGATTTGCACTTATTTCAAGCTTTTAGATAAATAAAAACTACTTTCCGTCACCTTCAAACGACACAAACTTATACTTTTCCGTCCAAATGTTAACCAAGAAAAAGCTGACTATTTTTTCATTCTCTTTTTTTCCAGTCGCTTCAAACGCTCATCCTTTTACCATTTTGCTTTCTAACTTGAATCAGGACAAGTTATTTTCCTTTTGTTATACTTAAATTATAACAGCTTATACAGCCAAATTTAGCGACAGCGAATTAACTTTTTTCTTGTTAGCAATCTTTCAGATTTGTCCAATTAGCGGTTTTATAGCATACTAGAGAAGTACAGCATTACGTAAAATAAAATTGAGGTGAGTACATTGATCGAATTTCAACATGTATCAAAGATTTATAAAGGTGGCAAAATTGCCGTAGATGATGTTAATTTATCTTTCGAAAAAGGCGAATTCATCTGCTTCATCGGTACTAGCGGCAGTGGCAAAACGACGACAATGCGGATGATTAACCGCATGACAGATCCCAGTAAAGGAAAAATTTTAATCGACGGGCAAGACATTCAAAACATTAATCCCGTGGAATTGCGTCGTCAAATCGGTTATGTGATTCAAAATATTGGTTTAATGCCCCATATGACGATTCGTGAAAACATAACTCTTGTTCCCAAGTTATTAAAAATACCCCTTGAAGATCGGAACAAAACCGCTGAAAAAATGATTGATTTAGTAGAACTTCCCCGGGAAATGTTGGATCGTTATCCCCATGAACTATCTGGCGGACAGCAGCAAAGAATCGGTGTGGTGCGCGCCTTAGCCGCTGACCAAGATATTATACTGATGGACGAACCATTCGGCGCTTTAGATCCGATTACTCGCGACGCATTGCAAGACTTAGTCAAAGACTTACAAGAGCGCTTAGGTAAAACAATTGTTTTTGTAACCCATGATATGGACGAAGCATTAAAGCTGGCCAGTAAGATTGCTATCATGAGCGAAGGAAAAGTGATCCAATTTGATACGCCAGACAACATCTTACGACATCCGGCAACAGAATTCGTTGAAGAATTAATTGGTGAGGATCGCTTACTTCAAGCCAAACCGGACTTTACTACCGTTGGCGAAGTGATGTTAAACGCCGCTGTAACTATCACACCGGAAAAATCATTACAAGAAGCCATCAAACTAATGCGTGAAAAACGGGTAGATACTTTATTAGTAGTTGACAACTCACACATTCTCAAGGGATTCATTGATGTTGAAACTTTGGATCGGCAACGCGGCAAAGTTTCAAGTGTCGGAGATATTTTGAATAAAAACGTCTTTTATGTTCGCAAAACTGCTTTATTGCGTGATGCGCTGCAACGAATTTTAAAACGGGGCTTAAAATATGTACCGGTCGTTGACGAGCAAAATCGGGTCGTAGGTATTTTAACCCGTGCTTCACTTGTAGATATTGTATATGATGTGATTTGGGGCGCTGACGGTTCGATCAGTGAAGCAGTCGAAACTTCCCAGCCTAAGCCAGACGGAAACAAGCAAGAGGAGGCGTAAAAAATGATGAGCTTCTTTCATGAATATGGCTCTGAAATACTAGCCAAAAGTTTGGAGCATCTTTATATTTCTTTCTTTGCCTTATTTTTAGGAATTTTAATTGCTGTGCCGTTGGGAGTTTTACTGACGCGCTTACCTAAGATTGCCAACATTGTAATTGGCTTGACTAGCGCCTTACAAACAGTCCCGTCTCTAGCACTTTTGGCCCTGATGATTCCCCTTTTTGGTGTAGGTAAATTTCCAGCCATTATTGCGTTATTCATTTATTCACTTTTACCGATTTTAAGAAACACGTATATTGGCATGAAAAATGTTGATTGGAATTATCGAGACGTCGCTAAAGGGATGGGAATGACCAACCTGCAATCTATCATGACTGTCGAAATTCCCATTGCTTTACCAACTATTATGGCAGGCATCCGTTTAGCAGCCGTTTATGTGATCGCCTGGGCGACACTAGCTTCTTACATCGGTGCTGGCGGTTTAGGCGATTTAATTTTCAGCGGTTTGAACAACTATCAGCCTGAATTGATTTTTGGTGGAACCATTCCAGTTACGCTACTGGCTTTATTAGCGGATGTTCTTTTAGGTTTCGTGGAAAATCATCTAACACCTAAAGCTTTGAGAGAGGAGGACTAAACGAATGAAGAAGAAATCATTGTTGTTGCTTTTGTTAATGAGTTGCCTCATATTGTTTTCTGGCTGTTCGTTACCGGGCTTAGCTTCAACTTCTGATAAAGAGACTGTAGCCATCACCGGGGGAATTACGTCCGAAGCTCAAATTCTGGGAAGCTTGATCGCAGGAATGGTGGAACATTATACCGATAAAAAAACTGTAGTCATCAATAATTTAGCCACTACCACGATCAATCATCAAGCGATGGTTAATGGAGACGCCAGCATTTCAGCGGCTCGCTATACAGGTACTGATTTAACAACCACACTTCACTTACCGGCTGAGAAAGATCCGAAAAAAGCGTTTGACATCGTCAAAAAAGAATTTAATAGCCGTTATCAACAAACTTGGTTCCCTTCCTACGGTTTTGAAAATACCTATACATTTATCGTTACTAAAGCAACAGCACAAAAATATCATTTAAAAACCGTGAGTGATTTAGGCAAGGTTGCTGATAAATTAGTGGCTGGTGTCGATACTGCATGGATTACACGTGAAGGCGACGGTTATGAAGGCTTTAAACAGGCCTATCAATTCCAATTTAAGTCGATTTTACCAATGCAGATTGGCTTGGTTTATGACGCCGTCAATGCCGGCAAAATGGATGTTATTCTTGGTTACTCAACTGATGGCCGTATTGGTAGCTATGACTTGGTGATGCTAAAAGATGATCGCCGCTTCTTCCCGCCTTATGATGCTGCACCTGTTGTCAGCAATCAGTTACTAAAACAAACACCGGAAGTAGCCGATGCGCTGGAACGTTTAGCAGGCAAAATTTCGACAGAACAAATGCAAAAGCTAAACTATGAAGCAGACAATAACTTGGTGGAACCTGCTGTCGTCGCCAAGAAGTTTTTACAAGAACATCATTATTTTGAGGGGGAGTAAAGAATGAATAACATGAATTTATTCCAACAGTTTATCTATTATTTTCAGCAAAACGGCAGCTACGTGTTTCAACAGTTTTTAAGACATTTTCTAATTTCCATCTATGGAGTTTTATTTGCAGCCATCATTGGGATTCCAGTAGGCATTCTCATTTCCCGCAAACGTAAACTGGCTAACTGGATTATTCGTTTAGCCAACATTATTCAAACCGTCCCTTCCCTGGCCATGCTTTCCATTTTAATGCTGGCGCTTGGCTTGGGGGTGAATACAGTAGTGGTAACCGTCTTTCTTTATTCGTTGTTGCCGATCATTAAAAACACTTATACCGGAATGATTCAAGTAGACAAAAATATCTTGGATGTCGGTAAAGGTATGGGCATGACGAAATGGCAACGTTTATACATGGTGGAACTGCCTTTATCTGTTTCAGTCATTATGGCCGGGATTCGTAATGCACTAGTGGTCGCCATCGGTATTACAGCGATTGGTGCTTTCGTAGGTGCTGGCGGTTTAGGCGATATTATCATTCGCGGCACCAACGCCACTGACGGCACATCTATTATTTTAGTAGGAGCTTTACCAACCGCTTTGATGGCAATTATAACCGACTGGTTCTTGGGCATGATTGAGCGCCGTTTAGATCCAGCCAGCAAGCACTCTCGTTAAGGAGTCCCAAAAAAGCAGCAGTAACCAATCGTGGCTACTGCTGCTTTTTTTATTTTTTCAAGTGATAGTTATAGGTGGCAATAATAATGTTCTCTCGCCAAGATAGCCGCAAGCGCAAGCGTAGGCTCGTTTGGTTGTGCAAAATATTTTGCCAACGTTTATTCGGCACAAACTGCGGAATTAAAACTGTCGTGCTGTAATTGTGTTTCGCTGCATTTTTACTAACTAAGTCCACATAGCGCACGATCGGATTTTCTAATGAACGATAAGATGAATGAACTACAGAAAAGCGCACATCCGGAAAATGTTTTTTAAATTCCGCTTGAATTTCTTTTTCTTTAGAGACATTTTCGTCCATTGACACGTGCATCGCCACGACATAATCTCCGATCGAACGTGCATAATTTAACGCACCGACATTGGCTTTAGTAACATTACCAACTAACACAATTACAGTATTGCCTGCGTAATCGTGGAGCTTGGCATCTTCTTCCAAGCGTAACTGTTCAGCCACGTTACGGTAATGCGTGTGAATTCGATAAAACAGGTAAATCAAGACCGGCATAATAATAAAGAACGGCCAAATATCATTAAGACGATAGACGAATAAAATAGCGATAATTGCAAAAGAGATAAAAGCACCGATAATATTAGCAGTTGATTTTATCAGCCAATTTTTGCCTTCTTTGTGCCATTTCACTACCATCCCTGTTTGTGATAAGGCAAATGGGATAAATACGCCAATTGAGTAAAGCGGAATTAAGCGCTCTGTTGACCCTTGGAAAATCATTAATAAGACAATAGAACCTGCCGCCAACGTTAAGATACCATTGGAGTAGCCTAAACGAACTCCACGATCCATGTACATATGGGGCATGAATTTATCTTTTGCTAAGTTATAGGCCAGAACCGGAAAAGCAGAAAATCCAGTATTGGCAGCCACTGCTAAAATCAGAGCTGTTGCAAATTGTAACAAGTAATATAAGAAATTATGACCAAAGACTGCTTCACCAATCTGCGCTAGCACCGTCATTTCCGTTTTAGGTACGATACCATACCAGTAATTAATAAAGGTAATGCCCACAAAGAAAAAACCTAAAATTGTTGCCATTAAAGCTAACGTGCCAGCTGCATTTTTCGAACGAGGCTTTTTGAAAAAAGGAACGGCATTACTGATTGCTTCAACTCCGGTTAAAGAAGAAGAACCTGAAGAAAAAGCTCGTAAGACTAAACCAAGCGTAATTCCGGGAACAAATGCGCCAGGAAGTGCCGTGGCATTTAAAGGAACAATGCCAGTAACAATTTTGACTAAACCAACTACGATTAACAACGTAATTACGGCAATAAAGGTATACACCGGCAACATTAAAAATGATGCGGATTCCCGCAAGCCACGCAGATTCATCAAAGTAATTAGCAACACAATGGCAATGGCGATCCCCACTTGGTGATGATACAACGCCGGAATTGCAGAAGTGATTGCCTCAGCTCCGGCAGAAACAGAAACAGCTACTGTTAGCATATAATCTACCAGCAAAGAACCGCCAGCTACTAGACCAGCATTTTTCCCTAAGTTCTCGCTGCTGACCACATACGCACCACCGCCATGAGGATACGCATGGATAATTTGCCGATAAGATAGTGTTAAAGAAATTAATAAAATAATGACAAAAGCTGCAATCGGTAAGGAATACCAAATAGCAGCCGTGGACAATGCCACTAACACGACTACAATTTGTTCAGTACCATATGCAATTGATGATAACGCATCAGAAGATAATAACGCCAATGCAGCAAAACGGCTTAATTTGCGATCATCATTTTCAGCTGATTTTAACGGTTTCCCGATAAATAAGCGTTTTAAATAATCCATTTTTTCACTCCTTTTTCCTAAACCCAGGCAAAGCTAAATTGAGTAGAATTTTCTCAAACAACCCCATATGCTACGCTTTTCATAGTAAAAAGTCAATTGATTTTCAGCAGTATTTCTATTAGAAAATCCCTGTTGCTTTCCTCAGAAAAAATTAATCTCCGCATAAAGGATATAATCTTATATTAACAAGACCGGCCAAAGAAAAAAAACATTTGCTCCCATACGCTGATGCCTCTGGCCAAATGCAGATCCCCTCTGCTTGCCTAACATTTATTTCAAAATCAAAAAGCACCAAAGGCGATCGGTCCCGTGGTGCAAAACAACGTCTAAAAAACCGCAATATAACAGATCTTCAGCCAACTGAAAATAGCTCTTGTTTCTTTGCTGTCAAACAAAACCAGCCCCGCTCTTTCCAAAGGAAAACTCTCTTTACAAGCGAAAAACACAGCTAGTTTAGGCTAATTTATATCAAGCGTTGATCGCTTCGTGCTTTTACTTTAGCTGGATCCCAAATTCAACACAGACTACTCAGATTATCCCACTAAAGACTATAATAAATACGTGTGGTCATAAGTGATTTCGACTTTATAGGAGCCGATTTTTTCATAGATTTGTCGTTGAACCTCAAAGGATAGTTCGTATTCAGACAACTGGCTCTCATTAGGCACGACAAGGTCAAATAAAATTCTCGGCTTAGCACCATAAGTAATTAGCCGAATGTCGTGAGCTCTAAGGGTCGGATCAATCAATTTAATAATCTCTTTAATTTCTTGATGCACAAATTGCTGCAACTGATCATGTAAATTAACAGGATCAATATGGCAGACCAAGTCTACGCCAAGCCGTTCTTTAAACTGCTTTTCAATGACATCGATTGTTTGGTGTGCCCGATTTAAATCCCACCGATCGTCAATTTCAATATGAACCGATGCGAAGGTTTTGTTGGGACCATACTGATGAACGAGCAAATCATGATAACCAACAATGTTTTCGGCAGCTGATAGTTGTTTTTTCATATTATCAATCGCTTCCTGGTTTGGCCGCAGCCCCATCAGTTCACTGACGAACTCCCTAATTAATTGAAAACCACTAAATACAATATAACCAGCAATCAATAAACCGACATAGCCGTCAATTCTAAGACCCGTCAGCCCTTCAATAGCAGCAGACAACAAAACCGTAATGGTAATATAAACATCGTTCAAGCTATCTTTTGCGGTTGCAATCAAGGTATTCGAGTCAATTCTTTGAGCTACTTTTTTATAAAAGACGCTTTGCAAAACTTTGACCAAAATCGATAATATAAGAATTAACAGTACGACTGGCGTAACATTAACTGCTTCTGGCTCTCTAATACGCTCAAGGGATGTAATAAAAAATTGCAAGCCTACAAAGGTAATCAAAAGCGAAACCATCAACCCGCTGATATACTCAAACCGCTCGTGTCCATAAGGATGCTCCTGATCCGCCGGCTTATTGGAAATATAAAAGCCCACCAAGGTTAAAACAGAGGACACGGTATCAGACAAATTATTCATCGCATCGGCCATAATGGAGACACTACCAGAAAAAAGACCAATCAAAAGTTTACTGATAAATAAAAAAATATTGGAAAAAAGACCGATACACCCGGCAAAAGCCCCTAAGGCCGTCCGGCGTTCCAATTTTTTCCGTTGAATTTTTTGTTCGTATTGTTGAATGAATTTATCAATCATCTTAATCCCTACCTAACGTTAAAGTACATTGTTACTATAAAACCTTTTATGGATTTTGTATAGTCAAAGCGCTGTTTTGTTAGTGAGTTTTTATTGTTTAGAATTACCCAAAAGCATTCTGAAAATTTTCCTGCTTTTTTCTTAGGTCGCCCTCAAAATTCAAGATCGATATCAGAAAAATATTAGCTAGTTACTGGCCTAAAACAAAATGATGCTTTACAAGCAAACACACACATTGTCTGTTAACAATGTGTGTGTAAAATGGATAGCTGTCTTTAGCCTGTTTAATGGAAAATACGGCTTTCATGGGAAACTTTCGCAAGACGTTTGGTTTTCGCTTCGATATACGGATAGAAGAAAATTCCCAAAATACAAAAGACTATAGTTAAAGCGAGCATGATAATAATCGCATGCCAAGCATTTGGCCAGTAAATACCACCGGCTGATTCCCGCAATAAATTAACCGCATGAGTAAATGGTAAGAACGGATTGATCATTTGGAAGAATTTACCGGAGACCTGGATTGGATAATTTCCACCACCGCCTGAAATTGAAAGGACTAAGATAATGATTGCCAGTCCTTTACCGACATTGCCAAATAATGCTACCAGAACATAAACCATCATCATAAAAGCTAGTGCAATTAAAAGTGCAAATAACACACTGTAAACCGGTTCTCTAACGTCAACCCCTAGCACAAAATAATTTCCTAGTGTAACAATCAGCGCTTGAGCTAATCCCATAACTAAAAATGTTAGCATTCGTGCAGAAAACTGTTCCCGCTTAGAAAACCGTCGCTTGTCTTTGCCCTCAAGATAGTATTCTGTCGTTGCGATACTTGAAAACAACACAGCACCAACCCATAAACATAGCGCCGTATAAAATGGCGTACTTGCAGAGCCGTTATTGGCAATCGGATAAATGGCATTTTCCTGAACGGCAACTGGTTGCGTGAAAAAGTCGCTTTCTTTTGTGGCATCCAGTTTCAACAACTTAATAACCTCACCTAAATCAACTTCATTTTGGCCTTTTCGAATAGCGTTAGCAGCTTTATGAATACCAGTTTGAATGGTTGGCCAATCATTTTTGATCAAGTCGGTAGCTTTATTTAAAGCTGCTTCGACTTGAGGCATTTTTTCATTAGCCATGGCTAACGTATTGGTTAAATCGGCCTTAATACTTGGGTAATCATGTTCCATAAAAGCAGCTGCTTGACCAATTTTGGCCGTTAAAACAGGTAGTTCATTGTTATATAAATCAGCGCCGTGGTTGATTGCACTGACAATTTTATCCATATTGCCATTTAACATCGTATTGGCGTCATGGACTTCTTGTTTAATTGCCGGTAGTTGATTTTGATATTTCTCCAATAAAGCAATTGCATTGGTTACTGTTTTACTTGTGGCACTTAATAAGCTTTCAAAATCAATTTGTTTGGCTTTGCTTAATTGTCCTTGAGCTGCTTGAATTGTAGCTATTAACTGATCTAAAATTTTTCCAACTTCTTGGCTAACTGCATCCACATTAATTTTTTGAACGGCACTGGTCACTGTATTTGCCAATGATTTTATTTCTTCAATCACTGCTTTTAATTCTTCGACTGAAATATGATCAACATCAATTTGATCAACTCGTGCTTTTAAGCCGCCTAATAAATCTGCTAGATTTGTCAACTGATCAATCGTTGGCTGTAAATTAGTGTTTCCTGTCTCTGCTTGTATTTTCGTCAAGGTCGCTGCTAATTGTTGGAGTGCTTGTTGTTGCTGAGCTAAACTTGCTGAAAATTGAGCGAGCACCTCTTTTAATTTTTGACGCGCTTCCGGTGTTAACTGGTTATCAGTAATCAGCTGATCCAGTTCGCCGGCAATGGCATTCACATTGCTGCCGATTGACTCTAAAGATTGCAGCATAACTTTAATACTTGAAGTAATGCTTGGCAAAGCTGATTTTAACTGATTTGCCCCTGCTAAAGTAGTCGTTCCTAATTGGTCAGCTTGATCGCCAAGAGCGCGAATGTCTGGTAAAGCTGCTTGGACTTGCTGAATAATCTGCAATCCTTGTTTTGCTTCTTGAATACCTGAGGTCATAGTTTGCTCCACTGAAGCAAAGTCTTGATCGATCATTGCCAACTGTTTCCCAGCCTGTTGAATTTCAGGTATTTTTTGCTGTAACGTTAAAATGATGCTGGCTTGCTGTTTAATGGTAGGCATTTTTTTATTTAATTCAATAATTTTACTACCTAAGGCATCGACTTCCGGTAAATATTTAGTTGCTTCATTCGCTTGGGCCAGTTTTTCTTTTAAGGCTGGTAGTTTATCATGCAGCTGAACAACTTGTTGGGTATACTGGTTGATCGTACCGATATTTTCATCAGTCGATAGAATCAAATTTTTGATTTTCGTGATACTTACTAAGTTAGTATCAAGATCATAGCCAATTTCATTGAAGGCTTGAAGCAAGGTGCTGCTAGCTGTTTTGATAAATTCACTGGAGATTTGCTCTTGCAATGAAGAAGCCCCTTTTGATGTGATTTTTGGCGCAATGGCGTTGATTTTTTCATTGATGGAATAGACAATTTTCGGTTTGATAATATCGCCTGAAGTAAAGCTTAGCAGATCTTTTGAGAAATCCTTGGGCAAATAAATGCCGGCATAATATTTCCCTGATCTAACACCTTTGTCTAAATCTGCTTTTGAAGATACGAAACGCCACCCCAGCTGTTTATTTTTTTTCAAATTCGTTAATACTTCTTCGCCGATATTAATAGTTTTTCCTTGAAAAGTTGCCGGCTGATCAGCACTATAGACTGCAATGGGTAATTCACCTGTATTCGAGTATGGATCCCATAAAGCTTTAATATTAAACCATGCGTAAAGAGAAGGAATCACCATAAGTGCGATGATCAATAACGTTGCCATTGGGTTCTTGAAAATTCGTTTCCAATCTAATAGAAATAAATTCCAAGTATTTTTAATGTGTTTCATCTACTCACCTACTTTATTCTTGCTTGACTACTTTAGCACAATTTTTTACTGAAAAACAGTTGAAAATTACTTTTCTTCCTAATTTCTACGACATTTTTTTGAAAATGTCGTAGAGGAGTGCGTTGTGAAACAACTGGCCAGTAAAAAAGAGGCGGCAACAAAAGATGAAATCCTCGTTTGTCACACACCTCTATTTAAACACTTGGCAAAATGAAAAAGAGCCTGCAGAATATGATTTTTACTAATGAATGCTTGCTTAAAGCTTTTTTGTAAATTCAGAAACAATATTTTTCACTTCATTGACAGCTTCTGGTTTTAAATAAGAAATGGCACGAGGCATCACGCCCATTAAATACATCTTATCCAATTGGTTCGTTCCTTGACGTTCCAATAATTCAGCCAGTAGTTGCTTCATCGCTTCTTCTTTATCGGGTTTGGTGCGTTCAATAATGAAATTGTAAAATTGTTCTTGACTCGCTTTCATGATGATTCCTCCTTCTCGACTGTTCTTTACCATTATATAATATAATGATATTTTTTTAAAATGGTAACTCTTCACCTGCTATTTTTATCGCTAAAACACAAAAAGAACGGGAGACATCTGGAAACTTACCAGCTGTGTCAATTCTTTTTTATTGCTGCACCAGATCCACTCAACCATATGTCTATATTTGTCAGCTGAATGATAAGTTTGACCTGTTACCTATGCTGCAGGGAACCACGCCCTAACACGACTATTATAGCTAAATAATCAGACTCAAGCTATATGTAAGTAATCTTTATTTTGCATGAGCTGCTTCATCAAGAATGCCGACACTGATCCCTAAAGCACGATCTACTTCATCCATAATGCACATTTCCAAATGGCATACCTTTTCTTTTAAACGTACTTTATCGATGGTGCGGATTTGTTCCAATAAAATGACTGAATCACGTTCAATCCCAGTTTCCTGCGAATTGATGCCAATATGCGTCGGCAGTTTTGGTTTCGCCATTTTAGCAGTGATTGCCGCTACAATAATAGTTGGACTAAAATGATTGCCTAGATTATTTTGAATCACCAAGACAGGCCGCACTCCTCCTTGTTCCGAACCCACGACAGGGGAAAGATCGGCAAAATAAATATCTCCTCGTTTGACCATAGTAAACCTCCTATTTTTTATATTCCCGTGGAATTCTTTGCGAAAAAGTACAAGCTACTTCGTAATGAATTGTTTGTAGTTGGTCGGCAACCATCTGCAGGGTAATCTCTTCGTCACCGTCTTTGCCAATCAGCGTGACCTTGGTACCAACTGCAGTTTTTTCCGGTAGGCGAATCATACATTGATCCATACAAACGCGACCGACAATTTCACATTTTTTTCCATTCACCAACACATAAAAACCTTGCATTTTTCGTAACCAACCATCGGCATAACCGATTGGTATTGTACCGATCCACTCTGCTTTTGAAGTAGTGTACGTATTGCCATAACCAATACCGTAACCAGCAGGCAACTGTTTCACCTGAACCAACTCACTCCTTAAACTAAGGGCAGGCTTCAAGGGATAGCTTGGAGCTAGCGCTGTCCCAGAAGGGTTTAGACCATACATAGCAATACCTAAACGAATTAGGTTGCCGTTGTCTGTTGCATGCCAAATCGCCGTTGCACTATTGCTGACGTGTACATACCGCGGCTTATCAGATAATTGTGACAAAACAGCTTGAAAGCGGCGTCGTTGTTGTTCAAAATATGCCGTATCCGGTTGGTCAGCCGTGGCAAAATGAGTGAAGATTCCTTCCCAAAGTAATTGCGGTGCTGCTTGAATGGTAGCAACAGCTTGTTGGACCTCTTCCGGTGTTAAAAAACCAATCCGTCCCATGCCAGTGTCAACTTTAATATGGACTTTTAAAGGCTGCTGTACTTGTAGGGTTGACAATTGCGCAATCGCACTTTCCAGCCAGGTTTGTGTAGCAACAGCAACTGCTAGATCATACTCTACCAACAGTGCAACGTCCGTTAATTCAACCACCCCTAAAATTAAAATAGGGTCGTTAAAACCCGCTGCTCTCAATTCTAGCGCTTCATCTAAAAGTGCCACACAAAAACCGCTTGCACCTCCTCGTTTGGCAGCATGGGCTGTAGCAACTGCACCATGGCCATAGCCATCAGCTTTAACCACTGCAAATAATGCTGTTCCATGAGGAAGTTGTTTGCGTTCATTTTGGACATTTTCTGTAATTGCTTGTGTATCGATTTGTAGTCTGGTAGGACGATGCCATCCGACAACCATTATAACATCCTTCTTTCTGCTTTGCTGTTTCTAACTAATCTTCTAAAACAATTTGTGCAATTGCCAACGATTCAGTATGGGTAATAGAGACAAAGACTTGCCCTGAGTGAGGCGATTTTGTCACGATAGGCGCTCCGTTATCGGCGACTAAAATCTCAATGTCTTGTAAGCCGACTTTGCCGATGCCAGTGCCCCATGCTTTTGAAAAAGCCTCTTTGCAAGCAAAACGTCCGGCCAAAAATTCAATTTGTCGGTGCAAGGATAAACCTATAAATTTTTGATATTCTGCTTTGGTCAAAACGCGTTGAATGAAGGTGCTTTTTGTTTCTATAATCTGTTTCATTCGATCCAGCTCTACTGCATCGATTCCGATTCCTGTGATCATGCGGACTTCAAACCTTACTTCCTAGATTTTCTAATTATGTATATTTTACCAAATTTTTTAAATTTTACCACTTATTAACTAAATATAATCACAAATAAACTTATTTTTCATAAAAAGTGCTCATTTTTAACAGAAATAAAGACAGAGCGTTCACTTTGGTGCAGCTTTTTCAAATGGATGTTTTTTTAGCGAGGAATAATTGCTTATTTTTTAATATCTTACCACATTTTCTGGTAAAGCATCTAGAAGCAGTTGACTAAAAAGTGAAAATTTAATGTTTTTTTATTGAGGAAAAAAAAGTAGGACAATCGGTACAACGACCATGTCCTACTCCTTGTAAATTTTTAAACAACATCATATAAAACATGTAACATTTGTTTATTTCTCGCGGATTACAAAGCCTCGTTTTTTATCGTTATGGCGTTTGTTAGCACGATTTTCTTTTTTATAAAAGCCGCCTTCTTTATGGCCTTTATTTCCACGATAGCTATTATTTTTATTGCGGTTGCGACTCCGATTGTTGCCCCCTGATCGGTTGCTTTTGTTAAATCCTTTTTTAGTTGACGGTAATGGTCGTTCAGGTGTGATTTTTACAGGCACAGCATCTGAAGGGTCTTTGGAAATTGTTTTTAATAGTAAAGCTGTTAAATCTTCTGCTTCATATTTTTCTAAGAGGCTTTTAGCAGAAGCTAAATATTTTTCCAAGCCGTTTTCGGCCATGCTTTTTTCAATTGTATCCATCGCAGCACCTAATTGCCCTTTGAAAGCTTCTTTTTCGGTTGGTGGACGCAATGGCGTCATCCGTTTTTTAGTAAGGTCTTCAATTACGTGAAGGTAGCCCATTTCATTTGGCGTCACAAAGGTCACTGACATTCCACCTTTACCGGCACGGCCGGTACGACCAATCCGATGCACATAGCTTTCCGGATCTTGCGGAATATCGTAATTGTATACATGAGTTACTCCAGAAATATCTAAACCGCGGGCAGCTACGTCTGTCGCTACCAGGATGTCTAAATTCCCGTTTTTAAATGATCGTAAGACGCTCATCCGTTTTTGTTGAGATAAGTCCCCGTGAATTCCTTCAGCTTTGTATCCTCTGGCTTCAAGACCGCGGGCAAGTTCGTCAACACGACGTTTGGTCCGCCCAAAAACAATGGTTAATTCCGGCGTTTGTACATCTAATAAGCGAGTCATGATATCGAACTTTTCAAAGTCTTTTGAACGCACATAATATTGATCAATTAGATCAGCAGTCATTTCTTTTGCTTTGATTTTTACATGTTCAGGATTTTTCATAAATTTGATACCGATGTTTTTAATTGCCGTCGGCATAGTTGCTGAGAATAATAATGTTTGGCGGACTTCAGGTACTTGAGCGATAATTTTTTCAATATCTTCCAAAAAGCCCATGTTCAACATTTCATCTGCTTCATCTAAGACGAGCGTTTCAACAGATGCCAATTTCAAAGTCCGACGATTGATATGGTCCAATAAGCGGCCTGGCGTTCCTACTACGATATGTGGTTGATCTTTCAAGCCACGAATTTGGCGACCAATATCTGCTCCACCATAGACTGCTTGGACGCGAATTTTTTTATCACGACCTAACCGGTATAATTCTTCTTGTGTCTGAATCGCCAATTCACGAGTTGGGGCGATAACTAACCCTTGAATGACCCGGTGACTGGTATCAATTTTATTGAGCATCGGTAAACCAAAAGCAGCGGTTTTCCCAGTGCCAGTCTGGGCTTGTCCGATAACGTCCTTTCCTTCTAACGCTAGTGGAATAGTTGCTGCCTGAATCGGTGTTGCTTCTTCAAATCCTGAACGTTCTACTGCTGTTAATAATGCGGGTGCTAAGCCAAGTTCCTTAAATTTCAAATGATATCCTCCTAATTTCTTGTTACGGAAAGAATGGTTTCTTTCTAATGAAGATGATTAATTTATAGTCATTAATCATAAAAGGCATAAATCATCGTCGAATTTATGCTATTCTTTCCTCATTTCACCGAAAAATCCACCTTATAAAGCCTGTGTAGGCATTAGAAAAGAGTTGGATCAAAGCAATTGTGACCGCTTCTCCCACTCCAAATAATCAGCTGAGCAAAAGTAAAAATGATGTGTTCGTGCTCCTTTATTGAACACCGTTTGCTTTTGGCTCAGCCGTTTTGTATTTCTATTTCACTCTATATCAATAAATAGAAGACACTTCCAATTGGTTTGATTCAATTTACTCCGTTAATCTTTCGGCAATAGGTCATTTTAACATAGATTTATGTTTTCAGCAAGTTTTATGAAACTTCTCTTTCTTTCATTAAGTAGTCAATAACTTCCTTTAAGCCCATTCCATTGCTGGCTTTTAAAACAACTAAATCTTCTGGTTGTATGGTCTCTACTAATTTTTGCATCAGTTCTTTTTTGGCTGTTTTGGCAAAATGAAACAGATGTTGAGGTGCATATTTAGCTTGAAGAGCTGTTTTTAAGTTATTCATTTCTTCACCGTATAAAAAGACGATCATGATTTGGGCCGGATCTAAATGTGCAGCCATTTGTTGGTGCAATGCAGCAGATTCAGGTCCTAATTCCAACATATCGCCTAAAATAGCTATTCTTTTGCCAGCTGTTGGCATCTGGCTAAAATTATCTAAAACTAAGCTCATGGCCGTCGGATTGGCATTATAAACATCACTTAATAATTCTGCTCCATTTGCCGCTGTCAGCCACTGCGTTCGGTTTTGAGTCAACTGGCTGTGAATTAGACCCTTTTTGATTTGCTGGTCTTCTACGCCAAAATAACGGCCAATACCGACTGCAATCAGTGCATTGCTAACGTTGTACGTTCCCGGAACCGGAATCGTAAATACCTCATCAGAACCAGAAACTGTAAATGACGTCTGTTCTTTACTAGTCTGTTTAACAAAACCTTGGAGTTGACAGTCTTGATTCAAACCAAAGGTTTCAACGTGTTGCGTTACATGTTGTAAAAGAGGCGTCAGCAATGGTTCGTTGCCGGGAACCAACAAACATCCATCACTAGCCAAGCCAGCTGTAATTTCCATTTTTGCTTTCGCAATACCAGCTCTTGAGCCGAGATTTTCAAGATGGGCTTCACCGATCATAGTAATGGCTGCCACCTTAGGCTGAGCTAGCTGCGATAAGAAGGAAATTTCTCCTGCGTGATCCATCCCCATTTCCAACACAAGCTTTTCAGTCGAGTCAGGCATTTGCAAAATGGTATAAGGCAAGCCAATTTGATTGTTGTAATTGCCTTGCGTTTTATATGTTTGAAATGCTTCCGCCAAAACAGCCGCTACTAGATCCTTGGTAGTGGTTTTGCCGTTACTGCCTGTAATCGCAATGACATCAGGTTGAACTTTTTTAAGATAATAGACAGCTAACTTTTGTAGAGCCTGTAATGTGTCAGGAACTTGTAATATTGGTAAATCTTGTGGCGCTTTACTAGCATCAATACTCCAAAAGGCTGCTGCTGCGCCTTTTTCTACGGCGTTAGTAGTAAACGTATGTCCATCGGTCATCCCTTGAAGCGGCACAAATAAATTACCCGTTTGAACAAGTCGACTATCAAATTCTACCCCTGTGAACAAACGATCCGGCCACTTGTGCCAATCATTGGTTGCCTCAACGGCTTGAGCTGCTTCCCATAAAGTCAATTTCATGTCTTTCTCTCCTCAAACGGCCGCACTCGTACCTCTCTGCTTTGCGTTCCGCTTTATTTTAAACTAAGAAAGAGAACGGGACAAAAGTCTTTCTGACATTGTCCTGTTCCCTAAAGTTGAATGAAACAGGCGATCCCTTGCTCGCCAAGTATTCCTTATTATCTATCGGTTTTGGCCGTACGCCAATTTTAGTAAGCTTATTAAGGCAATGCCTTTTCCCATTACAAATGAAAAAACTAGTATCAATATCTGATTGATATTTTCCGTATAAACAGCTGTTACTATTTTTTTATAGCAAAACTGATAGTCTCAGAAAACTGAACAATCCTTCTTGTAGTCCAAGAATACATGTATTTTAAGAACTGCTTCAAAAGCTGTTTTAGCCTTCCTAATTGGCGTCTTTCTGGTAAAGACTTTGTTTTTGTTGGTAACGATTGAGAGCTAGCTGAATCAATTCTTCTATTAAGTCGCTATATTTCAGACCCATGTTTTCCCAAAGGAGCGGATACATGCTAAACGGCGTAAAGCCAGGCATTGTATTTAACTCGTTTAAAAAGAGCTCATTTTTGTTAGTCAAAAAGAAATCACATCGACTTAAGCCGCTGCCATCCAATATTGTATAGGCTCGTTTGGCGAATTCCTGTGCTTGTTGATGTACTTCTGCGGGAACTTCGGCCGGTATTTGCATAGTTACTGTATTGTTGAGATATTTTGATTCATAGTCATAAAAATCAACTTCTTTAAGCAGTTCACCTGGCAAAGTAGTTCGTACATCTTCATTGCCCAAAACCGCAACTTCAATTTCGCGCGCTTCAATGCCTTGCTCCACAATTGCTCTTGAATCATACTTAAAGGCTATTTGCAAAGCATTTTGTAGTTCTTGACGGTTTTCAGCTTTACTGATACCGACACTGGAACCCATATTTGCAGGCTTGATAAACATTGGATACAACAGAGAGCCTTCGCATTGCTCAAAAACTTTTTTGGGATTTTCTTTCCAGTTATTTTTTAAAACCGGCACAAAAGGAACTTGAGGAATCCCAGCTACTTGTAAAATATATTTTGTCATAATCTTATCCATTGCGTTGGCACTGGCTAAAACACCAGCTCCCACATAAGGTAGGTTGAGTGTTTCTAAAAAGCCTTGGATAGTCCCGTCTTCACCGTTTGGTCCGTGCAATACTGGAAATACGATGACATCTTCTTCGACAATGTCTGCAGGACTGATTAACTGACCAGTGGCCGTACCATTTTTAGCATCAGCTTCCGACCAAGTTAAGTGTAAAACTTCTTTACTAGTTGGCTTTTCAGATAGCAAAGGTCCTTTGATCCATTGTCCAGACTTGGAAATGAACACCAACTGGACTTGGTAATAGTTAAAATAGATTGCATTTAAAACTGAATAGGCTGACAGGAACGAAACATCGTGTTCCTCACTTTTACCGCCATATAACAAAATAATCTTCAAATGCTTGTCCTCCCATTTTCGCTTGGAACTTTGAAAAGATATTTTCAAAAACCTTTTTTTCTTATTTTAGCATAAATCTGTGTGTGAGAATAGAATAAATGGAAATTTCTGCTTTGCTTTTGAGGGAAACGTACGTCCCAAAAGTACAGGTTCTAAAAACCACTAAAGGTTAAATCTGAAATGTTCAATTTGAGTCTGTCATTTTAGCCAGCTTTTTGACTAGCTGTTGCCGAAAATATAGTTTATCTTGCTGTGTAAAAGGTTTCGGCCCCTTTGTGCGGCCTCCTTGTTGACGAATTTTACTACTAACATAGCGCTGTGCCAGCAAACCGGATATTATTTTAGAAGTATACTCATAGCCCAGCTGGTGGAGAACAACAGCTCCTTTAGGTAGAACTAATGAAGCCAGACCGTAATCTTGAGTAATCAATAAATCGCCGGAACCAATGAGCTGAACGATTTTATAATCAGCTGCATCAGCTCCTTGATCGACATAAATAAATGAGACGAAATCCGGGTAAATTTTGGTGGTATAGTGGTCAATGCTGGTGACTATCACTACCGGTAGTTGTTGTTTTTGTGCCACCTCAATGACCACATCTTTCACTGGTGAACCATCACCATCAATAAAAAGTTTCATTAGCAACCTTTCCGAAGCATCACCTTTACTTATCGCTGCTTCTTTCCCATCATTTCAACTATTTCTCACCACTACTTCCACCACATACAAAAGCTTTATTAGAGCACTCAACATGCCGATTAAGCTTTTTATCTAGTCCTTTAAGAAAAAAGTTCACGCAACTTCTCCTTAGACAGCTATTTTGCTATGCTCACAAAAAAAATTTATTCCTACAAGAAACATAACATTGAGCAACTGACCGAAAAAAAAGCACTATATATTTCACATCTTTTAGCCAGATAGCCCCAAAGGAAATGATACCAAAAATTGAGCCTAATACATTTGATTTTACACAATTAGCACTTTCTAAAAAAAGCTGCATTAGGCTGTTTTGTATTGATACAGATGAAAGTGTTCCCTTCACATCTCGGGTAAGCTTTTTAAGTCGGAAAAACGGACTCAAAAAAAAATGGTTGAGCTTCTTAAAAACAACTCTTGATTCAAAGCACAAACGACCCACTTAGACCACTGAAATGACAACGACAGCTGTCCCTCACTTATTTTTGTATCAACCAGCATAACTTAAAGTGAAATAAGAATAAACTTTACTACTCAAACTTAAAGAATGGTGTTGTTACTTTTTAATTTAGTAAATAGAGGGATCACAAAGTCCATTCCAGCTATCAGTACCATGAAGAGTGTCTATTTAGAAATTGCGTCACTTTATCAAAGGTGTGATCTTTGACTTGTTGATACAATTCAGCATTGCGAATTTTCTTTTTGAAAACGCCGGTGTAACGGGGATGTTTGATTTTTAAAGCCAGTACAAAATCAAAGCGATCAGTAAAATTTTCTCTCGTAATATACTTAATGCGCTTGGTTTGTTCTAAATGCTGATTCAAAGCTGCCACCATTCCGTCAATAAAGCCTTCATAGTGAGTGCCACCAGCGATTGGCAGCTGTCCGTTGACAAAGGTATCTTTGATTCTGGCTGCACTGTTTTTAGAAACAGCAACTGCTAATTGCAGATGAGCATCCGCTACTTTAAACGTCAGCGGCTGGCTCATACGAGTCAAACGTTCGTCTTGTTGGTAGAGATACTCAGTTAACCCGTTCTGATAGCAAAAATCATTTTTTTGTTTAAGACCGTCAGTTAGTGAAATCTGCAAACCGCTATTTAAAAACGCTAACTGTTGACAACGCCGGAAGAGTTTAAAATAAGAGGGGCGCTCGGTGCCAAAAAAATGTTGGTTAGGTTGAAGAGCCAGCTCCAACTTATAGCAGCGCTGATTGGCCATGGGAATGTCCAACTGCTGAACTCGCAGACCTTTTTGATAAATATAAATCTTACGCGTATTGGGCAATTCAAAACTAATCCCAAATTGTTCTGATAAAGCCAGCCAAGCTGTTAAAAACAAAAGGGGTGTCTGAGTCTCATTCGAAAGCCCTGCAAAATCCAAAGGCTGTGAACTATCTAAGGAAAATAATAACTGCTGAGGCGTTAATTCAATTTGCAAATGTCCTTGCCCCGTATCGCCAAACAAAGCAACTAAATTGTCCAAAGTCTGTAACATTAGGGTTTCTAGGCCGGCTGATCCTACTGAACCAAGATAGCGATTGGGCCGTTTTTGGATATTGGCTCGCAACGTTTCGTTTTCTATTGCAGCTAAAACTTTTTCTGGTAGCATCGGCACGTCTCCCTTCTGGAATACTCTTTCGTTTAACGAGTTACTTTTTTTATTATAATGAAAAAAACAACAGAATGAAAGAGCCTATGCTCGTTTCATTCTGTCGTTTGAACAAAAAGTTCTATTTCGATTATCTAATAGTAAAGGGGTCAGCTCTAATGCTTAATTGCCTAAAGTTTTTTTTATAAGAGCTAACAAAATTTTAACGTCTTCTGTTTTCGTATCGCCGGTTGCTTGATCGATAATGGAGCTGTAGACATGAGGAATTATCTTTTTGACGCCAGCATCTACGGCGATTTGCACGATTTCTTCAAAGTTTGATAAATCGATTCCGCCAGTTGGTTCTAAATAAAAGTTGTATTTGGCACAAGCTGCTGCTACTGCTTGATATTCTTCCTTATGAGCCAAGCCTTTCATTGGAAAATATTTAATGGAGCTTGCGCCCATATCTTGTAATAACTTAATTGCTGTTTCAGTTGGCACTTCAGCTGCTGGTGCTCCAGAGCTGAGCGGTCCAGTTGCAATATTTACGTAACCGACTTTGCCAGTTGGAGAAACTAAACCGTTAATGACAGTTTCATTTTGGCCTAAACGAGCTCTAGAAGCGGCAACAGCAGTGAACACTTGATTCACGTGTTGTGGTTGTAAGGCTTCTGCTAAGCGAGTTACCATTTGACTTTGGTTCGGATCACCAGCGCCAAGACCAACGGATAAGGCATTATTTGTAGCTGCTTGATATTTTTTCATATCTTCAATTGCCGCTTCATCTGTGGCATAATTTTTTGAAAGTACACCTAAAACGACGTGGCCTTCGGCGGCTTCGTAACAAGCTTTCGCATTTTCTACGGAGTTGGCTAAAACGTTTAAACAAATACGATCTGCTAAATAATTGGGGGTTAATGACATGATGTCTCTCTCCTTTAGTTGTTTGTTGTCATGATTGTTTGTAAGCGTTGAATAATTTTATCCATTTCATTTTGATTTACTGCACGAATATCAAATTCAATGATGCCGTTGTTAGCTTGATATTCACGTGTATAAATAGCAGGACTTTCCGCTTTTAATTCTTGGATTACTTCTGTGGCAGTTTTCGGTCCCATTACAGTAACACTAGCTCGATAAATATCCCGTCCAGCACTGTCTTGTACAATTTTAGCACTTAAATTCGGGAATTGATTAAGCCGGGAAACAAATGGTTTTAAACGTGCTTGCATTGCTGCTCCGCTCTCACTACCGTGTGTTAAAAAGTCTTCTACTGCTTGGGTAAAACCGAGGATATTATCTTTGCCGATCTTCATAGCACGACCTAAGCCTTTGCTTTGTAGCCGAACCCAATCAACGTATTCCTTTTTACCGATTACTAAGCCAGCACTTGGCCCTTCAATCGCTTTCGCACCGCTATAAATCACCAAATCGGCACCTGCTTGATTGTACTTGAACAAGTCTTCTTCAGCAGCAGCATCTACGATTAAAGGTAATTGATGCTTTTGAGCAACTTTAGCGGCGTCAGCTACTGTCAGCATACTTTTTTGGACAGTATGGTGGCTTTTTATATATAAGATAGCAGCCGTTTGCTCCGTAATCATCATCTCAATATGTTCCGGACTACACATGTTCGCATAGCCGGCTTCCACCACATTACCGCCGCCTTGGGCAATCATCACTTCGACTGGAGTGCCGTAATCAACGTTATGGCCTTTTGGTAAGATGATTTCTCGCTTTGAAATTTTTTCAGTATATGGATGATACACGTGATATAAGCTCCCTTGACCGATTATGGCAGCCACTGTCTGGGCGATGCCGGCAGAAGCGGAGGCAACGATTTGAGCCGCTTCTACTCGCAATAAGTTAGCTAAGTACGCACCAGTTTGGACACTTAGTTGACTCATTTCAAAGAAATGTTCACCGCCAAAACGCTGAGCAGCCAAGACCGATTCAGATACTTTGGAAACACCCAAAATAGTCATTTTTCCTGAAGCATTAATCACTTCTTTAAGCTGGAATTTTTCATAACTAATTGTCATAAACTTGACCTCCGATTACGGTTTTGACTGGTTGAATTTGTTCTTTAGCCACTCGCGTGCAGCCGTTAGAATCAGTAACTGTCTTTTCACCAGCAAAAATGGTGAATAGCGTTAAATCAGCATCATTACCAACCTTTAATTCGCCTTTATGGGTGAAATGAAAGTTTTCTGCCGGAACTTTCGTGACTTTTTCGATAATTTCCGGCCAAGTATAGCCTACTACACGTAGTTTTTCCATGGTGGTAGCCAAGTCATAAACAGGTCCGTTTTCACGGTTACGATTATAAATATCGGTACTGATTGAAGCGGCCTTCATTCCCTCAGCCAAAGCTATTTCCGCTACTTCAAAATTAAAGCTGTCAGTGCCATGGCCAATATCAAAAATGACCCCTTTGCGGTAAGCTTCCCAGGCAAAAGCTTTAATTTGTTTTGTTGTTTGATCAAGAATTCCGTTTACTTTTCCGTTAAAACAATGAGTCAATACATCGCCTTTTTCCATTAAAGCTAAGATGTCTGCTAACGGCGGTGGTGCTGAGCCGATATGCACCATCAAAGGCAGCTGATCGTTTTCTTGCTGAATTTTTTTCGCTAATTCCAAGGGGAGAATCCCATTGTCACCAATCACGGTTTTACTCATACGAGCTTTAATGCCCACCACAAAATCCGGCAACTCCGTAATCGTTTTTTTGACTAATGCTGCTTGGATTTTACTTAAGTCGGCCAGCTCATCTTGCTCAACAATGCCCCATTTAGAAATATTGATTAAGCCATAGACATTCGTCCGCGCTTTTTGAGCTAATTCATAAAATTCACGAATATTTTCAGCACCGGTTGTACCAGCGTCAATTACAGTGGTAACGCCTTTTTTTACCCCGATTTCATCAGGATAATCATAGTATAGATTCATTTTTTCAAAGCAGTGGACATGATCGTCAATCCAGCCGGCAGAGACAAATGTTTGACCGTCCAATTCAAACACTTGGGTTGCCGTACCTTCAATCTGAGGTGCCACTTTTTTGATAGTTCCTTGATTAATAGCGATTTCTACTGGTAGGCCATCAATGGTCTTGCCATTTTTTATTAAAAGATCATAGTTCATTTTCCACCCTACTTTTCTATCAATCTAAATTTTGTCCACGGTTTAATAAAGTCCAATAATAAATGTTCCTCAGCTACGATTTGTCCCACTTTATTTTTTCGTTCATCACAATGCTCTTCTAGAACAATTTGTAATTCATTTTTGTACTTGCCAAAGTCATCATTACCAATCACCACATCTCCCGGCTGCAAAAGCATTTGATGATCGTGGGCTGGATTTTCGTAACTTTGATATTTCTTACGAACCTCCGTTGAACGAATCATTTGATGAGTAATATCACCGCGACGGAAATGTTGATTTTCTAAAACAATGGCTTTTTCTAGTGAGGAAGTTGCTGGTTCAAAAACGATAGCCAATTCCGTTTGGTATCGATTCAACTTCCCTAAAGCTGCTAATTCTTCTTCTGATGCATAGGCATTGCCAATCACTACATCATCAATAAAACCCGTTGCAAATAAATGTTTGGCTTGAACCGTCACAGGTAAATAGCGATGAGCTTCTAACGTAGGTAGACCATCGTTAACATTCCAAGGTCCGATTTTCCCAACCTGTGAGGAAATAAAAGCAGCACTTCGCAGTCCTTGTTTTTTAAAGCGTTGACTGCACTTTTCAAAAAAATCATACGGCAAGGCCGTACCTGCTTGGGGATAAAAATTATGACAACCATATAAGAAAGGCCGATTTGCTTTATAAGATAAAATATTATCTAAATAAGCAACATCGTTACTCATATTCAATTCGATGGCCAGTCCAAAAGGATTAAAGGTCAGCATGGCTTCTTTATTCCCGTCAAATCCTGCATCTAAGCGAATCCCGTCAGCCCCTAATTCATGAAAAAATGTTAAATCATCGTAAGAAATACCTAACTTAGCAAAAATACTAGGAACCACATCCAAAATAGTTTCAAAACCTAAGCTTTTGGCGAAACCAATTAATTCTTGAAACTTCTTTTGGACCACCTCTTTTCCTTCCGTCACTTCCAGCATACTCATAAAAATACGAGTAAAACCATATTGACTAGCTTTTTTCAAGTACGCTTTATCCGCATTGATGTCACTGTGGTCGGGATAAAGGGATACACCCAAGGCTCTTTTCACCCTTTGCTTCACGCTCCTTTCTTGTTAACTATGTTCCAAAACTTGCAAGTTAGATTAAAGCTCCAGCCAATCAATCCATCTAAATATTTTACTGCTTACTTAGCGGCTAATTCTGCCTTTTCTTTATCCAATTGTTGCTTTTCAAAGACTTTAAAGAACGGATAATAAATGGCAATGGTGAGCAAGTAGTTGACAATAACTAAAACAGCAGCAGAAAAGCTCCAGTTCGTACTCATCCAAGCAGCAATTGGTGCTGGAAAAGCAAAGGCTAACCGAGCAGCCATCATCGGAATCACGTTAGCAATGGTTAAAAAATAAGATAAAGTCGTGGTAATTAATGGTGCGACAATAAAGGGAAGCCCTAAAATGGGGTTCATAACAATTGGTGTTCCGAAAATAACTGGTTCATTTATATTAAAAATCCCCGGTAAAAACGAAAGACGACCGAGACTTTTTAGATACGTAGATTTTGAAAACATCATCAATACGACTAGTGAAAGGGTCGTGCCAGCTCCCCCAATCCAGATAAACCATTGCAAAAACTGCTCAGTGAAAATGTTTGGTAACTGATGCACGCTAGCACCGTTAGTGAACGCTTCTAAATTTTCTGCAATTGACATATCCCAAAACGGGCGGATCACCGGTCCCATGATCGCTGGTCCGTGAATTCCTAACACCCAGAAGAAACAGATTAAGAAAACGGTTAATAAACCACCGAATAAACTATTTCCTGCCAAAATTCCTTTTAAAGGCATCAACAAGGTACTTAAGAATCCGTTTAAATCAAAACCTAATACGTGACGAATAATCCAAAATAAAAGCAAAACTACGGCTCCTGGAATTAAGGCAATAAATGAATTGGACACTTCTGGCGGTACGCCCTCAGGCATTTTAATCATAATATTTTTTTCAATAAAAAAGCGATAAATCTCAACTGACAACAGAGCTGTCACAATTGCCCCAAACAATGAAGCAGAACCAAGATTCGCTAAATTAATGTAGCGTCCGGCCGCAATCACTTGATCAACATCTTCAAAGACCCGAGTAGGTGGTGCAGCTGTAACTAAAAAGGCTACTACCGCTAAAATACCAGCAGTCAAAGCATCCAAGCGATAGCTTTTCGCTAATGTTGAAGCAATTGTAAAGGTCGCATAAAGAGCTAGCAAGCCCATTGTATAGCGGGAAGGAATATCCAAAATAGCTTGATAAGGCTCAATCAATTTGCTATAACTTTCTATTGGGATATTTTGAAAAATTGTGAAAAATGATCCGACAATTGTTAAAGGCATCGTAGCAATTAACCCTTTGCGAATGGCTGTCATATGACGTTGTGTTCCAAACTTATTAGCAACTGGCATTAACTTAACTTCCATCCATTGTATAAAACCGTTCATTTCCTATTTCCTCCATTTAGATAATAATGGTAAAACAAAATATGTTATTATAACCCAAAGATAACATAATAACATTATAATGTAAACGCTTATTTTAGTTTCGTGGAGGCAGAAAAACTAAAGAAAACACTTATTTTTCATTATAAGTTAACTGGGAAAAAGGCACCAAAAATCATCGCTCCCAGAATTGCACCACCAGCAATTGGTTTTTTCCAACCGTAAAAAATGAGCGCCCCAAAAGTAGAGCCAATTCCAATTGGAATAGAAGCAGCCGCTGCACTTAAAATAATTAGCGGTCCCAAAAAGCGACCAGACGCATTACCGGCACCCATCATCACATCAGCACCAAACGTTGAATTCCCCTGGTTGATAGTGAATTTACGAATTAAAACGATTACTCCACCGACAGCTAATCCTAAAACGGCCCCTGTTAAAAGCGCTAAACCAAAGTTTTCTACAGGTGCTTTAATATTCATACTGAGGAAAATAGCCGGCACACCGATTCCGATACCCGTTAAAATCGAACCGCCCAAATCTAAAATTCCTACCAAAGACCCTTCCAAAATTCGTGCAAATAAGAAACTAGCACCGAAAGCCGCAGCTGCACCATACGACCCGCCATCTAAGCCGGCTTTTAACATAGCAACAATCGACACTTCATTAAAAGCTCCCACACCATGAACTACGTACATATGCGTACCTGCAAATACCGCTGCCGACATAATCCCTACAATTAAAGGAAAGCTCCAATCAGCATACCAAAAGCTTTTCGCTTTTTTTGTGGCTGCTAATTCTATCTGTTCTTCATGCCATTCTGCTTTTTCTTCGTTATTCATGTCTTCATCTCCTCTTCTTACATTCTCTTATTTCACTGAAAAAACTTTATGCAAATTGTCCAGCCAATTTGGAACCGATAGTCTAAAACTTTCAATTAGTTGTACATCGAAGCCACGGAAGAAACCGCTTAAAATAAAGAGCAATATAATTGTTGCCAACATGGCTTTAGTCATCCGTGTCCAGCCTAATTCATCGACACCTTTACCAATTAAGATTCCTAATACTACTCCTGGCACGGCATTGCCCATTACCAATTGTGAAAGCCCACCAAACAAAGTGCCCCAAAATCCCGTCCGTTTACCGGCATCCAAGGCTGCCAACCAAAAGAGCACCGGCATAACTGTATTGATTAAAATTGTTGCAGCTGGTACCAATACTGCGACTGCCGTCACTTGCAGTGATTCAGGAATGGCTGCTGCCGTGCTGTTTAAAAAACCGACAGTAACTAATCCGATAATTGCGCCAGTTATCCCCATTTTTTTAGGATTGTGCATCGTTTGGGTAAGGTCTTTATTTTTGACTAATAAAGCTGCCGCTGCCCAGTTAGGAACAATTCGGTGCGTGACATCTTGTGTAAAAGCTCCAGCTCCTACCGCAGAAGCCCAAGCATTGAAGAAAAAGCCTAAACCAAATGAAAAGTGCGAAGCTGGATCGCCTTCAGCAGCATTCATTTCGCCTAGTGTTCTAAAGGCACCTAAGCCTTGAGTTTGTGGTGCATGAAACATTCGAGCTGCACCGACACCGGCTGCAAAGCCCAACAAGCCGCCAATAATGACTGATTTAAATAAAATAATCAAAAAATCCACGAATTCTTCCTCCTTTTTGCAGATCATATTTTTTTCGATAAAAAGGGTATCAACTGTTTATTTGCTTGTTCATCAATGCTTTGGTGAAAGGGAACTTCCTGTACAGCTATTGATTGAATCGCCACTTCAACTTCCAATTGGACATAATAAGTTGTTCTTTTGCGAGGCAAGAAAAACCAGAGAAAGCGTTCAGTGACTGTAGTTGATTTAGCTGTAACCAACTGCACTTGTTTCGGTTCGATCCGCAATAAGACCTCAGCAGAATCTTTCATCACTTTCTTTGAAACCTCGGCTAATGCATTGGCAAACGCCGTTGTTTTATTTTCTCCTTTTCCAGCAACAAGTACTTTTTGAACTGTCTGCTTCGTTAGACTCACTGTCGTCCCCTCCTCTATGGATTCACCGTTACTCACCATGTTTTTTGATAAACGCTTCTGTTAGTTTCTTACCTAATTCTTCTTGATCCATAAAACCAAAGCCTAAAACAACTTTTCCATCGTTAATGGCTGTGACACCTTCTTCAATGGAACGCATACCATGACGTTCCGTATAGCCGTATTTAGTGGCTGCCGTTAAAGCACCGGCTCCTCCGCTACCGCAAAAAGAAATTCCCATATCTGCGGCTTCCTTTTGCATGACATCTCCTAAACGCATATCTGCGCCCATGCCTGGAACAACAATCGCTTTTCCGCCTGCTGCTTCCACTCCTTTAGCTACGTTTTGGCCTTTTCCTAAACGATCTGCAATCACAACTGTAATCATTTTTTTCCCTCCATTAGTAAAGTTTAATCAATATATTCAACATTTTGTTTGGCTGCTTCAAAATGAATGGACAGCACATACACTTCATCCTTTGATAAAGATCCGATATGATTTACGACAGCGTCAGCAATTTGTAATGCCATGGCAGAAATTTCACTGAACATAGCCGGATCAACTTCCGGGATGGTTTCACCAGCTACCGAGCGGTTGACCATTTCATTTAAATGATTAATCAAAATTGTCCACTGTAGTTCTGTTGGTACAATCTGATGCTGTTTTAGTAGTTCATTCACTAGTTGAATCACTGCTTCCAAGCTTTGTTTATGCAAGCTTTGATCAATAATTGTCTGGACCTCACTGTTGATAAGCATTGCTTCCCTCCTTGGTTTCTATATAATTTAATAAGGCGATAATTTCTGACTGATTGACTGTTAAATGATTTTTTGAAAAAATATGTTCTATCTGCTCAATAATGACTTTTCGCTGATACAATTGCTGCGCTTGATAGCTGTTTTCTTCTCCTTCATATTGACTGTTAAAAGTTATCCGATGAACCATCAATAAAACGTGCAATAAAAAGGCTTCCCGATAGTCTTCGGCAATTAATGACGCAAACGTTTTTAATAATTCTTCATACACCACATAGGCTTTGATCAGCAACTCGCGACTTTCTCCTTCAACGCCACGCTCTGTCTTAACTCGCTGCTGGGGAACAAACTGTGGGGACTTTCCACTTTTTTTCTCAGCTAACAGCTTGTTCACTTCTTCTTGAATGTAAGCTATCTCTGCAGTTGTCGGCAACGGACTGACTTTGATAAATGGACAGCAGGTCTCATCCATCGGAAAAATGCTTAGTATCAAATCCGGCTGTTCTTGCTCAATAACTTCACCGGCATTCATCACAGAAGCAAAACCAGCAATTTCCACGTTAGTAACTTCCTCCAAGATCTTTTGCTTAATTAAGCTAGTCACTCCTAAACCCGTCGAGCAAATATAAACGATGCGCACCACTTTCAAATCTTGCTGATTTCTCTCTAAAGCGACTAAAAAATGCAAAGCGATATAAGCAATAAATGAATCGTTAATTAACAAAGAAGAGCCCGAACTGTTTAATTGGCTAGCTTGATAAATTGCTTGGAATAAAGCCGGATATTTTGTTTTAATATCTGCGACAAAGGGATTATATTCATTGACAAATAAGTGCTTTTTTGTTAAACGTAAAGATAAATGAGCGAAAAGATTGGCAAATAATTGGCTATCCAAGTAAAAAGGGACTTGCATCTTTTTCGAAACGCTTTCAATCAATTGTTCAGTAAGTCGCACTACATCTTCTTCAGCATTGGCTTTAAATACATCGCTGTAAATATAGGTATATTCATCCGCTAAAAGTGGAAGTTCATAGTGAGTGAATACTTGCTTCATCAGTAAAAATGGTACTTCTTTTTTGCTGACGCGCCCTTCTTGATCGGCAATGATACGATAACCGCCGGCAGTATGAGCAATCTGCATACGCGCTGCCGCAATCGCTACTCGAAACGTTAGCGAAACAATTTCGGCATAATTAAATTGTTTTTGATTGCTGGCGTCTAATAACTTGGACATTTCACATAACGCCGTTTGATAACTGTTTTTCAACAGCGGACTTAAACCTAAATTCATATTGCGGATACGCTTTTCACCGTGAGTTCGAATAATATAATTCATGATTTGATAAATATCATATTCGGTAATCTCTTTTTGCATGATAGATTCAATTAAACGACGAATGTGAGTTTCGGGACCGTTAACGGCAAAGCCTTGACGGGCTTTTCTCACTAACTGTAATTCATACTTCGTTAAAACGACTTCGACTTGATCCAAGTCTTTTACGATAGTATTTCGACTTACTTGCAACTGATTGGCCAATTGTTGAGCCGTATAAAAGCTTTCAGATGAAAGCAATTGAAAAATCAATTGATGAACACGTTTTGTTTGATCGGGATACGTTTCAAATCGTTCGACTTCCATAATTTCATTTTTTAACGTTAAGCGTTTGGACTCAGGTAAAGTCAACCAAATGCCTTTATTTCTTCTCGAATGAAGTTCTTCACCGTGCAGTTGCAGCCACTCCTTGATTGGTTCCAAATTATATTTGATGGTGCGAACGCTTACTTTAAAGGTCACAGCTAATTCTTTGATCGTTACACTATGGTCGATTTCTAAAAGCAAGAGTGCAATTTTTAATTCTCTTTCCGATAAGTGCACCGCATTTCCCTCCTTTCTACGCTTGCTTATAATTGAACTATAGCGTTATTTTATTGGAATAACAACACAAAAAAGTTGCACTTATACAAGTGCAACTGATTTATTATAATCTTTTAGGAAAAAGTAGCGATTACACTGTTTTTTCACTTTAAGCTTACTGTTTTTAAAAGAATTAAAAGTTGAAATTCCGTTTGACTTCTCCCCTTAACCCAAGGATACTTGATTGTAAAAGCAAAAGTCGCTATTCACCTACTTACCAAACTAAACTCGCTCAACAGAAGAAGAGTTTTACTAAGCTTTCCCAACTGATAGCCTACATTGCTACAAATGATCACCTCAAAAGCTAGGACTGAGAAAAGCAGCAGAAATGAAGGGTAATCCTTTGTTTTTATCAAATTGGAAGAGCTGCTATAATACAATAAATTTTGGATGATTTAGCGTTTTTAGCTGAATTCCACCTCTAAACGCTCTCTTCAATAGTACTTTAGTACTTTCATACCTTTTGATAGATTATTAAAAGGAGCAATTTTTAGACAACCCTGTCACCTTGCCTCAATATAAATGCAACTAGTGATCAAGTTCGGTTTCAATTAGCACAAATAAAAAAAAGACCGTAGTCTTTTTTTTATGGCAATATTTACTTACATAAATAGACAATTTCTTCTCCACAAAAGTTCCTGTCCGACACGTTACAATCCGGTAACTGACAGCCCTAGCTGTCGTGTGCCTTTGCCCATTGACAATCACTAGCCGCTAAAGCGGAACAGCCGTAGCTGTCTGATTGAGTCAACTCGTCGCATGAGACTTACTTTAGCATAGAATACTTGGTATTTCAAGCTTTTCTTCTAGCTATCAGTAGTTAACCACTCGTCATAGCAGGCTTCCACTTGTCTAACTGTAGCAATAGTTAGAGTCGGTGGCATAATTGGGCTAGTTAGCATGCCTTTTTGCAGACAATTATTCACATGGTTCACTTCAAAAACAAATTCACTGTCAAAAGAAGCGACCCATTCCTCTTCCTGTCCTTGAGCATTAGTATAATAGGCCCGTTGAGCTTTCCAAAAAGACGGGATCCGAATTTGCCCTTTTGTACCAAAGAAAATCATTTCACTGGGCAGATCTAAATTTACCGTAATAAAAGCATTGGCTAATGTTTGATCGGTGAACTGCAAAGCTAAGTTACACTGGGTATCTGTTTGCCCCGGTGGACAAGTCGCCGTGCCAGTCAATGACTGAATCGATTGGTTAAGCACAAATTGCATATATTGCAGCGGGTAACTGCCAGAGCCATGTAGCGCTCCCCCACCCGCTTCGATAGAGTGAAACCAACGCAGATGATCAATATTGGAATATGAAGTAACAGACTGTACCCACTGAACGGTACCAATCGCTCCTTGTTGAATAGCCTGTTGCACTTTCAGAGTAATCGGCAAAAATACAGACTTTTGAGCTTCCATTAAAAAAACACCTTGTGTGCGAGCAAGGTCAAACAGCTCTTGAGCTTCAGCTGCTTTTAAGGTAAATGGCTTTTCTAATAAGACTGGTTTTTTATAAGAAAGAGCCAGCTTAGCCGCTGAATAATGCCCTTGATTGTAAGTCGGAATATAAATGATATCAATAGATTCATCTTGACAAAGTTCTTCATAACTGCCATATGCCACCGAAATCATTAACTCATCAGCTAAAGCTTGGGCTTTTGTCAAAGATCCGGAAGCAATAGCTGCCACGCTCCCCCAATGGCTAGCACGTACACCAGCCACAAAGCGCGAGACAATTTGGGCAGCACTCATAATTCCATAACGCAATTGTTTCATTTTTACACTCCTTTCTAATGGCTCACAGTAAGGACATTGGCACACTTTTAAAAGTAAAAGAGGTCATAAATAATGGACAGTGCCGATTTTCCCTTTGAAAGTAGAATCGCTAAAGCAAGATTTACTCATCATGGATTTTTAATGTCATAGCATTGAAAGCCACAATAATGGTACTTAAAGACATCAACACCGCGCCAACTGCCGGATTCAATATTATGCCAAAGGGAGCTAAAACACCGGCTGCCAATGGAATTGCCACAATATTATATCCAGCCCCCCACCAAAGATTCTGAATCATTTTCCGATGAGTTTGCTGAGCCAAATCTAAAAAGCGTAGAATATCTCGTGGATCACTATCGGTTAAGACAACTTCTGCCGAATCAATTGCGACGTCAGTGCCGGCTCCAATTGCGACACCAATCGTTGCTCTAGCTAAACTAGGTGCGTCATTAATTCCATCACCTACCATCATCACTTTGCGACCTGCCTGTAAATATTTTTGGACAATTTGTTCCTTGGCTTCTGGTAACAATTCAGCGTAATAGTCATCAATACTTAAATAATCAGCCACTGCTTGAGCAGCAGTTTGGTTGTCCCCAGTTAGCATGACTGGCGTAATTTCTTGTTGTTTTAACGCTTGCACAAAAGCTTTCGCTTCGCCTTTTACTTTATCTCCCAAAGCAATAAAAGCGACTAATTGTCGGTCGATAATCAAAAAACTCAAAGTATTCCCTTGCGCTCGATAACTGTTCATCCGCTGTTTCTCAACGGATAGCTGCAAACGACGTACTTCTTTTTCATTGACGATCTGAACTTGCTGATTCCGCACAATTCCTTTAATACCAATACCGGACATATTTTGAACATCACTCGATTCATATGGAACGATGCCTTGTTCTTTTAAAAAATTTACAATTCCAAGAGCTAAAGGATGGTTTGCTTTTTTTTCTAATGCTCCGATATATTGCAAAACTTCCGTCTCAGAATAATCAGTTACTAATCGCTCTACACCTGTAACTGTAAATTTTCCTTCTGTTAAGGTGCCGGTTTTGTCTAACAAAACAGCTTGAAGGTTATTCGCTTGCTCTAAGGCGTTACGATTTTTCAACAAAAGACCATGCTTGGCGGCAATAGAGGTACTACGAGCGATGACTAGCGGAATCGCTAACCCCAGTGCGTGAGGACAGGCGATGATAAACACCGTCACCATTCTTTCAAAAGCAGCAGCCAGATTTTTGGTCAACAGTAGCCAAACAATAAAAGCCAGCAGACCTACAAGAAGAGCGATATAAAAAAGCCATTTTGCCACTTTATCTGAGATTGATTCTAGTTTGGATTTTTCCGATTGGGCTTGTTTCACTAAGTTCATCACTTTAGAGAGATAGCCGCTTGCTCCGGTACCAGTTACTGAAAGTTCCAATGTTCCGCTACCATTAACTGACCCGCCGATAACTGTTGCACCAACTTGTTTTTTGACTGTTTTAGACTCACCAGTTACCATCGACTCATCCACTGAAGTCGTGCCTTTGAGTATTTTACCGTCTGCTGGAATTTTATCGCCAGCACGTACCAGCAACCGATCGCCTATTTGAATGTCAGTTAAAGGGACTTCTGCTTCCCCTTGATCTGTAAGACGAGTAACTGTGCTGGGCAGTAGCTCCGCCATTTTTTTTAAAGCATCACCGGCATTAGCCAAAGCATTCATTTCAATCCAGTGCCCTAAAAGCATAATAACAATCAAGGTGGCTAATTCCCAGAAAAAATCCATCACATGCTGCGTATGCCAAAAATGATTGGCGATAAAAGCGTATAAACTATAAAGATACGATACCGTAATTCCCATCGCAATCAATGTCATCATTGCCGGATTTTTTTGAGTGAATTCCATTTTGGCGCCCTTTAAAAATGGTTGGCCACCATAAAAAAACAGAATAGTGGCCAAAATCAATACGACCCAGTCAGAACCTGGAAAGGTAAACTGAAAGGGCAAGTGCAGCCCCATCATCGGCGATAAGCTAATAATTGGGAGCGCTAAGACCAGGGAAAGCCAAAATTTTTGTTTAAAGTTGCCCATGTGCATGGAATGATCCATACCGTCCATGTTTCCAGATCCATGATCCATGGCAGCCATTGAATGACTTGTAGGATTCATCTCATGCGTAGCTGTTTGATGATCTTTTGACTCATGATGTTGTGGGTGTCGTTCCTTTTTCATCGCTTCTGATTCAGACATTTCTTTTTTCGTCATAAAATCCCCTTCCTCTTACCAGTAATCGTAAAATTGCTTCTCAAGGTTAGCTTAGCACAACTTAAGCTGCCTTAAAAATGATTGCTTCTTTCACTGATAGAGGAGCTATAACGAGATGTTAATGCCAGATATAGCTTTTTAAAAGCCATTTACGGTATTGACGTTTTTGTTGTCGCAAAAGGCGATACATATGCCAACGATCAATCAAATAACGAAAATATTTCTTCTTCTCCTCATGATGCAAATCCAAGAAGATTCGTTTAACTGCTTTTCTAGTAGGCGCATATTTTTCCTTCATACCGCCAGTAGTTTGGTAAAATAAGGCAATGCTTTCTCCTACAGTGCCTAAAGGAGAATGAATGAGCAACTCTTTTTTCTTCTTCTGAATGTTAAGAAGCATTTTTTCTTTCATGGCAGGATTCATTGGCTGCTTAACGATTTCCTTGCTTAGGCGAGTACATTCCACCTTGACAATATGATTGTAAATCCGGTTGGCGTAGTCTACTCCTTTTAACAGGATATTGGCGCTAAAAGTAATTGCTACAAACTGTTCATACTGAGACAAGCAGCACGCTTCCACCTGCTGATCTTCCGTAATTTGGGGCAATTCACCGTTTAGTTTTGCGAAAAATTGATGAAGCCGCTGGTTTTTCCACTCTTCTGTTTTCATAGATTTACGCATCATTTCCACTCCTTTAATATTTTTGAAAAAAATCCACCATTTTAAAAAAATATATAGAATTTTTGCGTATTTCTATTTCGAGAACCAAGAATCTGTCTTTTTACAAAAAACAACGACTTCTTTTTTCTACTGTCTCCACTTTCTATTGAATTTTTTTCGGTATAACAACTATAGCATGAGACAGAAAAGCAATCAAGGGTAAATGAAAAAAAAACGGGATTTTTATGATAAAATGTGCTATAATTTTGATGACAAGAACAAAGGAGGCTTTTTCGTGAAAGTAAATCTAGAGGCGGCTGGTCAACGAATTCGCCAGATTCGCAAGCAACACAAATATTCAATGGCTACGATGGCCAAATTAGTAGGAACTTCAAGCGCTAGTACCGTGAATAATTGGGAGAAAGGCAACAATCTGCCCAATAAGGAACGGTTAGAAAAGATTGCCATCTTAGGAAATACTACAGTTGAATGGCTTATGTATGGTGATTTTGAAGGATATGTGTATCAGCTCTTAAAGGACGTAATTGAACCGGAAAAGCTGGCGCATGCTGAATTTATGGATATGCTATTGTTGATACTTAAACGGGAACATATTTCTTACACTGACGACTTACAGATTTTAACAATCGCTAAAAAGCTTTATGTGGCACCAGCAATTGATCCTGCCGATCGCTATCCGGAAGCGATGGTAGCAGAACCAGTACTGCTTCTTGAAGACACACCTTTGTATAAAATTGAAAATAATTCCATTTACCGGCAAGAATTATTACCTCAACTGGAACATCTTTTAAGTACTCATACTTTTTCTGAAGTTCATGCTTCCATCCTTTTAACAGTTATGGAACTCTTAAAGCAACCATATATGGGGTCAGAAGAAAAAGAACAGTTATTGGCTTTATTGGAATACTTGGCTACTTTTGAGCATGCTCAAGCAGATGACCATAAAAAGCGCATAGCTACTGCTACCTCACTTTTCAAACAATTTATTCACTTGCTTTCAGCTAATATTGAAGATCAAGAATAAGGGCATATACCGATTAGCTACCCCTGAACCGCCGTGCTCTACCAAGAGAACAGCTTAGTAGTTTAAAAGAACTAGATAAAGCCGCCCAGCAACCAACGATTGCTTGACGGCAAATATCACACCTAATGATAGCAATACCCTTCACTACGATTAGTTCGACTTAATTTTCTCTACTAGCGTAGTGCGGACTAACGGATTTACTGCTGACAGCTGAGCATGTTCACTGCTGTCCGAATTTCGTTAATTTTTGGTTTTATTTGTTTTTCTAGGTAGTTTGATTACTTTAAAGTAATCGATATGAGCATGTTCATAATCCATCACTTCAAAAGAAAAAGGGCCAAAATTAAAGGTTTCACCAATGGTTACTTTGCTACCAACTTGTTCGACGATAAAGCCGGCTAAAGTATTCATCTCGGATTTTTGAAAGGCTGGTATTTTAACTTTGAAATACCGTTGAAAGTCATCTAAGGTCATTTTACCTGAAGCAATGTAGCTGCCATCATTATTTTTGGCGATTAAAGCTTTTTCCAAGTCAGTTTCATCCCGGATATCTCCCACTAGCTCTTCTAAGATGTCTTCGATGGTTACCATGCCACTGGTACCGCCGTATTCATCTTTTAAAATAGCAATATGCTTTCCTTCCTGTCGCATTTGCGTCAATAGTTTTTTGATGGGAATGGTTTCTAGAGCAACAATCGGCTCTTCAACTAGATGCTCAATTGTAACCGTTGCATCCTTAAAAGATTCTTTAATCAGATGAGGCAACGTTACATAGCCAATTACATCATCCTTTGATTCTTTGATCACTGGATAACGAGTATGCCCTCTTGCTAAAGAATGTTCAATAGCTTCGGCCACTGTCTCAGCAGCGTCAAATACTTCCATAGATGTCCGATCCACTTGGATATCTTTAGCCAATGTATCGTCGAATTCAAACACATTTTCCAAATATTTATATTCATCTTGGTTAATTTCGCCTTTTTTATAAGAATCCACCGCCACCAGCAGTAATTCTTCTTGTGTCAGTGTTTCTTCTCCTTCGGCAACTAATTGAATGCCGACTAATTCACCTAAGCCGGCAGCTGCGTGATTTAACAGCCAGATAAACGGATACATCACTTTGTAAAAATAATGCAGCGGTTTAACTATCGCCAAGACTACTTTTTCCGTTTGCGCAATACTATAACTTTTAGGCAACAATTCACCGATGACGACATCGATAAAAGTAACGATAATAAATCCTAAAGCAATCGCAATCGTTTGGCTGATGGCCGCACTTATTGGCAAATGACCTAAAAGCGGGTGTAGCGCCTTTGCCACCGAGCCTTCCCCTACCCAACCGATAATCAATCCGGTCAAAGTAATTCCCAGCTGACTAGCTGATAGATAAGCGTCCAAATGATGGGTAACGTGCATGGCCAGCTTGGCGTTTTTTACGCCGTCTCCTTTTAATTGTTCTAAGCGAGAAGGCCGAATCTTCACCAAAGCAAATTCACTTGCTACGAAAAAAGCCGTTATCGCAATCATTAAAAATAAAAGCAAAAAATTAAATACAATCATTTTTCACACTCCCATTTCTACTTATCCTATTATACGTTTTCTTGAAGAAATGAGCGAATACAAAAGTGATCTTTTGTAAAATCAGCAGAAAAAAAAGCTCAAGGAACTGAGCCTCAAAGAGCCAGTTCTTTGCACAAGTCTTTCCATAAAGCGCTACGTTTCCATAAAAAGTACAATGTTGTAATGAGTTGCTGTGTTGTCTTTACTAAACAAACTAAACAACGAACAATCAGTGACACTCCAGTAAGGGCAGCTGACTTTAACATCTTGCGATATTCGCTGCGCTGTAACTTTTCAAATGCAGATTACAGATTAAGCGTTTTACTGCTCTTATCAGTGCTGTTCCATTAAACAAAGCTATACTGATTTAAACGAGTTATGAGTGCGTCTTTTAAAGATATTATATAGAAACTCTATTTTTCTGCACACTTCCACATGTAAGTTATACTCTCTATCCCTAAGCTTGTCCAGTGTTTTTTTGGAGATTTTAATTAGATGATTGCTACCCTCGTATCTCCTTTGCTCACTTTGATTAGATGAATTATTTCAAACGTAGATGCTTGTATGATCGATGGAGTATCTAAGAGAACTATCAAGAAATAATATGTATAGGATGGCTACTTAACAAATAACAAACCGTCCCACACTTTTAGTGCACAAAGTCACTGGGACAGAAAAAGAACAAACAGAGAGCTTCCTAAAGAAAGAATACGCAACGGAACCAGAAAAGCTTCAAGTCTTCCAATTTAGCCCTAGACTACTAGCACGCTACATGGTCATTAGAAAGTACGTTGAGGTCATAGAACGAAGCTCGACACTTAAACAGATCAGAATCTAAGACTTTAAACACTCTCTGGTGGCTTTACCAATAAATAATGGTGATGATCCATCCGCCCTCAGAGAAAGGCTAGACCATATCAATTATAATACTGCTTATAACATTCATGGTCGCTTCTACCCCAACAAGCAAAATTCCAAATCCTATCAATACCAATATTTCAGGAGATTTCCACGTTATCTCTGGAAATACTTCTATCTTTTATAAGTAAAAAGAAAAGCAATCAACAAAAAAACGTTGATATTGACAAATAAGTTACAAATATAGCTTTTACACTATCACAAGGTCTCGAAAGTATCTGTCACTTTTTGAACTCCTTCTTTGGCAGAATCGACCCATTGTCCCTTTGCAGAGGAAGAAAAACTACTTTTATATGAGCTACTTACTTGTTTTAATATTTCTTTTCCTTGTTTTTTCCTCTCTTTGGTTAACGTTTTTCTTGTTTCAGAAGTGGAATGACTTGGACGGGCAACTAATGACTGGATGAGCCATTTTTCTACACTTTTACGTTGTTCCGCTAGGGCTTCTTTGGCATCATCAATTGTATCACCAACGCCACTCAGGACATCATCAAACATACTTTTTCGCCTCCTTTTTAGCCAGTAGTGCTTCTTCTTTATATTGGCGTACTTTTTTACCGTATAAAGCTTGATTCTCTTCCAACCGGTCTTCTAATTGACGTTGAATACTCCTTGAGTGTTGAATAGACGTCTCACTTTCTCTCTCTAAAAAAAAATAAATTTGGCTTCTATCCACCTGATGCCCTTCTTCATAGTGACGAAGAGTCATAGTCATCTGTTCAGACACATTTTCTAAATACTCTTGGAATTTTCTATTATCAGTGCTTATCTCTTCTAAATAGTTCTCTAACTTTAAGCGATTGGCTCGATAAGCTTGATCAGCTTCTTCTAATTTTCTTTGTGTCTCTTTTGTCATACGTCACCTCTAAAATAAATAATTAGCTAACTCTTTATCCAAAGCCACTTGGCTTTCTATCGCTTTTTCTATGTTTCCTAATAGTATAGATAATTCTTCCTCTGATGCCTTTAATACGGATAGCGATTTTTCCGTCTCTTCTACTGGGTCTTGAACAATTGACCGTTCTGTTGCGTTTCCTGCTTCTAACGCCTCTAATTCTTCGATTGCTGCTAAATGTTCTCCCCAGTGTTGCGCATCTGATTTTGTCTGGCTCCATAAC
>JBPDWA010000002.1:0-401174 GCA_051295955.1 Enterococcus faecalis | reverse complement strand
TACGTAAACCATTTAATTGGGTAAAACTATCGATTTGCGCTTGGAGCCACTTATTTTCTGCTTTTAGCCGTTTAATTTCTGCTATTGAATGGGGATTGGTCCCGTCATAGGTTTCTACTCCTCGAATATTGTGTTTATTTTGTACAATTTGTTGCGCTAGTAAGGTTTGTTCAATTGATATTCCACCAGTTAAATCAGAATAAATGACTATATCTCCATATTTATTGAGATAGTTGCCTTTTTTATCGACCTCAAACTGATCCAATGAATGACCGAATGTTTCCCACCCTTCATTATCGATCCCTATACTTAAGAATGGTATATTTTCCTGCCCACCAGTCATCCATCCGCTAGTAACAATGTCTGATGTATCATAAAGGTTGACAATAGTGCCTTTATAATTTTTAATCTGTGCCTCGGTTAACCCTGATCCAGCCGCACCATAGGTTATGGCATTGTATCCCAGTGAAACTGCCACATAAATAGCTTCGGCACCACCGAGTGAATGCCCGGAAGTGCCAATTGTAAAGCCGGCTTCTTTGGGATACTTCACTTCAATTTCTCGGGCATAATCTACTGCTGAAGAGAATGACCCATTGTTATATTTGGCATTCATTCCAATTTCGATGGCATCCGTGGTCCAATCTTTTAACCCACTCGTTCCCGCATACACAATTGTTAACTCTTTTTTTACTACCGATTGAGGGTAGCCTTCGATTTCTTTCAACTTATTTTCTTTATATGATTTAAACTCATCTTTAATCTCTGCCACCGTCATCGCTTGCATACTGTTGTTTCTCGGGAAATATTCCATCTTTAAGGTGTCTTTATTCGTGTCGATGGTGTCTATTACAATATGATTGGTTCCTTTTACTTTTTCGTTTTTTTGAACAATGCCTTCTTCTATCTGGTATACTCTTTTTGATAATATTCTGTACTCATCCACTAATCTATTCCTCCTTCGTAATAAATAATTGCAGCTTCAGGAATAGCTGAGTCTATAGGCTTCCTTTTTTTCTCTATATAGTAAGGCCCTTTACCTGTACTATCTGTAATGCGATAAATAAACGTGTTTGTTTCTGCTGACAATGTATCCAAGTCTACTTCTTCTTCGTAAACATCGTTAATTTTCAAATAAGCCTCTAACGTATTCATCGGTCCGACAGAAAAACCGGTAAATTCTATTTTGCTTATATCCGAATATTCTTTTAATTCATCTGATTTTTTTAGAAATTCTTTAGTCGTTAAAGATCCCTTTCCTCTATCGTACTCCGTGTTTAATTGCTCATCCTTCTCTTTATCTACAGTGTAAATTCTATAATTGTTATACAAGTAATTAGCTAAATCGGTCTGAATCTCATGTAATTCTGCTAAATCCTTGGCTCTTTTGTCCATAGAAAGTTTTCCTCCTATTCCTATCAGTACTACAATAATGAATATCATTACTCCTATTTTTTTCTTATTCATTCTTCCCCTCCTTTTCTATGTAGAACGATTATTTACTATGTGCTTGATTTCCTCTAATTGATTTTTCCGTCATCGCTTGCATACCGTTGTTTCTGGGTCTATCTTCAAATCTCAGTTAATCTTTGTTTGTGTCGATGGTGTCTAGAACGATATAATCTGTATTTTCAATTCGAGTATTTAATTTTACTTTTTTATTTTCAATATTATACGAAGCATCAGATAAGATTCTGTATTGATCCATCACTTAATACCTCCTTCATAATAAATAACAAGGTTTTCCGGCAAAGATACGTTGGTTGCTTCTTTCTTTTTTTCTAAGGAATACACTCCTTTTCCATCATGCTCCCCTACTCTGAATATTAAGTTTTTCGTCTCAGCTGAAATGGTGTCCAAAGATGTTTCTTTATCCAATACATCATTGATTGTATATTGTACTTTTAATATATTCATTGGACTAACAGAAAAGCCGGTAAATTCTATTTTGCTTATATCCGAATATTTAGCTATTTCATCTAAACATTTAGAATATTCAGGATACGTCATTTTCCCAGCATCATATGCTTTATCTAATTGGTCTAATTCTTCTTTGTTAAACGTATATATCCTATAGTTATTATACAAATAGTTAGCTAAATCGGTCTGAATCTCATGTAATTCTGCTAAATCCTTGGCTCTTTTCATGTGCCATGCTCCCCCAATTGCTACTAAAATTATTATGGCTAAAGCTATGAATAGATTTTTTTTCATTCGTTTCTCCTTAAAATAAGAGTAATTTAACTATATCATAATTAAATTCTTTTGAAAATCACATCTATAAAACAAACTTATACTCTACCTAATGCCAGAGCTTTTTTTTAAACTTCCATTCGCATATTGGTTATTTTCGTTCCATTTGTTTCCTCATCCACAGAAATAGAATCAGCTACAAAAACAGATGATTTAGGAATTTCACTATCATCATATTTACCACTTTTAGATAAGTTGCCCATATTCTTTGCTGTTTTTCTCATAGCTTCTTTAGCTGAGTTTTCTCAAAAATAGAACACTGGAAATTAAGCCCAAATTTCAACTTTCATTTCAAGAGGCTCTGTACCTCTAAACAGTTGATCTGCTTTTTCTACAGGGATTTTTATAAAACCAGATGATCTACTTGCTGATCCCATAAGATACGGAACACTTGACTATCACAGAAATCGTACAAGCTGTGACACATTCAGACATCCGGAGCACAGAAATTTACGTTATTACGAATTATATGAAAGGAGCTAATCAAATTTAGTGTCCCTTCCTTTTTTAAAGAAGTACAATTTTGTAAAGTGTTCTCTATTTCAAAAAAATAAGAGACGCCAAATTCTTGGCGCCTCTGGAAAATATTGTTATATAGATGTTTTTAACGCTTAGAGAATTGAGAAGCTTTACAGGCTTGCTTATGTCTCTCTTTTAGCCAACTTGTTATACTCCTTGAAAAAGCCAGCGCCTTTTCCAGATGTTCTTCGTTTATAACGGTGAAAAGCTATTACAACCTTTGGTGATGCACATTTTCTTCCCCAAGAATTAAGCATTATTTTACGGTTGCAGCTTATTTCACGTTTGGCTGTTTAGCTATCGCGCCATTGGTTTCAATCACTTGTTGGAACCAATAAAAAGAATCTTTACGGCTGCGGTCTAAGCTACCGGTTCCATTATCGTTTTTATCCACGTAGATAAAACCATAGCGTTTTTTCATTTCGCCAGTAGTGGCACTGACTAGATCAATTGGCGCCCAAGTTAGATAGCCGATACAATCAACCTGGTCTTCTTCTACTGCTTTTAGCAGCTGTTCAATGTGCTGACGTAAATAATCAATCCGGTACTCATCATGAACCTCACCAGCTGCTGTTAAACAATCAACAGCGCCTAAGCCATTTTCAGTAATCATAATTGGCAAGCCATACTTGCGATACGTATAATTTAATAAGTAACGCAATCCAGTAGGATCAATAGTCCAGCCCCATTTACTTGTAGTTAAAAAAGGATTTTGTAAGCCGCCAAAAAGTGCACTCTTACTTTGGTCGGCTCCTTCATATTCGGTAACAGAAGAAGCATAATAATTCATTCCAATGAAATCAAGTCGACCTTTAGCAAACGCTTGGCGATCGGCTGCTGTGATCTCTAAGTGAATCCCATTGGTTTGATATTCTTGTAACTTATAAGCTGGGAAAACACCGTTACACATAGCATCGATTTGATAGAAGTCACGATCCATCTGTTTAAAAGCGTTTAAAACATTTTGCGGATTGCAATCCACTGGATACACAGGCTCAATACCAAAAACGCAGCCAATTTGGTTATTGGGATCAATTTCATGACCTAAAGTAACAGCCATACAACTAGCTACCGTCATATGATAGCCGATGGTAGCTAATGTTTGCGGTCGATCCGTAAGTTCTGAAAATTTCAGACCAGCAATAATATAAGTAAAAATGTCGCTGGCTTCTGTTTGCGGATCAATATGGTTCATTTCATTAAATGTAACCCAATAACGAACTTTACCTTTTAAGGCTTCAAACATAGTCCGACAAAACTTTAAGTAAAAATCAATCACTTGTCGATTTTGCCAAGAGCCATATTGACGCACCAAATGAACAGGCATTTCAAAATGATATAATGTGACGATTGGCTCGATTTTGTGCTTTAACAATTCAGCAACTACTTGTTGATAGAAACGAATACCAGCTTGGTTTGGTTCTGCTTCGTCTCCTTGAGGATAAATTCGCGACCAGTCAATTGAAATCCGCAAAGCTTTAAAACCCATTTCAGCAAACAAAGCAATATCTTCCTTGTAACGCTGGTAAAAATCAATACCGGTATGCGAAGGATAGATTTTTCCTGGCTGGCAAACAGTATCAATTGTTCTAGGAATATCGTAAGAGCCTGTAGTCACCAAGTCCATAATTGCCAGACCTTTGCCATCTTGATCCCAAGCCCCTTCGCATTGATGAGCAGCTAAGCTGCCGCCCCACAAAAAATCTTCGTTTAGTTGCATCGTTTCCCTCCTATTTCAATACAATACTCATGGCTAAATCAGCTGTTTTCACAGCTTGATTCGTCGTTGGAATTACATCCAAAAAATCATTTGTATTAGTTACTACTACAATCGTTGTCGGATCATAGCCTTCTGCTTTAATCTGGTCAAACGCTACCTCAGCAATTTTTTGTCCTTTTCTTACTTGGTCGCCAGGCTGCACGAACACTTCAAAGTGACGACCTTCCAATTCAACTGTATCAATACCGATATGAATCAATAATTCTTCCCCATTGTTTCCTTTGATACCAATTGCATGCTTAGTTGGAAAGACAACTGAGATTTCACCATCCAAAGGTGCATACAATTCATCATTGGCCGGAATAATACCAATCCCTTTGCCTAATGCTCCGGTAGAAAAAGCCTGGTCGTTAATTTCTGACAATTGAATTAACTGTCCTTCTACTACACTGTCTAAGCCTAGTGAACGCAATTGTTCATTGTTTTTCGATGTAGCTGCTTGTGTGGCGTCTACTTCTGCTTCTTCATTAGGAATACCCAACATATAAGCAGCAACTGTCGCTCCTACAAAACTGATAATGACTGAAAGAACCATCATCACTAAGTTGCGAACGTCTCCATTGGCAATGTAAGCAGGCAAGCCAAAGAGTCCCCAAGCGATGGAATAAGCTTTTACCCCTGTTAAACCGGCAAACAAACCACCTAAGCCACCACCGATCATCACTGCCATAAACGGACGACGGAACTTCACAAATACTCCGTAAATCGCTGGTTCTGTTACACCTAAGATTGCTGATAGCGTAACTGTTCCAAACAATTGTTTCTGATGTTGCTTTTTCGCTTTTAAGAAATACCCTAACATAGCACCACCAACAGCGATATCAGAGATGGTACATGAAGAGATAAAGGCCGGATCAAAGCCATTAGCAGCAATTAAAGAGGCTGAAATCGGCATAATGAAGTTGCCGGCTCCCAACATAATAATAAATGGCTGTAAAGCAGAATACAGCATCATAACAAACCAGCTACCTACATATTTCATTAAGATATTAAAGAAGCCGATAATTCCTTCACCGATATAAAAACCAATCGGACCGAACACCAACAACGTAGCTGGTAACGTGATCACCATGATCAAAAGCGGCGTTAAGAAATATTGCAGCGTGCTAGGCACAATTCTTTTCACAAATTTTGTCACATAGCTCATAAACCACAGTGCAATTAAAATCGGAATAAAGCTGTTTGCATAAGTAATTTGTGGCAGAGAAATGCCAAACAAGCTTAAGCCTTTAACGTCGTTAATTTGCTGAGATAAAATGGTAACTGCCAACGAAACGGCTAAATAAGGGCTAACGTCCAGACGCTTGGCGCAACTCATCGCCATAAACACTGGTAAAAAGAAAAAGACAGCCATTCGTAATGCATCAAAAATTTGATAAGTTGGACTATCGGCAGAAATAATGCCTGTCAATGATACAATTGATAAAAATGCAGCTAAAAGGCCGGCACAAATAATTGGTTCTAGAATCGGCGTCATAGATTCGGAAATCAAGTCTAACACAGATTTCACAATATTTTTTTTAGCAGCTGGTTGAGCCGTTTCAGTATTAGCGGTACTCATTCCCAGCATGTCAATTAATTCCTTATGCACGTCATTAACGTGCGTGCCAATGATAATCTGATAGGCAACGTTATTGCTTACCACGTCAATTACGCCATCTAGAGCTTTTAATGCTTCTGTATCAGCCTGACTACGGTCTTTTAAGGTAAAACGCAAACGAGTCATACAATGAACAACTGCTTGAATATTCTCCTTGCCGCCTACTAAGTCAATGATTTGTTGGTTAAATGCTTGGTATTTCATGTTTCTTCGTTCATCCTTTCTGTCACACGATTAATATGAATCATTAAATACGTGTATTCATCCTTGGAAAGATGTTGATTAAATCTTCCTTTTACGTAAATCGCAATTTTTTCCACCGCATCATAAGCTGCCGGATACAAACTTTTTACTTGTTGAAATAACAGCGATTCTTTTTCCTCATAAGGATTGTTCGTACGCATTCGTTCGATAAAATACTGTAGATGGGTCACTAGGCGCATGTAATTCATGCTGGATTCATCGAATTCTTCATTAAAGTGATATTTAATGATATTCAAAATATCTCGTAGCGTTTCCATATCCTCAAGACGCTCATCTAAATGCGATTGGTTTTCTTGTAAATTTACAAAGTGTAAGGCAATGGAAACGGCTTCATCTTCCGGAAAATCAATCTGATAAATTTCTTGCATTCGCGTTAGTGCTTGTAAGCCGATCGCAAAGTAATCGGGATAAAATTTTTTAACTTCCCACGCTAACGGACTACGAACAAATTGATTTTTTCTTGCTCGTTCCAAAGCAAAGGTTACATGATCCAACAGTGCCAAATATAAATAATCATTTGCTATTTTGCCGATTCTTTTTTCACCGTATTGCACCAATTCGTTAATGAAAGAGATGGCGGTTTCATCCGATTGAGATAGCAAATAGCTAAAGTGCTCTAAGCGATCTTTTGAATCCAAAACATAGGTTTTTTCAATTTCAGAATCGTTGATTTGTTGGCCAACTTTCTTTTTAAATGCGATTCCTTTTGAATAAATAATGGACTCATGTCCTCCCCGATCTACTACAGCAATATTATTGTTTAATATTTGACGAATTTTCATCATTTGCTCCTTTCCAGAAAAAAAACTCAGACAAGTATCAAATAAACCATGGGCTGGTTCATCTCATACTTATCTGAGTTCTGCCTGCTAACCAGTAACATAACTCTAGAAATAACTACTGCGCTATCTCTGTTTTTTTTTCTTACTTACATAACGTATTATAGCCGTTTTCTTCATGGTAGTCAACGCTTTCATTAATTTTTATTATGATTATGTGTAGTTTATATGCATAATAAATATTTATAAAAAGACCTTTTGCTCTTGTTGTCGGTTACGACACGCCTACAAAAGGTCCTGTATAAGCATATTAAAAAATAATTAGTGAACCATTTCCATCAAGCGATGGAAACTTCCTAGAAACAGAAGCTATCAACCGATCTTCTTTTATCCCCTAGGCTATCCCTGTCGTCCCTACAGTTCATAAAAAACGGAGCGTTTCTCCTATTCAGCGTCGGCAGCTTGCTGAGTTAAAAATTGTTGGATACCAGCTTTGTCAAGATGACGAAATTGCGTAGCTAAGGTACTTTCACACGCAGAAAGGCGAATCACTTTTTTACCATACCATAATGCTTTATATTCCAATTTGGCAATAAATAATGGCCATGAAAAATCCAGCAATTGTTGTTTACAAGCTGATTTGGCTTCCAACTTATTTTGTTCCAAATCATCAATACAGATTATATCGTAATCTGTAATCAAGGAAGTGGTCACCTTATTTAAGAAATCCAAACGTTGATTCAACAATTTTTCACGAATAGTGGCCACTTTTTTCTTTTGTTTTTGATAATTTTTACAATAAGCAAGGTCCCTACCTTTTTTGTTAGCCAGTTGCTTGCGCCGACGCAATTTAGCCTCTTCAACTGTTAACCGTTGCTGCCATCGATGAGAATGATGACTGTCTAACAGTTCTCCTGAAGCTAGTTCAGCAAAAGCTTGATGACTAGGATAAATTCCAGTTACCTTTTCAGTTTTAAGTTTTGCCGTCACGTTTTCTTCACATAAAATCGCCACAAAATACTTGCCACTAGAGCTTACGGAAATCGTCACTGACTTAATTTCGCCTTGTAACGGTCGATGGACTGCTATTTTAATAGGCGTCTTTAATTTGGGAACTTTTAAATAGCGGCCATCAATAACCTTAACAGTCCCATGTTGATTGTTCGTCGTATATGAATGAACAGTATTTTTGCGTTTTAGCTTAGGAAACCCCACTGCGCGTCCGCGGTAAAAATTTTTAAAGGCACGATCTAAATATACTTGTGCATTCGCTAAAGCCAAACTGTCTACTTCTCGCAAAAAAGGATACCGTTCTTTGTACTTAGCCGGCGTAGGAATTTTAATCGTTGCGCCAGGGTCTTCTTTTAACTGTTTATAGTTTCTAATGCGTTCTTGTAACAACAAATTGTACACCAGTCGGACCGCAGAAAATGACTTTTGAATAAACGCCGCCTGCTCTGAGGTGGGATAAAGTCGAAACTTATAAGCCCTTAAAATATTCATTTTCAAAACCACCCTACCAAGATCGTTAAAACAACCACTCTATCACTGTCGTATTGCCATTCATTTTTGAGAAGACCAAGAGCTTAAACAGAAGTATCTAGCCTGAACTATTTCATGCCAACGCTACGCTCCTATCAGTAACACAGATTTGCGTTGGAATTCATTCTTAACACCAGTAGTTGAAGCACTAGCCAAGCAAAACACCGAAAATGTTCCTTTTCTTATATGGCAACTGTTAGCGTTGAAATAATTTTTAGAGACAGGAACATTGGCTATGTAGCTTTTGTTTCCGTCTCTTTTTTAGCGATTACAAGCTTTCTTGGGCCGCTGCTTTTTTGGCTTCAATTTTTTGACGGTAGATCATTACCTCATCTTCCGAACAATACACATAATGTTCTGGTGTAATTTCACGTAATTTCCGTTCTTTATTATCTGCTGCCGGTGCTTGATAAATAATCCGTTTACGATTGCGTTCGTATTCAGGATCAGGCAGCGGAATTGCCGAAAGTAAGCTTTCCGTATAAGGATGCACACCAAAACTATACACGTCTTCACTTGAGCCCATCTCCAGTAATTTACCACTATGCATCACACCAATTCGGTCACTGATATGTTTTACCATTGATAAATCATGAGCAATAAATAAATAGGTCAAGCCAACATTTTTTTGTAAGTCTTGCAATAAATTAACTACTTGCGCTTGAATCGAAACATCCAATGCAGAAATCGGTTCATCACAGATGATAAAACGCGGATCGACTGCGAGAGCTCGGGCAATGCCAATCCGTTGCCGTTGACCGCCGGAAAATTCATGAGGATAACGCGTGCCGTGACTTGGATCAAGTCCGACCACTTGTAATAGCTCATTTACTTTAGCAGTCCGTTGTGCTTCATCGTTGGCAAGTTTGTTGATATCAATTCCTTCAGCGATAATATCATTAACTTTCATGCGAGGATTTAAAGATGCGTAAGGATCTTGGAAAATCATTTGAACTTCTCGACGAAATTCCTGCAAATCTTTTTTAGCACGAATTTTGCTGATATCTTTGCCATCAAAAATAATCTCACCGGCTGTAGGATCATATAAGCGGATCACACTCCGGCCTGTCGTTGATTTTCCGCTACCGGACTCGCCAACTAACCCAAATGTTTCTCCTTCATAAATGTGAAAGCTGATGTCATCCACCGCTTTAACTTCATCTTTACGGCCAACGTTGAAATATTGCTTTAAGCCTTTTACTTCCAGTAAAACTTTTTTCTTTGCTTCCATTAGTTGGCACCTCCTGTCTTTTTATAGCGCTGTTCATAGATAGCCCAGCGACGAACAATTTCAGCCGGAGGTGTTACTTTTGGAGCTTGAGGAGCTAAAAGCCAAGTTGCAGCCTTATGAGTTGGTGAAACTTCAAAATACGGTGGCTCTTGTTCAGCGTCAATTTTCAACGCATACTCGTTCCGTGGATAAAAGGCGTCACCTTTTGGTGGATCAAGTAAATCCGGCGGTGAACCAGGGATCGCATAAAGTTTGTCTTCGGTTCCTTCCATCGTTGGCATAGAACCTAATAAGCCCCATGTATAGGGATGTTGCGGATTATAAAAAATTTCTTCAGCGGTTCCTACTTCCACTAAGCGCCCACCGTACATAACCGCTACCCGATCAGCAACATTGGCTACTACACCTAAATCATGGGTAATAAAAATGATTGAGGTACTGATCTTTTCTTGCAGATCTTTCAGTAATTCTAAAATTTGAGCTTGAATAGTTACATCCAAAGCGGTGGTCGGCTCATCAGCGATCAGAACTTCCGGATAGCAAATCAGTGCAATAGCAATGACGATCCGTTGGCGTTGACCGCCGGAGAATTGATGAGGGTAATTTTTCAAACGTTTTTCCGCGTTGGGGATACCCACCAATTTCAATAATTCTAATGCTTGAGTTAAGCCCTCTTGTTTTGAAACCTTGTTGTGTTTAATTAAAGATTCAGCGACTTGTTTGCCAATTGGCATCGTCGGGTCTAAAGAAGTCATCGGATCTTGGAAGATCATCGCAATTTCTTTACCACGAATCGTTTGCATTTGTTTTTCTGTTTTGCGGACAATATCTTGTCCTTTAAAAAGAATTTCACCGCTATCAATTGTAGCATTGCTACTTAATAGGCGCATGATACTTCGGGTCGTCACTGACTTTCCACTACCGGATTCACCTACGATTGCCAAGGTTTCCCCCTTGAATAGTTCAAAGCTAACGCCGCGAATCGCGTTGACTTTTCCCGCGAATGTATCAAAGGAAATTCTTAAGTCTTTTACTTCTAATACTTTTTCCATAGTCATTCACTCTACTCTTTCATCTTAGGATCAAATGCATCACGCAGACCATCAGCCAGCAAGTTGAAACAGATCATTACCACTGATAAGGTTGCGGCTGGAACCCACATTAAATAAGGAAGGAAACGGAATGTTTTATAGCCTTCATTCAATAAAGTTCCCAAAGAAGCGGTTGGCGGTCTTAAACCAAGTCCGATAAAGCTTAAGAACGCTTCAAAGAAAATAGCGGATGGAATACTAAACATCATTTGTACAATAATTACACTAGAAATATTTGGCAAAATGTGCTTTAAGGCAATCTTCAGACGTGATTCACCTAGAGTTTGAGCGGCCAAGACAAATTCTTGATCTTTTAGCTTTAATGTTTGAGCCCGCACAATCCGAGCCATTGAAATCCAGTTCGTAATAACCATCGCTAAAACGATAGATAAAATCCCCGGATCAAAAATTGTCAACATTAAAATCATGATAACTAAATTAGGAATTCCAGAAAGAATTTCCAAAATACGCTGCATAACGGTATCAATACGACCGCCAAACAAGCCTGATATTAAGCCGTAAGTAACCCCGATGGTAATATCTAAAATCGCCGCAATAAAAGCAATTAACAAGGAAATTCTCGTTCCCATAAACAAACGACTTAAAACATCCCGACCTAAGCCATCTGTTCCCAGATAGAAATTCACATTATCTGGTACGTTTGCTTGAGCGTATTTGTCCACTAGCTGTCCTGCTACCATCGTCTTACCATTTAAGCCGTTGACACTGTCCAGCCCTGGAATCCGTGGCGGCAAGTTAATGTAGGAAACATTTTGTTGCGTTGGATTATGAGGCGATACCCAAATCGTAATTATTGAAATAAAAATGATCACCGCTAAGAACGCCATAGAAACAACAGCGGCTTTATTTTTCTTTAACCGACGCCAGGAATCTTGGAGAAAGCTTAGTGAAGGTGCGGCAATCCGCTCTCTTTCTTCAAGTGTTGAAGTGTTTAAAGGTTGGAAAGCGTCTGCAGGAATATTTTGGATGTCTTGTGGTAAATTTTTTGAACTGATCGTTTCCATTATCCTTTCACACCTCCTGAAACACGAATTCTTGGATCGATTAAGCCGTAAAGTAAGTCAACAATTAAAATAACCATTACTAACATTGCAGAATACAAGATGGTTACAGCCATAATTGTTGGATAGTCGTTTGTCATGATTGATTTTACAAATTGCTCCCCAATTCCTGGAATCGCAAAAATATTTTCAACTACTAAAGAACCTGTCATTAAGCCAACAGCCAAAGGTCCCAATAAAGTAATCAATGGAATCATACTGTTTCTAAGGCCATGGCGAAATGCAACTTGCCAACGGCTTAATCCTTTTGCTTTAGCCAATTCTACATAATCACTATGCAACACTTCCACCATTTCGGTGCGAATAAATCGGGCCGAGTCTGCCATCGGACTCATCGCCAGTGCGATCGTCGGTAAAATTGTATAGGCAAAGCCGTTCCACATAGCAATTGGCAAAATGCCTAATTTCATAGCGAAGATATATTGCAACAAAACAGCGAAGACAAAGTTAGGAATAGAACGACCTAAGATGGCTAAGAGCGTTGCAGTAGTGTCAACCCACGTGTTTTGTTTCATCGCTGCGATAGCTCCCAGCAAGATTCCTACCAATGTACCAAAGATAATTGCTTGTCCACCTAACTGTAAAGAAGGTCCAATTCGACCTGCAAGTAGTTTAGCCACCGGTTGGTTTTTAAATTGGAAGGAAATACCGAAATCACCAACTAATAAATTTTTCAAATAAATTCCGTATTGAACAATTACCGGTTTATCTAAGCCAGATTGCTTATTAAGCATCGCAATTGTTTCGGGACTAAGTTTCTCTTGATTTGTGTAAGGAGTTCCTGGTAGTAATTTCATTAAGAAGAATGTGATGGTCGCAATTAGCCACAAAGTGATAATCATAAAAATGACCCGTTTAAGAAAATATTTCCCAAAACTATTCAAAAATGACACCTCCGAGATTTTTTTGACTTCATTAACAAATTTCGTTAAAGTAATGAATAGAAATAGTTTAATTTAGACAGGATGAGTCCATGAAAAAAAGAAAATGGCCTTTATTAACGGCCTTCATTTCCACCATTGGTATTTTTCTGTACCTGTTGTTAGGAAAGAAAGAACTATCTATCGTCACTTTATCGGATACCTTCTTTTTGGTAGCACTTTTCTTTTTAATTATCGGAATCGCCTTGTGGATTATGTCCTCAGGATTTTTTGATAATTTCCAGCGCTTTATGAAACAATCATTACGCTTTAAAAGAAAAAATGATCCAAAAGAATTTGTGCCGCTTTCCACCATTGGAAAAGACCATAGCCGTTTTTGGTTGGAAACCGGAGGCATCTTATTAATTCCATCTTTAGTCTTTCTAATATTTTACTTTTTATAAGTAAAGATAACAAGAGGCTGGGACAGCAGTGTTCCAGCCTCTAAAAATTTAACGTAACAAGGACAAGCTAAGCGTTACTTTTTCAGTAACGCTTGCGGTGCTGTTTTGGTATCAGTCACTCGCTCCTTGCCTCACGCTTTTTTACTGGTCAGGCTAGTAAAAATTCTTTTGTTTCAGATCCATTTCACTGTGGTTCATTTTTGAATTACTCTGAAATATAAGCCCATTTGTAGTCATACTTCGCACCAGCTGGATGTACCGCAACATCTTTCACTTTAGCAGAACGTAAGTGTGCTTCCGCTTTTTGATACAATGGAATTACACCCATGTCGTCCATAATGGTTTTCTCAGCATTTACCATATCATCCCAACGTTTTTCTGGATCAGTTACATTCGTTGTGCTAGCTGCTTCAATATACTTATCGTACTCTGGATTATTGTAACGGCCACGGTTATATGAATTTGTTGATTCAAACAAGTCTAAGAAACTGCTTGGATCTGCATAGTCGGCACTCCAACCGCCAATCGCCGTAGAGAAATCACCTTTGTTTGAGCGGTCTAAACGAACAGAGAATGGTACCGGACTTACAGTGACTTTAATCCCTTCCAAAGTATCTTGAATCGCTCCTTGGACGAATTCTACGGTTTTCTTAGAAATATCAGCGTCAGAAGTTAAGATGTCCATCTTCAAGGTAGTGATCCCTAATTCTTTTTTAGCTTTTTCCCAATATTCTTTGGCTTTTTTCTTATCGAAACCAATGTTACTGCCCGCTTCTTTTGTAAAGTCTTTATTACCGCTTGGGTCTTTAGCCACGTTGGCAGGAACTAAACCGTTGGGCTCGATGGAACCGTCGCCTAAAACAGAATCCACTAAGGCTTTACGGTCAATTGAATAAGCGATTGCTTTCCGTAAGTTAGCATTTCTAAATGGTGAATTTTCATCGCGTTGATTTAATTCCATATATTGAGTTGATGCTTCTTTTTGAGAAACAAATGCTGGATCGTTAGCCATTTGTTGTGCTAATTCTCCTGTTAATTTGATATCATCTGTTTGACCATCTTGGAATAAGTTTAGAGCTGTTGGTGATTCTTTTACCACGTTCACTTTCACTTCATCAAGTTTTACAGTGTTTTTATCCCAGTATTGATCATTTTTCTTATAAGACCATTCTGTGTCTGTTCCTGGTCCATCAAAATCAGCCAATACAAAAGGTCCATTGTAGACTGCGGTATCACTAGTAGAAGCATAGTTTTTGCCAAATTTTTCTACGATATCCTGACGTTGCGGGAAGAAAGAAACAGAGGCTAACAAGTAATCAAAATAAGGAGCAGCTTTATCAAGGGAAATCTCCAATTCATAGTCGCTGACTGCTTTAATGCCTAATTCAGATTTATCCTTTTCACCTTTACTAATAGCATCGGCATTTTTTACAGGGCTGAATAAGTACGCATATTCAGAAGCTGTTTTAGGGTCAACCGTCCGTTGCCAGCCGTAAACGTAATCTTTGGCAGTTACGGGTTTGCCGTCTGACCATTTCGCATCTTTATTTAATTTAAATTTATAAGTTAAACCGTCTTCGCTGATTTCGGCTTTTTCAGCAGCACCAGCCGGTTCAATTTCATTATCTTTATTTAAGCGGTAAAGTCCTTCGTAAACATTATTTAACGTGTTAAAACTTACTTCATCCGTTGCCATTGATAAATCGGCTGTTGGCATTTCTTGTTGTTCGGTATAACGGAAGACTTGTTCTCCACTCGGTTTGCCTTCACTTGCTTTATTTTTGCTACCAGAGTTGTTGTTTCCGCCGCATGCAGCTAATGCTGTCAGACTAAACAAAGTAACACAACCCAATGCAATTGACTTTTTCAATTTCATAACTGTTGCCTCCCAAGATATTAATTGTTTTTTCTGAAAAATCAGAATTTACTAGCTATTAATAATTAAGAATTTAAAATTTAATAATTATTAATACTTATGAGATACAGTTTACAATTTTCACATCAAAAAAGCAATATTTAACTTTCTTTTTTTTAATCTTTTTGTCAGTTATTCCCATAAAATTTTCTTTTCGTCTTTATATAACTTCTTTTTTTATGTATTGCCAGCGCCAAAAACAATATGATACATTAGAAGTGTTCCCTTATAGTAGAAAGGATGAGTCTGTGAAAATTTCAACTTTTTTAAAAAACCTCTTCACCATCAATAGATCTCAAGAAAATCCCATACGAATAATCGGCTCTGGAGTTTGCATGGCCATTCCTCTTTTAATCGGCTATTTTTTTAACAATCTAACCATCAGCAGCTTTGGCTCTCTAGGTATTTTCCCTCTATTGTATTATCAAGATCTGCCTCGCAAGCAGTTGCTCCGGCGTTTAGGAATTGTCGGCTGCTCACTTTTATCGGGCGTGATGGTTGGTATGTTCAGCACGCATACGCCTTGGACAATTCCTTTTGCGATTAGCGGTGTAGCCTTTGGCGCCCGGATCCTTTTTCGCTTATATGGGATCGCAAAACCAGGAGGCTTTTTTATTATTATGGTCACTGCGATGGGGACAGCTATGAAAATTCCTTTAGCCAAAATTCCTATTATGATTGGTTTTGTGAGTATTGGCGTTTTAACTTCTTTAGTCATTGCTACTTTGCTTAGCTTTTACCTTCAGCGTCATGCCGTACCCATGGTGAGTCAAAAAAAGATGTCCTTACAAGAACGCTTATATGTAGATCCCGCCGCGTTATTGGACGCATTGCATTATGCTGTTATTTTATTTTTGGCTACATATATTAGTCAATCCCTTCATTTAACTAATTCTTATTGGATGATCGTTTCCTGTGCTGCTGTCTTGCAGGGGGAAAATTTACGGGCAGTCATGCATCGCAATCTCCAAAGAATTTTTGGAACTATGGTTGGTTTGTTAATTTCCGCCCTTCTATTGAACATCGCTTTGTCTCCTTTACAAACAATTGGATTGATCTGCTTACTATTTATGACCGTCGAATTTTCTGTCAAACGGAATTACGCCATCGCAAACTTTTTTACAACTCCTATGGCTTTGTTACTTTCCAATCTAGCACGTCACCAATATATCTCCAGCTTGCTAAGTTATCGTTTATTAGGAATTGTTTTAGGTAGTTTGTTAGGTTTAGCCAGCGCTTATGTACTTACTACCAGCGTGAAATTCTACAATCGTGCCTATCAGTTGAATGTAAATTTTGACAAAGAAGTTGAATAAGTTGCTTAGGGCTTAAGGAGGTTTTGTTATGAAAAAAAGAACACCATTAGCACCTGTTATTCCTTCATTAGATGAACTTGATTATCTAACCCTTGATGATGAACAAACCATTGACGGCATTCAGCTCGTCGATCAAGATTTAAGTTATCAAGATGTTCATAGCTTGCTAGTTCGTCAATCAGTCTTTCAGCGCGTTATCATGCAGCGTAATCATCTTGTTCGTTTTGAATGCAGCAACGTTCGCTTTGAATGCTGTGATTTTTCCAACACGGAATTCATTGGTGGTAGCTTTCACCAAGTCGTCTTTCATCAGTGCAAATTAACCGGCACTAATTTTGCCGAAGGTTATTTAAGAGATTGCGTTTTTGAAGACTGTTTAGGGGATTATGCATCTTTTAGTGCTACCAACATCAAAGATGTTCATTTCCAAAATACCAGCTTGAAGCAGAGCGATTTTTTCGAATTGACTTGGAAGCACTTGTTGATCCAACATGCTAATTTGACTGGCAGCAATTGGCTGCGAACAAAATTACAAGGATTGGATTTCACCAGTAATACCTTTGATTCCCTGCTTTTTTCCCCTGAAAATCTAAAAGGACTTATTGTGACACCAGAACAGGGGCTATTAATTGCCAGTACTTTAGGATTAATTATTGAATAATCGTTAGCAGTTCTAATTATTTTTCAAAAAGTTGTTAAATTTTTTGAAAAATAATTAGAGCTATTTTACTTCTGCAGCTTTTTTGGGTAAACTATTGAAGGTTAAGACACGAAGTATCAATTGATGACAATCTTTTTTTAATCAACTATGAGTGATTGGTTATGTCGTTCTCATTTTTCCGTTGAATCCACTCACACCATCGGCATAACATTTTGCCAGTCTGAAGGGTTTGTGGTACTCTTAATAGGCTGAGCCTATGTTTCTATCGATGAAATTATTCATACATACAGCGATCAATTATCGGAAACATTCGCTATTTTAAGTAAAAGGACTGTAAGTAAATGACTGAGAAAAAACAAGGTGTCGGGGAAGCTGCCGGGAAAATCATCTTAATGGGAGAGCACTCTGTAGTTTATGGAGAGCCGGCAATTGCCTTCCCTTTTCAAGGTACAGCCGTAACAGCTACCGTCACACCAAGCGCAGCCATGACCATCGATTGTTCTTATTATTCGGGGCCCTTGGCACAGTCTCCGCGCCAATTAGAGAATATTAAGGAACTCGTTCAACAAATTTTTTCTTTTTTAAAAAAGGCACCGACTGCTTTTGCCATCACCATCTCCAGTACAATACCGTCAGAACGTGGAATGGGCTCTAGCGCAGCCACATCCGTGGCCGTTGTCCGTAGTTTCTTTGATTATTATGAGTATACCTATACTCAAAAAGAATTACTTTCACTTGTTTCCTTTAGCGAAAAAATTGCCCACGGTAATCCCAGCGGTATTGATGCAGCCGCAACTAGCGGTTTTAATCCAGTACTTTTTATTAAAGGAGAACCGTTGCACCACTTCCCTATGAATTTATCTCACACCTACTTGGTAGTGGCTGATACAGGCATTAAAGGTCAAACGCGCACCGTTGTCAAAGACGTCGCTCAACTATTCCAGCAGGACCAACAAGCAATTCTAGCCAAAATGACTGCTCTAGGTACTTTAACCAAGCAAGCCAAAGCAGCAATCATGGCTGACGATAACCAAATGCTAGGTAGATTAATGACTGCTGCTCAAAATTATTTACAGACACTATCCATTAGTAATCCTATTTTAGATCAGCTGGTAGCTACTGCTTTAGCGAACAATGCTTTAGGCGCTAAATTAACCGGTGGTGGCCGCGGTGGCTGCATGATTGCCTTAGCTGATTCTTTATCAACAGCTGAAACTATTGCACAAGCCTTAGAAAAACAAGGTGCTGTGACTACATGGATTCAATCATTAGAGGTGAAAAAATAATGCTTTTAGGGAAAGCACGAGCCTATACAAACATTGCGTTAATCAAGTATTGGGGCAAAAAAAATGAAGAATTAATTTTGCCAATGAACAGTAGCTTATCTTTAACATTAGATACTTTTTATACAGAAACTACCGTTTCCTTTGATCCTACTTATCAAGAAGATTACTTTTTCTTGGATGGTCATCAACAGAATCAACAGCAAACAGCTAAGCTGACCGAATTTTTAGACATCGTCCGCCAACAAGCCGACTGTTCTTTCTATGCGAAAGTCACTAGTGAAAATCACGTGCCTACAGCTGCCGGTTTGGCTTCTTCCGCCAGTGGCTTAGCAGCTTTAGCAGGAGCCTGTAATGTAGCTTTGCAGCTGGATTTATCAGATAAGGATCTCTCCCGCTTAGCTCGCAGAGGTTCCGGCTCGGCCTGTCGCAGTATTTTTGGCGGCTTTGCTCAATGGCACCAAGGGGATTCTGATGAAACGTCCTTTGCCGAAGCAATTTCGGCAGCTAGCTGGGAAAACCAACTAGCCATGCTGTTTATTTTAATAAGCGATAATGAAAAAGAAATATCCAGTCGCGACGGTATGAAACGAACTGTCGAAACCTCTGTCTTTTATCCCGGCTGGTTATCATCAGTGGAGGCTGATTTAACCGCCGTTCATAAAGCGATTAACACGCAAGATTTCATCTATTTAGGAGAAACAATTGAAGCCAACGCTCTACGGATGCATGGAACGACCTTAGGGGCGTTACCCCCTTTTACTTATTGGTCACCTGATAGCCTTAAAGCAATGGCTTGTGTGCGCAAAGCTAGAGCACACGGAATTCCCTGCTACTTCACAATGGATGCAGGCCCAAATGTTAAAGTTTTAGTGGAAAAGAAAAATTTAGGGGCTCTCACAGCTTTTTTAACAGACTATTTTTCAAAAGAACAATTGATCACGGCCTTTGCTGGACCGGGGATCACGTTGTTTGATGAGAAAGGGATGGAAATTCATGATTGAAGTTGCAACGCCAGGCAAATTGTTTATCGCCGGTGAGTATGCAGTAGTTGAACCCGGCCACCCTGCAATTATTGTGGCTGTAGATCAATTTGTTACAGTGACTTTAGAAGCAACCACAGGAGCCGGCAGTATTCAATCGGCTCAATATAGCTCTTTACCGATTCGCTGGACTAGGCGCAAAGGTGAATTGGTATTAGATATTCGAGAAAATCCATTTCACTACGTTTTAGCAGCGATTCATTTAACGGAAAAATATGCACGTGAACAAAAAAAACAACTTTCTTTTTTCCATTTAAAGGTGACTAGTGAATTGGATAATTCCAGCGGTCGGAAATATGGATTAGGTTCTAGCGGAGCTGTAACGGTCGCTACAGTTAAAGCCTTAAATCTTTTTTATGAGCTAAAATTAACAGAAGAACAAATTTTCAAACTATCGGCTCTCGCTCACTTAGAAGTACAAGGGAATGGTTCTTGTGGCGATATTGCAGCCAGCTGCTATGGTGGTTGGATTGCTTTTTCAACTTTTGATCATGATTGGGTCAATCAAAAAGCGGAAAACACTTCACTTACTCAGCTACTAGCGGTAAAATGGCCCCAACTGAGAATTCAGCCATTAACGGTGCCAAAACAATTACGTTTATTGATTGGTTGGACCGGAAGCCCTGCCTCTACTTCTGATTTAGTGGATCAAGTTCATCAATCAAAGGCCGATCAGCAAACAGCCTATCAACAATTTCTGATTAAAAGCAAAGCTTGCGTAGAAACGATGATTCACGGGTTTTCCACTGGAAATCTTTCATTAATTCAACAACAATTAACTCAAAATCGGCAGCTTTTGCTAGAACTATCAGCTATGACAGGTGTCATAATCGAAACTGAAGAATTAAAAAAATTATGTGACTTAGCCGAATCTTACCGAGGCGCCGCTAAATCTTCAGGTGCCGGCGGAGGAGATTGCGGTATTGTTATTTTCAAACAAAAGTCCGGTATTTTGCCGCTGATGAGCGCTTGGGAGAAAGAAGGCATTACGCCGTTGCCATTACATGTTTACAGTTATGGAAAGAAGGAGCACAATGAATCGAAAAGATGAACATCTCTCACTGGCCAAAGCCTTTCATAAAGAAAAAACAAATGATTTTGACCGCATACGTTTTGTCCACCACTCGTTGCCCGAACTTTCTGTAGACGAAGTAGATATTTCGACTTCTTTTTTGACGTTTAATTTGCCGCAACCTTTTTATGTAAATGCTATGACCGGCGGCAGCCAACGAGCGCAAGAAATCAACCAACAATTAGGCATACTCGCTAAAGAAACTGGCTTGTTAGTAGCAACTGGTTCTGTTTCTGCTGCCTTAAAGGATCCCAGTTTAGCACCAACCTATCAAGTTCTTCGACAAGAAAATCCCCGTGGCGTTATTGTCGCAAATATCGGAGCTGGTTTAGGCTTGGAAGAAGCTCAACGAGCAATTGACTTGCTACAGGCTGATGCCTTACAAATTCATCTGAATTTACCCCAAGAACTCGTGATGCCAGAAGGCGATCGTGATTTCACCAACTGGCTAAAATCAATTGAAGCGATCGTCGCAAAAATTCCCGTACCGGTCATTGTAAAAGAGGTTGGCTTTGGTGTGAGCCAAGAAACTTTAGCACAACTGATAGCAATCGGCGTAACAGCTGTCGATGTTAGCGGTCAAGGGGGTACTAGTTTTACTCAGATTGAAAATGCACGGCGCCCTAAACGTGAGCTGGCTTTCTTAGATGATTGGGGTCAGTCAACGGTCATTTCACTCTTGGAATCTTTGCCCTGGCAAAAGCAGTTAACGGTTTTAGGTTCGGGCGGCATTCGCAATTCACTTGATATTGTTAAAGGCTTGGCACTGGGCGCCAAAAGTATGGGCGTTGCCGGAACTATTCTAGCCACCTTAATGAAGCAGGACGGTCTAACAGCTTCCTTAGCTTTAATTCAGCAATGGCAAGCAGAATTACGCATGCTCTACACTTTATTAGGCAAAAAGACAACTGCTGAACTTACCACCACTGATCTAGTATTGGATCCTACATTAACCAATTGGTGCCAAAGTCGTAAACTACCGATTGCTTCATTAGCGACTAGAAGCCAACTAAAATAGCCTTTCCCATAAAAAAGCTGTCAGGAATTTGGAGCCAAATTCCTGACAGCTTTTTTAATAACAATTTTCTTCTTGCCTTGCTGAAAGATCAATAACTCGATCTCCATACCGAAACAACGAAGGATCATGAGTGACCATTACCACTGCTTTCTGTTGTTGTTTTACAATTCGTTGCAAGTGTTCAATTATAATTTTTGTATTTTCTTGATCTAAATTCCCGGTTGGTTCATCGGCAAATAAAATATCATAAGGCTTTAACAAGCTGCGCAGTAAAGCGACTCTTTGTTGCTCACCACCACTAAGAAGAACGACTTTCTTTGACAATACATCGTTTAAACCAAATTCCTCCAAAAACGCTGGTAACTGCGCTTTTTTTATTTGATGATTATAATTTAAAGCCAACTTAAGATTTTCATAAACCGATAAGTTGTTTAGCAACCCATAATTTTGAAACAGATAGCTAATGTGATTTCTTCTTAAATGTTGGAGCATTTTATGACTTTTTAACGGTTGATTAAAATAGGTCAACTCACCTTGATAGTTATGCTCTAATAAACTTAAGTTATTAATTAACGTCGTTTTTCCGGAACCACTTTTTCTTGAAATAATAATAAATTCTCCATAATCAACTGCCAAATCAAGAGCTGCTATGATTGGCTTATCTCCTCGAGAAATAAATAAATTTTTTGCTTCAATGATCATAGCATTCCTCCTTTTTTTAAATCACACTGTTTCTTATGACGGTAAATAATAAACCAAAGCAGGTTAGAACACCCTAACAGACTGACCATTATCACATTCAATAAATTGCTGCCATAAAGAAACTGAGTCGCCAACAAAGTGCCACTTTCAATAATTAAAGGCCAGAAAACCACATCAAACGCTTGCTCTATAAAAGAATATCCGAAAGCTTGTTTTATAAATATTTTTTTGGTATTTATTTGATACAAAATGCCAACCAGCTGGACGTTCAAGATACAAATCAACCCTATTAACAGGCTAAATTGGCTAACATAAGCCAGAAATTGCGTCTGATTTAAGCGAATATAATTGCTTACTTCTTTATATACAGATTTGGTGGAGTTGACCGTATTTTGAAGATTTGCTTGCTTAATTTGAGGTTTTATTTGATCAAAGGCAGCTGTTGATTTGGTTCCTTGAACATCAAAAAACAACCCTCCATGTTCTGTCAAAAGGTTGCCCCAAAATAAACCACTCATCAAATGAGGATTCACCACAATTGCTATAGGGTCTTTTACAGTATGCTGTTGTTCTGGCGTACTATAAAAAGGATTGTACGTAAAGTAGTTTTGATTATTCTCAACATAGAGCGTTTCAATAGTAATTTTATCTAAAGCCACTGGATAATTAGGTGGATCCTCCTTTAAATAAAATTTAGTGCTATCCAGATAATTGGCTTTGATCGCTTGTTCAAACGAACGATATTTTTCCGGCACTAATAGATACAATGTATTTTTTTCCTGATTAATTCGGTTGCGACTTCTAGCGTCAACAAAGCTCACTGGATTTCTTTTTAAATAATTTTCGTCAATTGTTAAATCAATACCACCTGGTTCAGTGATGTATTCTTCCGCAGAGAAACCACGCATTTCACCAACAAAGATCGGGTCATTTTTCTTAGTTCGCTGTAGCTCTACATAATTATAGGGAGCTATAATAAACGTCTTCCACTTTTTTGATATAAGTTCATAGAAAACTTGAGCTTTTTTCAGATAGTCCTGTTCTTCTGTCGCATCATTACGATCTAATTGATTTGTTATATTAGTTTTATAAAGATGCTTTGTTTGTTTCCAAATTAAATGGTTGTTGTTGATCTTTTTGATAGTTTGAAGTTCTTGTTGGAGCTTGAGAGATTGATTTAAAAAGACGAGCAGCGTACCACATAACAGTATGGCCAAACTGAACAACGTTATCTTGCGATAAAAATGACCGTTTACAGTTAACGCTATTTTTACCTTCGATTGTAGTAACATAACCAATCCAAGATAACCACAAGCAATTAAAACCAAACAAATAATCACTATTAATACGATCCAACCAAAGACCGCTTGCAGCTTGCTGAATTGCAGCACCGACATTAAAACTAGTGCGTTAAAAGCACCAAGTGCTAAAGGTAGTAACTCTTTGCTTGCATCTAATAGCTGTCGCCCCATTGAATAGCCCAACATTTTTTTTACAGCAATAATTTTTTTCTGTTGAAAGGCCGTTATTCCTATACTTAATAATAAAAATAAGATGATGTAACAGCCAATTAAAAGCTGTCCGGAATCAAGCGTTACCAAGGATGACTGGACAGGTTCCTTTACTTTTACTGTGCCATACTTTTTTAACACGTCAATGAACTTTTGAATATTTCCGTTAGCATAAAAAACACTTCCTATACCTTCGCTTCTCAGTTGTGCGAAAAAAAATAGGCGGATTTTCAAAGCTCCACAGGGAAAATCAAGTATGCCAAGCTTCTGTTTCGACGGATAATTTGCTACAAACCCTGCTTCATTGGCTGTAGGATAATGACCAGCTTTAAGGCGTAAGTGAGTTGGTTTTTTCGCTGAAACAATCATTAAATCGTCAGTCGATAAGAATTGATATTGAAAAATATCACTTTGATTCTCAGCCGCTACTTTTGGCAACTCATCAATTAACGCTTCATAATCGTATTGAGGGTGATAGACTACATGAATTTCTTTCATTTCACTGTACAATACTTTAGCCAGTAGAAAACCATTAAAAAAAGAGCAGGCAAAAAAAATAATAACTCCAAAAACGATGATACTTAATAAAAAATTTATTTTGTTTAGCATAATCCATCCTTTCAATGTCTTCTCATAACAAAAGAAATCTTCGTTTAAATAAATTAGGAGTCAGAGTAATGATGAATCCATTATTACTCTGCTCCCCAAAATTAATAAATATTCCACCAGCCAGTATTTCCGGTTAGCGTAGCATTACATGTAGCATAGGCTCTCCGTCCTGCTTTTTGTTTATCACGAACATAGCCACCCCATCCGTTCATGGCAGTTGCACTGTGTGTTAGTCTACTATGATAGTAGCTGGCCCAGACTTTAAAACCATTCACTCCACAAGAAAAATCACCACCACCTGCTGAAGCTCGCAATTTTGAACGATATTCATTTGGGGCTCCTACAAACGTTGCAGCCATTCCACCTCCCAGCTTTGCTTTTGAATCTTCAACTGCTTGAGCGAATTGCCCTCCAACAAAAACTAATAGGACGACCATACCGAAACTAACTAACTTCTTTTTCATAATTAAAAGCTCCTTTGGCTTTTCGTCCATTATAAAACGCTTTCTTATAAAAGTAAATATTATTTTTAAATAAAATAATTAATAATAAATTGCATTTTTTCACATATTTATTAATTATAAAAAATGGTTATGAGTATTTTCATACTCATAACCATTTTTAGGAAGATTATCCTTGATAAGCGTCCAAAATAATTTGTTTTAGTTCGCTGATAAGTGGTTCTTTTGGATTAGCGGTTGTACATTGGTCTTCGTAAGCTAATTCAGCCATCCGATCCACAGTTGCATCTAAGACTTGTGGTGTTACGCCTTGAGCTTGCAAGTTCATTTCAATGCCGCAGGCTTTGCCTAAGTCGTACACAGCGGTAGCTAATGCTTCCACTAGTTCGGCTGTAGTATTGCCTTTAAGTCCTAAGAATTTAGCGATGTCAGCATAATCAGTATCTGCCCGGAAGTAATCATATTTAGGAAACATCGCATGTTTTGAAGGATCTTTCGCATTGTAACGAATCACGTGCGGTAATAAAATCGCATTGGTTCGGCCATGAGGAATATTATATTCTCCGCCGATTTTGTGGGCGATGGAATGACTAATTCCTAAGAAAGCGTTGGCGAATGCCATGCCGGCCATGGTTGAAGCATTGTGCATTTTTTCACGACTTTCAGCATCTGGGCGTTTCACTGAGTTTTCTAAGTTTTCGAAAACTATTTTGATAGCTTGTAAGCTTAAGCCGCGAGTATAGTCAGAAGCCATTACAGAGACATAAGATTCAATTGCATGGGTCAAAACGTCCATACCTGTGTCAGCTGTAACTGATGCCGGAACTGATAGGACAAATTGTGGGTCAATAATGGCCACATCTGGTGTCAACGCATAGTCAGCCAACGGATATTTCACGTGTGTATCACTGTCGGTAATTACCGCAAAGGGTGTTACTTCAGAACCGGTACCAGAAGTAGTTGGAATACAGACAAATTGTGTTTTCACAGCCTTGTCAATTTTGTAGGTACGTTTACGAATGTCTAGGAATTTTTGTTTAGCACCAAAGAATTCAGTATCAGGGTGTTCATAGAACATCCACATTCCTTTAGCCGCATCCATCGCAGACCCGCCACCTAAAGCGATGATCGTATCTGGTTGGAAATCAACCATCATTTTCGTTCCAGCGTAAACCGTGTTGGTAGATGGATTTGGTTCAACGGCTGAAAAAACTTCAATTTTCACATCATTTTTGCGCTTTTGTAACTCTTTACGCACTTTATCAGCATAACCAAACTGAACCATTCCTGGATCACAAATCAACATCACACGCTCAATGTTTTCCATTTTTTGCAAATATTGCAAAGAATTTTTTTCAAAGTAAATTTTTGGCGGTAATTTAAACCATTGCATATTGTTTCTCCGTTTCGCTACAGTTTTGACGTTAATTAAATTCACAGCAGATACATTTTTGGAAACTGAGTTTTTACCGTAAGAGCCACAGCCCAATGTTAATGATGGGATCATTTCATTGTAGATATTTCCGATTCCGCCTTCTGCAGATGGAGAATTCACTAAAATCCGGCAAGCTTTCATGCGTAAGCCAAATTTCACTTGTAGCTCTTCGTCTTCGGTGTGAATGACGGCTGTATGTCCTAAGCCGCCCAGCTCTAACATTGCTTCACATAAATCAAAAGCATGTTCCGCACTGTTTGATTTCATCATTGCTAATACCGGAGATAGTTTTTCTCTAGATAAAGGATATTCTGCGCCAGCACCTTCTAGTTCAGCAACTAAAATTTTAGTGCCTTGTGGTACTTGAATACCAGCTAAGCTAGCAATATATTCGGCAGACTTGCCGACAATTGCTGGATTAACGGCATATTTCCCTTCATTCATCACAGCATTTTCCAGCTTAGCCAACTCTTGAGGTTTCACGAAATAAACTTGGTGTGCTTGAAACTCAGCCTTCACTGCTGCGTAAATTTCTTTATCAACGATTACTGCTTGTTCTGAGGCACAGATCATACCATTATCAAATGATTTAGAAACGATTAAGTCGTTGACAGCACGTTTTACTTTTGCGGTTTTTTCAATATAAGCTGGTACATTTCCTGGTCCTACGCCTAAAGCAGGTTTACCGGTAGAATAAGCTGATTTTACCATGCCAGCTCCACCTGTTGCCAAAACAATGGCAATTCCTGGATGATTCATCAGAGCTGAGGTCGCTTCGATTGATGGGTGCTCAATCCACTGAATACAATTTTCAGGAGCTCCGGCAGCTATCGCTGCATCTCTAACTACACGAGCAGCTTCCGCTGAACATTTTTGGGCGCTTGGATGAAAAGCAAATACAATTGGATTGCGCGTTTTTAATGCAATTAAAGATTTAAAGACGGTAGTAGAAGTTGGATTCGTCGTTGGCGTAACACCGCAGACTACTCCCACTGGTTCGGCAATTTCAATAAGTCCTGTTTGAGCATCTTCATTGATGACACCTACAGTTTTATCATACTTGATGCTGTTCCAGATATATTCAGATGCGTACATATTTTTGATTGCTTTGTCTTCGTAGACACCGCGGCCTGTTTCCTCGACGGCCATTTTTGCTAGTGGCATATGTTGGTCTAGAGCTGCCATTGCCATTTGATGGACGATGTGGTCAACTTTCTCTTGATCAAAGCTTTCCATTTCTTTTAAAGCAACATTTGCTTTGGCAGCCAAATCGTCAATCATTGTTTGAACATTAATCGTTGGCACTTCTTCTTTCTTCATCGTTTTAGCCATTGTAATCCTCCTAAGCTTCCTTCAAATTGTTTGTTAACTTTTTCACATACACATCATACAATAATTTACAGCCATTGTAAATAGTTCATGTGATTTTTTTCACAAATATTTTAAAAATTTTTAAGGTATAAAAAAAGAAGCCTATTAACTTAAAATAGGTCTTCCAAATCATGCCAGTCATTCAGTTGTAATGTGCTCGTTTGCGCCTTTAATTGCTGAAAGTCAAAAAAGTCATTGGGTTCAATCTGTTGAATGTCTTTACGACGGGCTTTTAGCGTCATCTTTTCTTTATGTCTCCAACGGTAGGCAAGTAAGTAATTAATGAGTTCATCTTCATTTACTGAAGAATAGCCCAATTGCTGGAAGACCTGACACTTCTTTTTTATGACTTTTTTTAGCAAAAATTTCTGTCGCCATGATAAAGTTTTCATGGTGCTTCCCTCCTCCTTGTTGTCTAAACATAAAAGCTTGCTCACTATTCAACAAAGTAGCTAGACGCTTGCCTTTTGTGGTGTCAAAACAAACAGATACTGAATCTTTAGAAATTAGTGCTTTATGGTGAGAATTGAAAGTCCTTGGAAAATAAGCTGAATTTGCCGAAAATCACAAAGTAATTTCCGGCGAACTCCAGTTATTTCTTAAAACGAAACTTTTTTCGTTTTAGTCTTTGTTGTCAGTTGTCGTATCAGCTGTATCGGTCGTTTCCTCAGAAACAACTGTTTCTGTTGGTTCTACTGTAGTTACTGTTGAATCAGTGGTTACGGTAGTTCCTGGAGTAACGGTCCGAATGGCTGTGCGATCAAATTCAAGGATAATGCCTTCGCAATCAATGAACACAGTTTTTTCGTTTATTTCACTGACCACACCGTGCAAACCACCAATTGTTACGATCGCATCACCAGATTTCATCGTGCTTAATAGTTTTTGACGCTCTTGCTGTTGTTTCTTTTGAGAACGCGTCATGAAAAACATCATCCCTGCCAACAGGATTAATGTAAAAATCATAGTAACTCCGCCGCCCATTTATTTCACCTCATTTTTTAAGTATTCACAATCTTAACTGTAACAAAAATTTAGCAAATACACTAGTCATATGATAAAAAAATTTAAAAACTTTTTGCTCCTGGCTGATTATAACCATATTCTTCAAAGAAGGCTGCGCGAAACTCCAGCAACCGGTCATCCATAATTGCTTGACGTACTTGTTTCATTAAGTTTAGTAAGAAATACAAATTATGATAAGAAGTTAAACGAATGCCAAAGGTTTCGTCACATTTAATTAAATGACGAATATACGCTCGTGTATAGTTTTTGCAAGTGTAACAGTCGCATTTTTCATCTAAAGGTCTGAAGTCTCGAGCATATTGCGCATTTTTCACTACTAGACGTCCTTTAGAGGTCATGCACGTTCCGTTGCGGGCAATCCGCGTCGGCAATACGCAGTCAAACATATCCACCCCTCGAATTACACCATCGATCAATGAATCAGCAGCACCAACTCCCATCAAATAACGCGGTTTATTTTCAGGAATTAAAGGAGTAGTAAATTCCAATACACGATTCATTTCAGCCTTTGGTTCACCAACTGAAAGACCGCCAATTGAATAGCCTGGAAAATCCATGCTAACTAATTCCTTGGCACTTTGGCGCCGTAAATCTTCAAAGCCAGCACCTTGGATAATACCGAAAAGGCCTTGCCGATCCGGGTTTTTATGAGTTTTTAAGCCTCGTTCGGCCCAGCGGGAGGTTCGTTCAATGGAGCGTTTTACATAATCATAGCTTTCATCAAACGGTGGGCATTCATCGAAGCTCATCATAATGTCAGAGCCTAATTTATTTTGAATATCAATTGCTTTTTCAGGAGATAAAAACATTTTTGAACCATTTAAATGATTTCTAAAATGAACACCTTCTTCTTCAATTTGGCGCATATCACTTAACGAGAATACTTGAAAACCGCCTGAGTCAGTAAGGATAGGCTGATCCCAATTCATAAATTTATGCAGTCCGCCGGCAGCTTCCACCAAATCTTCCCCAGGACGTAGCCATAAATGATACGTATTACTTAAAATAACACCGGCTCCCATTTGTTTTAGTTCTTCTGGCGACATAGTTTTCACCGTTGCCAAAGTCCCTACCGGCATAAACATTGGTGTTGGAAAGGTGCCATGAGGAGTAATTAACTCACCTAAGCGCGCACCTGTGTGCTTTTCTTTTTTTATTAAACGATAACGAATGGCTGGCTCCGTCATTCATTTCCCTACTTTCTTCTGATAATTTATACTCTTCCCATCATACTTTTTTTCCTTTGCTTTTGCAAGGTTTGCCAGCCTATTCTTTGGTTCGGTTTTTGGAGAGATCAAGCCAGAAAGTTAATAGGTGAATAGCTGTCAAGCAATCATTGGTTGGCAACTGACTGAAGGACAAATTGTTCCAAACGTTGCATAGCATCAGCCACTACTTTAGGGGTGATAGTTTCTTTCATATAAAAGATAGTTTCTCCCGGTGCACAAGCTCGTTCAGCCACTGCTTGTAGATCCTCAGCAGATATATGATCCATTTTCATCGCTTTTAAAGAAATCGGCAGACCAATTTGTTGATAAAAAGGCAGCAAAAACTCAATTTCTTGCCATTTTTCTTCAATTACCAGCTGGACTAACACGCCATAAGCTACTTTATTGCCATGAAGTTGTTGATGGCTTTGCGGCAAAATCGTTAAAGCGTCATGAATGGAATGGGCTCCTGCGGTCCGACCATAATCATCCCCAAAGCCGCCCACCATTCCACCAACGAATATATTGGTTTCTATGACATTTAAAAAGGCTTGATTTAACGTTTGAGTCTGCATCGCTCCTATAGCCGCCAGACTGTCTTCCAATAAAATATCACGACATTTTTTTGCAGCAAAAGCTGCGACTTGGATTTCCATTGAAGCCACCGATAATTGGCTGATCATTGCATCTGCTTCATACCACTTTGCCAAAGTATCTCCGATTCCAGCGATCATCAATGATATTGGGGAAGCCAAAATAACACGAGGTTCCAATAAAACCAACGCATTAGCGGTAGGAAAGACTTCATAACGATCCATGGCACCATTTGACTGATAGATCACGCTTAGCGGTGTCCAAGCTGCACAAGTTGCTGCTAAGGTAGGTAAAATAATGATTGGTACCCGACCACGATGAGCTACAGCTTTCCCTAAATCTGAAACGGTCCCCCCGCCTACTGCTATAATAGCTTGACTTTTTTGTTGATGAACACTGGCTATAACCTCTTGAATTCGTTGGTCCGTACACTGGCCGCCATAAGGCTCAAACACCGCTTGAACCTCTTTAAATTTTGGAAAAAACGGTGCTGCCACTTGCCAGGATTGCTCACCATGAAGCACTAAAACTCGTTGAATATTACGACGATTTAAATGAAGCTCCAAGTCGGTCCAAGCTCCGATTTTGCATTCATATTCTTGAGGGCCTCCTCTAACAATCAATGATTGATTCATCTAAATTCCTCCTCTTTTTTATTAAAAGAAAAAATTAACATTTTTTTCAAAACAGCTTTTCCTTTCATTAAATCTATGATATGATAATCCAAATCCAAAAACAATAAATTTTTATACATTTTATAGACATTTCATGAATATTTATTGAATAATTACGCGAAAAGGGGTTAAAAAATGAAAATTATTAAAAAAAGTTGTGCTCTTATCCTTTTATTTTTCTGCCTAGCACTGACATTACTACCTTTTAAAGCTAGTATGGCAGCTGAAAAAGACCCAGTCTATGATTCAATCATAAAAAAAGGCGAGCTAATTGTCGGTCTTTCTGCTGATTACGCCCCTTATGAATTTCATGCAACGGTGGATGGCAAAGATCAAGTGGTCGGCTTTGATATTTCTATTGCTCAAAAAATTGCTGCTGACTTAGGTGTAAAGCTAAAAATCGAAGAATTAGGCTTTGACGCACTTTTAGGTGCCTTAAAAACCGGCAAAATTGATATGGTTATTTCCGGAATGTCTCCGACGCCAGAACGCTTGCAGGAAGTTAGTTTTTCACTGCCTTACATGCACGTAAAACAGCGAGTTATCGTGCGCAAAGATGATGAAACAAGGTTTACTTCTACTAAAGATTTCAACGGAATTAATGTTGGTGCTCAAAAACAAACGACACAAGAAGAACTAATCAAAAATGAAATGACCGGTGCTATTCCGACTTCGCTACAAAAAATTCCGGACATAATCATGAATTTAAAAAATAAAAAAATTGAGGCAGCGGTTATTGAAGGCCCAGTAGCTGAAGCCTATATTGCACAAAATAAGGATTTGGCTTTTGCTGATATCACCTTTCAAAATGGTGAAAAAGATGCAGCGGTAGCCTTTTCAAAAAATGCACCGATCTTAGAAAAAAAAGTAAATGCTTCTATTAAAGAAATCGACGATCAAAAATTAATGGATGGCTATCAAAAAGAAGCGAACAAACTAATGTTCGCCGATAATAAAAGCTTCTTAGAAAAATATGGAAAATATTACCTTAGTGGCGCTGGCTATACGATCTTTTTAGCCTTTATCGGTGTTTTATTCGGTGCCATCTTAGGTGGTCTATTGGCCTTAATGAAATTGGCACAATCTAAGCTTTTGCGTGGTTTAGCAACTGCCTACATTGAATATGTCCGGGGAACGCCGCTGTTAGTCCAAATTTTTATTGTGTACTTTGGTACGGGTGTTCTTGGTCTTGATTTATCAAAAATAGCAGCCGGTTGTATTGCCTTAGCGTTAAATAGTGGGGCTTATGTAGCTGAGATCATTCGAGCCGGCATTAACGCCGTCAATAAAGGACAGCTGGAAGCTGCACGTTCGTTAGGTATGAATCAAGCACAAGCAATGCGCTTTATTATATTCCCGCAAGCGATCAAAAATATTTTACCAGCGCTTGGGAATGAATTTGTAACGGTTATTAAAGAATCTTCCGTTGTATCTGTCATTGGGGTTTCTGAATTAATTTTTCAAGCTGGAAATGTGCAAGGCGCCAGCTTCAAGCCTTTCTTGCCGTATTTAGTCGTTTCATTAATTTATTTTGTTTTAACCTTTACCCTCTCTCGTCTGTTGGGCATTGCTGAAAGGAGAATGAGCACCAGTGATTAATATTAAAAACTTGCATAAAACATTTGGCAAAAATGATGTCTTAAAAGGCATTGATTTGACTGTTCATCCAGGAGAAGTAGTAGTAATTATTGGACCTTCTGGTAGTGGCAAAAGTACATTTCTTCGCTGCTTAAATCTTTTAGAGACACCAACTGATGGTATGATTGAATTTGAAGGGAAAAATATTTTAGCTAAAGAAAGCAACATTGATCAAATTCGCCAAAAAATGGGAATGGTTTTTCAAAGTTTTAATTTATTTCCTCATAAAACCGTCTTAGAAAACTTAACGATCAGTCCGATTAAAGTTAAAAAAATCAAACCGGAATATGCGAAAAAACAAGCGCTAGCTTTATTGGAACAAGTTGGCTTAGCAGAAAAAAGCTTTCACTACCCGGCGCAGCTTTCCGGTGGTCAACAACAACGGGTCGCAATTGCTAGAGCTTTAGCAATGGAACCAGACGTAATGCTGTTTGACGAACCAACTTCTGCTTTGGATCCGGAGATGGTTGGTGAGGTGCTAGCGGTCATGAAAGCTCTAGCCTTAGAAGGAATGACGATGGTGGTGGTTACTCATGAAATGGGATTTGCCAGAGAAGTAGCCGATCGTGTGATCTTTATGGACGGCGGAATTATTCAAGAAGCTGGAACACCGAATGAAATTTTTGGTAACCCTAGCAACCCACGAACCCAAGATTTTTTAAGAAAAGTATTATAAAGGAGACACTCGTATGGATCGTTCAAAAATTGCGCTGCGCCACCAAATTCCAAAAGAAAATTTATTAATGGACATTGCAACTTTAGCCAAAAAAACACCAGATCTGTTAGATTTGTCCATTGGTGATCCTGACTTAATTACCGATGAACGCATTATCCAACAAGCCTTGCTGGATGCCAAAAATGGGCATACCAAATATACGGCTGCAGATGGCAGCCAAGCATTTCTTTCAGCTGTAAGTAATTTTTATCAAAATCATTATCAGCTGGAGGTTCATCCCACCCAAATTCGTGCAACAGTTGGCGCATTGCATGGCATGTATTTAGCACTGCAAGTAATCTTGGATTCTGGTGATGAAGTAATTATTCATGAACCGTATTTCTCACCTTATAAAGACCAAGTACTTTTTGCCGGTGGTCAACCGATTTTCTTACCTACTTATGAAGAAGATGGGTTCCAAATTAATTTGGATTTACTCAAAACAAAGATCACACCGAAAACAAAAGCGTTGATTATTAATTCGCCAAACAACCCAACAGGTGCTGTTTTTTCAAAAGCAACTTTCGAAGCTATTGCTGCTTTGGCGCAAGAACATGATTTTTATATTTTATCCGATGAAGTTTACGAAGCTTTTTGTTTCCATGACACTTTCGTACCAATGGCAACTTTTGCACCTGAGCATACGATTACTTTAGGTAGTTTTTCAAAAGCCTTTGCTATGACTGGTTGGCGAATTGGTTATATGATTGCCCCAGCGTATATTAATGAAGTAGCGAAACAAATTAATGAAAGCATTACGTATTCTGCGCCTTCTATTTCGCAACAAGCTGGAATTTACGCACTGAATCATTTCACTGAATTAACCACTCCTATTGTTGAAGTTTTCCAAGCGCGACTTGACTACGTAGCCAAGCGAGTGGCGGCAGTTCCATTTTTGTCCTTACATCCGGTAAAAGGCAGTATTTACGCCTTTATTAATATCAAAAAATCCGGCTTGACTTCTGTTCCTTTTGTTGAAAAACTTTTGCGTGAAGCCAAAGTTTTAGTTATCCCTGGGAAAGCTTTTGGCGAAACAACTGGCGATGATTATATCCGCTTAGCTGCTACGCAAGATCGATCGCTCCTTAAAGCAGCCTTTGATCGTATTGAAAAACTAAAATTAACGTAACTTTATGAATAAGTAGTGGCTACCCGTCAGGTTTCCAATAATTTTATAAAAGCCGCTCAATAGAAAAAGCCTTTTGCACAGCTTATACTCCAGTTGCTCAAACATATCAATGGCTGGCTCAGCCTTTCTTTAAAACGGTGCCCAGCACTCAGTTTTTTCGGCCACTACACAAAAGCCGCTCAATCTAAAAATAAATTGAGCGGCTTTTTCTAATTGATCGATTTTTTAACATCTGTCAGGACAACCTTACTTTTTAGCCATTACGGCGATCTTGCCCGGACATCATAACCTCTTTAGACAAGTAGCGAATACGCTCCATAATGCGCCGTGCTTTCAAGGGCTCCTGCTCTCCTCGCTGAGTAACGGTTAAATGTTGTTCCAAGTCCTTCATCGTTAAATTAGAAGAAAAGAAAGTAACTAATTGCTCTTGCATCCGATATTGTAAAATCACGCTAAGCACATCATCACGAATCCAGCTCGTCATCGACTCGGCACCAATATCATCAATCATCAAAATCGGGGATTTTTTAACAGCATCTAGTTTTTCTCCCACTAAATCTTTAGCAATCGCCTGTTTCATCTCAACTGTAAACGTTGGAAAATGGACAATCGTGGTAATGAACCCACGCTCTGCTAAGGCATTAGCGATTGCTCCCAACAGAAATGACTTACCAACACCGAACGTCCCTTGCAAATAAAGTCCCTTATGAAACTCTTTAGGACTTTCCGGATAGGCTCTAATTAATTTCATTGCAGCAGCCAAGGCTTCCGCTCTACCTTCTGACGTCGTATCAAAATTGCGTAAACTCGCTTCTCTCACATCTTTGGGCATATCCATGGCTTTGACGCGGCTACGAATTTCTTCTTCTTTCTGACGGGCAAGCAAAGCCGCAGTCGGTACATATGTCACATCGATATAGTGAAAATTCAATGCTAATTTCGGCTCATAGCCAGGAGCGATCATAGTCGGATCATTTAATTGGAACTTTTTCTTCTCCTGTACGAATTCATAAAGTTTGGCATAACTTTTGCGAATATCTTCATCCGTTAAACGGTGGCGATGTTCTTGAATGAAGTTTTGGACATCTTCGTCTTTGAGCACTTCGTTGACCAGCGTTTCATAACGCTGATTAAACGCCCGTTTTTGAATAATTTTTGACAGTTCTTTGCCCACATCTTCCATTATTTATCCTCCTCTCCGTTTAACAGATTTTGTAGTTCTTCTTCCAGTTGAGCCTGTTTTTCTTTCGATAATTTCTTTTCCGAAACTGGATGTTCTACCCAATCCGGCAATGTTTCCTGCCGCAACATAGGACGTTTTCCTTGATATTGTTGTTTGCGTTGTTGTTGCTTTTCTTGGCTTTTTTTAGCTAGCTCACGTACATGTTCAATCGCTTTTTCCGGAGAGTTGATCTCACTTTGAGCCCATTCATTTGCGATACGATTAACATATTCAGCCTTAAGGGTCGGCTGCTGTTGGATATTGTAAACGTAGTTAATTAACACATTAATAACACTGTTAGGTAAGCCGGATTTAGTGACTAAGTATTTAATCAAGGAGCGCTCTTGAGGGGTCGTATATCCTCCACGCTCTTTTTTTAGCGCTTCTAAATATTGCAGCGGTGCATGCTGCTCACTATCTAAAATCACTTGAATATCCAGTTGAGAAAACCCTGCTAGCTGTAGGGAATTATAGCGATACGTTTGCTGCTCAGAAGGGGATAAATCTGCAGTTTCATTACGCATGAGCGCTGATGAGTGCTGTTTTTTATCCATATCAAATGCTTGGTAGATCGTCCGTTCGAATTCTTTTTTAACAATTCGGCTAGTATAATAATCAAACGATTTGGACGCAAAGTCCACCATATCCAACTCAGTGATTCCATATAACAGATGAAACACATAAACTTCTTCTTTAAAAGTATTTTCATCTTCTGGTAACTGAATCCCTAACCGATGAAGCCCCTCAACAAAGCACGACCAATCAAATGAATTAGTTTTTGCTGACACATTTTTGGCGGAAAGCTGATTATCAAAGGATGTTTTCACTTGTTGCAACCGCTGATTTTCCGCTACAATTTGTTCTTCTTTAAAAGCATAGACAGTGTTAAAACTAGCGGAAATATTTTCACAACCTGCAGTATCAATAATTTTAGGTTGAAAACGCTCCACTAATTTAGCAAATTTTCGTTGACCGACTCGATTTAACAAAACCAAAGCTAAGACATCGTCTTGAAAAAAACGTTGAGAAGTTTCTGGCGGTCGCAACAAATAAAGATAATGAGGCCCTAAAACGTTATCTTTTTTTAGAAACGTTTCTAATAACCCAATCCCTTCTAATTTTTCCCTGGCCTGCTGAAGTTGTTGAATACTCAAATCCAACATAGTAATTATATCAGCATGAAAGAGTTCATCACTTTGACCGTTTTCATCAATTTCAGATAGCAACGTCAAATACAAGCTTAAACCGTTGGCACCAACTATTGGCTGATATAAGAATGTTAACACTTTAATATCTTGATCAGTCAGCGGTGTACTGATCGCTGCTGTTAATATATGTTTTGGTTGGATTCCTTTCCGATCATCTCTCAAGGAAAGACCTCCTTTTTTAACTGTTTGTCTCTGGCGTGTCTGTAGATTTAGCTTTATCAACAATTCCTTGAAGTTCCTTCAAAAAGACACTCATATCTTTAAACTGCCGATAAACACTTGCAAAACGAATATAAGCAATTTCGTCCAAGTCGACTAAATCTTCCATCACAAATTCGCCAATCAGATTGGTGGAAACTTCATTTTCCCCTAAACTACGTACGCGATTTTCCACATTATCGACAATTTGGACCATCTGTTCCATAGCTACTGGCCGTTTTTCAGCGGAACGAATCAAGCCTCGTAAGATTTTATCTCGATTAAATTCTTCTCGATCGCCATTTTTCTTAATCACTAATAATGGCGCTGCTTCAATTCTTTCAAATGTCGTAAAACGATTGCCGCAGCTTTCGCATTCTCTACGACGCCGAATAGCCCGGCCGTCATCTGCTTGGCGGCTATCAATAACACGAGAATTATTATGATGACATCTTGGACAACGCATGGTGTTCACCTCATCTATTCTAATTATATATATTTATACTCGTATTATAACATGAAACTTTCCTATTACTAGTCATTCAGTAACAGTTCTCATAAAATTTAGCGAAATTTATAAAATCAAAGTTTAAGTTTTAATGACCGTTTCTAAAGTTATCCCTCCTCTGAAAAACTACTGCTGTTATATCTTTTTAAAAAACCACGTATATTCAAAATCTATTACTTACAAAAATGATTGGTGCTCAGCCAAGAATAAACTTGTTGCTTCGTCTGTTCAACTGTTCCTTGATTATCAAACACAAGATCCGCTAGTTCTTTTTTCTTTGTCAGCGGCCACTGACTGTCTATTCGCTGTTGTGCTTGGCTTTTGGTCAGCTGGTTACGCTCCATTAAGCGCTCCAGTTGTTTTTTATGGGAAACATAAACGACGGCTACTTGATCCATTTCCTTTTCATAATGTCCTTCATATAATAGAGGAATATCTACAACCACTAATGGTGCTTGTTTCTTAGCTACTTCAATAGCTTGTAAAATCTCGCTTCGCAAAAAAGGCGCTAACGTTTGATTCAATAACTTTCTTTTTTGAGCGTCGGCAAATACTATGGCCCCCAGTTTTTGCCGATCAAGACTACCATCTGCGGCCACAATTTTCTGACCGAAAACAGCTTCCAAGCGAGCAAAGGCGGGTTGCTCTTTGGCCACAATTTTTCTAGCGATGACATCACCATCTACAATTGGGAAGCCACATTGACGAAAGACATTCACTACCGTGCTTTTACCACTGGCAATGCCGCCAGTTACACCTAAAACAAAGCTCATCTTTTATGCCCTCACTTTCAAAATTTGGCAGTGGGGGCAAAAATGCGTACCTCGTTGAGCCACCTTTGTTTTGACAATTGGTGTTTGACAACGTGGACAAGGCTGCCCAGTTTGCCCATAAACATTTAATAGCAATTGAAATTTTCCGGCTTCTCCTAAAGCATTTAGATACGTTCGAATCGTTGTCCCGCCGGCTTCGACTGCACGAGCCAATACATCAATGATCGCTTGATAAAGTTTTTCAGTTTCAGCTACATTTAAAGTATTGGCTGGCTGTTCTGGATGAATTTGGGCTTGCCAAAGTGCTTCATCTACATAAATATTTCCCAAACCTGTTACTAACCGCTGATCAAGCAGTAGTGGTTTAATTGCTTTATGATGGCGTTTTAATCCATTTTGAAATTCATGCAACTTAAACATCTCCGGAATCGGTTCAGGGCCTAAGGCTAAAATCCCACGATAGTTTTTCCCTTGGTCTTTGTCTACTAAGACCATCCGACCAAATTTCCGCACATCTAAATAGCGCAGTTGACTGCCATCAGTGAAAGTAAAAATCACGTGAGTGTGCTTAGCGATGGCGTCATTTTGCTGGTGAACTTCGTATTTGCCTTCCATGCGCAAATGTGAAATTAAATCACTATAGGATAATTTAAAAATTAAAAACTTTCCCCGACGAGCAATTCCTTCAATTGTTTGTCCCAATAATTTTTGTTGAAAAAGTTCAACTTCTGGCGCTTCAATAATTTTCGGCCACAACACAGTGATTTCTTGGATCATTTTTCCCACAACCAATTGTTCCAAACCGCGACGGACTGTTTCTACTTCTGGTAATTCTGGCATTGTTTTTTGGCTCCTTTATTTATGAACACAAGGCTGGCACCTCTTAAAATGGTATATCAAAAGTAAGGTAAAAAGGCTGAGATCGAAACGTCCAGCTCCAGGATCTAAGGCCTTTGAGTCTTACTCCTTTACCAATTAAAAATTTGAGCAGCTCAACACGCTAACTTGCATAATTTTCACTTTTGAGCCTCAAATAAGTCCAGTCATTGATCAAATATTTTTAATAATACTTAAAAATTACAGACCACAGACATATAGTAGGTTCCTCTTTTGGCCTCTGATAACCGAAGCCAGATCATATACAACAAATCAAACAAGAAGTGCTTTTTTTCTCCCGCAATTCTCGCCCCAAAGCTTTATGATCTTTTATGCTCACTACTGTTGTTTTCCAGTGACCTGTTATCAGCATGTTTCAAGCTTTACATACTAGTAGCATTAAGCTATAAAAACAGATAGAAGCAGACCGTGTTTTAGGCTCTTTTTGGTTGAAAAAGCGACTCTTCAGCTGGTCAGGATGCCTCTATCTGTTTGCTTATTTTTGATTTTCTTTTAGTTATTTATTTAGCTTCATACCATGTTTTGCCCCAACTACTATCCGTAATTAACGGCACTTGGAGCGTTACTGCTTGTTCCATTACTTCTTTTACTAAAGCATTCAAATGTTCCAGTTCAGCTTTTGGTGCTTCAAACACTAATTCATCGTGCACTTGAAGCAACATCGTCGCCTGTAGTTTTTCTTCTTTTAAGCGTTTATCCATTTCAATCATCGCAATTTTTAAAATATCAGCTGCGCTGCCTTGAATTGGTGTATTAATCGCAGTTCGTTCAGCAAAAGAGCGTAAATTATAGTTTCTAGAATTAATATCACTTAAATAACGGCGCCGGTGATACAACGTTTCAACATAGCCTTTATCTTTCGCTTCTCGCACAATTTCTTCCATGTATTGCTTAACACCAGGATATTTTTCAAAATACGTATCAATATATTGTTGCGCTTGTTTGCGAGTAATCCCTAAGTTTTGTGATAAACCATAGTCACTGATGCCGTAAACAATCCCAAAGTTGACGGCTTTAGCTTGACGTCGCATGTTGGGCGTAACATCTTTTGGACTGGCCAAGCCAAACACCCGCATCGCTGTGCTGGCATGAATATCTTGACCTCCAACGAAGGCAGCTTTTAAATGCTCGTCATTTGAGATATGAGCCAATACGCGCAGTTCAATTTGTGAATAATCAGAAGAAAAAATTAACCAGTCTTTTTCTCGCGGAACAAAAGCTTCCCGAATCTTACGACCTTCTTCCAAACGAATCGGAATGTTTTGCAAGTTAGGATCGACTGAGCTTAAGCGCCCAGTTTGCGTTAGTGTTTGAATATAGCGAGTATGCACTTTCTCATCTGATTGAATGACCTTCAACAAGCCTTCTACATACGTGGACTGAATTTTAGCGATTTGACGATAGATTAAAATGTCTTCAACAATCGGAGCTTGTTCTTTCAACTGTTCTAAGACATCAACGGCAGTCGAATAGCCAGTCTTCGTTTTTTTGATCACTGGTAAGCCCATTTTTTCAAATAAAATGACGCCAAGCTGCTTCGGTGAATTCAAATTAAATTCTGTTCCTGCTTCGGTGTAAATTTTTTGTTCAATTTCTTGCAATCGTTCAGAAAACTCAACCTGCATTTCTTTTAGTCGCCCAGCATCAACCCGAATACCAGTGATTTCCATATCACCCAAAATTTTTGAGAGCGGCAGTTCCATCTTGTAAAATAGATCTGTTTGGTTTTTATCAGCCAATTCCTGATCGAGCTGCTTCGATAAGAAATGGATTGCCTTGATTTTTCGAGCTAAGTGACTAAAGAAAGCTTCCTCATCTTCCGGCAAGCCTTTTTTAGCGCCTTTGCCGTAGACTGCCTCATCTGAATGAATATCTTCATAGCCGTAGTGGCGAGCTACTTCTTCTATATCAATGCTATTATCATTGGTGTTTAGTAGATATGCCGCTAATAAAACATCAAACGTAATACCTTGGGCTTTGCCTACGTAGCGATTTAAAGCTACATAAGTTCGTTTGGCATCAAATACTTTTTTATGAAGATTTTCATTTAGCAGCCAATCAATAAAGGGTTGGCTTTCAAATAACGCTAAGTTATTCGTCGTGTAAATCTTTTGGGCGTTGCCCCAAGCTACACCTACAATTGGCGCTGTGTGATAATTATCCTCTAACATTTCCACGTACAAAGCCATATCATCCGTAAACATTTCCGGAGTAAAGGTGTTCACTACGTCAAACAACACGTCTTCTAATTCCGTCTGTTCTTCTTCTACATTTAAGCGTGATAAAAATTGCTTGAAGTCCATTTCCTTGTAAAAAGGAATCAATTTCTCCAAATCTTTACCTTCATACCTCAACTCATCAATCTTAACGTCTATCGGTGCATTAACTTCAATGGTAGCCAGTCGTTTCGATAGAAAAGCTTGTTCTTTGTCATTGATCAAGTTTTCTTTCATTTTACTTGGTTTCATTTCATCAATATGTTCATAAACGCCTTCAACAGAACCGTATTGTTTCAATAGTTTAATTGCGGTTTTTTCGCCGATTTTAGTTACTCCCGGAATATTATCGGAAGTATCACCAGCTAACCCTTTTATATCAATAATTTGCTTTGGCGTTAAGCCATCGTATTTTTCAGAAACATGTTCTGGTGTATAAGATTCAATGTCACTAACTCCTTTGACGGTAATCTCGACTTTTACTGTATCCGTTGCTAACTGCGTTAAGTCACGATCTCCTGAGAGAACTACTACATCAAATTCTTCTTTATCAACCTGATGCGCCAACGTTCCGATGATATCATCGGCCTCAAAATTTTCTAATTCATAATATTTTACACCTAAACCAGTCAGCAATTCACGAATGTAAGGCATTTGCTCTTTAAATTCTCCCGGTGTTTTCGAGCGTCCAGCCTTATACTCCGAATAAAACTCCGTACGAAAAGTCGTCTTGCCGGCATCAAATGCTACCAGTACATGAGTCGGCATTTCTTTTTGCATCACATTTTCAAACATGTTATTAAACGCATAAATTGCATTGGTATGCAAGCCATTTTTATTTTTGAATCGTTCTAAAGAATTATGCAGTGCAAAAAAAGCCCGAAAGGCGACACTGTTTCCATCAACAAGTAATAATTTTTTCTTGGTCATTGGTTTCTCCTCACCTGGTAACGTACTTATTTCCTTCTTATTTTAACAAATATTTATATAATTTGCAGTAAGCACTGCCTACTTTCTCCCTAAGAAATTAGAAAACGAGTATCATAGAAAAGCTACTACACTTTTGCTTGATACTCGTGTGTATACTTATAGCCAATGAGCGTCATTATATAGTTTCTTTAAGGTAAAATATTACCAGCTGCTCGATAAATCGTATACCAATCTTCGCGGCTAAGCTTCACCTCTGAAGCTTGGGCGATTTCTTGTAAACGCTCAGAATTCATCGTGCCGGCAATCACTTGAGTAATCATTAATTTGAACACGTAAATTTAGCTTTTTATATTAAGTCACTTAAATATTTTGAAGTCAAAAATAAAATATTTTTCGAAACTTTATTTGCACTCTTTAAATTTTATTAAAATTTTGATACTATAACGTAGTACTATAAAAAAGAAATGAGGTTAGAAAATGGGAAAACGTTTTACAGATGAAAATGGGAAGACTTATGTTGAAAAGAAACCATTTTATAAAAGGGTTTGGTTTTGGGTACTAGCAGTTATCTTAATAATTATAATTGGAAGCTCTCTTAATAATAAGGGAGTAACCAAAGAAGCAGACAACGGAGGAAAAAAAATTTCTTCGTCATCAACATCAGCGTCATCTGAAAAAGAAAATAAAAAGTCATCGTTTTATAAAGTCGGAGATACAGTAAAAGTTGGAGATGTGGAATACACATTAACAAGTGTTTCTTTAACAGATGAGCGTAATAGTATGTCTGATTCACAACCAGCTAATGTTGTTAAGGTGTCATATACAGAAAAAAATACCGGCAAGGATGATATACCAATAGGCATGGATATAGAAGTTTATGGTCCAGATAACAAAAAGGCGGAAACATATCCCAATGATAATACAATGGGCTCAGTAGCCCCTGGTAAATCTATGGATTGTACCGCTCATTTTGGATTGAATAGTAAAGGAGAAATAGAAATCCATTTTAGCCCATTAGTATCCTTAAAAAAAGCAGCAATATTTAAAGCAAATATTTAAAACCACTTCAACTCTTCCGCCTCTCACTACCAAGGCTCCCCTTTGTGGGGAGTTTTTTTGTTCTATTCAAACGGAGGATAAGGGATTCGAACCCTTGCACGGTTTTACCCGCCTGACGGTTTTCGAGGCCGTTCCCTTCAGCCAGACTTGGGTAATCATCCATGATTAAACATCGTCATAATGGTATTGTAGGTCTCGAACCTGCTACTGGACGGTTATGAGTCATTTGCTCTAACAACTGAGCTAATGGTTCAAAAATTCAATATTATCTTCATTAGATTAAAACACGCTTTAAATAAATTCAAGTTTTTTTAAATTTCTTTCATAATCTTTGCCCAAAACAGTTATAAATGATAAGCTAAGTTAAAATAAAAATATGTGATTGGAGGAAATGATTATGGCCACTACATCTATCAAGTGTACGGAAATGGTTTTTACCGATTCAAAAAGTTACGATTCTTTTATTGATAGAGTTTTCGGCAAAGACCCTAAACCTATAAACAAAAACGCAAAGAAAACAGCACGAAAAGTGAACGATATTAAAACACTTAATATCGACGGAGTGTCTTACAAAGTATAAGAGGTGTTCTAATCCGAATGTTTATTGATACAGAAGTTCAAATAAAAAAGATCTCAAATCTCAATACCGAAGAAAAAGCCTTAGTGGAGGCTTTTTCTTGTGGTAAACCCGGAATAGATTCTTATCTTAAAAATGATGCTTTGGAAGATTTAACTTACGGTATCACTAAAACTTTTCTATTTTTTATGGATATTGAAAACAAAAAAGTTTTAGCAGGTTATTTCACCTTAACTACTGATCGAGTATTAGTTACTAAAAATTCTAACATGCACGAAAAATTAGACAAATGGAAAAATCCTGTATTTAAAAGATCTATCCCTGGTGTTCAAATACACCATTTTGCTATTCAAAAAGATTTACAAAATCAAAAATTTGGTATTAACCTAATGTATTACGTGTTTTCATTCATTAAACTTACTATCCTACCATATATTGGGGCGTGCTTGATTACTGTTCAAAGTGAAAAAGATGTTCAACATTTTTATCGAAAAGTAGGATTTGAAAAGACTGGTGATACTAGAGACTGTAATATCAGTATGGCTTATACGACTAATCAGCTATTTATTCCAGACTAAAAGGCATTCATACAGATGTCTTTTTTTATGCACAACAAAATCACCCACAATCTGTCGTATGACGGTGAGTGATTTTGCCATTAATTGAGATTCTATAATGAATGTCATCACTAAAGAAAGTATACTATACAGTTTTTTTATGTAAAACAAAAACCGTCCCTTGGCAAGGACGGTTTAAGTGAATGACTCCTTTATTATAGGTCTAATATACTATTATTTTTATTTTTCAGGCAGGAATTTTTTACCCATAAATCAATTTTTCAATACTTGGTGTATACAGCCAAATAAATTCATCTGGAAATTGAACATGTGAGATTGTTTTTCCATTTAACGGATATTGTTCAGTAATAATCCCTACGGATGGTGGTTGAAACGAAAAGTAGTCTCCGACTTTCAACTCTTGATCAGGTGTATTCTCTCCAGTTGCTGGATTGATTTTATCAATATAGGCAACATTTATCCCGTTTTCTGTCCAGTCAAAGTCTGGTTGACCTAAGACATCATTTCTTACTTGCCAAATTCCGTTTACAAACTGTAAATCGTCTACTCGATATCCATAGCGTCGCTTAGTTGGTTTAGGTGCTGGAGGAACTGGTGGAGCGGGTTGATTATTTTGAAATCGCCAAACTTCAATGTAATTAGGCTTGGTAGCTGCATAATACTCATCCCAATTGTGCTGAGTAATCGCTGTTCCTGGTTGTCCTCCGGTCCAATAATCACAACTAATAAAGTCAGTGGCGTTCATCATGACACCTACGTGGCCCCCAGCTCCACCGCTTGAAGACATATCAGCTCCCCAACTCATGAGAACGACATCTCCTTTTTGTGCGTGCCAATCTTGGTTCACTGAAATACGTTGGTAGCCATTTTTATCTAGATATTTACCTAGCGTTACGGTTGAATATAGGTAGTCGTAGTTTACTCCACCCGAGTCTTTAATGGACTGCGTCATTGATCCGGAACAATCTGCTGTTCCATCAGTGCCATTACGAGAGCCGTACATAGAATAGGTTAGTTTACCGACTCTTTCTAAGAACCATTCCACACTTAATTCTTTATTTAAGCCCATTGTAAGCACCTTCTATTTCTTTTTCAATTTCTTCATTTGTGACCTCTGTTTTTGTAGTCAACGCCCACTCATTCATTTTTGCGACAGCCATTCTTTTTTTCGTTTGATTCGAAAGATTTTCTTTTTCTAGTGCCAAAACGATTTCTTGTGCTTTTTCTGTTGGTGTCATTCTTTTTTGCCGTCCTTTCTATCTAATACTTGTTGGCTGTCTGAAATCCCTGGTGTCGTATGATCCGTCACGATTCCTAAGATAGATAACACCATAAATACTGCATTTACGATGTCTAACAGTTGTTTATTCATCGCATCAAGTTGAAGCTTATACCCAAACGGTGCAGCAACTACTTGTGCCAGTAGTAAGAGTGCTGGGAACAAAGAAAGCCAAAACTGTTTATTGTTGATACGTACTTTCCAATTAATTTTTTTCATTTTAATCTCCCCAATTTTTAAATAGTGTTCTTATTTGTTCCTTATGCTCTACAAGTTTTTCGTTGTGTGCATCCAGACGTTCATCGTGCTTCTTTAGCTCGTCATGGATAGCTTCTCTATCCGTCTTACTAGCCTCTAAATCTCTATTAAGCAAGTCTAAACTGTGAGTAATCTTCGTTAAATTTTTGGTGATTTTGTTGAAATTGCTAATGACTGGTTTAACGACATACACAATTAAACCGATGATAGTCATAATTGACCCAGCGTAGACTGCTATCTCTTTAACGTCTAACATTTGACTGTTTCTTCCCTTTCTACTTAAACAATTCCGCAAATGTGCGTATATATCGCGTTTGTGAGTTATTAGTTATCTTTTGTAATGTTCCATTTGCGTTCAGCTGGAACTTTTCTGGTGTAGAACTCTCATTCCAGATTGCGACGTTAATCATTTGTGCTCGATTAGGATTAAATTTGGCAGGTAAGGTTGCTATTACTTGTTGACCGCTCCCATTCCAGGCGTAGTCGTCAAACCATAACATCGTACGATTCATAAATTTTCGGACCCATAATTTACCAGACCCTATAAAAACAGTAAGCTGCACCCAACCGGTATCTTGAATCATCTCTGCAGTGAGCATGCCGCTACGCCCTAGGTTATCTCTAAGAGCTAAATAACTAGAATTTAAATCAAAGGATTCTTGTACATTTCCACTGCGGTCGTATAGTACGCCTTGTACTCCTCTTGGATGTAATTTTGCAAACCCATGCTGTCCAGTTTCCGTCACGGTAAAATCAATAGTTACATTACTATCTTGCAACTCCGTTGTACCATCTAACGTATACCCCTCACTAAGGACACTAAAGGTATTAACAATATGCGCCCCTGTTATATCTACAGCGTTAAGTTTTACGATATTAAGCACTCCTTGTTGTATTGTTTGAGCGATCCACTCCGTACCATCCCAAATATATAGACCTTCAATTTCATCAAGGTTATCAGCGTTTTGCTTCCACCACTGCTGTCCTGTTGTCGGATTCTGTGGTGGATTCGGTGATATCGTAGAGCTTTTCGATCCATCATTAACATTAGCCGCAGTAATCTCCGTGCCTCCTCTGGTATTGCCGCTTTGGTCTTTAACCTCATATCGATAGACCGCCCTACCATCTGTCACATCGGCTGCCGTTACAGTAATGCTTGTCTCATTGCTAAGCTCTGTGCCGTTTTTGTACCATTGGATCGTAAACTTATTTGTAACGTCTGTTGTGCCGTCTAAAATACGAGCTGTTAATGTTGTACTACCAGCGCCGTTTTTAAATATCGTGCCATCAGAGGATAACAGTTGATACTCATATTTTTTATTCTTATCAATTAAAGCTTGCATTTTGTTTAGTAAGTCGATATCGATTTGAGAGGCAATCTCTACAACATTTGTAAACACAGATTTATTAATAGTCGGATTCGTATAGGAAATTGTTTGCTCGGATATTCGAGCATCCAACAATAGCTCTGGTTGATAGCCATCATCGGCTAACCGAACACTATCGCCAATTTGTGCATCAATATATCCTTCAATCTCCCATGTCACTTGTGGTACGCAGTTTTTCTTTAATTCTGATAGCATATAGCCGTATAATGCTTCAGCGCTTGTATACTCCATTTCTCCAGCTTCATTTACAATCCATCCATCCTCTTTGGAGACCGTAGAACGAAAGTTTTCTCTCGATTGAGGAGCATAAATTTTACGTACATCCGGAAAGCTAGGTTTAACAGTTTTATAGGTGCAATATAACAAATTGCCGTTATCGTCGAACACCTCATGCTCAACGTCCTTAATTGTTAAGCCGTCTTTTCCAGTAGCGATAATAGCCGTGTAAAGATCATCCGCGTTTTCTTGCTTTTTAATCGTTTTTATTTCATCGCCAAATCGAAACACAGTACCCCGGCGATCAAGCCCAATCCCTTGGTATTTATCACTATGTTCCCGATAAACGTTGACAATAATCCCGTTCAAGGAGCCATCTCTATTTAGCTTAGTGACAAACTCAATTTCTGCCTCAAATTTCGTAGCCAAAGAAAATAGACGTCCAAGTTTATTCTGGCTTCCTTCCCATTCCAAAAGAATCTTTTTATCTGAGACCTCATTGATAGTTAAGGTCATTGCTTTTTCAAAATTTAAAATATCAAAATAATCCTTAAAACTGACTGCTCCATTTGTCTTATAAGGTCCGACGATCTCATTGTTTAGTTCTAAATTAAGTGATGTTGCAAGGATGGTCATTTCTGTTTCGTTTTGCGACACGTCACTAATATTGAGCCAAAATTCTTCCTTTGTTTTTGGATCCACAAATGACAATTTCTTACCAGTTTTTATCATCTCGTAATCTGTTGCTTCTTTATGGATACTCAACTGTAATACTGCCGCTTTCCCTGTAAGGTAACGGGTCATCCGATCATTAAAATAGTCCCCGTCATCTAATGCAAGCAACACCTGATCATAAGTATCACGGACATAAATTCTAGGTATAGTTATCACTGCCACGCCTCCCTAATTGTGCCTCTCACGCTTGGTATTGGTTGACTAAAATCCGAATAATAAAATTGTATTTTCGTTTCACCCGAAGGTACTTTAAAGTATTTTGTACCTACCACTTCATCACGTAATGACACTTGTCCATTTACATAAAATTGCTTACGTTTAGATTCCCCGTCAATAAACAAGTGGTCTCCGGTTGTCCAACGATTTGGATTATCTTGCCATTCCTCTACATTCAGTTGAGTAACAGATATTCTGCGCAAATACATTCGTGTTACTTTTTGATTGGTAAGATTACGACCATTCCATTGACCAACGTAAAATTCTACTCGGGAAACTTTGACATTCTCGAGTTCCGGAACGTAACAAGAGTAAAAACGGTGGTTCCAAAACATAGTGATGGTTCCGCCAATTTTTCTGATATCCATCGCTCCGCCACCTTCTTCCCAAGTGATCGGGTTATCTTTCCGCCAGTGCGTTGGAAGAAAAGGGAATACCTCATATTGTTTTGGATTTTCTCCACCAACTTTTAAAATAGCTCTCGCTGTATTTCCTGATGCATCTAATTTCTCAATAATGAGAGAGCAGACAAGTGTTCCGTCCTCAGAAACTAAGTTAATGCCAGAAGTTCCTGTTTGTCCCACCAAAGCAGTTTCAAACCAATAACGAAACCACAAATAGACATTTCGGGAGGATTCAAAATCCACATATCTTAATCCCCCAGAAGCATTCCCTTCTTTTTGCATTTCACCAATCAGATCGCCCAAGGCCGTATTAAAAGAATCTTGACGAACCCCTAGTTCCATGTTGCATATTTTTTTTGGATTCTCCGTGTTGTAGTTCCCTTTTTGCCATTGTTCCCAGTCCTTAAGGTTATTTGTAGCCACTAATGTTTTACTTTTTGGCGTTTCTACCATTGTGCCGTCTACTTCTTTAATATTTCCAAATTCCATTACTCCATACTCAGACACAGCCGAAAAATAGCCGTTATCCGCATGAATATCGACGTCAAAAGAAATAGGGACCGGCTCGGTCCCTTCATTAGCTACAGTCATTTCTAAAATGCCATCCTTATTTATTTTAGCTGTAAATTCTTTTGTTTCCTTTGCATGAGCTACTCCATCAGGTATGACCCAATCAATTGAGGCTTTCCCTAAAAAATGTATCTCGTCTAACTTAGGGATATCAGATGGTAAAGCATAGTAAAAAACGTCAGGCTCGTCACCAAATATAAGCTCTTTTGGCTCGTCCACATCTAGAATCTTCGCTAGCTCTCTGCGCTTTATCCCTAAGTCATTACACATCACAAAAGGCATAGTGATGGTTTTATCATCATTTGTTGTTGAGACAAAATCTTTCCCTCTCATAATGCCGTTTTTTTGCAAGGATATTGACTTGTTAGGTCCAATGCCTCTATCAAACCCGACACTTACATTTAAATACTCGGAGAGCTCGTGTCCATCAAAGAGTACCGATAATGACATGCCTTACACTCCTTTAATCTTGTTTTGTAATTTTGTCGTTCTTCTAATTTCTTCATCTGTAAATTTAGCAGTACCTTTAGCTAATGACCGCCCGTCTAGTTCTACAGTGTTTTCTATGATGATCGGACGTTGATAGTGCACGCCATCGTTGTTTCGTGTCGTATAGTAATTATTAACAATGCTCGATGTGCTCGCCATTTGTCCATATGCCCCTAGCGCTGCTTCCGGGGTGATCTTTGGTAATGAAAGTAAATTGTCTGAAGCTCTTACATTCAAGCCAACATTTACCCCGTCGCTTAGTTCACTTGCAATGCCAGAAATAGTATCCTGAACCTGTTGAAAGCCATTTACTAGGCCATTATTTAGACTTTGCATAATTGCTTGTCCATGAGTGATTAATAATTTTTTATCATAAGAAATCGGACCCTTGTGTTTTGATATCCAATCAGCAATGCCACCAACAAAATCCTTGACTTCTTTAAAAGCACTTTTAAGCCCTTTCAAGAAGCCATTGATAATTGCTTTCCCTGCATCAAAAAGATTAATATTTGCAATGGACATTAGAACTCTTTTTATTGAATCCACAACGCTCATGACAGTATTTTTTGCCGCTTCAATTGGCATAGATATTGCGCTTTTTATATTGTTCCATATAGTTGTTACAATATTTAATATAGAGCTAAACACGCTATTCATTATATTCCATATTCCATTGACTAAACCTCTTAAAAAATCAAATATACCATTCCAAACAGTAAAAACATTTGATGAAATTTTATTAAAAATTGATGTTAAAAATCCTAGTATAGTATTCCAGACTGTTGTTATATTGTTTGATATACTTTCAATAATATTCTCTATAAAAGAACCTATACTACTCCAAATGCTTGAAGCTGCAGACGATATATTTCCCCATGTTTGAGATAAAAATAATGAAATTGTAGCCCAAGAATTTAAAAAAAAGGTACCTATTGCATTCAACACTGTACTAAAAAAATCACTAATAGTTGTCCAAATTGAAATAGCAGATTCTTTAATTGTAGTCCAATTCATATACAACGCTGTGCCGATTGCTACAAGTGTACCAATTGCTATTACAATCAAACCAATTGGAGATAATAAAAATGCTAGAGCGGCAGTAAAAGCTCCAGTTACAGTTGCAGCAATAGATATCGCTGTATTGTAAACCCAAATACTTATCGTTATTGCGCCAAAAACAGCAAATCCAGCTGCTACACCAGCTAAAATTGGTGCGATCAATGTCCAATGCTCTGACAATTCATTATATACACCAACAAAAAGATTCTTTAAATTTTCTAATGTTGGAATCACTTTGTACACATTCGCCGTAATATCATTAAAAATTTTATTGATGATTCCTTTTAAACTATCAATATTCTGTGCAATACTTTTCCCCGTAAGTTTTTGGATGACTTCGTCAAATTTTGTTAGGACATTCGCTAACCCTTTAGTGATGGAATTTCTTAAATTTACAAATGACGTTTTGATGCCCAAACTATTTTTTTTTGCTAAATCAGCTAACATTCCTGTACCTGTTCCTAGCTGAATCAGTTTATCTTGGAATTGATCAAAAGTAACCGTTCCGTTTTTTAAGGCGTTATACAAATCTGTTTGAGCGGATTTCCCTACAAATCCCATAGCTTCTGCTGTCTTTTGGAGTGCAAGAGGCATTGTTTCTTGGAGTGTTCGCCATGACATTAAATCAACTTGACCAGTAGAAAGCATTTGATTGTACTGTTGCATTCCTCTTTCTGCATCAGCTGTAGATGCTCCCGAGGCCAAAAAGGCATTATTCAAGGCTAATACAGTGTCTGTTGATTTGTCTAAGTCTCCAGTAATTGAAGTCATTTGTTGTGTATGAGCCACAACATCTTGTAAGGTGGTAGGTAAGCCTTCAATTCCATCAGATAATTTTTTTGATGACTTAGCTGATTGTTCAGTGCTATACCCTAAAGATTCCATTACTTTTGGAAATTTTTGTAGCGTATCAAATCGATCTACTGCACTTCCAACCGAACTTTTTAAAAGATCAAATGCTTTTCCAGCTACTTTTACAAGACCTATTGATGTGGCAATTTTACCAATGCTAAGAGAAGCTCGCTCCCCGCTTCTCGATAAACTTCCGATGGAAGAATCAATTTTGGCTGTTCCACTGCGGACACTCTTATCGTCCATAATTACCTCAATGACTATTTGTCCGTCTGACATCAACTCTCACCTACTTTCTCTGGTAGCGCATATAATTTTTGCAATTTTTTCATTCTGTTTTTTTCTTCTTTTGAACAGCCTTTATAAGGAGTCCACGTTCGAATTTCCATTACTTCTTTAAATTTTGTATCCTTTGGTAATCCCATCAATAATGCGTTGAATTTTTCCCAACTTAGCTTTCCTTGTTGATCGATGAGGTCGATTTGATAGGCTTGGTAGAATGACGCGAAAATGTAGTCAGCATCATATCTCAGAGAGTAGTTACTTGCTTGATCTTCCCTATACCTTGGTGGCATAGGATTTCCTTGTATATCCGTTTCAACTGTTTCACTCGTTTCTTTCGCAATATATGTGTAGAAAACTGTGGTGAAAATTTCTTGAAGTCGATCAAACGGAAATAAAAAAGACACACCAAACAGCATGTTTGTGCCTAAAATGACTTTGTACTTATCTGATAGCTCCGAATCGTTTAACATGTCGATAAGTTTTAGGATATTGTCAAATGATAAGTTTATTTCAAAAAGCTGACCTTCTATTTCTACTTGTTTGTTGGGCCGATAAGACAGAGAAAGCATAATGCTCACTCCCATTTATAAGTATTTTTCCATTTTTTCTTTATACTTATCTTCATTACATTCCTCAAAAACACCTTCCGCCATTTGGAAAAAATAATCGGTGACGATCACAAGAGAAGGAGATAATTGATACATAGCGTCAAATGATCCTTGTCCAAAAATAGTATCTACACTATCTTTGATGAACTGTTTTACTTCTTTCTCGGATAGAGTGTCTTTTTCTTTTAATTCTTCCGTTTTTTTCTTTAACTCTTTTACGGTAACTGACAATTTTTTTAAATTTTTATCAGATGTATCAAACTTTAGATTTAGTACTTCTTCCCCTTCTGCATTCTGAAATGGGAATTCAATAAACGTACTTTGTAATTTAATAACTGCCATTGTTCATCCTCCTCGTATTTAAAAAGAGGAGCCTAAGCCCCTCTACTGTTGTTCTGTTGGTGTTGCTGTGACTACCTCACTAAAGTCACCATAGCCATTAGCGTTTTTAGCTTGCGCTTTAAACTGATACTCTGATCCGTTTGCCAGACTATCAATCACGCCTGTTTTAGCTGTAACCTCTTTTGTTGACCTCTGTTTCAACTGAATGGTCAACTTATAAGATAGTTTGTAGCCCGTAATATCCGTCGCTCCCTCTGGGTCGGTAATTGTGTAATTAACCGCACCAGAGTTGGCTACAACGCGAATAGTTGGAGCGCCGGGCGTCATTTTGATGGTTTTTCTTTTGGCAATTGATTGTACGTGATTTTACATCCGAAATCTTCGTATTCTGTGGCGTCCCCGGCTCCCGCTTTGATGTCAGACACAGTGGCCACACCTACCCATTCTTTTGCTCCGTCTGCAGAAACTACACGATGCCACACTTTACGGTCATCCCCAAGTTTGTATTTTAATCCTGCAACGAAAGCTTGAGCAGCATCTTCTGCATCGTACGATCCTTCAAAGGTATATGCCCCACTCACGCCAGTTACTGTTGTCTCTTTTGTTCCATCCCCATCGTAATACCCCGTATCATCTGTTTCTTCGTCTGTATCATCTGACACACTTGATATCCATTTCGCTAACTCTAACCAACCATCAGTTGGTGCCTCCGTGTCTGTATTTTTCCATGGTGCAATAAAATGACCACGCAGCGCATTTTTTAATCTTGCCATTATAGCTCCTCCTTAGTAGTAATATTGGCGGTAAAATTCAATAAAAAAACGAGCCAGCCTTGATTATCATAATTATTGATAAACGGCTTACTCGTTATGGTCAATTTGTTAAATGTAAAACTATTGTCGGTGCTTGTAATATCTCGCAAGTTGTCTAAATAATCGGAAATGAGCCACAACGCTCCTTCAAGTTTTTTTTCGTCTTTAGATTTCATTGCGATTTCGTAATTTAAATTGATGTCCTTTGCTCCATCCATATATTCACGGGTTGCAGCACTTCCCGGGAGTGGATAGATAACTAGAGATTCCTCCGTCCCTAAATATCCTTTACGGATGAGTAAAGGAAGTCCACCAATTCCGTTAATAGCATGTTTGACACAATCGATAAAGTCCATTAAATGATTCCAGCTCCTTTCAAAAAGGCTTTCTCCCATTTAGGCAAATACATAGATTTTGCTTTCAAATCCCATCTAGGGCCTGTACCCGGCGTAGAGTAATTCCGTCCTTTTAAATAAAATTGTCTTTTAGCATACGGCGTATTAAAAATGATCGAGTTAACGCTTGATACATAACTACTTTGCCGTAATGTTCCTTCTTTTCTAGGCACAAATGGCAACATATCAGCCAATGCCTGGTTAGCTAAAGCATATTGGCCTCGTTTGATGTTTTGATTGCTTAATTTGCGTTGCACTCCACCCAAATCAACCTTAATGGTAACGCCCATCAAACCACCTCCAGCTCATAAGAATAAATCTCGTTTGTATAAGCCTCAGTGACTGGTATTGCTTTAGTAATGATGTGTTCTTTCCCGTCGTAGATAACCAGTGATTGCTCTTTAAAGCTTTCTAACGGAGATGTAAGTCCGTTATAGCAAAAAATCACTGCATTATAGAGCAATTGTTTCCCGTTAGTACCTGCTGTATATTGTGGGGTACGGTCTATCCGGCAATCGCTTATTGCAATATAGTTGCCGTAAATTGGTTTGTTATAGTCTCCCTCACCTAAATATTCTCGATAGACAAAGCTATCGACTAAAAACTTTTTAGGTGGTTTAGGCATTACCATGATGGCACCCCCCGATACAACAACCCTGTACCCTCCAAATAAATATAGGCATCCTCCGTTATTAGAGACTTGCTCTCATTTTCGCCAGACGGATTATACCGGCTGGCATTTGAAACGCTAGTACGCCCTGCTGAAAAGGTTTGCGGCGTGTTATTGATACTCTCATAGGTATCGGCTTCCAGCTCACCAAAGTAGATAATCTGAGCGCATAACGCACGTTTAAACTGTTGCACTCTAAAATTGATAGGATCACTGTTAATATCGGTAACCTGATAAAAATAATTTGTGATGTTATCCATCACAGCCTCTGACTTTAACAAGTACTGGTCATATGTTGTCTTGTAGTCATCGCCTTTGTTGGTTAACTTTTTAAACTCTGCAAACTCTAAATAAGGCATCTAATCCCTCCTAACTAAAAAGGAGGAGATTATTCCCCTCCTGTAACGGTTACCTCACAAGTTGCTGTTTTGCCATTAACAGTTGTTGCCGTAATTGTTGCAGTGCCTGCAGCTACAGCTGTAACTTTGCCTTGCTTTGGTGTAACCGTTGCAACATCAGTGTTGCTAGAGCTAAATGTTACTGTTTTATCGGTAGCATCAGCTGGTGTTACGGTTGCTACTAATGTCTCATTTGCCCCTTGTGCCAGAGATAACATTGTTTTATTAAGCGTTACCCCTGTAGGGGCTACGCTTTTTTTAAGTTTACCACCGCAAAGGCTTCATCTTTAACTACCATAAATCCGACCGTCATAGTTGCTTTTAACGCCACCATATCGCGTTCGGCAAGGTTAATTGGGGCTCCATCTGATGCCGTGATCGTTGTTAAAGTCGCTTGATCTAAGATTTCATAGTTCAATCCTTTTAAGATGCCGTAATAAGCGTAATCCCAGTCCCCTACTAACTCAGCCACATCTTTACCTAAAGTGTTTTTAGGAGTATAGGCGATAGGTAATCCCAAAATATCATCAATACCGCTTGAAGTTGCTGTATTGAAGATAGGCATACCGTTACCGTCTTTTGTAGAGCGATATTTCACCCGTTGTTTACGTGTTGTCGCAATTCCATTAGGATCTAAGTCTTCTTCTTCGATAAACGCAATAGCTTGATTGATATCGTCGTATTTATTGGCTGTTTCTTCCACAACATGTCCAGCAGCTGCTGCAGCCCCTAAGATATTTTTAGCGAATGGCGAATTGACCCCAGTAAATGCTGATTGATCAAATTTTTTATTAAATGCTTCCGCCACTTCTGGGCGCATCAACTCAAAGAAATTAGATACAGAATAATCTAAGTTTTCTCGAGTTGTCGGAATGATAACACCCATCTTATACGTGCGCATTTCCGCCTTAACGAATTTGGGTTTGCTCGTTTGGATTCGTTCTGCTTCTGATACCCAGTAAGCACCCACTCCAGTCATATAAGTAAATTCTTCAATTGGCTTGCGCATAGATACTTGTTTAGCTAGGCGCATAATAGATGAACCTTGTTTAACCTCCGTGATGATGCCATCAGCAATATTTTTGGGGATTTCCCCAGTTTTAGCATCTTGCATTGTTACATTATCAGGATCAAAAGTTGGTGTTGCGAAGTATTGTAAGCTCATTTTTAATAGTTGTTTTTTCATGTCTTATTCTCCTTATTTTGTAATTCTAAATTCGTTTAGTTTTTCTGGTTGCGATCCCGCCGTAGTCGTTCCACCACCGACCGGATTACCCCCAGCCACAATTTGTGGTGATGTTTCTTCCTGTTTTGCCGATTGAAACAGGAAATCTTTGCTTTGTTTCAAGTTGTCTAATTGCTCGTTTAAACCTTGTAACCCGTCATCAGTAACTTTGATTGTCTCTTTGTCTATAAGACCTAAAACAATGCTGTCATCAAGTGCTCCAGACTCCTTAAGGGCTAACTTAATTGCAAAGTCTTTCTGCTGTTCGGCGAGTTGCTTCTCGGAATTGGTTTTCGCTTCATCAAATTTTTCTTGTAAATCAGCGAGCTGTTTTGTTAATTCTTCATTGCCTTTTGATGATTCCTTAAGCGCATCTAACTCCGCTTGGTTGGCTTCCAACTCTTGCTTGGCACTATCTCGTTCTCCTTCTGCGGTAGCTACTTGCGCATTAAGTTGAGTAACCGTTTTGCCATGCAAAGCCATCACCGATTTAGCGGTTTCTTCATCAATTCCTAAAGCAATCAAATCTTCTTTTTTCATTTTCTTTCCCTCCTAAGTGTTTTTAGAGTGGCAACTCCCACTGTGAGCCGTCTTTTAGAGACATCCGAGCAGGTCTAGGCAAAATAAAAAGCCTAGTGTTGATCACTAGACTTGCTTATTGGTATTCCTGTTATTTTTTGCTGATTTACTACATACTCTCTTGTAGATATTTTTTCCGGCTGGTTAAAATCCTTTATGACCATATAAGCAACAAGCGCAAATCTATTAATTATATCTTCGTCTTGATTATCAATCCCCGCCTCATGAGCAATAGCATGAGTGAGTTCGTGGACAAAAGTTTGTTCTTGTTTTTCCCTTGATAACTCTTTCCAGATTCTAATAATTCCTCTCTGATAGTCACACTCACCCCATTTGCTTCCTGCTTCTTCAGTGGGTAAGTAATCTACCATCTTAATTTGATAAGTAATGCCTCCCACTTTTATCTTGATAGGTATGTTCATGTATTTGTCCTCCTATTGGTTGTATCTAAAATCCTGTAATAAAGTATTCATCGGCGTATAAACCTTTTCGCGCGCATAGTTACGAGCTAGATATTCATTGCTGTCTACAAGCTCTCTGATAGCTTTTTGTGTGGCTGTAATACGTCTTTGCCATTCTTTAGCTCCATCTGTGTTGCCCATAGCATCAGCTACATATTTATTTTTCTTGAGTTTGACAATACGCCGTTCTAGTTCCCGTTGCTTTTTAGTAAGCTGGGCTACTTCGTTATTTTCCTTCGCACTGTATTTCGGCTGATTATTAGTATTTACTCCCGGTATAAATGGAATATGCAAATGTCGGCAATTCACACCCCGATTGCCACCCGGCTCTCCGTAATCAGCCTGCCAATAAGGATCATATATACTTTTGTACTTGCTATTTGGTGGCACATCTCTCCGCAAGTCAACCACATGCCCCTGTATCCTAGCACAAGCAGGACGTGCCCCCATGTGGCTAGAAACAAGTACCGTATGCACGCCGTACTCTCCCATTCGGTCAGTACGCAGCTTATTATAGGTGTTGCTTAATGTAGATTTTAAAACAGTCCGTACATAGCGCTCTAAGCTCCATGTGTGGCCGCCCTTATCAACAAAGGTGGACTTGACGCCCTTTTGCGCCCATTGTTGTATTGTGCGCTCTAACGCTTGCTCAAACGTAAAAAGACCGCTGTTAAATGCAGCAGTCGTTTGATTGATGATCTCGTTATACATTTGTGTGGTGGCAGAGGCATAACCAAAATTTGTGGATAGCAATGTTTGATTAACGTAATTGTCTATATCAGTCCAAACTTGATCGTGATAAGCTCGCATGATGTCATCAAGATTATTTGGCAAAGGTAAAGCATCGTAAGGAAGCTGACTATCAATGTCTTTAATAATTTTTTGTCCCGATTCCTCAAACATTTTTTCTATTTGCTCTTCGGATATCCCTGTTATTTGAGAGATAGATTTCGCTGTCTCTTTGTTAAACAACCTCAGCTCTTGTAGCTTTTCTCGTTGCCAATCTAATATATTGTCATGACCGGTATTCAGACGCTTAACTATAATGCGTATTAATTCGCCCTCCAGCGACTGATAGAGATGAGCCATGTTAGAGGACCATAAGTCTAATTGATGGGGTGTAATCATGGTATCACGCCATTTCTTGCTTTAATAAATCCATTTTATCTTGGATTTCTTCAGCGAGGGCTGCCTTGTGTTTCCCCGGCTTAGTAATTTGTTGTTTCGCTAACAAACTACGGATATGATGATTTGTATACATAATTGTTGCTTTGCCTCCACATTTTTCGCATTCCGCATAGTCGTGTTTAATGTCATCTTTGATGATCTCGCTTTTACATACAAAGTGAGTACGTTTACCACACAAACCACACTCAAATAGTTGGTCGTTCATCATTCCTCATCTCCTAACTGCTTGCTGGCCATGTAGTTCTCAATTTCCGCTACATCTAAGCCCGTTTCTTCTTGCTGGATGCGTTGATACCATTTTAAGGCATCTTCATTAGTCAATTTAAATAACCCTTTTAGAGCTTCCGTCACAGGTACTAAACCAGCCGTTTTAGCTTTACTATAAAAGTCTAGTTTTTGATCTAGACTTTCAAAAATACCGTCATCAAAATTGACACTGATTTTCTCAAAACTAGGAATGATTCCGTTATATAAACGCTTTCCTTTGAAACTAGTACCTTTAGCAAGTTCCAACACCGAGACAATCAAACCTTTAATAAATTTTTCTACCTCATTACAATGCATGTTTCTAGTACGGAAAGTTAACGAGTTTTCACTGGCCACTTCCGTTGCTGTTTTAACTGATTTTCCGTCAAAGCTAAATGTGCCGACACTCAATTGCATCTGCATTTCTAGTGTTTTTAGGAATTGGTTAATTGCTAATGTATATTGCTCTGTCCGGATGTCACGAGTAATATCCTTGATTAACTCGTTGTCTTGCTCCATCCTCATTGGGCGATACACATTAACGTCTGGATCAAAAATAGGCTGCAATGTGTTGCCTTGCTCATCTGGTCTGTAATCTAAGATATGGTCACTTACAATAACTGTCCGTTGCCCCATGCGAATCTCCCAGTTAAATTGGTCATATGTGTCATTAATTTGTTTTAATGTATTCACAGCATTATCACAAATGCCAATGCCGAGAGGACTATTCAAGCTAAAATTATTAAATCCTGCAGGCTTCAAGTAATTAAAGATAGGTTTACTTATACCTGTGATAGTTGGCTTATCTTTTAAGCCTTCATACTGTCCGTTGTATCCAAGAGGCACTCTCTTGCCGATTATAGAGGCATCTTCTGAACGGTATAGCTCGTTTGTAATTTGTATATTACCGTTTTTCCACTCGTGGAACTCAAGCAATGTATAATAAACAGTCTTGCCGTTTTCTGTTTCCACCGTCTTAAACACAAGTACACCTTCAGAGATGCCGTTCGATGTAGAACGTAATGGGTAAAACGCATTAGCCAATGCCCAAGAAAACTCTAACTCGCCTGTTTGCATGTCTACATAAGGTCTTACAGCAAGCCCCCCTATTGCAAACATCGGCTCCAGATACTTAGTTAAATTTTTTTTGAAATCGTTATGTTCAAACACATGCTGAATAAATTCGTTGGCATCTGGGTCAGCTATTTTTATATCCACTTGCTCATTAAACACGAGACTTGCCATCATTTCAGCTGTCATTTTCCTCATATTTAGAGCAAGGTACTTTCTTCTTTGTTTTACGTTATTGGAGTTAATATAAGTAATCTCTCCATAGTCGTTGCGATATTCTCTAAAATCATTTTCGATCCGTTTTAACTCAATTGGGTCAATATTAACCTTGGGATGGTCATTAATCGTATTAAGTGTTTGTCCTGTCACTGCATAGCCTCCTCTCTTAAATAAGTTTTTTACTGTATTAACTAGCCCCATACTCTCACCTACCTTTTAAGCCTCCAGTCTCTTGAGTTATCTACACAAGCATACTTAAACGCATCAACAGAGTGGTCAAACTCTTTAATCACTTTTGGATCGTCTGTGTTTAAATACCTCTCATCAAATTGATATTTTTTGTGTTCCTCAATAAACAACGTCAGGTCATCACAATTAGGTAACCCTGTTTTGATTGTTGGTTTTAAATAATAAAAACGTCCCTGAGCTAACAAGTCATGGACGTAGTCAATCATATCTATATTCTTTTTCTTGGTTACTGGATGCCACCGCTGCCCATAGTCTTTAAAATATTGGTTTCTTAATCCACCCTCCGCGCTATCAATTGTGCGTTGCACAATCCTTGCATTGCCTAGTTTATCACTTTGTGATGTTTTGCTAATAAAATCATGTAAATCCTTGGCTAACTCGCTGGGAGCTTTTTTTATAGCAATACCTTGAGGGCTGTAGTAGTACATATTGAGTAATATTACATTGCCTTTTGCTGTTAGTCCCAAACACAAGCAAACAGTCGCTGATGTTTGATGTCCCACGTCAGTTGCATAGTAGAGAGCTACGACTCTATCATCACTAGGTAAATCATCCAAAGGTTGGAATAAGTTAATGTTATATACGTTAGTACCTAAACCAACCGGTTCGCCTAAATATAGATATCTGTAATAGTCATAATCATTGCTTTTGATACGCTCAATATCCTCTAACATTTGCTCGGTTACAAAGCCTAACTCATCATCTTTATAACTGGACTCATGCACTAAGTAATTTTTAGTATCTTTTAGCGCCTCTGACCAATCATTAATCCAGTTATAAGGATTGCGAGGCGGGTTGTAACTCCAGAAAAAACGCACCATATCAGCATCAGGATATTTTTGCCGCATAAACGTGGTGTTTGACTGGTCAAATTCTTCAGCGTTTTTGAATTCCGCCGCTTCTTCATACCAAACAGCAATGATATTGCCTATGTCGTTTGATTTTAGCTTTTGGAAATCATCTTGCCCATAAAAATAAAACGTTGATCCAGTTTTTTTATGCGTTATCTTAAACGGAGCTACTGTACAGCTAAACTGACCAGATATACCAAATTTATTTAACGCCCATTGTATTTTAAGATAAACAGAATCTCTAATAGTATTAGCTACTTTACGGATGACGACTACATTAGCTTTTTTACCTTGCAGTGTGTATTTAATCATCATAAACACTAATAACAATGCAATTACGGATGACTTAAAACTGTTACGGCCGCCTTTTAATATGTTATACGGCTTTTTTGTCTGCCACACCACTTTAAAATGCGGGTTGACTTCTTGCTGAATGTTGATGACTTTACTCATCTTCATCACCCCAAGAATCAACTATAGTGATGTTTCCAGTTTCCTCTGATTCTTGCTTGCGCTCATAGGCACCCTTAACTTTAAAATAGATGTCTAGTGCTTTTATCCTCTGGTCAGGGTCAGCGGAGTATTGATAAGTCACGTCCTTAACAACCTTATCTTTTTTCAAGTGATCTATTTGCATACTTCGGCTTTCTATCGGCTTCCCGCTTAATATATCGATTAGATTATTTATAGCGTCTTCCAGCTCAAATTGACGCTTTTCTTCGATCGGTTTTGCTATTTCAGCAATATATGCCTTAACCTTAGCATTTCTTAGCAATTTACTTCCTGTTACCTCTGCTGTCTTTTTACTATATCCTGCTTTGACGGCGGCTTGTGTTGCATTACCGCCGTTTATAATATACTCGTCTGCAAATGCTTTTTGTTTAGGCGTTAACTTGTTGTTAGCCACATTAACCGCCACCCCCTTTTAAATCTATGTAAAATAAAAAGACCACTCAACGAGTGATCTTACCTAACGCCGCTACCTAGCTAACGACGTCCTATTTAACAATACTAAATTGCTTGCCACTTTGTCCTGTTTCTCAAGAGTGGCTATGTATTGCTAAGGTGTGGATTTGCACCACACATACAGTCTTTATTCCCTATGGTTTGAGTATATGTTCTCCAACTGGTGCCACTTTTTCGGTGCGTAGTCTCAACCCTCGCATGACTGCCAACCGTCTGTTGCAATCCCCATAGATTTGTATTTGCGTCTACCTATTCCGCCACTTAGCACATTCTCCAAAGAGAGGTTAGCCGCACTGCAGCTGTAGTTTAGATTGTTTATCCCGACGGCAGCCCTAGGATATATTAGTGGCTGATTGTCTCATGCTACCGTCCAATCTATATAAACCGCCCACAAACAATAATAGTTATGAGCGGTTGTTAAAAGTGTAAATCATTGCGCTAAAATAAGGGTGTGTCAATGTTTACAGCTTTTGATAATACTAATTTATCATGTTTTTTCCCCTTAAAACGGTACAGTTTACGCCTTGTTTTTTGCACCTTTTTTATAAACCTATCTTTTCTGCTACGGAATCTACAAATTTTCTTTCTATCTTTCTACAGCCATCTTCTGAGTATCCTACTTCGCTTGCTATTTTTACCCATGAGTTACTTTCGTGTGAAAAGTATTTCATCTCAATAATTTTTTGCACCTCATCATTGCATTTAGCTAATAACGTATCTACCACATATAAAAACTTAGTCCTAAATGCTAGTTGTTCATTCGACACTAACTTAAAAGCTTTTTCTTCGACTTCAAATATTGGTAAGGCTGATTTTCCTCCGCCTATATTTTCATCTGACTCTTTCCATGGAGTCATGATACTTTGGCGTATTTCTTGGATATCCTTTTTGTATTCGTTGTATTTGTAAAGTCGCGATCTAACATATTGTCTTGTTTTATTGTCGATTGTGATCTTTGTCAACTAGTCATCCCTCCGTATCGATAGAAACCATAGTAAATACGCGACAGCATTTATTAAAGCAACCCAAAAAGTTATTGCCATTTAGATCTATCCTCTCCAAATATATCATCAAGCGCTGCTCTTACTTGATCACGTGTCAGCTTTATATTTTTATCGTTTAAACAATCACTAAGTCTCACTGTTTTTGGTCTGTTTCTTTGCTCGTATAAATAATCCATTGTAGCTATTAGCTCTACATAATAAACACTCTCAGTGTATCTATCCTTATATTGAGGCTCTGGTAATGGTTGTTTTGCGAAGAGATTGGCTAAATTAACAACAAAGTTTTTACCTGCATAATGCAGCGTATGCCGATATTGCTCTTGTAAATACTCCGCTGCTTGCTCGCTTAGTGGTTTCATTGGCTTTCCTCCGCTCTTATAAACATTTTTCTCAAAATTTCTTTGCTCAATCCGATCCACCGAGCGTCATTGCAATCATCAAGCAACACGTCATAGTCCCAAGAGTACTCTCTCATTTCCCATAGGCTGCCTTTTTCAATTAGCATTGTTCCGATTGGTTCGTCGTCTCGCTCTTCATCTTCATATTTATAAGCTTTAAAAGATTTGGCACATTTAAATTTCATCCGTCCGTTTCCTCCCAATCATCAACCACTGTTTTAAGCTCTATAAAACTGTCTAACATACGCTGGTTGTGCTCACCTATGGCTCTGACCTCTGCCATTTCACTGCGCTTAAAAGGGTGTACATAATTAACTTGACCATTAATCATTTCTTGCACCTCGACAATGTCAGCCTTTGTTACCTCTCTTGTTAACTCCATAATTTTATAGATTTTATCGATTCCTGATTTTGTTGTCATTTATTCATCCTCCTCCACTGGCATACTCAAATCAAACCCTAAGGCGGTTTCTCTCTCCTCTACCTCTTGCGCATAAAACCGATACTCCCTCTCGGACAACTTCATATGTCCTACCTCTGCTAATAGGTGAAGGAGATGCTTTGAGTAAAGTACAACTGTTTTATTACCGGCTTTTGGTCGATAAAATTTACGCGCTCCTTTTGTAGTTGCTTGACAAGGAACAATAAAAAATAACTGATTTTCCCGGTCGATGTAAAACCGGGCATATTCTGGATAGTGCATTTTTTTCACCAATGAGCTGCTGATACTAAGGTAAGTATTGGTTATTTTTAACTGATTGGTGGCTTTCATGGATAAGGGTACGGGCATAAGAATTTCAATAGTTTGTGGGTTTAATTTCATTGTGCTTCCTCCTCCATCACACTATAGTTCAATGAATCGGTTTCCCATTCATAAATATCTGAAATTGATACGTCATTATCACTTATGATTTCTGCGCCTCGTTCTTCTAATTCGAATCCAACGTCCCCACAGTCTTGCGTATTTTCTTCTGTTTCACTTACTAATTTGTCAATATCACCGTTGTACTTAATTTCAATAAAGCGTGTTGCTCTTAAGGTCTCATTTACAGCAATTCTATAGTTCATTTACTTTTCCTCCATCAAGGTATAATATATTGAGCTGGTTTTCTAAGAGGTAGTTTTTGATTTTATCCTTCAGTGATAATAGGGATGAACAACTTCCTGACAGCCATCAAGAAATTTATCTAATTGTTCATATTCTGCATCCGTCCATTCTTCCGTAAAAGAATCAATATCCGTTGAAAGTGATCCGTAATCTTCCCCTTTTGTTTCTACTTTATTTGTAACTCCTTCACGCTCGACTTCAAAAGTAATTGTTGAAGATGCAACGTCATGTTGAAAATTTTTAATATAAATCATTGTTAGTCCTCCTTAAAATACTCTGGCATTTTATATTTGATAATCGCCGTGTGGAAAGCCTTTTTATTAACCTCCGTTGTTGTAATCTTTACATATTGTTCTTCATAATCTGCTAAAAACTCATTGACCGCATTCTGTAAGACTAAAGCGTTCGTTGAAGTTATAAACTTAATTTTTGATATCATTCTGCTCCCTCCTCCACTTTTGTTTCATTCATTTTTTCTTTGTTCTCTTGCTTCACATACCCTGCACGCTTTAAGCGTTCCTCAATCGTTGGTAGTTGCTTCCACGGGGTCATCTTCGTTTGCATTCCTTTGGCAACCGTCTTGGCATCGGCCATCGTCACATACCGATACGAGCGTGTGCTTTCATCAGCGATTAGCGCTGTGGTGCTTGTATGGTAGATTTCTAGCATTGAGCTTCCTCGCTTCCTCTCAACGTAAGTTCTTTTTTATAGTTATTCCACATCGCTTTACTCATTCCAGCCGCTCTTCTCAATGTATTGTCTCGGTAGCCTAACTTTCTGAGGAAGATATATTCTTTTACTGTCAGTTGATCCGCATCAATTGTTTTGATTGGTCTGGATACATCCATCGTCTCGCCATCGATTTCTTTTCCTAATTGCCTAATCTTTCTTGCGACCGGGTTATCTGTTTTATACCAATTTGGATAAGCTTCCATAAGGGCTACTATTTCTCGCCGCTTGGCTTTTTTTATCTTCTTCAAAGTAGACACATCTTCAAAAGTTATGCTGTCCATGGTTCCTCCTTAAAATGGCAGCCCATCATCTGGCACGTCTATAACGCTCCCTTGTCGCTCAAACGGATTGTCTGTATTAAACCCATGCTCACTTAATCCCGGCATAGATGGCTGATTATTTTGCGTTTTAAAGCCGTTGTTTTGGTTTTGGGTATAATTCCCCTCAGATTTGTTTAAAATCCCGTCAGCAGCGTTTTGGTTAGTCTGAGCGTTACTTTGATCCTTAGCTTTACGTTCCAATAACTGGAAATTGTCACAAACAACTTCAGTCACATACACGCGCTGTCCTTGTTGATTTTCATAAGAACGAGTTTGGATTCTTCCTACAACGCCTAGCAAAGTTCCCTTATGAGCGTAATTAGCCATGGTTTCCGCTGGTTTACGCCAGATAACACAATTGATGAAGTCTGCCTCATGCTCTCCATTCTGATTCTTAAAATTGCGATTTACCGCAAGTGTAAAACTTCCTACGGCAGAACCATTTGCGGTATAGCGCAAATCTATATCTTTCGTTAATCGTCCAACTAACACAACTTGGTTTATCATTTAAATTCCCCCTAAATTCTAACCGGTGTTACTAAATACATATATTTCCCATCTTCAATTTCCATAAGGATTGGTCGTACAGCTGAAAATAAATAAATGTCGACTGTATCTAACTCATATATTTCTTTGGCATCCAAAAAAAATTCACATGCTTCAATGATATATTTGGCTAAAAAAGAAATTGTCATTGATTCACCTTTTGTTTCTGCTCCAATTTTGACTTTAACTGGTTTACCATAATAAATTTCATCATTTTGATTTGTTAAAGTTATTTCATTTCCTGTGATTTCCAACTTGATCACTTCATTTGTTTGTGTCTTTAAAGATTTTGCAACTCTTAACAAGACAGCTAAACTTACTTTAATATTTAAATTTGCTATTTTTTTATCTGGAATTAATCTTGATACATCGGGATAATTATCATGTTTTATCTCCAATGTTTTGATGTCTTGATTAAATGTTTCTTTGTGTTCATGAAAATTTTTGATATGCAATAGTCTATGTGAATCTGTAGCTGTTAAACTTCCATCGGAATCATAATGCACACATTGTAAAATAGGTCTAGTTTCTCTATTAAAGACAGCTCTTTTTAAATGCTTTAATAATTTATTAGGCTTCATCATTTGCCCTCCAAGTATTCTTTTATTTGTCTATCAAGCTCAGCTTGTTTTTCTGACGAAAGTTTCGCTTCTTCTTGCTTCTGATCATTAATCCATTCAGGTAACTTCTTTTGTCTAAATGGCCTAGAATACGCTGACTGTTTGCCCACTATTTGGGTATTTTAGGTCTAGTTTTTTTGTTAATCGCCCGACTAGTACGGTTTGATTAATCATTGTTTTTGTCTCCTCTCTCGCCAAGTAAATACCCCAACATCAAGGTCATTAACCAAACTACAACACCGACAACAAGTTTAATCATTTCTTTCATCCTCCTCACACGTACCAAATAAAATCGCAATAGCTACTTCTGCTTCCCTCTCTGCAAAAAGTTCATCTCTCCATTGGCTAAATTCTTCCGTGACCGGTAACCAGTCTTCGTAGGCTGTACTCTCAAAAGATGTTTTTTGCTCCACTTCGTCGTAAGCGAGGATAAAATTTAAACAGCTTAAAAACATCAGGCCTTGTTCCCTATATTTTGTAAAAAATCGAATGCGCTTTTTCACCTCTTCTGGCATATCTGCTTTTGGCGGCTTTATTTTCTGTTCCCCATCAACAGCTAAAATTTTAAAGCCATAGATATTTTTCACACTTCGATTTAATCTATGAAGTCCTTCAGTATTTGTCATTTAGATAACCTCCACTATGATTTCTGTCTATTACTTTGAATGTTGCCAGTCGTTCCTCTTTGAGCGCCTTGTTGAAGCCAGATCGCCTAAGCCGCAATACTTTTAGCATATATACGTCCACCTAATCTCCTAGTAATTCTTGCAGTTCTTGTTCCAGCCGTGCTTGTTCCTGCGGGGAGAGTTTCTTTTCTTTTGCTGGATTACTTACCCAGTCTGGCAGCTGCTCTTGCCTTATTGGCTGCCTTGGATATCCAGTGGGCTTAGGTTGCTGTTTCTCTCGTTTCGCCCAATTACGTATTGTGGCAAGATAATTCTTGTATGACTTGCCTTGTGAGGCGCAGTATTCCGACACGCGCTCTATGCGCTGTTGCCAGTCATTCGGAAACTCTTGCTGTAGCTTCCCTAGCTCTTCGTCTGACAACAAGACATTTTTGTAGTCGCCGTATTTATGACGAGTAGGTGTCGACGGTTTCGAAAGAGGGAGGATCGATTCTTTTGTTTTATTTTCTTTTCTTTTGTTTCCTTTACTTTCCTTTTCTTTCCTTTCCTTGCTATCATTTTCTTTAGCATTTGCTATAGGGTGGCTATGGCTACCCTTTGGCTTTGCCTCTTGATTGCTTTTATTCCAACGTTTTTCAGCACCTTGTCTTCCAGCTTCAGAAAGCTTTTTGCTCTTAGCGTCTTTGATTTCCATTCTTTTCTTGAAACTATCGGAGTAGAAACACTCACCGTCATCGGTGAAGGCAAATAACCCGAAATCTTCAATGATAGATTTTAATTTTCCAGCATCTACACGAAGATCAAAGGCTAACATATTGTAATCTTTGATACTCGTATAATCTGCTTCTTCTCTAAGACGTTCTAAAAGCATAAAGTAAATTCCATAACCTTCTGCACCGTACTTCATTCTAACAGGGAGTAATTTATCGGAATTTCTAGCATTGCTATCATGAGGAAAATAATTATTCATATGATTCCTCCTCATCAATAACAACTGTATAAATGTATCGCTCTTTCACTTTTCCATTTACGTTTTTTCTTATCTTTTGTGCCTCTATGTTTATATCTTTGCCCTTTTTACGAGACCCGATATAAATAAAGGCTAGCAGCTCAAAAAATAGTTTTTGTTTTGGGGACAATTTTCTATATTGACAAAACAATTTGTAATCAAACGAATTAATCACGCTTTAGCCCCCTATATTTAGCTTTTTCCGCTCTTCGGCGTTTAAATGAACCGGTTTTACCTGATACTTATTCATAAAATTTTGCGTACCTATCCTGTGCTCCTCTTGGTGATGCTCACGGCAGCCAGCATAAAACGTAAACGTATCATGACTAATCTTTTTGCGGTTACGCCCCATACCAACTACTTGGATGTGGCAAACATCAGCCTGTTTCCCACATATGCAGCATCTACGGTATTTGAGGCAGTAGTAAAACCATTTGTTGTTATCTAATAAATAGTTATACCGTCGCTGTAACGAGATATTGTTTTTTAATACAAATTTGATTAAAAAATTTATCCACTCTGTCCCCTCATTTTTAGTCGCTTTGTGGTGCTCAAAATACAAGCCTGTTTTAGCCTCAAAGTAGTATTTGAGCACGCCCTCAATCCACTTGGGCTCGTCGTAACTCCAGTGTGCTATATCAGCAATTAGCGCATGTGAGAGCGCATTTTGTTTATGAGACATCTGGCGGTTGTCTAACAACTCCACCCTTGCCAAATTGTCCTCCTTGGCAGCTAGCAAGTCTAAAAAGTTGCTATTAATCTCATCTTCAAATTCAAGCGTTATTTTATTTCCGTTGTTATTAATGATTTTGCCGATCATTTCCTCACGTCGCTTTCCCTTGTTCCTTTTTCTCTTTCGCTTTCATCTTTTCAAAGTGAGTACGCAATTCATTGGTATATCTAATCAGTGTCTCGAATTCTTCTAAGGTAATATCGTCAATAAAAGTTTGGATGCCTTTTTTACGCAGGACAGCTCCAGTTACTTCTTCTTCCGTTTTATCTTGCAGTTCTGCTAAAGCTTTCAATAAAAGTTTTAAAGAATGAACTTGCTCTTGTGTCGCTTTTTTTGGTGGTTGAAGCTTCACTCCCTCAAGCTCTGGATCCGCTCCTGTAGGCACTTGAAATAAGTTTGTTAAAGCATATTTAAGCGCGCCTGTTTGCGCTTTATACACCCCTTTATCACCCGCATCTTGTCCTGTTCCGACACCTTTAAACATACGTGTTTCCCCTGTTTCTGCATCTTCCAAGGTGTACATAACTTCGATGGTTGTCCGATATTCCGTTTTTCCTTTGGCAGTTGTTACCTCATCAACTTTATGTGAGATAATATCCGAAAATAACACTAACTTTCTTTTGGCCAGCTCTTCGCGGATTACTTGCTTGATATCACTTTCAGTGGCATAGGCATATTTATGGAAGTCATTCCAGCCTGTTTTAGGAATGCGCTTTACCTCTTTAGTGATTTCAGCAATTTTGAGGATTAATTTATTTTCTGTCATCGCTTATTAAGCCACTCCTTCCCACTGATGATTTCAAGTTTTTCTGAGACCAAATTGGACGGATCGTATTCATCGAGTGCTGTCATAAAGCTATCTTGATTACCAACTCGTTTTCTTACTCCATCTTTATGCCTAAAGTACATACTAAATACCCAATCGCTTTCGTAGACGACGTTTCCAAAATCGTCAATGTTCCAATTCATGGTGTCATCTATTTCTTCCCCGTATTCGTCGTAAAAGTCTTCTGGCGGAGTTGTCAGGTATTTATCTAAAGCCGCTGCTTCTTGTGGTGTCATTTTGCTAGCCTCCCTACTCAAAAATATCGCCTTGCTTATTTGTATTTTTGATAAGCAAGCGTAAGTCTGTATTAGGTAACCACTCGTCAATAAAGCTTAATGCCTCATCAAATTTAACGCGTGGCAACTCGCCGTAGCGCGGAAGATGGAAATACTGTTTAAAGTCACGCCAATAGCTGGCAAACACCTTTTTAGAATGTTGTTTATACGCTGGGCTATCCTTGCCACCTAAGCATTCCACAACCTTTCTTGCGGAGTGATCCTTAATCTCAGCCTCTTGTTGGCCAGTAATGCGCATCGTATCCTTTAGTTTAGATACGTCTTTTTTTACATCTTTCATCTCTTCCAGTTGATAGATCATCATATCCTCGATTGTTTGTGGAACGGTATTTTTACGGATAACTGTCTCCATTTCGTTAAACGCTTCAATATACTTTTGTTTAAAATAAATGGCTTTTTTACCAGTGAAACCCATTGCTAAAAGAAAGAATCCATCGCGACGAATAAAGTAAACTCTGCGGTCACGACCGTATTTGTCAGGTTCTATCCCTTCAAAAAACATCTCCTCAAAATTGAGGACATCTTCTTTTAGTTTTTCGATATCTCTTAAAACATTGTCATGGCGTTTATCGAAACTATCTGCAACTTGCAAACTAGTGGTTACGGCTTCCTTATTTTTCATAATTACTAAATCTTGCATATTGAAATTCCTCCTTCTTGTGGTATCATTTATATAGATATTTTAGTTATGCGACTTATCGCTTGCCGGCGGAGTCGCTTTTTTGCTCATAGATCAGCGGCTCTGGGTAGGTGATGCCATTTTTAAATTTATAAAACTTGCGGATTAACAGTCTGCTTACTTCGGCTTTGTCCGCACCTTCCGCATATACTTTACGACTTTTTAAGCCTACAGCTTGTATCATTACAGCCCTCTCCTCTCTTTTTGTTGCTGTATATACAACATTGATTTATGTTGGTTGTACCAGTGATCAGCTAACATTTTGGTTTGTTGTAATGTTTGTTCTCTAGTCATCTTGTTTAGCCTCCCCTAATAATTTGTTATAAATCCCCTCGTACCGCTTTAGCTCCGTTTGATAGTGCTTAATCGTACGGATATCAAGCTCCATCGGGTCTTTGCCATGTAACAATTTAATACAGTCTTTTAACGTCACAATCTGCTCTCTTACTAACTCACGGACTAAAAATGCCTCGTGTTTAGTTAACATTTCTTTCACCTCCCTAAAATCATTAGCAAACATACAAGCGCTACAAAGTTAATAAACAAGCTTAGATAACAAATCGCTTGTAATCTGCGTATTTTGTACAGTGGTTTAATCGCAATCGTTGCTAGTAGTTTTTTGTTCATTGGTCTTATCCTCCTTACATAATTTATCCGCAATCGCCTTATCACGATCGCTACAGATGACGCCTTTTAGTGTGGCTTTGCGCTCGTTGAGGCTGGCCTGGTAGTTTTGTTTTAATGTTGTTGTCATTGGTGTTTCCTCCTTTTATTTTTGGTATAATTCATATGAAAGTGAGGTGATAAACTATGACCGTTTCAAACATAATACAATTAGTAGGAATTGTAGCTTCGTTTACCTTATCTGCTGTTGCTATTTGGCAAGCACAAAAATCAATAAAATTAACTGAAAAATCTATTATTAATTCAAATAGACCTTATGTTGTTTGTTATTTGGCTATGAGTGACGTAGGATTTTTCGAAAAATATTTTATTATTAAAAATTTTGGTCATACCCCTGCAAAAATTCTTAAAATTAAGTCCTCCAGAAAAATATCAAGCGTTGGTGAAAATCTTTACTTACAGTCTTTAGTAAATACAATTATTGCTCCAACACAAAAATTCGTAACGGCCCTTTATTCGGAGGACGATGTTAAAAATGAACTTATAGATATCGAAATTATCTATGAGGATACTTTAGGAAAAACTTACCAAGAAAATTTTCAATTAAACCCTAATTTCACAAGAGATATCGCCTATCATAATGAAAATTTGGAAAGTCTTTCGGCTGATCAAAATGATTTAAGAAATATTTTGCACGCTCTTTCCAAAAGCACCTTATAGCTTAATGTATGGTGTAGGTTGCACGGTAATCGTGTACTATTTTTACTTTGAGAAGTTCTGGTTTTATGCTTGGAACTTCTTTTATTTTTCTAACTTCTTCACTAAGCATTTCAGTCAAATTATCCTTTTTCCCTACATGAATTGATAATTCCACTTCACAAGGAATTAAACCTTTTTCATTTGTGATCGTTATTTGTCGTTTTTCGTCCATTTGATATCCTCCTCTGCAATATTGATGTCCCAACCCACACTCCATATAACAACAAGCTGACTACATAGGTGCCAGACAGTATACAGGCAGCGCTTGTTATTAAGGTAATAGCGGTGTAGATGGTATATAAGCGTTTGGTTGTCATGTCAGGCTCCTTTTAGGACGTTATCCTTACCCCATTTGCTATAATGTATTTATCAGTAAGTAGTCTGCTGAAATAACTGATAAGGTGGTGAAAATTTATGAGTAAAAATTATGATATTAGTAAGTCATCTGATATGAAAAGACTCCAACGTGATCTAAAAAATGAAAGCGCAAGTGAAAGATTCTTTAAACTCTCAGAAATTTGATGTTGATTGCCCGCATTGTCAAGAAGAAATATCCATTCCAACAGGGAAATCTTTATGTCCGAAATGCGGAGAAGAAATTGACTTAACTTTGAACTTCGACTTCTAACTCAAACTTTTTGATTTTTTCTAATGCTCTATATAATTGCTCAGACTGCTTTTCTGCCTGTTTGAGCAATTTTTCCAATTCTAATACATTCGTTTTTACATTGACTGTTATTTTAGCTTTTTCACTCATCATTCACCCCTCCTCCATATAACCGTTGATCCATACCACACCAGATACATAACTAAGCTCATCTCATACGCTTCATCTACTGCGCTTGCGACGACTAGGCTTAGCATTGCTATGGTGTAGATGGTATATAAGTGTTTGGTTGCCATGTAAAACCTCCATTTCTCAGTCGACTATCCTTTTTGTTTTGGTATATTTTATTTTTTTATTGTTTAATTGAATCTGATATTATGTGTGATTATTAAAATAACTTTCTTGGTCTTCTTTTTCTTTTTGTATTCTTTCGTGTTCGTAAAAGGCTCTAACAATTTTTTCTTGCATTTCTCTAGGAAATTTCTCTCCCTCTTTATAATGTGTTCCATCAGGATGAACGAAGTGGACTTTCATTCCGTTATACATTATTCTTGTAGTCATCTGGGTCACCTCCTAGATTGATTTTTTATCTTACATGAAATAATTTCATATAAAAATGAAAAAATTATTCATTTTTATCTTTGTCTTTAACTCCTAACAAATCATCAATTGACACTTTAAAATACAAAGCAACTTTTATAAGATTTTTTGAATTCATACTCAACGGGTTGCTTTCCCACCGACTTATATTCGCTTGCTCAGTTCCCAATTCTTTTGCTAATTCTCTTTGGGACATCTTACCATTTTTCATTCTTAATTCAGCGATATTAAGCATCGTCCCCACCTCCTTTCTTAATTGTAGACTAATTATACTATGATTTAATTTCATATTCAACTATTTTTATGTATTATTTTCATATATACATATAATAAGATATTCTTTCTATGTTTCATATTGATTTAATTTCATTCGATGCTATACTTGTTTTAAGAAAGTGAGGTGGTTATTTTGAAGGATAAACATAGCATGATATTTGCTAGACGATTAAAAGAAGAAAGAGAACGTAAAAATCGTACTCAAACTGAACTAGCTGAAATTTTAGGTTATAAGAATTACACGACTATTTCTAAATGGGAAAGCGGGGATAGTCTCCCAAGAGGGAAAGAATTAAAAGCTTTGGCGAAATATTTTGAAGTCTCAGCAGATTATCTTCTGGGTATCGATACAAAAAATAATAATTCATCTATAGAAATAATTTACAACCAATTAGAAGAAAATAGGCAAAAAGATGTCCTAAATTTTGCAGAGAAAAAATTACTTGAACAACAAATTGAATATAAACGAGAAAAACAACTATCAAACCTTGATGAACGTACTCTTCGTAATCTACACCGTTATGCTGAAGAATTTGGAATTGAAGCACTTGACGACTTATTTAAAGAGGTGCTATCTGATACAAAATCTGATGATAATGTATCAAAGGATAATGCCGGGTAATATAATTTTGGTTGTCAATTCATGATTTCAAAGACTATAAAAATAAAAAAATCGATAAAAAATGTCTTAAATTTCGACATCTCAATATCGATGAACTACAAAAATTAAACTTGATAATAGAAGAAAGAATACATCAGAAAGGTGAAAAGAGAAAGTGAAACGAGCAGGCTTATATATCCGTGTATCTACACCAGAACAAGAAAAACACGGCTATTCATTAGAAGCACAAAAAAAGAAACTACAAGCTTATGCCTTAGCCAAAGATTATACTATATTCAAAATTTATACAGATGGAGGCTTTTCTGGAGCAAAACTTGAAAGACCCGCTTTGTCTGATATGATAAATGATATCGAATCCCAAAAATTAGACCTCGTTATTGTATATAAATTGGATCGTCTCTCTCGTTCCCAAAAAAATACTATGTATTTAATCGAAGATGTATTCTTAAAAAATAATGTTGATTTTGTCTCTATGCAAGAATCGTTTGATACTACCTCTTCATTTGGTCGTGCAATGATTGGTATTCTATCCGTATTCTCGCAATTAGAACGTGATAATATCACAGAGCGTATGACTATGGGAAAACTAGAGCGAGTTAAGCGAGGATATTATATGGGTGGGGGAAATGTGCCATTTGGGTATTTATATGATGAAATTAGTGGACTTCTTGAAATTGAAGAAGATAAAGCTCAAGCGATTAGGCGTATGTTTGATTTGTTTATATCTGGTAATGCAATAACTATGATTGTTGAAATATTGAAAAGAGAATTTCCACAATTTAAAAAGTCTTTTATGGATTCAACAGTTAAGCGAAGGTTGCAAAGTGAATATTATATTGGAAAACAAAAATATCAAGGTAAAGTTTACGATGCCATTCATCAACCAATTATATCAGAAGATCTATTTAACAAAGTGCAGCGTCTGATTGAATCAAGGCCCCACAGCAATGCTTTTAAACATTCCTATTTATTTTCTGGAATTATTGTGTGCTCAAAATGTGGTAAACCATACAATGGGTATGAAAGTCAGAGAAAAGTAAATGGTAAAATTTATAAACACAAGTATTATCGTTGTTCTTGCAGGACATACAAACACAAGAAAAAATATGGTTGGTCTTGCTCAGGAAAGACATTTCGTTGTGAAGCTCTAGATAAGATGGCAATGAAAGAAATACGCAATTTTGCTGATACAGTTAATGTTAGACGTGCACGTAGAAAAATAGATAATGAACCCACTATAAAGGAAATTAAAAAAGTAAAAATGCAACAAGAAAAATTAGTAGACTTGTATCTTTCTAACATAATAACAGCATCAGTACTTGATAAAAAAAATAAAGAGTTAAGCGACTTAATCGTTCAATTAGAAAGTAAACTTAAGAGAGAAATTACTATTGAAGATGAAAAAAAATTTGAGAAATCTTTAGAAGAACTAGCTTATAATTTTGATAATTTAAGTTTCTCCCAAAAAAGATTTTTAATAGAAAATACAGTTGAACAGATACAAGTTGATGGAGATGAGGTTGTAGTCAGCTTTATTATGTGATCATTTAAGCGATAACTTGCATATTGGCTGGATGACGTAAGATCCAACTGGCAGCTAAGCCAGTTGGTGTGATTTCATATTTTTCAGCCAGCTTTGTAAGAGTTAGGTTTAATTCTGGGAATTTGTCATTATTAAGAAAAACACCTTCAAAAAAGCCGTATTGATAAGGGGACCAAGCTTGTACAGTCATATGGTTAATCCTTGAATAATCCAATATACTGCCATCTCGATTCAAGCTGGCTTCATCCGTCATATTTACGTGAATCCCCTGATCTATCATACCGGTATGCTTAATACCGAATTGTAACTGATTCGCAACTAAAGGTTCTTTGACAGCCGTTTTCAACAATTCAATTTGCATAGGATTTTGATTACTAACACCAAAATAGTTCACTTTGCCTTGCTGCTGTAATAAAGCAAAAGCTTCAGCTACTTCTTCTGGTTCCATAAGTGTGTCAGGTCGATGCAATAACAGAGCATCAATGTAGTCAACCCCTAAGCGTTGTAAGCTACCTTCGACAGATGCGATAATGTGTTCTTTTGAAAAGTCAAAAAAACCAGAACGAATGCCACATTTAGTCTGGATAAAAATTTGATCCCTGCTTATGAAGCTTTCTTTTAATACTTTCCCAAAGATCGTTTCACAACTTCCTCCGCCATAAATATCGGCGTGATCAAAAAATGTAATTTCTTGATCAAAGGCTGTTTCAATAATTCTTTGGGGATCTTGGGCTCCGGCTAATCGCATACAGCCTAAAATTACCGAAGAAACGGTCTTTTTCGTGTTTCCTAATTGAATGGTTTTCATAATAGTCTTCCTTCCATCTATTATTAATAATCAAGTTTATTTTACCATATTTTTTGAAAGGGCTTTAAAGGTAGCTACTGTTTCGTTAAAAAAGCATCAACTTTATGGAAAAAGTGATCCGTAATTTTTTTAGGAATAAAAACGATGGGAGCTTGAACCGTTGCCCACTTATTTTCAAATAGATGTGTAGCCAGGTACAGGTGAGCGTAAGGAGTATCCATTGTCTTTTGTCCGTAAACCAAGTGAATATTTTTGCGATAAGCAAAGTAAGCTTGCAGATTTTTTCCGAATAGCTCTTCTTTTTCAGGAGTAAAATCCGTTAATAGGCAGAGAAAATATCTCTTTTCACATTGAATGGGATTAAATAGTTGGCAAAGTTTGAAAAGATAGCTGCCGACCAAGTTTTCTTCTGGTACCAATCTTAACGAAGGCCACCTTTCTTTCAGCACTCTTAACATCCCTTTTAATCTGCTCATTGTTTTAGGAAAGCAGGCAGTGTATTCTGCCGTAAGCTCGTTTACTTGAAAATCCGTCATCTGAAGTAATTCCAGATGTAAATGGGTACATAAAAAGTTGCAGAGATGCTTTTTTTCGTAAGAAAATTTAATATGGTTAAACTCGTATTTAATATACTTCATAATTGCCAAGGTCATTTGAAAAACATCTGTCGACTGATGCATATGTTCTTGAATCATTAGGCATTGAGACTTATGATTGAAGGAATTACCAAAAACTGCTTCAATCATTAAATATAAATACTTCTGTTCTTCATTCGGAAGAAGTCGGTTTAGCAAAACCTTTCGTTGAAAATTTTGGAACAATTGACTTGCATTCAAAAAATGATGCCAATTAGTAGCTAATCTAATCAAGTTATTTGATTTTTTACGCTGCAACACTATGTAAACAAAATAATATAATTGATTTTGCTGAATTTGGTTGATATTCAAGCCAAAAAAAAGACAAATTTGATGCACCAATGTCTCTAACATAATTTGTTTACTTTTCTCAAAAAATAAAGGTAGTTGCAGATAATGATAAAAACGAACAGCAAGCCATCGTATTTGTGCTTCATCTCCTATTAACTGATAGTTCTTTCTTTGTAGATAGATGTTGAAAGGATGCAACCAATTTTGAATCTTTCGCAATTTTTTACGAATACTGGATTCACTAATCTGCAAATTTTGCTGCAATTGTTCAATATCTAAGTTTGTTTCCAATAAAGCTCGTAGAATACAAAGCTCGGGAATTCCCTGTAAAAAAAATCGCTTAAAACGCTCACTTGTATAACTATCCTGTTCATGATAAGTAAAGTAGCCGCCTTTTAAAAGCTGAATGTGTCCTGCTTCTCTTTCCGGCAATTTGTTTAGCTTTCGCTGCAATTTTTTTAAATACTCCGTCAGCGTTTTTTGGCTAATTGCTAACTGACTGGCTACCTCAGCCATTGAATAGAGCTCTTCTTTTTGCTGTAACAAACAAACCAATTCCAATAGTCTCAACTGTTCAAACGAAAAAAGAACCGTAAAATCCATGTAAACTCCCCCCATTTTTCTTACTTATAAAAAAGCTACGCAAAAAAGGAAGAGAATTTTTTTTTAGTAAAAAAATGTTGTTTTGGATAATTCATTTCACCTTAACTAAAAACCTGCTAGGAGCTTATTTATTCTTTTTTTATTTTAAAGCTAGTAAATAATAACTTGAATTTCAGCTACTCTTTCAATCCAAACAACCACACACTGTAACTTGTTATTAGTTGTAATTAGCGATACGATAGTGATAAAATTCTTGGTACAAGTAATTGTAATTGATGTAAAAGAACATTGTTAGACACGAAATTTTGACAAAGACCGTTCCGTGTTGATTTGACCAGCTTGAAATAACCTTAAAGCCAATATTGTAGGAGATTTAGCATAAATACGCAGATTGGGGAAAAGATCCTATGAAAAAAACATTTGTTATCGCACCGGATTCATTCAAAGAAAGTTTGACAGCCAAAGAAGCATGCGAGGCCATGGCTCGCGGCATTCAAAAGGTATTTCAGGAAGCTGAGCTTATTAAGGTGCCAATGGCTGATGGCGGCGAAGGAACACTTGATGCCTTGATTGATGCCACGAACGGGGAAAAAAAATACGTAACTGCCAGTGGTCCTTTTCCACTTAAAAAAGTGACAACTTATTATGGTTTTTTAGGCGACTCCACTACTGCAGTAATCGAAATGGCAAAAATTAATGGACTAGAGTTATTAACAACTGCTGAACGTAATCCACTGCTGACTTCTACTTACGGAACAGGTGAATTAATCAAATCAGCTTTAGATCACGGCGCCAAAAAAATCATTCTTGCCATTGGCGGCAGTGCTACTAACGATGGCGGTGCCGGTATGGCTCAAGCGCTAGGAGCAAAGCTGTTAGATAAAAAAGGACATCCAATTAAGCTAGGCGGCGGCAACTTAGATCAGTTGGCTCACATTGACTGCTCAGCGTTCGAACCACGCTTAAAAGATGTAGCACTTGTCGTAGCTTGTGATGTGACCAATCCTTTACTTGGCATAAAAGGTGCGACTCACGTCTTTGGTTCCCAAAAAGGAGCGACACTAGCAATGATTGAAAAACTAGAACACAACCTTGCTTCCTATGCCAAAATCATTGAACGAGATTTAAACCGACAAGTGGCAACAATCTCTGGTGCAGGAGCTGCCGGAGGCTTAGGCGCTGGCCTGTTAGCTTTTACCTCGGCTGAATTAAAATCAGGCATCGAAATCGTTATACAAGCAACCGAATTAGAACACAAAATTCAAAAAGCTGATTACGTTTTTACAGGAGAAGGTGGTATCGATTATCAAACCAAGTTTGGCAAGACACCTTATGGCGTAGCCAAAACGGCAAGGAAATATCACGTACCTGTCTTTGTATGTGCCGGTTATGTTGGCGAACACGTTGAATCTTTATACGAGGAAGGCATCACTGCTATCTTCGGCATCCTCAATCAAGCAGAGCCATTGCCAAAAGCTTTACCGAAAGGTGCCGCAAATTTAGAGCGCACATCTGAAAATATCGCTCGGGTGCTTTGTCAAGCTGCCATAAAAAACAGCAAAGAATAATCACATAATTTGCGTTCATTCTTTGCTGTTTTCTCTTTATTCTATTCTTATTGTTGAACTATCTGTTGATTATTTATGCTTTTTGTAAAATACTTTCGACTTTAGTATTGATAAGATCGATTGCTACGTGATTTTCGCCGCCTTCAGGCACAATGATATCAGCATAGCGCTTAGTCGGTTCGATAAACTGGTGATACATTGGTTTAACCACAGATAGATACTGTTCAATCACCGAATCAAGAGTTCGTCCCCGCTCTTCCATGTCACGTTTAATACGACGAATAATCCGAATATCATCATCTGTATCCACATATATTTTAATATCCATCAATTCTCTTAACCGCTGATCTTCTAAAATTAAAATGCCTTCTAGGATAATCACTTCTTTTGGTTCCTGGACAATGGTAAGCTCGCTTCTAGTATGGGCTACATAATCGTATACTGGTTTTTTGATTGGCTGATAGGCTATAAGACGCTCCAGATGATTAATGAGCAAATCCGTATCAAAAGCAAATGGATGATCATAATTGGTAGTTAATCGTTCTTCAAAACTCAAATGACTTTGGTCTTTATAGTAAGAATCTTGTTCCAGCATCATGATGGAATGATTGGGGAAATTATTAAAAATCGCTCGGCTGACGCTGGTTTTTCCGCTTCCTGATCCGCCAGTAACACCAATCACAATGGGCTGACTATCCTTCATTTAGAAACCTCTTTCTTTTCATATCTTTTCATTATCTTTTACTATTATAATGGAATGTCGGAATAAATCTAGACTTTTCACAGGACTTTTCATTTTATTTTTATTTATAGTAGCAAGCTTTTCTTCTCCCACTTGTTTATAATGATAAAAAAGGAGGCGTGTCTATGAACATTGTACCTTTACCATTAAAAGAGATAACTGAAGCTCATCTTCAGTTGATGTTATGTGCTGATCCCTCACGAAAACTAATTAACAGCTATCTAAAACGAGCATGCTGTTTTCAACTTTTAGAAGCAAAACAGTTAGTCGGCATTGTGGCGTTGTTGCCAACTCGACCGGAAACCATCGAAATTGTTAATTTAGCTGTCTTAGGCTCCTATCAAAATCAAGGCTATGGCCAACGATTACTTAGTTTTACCTTAGACTTTGCTCGCCAGCAAAACTATCTGTCAGTCGAAATCGGTACCGGCAGTACCAGTTTTCAGCAGCTAGCCCTCTATCAGAAATACGGCTTTCGCATGACGAGCATTGATCAAGATTATTTTGTCCGTCATTATGAAACACCCATTTTTGAAAATCAACTGGAATTAAAAGATATGGTACGACTACAACTGATTTTGTGAAACCGTCCGCCCCGTAAAATTTTGCAAAAAACCATCACAAAATGATTTTTTGTGATGGCTTTGCTGATAGTATGTTTTGTAAAATCAATCCTTGATTATTCCTCTAAAATAGTCAAAATTTCCTCTAATTGGCTAATCGTATAGTTGGGTTGAATCGTCTTAACAGCAGGCTGCTGCTGGGGATTTAGCCAGATAGTTTGAATATTAGCCATTTGGCCGCCTTTAATATCTGAATGAAGAGAATCACCAATAATCATAGTTTTATCTCGTTCAAAATTAGGAATCTGTTCAAAAACATAATCAAAATATTCTCTCATTGGCTTTTGGTAGACAACTTCTTCTGAAACAAAAATCCCCTTAAAAAAGGATAACAAGCGTGCGTCTTTTAAGCGACGATATTGTATTTGAGCAACACCATTTGTCACAACATACAAATCATAGTTAGGTGCTAAGTGTGCCAAAATTTCACGACTATTTCCCAGTAAATCATGTCCTTGACTTAAATAATCGCGATAAGCGGCGCCCATCTTTTTACTATCCACTTCTTTATTAAACGTTTCAAACAATAACCCAAATCGTGTATCACTGATGGTTTCTTTACTAATTTTACCTTCTTCAAAGGAGCGCCACAATCCTTGATTGATTCTTTTATACGTAGCCTCAATTTCTGATGTAAATGGAATATTTTCCTCTGCTAAGAGCGCTGTTAAAGCTTTTTTTCAGCTAACTGAAAATCTAAAAGGGTATCATCGACATCGAAAAGTAATGTTCTCATCTTCTTCCTCTTTCCTTCAACCAAGATGTTGGGCTGATTGTTGTTTTTCTATCGTAAAATACGGCAATAATTGACGAAGCTCTTCATCGTTTAAAGCGCGATAGCCACCGCTAGCTAAGGCCGGGTCCAAAATTAAAGGACCCATTTGGATTCTTTTTAAAAAAGTAACTTTTTTGCCGACCGCTAAAAACATTTTTTTTACTTGGTGAAACTTTCCTTCACGAAGCTCTAAAATAACGTGACTTTCACTAGATGCAGCCGCTAAGACTTCCAATTGAGCTGGCTGACACTGAATCCCTCCGTGAAAAATAATTCCTGCTTGAAAAGCGGCGCAGTCCTCTGCCGTTACTAGACCATTAACTTTCACTTCATAACGCTTGGTGACGTGTTTATTAGGCCGTAACAGCTGATAACCTAACTGGCCGTTATCCGTCAATAACAGCAAACCTTGCGTATCCCGATCCAAGCGTCCCACTGGATAAAGACCTTTTCGATAATCGGTTGACTCCAGCAAGTCCATCACCGTAGGCAACCGTTTATCCGTCACTGCACTGATGACACCTGCCGGTTTATTCATCATATAATATAAATGAGTTTGATGGCAAAGTTTGCGACCATTAACGCGGATGTCTTGAAGCATGGCATCCACATTTTGACCGGCTTTGGTAATAATTACGCCATCGACAGTTACTTGTTTGCTGTGCAACAAGCGTTTAATGGTATTTCTTGAACCAAAGTGTAAGCTAGTTAACAATTTATCTAAGCGCATGTTTCGTCTCCGTTCCCTCATTACTTTTACTATACCACAACCTCTTGCAGCAGGAAATATTGCTAATGAACCCCCAAAAAATGTTTTACGTTAAAAAGAAAAAACTTTAATGTTTAAAGGCAATCACTTGACTTAAAATTTTATAAGAGGTATGGTTAATAAGTAAGGTGAATAAAGGTTTCTCAAAAACAGCGTAATGACCTGGGAGAGAACAACAGCAGCAAATGGATTTTCCCCTGAATAATTGCGTGTGATTATTTAGGGATTTTTTGTCGTTGTCAGCATCTTTACACAGCCACAACAGAAAAAAGCTAGCCGGATGAAACTATTCAGCCACTCTTTTTTCCATTATGTTTTGTTTCTGAGTTTAACCGAAAAATCCACTAATTATAAGGAGGAATTTAGGTTATGTCAGTACAATTAGAAGTTAAAGAAAGAGCTACCCGACCCCGTTCACTAAGAAATCAATTACGTCATGAAGGCAAAGTACCCGCAGTCGTATATGGTTATGAAATCGAAAGTACCCCGATTTTCTTTGATGAAAAAGCCTTAGGCAAAATTTTGCGAGAACATGGCGCAAACACAGTAATTACAATGGAAATTAATGGTAAAAGAATTAATTCTTTAATGTCAAAAATGCAAGTTGATACCTTTACAAACCGGATAAAGCATGTAGAGTTCCTTTCAGTTAATATGACGGAAACAACTGAAGTTGAGGCTGAAATTGTCTTGATTGGAGAAGCACTCGGCGCAAAAGCCGGCGGTGTTGTCACCCAAAACCTTTATACAGCTTTAGTGGCAGCTACTCCGGACAAGTTGCCAGAAAGTATTGAAGTTGACATTACTTCATTGGAAATCGGTGCTGCTATAACGGTAGCCGATTTACCAAAAAATGCAGACTATGAAATTTTAACGGATGGCGAAGAACAAATTGTTTCCATCGTTGAAGCACAAACATCTGCTACCGATGAAACGGCTAGCGAAGTAGCTGAACCAGAGGTAATTGGAGATCAAGCTGAATAAAATAAAAAACCAACAGAGCGTTTCAGCGTTCTGTTGGTTTTTCTTATTCATGTCGTTGTTGATCTAGAACAGCTTCAATTTGCCAACGGCGATCCGCCAAAAAATGCGGTAAATATAAAGGAATTGCAGCAAACTCGGCTGTCTGGTTTTCATATGCGGAAGCGTCTAAAATACCTTTTTGTGTAGCAACTTCAAATAGCAGCTGATTTGGCTCCCTAAAATACAGCGATTGGAAGAATTCTCGATTTTTTATACCTGAAATCAAAAAATTTTTTTGAGTAAGTATTTGATTAATCTGGGTTAACTCTGCAAGGTCTTCAACACCGAAGGCTACATGATGCACTCCACCAATTCCTTCTGTTGCGAGAGGATTCACTCGATCATCAATAAGATGGACTTCTTGATAGAAGGACGGATAATCATTGGCTAGAATAGTTACTTCATTGGATGTCTCAAAAAACGACACCCTTTCTTGCTCGTGCCAATGCAAGTACTCCAACAAAGGCTCTTTGGTTGCTTGCTCATATTGAACCCGCAGTTGAATAGCATCGATTCCTAAAATTGCGTGTGCTAATGGAATTTCCGAATGAGGATACGGGTGATAATCAGACACCTTTTCAAAAGCTCTTAAAGGTGCTAACGCCATTTGTGTTTTATCCGGCCCTTCAAAACGCAGCATTGGCCGCTGATTGAACGTTTCAATGCCATAGTGACAAACACCAGCTTGTTCCAAGCGTTCCGCCCAAAAATCTAACGAAGCACGACTAGGCACTTTCAGGATTGTCCGTTCAATCGTATTGGTACCAAAGGTCTGGTCTTGCCCATCAGCTACTTCAAAAAAAGTGATTTCCGTACCGGTACGCTGCTCGTTATCTGAGAAAAAAAGATGATACATTGACTGATCGTCTTGATTGATAGTTTTCATTAGTAATTTTAAGCCCAGTAGATTATGATAGAAGTCAAATGTCGGTTTCATGAAGCGATTTAAAATAGAGATATGATGAATTTGCGCATACATAATAGAATCCTTTCTTTGGAGGTTTAGGCAATGAGATATTTTTTTCAAAAAGGTTTAAAGCCAGAGCAATTAGTGGTGGCGTTTCATGGCACAGGTGGTAATGAATATCAGTTACTATCAACAATTGCCGCACTCTATCCACAAGCCAGCGTCCTTAGCTATCTAGGCAATGAAGGAACGGGCAATCATCGCCGCTTCTTTGCTCCGTTAGAAAAGGGCCAGCTGCCTAGAGCAAATTTTCATAAAAAAATTACAATGTTCCTTGAAGAATCTTGGCACCCTACAAAACTGTATGATGAAGTTATTTTTATTGGTTATTCTAATGGTGCCAATTTTATTTTAGGGCTGCTGGAACAGGAACCAACCATTGCTAACACAGCTATTTTACTGCATCCAAGTAATTTAGGCTATCAATATGTATCTGGACAATTTGCAACACGAATCATTATCACTAGCGGCGCCCAAGATGAAATAAGCGTAGCTGGGCGTGTACTTTCACTAGCCAATCAGTTGAAAAAACACTTTCCGGTAGATTTTTTACTTTTAGATGGCGGTCATGAAGTAACGTTACAAGAAATTAATGAATTAAAAGAGCTACTTTAAAAACTAGCTGCTAGCTCAAGCTGAAATCGTGGACATACTATACGTAGTCATTAGCTGCAGCTCTTAAATACACTTCATAAAAAATTAAGATTTTGCAAACAGAAAACTTTATTTGGGACAGAAAATTATACTTTTCTCTAAAATCAGGTATACTAAAAATAAGCAAAAAAAGGAGGTCATAATTATGTTTGAACATTTTGACACTGACCGGAGCCGCTATGCCTCTTTTGGCGTTGTGTCTAGTTTGCCTAGTGATTTAATCGATAGTATTTGGCGAATTATTGACTTGGATTTAAAAGGGCTAATTCCTTTAACCAATCTACTTCATTTTGATTTGCTAGATCGCAACGGTCAAGTGACCGTGCTTTTTTCACAAGAAGACAGTGATGTTCAACTAGCAGTCGACTTGCCTTTTCCTTATTCTGATGAATATCCTTCGCAAGTGTTTGCGTTTGACGATGGTCATCGCGAAACGATTTTACTCCCGTTAGAAATGTTAGAACACTAAAATTTATGCACTAAAAATAAGCGTGGCGGACTTGTCTTAATACAAATCCACCACGCTTTTAAATTAAAAAAACGCCCAAAAGGAAGCAGCTTTTACGCTGTCTTCACTTTTGGGTATGAGCTTTAGGCCATTCTTTTAACGATAAATGAGTAAATGGCAATACAGATAATCGCACCAATTAATGCAGAAATAATTGGAAATCCGCCGATTACCGGTCCTAAACTAGGAAGCAGCATAGAGGCAACCCAACTACCTAAAAAGCCAACAATAATATTACCAATAATGCCGCCTGGTACATCTTTACCTAAAATGGCACCAGCGATCGCGCCGATAATCCCACCAATAATTAGCGCCCATAAGAAACTTAACATAGCGATTTCCTCCTTTTCAATTATTGTAATGAACGAGATTCAGAGTGTTTGTTTTTGTCATCTTCGTCGTCTTTTTTCTTGTTTTCAAATTTGTCTTCGTATTCAGCTTTTGTCATCACATCATCCACATTCATATTGAATTCAATCATGTCTAAGCCAGTCATATTTTTCACAGCCGCAGCCACTTTTTTCGTTGCTTCAGCAAATACTTCAGAAATATTTTTACCGTATTCACCAATAACATCTAAATCGATTGCTACTTGTTTAGTTCCCACTTCTGCGTTTACGCCTTTGGTTGGGTTGTTACCACTTGTGAATTTATCTGTCAAGTTAGTCAGCGCATTTCCGCTTAAACCTAAGATACCAGGGATATCTGAAACAGCAATACCGGCGATTTTTTTGATTACTTGATCATCGAATGTTAATTTAGTTTTAATTCCTGCTGTATTTGTTCCTTCGTTATTGTGGTTCATTGTTTTGTTTTCCATATCTATCAACCTTTCTTTATTTAATTATATATCATTTTTCAATATATGCCTGTAAAGAAGCAATAATTGAAAAGAATGAACGTTGTTCATCTTTCATAGTACCGATCAAATAGCCAATTGCAGCAAATAATAAAAGCAACATTGTTTTCCAAAAGCCAAGTGTTAAAAATAAAATTGCTACCAAAAGAAATAACAGCGTAAAAGTAAATTGGTTTTGGTAAGGTCGCAGCAAAGGTTTCTCTTTCATTGCCAGACCTCCCTACTCTACGCGTGATTGCTTTTTCGTAAACGTCAGCAATCCCATGTCTTTTTTGGTATTTTTAATTTTTACATTCACCCTGTTTGTTTCAACGTTAGCCATATTTTTCAAGGCTTGTTGAACCGTTGTTTGAATTGTTTTCCCTTTCGTGAGAAAAGCGTTCCGTTGATTACCGTCAACAGTCACATCAACAATGGCCCGTTCATGCTTATCCAAGGTTACTTTTGTATGAATATCATTTGGATCCACTGAAGTTTCTGCCGCTGACTTGGCAATTGCTTCTAAGGTGTGTAAGGGAAAAGTCAGTTGCCCTGTTTCTCGTTGAACCACGGTTCTTTTTTTGGAAACATGTTTGAACAAAACCAGCAAAAACAAGACCAAAAGTAAGGCAGCCACCAATACTAAGAGTAATTGGAAGAACGGATAAAGCCAGCTGGTTTGCAACAAAAGTTTGGAATAAAACGGCGTGAGACCGTCAATGTATACCAGCTGCGAATAAATGCCGACGATTCCAAAGATTCCGATGACTAGCACAATTGCTAACAGCCACTTGACAATTTTCATGCAATCCTCCTCCTTTATTGTTTTTTTTTAAAACCATTTGCTTACTTACAAGACTAATGGTAAACGCATTTTCAAACTATTACAAAAGATACGCCTTCTTTTTTAAAAAAAAGAAACGCACCGCCCAAACTTTTAAAAATTTAGGCTGCGCGCTTTAATTTAAGCTATTTTACATAAGCTAAACGATAAGATATTGTTCGTCCAAAAGAGAAAACTTGCAGGTCATGCAGACGATCCGACTGTAAATAGCCAATCGCACCTTGATAGAGTGGTAAAACACCGGCGTCTTTTTCGACTAAAGTTTTTTCTAAGCTGAGTAACTTATTCCAACGCTGTTCTGAGTTATTTGCCAGAGAGGTTCTAACAGCATTTAAGCCTTGATCATAATCAGGATTTCCATAGCCGGCTGTGTTTAACCCACTTTTAGAATCATAAAATTCTAAAAAATTCAGTGGATCGGCAAAATCCGGGGTCCACGTTCCAAAGACCAAATCAAAGTTACCTGCCGTTTGCAAATCAAGTCGATTTTGTAGAGGCATCGACTTAAGGGTAAGCGTTAAACCAGGCAAATTTTGCTGCAATTGTCCTTGAACATACTCGATTGTTTTTTTAGCAATAGCTGAATCAGCAGATATCAATTCTAATTCTATTTTGTCTTTCCCTAACTCTTTTTTGGCAGTAGCCCAGTTTTTTTGTGCAGCTTTGATATCGTAAGGCAACAGGTCACCATTTTCTTTACGAAAATCAGTAGCTGTATTAGGGTTTTTAGCAAAATTAGCTGGGACAAAACCATTTAAGGCTGTTGAACCGTCACCTAAAATCTTTTTGGCGAAGTTCTTCTTATCAATTGCTTGTAAAATTGCTTTTCTGACATGTACATTACCTGTTACTGGCCGTTTTTGATTAGGACTTAGGTATCCCACCATTGCTTTTGGAATGAAATGAGCTTGGGGAGAAGCTTGATATTGCAATGCGTAGGTGTCCGCCAATTGTGTATAATCTAATTTGCCACTTTCAAATAAATTCGTACCGGTGGCGATTTCTTTCATTACATGGACATCAATCGTTTCTAGCTTGACATTTTTTTGATCCCAATAACGGGGATTTTTCTTCAACTGCCAGCTTTCTGTACTACCATCCCAGCCGAAAATTGTAAAAGGACCGTTACCAATAAAGTTAGCTGCTGAAGTTCCATAGGCTGTTCCCTTCTCCTTGACAAAAGCTTCATTTTTAGGCATAAAAGGCGTTCCTACTAAGACTTGAGCCAAATAAGGAAGCGGATTTTCCAACGTCAATTCCAAAGTCTGGTCATCCAGTGCTTTAACACCAAAGTCAGCTAAACTTTTTGAGCCCTCACGAATCGCTCGCCCATTTTTAAAGATATCCATTTGGTTGCTACTGCTTGAACCATAAGCTGGATCAACAACATTTTTAAAGGCAATAACAAAATCACCGGCTTTCACAGGATCACCATTTGACCAAACTGTCTTCCTTATTTTAAAAGTATACACGAGACCATCATCGCTAACCTTTGGCTCACTTGCAGCCATAGCTAGCTCCGGATCACCATTTTTCGCTTGCCGATACAATCCTTCGACTAATTGACCGATCATGTCTGAACTATAAACATCGGTATAATGTGCACTGTCCAATGTGGAAAGTTCCCCTCCAGAAGCCACTTGTATTGCTTGTTTATCATGTTCCAACCTCCTATCTTGGTCGGTCTCTCCTGTTTGTTTTGTACTACACGCAGAAATTACCACCCCTGACAACAAAAGAAGCGTCAGCCAACCTTTTTTCCATTTCATACACAATTCCTCCTTTTGTGACTTTCTTAATAAGAAAGAAAGCCAGTATGTATCCCTTCTATTATAACACTTTTTATTGTACTAAAAGCAATACTAATTATTGAAGTAAGATATTATTTTTTTATCACAAAACCGATGTCACTCTGACAGACACGTTAAGCTGCTTGGGCTATTCAAAAAAGTATTGACAGAAGTTTCCAGCGGTGGTAAAGTATTGAAAAACAAAGAACAGAAGAGTAACTTCTGCTTTGGACAACAGAGAGCCTTTGGTTGGTGCAAAAAGGCCCAAAGCATAAGCGAACCACATCTGGGAGTTGACTTTTTGAAAACATAGTAGGAAAGTCCGGGCCGACCCGTTAATACGAGAAGTTAACAACTTCATGAGATGTTTACTGCGAAGTAAACATGAATAAAGGTGGAACCACGAGATGATCGTCCTTTGGCTGAATAGCCAAAGGATTTTTTTGTTGCAAATCATCTGCTCTATTGTTTGATAGCAGTCGCAGTGATTCGCAGCACTTAACAAATGAAATGAGTTAAAGAGCCGCTATTTATCAATTTTATGGAGATATACATTTAAATAACATTCATTCGATAGCTAGGACATATCCCTTTTCCCTTTCCTGACAGAGACTTTTTCAAATGCTGAGAGAAAAAGCTGGAAACATTAGTAGATCACACCTAGAAAAATTATTTTCTGAACTAAAGTAGGAAAATACGGCAGCTTCCGTTACTAAGCAGTAGTTGTTAAACAACTACCTGAGGTTTGTCCTGTGAGGGATAGACAAATTGAGGTGGAACCACGATTCAATCGTCCTCTTGGCAAAATGCCAAGAGGACTTTTTGCTGCGAATCACTACGAGGACGCTTAGCGACTGAGTAGATGATGAGCAGCACTTGACGAGTATAACGAGTGAAGTTGCCTTTGTTCTGAATCACTACGAGGACGCAAAATGTCATGTATCTTCTTACTTTTTTTGTTATTTCATTATGTAAATGATTTCTAAATAAAACAGTAATTTTATACTTTGGAGGGAAAAAGATGAATTATTTTGGAGAAATTTTACCAGCTTTATTGCAGGGAGCTGGCATGACGCTAAAAGTATTCTTTTTTACATTGCTAGGAGCCATTCCTTTAGGGATTTTCATTGCCTTTGTTTTACAGACACGCTTTAAACCGTTACGCTACTTGATTGATTTATATATTTGGTTGATGCGCGGAACACCTTTACTCCTACAGCTAATCTTTGTTTTCTATGGATTGCCATTAATCGGACTTGTTTTTGAACGCTATGATGCAGCTATATTTGCCTTCATTCTTAATTATGCAGCTTACTTTGCAGAAATATTTAGAGGCGGCATTGCTGCTATTCCACAAGGTCAATACGAAGCAGCGAAAGTATTGCGCTTAACACCCTTTCAAACGGTCACTCGAATTATTTTGCCACAAGTCATAAAAATTGTCTTACCTTCAATCGGAAATGAAGTCATTAATTTAGTAAAAGATACATCTTTAATTTATGTTATAGGCTTGGGCGATTTATTACGAGCCGGAAAAATCGCTATGAGCCGTGATGTTACCTTGCTGCCTCTTGTTTTAGTGGGCACTCTTTACTTACTTTTTACTGCCATTTTAACCTTTGCTGTAAAGAAATTTGAAAAATTTTATCAATATTACAAATAGGAGGACGGGCTTATGTTAACCATTAGAAATTTAACCAAACGCTTTGGCACCCGTACAATTATTGATCGATTAAATTTAGAAATTAATGATGGAGAAATCTTAAGTATTGTTGGTCCTTCTGGTGGAGGAAAAACTACGCTGTTGCGCTGTTTAGCTGGCCTTGAAACCATTAATTTCGGCGAATTCCTGTTAGATGGCATACCGTTTAATCCTGTAGCTATGGATAATACTGATCAAGTAGTAGGAATTGTATTTCAAGATTTTCAGCTTTTCCCTCACCTATCTGTCATGGACAACATCACTTTAGCACCTGTATTGGCCTTAAAACAAGACAAGATTGCCAGCCAAAAAGAAGCAGGAGCTTTATTGGAAAAATTCGGTTTATCCGGTAAGGAAGACCTTTATCCCTTTCAGTTATCCGGTGGTCAAAAACAACGCGTCGCCTTAGCCAGAGCTTTAGCTATGAAGCCTAAAGTATTAGGCTATGATGAACCGACTAGTGCCCTTGATCCTGCTTTACGTCAACAAGTCGAAACAGTTATTCTTTCACTCAAAAAGCAAGGAATAACCCAAATTGTCGTTACCCATGATCTGACGTTTGCAGAAAATATTGCGGATAAATTGCTAACTGTTACACCTGTATAGTTGAAAGGAGGATTTATAATGAAGAAAAAAATTCTTATTACATTATTCCCGCTCCTATTCCTTTTGGTTCTGATTGCTGGTTGCGGCAGAAAAAAATCTACTGCCGACCAATGGCAACGAATCAAGCAAGAAAAACGCATCATCATTGGTTTAGATGATTCCTTTGTCCCCATGGGTTTTCAAAATAAAACAGGAGAAATCATTGGTTTCGATGTTGATTTAGCAAAAGCTGTCTTCCAATTGTACAACATTAAAGCCGATTTCCAACCGATTGATTGGACAATGAAAGAAAATGAATTACAAAATCAAACCATTGACTTGATTTGGAACGGGTATACCAAAACAGCTGAACGAGCTGAAAAAGTTAGCTTTAGTGATTCTTACATGACCAATGATCAAGTAATGGTCTCTTTAAAAGAAAAAAATATTAAAGCACCTGCTGATATGCAAGGGAAAGTTCTTGGGGTCCAAAATGGCTCCTCCGGTTATGATAGTTTTGAACGTCAACCAAATCTCTTGAAAAAACGAGTAAAAAATCAAACCCCGATTTTGTATGACGGCTATAACGAAGCCTTTTTAGATTTAAAATCCGGAAGAATTGATGGCTTGTTAATCGACCGAGTCTACGCAAACTATTATCTTTCCCATGAAGATAACTTGAACAATTATTCAATCTTCAGCGTTGGCTACACAAGTGAAGATTTTACTGTAGGCATGCGTAAAACTGATCCTCAGCTGATGAAAAAAATCAACCAAGCGTTACAAACATTGCGAGACAATGGTTCACTTGCCAAAATTTCCACTAAGTGGTTTGGAGAAGATGTCACTAAGAGATAATAACAGCAGGATAGATTCAATTTAGTTGCTGCCAATTGATGGCGTTAAATTTCACAAATAAATGATGTTTTAAAGGAGTGGCGTACGGTGGTCTTAATGACTAGTGCTCCACTCCTTCTGTGTCTTATCCTTCGCTTATTTTATTTCTCATGAAATTCTAACTTATGCGATCAAAAAATTTTTGTTACACTCAATGATGTCGTGTAAAAGCGGCGCATAAAAGGAGGAATGAAGATGCCAACATCTAAAAAAGAAAGAATTATTTTTACCACGTTCATGTGCTTTTTTATGGTTTTAGGGATGAGCAGCTATAACCTACTTATTCATAACCATTTTTCATTAAGGGAATTGTCAAAAGGCTTACTGACAGGATTTGTGTTAGCATTACTCTTAGATGTGTTCGTAGTAGGGATTTATGCAAAAAAAATTGTTTTTCGATTACCAATTAAACTGGAGCAACCACTCTATTTAATTATCACAATTTCAAGCTTAATGGTGTTAGGAATGGTAACTTTTATGTCTATTTTCGGTTTAGTTATAGAAAGCGGCACATACTCTTGGAATGCTTATCTACAAGCTTGGAAAATGAATTTTATTGTCGCATTGCCTTATCAGCTATTAATCGTCGGTCCACTTTCACGATTTGTTTTAGCAAAATTGCAAGCAAGAACACAAAAAACAACCGCTAAGTAAAGCGGCTGTTTTTTTATCTGATTGTCCCTTTTAGTTTGCAACAATATTAACTAATTTTTCTGGAACGACAACGACTTTACGTATCGTTTTTCCTTCAATAAACTCTTTGACGGTTTCATGATTCATAGCTTCTGCTTTTAATTCTTCTTTGCTGATACCGCGAGCAACTAATTGCTTACCTCGTAGCCTTCCATTCACTTGGAAGACCACTTCCACTTCATCTTCCACTAAAGCTGATGCGTCATAAGTAGGCCAAGGTGCATAGGTTAGGCTTGTTTCGTTGCCCAGAATTTGCCATAATTCTTCACCAATATGCGGAGTGATCGGTGCTAGCAGTTGCACGAAGCCCTTCATATAATCATAGGGTAAAGCGTCAACTTTATTGGCTTCATTTACAAAAACCATCAATTGAGAAATGGCTGTATTGAAATGCAAGTGTTCCATGTCTTCTGTCACTTTTTTCACTGTTTGATGGTATACTTTCGTTAATTTTCCATCATTTAAAGTTGTAACACAATCTCGCATTTTATTGTTTTCATCTACTAGTAAACGCCAGACGCGATCTAAAAATTTGCGGCTGCCTTCTAAGCCATTTTCGTTCCACGCAATAGAAGCATCCAAAGGTCCCATAAACATTTCATATAAGCGTAATGTGTCTGCGCCATATTGAGCGACAACATCATCGGGATTGACTACATTACCACGTGATTTAGACATTTTTTCATTGTTTTCTCCAAGAATCATACCTTGATTGTATAGCTTTTGGAAAGGTTCTTTTGTTGGTACTACGCCAAGGTCGTATAAGAATTTATGCCAAAAGCGAGCATAAAGCAAGTGTAACACTGCATGTTCAGCTCCACCAATATAAATATCAACCGGTAGCCATTTTTCTAGTTTTTCATAACTTGCCAATTCTTTTTTATTGTGAGGATCGATAAACCGTAAATAATACCAAGAACTACCGGCCCATTGCGGCATCGTGTTGGTTTCACGCTTTCCTTTCATACCTGTTTCAGGATCTACTACGTTGACCCATTCATCGATATTTGCTAAAGGCGATTCACCCGTGCCGCTTGGGCGGATATCTGAAGTTACTGGTAAGCGCAACGGTAGTTCTGATTCAGGGACTGCACTGGTTGTACCATCTTCCCAATGAATAATTGGAATAGGTTCTCCCCAATAGCGTTGACGAGAAAACAACCAATCACGCAAACGATAAGAAATTTCTTTTTTTCCGACGTGGTTAGCTTCTAACCATTCGCTCATTTTTGTAATCGCTTCGGCTTTATTTAAACCATTTAAAAAATCAGAGTTAATGTGGCGACCATCTCCTGTATAAGCAGCTACTTCTATATCGCCGCCTTCAATTACAGGCAAAATATCTATGCCAAATTTTTTCGCAAAATCATAGTCTCGTTCATCATGAGCCGGAACTGCCATAATCGCTCCAGTTCCATATGAAGCAAGTACATAATCAGCAATCCAAATTGGGATTTCTTGGCCGTTTACAGGATTAATTGCATAGGCGCCAGTAAAGACCCCCGTTTTTTCTTTCGCTAAATCAGTACGTTTCAGGTCAGACTTTTTAGCGGTTTCAGCAATATAAGCTTCCACGGCTGCTCTTTGTTCCGGCGCTGTAATTTTTTGAACTAGGTCCAGTTCTGGCGCTAATACATTATAAGTGGCACCGAATAGCGTATCTGGACGTGTTGTGAATACATTAAAACTTTCGTCGGTACCAGCAACTTTAAATGTGATACTAGCTCCTTGTGAACGACCAATCCAATTACGTTGCATATCTTTGATACTTTCTGGCCAGTCAACTAAGTCTAAGTCCTCCAATAAGCGATCAGCGTAAGCCGTAATCTTCAACATCCATTGACGCATAGGCTTTCTGATTACGTCATAGCCTCCACGTTCACTTTTGCCATCAATTACTTCTTCATTTGAAATAACCGTGCCTAATTCTGGTACCCAGTTAACGGCTACTTCAGCTTCATACGCTAAGCCTTTTTCATAGAGCTTTGTAAAAATCCACTGCGTCCATTTGTAATAATCAGGGTCCGTTGTGTTCACTTCCCGATTCCAATCATAGCTAAATCCCAACGAATTAATTTGGCGTCGAAACGTTTCAATATTTTTCTTAGTGAACTCAGCTGGATCGTTTCCAGTATCTAAAGCATATTGCTCAGCCGGTAAGCCAAAGGCATCCCAGCCCATGGGATGTAACACGTTATAACCTTGGCTGCGCTTCATACGCGAGAGGATATCAGTTGCGGTATAGCCTTCGGGATGCCCTACATGAAGTCCTTGTCCGGATGGATAAGGGAACATATCTAAAGCATAAAATTTTTCCTTATCTAGATTTTCTTGGGTGTTAAAGCAATTATTTTTCGCCCAATATTTTTGCCATTTTTTTTCAATTTCTTTATGATTATAGCTCATGTTTTTCCTCCTATTTTAAGTAAGGCCGATTCATTCGGTTTTACTGTTTATGATATTCGAAGAAATTGCAACTTGCAAGCTCAATTTCATTAAAAAAATGTTTTACGTACGAAAAGATAGGAAATAATACAAGACGTACTTGTAAACTTTAACTGCATACGCTCGTGTACTTGAAAAGCAACCATTGACATATTCATACTTCGTCCGCCGAGTTTGATGCCTTGAAGAAGGATAGATATTTGCTGCTACTATTTTATCAGCGTCCGCAATTCAATCGAAACTCCCTTTACTACTTTTTCACAAAAAAATTATATGACGGCCGTTTATTAATTATTTCATAATAAACAGATGAAGTTTGTAGGTTTATGACGCTTGGCGTAAGAATCACAGTGAATCAGTTTCGCGGTTTGTTTCCTCAATTCTCTCGATAGTGCTGCTCATCATCTACTCTGTCGCTTTGCGTCAATCGTAGTGATTCAGTTCATTGGAAACTTCACTCGGTGCACTCGTCAAGTGCTGCTCATCATCTACTCTGTCGCTTTGCGTCAATCGTAGTGATTCGCAGCAAAAACGCCCCATAGGACGAATCCTATAGGACGTTTGTATTTAACGTGGTACCACCTAATTTTATCAAATCATAGCATCATGTTCGCTTATTTTGATCTTATCTGTTATAACGGTCGTCACCGATTTTGCTTACTAGAATTCAGCAAAATAACTTAAAGGCGAGTTCAAAAGCTTCTGTACGTATTTTCACCAACCATACGCTCTCTGAAAACATGGTTCTTTCTACTATTCCTTCACATCGTTTTTATTATTATAAATTACATACTATCAAACTCTTTGAAATTTTTCAACGACCTAGGCAAGTTTTAATACTTGACCAATGTAAATAATATCACTGGACAAGCCGTTTAGCTGTTTAATTTTTTGAATACTGGTATTGTATTGACGGGCTAAGCCCCACAATGTATCACCACTTTGAACTGTGTGAGTTTTTTTAGTGGACGTATTTGTATTGGTATTAGTATTTTGAGTACTATTACCAGCTGATGTTCCTTTTTTAACAATTAATTTTTGGCCTGGGAAAATTAAATCACCGATTGCATTATTCCACGCCCGTAAATCTGCTAAGCTAATGCCATGACGAAACGCAATAGCGGATAACGTATCCCCGGATTTTACAGTGTAATATGCGTTTCCGGTGCTGCCGGTGCTGCCACTGTTATTACCACCCGTTGAAGTCCCGTTGTTAGTAGAACCGCCGCTAGTACCACCTGCACTGCCTTTTTTAACGATGAACTTTTGGCCCGGATAAATCAGATCGCCGGAAATATTATTCCACGCCCGTAAATCTGCTAAGCTAATGCCATGACGAAACGCAATAGCGGATAACGTATCCCCGGATTTTACAGTGTAATATGTGTTTCCGGTGCTGCCGGAACCGCCACTGTTATTACCACCCGAAGTCCCGTTGTTAGTAGAACCGCCGCTAGTACCACCTGCACTGCCTTTTTTAACGATGAACTTTTGGCCCGGATAAATCAGATCGCCGGAAATATTATTCCACGCCCGTAAATCTGCTAAGCTGATACCGTATCGACTAGCAATAGCGGATAACGTATCCCCGGATTTTACAGTGTAATATGTGTTTCCGGTGCTGCCGGAGCCGCCACTGTTATTACCACCCGTTGAAGTCCCGTTGTTAGTAGAACTGCCGCTAGTGCCACCTGCACTGCCTTTTTTTACAATCAATTTTTGGCCAACATAAATTGTGTCACCGCTTAGATTATTCCAACTTTTAATATTAGCAATGGTCGTATTATATTTAGAAGCTAATGCCCATAAACTATCGCCTGCTTGAACAGTATGATAAACATCCGACGTAGGAGTGCCTCCCCCAGTATTGTTATTATTGTTGCCACCAGTATTGCCATTGGTTGCCGGCGTATCATATTGAGTTAAATTGTAAGCACTAATCACATTGTTTAGTTTCGTTCCATAGCTTGGATCCGTAGCGTAACGACCGGTTAACCATGCGGTAGCGTCTTTATAAGAATTTGTGTTGCTCTTCCAAGTTCCAGAATAGAAGTAAACGCCAGCTTGAAAAGAAGTCGTTCTTAATACATAGGCATTATCTTGGAAAGATTCTTGATAAGAGGGATATTTTCTAAATGGTTCTTTTTTAATGACCCACTGACCATTTAAATATTCCCAAGTGTCCATGTAAACAGTCTGTCCTTGATAGCTTCCTTTAATCCCAAATAAGTTATAATTCGGGGCTTGAGATAAAGTACTGCCGCCCCAACCACTTTCTACAATTGCTTGAGCCATCATAACGGATGCATATAAATCATTATCAGCGGCTACAGATCGAGCATATGCAGCGATTTCAGCAATAAAAGATGCCGGATTCACGCTTCTTGCAGACGCTCCTAATGCTTTAGGCGCCACTGCCGGGCCAATAGAATCAGTAGTTGTAGGAGTAGGACTGGTAACTGGATCAGTAGTTGATGTTGCGGGTGCTGGTGTCGTACTCTCAGTAGTCGCTTCAGTTGTATTATGATTTGTTTCTGCAGATGTTTGAGGCGCCGTAGTCTCTGAATTAGTTGTAGCCTCAGCTGGTGTTGACGATGCAACAGAATCCGAACTTGTTTCAGTGGTCACTTGCGTTTCTGACAGCTGACTAACTTGAGCCGTGTTTAACTCGTTATTGCTGGTTGCTTCGGTAACAACAGGTAATATTGCTGGTGTTGCGATAGTTGAAACAATCAAGGCCGAACTGAAAGCTGTGGTGTTTTTTTTCATTTGTGAGGAAATTACTTGTTTTTGTTCTGATTTTCTACGCTCTTTTCTTGACATATTTGACTTATCCATCTTATGGACCCCCGACTATTCGTTATTCATTCTTGATAAAAGTACTATTATAAAAATAGTATACCTGTTTTGAAAAAAATTAAAAATAGTTTAAAGAAAAAATCTTCAAATGTAACATATTTGTAAAAATATAGAAACAAAATAATAATTTTTGGATAAAAATTCAGAATAACTTTAATTTATATTAAAATTAATCAAACTGAAAGTAAGATCGGTCTTAAGTTGTAGATACTTCTTAACCTTAGTCTGATTTTTTCTAAAGCGCTTGTTATTGTTCGTAAAAAATTTTATAGTAAAAAAGAAACAGATATCGTGTGTAAAAAAGAGGGGAAATGATTTGAATAAAGAACATTTTTTAATTGAATTAAAAATTTACTTAAAGCCGATAGCTACGCAAGACCAAGCAATTATTTTAGAAAAGTACAACGCTATTTTCAAAGAACGGATGGAACAAGGAGCTACGGAAGAAGAAGTTGCTAAAAGCTTAGGTAAACCTCGAGAAATTGCCGAAAAAATTTTAGCTACTCAAAATATTAAAATGCCAGAAAAGAAAATTGAAAATGATGGCTGGCAAGAAATAGAGCCAGCTACTGTATCGGCAGTAGATGTTTATGATTATTTTCAACTTGAAACACCTTATGATGATCCCAGTCAATATACTTATCGGCCTCTGCATAGTCCCTTCGTTCGTTTTCTCCAAGTGCTAGGGATTGTTTGTTTGAACTTATTTTGCATGATTTGGGTCATCGGTGGAATTTTTATGTTCTTGGCTATATGTACCCTGATCGGAGCCGTAGTTTTGTTGTCACCGATTGTAGGTATTTATGGTGTTTTTAATTATTTTGGACAAATAGCTTTGTTTCAACTCTTTCTAACCATTTTCCTTTTTGGAGCTGCAATTATTGGTTGGATGCTTTTTATTCCGATCCTCAAATTTTGCGGACAAGCGTTTCTTTATTACGTACGCTGGAATAAAGCCGTATTGAAGGGGGAAATCTAATGAAGAAAAGAACCATTTTTTTATTAGTCACAGCCTTCCTTGCAATGTTTGTTGGTGGTGTCGGCTCTATTTTTTTCTATGGGCAAAATGATAAATTTCTGGAAAACAACAAACAAAATTACCATGTAAAGAACTCTGATGCTTTAAAGGAGATGCATCTCACACTTTCCGGAGATGTAAGTTATACGATTGCCTCCGCCGACAGAAAGGATATTTCCTTGTGGCCAATGAACAACCATAAGGAAAATCTTAAGGTAAATGAAGAGAAAGATCAAATCGCTGTTGACGTCAACGGCCAGCAAACAAAAAAACAGCCTAATTTATTTTTTTTCTTTGGAATTTCATCTGATTCTGGCACCATCACAATTCCCAGCTCAGTGAAAAAATTAGTTATTTCTGGCAACTTAAATACTAACATTAATCTTGAAAATATTGAGTTAACTGAACTAGTAGTTGATGCCAAACAGGCATCCATATATTTATCGAATATTTCTACGAATAGACTTTCAGTTAAAACAAGTGCCAGCTCAATTTCAGCTACCAATAAAACTCAAGCCAAACAGGCCTCTTTTGTAACAAAAAGTGGTGCGATTTACTTATCGGATTTCTTTTTTGATCAAGTAAAAACTAAGTCCAATAGTGGCGATCTGAGAATTGACGGCGGACATGGTACGGTAGAGGGAACTACCAACAGCGGTGGTATAACTGTCGATGATCTAAAAGGTGTTGGAAAATTCACCAGCAAAAATGGTGACTTTACCTTAAACACCCCTTCCATTCCTAAAGATTTAGATGTTGAATTGGAACAAGGTCAAATCCAAATATACGGTAATGAAATTTTTCATAACATTGAACTAAAAGGTCAATCTGAACTAGGTACAGTCTCTCTTCTAGGAAAAGACCGTACGTCTTACAAAGTCGGCAAAGGTACCAATCATTTTCGTTTAACTTCAAAATATGGTGATATCACAGTGGATGGGCCAGGCAGTAACGATGAATAACACCGACTAAATTAATTTCTTTTCCAATAAACGTAGACAAAGAGCTGTTATAATCGGCTTTGGTCTACGTTTTTTTACTAACCTATTAGTCCGCTTTTAACAGTATATTTTTTATGTATTCTTTAAATTAGTCAAGCAATTTCTCCATTGTGGTATTTTTTCATGTAAACTATAATTAAACTTTTTCAAGGCACTTTAGACTTGGTAATTTGCTTAATTGCTTCATTTAGCTGGTCACTTTAAAGAAAGCTGAGAGGAAGTTAATTTGATGGTATAATGTTTTTTATGATGGAAACGGAAAGGACAATTTATGAAAAATAAGCTTTATTTCCAATTTGCAGGTAGCTGCTTTTTAGTGATTTTTATGTTTTTAGGTTATGTTTTACGCTTTTATCCAACTTGGCTCAAAGGATTCGATCAAGGACTGACAGCTTTTTTCCGCTGGCCTTATCCTCATTTTAATCAATTTTTTATCTGGTATACGAAATTTGCCAACTCCGTAACGCTTGGTATATTGGCGTGCATTGTTTTCGCCTTACTTCTCTACGGAAAGTACTATGCAGAAGCCTGCTGGCTATTCATTAATACCGCCATTGTAGCCGGCATGTTGAATCCATTTTTGATTAAACCCTTTTTTATGCGTCAACGTCCTGATTTGCTGCATTTAGTGAATGAAACTAGCTACAGCTTCCCAAGCGGTCATTCTTTGGGCAGTACGTTGTTTTATGGCACTTTGATTTTACTGATGCCTATCTTTGTCAAACGCCAGCCGTTGCGATTAATTTTACAAATTTTATTAGGAATAGTCATTTTACTCGTTGGAATTAGTCGAATTTATCTCGGTGTTCATTTTCCTAGCGATGTGACGGGCGGCTTTTGTTTAGGTTTAGCTTGGTTGCTATTGACTTACCCTTATTATTTAGAAAAACGTTTCGTTTGGCGTTTTACACGTAAACAGCGATAGAAAGAAGCGAAAAAAATGAATGGTTTTCCTTATACCGATGATGCAAACAAACGCTATCACACTTGGAATTATGCTTTGCGCCACCATTTTGGCGGCAAAATCTTTAAAGTTCCAGTTGATGGCGGTTTTGACTGTCCCAATCGGGATGGCACTGTCGCAAAAGGTGGTTGCACCTTTTGTAGCGTTTCCGGCTCCGGCGATATGATCATTGCCCCTCACGATCCGCTCCCGTTGCAATTTCAAAAAGAAGTACACATGATGCAGCGAAAATGGCCGCAAGTCAATCGTTATATTGTTTACTTTCAAAATTTTACCAATACGCACGCACCAGTGTCCGTCATTCGTCATCGTTTTGAACAAGTTGTAAACGAAGCCGGCGTTGTTGGTATTGCTATCGGCACACGTCCAGATTGTCTACCTGATGACGTTGTGGAGTATTTGGCAGAATTAAATCAACGTTATTATCTATGGGTAGAGTTAGGACTACAAACTACATTTGAGGAAACCAGTCAGCTGATTAATCGGGCTCATGACTACCAAACTTATTTGGCCGGCGTTCAAAAATTGAGAATCCACGGAATCCGAGTTTGTACACATTTGATCAACGGTTTACCGGGGGAATCACTTGAAATGATGCGAGAAAATGTACGGCGGACAATCTTGGACTCCGACATTCAAGGAATCAAATTACATTTACTTCATTTGATGACCAACACCAAAATGCTGCGGGATTATCATGAAGGACGGTTACGGCTGATGACTAAAGCTGATTATATATCAGTTATTTGTGATCAATTGGAAATGATTCCTCCGGAAATTATCATTCATCGTTTGACTGGTGATGCTCCTGAAACATCCTTAGTTGGGCCGATGTGGAGCTTACACAAATGGGAAGTCTTAAACGGGATTGACGCTGAATTAAAACAACGTAATAGTTATCAAGGAAAATACAATATACGAAAACAAAAGGAGCTCATACAACCATGTTACCAACCGCACTAAAATTTAGTCATCAATTACTCCAAGAAGTAATTCGGCCAGGTGATTATGTCGTGGACGCAACGATGGGTAACGGTCATGATACAGCTTTTTTAGCTGACTTAGTCGGTCTCAATGGCGAAGTCTTAGCCTTTGACGTACAAAAACAAGCATTGCAAGCCACCGAAAAAAAACTGGCGGACTTAGATCTACTGTCACAAACGACGTTATTCCCTCTCGGTCACGAGTATCTTGACTCTGTACTTGCTGAAGGAACACCAATCACCGCCGCCATATTCAATTTAGGATATTTACCAAAAAGTGATAAACAAGTAATTACACAACCGACAACGACTCACCAAGCGTTAACAAGTTTGCTGCCTCATCTTACCTCCGGTGGCCGCATCGTCTTAGTGGTCTATTACGGTCACCCAGGCGGAGCCAAGGAATTAACAATGCTGCAAGAATACACCGCATCCTTGCCTCAAGATAATTATAACGTTATGCGTTATGAATTTATCAATCAGCAAAATCAACCGCCAGTCTTATTTTGTATTGAGCGAAAACACAGTTAGAGAAAAAGGGATTTAAAGTCAACAAATAAAACGAGCAAGTAAAAAAAACGAGTATCACTTTCCTATTAAGGTTGTGATACTTGTTTTTTTCATACTGATTTGTTTTTTCCCTCAGCTTTCATTGAGTAACAAGTAGCTTGTCTGCGCTCTTGACTATTTAGTACAATATTCCAATTGAGAAATTCGAGCTAGCCACAACAGCCTTAGCTGTTATTATTTTTCTTCCAATTGTCCATCATGGATATGCACTACACGGTCACAATATTCTAACAGACGTTCATCATGAGTAACCATGATAATGCCTTTATCCTTTTCTTTGGCTTCTCGCGCCAATAATTTGACGACGTCAAAAGCTTTTTCCGTATCTAAACTGGCAGTTGGTTCATCTGCTAAAATAATATCCGGTTCGTGGTAAAGTGCACAGGCAATCGCTACTCGCTGACGCTCCCCACCTGATAAATCCCGGGGATATTTATCCCGCAGCTCTTCAATTCCTAACGTTCTTAAAAGTTGTTCTTTTTTTTCTTTATTATTTTTTGATTGATCCACTTTTTCAATTAAACGAAATTGGCCAGCTACGGTTAAAAAAGGAACTAAATTGGAGCTTTGCAAAATAAAACCGATCTTTTGAAAACGCATAGCTAGTCGTTCTTTTTTGCTTAATTGGCTGATTGCTTGACCACCGATTTTTACTTCTCCTTGCGTTGGCGCTTGTAACCCAGCAGCAATCGTCAAAAAGGTGCTTTTCCCTGAACCGGACGGACCGATTACAGCTACAAATTCTCCTTTTTCAACTGCAAAAGTTAATTCTTTTAAAGCAGTAACTGCTGTATGTTTCGCACCATAGGTTTTGGTTACATGATTCATTTCTAAAACGCTTGTCATTTTTTATCCTCCAATCGCAATTAACGGATCGATTTTAGCCACCGTCCGCATAGAAAAGGCTCCGCCAATCATTGCAGCAACCACTAGCAAGAGACTAAACAAAGCAACTCGCCCGTAATTGGTAGCATAAGGCATTGCATCCGGTAAAAAGATAACCGTTACCGCAGTTAATAACAAACCTAAAGCAACACCAACTACTGCCAAAAAAGTAGTTTGCAATAAAACGGCCTTAGCTAAGTAACTAGTTGGTACCCCTTGTACTTTCAAAACACCAAACATTGCAGTTTTTTGTAACGTCATCACATAGATGAAAATCCCTAAAATGAAAGCAGCAATCGCAATTAAAAAGTAAATCATACTATCCAGCGTTAAATTTTGCGCACTATAGCCTGGCAGTTCTTGAATAAAATCTTCGATACCAATCACTTGGCTATCTTTGTCAGACGTCTTAATTTTTTGATCATTTTTACTTCTGATGATAAAGCCATTTACGCTTTGCCCCATAGCAGGGTTATCCCCGTATTTGATACTGCGCCAAGTTTCTGTAGAGGTATACAAAACTGGGACGATATTATAACTACTTTCTTTGATAAAGCCCACAATTTCAAGCTTTTCATCATACTTACCAGCTGTTAAATGATCGCCAAGTTTAAAGCCATCGTTTTTCAACGTTTCTGAAGCTATTACTTGGTTTTTCTCAGAAAACGCATGCCCTTCAATCACTTTGGGCATTAAAAAGCCAGCTTGATTAATCCCAAATAAACTGACATCTGTCCGTTCTGCTTTTTTGTCATCAGCAGGTTGAATTGCCAAAGACATTTGTCCGATTTCTTGAACATTGCCGCCAGAAATCGTGTCTTTTACTTTTTCATCCAGCACGGAACTATTAAGATTACTGTTGGCTTCTTTGGATAAGACAACTGCATCTGCTTGCCACTGATCAACTGCTAAGCGATTGCCTTGAGCCAAACCATTAGCTAAACCAGAAAGAATAAAAATCAACCAGGCTACCAATACCATAACTAGGACAATCAACACGTACCTGCCCTTTGAATACTTAATTTCATTTAAGCCTAAAAACATGAAATTCCCACCTTTCGTATTTCACAGGGATCACTATATCACTTATCATTCGATAAATCAAATATTTACTTTTAAAAAAGAATGTGAGATAAAGGTGTGCAGCCAGTCAGCAGTCCCATAAAAATAGCCTACAGCCCGAAATAAGGTAGCTAAGGTAATTACTTTAGCTGCCTTATTTTAAACTTTAAAATTATTTTTTAATTTTACCAACTATGATTAATTTCCGTACAATGTATTTTTAATGGCGCCAATATTTAGTTCAATCCATTTTTATTTCCAGATTTCAAAATAAGGAATATCATGTGATGATGAAGCTAAATCGCATTTATCAATTTGTACTACTGAAGGTATTGTTATTGCATCTCCAATTAGAAGACATTTTCCTGTCCTTAGTGATGGTATTTTATCAATTAGACTTCCTAAAGTATCTGATAATAGTCTCTTAACATAGTTTTGATTATTAGGATTAGTTAATCTCAGCGCTATGAATTTACTACATTGTGAAAAAATTGTTTCAGATATTTCGGAAGGCCCCTGGCTTGCATGAAGTAAAGAAACCCCATATTTTCTTCCTTCCTTAGCTATTCTTTCGATAGACTGTCTAGAGCTCTGTATTTTGCTATGTCGCTATTTGGTACGTATTTATGTACTTCTTCATATACCAACAAAAGCGGAACATCATTATTGATTGGCTCATTAGAATCATTAGTAAATCTCAAACGTTTATAATATTATCCATATTCAAACATTATACGAGAAATAAGAGATACTGTAGTGCTTAGTAACTCGAAAGGAGCTCCACTTAAATCCAGTATTGTTACATTGGCTTTATCATCACCTTAACCCAATAGTTAAGCTATAGCATCTTCAAATTTAGCATTTTTAGCACTTTTTTCTACGAGAAATTCTAGTCTTTTATCTTGAAATTTACTTTCTAATCTACTGATATAATTTGAAAGTTTTCCATTTAATGGACCTGCTTTTTTACCTCTAGCTCCTGGCACCATTTCGGAATTTTTTCGTTTGCATTCTTTAAGACGCCTTCAATATCGAAATAGACTGTTGAATCAAAATGTATTGACTTCTTTTGCTCTTCATCCCCAATAAAGTGATTTTTCCGACTATTCACTACAGATTGTTTAAAAACATTACGTTGATTATGATCATTTGCTTCTGTATCGGGAAACATTTCTTGGAGTTCATCACTGTTTAAAAGCCAATAAGGGAAACCAGATTACTTACATCAAACTTATTAGCTTGTGGAAACGCTGTTTTCTATTCCGAATGTAGATCAAAAATAACTATGTGAACGTTATTTAACCCATCATAACTATTCTCTTTCGAATCAATTGCTCCTTGAATTATCTTTACTACAGAATGCGATTTCCCCGATCCCGTTGAGCCAACAATTGCAATATGTTTATTAAAAAAGCTGTTACCACCTACTGGAAAAGATATACCATCATCATTAGATAGTTTTCCAAAAGTAAACTTCCGTTTATCCTCCTTCTAAGGCTTCTTCAAATATTTTCCTTATATCTTTTTGAGTTGCTGGCTCCACAGTTTTCGGCGGAATTACAATTGTATCACCACCTCTTTCAAATTTATTATCTCATATCATACTTAATGTCTTAGCTTCGATTAAGTATTTTTGATTTGCATTGTCATCAACTGCAATAGTGAAATTTTCAATAGTTGCAATTAAGACTGCATCTTCAGTGTCTGCTATTCTTAAATAAGAGCCAACCTTCAACTTTTCATCAATTTTTTACTAATTTGATATGAATAAATCTGATATAATGGAATCAAACGAAAGCTAAACATGCAAAAGATAAACCGCACTATATAATCGGTATGCGACTGACAACAAACAAGCTATAGATAAACAAATGACTGAGCTAAACGATTACTGTAAAAAAACAACATCCAAAATTTTAAACATTACATAGACAGTAACGAAAGTGGAGCTAACATGAATCACCTATCTTTTCAATAACTAATGCATGATTTAAAAATAGATAAGATAATTGTTATAAATATAGCTCGAATAAATCGGAATACTCTAGAAGTATTACAAATAATTCATTGTCAGATTAAACCAAATCAAAAAAAACCTCATCACATTTGATAGTGGTGAGTATTCGCTAGATGATTACAATCCATAACAAGAATTTTTTGCAAAATATACAAACATGTTTAAGAATAACTCCTAAAATATTTAATTTCATAAATGGGGTAAATCCATATTTCATGGAGTGATTATTTACAAGTTTAAGTGATATAATTATAGTGTGGTGCCTCTCTATAATAGCCAATATATAAATTAACATACTTACTCCCATTTTGTGGAAATATATGATAAAAAGGTGTTGCTACGTTCAAATTATTTTCCTCTAAGGTAGCTAACAAATCTGCATAAGATTGCTCCGTTACTTTATCAAAATCGCCAACAATTATTGTTTTAAATAATTGTTTAATTTCAAAATATGAGGCAAACTGATACCCCTCTGCTTCGAAGGTATTTTCAATAATTGGAAAAAACATCTCAATGTCTACCATTTCATCCTTTGAAACGTTGTTAAGTCTATAAAAATAGGGACCTTTCACATTATAGCCTTCGTCAGCAATACCAGAAACAAAATTTTCATAATTCTTTTCCATTTCGGAATAATGAAACTTTGCTCTCTTACTCACAACATTTTGAAAGCCGATTTTTTCTGCTGTAAACACTGTTGGTAACAATTTCATAGGTTGTCTACCTCACAATATAAGTCGATAACGATGTCTCCGTCTAAATCCAGAAGAACATGATAAATTGTTAAAAAAATACCCTTATCTTTTTCAATTTTTTTCTTAATTTCGTTATAAGGTATGGCTTCTTCTTGGTCATAATGACGATAAAAATAATCTGTAGTAAAGTCCATTCGTTCTTTATAAAAGAATTGTGACCTGTTTTCTCCAACAATATTTATTTTATTGCCAACGGCAGATAAAATAGTTAGGTCGTTTGATTCTTCAAATGGATTATATTCAAAAATAATAGGTGTATCTGCATAATACCCATTTTGGATTAATACTTCTTTGAATTTTTTACTCGTTTCAGATACTTGGTCAAAGATGTCATTTTTAGAGTTAAGAGCTGCAGTAAATCCAATGACATTGTTCAGGCTAAATTGTCTTGTTTCTAATTTCATCTTTTTCTCCCAACATTCTTATTCTTTATTTTTTTTACAATCCACCAAACTAAGATTAGTATTAGTAAGATGACAAGTACTAGAGTGACATATGAAAATATAATATTCCAGATTTCTGGCACAACATACATATCTTCTATCTCTGCTATAGCAAAAATCAATAACACACTAAGCACTACATATGTTGATATCTTTTTTGAACGCAATTATATTTTCTTTTTCCATGATCTTTTAGGCTCATCAGTATAAGTTATTCAGTAGTCTTTATTCTTATTTAGCAAATAAGCAGAATATCCTACTTCTATTGTTAATCTAGAAAAAACAGCTCCCAAAAACAAGCCAAACAACACTCCAAATATTTTTGCTAAATTCCCCGTCAAAAAAGCACCTATTATTGAACTACCAAAGATTATCCACAATGATTTTGATTCATAAACTTTAGATTTAGCAAAATGGTTAGCTGTGGTACGCTCTGTGGAGAACCCTACTTCTAATTGATTTTTTAGCCAATAAAAATTATAAATCAAACAACCAATATACCCTAAACTAAGCAATATTATAATGATAACTGAAAAATTTGATCCAAACCAAATTTCATTAGGATTACCCCATTGAGTTATCATATAGAACATAAACATTAATATACTTGTAAGTAAAATTGATTGGACTACTCCCAATATACCTAAAAATCCTTGTTGTCGAAGTAAGACTCGCCTGAGGGCTCTTAAATTAACAGATAAAAATGTCAATAACATAAAAATAGCAATACAGATAATAAAGATATTAACTTTACTTTCGAGTGGTTTTATCCCATAGCCTAGAACAGCAACCTTCCAAGTTATAGGCAAACAAAGTAGGGCAATAACCAAGCCTGCTAAAGATATTTGCAGCAAGCCAATACCTCCTCTAGTAACTATAAAAGATTTAAAATAGGCTTTATTTCTTTCATCTATCGATTCTCTTTTAATATTCTTTTCCATAGAATTAACCTCCAAACCCAAAATTAAATCCTCCTACTAAATTGCTTATCTTATCTCCAATACCCTTTGTAACATTCTTCACACCATCTTTCACATGACCAACGGCACTTTTAGGTGGATCACCAAATGGATGATTTATAAGCATATTTACCCCTTTGCCTACACCAGCTCCAACAACTGTTCCTAAAGGAGGCAAGAAGGCTGAACCAACCATTGCGCCAACCGCAGAAGCTCCTGCACCTGAACCCATATCTAGTGCAGTATCTGTCACAAAATTAACTGTTTCTCCTACGTCAAGGCCATCAGAAAGATCTATATTATCTGCAAAATTATTTCCTATTGTTAAACCGGTTCCAAGAATTCCTAGACCTTTTCCAAATTCACTAACTTTTGAAGCCTCTCCCCATCCTTTAAAATCATTAATAGGATTAAAAGCAGCTTTAAACCCTGCAGCCCCTGCTGCTTTCAACTCCCCAAAATTAAACTTTCCGTTTGGAAGCCTTGAGTAGTGATAGTCTCCTAGATCAATACCACTCTTATTTTGGAAGTCTTTACCTAGATTATAAGTGTGACCTCCATTTTGCGTTGGTTTAAATAAAAATCTATTTTCACATTTCAATCTACCTAATGAATCTTGAGAGATAGCAACACCATTTAGAAAAGCACGACCATTTCTAAAACTTACAGCTGATACCGTTCCATCTTTAAAATAATCTAAAAAGTCAGGTCCAAATTTTTGAAGATTTTCGCTTAACCAGTTTTCCGTTTTCTTTAGGTGTCATATTTTTTGGCATGTGTGCAAAAGTATAATTTGATGAATTCTTAAATGCTGCTATATCTTTTTGGCTCGTAAACCAACTTTTATCTACTCCAGCTGGCAAGGTATACGAGCCGTCAGGGTTTACAATCGTACTATCTAAAACTAGAACACCTTGCATGGCGATCTTTAAATCATTGAGACTATTACTGAATAGCCCTTTTGTTTGAGAAGAAAAGGAGTGTAACTTTTCTTATTTTTTTTGAAGTTGATCAATATCATCTTGAATACTCTCTGACATCCGATTTAAATTCCTCTGAAAATCAAGTAAAGCATCTAGCACTGACGCAACTGGATTATTTCTTGAAGCGGTTCTTGCGACGGATGAAGCAAAGTCTACAGAAGCTTTCATTGCTTTCTTTGTCGCAATTTGTTGATTTAAATTGTCTTCATTTAAATAGCCCTCACTTGAAGTAGCTTGATCGGCTGATTGATATTTTTGTATTTCTTGTTCAATGGCTTCACAAGCAGTCGTTATCCGTATAATTATTGGAATAATCAGATCGCTAAATAATCCTTTTCCAGCAGTATAAGCAGCTCCTGCCAGAGTGCGCCCATCCACGGTTGAAACTATTTTTTGACTGCCAGTTTTTAATTGATTGACTGCTTCTTTTCCACTCGCCAAATTACTGGTTAAGGCTTGAATCAACTCAGTGGACTCGCCACTTGAATAAACTAATCCCAAGGAATCTCACTCCGTTTCTTGTAAAGTGTTTCTCGTTCTTCATCCATCTTTTTTGCTTCTTTCTTATAAGCTAATGCAATTTGTTCATTCGATTCGCGTAGTAATTGACGAAATGCTCGCTCTTGTTCTTCATTATTACATTGTAACCAACTAGTTTTGGAACCACCAAATCTTAAATTTTCATCATTTAACCTATTTAGCTCCTGAAAACCTCTATGAACATCTGCTTCTAAGGTATAAATAGATTCTTCAATTTTTCTTTTTCCATTATTAAGCTCATCAATTAACTCGTCATTTTCTAAAATTAGCTGATCATATTTCACACGTTCTTGTTCATTTGTCTTATTTTCCAATTCTTTCACCTCTTAAAACTTAATCCGGCTATCTCGAAGTGCAATAAGTTCTGCAATTTTGGGGAATTTTTCACTTTGAGTTGTTACACATTCAACTAGTTGAGCTAAATCTGACAACAATTGGTTATTGACTTCCATTCCAGTGTTCATACTGGCTATTGTACTTTGTCTCAAAGAGACTTGTTGTCCTTTATTGATAGTGACCGATTTAACACCTGAACCAGCAGTGGTTGCTAGGCTAGTACTAGAAGCAATTTTGCTCATAAGAAAAGCCTCCTTTCGTCATTTATTCTAAAGTTTCGTCGAATTTATTATAAAATCAGTATATCAAAAAATATCTACGTAATGTAAAAAAAATAAAGAATTTTTTCTAGATGATTCATGCTTTACCATATAGTAGTAACACAAACTAATATATGGAGGTTTTCCAAATGGAAAAACAGTAACAAGACAAACAAATCAATTTAGAGAAAATGGAAAAGGTAAAGATTGGCTATGCAAGAGTTTCTAGCTAGGAAGACAAGCAATGGCTTGGGATGGAGGTTCAAAAGGCTGCGTTAAGCGACTGTAATATTCTATTTACAGAAAAAGAAAGTGGCGGGAAAGATATTCGGCTGGAGCTCATAAATGCACATACATTAACCAAAGAGCTGAGTAGTAAAAAAGTAAACGTTTCAATGTGCGTTTACCGACTAAACCAATTGACTAGGAAAAAATTTACTCTAATAGAAGAATTTAACGAATATAACATTAGGCTTACTAGCTTACAGGAAAGCTTAAAAACGGATACTCTTGTTGATAAAATGCTCTGTATCTCACTTGGTTTCGTGGCTGAAATGGAGTTAGACAATATTAGGTCAAGAAGAAGAGATGGACTAGAACGAGCCAAATTAGAAGGAAATAAATTAGGTAATCAAGGGTTGCCAAAAAAACAGAAAAAAAAGCATTATTCTGCAAGTCATTTTAATCAAGAACTCTATCAGATATTACTATATTCTGTGGAGTTTGAAGATAAAAAATTGTTAACAAAAAATACATTGCTTAATTTAGTTAATGAAGTCATTGATGATTTCTCACTAGTATTGGTGACAATAATTTACTTGAAGAAAAAATATAAAAATCAAAGAACTGATATCAAAAATAGACCGCTTGTTTATCGATACTCATAAGAACTACAAGTCTGATACTATTAGAATGTCAGAGAAATTCTGGCTGTTCAGATACTTCTTTTATTTCTTACAAGTCAAAAAAAATATTAATAAGAATGATGTGAATAGATATTGTAAGCTTGCTGGATATAATTCTGGTTCCGCTAAAATAGAGTATGAAAGTGAACTTAATTGGAAGTTTGTAAGAAATAACCCTGATGCTAATAATATAGATAAGTTTTTCGATGAACTTTTAGATAATGAAATTGCGCTAGTACATTGTGGACAAAATAAAGACTTCAAATATTTGCCTGAATAATATGAGAATATAGTATTTGGCTTGACTGAAATAAATTTGACAGTATATCGGTGCAAGTATTACCTTACAGATGAGCCAATAGAAATAAATAAGACCTTCTTTTACGAAGATCTTATTTTATGGGCAAGTACATCTTATTTTGTATTTTTATTTGTTCTTATGAATGTTAAAACTTCTGTCCTAGACTCGTTTTTTAAGTAACTTTATTTTTTATTTGCTGCAGTCAATGGCCAATATTTGTTCATTAGTCTATTTTTCAATAATTCCATGTAACATAAAACGGATAAATTTTTGAATATCTTCGTCAGTTGTTTTGCGTTGATAGGTTTTTTCTACACTTAACAATGCACTAACGTTATATAAAACAAAGCGAGTTGCGTCCGAAACACTGACTGCTTGCTGTAAATGATAAGTTTTATCTTCGGTTTCAAAAATTACAGCGATATTTTCGATATATGTTTTTTTAAAGATTTGATACAACGCTCTTTCATAATCGGCATCCATTTCTTGAAACATATCATTCAACATTAAAAATAAGTTGGCTGGGTGCTCTTCCAACAATACTTTTACCAAACGAAATAACTTAGTTTCCAATGAACTGTTGTCGGTCACAATCGGTGCTAATTCCGCTTGTACGTGATCAGTTAATTCTTCAATGACGGCTAAGTATAATTCTTTTTTATTCTTAAAATGATGATACAAATTCGGCTGCGTAATTTTTGCTTTATCAGCAATCTCACGAGTGGACGTATTCTTAAAGCCTTTTGTCATAAATAAATCAGAAGCGACAGTCAAAATTACTTGGCGCGTCCTTTCCAAATCAGCTTTGCGTTTATTCAACTTATCCATCAGTAGCCTCGCCTCCTGCTTCTCCATTTTAGCATACTCTTTCTGAGAAAACTATGGCGAAAATCAATCACTAAAATTCAAAGGGATAGCAGGAAAAGAAAGTATGAACCCTAAGTCGTCTGACTAGGGTTCATGCTTTCAAAATAGAAGATGTAAAGCAACACAGTTACTTAATTTGACTACTTACTTTGATTATTCGAAAACAAACTGATTTTTGTAAAGTTCAGCGTAGAAACCATTTTGAGCAACTAATTCATGGTGGTTTCCTTCTTCAATCACTTCTCCATTACGCAACACAATAATACGATCAGCGTTTAAAATCGTTTTTAAGCGGTGAGCAATTACAAAGCTAGTTCTTCCTTTAATCGCTTCATCCATCGCTTTTTGAATTTTGGCTTCCGTTACCGTATCTACATTACTAGTGGCTTCATCTAAAATTAAGAGTTCCGGATTCGTGATGATTGTTCTCGCAATACTTACTAGTTGTTTTTGTCCGGTACTGAAAAAATTGTTCTCTTCAGTAATCTCTGTTTCATAGCCTTGTTCCAAGCTCATGATAAATTCATGAATATTGGCTTGTCGAGCTGCACTGATGATTTCTTCCTCCGTTGCTTCTGGTTTACCAAAGGTGATGTTTTCTCGGATAGTACCGGAAAACAAGACAGATTCTTGCAAGACAATACCAACGTGAGCACGCAAACTAGCCAAGTCTAATTCACGAATATCAGTGCCGTCAAAGGTTACTGCTCCTGCATTAACATCGTAAAAGCGATTCATCAAGTTCATAATAGTAGTTTTACCAGAACCGGTTGGACCAACTAAAGCAACCATTTCGCCTTTATTTACGTGAATAGACACATTTTTTAACACCGGCATTTCCGGGTCATAGCCAAATACAACTTCATTTAAGGCAACCGCGTGTTCAATTCGTTCAAGTTTCGCTCCATTTTCCGGACGGATTTCATCTGGTTCAGCAAACATTTCATTTAAACGACGAGCGCCGGTTATCGCTAGCTGAATCATGCTATATCCAGAAGAAATTTGCATCAACGGTTGATAATATTGTTGTGAATATTGAACAAACATTACGACTAAACCTAGAGCCGTTGCACGATCCACACTACCGTTCACTGCTAACCAACCGCCGAAAAAGATCACAATTGCAGTATTTACTAATGACATTCCTTGCATTAAAGGAAAAAGTAAACCGGAATAAACTTGACCTTTATAAGTAGCCGCCCGTACTTTTTCATTTCGCTCTAAAAAGCCATCAACTGTTTCTTCTTGCAAGCCATTGGTGATGATCACCCGTTGACCACTAATTTTTTCATCCATATAGCCATTTAATTTGCCGACTTCATCTTGCTGTAAATCCACGTATTTCCGTGCTTTACTAATAACAAAAACAGCGATAAAAATTGCAACCGGCGTTGAAGCAATCGTTGCCCAAGCAAGTTCAACATTTTGCCGGAACATCATAATCAACACACCCACTAACAATGCAACGTTAGTCATCGCTTGCAATAACGCTTGGTTCAAACTATTTTGGATGTTATCTAAATCACTTGTAAATCGGCTTAAAATTTCACCGTCTTGATGAGAGTCAAAGAAACGAATAGTCAATTTCTCCAATTTATTAAACAAACCAATTCGCATACGGTTAGTGGCTTTACCCACCACTTGCGTAAATAAAATACTGTAAATAAAGCTAGCAGCACTGGTTAGCACGTAAAACAATAACAATTTCCAGATTACTGCAACAAAGTCACTTTTATCGTCTTTGCCTTGCATCAAATTAGCAGCATACTTTGCTAACTCTTGAATCGCTTCACCAACAAATTGTGGCGCTTTAACTTGTAGATAAGTAGCTGCGACAATTGCTAAGAAAATGAAGAAGAAAGATAGTTTGTACCGTTTTAAATAATGATAGAAAAATTTACTAGCTTTGATTAAATCGGTCATTTGACTTCCTCCTTCCCTTTTTGGGTTTCATAGATTTCTTGATAAATCGAATTGGTTGCCACCAATTCCTCATGCGTACCTTCACCAACCAAATAACCCTTATCCAAAACAAGAATGCGATCCGCATGAACTACGGAAGATATTTTTTGAGCGATGACAATTGTTGTAGTATTTTTTAAATCACGTGCCAAAGCTTCTCGCACTAACCGCTCGGAACGTGCGTCCAAAGCACTGGTACTATCATCTAAAATAAGAATTTTTGGTTCACCAATCACGCCACGAGTAATGGACAAACGTTGTTTTTGTCCTCCGGAAAAGTTATTGCTACGTTCTTCTACCGGCGCATCGTAACGATTACCTAACTTTTCAATAAACTCTTTGGCTTGCGCAATGTCAGAAGCGTGCTCCATTTCAGCTTCGGATGCATCCCGTTTTCCTTGGCGCAAATTTTGTGCGATCGTTCCGGAAAATAAGATTGCTTTTTGCAAAACAAAGGACACGGTTTTCCGTAAACTTTGTTCATTCACTTCACGTAAATCAACGCCACCTACTTCAATTTTACCGACTGTAGGATCAAATAAACGAGGAATTAGCTGTGCCATAGTGGATTTACCAGCTCCAGTCGCTCCGACAACACCAATCATTTCTCCCGGTTGAATTGTAAAAGAAATATCTTTCAAGGTATCTTCATCATCACCAGGATAACGGAAAGAAACATGATCAAAAGTGACACTGCCAGTCAACGTTTGTTCTGCAACGTCTTTGTAAGTAATATCAGGTTCAGTATCCATCACTTCTTTAATCCGCTTAATCGAAACCGCAGCCCGGGAAGTCATCATCATCATCATTCCGCCAATAATGATCGCCATCATAATTTGCATCAAATAATTCATGAAAGAAGCAACACTGCCGATAACCGTCGGATCATCTTTTACTAAGTTGCTGACAAAAAAGATTGCTCCGGCAATTGCTAAGTTTGCAACTAACATAAAAGCTGGAATCATTACTGAAAACAAGCTACCGACAATCAGAATATGGGTAGTTAACTCTTCGCTGACTTTAGTAAAACGCGACAATTGACTTTGCTCTTGCACAAAAGATTTAACTACACGAATTCCCAATAAGTTTTCTTTGGCAATCCCATTGATCTTATCAATTAAATTTTGAATAATCATAAAATGTTTTCCCATTTGTGAGAAAGACAAAAATGAAATTAAAATAACAGCCACTACTAATGCAATGATGATCCACCACAACTGCGGCAGCGTAATCATTGCCAAAATAAAACTCCCAATAAATAAAAACGGAATTCTAAACAACGTTTGCAGCGCAATCATCACTACATTTTGAATTTGCGTAACGTCATTAGTTAAACGTACCACCAAATTGCCGGCTGAAAACTTTTCAATGTTACCAAATGAAAAAGTTTGAATTTTTCTAAAAGTCGCTTCCCGAAGGTCCGCACTCACACCTTGAGCAACTCTGGCTGAAAATATCGTATTGATAACACCAGCTATCAAACCTAAGCCGGCAATTCCAATTAATTGCAGCCCTAGAGTTTTCATTTTGTCACTATCATCATTCATGATGGCTTCTAACACTTGCTGGAGCAGTTTCGGCTGCCAGAGCGCTGAAATCACCATGACAATCACAGCTAATAAAGCAATTAAAACGGAGCCTTTGTACTTTTTCGCATGTTGAATGATTAGGTTCATTTTATCCCTACTCTCTTTTAATGTTTTTCTGTTCTTCATTGTTTATTATTCTTTATAAACAATGAGTTTCTCTCAATTGACTTCACAAATTTAACACTGTAAAATAAGGTCGAATCATAATTTACCATTTTTAGTTAAAAAAAACAAGCGAACATTTTATTTTTTTGGTATATTTTGGTTGTATAAACTTTGCCTTCTCACTATCAGTGAAAAAAGGATGTAGGGAGCGATTAAAAATGGATCCACGAGTATCGAAAGAAGCGATTATCGCTGCCGCTTTTGCTTTACTACAAGAAACGCCCACCTTAGAAAAATTATCAATGCGTAAACTCGCTCAACGTTTGGACATTCAAGCACCGGCGCTTTACTGGTACTTCAAAAATAAACAAGCGTTGTTACAAAGTATGGCTGAGCACATTGAAAATCAATTTCAAGAGCCACCAAAAAGCGGCGATTGGTACCACGATCTCTTAGCTTACATGGAAGGTTATTATGATCTTTATCAACGATTTCCTTGTGCTGTTGCCATTGAGATTCAAACAGTGCCTTCTTATCCGCAACGTTTGTGTCATTTAAATAGGATGATGGGTATTTTAAGAACAGCAGGTTTTTCTCCAAAAGTTACTTATGCAGCAATTTCTTCACTCCAACATTTACTGTTTGGCATGATTTTAGATGAAACGGAAGAACATTTATTGTTTACCCAAGTTCTCAGTGAAAATCAATTCTTACAAGAACAGGTGCAGCAAATGAAGCGCTATATAGATACGAATGGCCTGCTGTATATGAAAGAAAGTATCCAATTTCGGCAACAATATCAACAAAAAGAGTTCTTTTTACAATCTGTGATGTCTTTTTTAAATGGATTAACTCTGTCGAAAAAATCGTTGTGAAAGCTATCACTACAAGTGACCTGCTTAAGCTAAAAGCTTTAGGAGTTAAGACCCGGCCGCCCGCGCTGAAAGTCTTAACTCCTAATGTATTCTTTAATCCGCTGAAAAGTATCACAGCAATTGCCGTGGACAATAATTCCTTGGTGGTTATTAACAGGCCAAAAATATAGCTGTTCACCAAACTCGGATTCAATTTTCTTTGTTATTTTCTAAATGGTGCCGTTTGATAATAAGGCAGTGGATAAAATTCCACCACATTTAATCCAACGAATGAAGTTAACTCCGGAGCTTTTTACGGTTGATCCATTCTCTCAATATATACGATGGAGTTTGTCAGTACAATAGCACCGGCTGATTCACCAATATAAAGTTTGCCTTGGTTGATTTCATCGATGAGCACTTGAGCGGCACCGGATTTTTTTAACTCTTGCAGTAAGAAAAAGCTATTTCCTCCAGTGACATAAATAAACTCATTATTTCTCAGCTTGTACTTAATTTCCTCACTAGCAATATTAGAAACATCTACTTCATCAATTACTAAGCCCATTTTCATCAAAGCCTACTTAGCAGTTTTTACGTAAAAAGTGACGGTTTCCACCTGACTAGCAGTCGGAATAAAAGTGACTGTCTTACCATTTAGCTACTTTTCTAATACAGGTAATTCACTTGCAACGGTTTTAAAGGAAGAGACTGCCATTAATTTTTTCATAGAAAAGATTTCCTTTCCGAGTAGTATAAAATCAATGTACACTTAAATAGTTGCAGAACGTGACACCTTTTGTACCTTCATCTATATTTTAGAAAAATGGTCAAAAATTTTTGTGCCAAATAATAAATACTCTTCGCTGATCTGATCGCATAAAAAACTACTTATGACCAACAAAAACAGGTGAGCTGTCCTTGGTACTTGCCCAAAGACAGTTCAGCTCCTGTCTCTCTTCTGTCATGAAGATCGAATCAAAGTTCACTGATCCCTGCGCTTATTTTAAGCAGCCGCCTATTGAGGAAGCGGCAGCCAAGCTAAAATTTTTTGAATCCAAGCATCCCAGAAAATCCAGTTGTGTTCTCCAGGCCCTGTATGATACTCGTAGTCTGCTCCAGCTTTTTCCAGTAAAGCGGCCATTTGTTGGTTAGCATAAATCAATAAATCTTGTTCACCGCAGCATAAATAAAATTTTGGCATTGGTTGTCCGCTTTTCACCAGTTCTTCAAGCAAGTATTGTGGATCGTTACTGGAGCCAGCAATTTGATCCAACGGGCCAAAAATTCCTTCCCAATAGCTTTGTTTGCGAATTTTTAACAGCTCATGAATACCAGCTGCTAGGTTAACGGCTCCGGACAAAGAAGCAACGGCAGCAAATCTATTAGGCTTAGCTAAGCCCAATTTTAAGGCACCGTAACCGCCCATCGATAATCCAGCTGCAAACGTCTTTTCCCGTTTCGTTGTTAGTTGAGGAAATAATTGATGACAGATTGTCGGCAGCTCCTCTGAAATAAAGGTCCAATAACGCATATCATATTGCGTGTCTGTGTACCAGGCCAAATCAGTAGAAGGCATAATAACTGCTAAACCTAAGTCCGCCACATAGCGCTCAATAGACGTCCGGCGAGCCCAAACACTATGATTGCCCCCCATTCCATGTAATAAATACAAAACAGGAATATCTTCTGTCACGCCTTGTGAATTGGTGCCGATCTTCTTTTCAGTCTGCTGAGGTAAAATAAAATTTACGCAGACTTCCATTTCTAAAATATTTGAATAAATATTTGCTTGTAAAAAAGCCATCGCTAGTTCCCTCCTCTTAAATCCTATTATATCACTAGACGTTTTGATGCCGATCTTTTACTAAAAGATTTAAAATAAGTGCCACTACCACTAAGCCTGTGCCAATAAAAAAGACGTTGTGTAACCCACTGAATAGAATAGTGCGTAGTGGTTTTAATAAAGTAGCTGGAATTGAATTGGCGGTGTGAGGATTTACCAGCTGATTCATTACATCTGCATTAACTTTTAACGTGCTATTTGCTAAATTCGCATACATATTAGCATTTAAAATTACACCAAAAATTGAGACCATAACTGTTTGCCCAATCGTCCGGACCAAGGTATTAAAAGAAGTAGCCACGCCGACTTTATCTGCTGTAACCACACTTTGTGCATTGACGGTAGTAGTGGTAATAGTTAACCCAAAGCCCACGCCTAAGATCGAAGCAATCACAAAGAACCAACCAAATGGCGTCTGCATAGGCAATAACATTAAGCTCATGCCACCTGCCAAGCTAATGAGTAAACCAATCGTCAGGATTTTTTTCATCGAATATTTTTTCATAAAATTGCTGGCGAGAAAAGAACCGCCCATCCATAAAACGGACATCGGAGCTAAAACCAAGCCGCCAAGAGCCGCGTTTTTTCCCAATACACCTTGCATCCACATCGGAATATACACTTCAATCCCCATTAAAAAGCCACTGATTAAAGCTGCGACCAGATTGACAATAACAAAAGTTGATTGATTGAACAAATGTAAATCGATGACAGGATCTTGAGCTTTTTTTTCAACCACGATAAAGCCAGCCACAAAGCAAGCACTAACTGCAAAACAAGCGATCACCCAAATAGATAAACCGTTGTCGCTAATTAGTTGAAAGCCTAATAACAATGACAACAGAACCGCCATCAAGGCTAGGCTACCAAGAAAATCCATCGGCAACTTGCTACGCTCGCGTTTTGGTTCCACTAAAAAAGTACTGATCAATCCTAGCAACACTAGACCGATTGGAACATTGATCATAAAAATCCAGTGCCATCCGACAGTGTCTACAATAAAACCACCGGCTAAAGGGCCGAAAATACTTGCAATTCCCCAAGCCGCACTATTTAACCCTAATACTTTTGCTCGTTTTTCTAACGAGTACATATCAGCAATAATCGTCAAAGCAACTGGCAAAATTGACCCGGCACCAACACCTTGAATCGCCCGTGCTATGATTAAAGTAATCATATTTTGCGCTAAACCGCACAATGATGAGCCAATAATAAAAACAAGTATGCCAATCATAAACACTGGCTTTCGACCAATTTTATCAGCTAATTTCCCATAAATCGGCGTCAACATGGCATTAGTCAATAAATAAATTGAAAAGACCCAGTTCATAATTTCCATCCCGTGCAAAGAACCTACAATAGTTGGCATTGCTGTTGAAACGATTGTTCCTTCAATTGCGGTCATAAAGGTCGCTACAAACACACTGATGGTAACTAGCTTGATGTTGGTCTTTTTTTCCATTCTATCACTCCTTTTACTTCCATTATTAATAATCAGACTGCTTCCCTTGTTATTCTATTACAAAAAAAGGGTATTTGTCCTATAAAATTAAATTTTTTTCTGAAAAAAAATAAGAGACAAGCGAAAAGTTCAACTTACTTTTCACTCATCTCTTAAAATTATTGACTCTAACAAGCCCTATAACGAGCTTTTTACTTAGCTAAACTAGCTTTTAGTGCGTCAACTTTATCTGTTTGCTCCCATGGCAATTCAATGTCCGTCCGACCAAAATGTCCATAAGCTGCTGTTTGCTTATAAATTGGTCGACGTAAATCTAGCATCTCAATAATGCCAGCAGGTCGCAAATCAAAGTTTGCTCTTACTGCTTCAATCAATTGGTTTTCAGAAACAGTACCTGTTCCAAACGTGTTAATTGAAATGGAAACCGGCTGAGCAACGCCGATTGCATAAGCTAATTGGACTTCTACTTTTTTCGCTAGTCCAGCTGCGACAATATTTTTAGCGATATAGCGAGCTGCGTAGCTGGCAGAACGGTCAACTTTAGTGGCGTCTTTGCCAGAGAAAGCCCCGCCGCCATGACGAGCATAGCCACCGTAAGTATCAACGATAATCTTGCGACCAGTTAACCCGGCGTCTCCTTGAGGACCACCAATGACAAAACGGCCGGTCGGATTAATATAATATTTTGTTTGGTCATCCAATAATTCTGCTGGGATCACCTCTTTAATCACTAAATCCTTGACATCTTTTTGGATTTGTTCCAAAGTAACTGCATCATCGTGTTGAGTACTGATAACGACGGTGTCAACTCGTTGAGGCAAGCCGGCTTCATCATACTCCACCGTTACTTGCGATTTGGCATCCGGACGCAAATAAGTTAAGATGTGTTCTTTACGCAATTGAGCTAAACGGCGAACTAAGCGATGGCTTAATGCAATCGGTAACGGCATTAATTCCGGTGTTTCATCTACAGCAAAGCCAAACATTAACCCTTGATCTCCAGCACCAATTTCATCTTTGGCCGCTGCTGTTCCACGAGTTTCTAAGGCTTCGTCTACTCCTTGAGCGATATCAGGTGATTGCTCATCGATTGCTACAAGTACTGCGACAGTATCTCCATCAAATCCATATTTTGCGCGGGTATAGCCAATATCTTTCAATGTTTGGCGCACAATTTTTTGGATGTCTACATAGGCTTTGGTAGAGATTTCTCCAAAAACTAGGACCAATCCGGTTGTTACTGATGTTTCGCAGGCCACTCGTGCCAGCGGATCTTTTTCTAAAATGGCATCTAAAATGGCATCGCTAATTTGATCGGCGACTTTATCCGGATGTCCTTCGGAAACAGATTCTGATGTAAATAAATGTCTTTCTGTCATACTATGATTCCCCCTAATTATGATTCGGTTACAAGGCATCTTTGCTTTTAAGTTACAGCAGCAAAGCCTTTCGGGAACTTGTAACATTCCTAGTATAGCAGAATTTATGTAAAAATACTTGAAAAAAAAATTAAAAAATAAAAAAATCAGGACATTGCCATCGCTCGTCCCGACTTCTTTTAAAATACTAAAATTATTGTAAATTTACATTTTGTGTACACTGTGGGCGCTTTTAATTCCTTCGCAAGCTTCTCTACAAGCCTGATTAATTAATTGGTAAGAAGTTTCTTTTCCTTTAACACCTATTTGATATTTCATCTGATCCACTATTTCACATTTTTCATTGAGTGCATCTAGCCAGAAATAAACGCCTTCTTTGTAAGCATCCAAGCCTTCCAATAAAATCTTGGTTGCTTCTTTTTCATGAAATGGTGCCAAACTTTTCCTAAAGGTTTCTTCCTCAGTGAAGAAACGATTTACGTTATTTTTGCAAAAAACATACGTGTCATGTCCTCTACGATTGGCGCTTTGATTGCAGCTGTTTTCTTGAACTTCCTTAGAGATGGCTTTAAAAATTTCGTTGTACACTTCAATTCTCTGCATAATAGACAAAATCATATCTGTATAACTAAACATTTTTCTTCTCTCCTTCCACATCTAAGCAATAAAAAAACTTGCTCGCTGAAACCATTATAATAGCCGAATGTATTTTATTACAAGTAATATGCTATTTTTAACTTCATATCACAAATAATATTTCAGGATATAAAAATAACAATACTGTTTAATATTACTATTATTAAGTGTTTTTCATAAACAAATAATCTTACAAGAAATTACCGGCTAGCAAGCTACTTGCGTTAAGTTCTCATTTAAGATTTCTCGCATTTCCTGCACTTGTACACTTGAAATAGCCTCTCCAAAGGCTGTTTGACATTGGGTCAAGCCGCTTAAAAAAGACATCTGATGAAGCTCTGCTGTAGCAACTCGTTCTTTTAAATAGCAGCAACCATCTCTTTCACTCTTTTTAAATTTTTCTCCCTTAGTCATCCAGCGAAAGAAAACTTTCGCTGGAGGGTAAAGGAAAAAGTTACTCATCTATTTCTTTGTTTATATATTCTTTAGATCGGCTTCCATACCAATCTTTTACGGAATAACCACATTCTTTTCTATACATTTCCGGTTTATTTTTTACTTTCCACAACAAACGAATATTTTCTGAAAAATAAGCGCTTAACCAGCTATATGCCAAAATAACAAGTATCGGAAATATTGTTGCTATAGATTTATAAAAAGAATTTTCTATGCTAGAAAGAAAGTTTATAAAAAAACTACTCACCCAATAAATACCTAACATAAGCGGTAAATTACTATTTATTTTTTCCATAAATCTATTTGCTTTATCCAAATTTTTAACTTTAATAAAAAGTGTAACTAGTGGAAGAGGTGATAGTAACAATGTAAGTACTTCAGAAAATATATTACTAGCTAAAGGGTAGAGAGTTACATAATAAAGATAGTAACTATATAGAAAAACAAGCAAATATATAATTGAACTATAAAAGATATAACTCATTCTTTTTTTTGAATTCAAAAATAGAAGTTTGATCATAGTAATCCATGCAATTCCACCGAACAGAACTGTAAATTTCACTGGGAGAGTTTGTGGAAAAAATTTAAATATAAAAAGTAAATGTTTATTTCCATAAATATGCATAATTGGTAAGAAAAAAAATGGTGGAAGCAATATAAAAATTAACATCAATGGGAAAAAAATGACAACATTATACCATTTTAAATTCATTGCACTTTCGATATGTGTTTTTAAACTTTCATTATTTTCCATAGTTTTATTCAAACCAGCTCGTGGCTAATTTCAATCCTCCTCCAAAAGCACTCTTTATTGATTTACCTACACTTTTTACTTTATCAAGCCCCTTCTCAACAGCTTTTCCAACATTCTTTATATTTTTTTCAGCAGCATTTTTCGCATCAATGACTTTTTTCTCAGCCCAATCGACTACCTTATATGCTCCATCTTTTATCGCACTAATTCCTTTATCATATTGTTTTGGGAAGACAGCTTGACCAATTTGATTTGCAGCTCCCAATATTCCTCCTACTACAAGTCCACCTGCAGCTGCTAATGGATGACCAGTCATCATACCCAATTTAGCTCCAGCCCACATGCCTTCGAACGGGCCTGCATTTTTTATTTGGTCAATGGCCGTTCCAACTACTGCTTTGCCTACTTTACCAGCAGCAGTTCTTGAATTAGTCTTTTCATCATTCCAATTCTTGTAGGCACTGCTTCCAATATTTATTGCTGTCGTTGCAACTAATAAACCAGTGCCCCCATATTTAAACACCTTTTTTGCCAGATCACTTTTTATAACTTTTTTAGCAATTTTACTTGCTGAAGTAATAAATTTTCCATTTGCTAAACCCGTAACAATCTTTGTATCACTAATATAGCCGTTTATTTTCCCTGCAATCTTTGAAAAACCTGTTACTATTTTTGAATTTTTTATTGTATATGGTAAATCCATCCAGAACTCTAAAAACTTTTCAGCTCTTTTTGAGCTAACCATAGCTTGACCTACTGAAGGGTCATAAAGTAATTTCTCGAAACTTAGAAATTTAGTCTCTCGAGTACCATTCGCTAATCCTTCTAAAAATGGTAGGAGTCCTCCTGCTTTTTCAATACGTTGTATCCATTCATTTTCACTTATTGTATTATCTATACTACTCAAAAATTTCACTGTGGTATTTATCCCTTTTTTAATATCTATTTGTTGATTTATTGCTCCCATCGTGTTAGTGATTTCGTTCGAAAGATTTCCCTCCGCTACAGCCTTAAATTGAGCGGCATATTCTTTATCATTATGTTCAATGGCATATAATGGATTTTGACTATTAAAACTAGACATATTTTCCAAGTTTTTTAGATGCGTATCTGTTAAAGTTGTATATAACGTTTTAGCAGATGTATAAGGACTACTTCCTTCTAAATAGGTTTGGTCTTGTTCATCTAGTTCATTAATATTATCTTCTACCTTCTTCAAAAAATTTGTTTGGACAGCTTCCGCTACTTCCTTAACACTATCTTTTAAACTTTTTGACTTACTGTAGTATTCATTCATTGGAATTGTATAAATTCCTGCCCCCATGAATTTTCCTCCTTTTTACAAAATTTTTCCGCCTTTTGCTTGTCTAATCAGTGAAGATTTCACTCGAATATTTAGTTTGTTTTTGTTTCGTTTAAATATTCTTTAGAGTGACTACCATACCAGTTTCTTACTAATATTTTTGTTGTCTTTTGATAATATCCTTGATTACAAGCATCCTCCATATAGTTTAAATAGCTTAAACTGGAATTCAAATATAAAAAATTCTCCTTTACTATTTACATTTAGAAAAAAGTTATTGTAAAAAAACTCTATATTTTTCACTCCAAGCATTAACTTCTCAACTATATGTCTTTCAGAAAATACAACACTAGCAAATGATCACTAATTTTATATAATAAATACATACCAATATCAATTTCTAAAAAGTTCCTCTACATTTATTATTATATCTATATATTTTATGATTTATTTATCTCTTCTTTATAAAATTTAGATTTTGGACCGTACCAGTCTAGTATTGAATATCCATATTTTATTCTATATTCTTCACAGTACTTTTTTAAATAGTAACCTTGCATCACTTCTTCTTTCATCGCAAAAATAAATGCAAAACAGAACAACATCATTAATGGTGATAAAAAAGCAAGTATTTGTCCTATTAAGCCATTTTCATGGTTACCTTTGAACAAAAAATTCTTAACTATAAACAAAATAATCACAATTAATCCACCATATTTGGTCGCAAATTTTTGAAAAAATGCTATTTTTTCAGCAAACTGATTCGTATATTCAACTTTTGACTGATACAACGCAGTAATCACTTTTTTGTTTGTCTCACTGTTCCTGTGATAAATAAATAAAAGAAGTAAAATACTATATCCTATACTAGGTAAATAAGAATTAAGCATCAAATTGGCTATTGAACACATAAATAAAAAACCGACAGTGGCAAACAGTGTCCCTGAAAAGCACATTAAACGATTGTATTCAAAAGAATTTAAAATTTTATTATTTTTGTATTCTTTAAATTTGATAACTGCAAAAAGAAAAATAATAAAGCCAAATAATAAAAATACCCATTTTAACCTAGCCGGCAATATATTAATATCATAGGGTGAATACTTTTCAACTGCTGAAAATAGAAATGAACCTTTAATAGGTAACAACATCATAACAATTACTCCGACAAACCTTTTTCTGACTTGTTTTTTTCCGGATTCATTTAGTGCTTGTTTTATATATTTTTCTGTGACAAAATTCTTACTTTCTTCAAAACTCGCTTGATAGACATTTTTCTTCACGTCTTTCCCCTTTCTTAATTATCCAAACCAATTTAATTTAGGTGCTGATATTTTAGGTATTTTATTTAATAAATTTTTAGCCCCATTCACTAGCTTTTTAGCACCAGCTTCAACATTTTTTCCTGCTTCTTCAACTTTGCTTGAAACTGTTTCTACTACTCCTGAAACTTGCTGTTTTATTGATTCTCCTACTTTGTTTACATTATCTGCCGCGGTTTTTAACACACTAGAAGCTTGTTGTTTTACTGATTTTCCCCATTCTCTTACTTTATCAATTCCGTCATACGTCCAATTTGTGATCGTGTCAGGCCAATCTGGAAAAACTAATTGAGATCCATACATAGCATTACCTATTATAAAACCTCCAAACGCCCCCCACGGACCAAAGCTTGCTCCCATAAGTGCCCCTTCTATAGGACCAATACTGGTAATACCATCTATATACCACCTCCAACAGACTTTCCTACGTCTTTATATGTTTCACTTTTCTTGTTATGATAAGCATTAAAAACCGAAAAACCACTATTTACAATCACTCCAGTCCATGGAGAGGTTATCACTTTTCCTAATCCTGTATTCGCCAGTTTAGTCAGAAACTTTACAGGTTTTAATTCACATATAGTTTTAATCCAGTCAACAAACTTACCAGAAAAATTCATGGCAGAAATAGCATCATCACTATACTTTGCCATGATATTTAAAACTTTATCCTGAAATTTTATTGGTGCTTTACTTAAGAAATCTACAAACTTATCACTTCTAATAAGAGTGTTCATTACTTTTGTAGAAAATGAATTAAATGTATTTCCTAAACTTTCCATCTTTACCATAGCAGTTAGTAAAAATTCTTGAACACTCTCACTTTTTTGGATAACAGATACAAACTTCTCATCATTTAGCAAATCCTGCCATGCTTTTGTAGGATTTGCTTTCGCAAGTAGTAACATCCTTTGGATCCAATCTTTATCCCCAATTTCATCTGAAATATTTGTTAAAAAGTCAACAAGTTTAGCTGTCATTATTTTATCATCAATAGTTTGATTTAAGCCATTTAGTCTACTAGTTATTTCACTATTATTCGTTTCCTCCGCTATAGCTTTGAATTGAGCGGCATATTCTTTATCATTATGTTCAATGGTATATAATGGATTTTGACTATTAAAACTAGACATATTTTCCAAGTTCTTCATATGCGTATCTGTTAAAGTTGTATATAACGTTTTAGCAGATGTATAAGGACTACTTCCTTCTAAATAGGTTTGGTCTTGTTCATCTAGTTCATTAATATTATCTTCTACCTTCTTTAAAAAATTTGTTTGGACAGCTTCCGCTACTTCCTTAACACTATCTTTTAAACTTTTTGACTTACTGTAGTATTCATTCATTGGAATTGTATAAATTCCTTCCCCCATGAATTTTCCTCCTTTTTACAAAATTTTTCCGCCTTTTGCTTGTCTGTATGGTTCTAAACCATCCATAATTCTTTTGGCATTTCGATCACTTTCTATTAAGGCTTTTCCAACTTGGTCTGCATTTTCAATTACAGCAGACCAATTATTTTTTTCTGTCGTCAAGTCATTTATTTTTTGCTCCAATGTTGATATCAAAGCTGTTGCAGCTTCTCCTTTAAAATCTGAATTAACTACTTCTTTTACATTTTTATATTCGTCAATTAAACTACTGAATTCTTCTTTAACTTCGTTCATCAAATTTTTTAACTCTGCTTGTTTCGCTGGATCGTACTGTATTTTATCAGCCATTATTCCACCCCTTTTTAATTAGGAAATACCACATTTGTCTCAGAATTTGACATAACAACATTATAAGTGTTTATTTTCTCAGCTAAAATCTTACATTCAGCAACTATTCTCTTTTGGGCTTCAATTTTTTCAGACATTTGTTCCAGTAATGAATCATACCCTTTTCCGTTCAAAGATTCCTTTATCTCAAGAAAAGAGACACTAGCATTAACAATTTTTGTTTCATATTCATTCGTCTTAGTAGTCACTTTTGAAGTAGCTGTTGCTAAATTTTCATGCTGGATTTTAATTGTTGACATTTATTCTTCTCCTTTCCTTGTAATTTAAGATATTAATAAATATTTTGAATTAACTTTGCTCTGACACTAGAGTCCATGGAAGTTGAATTGCAATAGTTTTGTTTTTTCTCCTTCATTTTGTTTGTATCCTTATCAAGGATCGCATTTAACTGAGTTTTATGAAACATGTAATCAAAGTCAAATTGAGCTTGAATGCTACTTATTCGTGAATCTATCTTACTTATAAAGTCTTGTTTTTTAGTAGTAATTTTTGCAACATCGGTTTTTACCCTTTCTACATACAGGTTATATCCAGTTTTCGCTGTTTCCCCGCCAGCCCAACCAGAAATATCTGAAGTAAAAGAAGCGGTTGAGTCTACAATTTCACCACCTGAAATTGCGGATTTAAACGTCTCTAAAGCAGAAATTCTTTCTTGGTAATTCATTGTATCGCCCCTTTCGTATTCCTAATCAATTTTTTTCTTAGGAATATTAATACTATTCTCCCATTCTGAATAAACTTTTAAGAATCGCTCTTCTTCTTCATCTGCATAACCTTCATAAACTACTTGATCAATATTTTCTTCATTGAAAAAAATAGTCTGATTTGGATCAATACCTTCTGGATATGCACATCCCATATAGTCAACAAAAGCATCAGATTTAGTTCCTTCGTCTTGATAAACTACTCCACGTCCTACTACCATGATTTTTTGAGTCCCTTCTTTTAAATAAACAATCGTTCCTAGTGGATATAATTTTTTTTGGTTTGTCATCTCTATTCTCCTTTATTTTAATTATATATTTTCTAAAACTAATGTCATATAAAATCTAGCGTGGATATTTTATTTTTTCATAACTACTATTTACGTAGTAATAAGCTTCATCAATTTCCATCATCGGTTCATTTGCCTGATAAGGTTTATCATATACTGTTTGATCAGATTTTCTCATACCAATTATAGCTTGTTTACCATTAACTTTAATGTATTTCGGAATAGCATCATAACTAGAGATATAGCTATACGCTGAACAAATAATTAGATGTAAACCAACTTTTGGTCCTTTTTCATAAATCATTTTAAACTCATCGTCTTTTATTTTTGATACTTTAATAAAGAAATCAATTTTATCGATAAAAATCAACCAATCAGATGTGTCTCCATTTTCTTCCCTTCGGTTAATTTCTCCCAACAGCATTTCTGAAAAATCACTAATACTATCACCAGATACATAGGTTTTACATTGCTGTTGATACTCTATAAGACCTCCTTCAGTATCAATAATTATTAATTTAGTATCACATAGCAATAAACTAGATTGAATTAAGTTTTTTTGAAGCAATTGTAATGATTCTTCTTGATCACTAAAAACTGTCAGATGTTTCAATTTGTTCACATCTATAGACACTGCTTCTACTTGATCAAAATCAACACCTAAAGGAAGTTGATTGTTTTGTATTGCATTTCTCGTCGTTTGTTTTTCTTTGAACTCTTCAAAATCCAACACTTCCGGTACCATCGGTATCGGTTCTGGTCTTGTCTCGGTCCAGTGTTCGTCCATGGCTTGGACTTCCGCTTGAATGGCATCAATGATTTGTAAGGTGTCTTCTCCGGCTGCCGGTAAGGCGGTTTGGAAGAGTTCTGGTTCATCCAGTTTGATTAAGCCGCGCCCCGGCAAGTCGTCAATGGTTAGGCTGGTACGACCAACTACCGTTCTTGCTTCCGCTTCATCGATTTGTTTTAAGGCGATTTGTGTCTTGATATTACTGTACAGATTCATCCGCAAGGCGTTTTGGCGTCCCGCTGACAGGAGTAAATGAAGCCCGATACCGGCTCCTTCTCGAGCGATTTGCGTGATCGTTTTCTCTAACACTTCTTCAAACTTCGCACCTTTAAAGCCTTCATAACCGTCTAACAGGATCATAATACGCGGCTCTTCCTTACCGGATGCTCGTTCATACATTTCCAAGCTAGCAACTGAATACTCACTCAGTAATTTTTTCCGACGCTTCAATTCCTCCGTCATGCGACGGGTAAATTTCACGATCTTTTCTTCTTCGTCAATGCTCATGGTGTCTGCCACATGCGGTAAGTGTTTCAGTGGCAATAAGCCATTGGTTCCAAAATCTAACAGATACAAATGTAAGCGTGCCGGATTATGGACTCGTACTAAGTCCATCGCCACTGTCTGCATCAACGTACTTTTTCCATAACCCGGACTACTGAAAACAGCCATATGACCTTCCTGCGTTACGTTCACTTTCAACGTTTCCTGCGCTTGCATGCTTGGTATATCCACTATACCTAAGACCGGTTCTAAGGCTTGTTTTTCCCCTTGCCAAGCGGTTTTGAAATCAACCGGATGGAATTCACTGGCCGCAATTCGTTCCCGTAACGGTGGCAGCCATGGTCGCGGCAGTGGTTCAATTTGTTCCTGTTGAGCCACATCATGGATCCCGTCAATGATCGCTTCTAACTCAGTTGGAATTTGTTTCACGTCATCCGCATGTTCCAAGCCGCTTAAGTCTTCGCTTAAAATTTCATACTGCCCCAGGTCATTCACTGCGTAGATCGTATGATCTTCCACTTGTTGGTCTTCTTTATCCGGCAAATAATCGGCACCACTCCACGCACTTTGGAAGAGTTCATAAATTTCATTGTTTCCTACTTGTAAATACGCTCGTCCCGGTTGCACGATCTCTGCGGCATCTGGTGTCCGTAACATTTCCATGGAATCGGCTTTATCCGCAACTTTTAGCGCCAACTTGAACTTCGAGTTACTCCAAATTTGGTCGTTAACTACGCCACTTGGTTTTTGTGTCGCTAAGATTAAATGAATCCCTAAGGAACGACCAATCCGTGCCGTTGACACCAATTCCTTCATGAAATCCGGCTGTTCGGCTTTTAATTCTGCAAACTCATCGGAAATCAGGAATAAATGGGGCATCGGTTCTTTTACTTCACCGTTTTTGTACAATTTTTGATATTGGTTAATGTGATTGACGTTATTTTCTGAGAACAACCGTTGACGTCGCTTTAATTCCGCATTAATGGAAATTAACGCCCGCATACTTTGCGCACCATCTAAGTTGGTAATAGTACCTAACAAATGTGGTAAGTTTCTAAAGAGATTGGCCATTCCCCCGCCTTTATAGTCAATCAGCAAGAACGCCACATCATACGGATGAAAATTAACTGCTAAGCTCAAAATATAGCTTTGGATGATTTCCGATTTCCCAGAACCGGTTGTTCCGGCAACTAAGCCGTGCGGTCCATGGGCTTTTTCATGCAAGTTCAAATAAACTAAATCGTCTTTCCCACGCAACCCAAGCGGTACCGCTAAGGTTTTATGAGGAGAATGTTCTGCCCAGCGTTGCGTCACATTAAACTCTTCAAAGCGTTCCAAGCCGTACATTTCCATAAAGGTGACAGATTCAGGAATGCTGGATTTCAAGTTTTGTAAATGATTCAACGGGGCTAATAAGCGTGGCAGCTGTTCTTTGTCAAATTCTGCTGGGAAATGATCCAAAGTAAAATGCGTATTTTTCAATTCACCTTGCTCTAAAACTAGAACACCGGTATTACGGTCACGAATATCGACAACTGTTTTGATATTATCGGATAAGCTACTCATCACATCTTCGACAAAAATCACACTGCAGCCTAACGCACTAGGATCTTCATTAAAGAATTCCATAACCACATGATCTAAAATCAGTTTTTCATCAGTAATCATCACCACGTAATGCGGAGTAAAAATTGTGCTTTCACGGTTATTCCGATTTTCTTCAAGACTATTTTTACGGTTTTTCAAAATTTGATTCAAACTGTTCAACACTTGGTCACGGCTTCTTTGGTTGTAAACAAAACCACGGACATTCATATCCTGCAACGTTGCGTGAGGCAGCCAACGCATCCAGTTCCATTGGGCTTTTTCACTTTCAGGAAAAATCGAAATAAGTTGTAAGTCATGATAGCTATGAAAAACAGAAAGCTGATTAACTAACAAATGTAATTGTTCCAAGACTAAAGGGCGTGGCCCGATATAGCCCACCGGACCGTTCATCAAATTTGCGATAATCGGCAACTCAGGCACCTTTAAATTTTTTTCATAAAGTGCATAGCCTTCTTTTTCTACTTCATCGGTTTCTTTGCCACGTTCTTTATTGGAATAGTCAATATCAAAAGATGCTTTCACTTCCCCTAAGCCTAAACGATAGTATAGAAAGTCAAAGTGCAACGGTGTTTTTTCGTAAATCCGTGGACTGTAGGTTTGCGCCATTTCCAGTAGCTGACTGACAGCCGGATAATGGTAGAGTTGCCCTTGCTTTTGCTCTTGAATTAACTGATGAAGCTCAACAGACTTAGTTACCAAATAGTTTTCATAATTTTGTTTTCGCTCCACTAAACTTAGATCAAAATCTTTACGAGATTTGAAATAACCCGTAATAGAAAAAATAATTGTTACCACAGTAGTAGCCGCACTACCAATCACAAAAAGCGGATTGGAACGGAAAAAAGCCATGACTACCGTAACAGCCAGCATCAACAACGGCGGCAAGATTGTTTTAATCAGTTGGTCTTCTGGTTTATTGCCGGGACTGCTAGGGGCATTGATCATAATTTTTTCTTCTGGCTCGCGATAAATAATCCGCGGTGAGCGATGAAAGTCCGGATATTCTTCATACACATCATAGCGAGAACTGAAGATTTGACATAAGTTGCTGGCTAAAATGGCGCCTTGTGAAGCATGAATTTCATGGGGAAAGAGTTTTAACGTATAAGTGAAAAAGGCTAATTCATCCCCTTTTTCCAATACGGCTTCGGTTCCGATAAATTGCTGATTATTAAGCATTACCTTGCCAGAAAGCAGCAAAAAGTGCCACATATCACCTTGTTTTTTCAAAATACCGGAAAAGGCAGCTTGCTTTAATTGCAAATCAGCACCAACGGTAGCAGTCAAAACCAATTCTTGTTTGTCTAAACAATCATAGATTTCCCGCTGATGATCAGGAGCTAACAAGATAGTCAGTGGCTGCTGAGCATCAACAGGCACTTGATAAGATTCTTGCAATTCCAAAGAAACCGTCTGATCCGAATAAGACAATTGCCAGCCATTATTAAAGACTAAGGAAAGCGTTAGATCACTCGGTAAACTAGGCACATGCAAATCCGCTTGCACATCATTAGCGATTATCGTAGGTTTTGCTTCATTCAAAAGAATTTGATAACGATAGCCTTGAAAATAGAGTATTGCTTGTGTGTGCTTCATTTATTTCGCCTCCTCTGATGAAGATTCACTTGCTTTAGAATCATCAGAAGCTAAACTTTCTTGACGTTTTTCTTCATACTTTTTGTAGTCTTCTTCTAGTTTGTTCACTTGTGCTTCTTTTTCAGTTCCACTTAACTTCGTATTATTTCGAACTTGCTCAATCTTTTGCGTAATACCATAAAGAATTAAATCGGAATCCCGTAGGTTTTTAGCAATATCCAACGCTTCATCCAAATTACCACGACCATTTTCAATCCAATAATCTAAATACTTTTCATCGGATCGCAACGTAATATTATTTAAAATGACTTTCTTTTGTCGTTCATTCAATTCTTTCCCTTGGACGAAACTGTAAGATAGTTCATATTTTTGTGTGAAAGGAATTCTCTTAGTGCCAATTGACTCTAATTGAGAGATAACTCCTTCATAATCATTTTTTAGAAACGCTGTATCTGTGTCTTGTAAACGCATTTGAAACGGTAGCTGGAAAAAGAAAAGATACACTAAAGGAGCTGCTAATAAAACAGCCAGAACCGGCGTCCAAATTGACAAATATTTCATCATTTTGAATTTAGATTTTGTAACACGCTGTGTCGTTTTGACTTCTGTATCTAAGGTCAAATTATATTGACTGAGGAGATATGTTTGAATTTCTTCGAATGTGGCCTTTTGTAGAATCGTTTGGATAAATTCTGAGCCTTTTTTGATCTCTAATTGTCCTTCATATAAGTCAGTAAAACTTTGATTTTTTTCAAATAATGCAATGATCAAACACTTGTACTGGCGCAGCAACAATTCTTCATTGGTGACCGAAGGCGGCATTTTGCCGGCCAAACCACGATAAGCAATTTTTGGTAATAGATTGTAGTCGAACAACAAGTTTTCCGGATGTAGGAAAAAAGTGATCGGCAATGCTAATAAAGAACGGACTTGAGCCATATTTGCCATCGCCCGTAGTTTCTCTTGGCGCGGTGCTTCTATTAATTGCGCAAAAGAAATTGTATTTGTTGGCACTTGATAATGAAAAATTACCGCATCTTCTTGCCAATCAATGATCGTTTCCATAAACAATGGATTTTGGACCGTTAACAAAGCTAAGTCCTTTTGATCAGAAACTTGCACTTCTGATTTACGCAAGGACAACGTCCAAGCAGCAGCTGTTTTTTGATAATTATATGTTTGTTTTTCTAAAGTGATCGTTGTTTCTTTAATTGTTTCCATCTTTTACTCCCCCAACACTTCAATAATATCCCCATCTGTAACTGGATAGTCCTTTAATTTTTTTTCTTCATCGAGTAATAACCCTTTATTTTTTACTTTTAATTGATACTTTGGTACTTCTTGTTGTTTGCCAAATATCTGATTAAGCTCCCGAATTAGACGATAAACTGTAATATTTCTGGGAATTCGCAAATCAGCAGCTTGTTCCCGACTGTGTTCATACATGAACGTGATATTAACGTGTTCTTTAGTTTCTCCCATTTCATTAACCTCTTTTTTTCCAATGATAAAAAACGATACTAAACAAAGTCAGAGCCGCCGCCACTACCAATAACGGTATTAAAACCGATGTGTTTTGTATCTCATTGACAGTTGTAGCAACATCATTTTGCGCTGCTATGGTCTCTACTGCTTTAGCATCTGGCATAAATAATGTTTCAGTGTCCACTTCCTTGGCCGTCAAAGACTTATTAATAAACAATTGCTCTGACTCTTGCTTTTGTAAGTTCTCTTGCCTTGCTTGAGCTTTTTTTAGTTTCTCAATTTCTTCAGAATTGAATAATCGCTCATCAACTGTTGTTTGTTGTCCCGATTTAGCACCGGATTGTTCTTTATTTAAACGATCGGTTTTTAAATCCAAATGATTGTCGAGCAACGGCTCGTTGGCGACGGCTGCTAAAGGAGCAAGCAGTAGCGAAGCCAAAAAGCTGATTATCAGCAAATTCTTTCTCATTTTGCAACGCCTTCTTTCTCCACTTGGTTTGGTTTCCAAATAAAGACATTGAACAGTAGTAAAGCTATTACAACGAGAACGTATAAAAGGAGCTGCCATCTATTGATATTTTCCCTACCTAAGATGCTTGCTAAATTATTTTCACCAATAGTTAAAGGGTTGTAATGGCTAACCAATTGACCTAAAAAGTTTTGAGTGCTAGCTTTGCCTAGAGCGCTGGTTGCAAAAATATAGCTGATAAACAAGAAGAGACTAACACCAAAGCCAGCAATTTTGAATTGCTTGATGGCATAGTGATTCAATAGTGCAAACAGCAACGTGAACAATAGTACTATCATAATCCAAACGATTTGACTTTCTTTGATGATATTTAATTCACCAACACTCAGCAAACCAATCACAAAACCGGATACCAAACTACTTAGCGTTAATAAAGTTGTATTTAAAAGATTATTTTTCAAGCGTAGATTCTCAGCTTTGAAGGTATCTCGCATTCGTTTGAATATTGGCTGTGTTGCAAATAGATAAGCGATAAAAAAGCTAACGGTATACATGATTAAAATCCAAGTAAAAGGCTCGTTGACTTCGGTAGTTTTTATTACAGCATCTGCTTTTCCTGTCACTGGATTAGCGATAAATTGTAGAAATCCGTTGTTGAGAACTCCATCTTTATGGGCATTACTTAATACATTGATAAAAGCTGTGGTAAAATCGCGGTTTTTCGTTAATTCTTTGGTTAAATCATGTAACATCACATCAGCGTTACTTGATAAATCTTCTCCATTTTTTTGCGCAGTAGCAACTTCTTTGTCAAAGGAATCAAAGACAGATTTAACGCTTTCTGCTTCTTTAACATTCATATCTGATGATTCTTTAACGATTTCTGTTTGTGTCAACAAACTATCTAAAGTAGCTTTTGCTGAGGTTAAATCAGCATCTGTCGTTTGATTGATTTTACTGACTTCATTTTCCGCATTGGTTATTTTAGTCATTGTTTCTTGCCATTCTTTTAGTAGCGGCAATTGTTGTGTAACCGTGTCGTTTAACTGGCTCGTATTTTCTTGAATCGCCTGCAACTGTCTCATCAGACTATCGGATTGACGTTCGATTGTCATCGCTTTTTCATTTAGTGCTTTCAGCTGTGCCTCTTGCTTAGCATAGTCGCCATCACTGGCAAAAAATACTTTGTCAATAACGAATTTGAAAACATCGGTCATCGGTGTTTCCAATAAGCTAGACATCGTTTCAAGTGGGTAGCTTTGATACAAACTCAGCTCAGATGCTACCACACGATACAGTTCTGTCACTCGGCCCAGTTCTTTCAGATATGCACTTTTGGCCTTTTGATAATTTTTTGAAGAAAAAATAGTGGTATCGGCTGGTTGCACCCAACTGACACTTTTACCACCAGTAGCAGCTAAAACAATCGGGGAAACAGCTGTTTTTGGCGCTGATTGATCTTTGGCGCCGTTTTGTTCCTCTGTTGTTTCAGTCGTTTCATTCGGAGCTGTTTCTGAATCCGCTGACGCTTGTTCTGCATCTGGAGTCGTTTCTTGTTTTGGCGTTACTTTAACTGTTGGATCCACTACCGATCTGGTACTTACTGGCACTGGGAAAGTTATACCTAGTTGAAAAGCAGGTGCTAGTGTAGCCAACTCATCGTACTCTGAATCAAAAGTGTAATAGACATAAGTTTTTTTACCCGTTAAAGACCAGCTATGCGAAACATTTTTTTCACTATAGCTAGTTCCGCCAATCGTAACTTGTTCAATGCCTTCTGGAATAACAAAGGTCAAAGTTGTTCCTCTATATTGCTCCAACTCGATGACAAAATAATTTCTAGTGTTAAACAACCCTGTCCGCGTACTTACTAAGTAATCGTAGGCTCGCTTAAGGCTATTATAGTAAGGGCTGGCAGTGGCATCAGCTAGTGTTGGCAGTTGCAGTGGTGTTACATCTGGATTAATGGAAGCGTTATTTTTTTGGTTGATTGCCTCAATCGTATTTAAAATCCCCCGTTCACTGGTAAGGGCCGTTTCTAAGTCAGTTAAGATCTCATTGGGATTGCTTTGAGAAAAAGGCGCCAACTGATAATTGAAGACTTCTTCATAGTCGTCCTCTTCTGGAACTGTACCAATATAAGGCAGCTGCCCTAAGCGCTGGTTCATCCAGTCGGTGTATTTCTTGTTGAATGTCGAAATACTGTTCAAATTAGTAGAGTTGTAGCCTTGTAGCGTTAAGGCTTGTTTTAGTGTGACTTGTTCAGCCGTCGGTTCTAAATGAAAAGCTTGGAAAAATTGGGGCTTATATGTCTCAAAATATTGATCCTTTAAAGTCGCTAACTTTTCACTTTGTTGTTCAATCTCAATTTTTGTATCAGCTAATTGTTGCTGAAGCTGATCCATCAGTGCAGTATAATTGTATTCTGAATCGTCGGCTAACAACTGTTCATTTAAATAGTTGTTTTTGCTTTCCAACGTATGATACAACTGATTGGTTTCTGAGTTCAGCAAGCTTTCATCCATTGACAAAAGAATTTTGACAAAATCTTCATACATTAGCTTGCCGTCGGCACGTTGGTTTAACAATGCTTCGACATCCGTTGAATATTCTTTATGGCTTGAAACCAATGAATCCGTGCTTTTGGTATACGTTGTTAAGGTATTCGTCAATAAATCATTGGCTTGTAAAGCACTTTTGGACTGAGTAGAAATAGAAGGTAGATATTGTTTAAAATCAAGCGTCGGCTGATAGAGAACTTGTTGAAAACCACTAACAGAATCGACTTGATTATGATAAACTTTCTCAATATTTTTTTGAGCGGTAAATAAATTGTCCATAATACTAGCTACGTACATGTCTACTAATTGCTGATTCAAGCCGTTGACAATTTTACGACCGGCATTATTGGATTCATTTTCCAAAGTCTGGTTACCATTAGCATTGACTTTATAATTGACTTGAATTTGTTCAGGACTAGTACTTTCTAAGTCCAAAAGCTTTTCAGAAAAGTTGCTAGGAATCGTAACCAGTAAATTGTAAGTGCCGCTTTTCAATCCGTTTTCTCCAATACCGCGGCTAACTGTATACCAGTTATAGGTTTTATCTTTTTCAACTTTTTTGACATAATCGTTGCCTAAGCTATACACTTTGCCGTTTCTTATAACACCGGCATCTTCATTGATTAATGCAATATTCAAGCGTACCGCTTGTTCTTCTTTTTGCTTTTTCTGTGAAAGTTCTGTAAAATCCCGATTCATCATCACCAACGCAACAAGTAAGATAATAACCATCCATACAGATTTCAGTATGTAGTATAGTTTTTTATTATTCATTGTCTTTTCTCCTAAAATAAAAATAAGTGAGGAATTTTTCTTATTTCCTCACTTATTCCTCGTCGTAGTTTAGCGATTGTTAATTGCTTGAGCGATATCGTTATCAGTATCACGCATAATTTGAGCAACAGAACGTAATTGTTCATTGATTTGTGATAATAGCTCAGAAAATTCTTGAATTTTCGGCTTCAATTCAGTGAATTGATTATCAAAGCTTTCAAAACCGCTACCTTCCCAATTGCTACGGATTGTTTCTTGCTCTTGAGAAAGAGTGTTCAATACGTTTTGGATCTCATCAGAACCTGAAGCGTATTTTGTTGCAGAAGTTTCTAATTCTTCTGGTGATAATTTAATTTGTGCCATCTTCATTCCTCCAAAATATTTTTTTGAAATAGCAACCTTCAACAAAGTTTAGATCGTTAAACTTTGCAGTATAAGTAAGAGAATACTGTATCCAACTACTTACAAATTCATTATAAATTTATCGTCTATAAAAATCAACATTTTTTTTATAGTTTACCTCATAATAAAACACTAATTTTCCTATTATATTATACTTTCTAATCTTTTTATAAAGTTCAAACCTTTAAACAAAAGCATATTTAACTACAATTCAAAATGTTTCTAATCTTTATTTAATATTATATGAATTATATGTAGATTTTTACTTTTTATTCAAATAAAAATTTTTCATTTTATTTCGGTTCTTTTTTTATAAATATAAAAAAATCATTTATTTTTCATTTAGCATTAGCAAAAAAATAGTTTTAAAAGGAGAGCCAGGTAATTATATCGAAAATAAAAAAAACAATCGTTATAATATGAGAATCAATTTATTCTTCTAGTTATCAACTCGCTATAAATTTATTTCTTTAAAATTCGAAATCATTGGCTATTTTTTTGTGAAAGTTGCTCTCTTCGTGCTATACTTTTTTTACAGAAAGTTTAAAGGAGATGAAAAATGATGAGACTTTGGCATGAGAGCTTGCTGCCATTTTTACCTCGTCAGCAATTATTGGGTCAGCATCGTGAAGTAGCAGCTTTACGTGGTAATGGCTGGTCCAAAAAACACAGCACTGTCGATTATGTTTTCACCCATTCTCCTTACAAATTATATCAGTACCATTTATTGGTCCTAGCTGAAATGGAAAAAAGAGGATACCGGCCCGATCCTTTATGGCTTAATCCCCTTTATCGTGGCAAGCAAGCACCTCCTTATCATTCTTTACCATCTATCCTCTTAACCAAACCAATCTATCCAGAACATACTAACGACTACCTTGAAGAATGCTTAGCAAACTTAGCTGCCAAAGGAATTGAGCTGTCACTAAACTAACTAAGTTTTGAGAAAATGGTCTGTTTTTTTACAAGAAAGAGCCAAAACAGGACTGAAAAAAATCATTGAAGATTTTTTTCAGTCCTGTTCATTTTATTAGTCATTATTCAGGTGAACCGTCTTTTTTGTAAAGAACCACTTTTGACTGTTTGTTAGCAGCAATTTCGTGTGCTCGTTTTGCAGCAGCTTGTTTCGTATCAAAGGAAGCAGACGCCTGCTTAGCACCTTTTGTTTTCACTTGCCAAGCATCTGCGTCAAAATAAACCATCACATCATTATCCAATAAATCTTTATTAATTTTTTTCTCTGAATGATGATCGCTTTTTTTGGGTGGTGCTTGTTTTTTAAATGCCTGTTTTTCTTGATCAGAAGCTTCTGCTTCCCATTTTTTTGCTTGAGAAATAGCAATTGGTATCGCACGCTCATCTGGATAGCCTTCTGCTAAAAGAGCATTGGCGATATCAATGGCTTTCTTTTTTAAAGGTGGATCGAAATTCTTAAATGAAGCTGGATAATCGTTTAAATCCCACGGCATTGGTTTTTCCCCCTAACCTTTATCCTCAATAGACAAAATTAAATTAAGCAAAGAAGCTACCGCCAGTGATAGCATAAATTTGACCAGTAACATAACTTGCTTCTGGTGAAGCTAAAAAGACATAGACGCCAGCTAACTCCACTGGTTGACCTGCACGCTGCATCAGTTCTTTTTGGCCAAATTCAGGAATTTTTTCTTGAGGTTGGCCCCCACAAATTTGTAAGGCAGTCCAAATTGGGCCGGGAGCAACAGCATTGACGCGAATCCCCTTTGGCGCTAATTGAGCTGCTAAGCCTTTACTGAAGGAAGTGATCGCACCTTTTGTAGCTGCATAATCCAATAAATTCTTGCTAGGCTCTGCATCTTGAATAGAAGTCGTAGTCACGATACTGCCGCCTTCTGGTAAATAATCCAAAGCTTCTTGGACAACCCAGTACATTGAAATAATGTTAGTAGTAAAAGTATCCATAATTTGTTGCGTTTTTAATTCTTTAATATCATCAACAGACTGTTGCATACCAGCGTTTAAGACTAGACTGTCTAAGCCGTCAAGTGCTTTAGCAGCATCGTGTACCAATTGCCGAGCAAATGATTCATCTTTCAAATCTCCAGGTAACAAGATAGCCTTTTGACCGACTGCTTCAATAACTGCTTTTACTTCTTGCGCATCAGCTTCTTCAAATGGTAAATAGTTGATTGCTACATCAGCGCCTTCTTTGGCATAAGCGATGGCGGCTGCCCGACCAATTCCTGAATCGCCGCCAGTGATCAATGCTTTGCGGCCTGTTAATTTGCCAGAACCTTGATAACTTGTTTCTCCGCAATCTGGAACTGGTGTCATTTTTTGTTGTAAAGCGGGAGCTTCTTGAACTTGTTTTTCAAATTTCCCATTATAATATTGCGTTAACGGATTTTCGATTTGTTTTGACATGTAAGTTCCTCCTAGTTTTTTCTTTGCTGCTGAACAATCTCAAATTCCTTATATTTTAACCCTAATACAAACGAATTACATTTACAAATCATATGATCATCTGGCCTAAAATTAAAAAGAGTGCACATAACCAGTCAAAATAACTGATCATACACACCCTAAAGAAAGAAAAACTATGACCTTGCAGTTGTTTACAAAGGATCGCTTGTGATACCTCTGCTCATATTCTTCAGTGATTTTGAAACTTAGTAACAGCAAGGAGAATGCCAATGATACTTTTAGATCGAAATTTAGCACTCATTTTGTCCCCTTAATACGACTAATTTAAGCACCATTTAATGGTAGCTTACTTCTACTCGAAAAATACGTTGCCCCCGTTTTGAAAACTTTTCTTCGTATTCTGTCATAATGTTGTTCTCATAATTACTGTCGTGTAAATCCAACCAGACTTGCTGGATGATCATCCCATATTGGGAAAAGCTGCTAAGGGAATATTCAAACAAGCCTTGATTATCAGTTTTAAAATGAATTTCTCCGTGCGGCTTCAAGATTTTTTCATAGGCTTTTAAAAATGTCTTGTAAGTCAAACGACGTTTTTCATGACGCTTTTTCGGCCACGGATCAGAAAAGTTTAAATAAATTCGGTCAACTTCATTTTCGGCAAAATATTGGGTAAGTGCTTCGCCGTTGACTTGTAATAATTGCAAATTAGACAATGGAGCCGCTACTTGTTTGGCTAAAGCCATGGACAAAACACTTACTTGCATATCAATCCCAATGTAATTGATTTCTGGATGAGCTTTTGCCATTTCATAAATAAATCTGCCTTTGCCTGAACCAATTTCAATATGTAGCGGCTGGTGATTCCCAAAACGCGCCTGCCATTTTCCTTGCCATTGCTCAGGACCAGCTACTACATATTGGGGGTACTCCGCCATATATTCAGCCGCACCCGGTCTGTTTCTTACACGCATACTCTTATTCCTTTCTACATAACAACTCGTCTTTATCATTAATTATTGCTGAAACGAATCGCAGAAGAAAACGCTACAGCCTTATTCCGCGATTGAAATAAACAATACCTTTGATTAAAAAATCAGCTATTTTTGTTGCAGACCGGATAATTATCAACAGGCAAACGTGGGTGCTTCTAATAGTCAAATACACGCTTCAGTTGTAAAATTTCTGTATTCATCGCCCGGCGGTCTGCTGTTTGATGATGGCGCAAAATTTCCTGCAAAAAACTAAATAGCACGTACCAGTAAATACGAGCCATCGTACTATCACTAGGCAAACTTCCATAAGCCAGCAACCACTTATTCCAGCCGGATTGGGGGACGTAATGACCCAAAATCATACCTAAATCAACCGCCGGATCCGCCACCATGACTGAGTCCCAGTCCACCAAATACAAGTAATTGTTGGAAACCAGCCAGTTACGGTGATTGACATCCCCATGAACTGCTGCGTAATTTTGAACCGGATACTCTGGTAGATAATCATACAGATAGTTGATAACTTTAGCCAAATAAGAATTCTTTTTTAATTCCTGCGGTAGTTGGCGCTCGTAGTCTGCTAACATTCTGTCTGGCGTATAAATTTCACCGCCAATTTTTTTTAACATTTCTTTCAACATATGTGAATGATGCAAGTGATACAATACGTCCACTACATCATTGCGTTTTCCTATTTCCTCAGCCTTGAGCAAGCGACCGTCTAACCATTCTTGGGCAGTTAGTACATCGCCGTTCGCTGTTCGTTTTGTCCAAACCATTTTGGGGGCAATCCCCTCTTTAGACAAAGCTGCCAAAAGTGGAGATGTGTTTCTTTTGATAAACACTTTTTCGGATGCTCGGATCCCCATGTAAGTTTGACCAGTTGCTCCTTTGATTGGCTGCAGACGCCAGTTATTATCCAACTGAATTTCCATGGAAATTATCTCCTATCTCAACCCATTTTGTCACATCTTTTGCAGCACTTATCATTTTATCTTCCATAGATAGCTTCGTCAAGCTTCTATCATGTTCTTTTGCAAAAAATCATCTATTGCTTCGCTAATTTGTTTAACTTATACATTTTTAGTAGCTACTTATTTTTCAAGCGCATGGCAACATAGACTTTCTTAAACACCAGTATTTCTACTGCCAAAGCAAAAATGACGATCACACTGCTGCGGATGTTTGCCAAGCGAATCACAGCCAAAAGAGCAAAAATAATAGCAGCTGTTGATAATACAAGCGCAATCAGGCGTTTGACTGCTTGTTTTTTTTGAATGGGATTTACCGGATATAAATGAGTCATGATCATATAGTCAAACTGCGAATAAATCGGGATTAACTGGAAGCCAATCAGATATAAAAACAATAGCGCCACCAGTAAAAATAACCAAAAGTCTTGTAAGAAAAATAAAATGACTGTACCAATTGCCGTAAGACGTACAAACAATCCGCTGTATTCGGAATTACGCAAAAAACTGCGCGCATATAAATAAAAATACGTATTTTTGTGGATTGGTTTGATATTTTGAATGATGGGATCCAACCACTTGCGTCGTTTGGCACTGCTGGAAATTTCAGGAACATCTGTAAACATTTGAATGAATTGATAAACGCGCCGCATCCGCTGATTTTCGCTACGAACCATAGCCATCCAATCTAATGATATTGCGTTAGTTTCCTTACGTAAAAACCAAACTAGTCCAAGCATTTGAATCAGTCCGCCGAGACTACCAATTATTGGAGCTACATACAAAGCCAAAACCATCACAATTAAACTACTACCGAACCAGACCGACCACCAAAAGCGATAGCGACTAGCTGATACTTGATAAAGTCGGTACTTTTGCAAATACAAACGACTGATCACAAAACCAACAAACATCACTAAAAAAAGAAAGAAACTGGAAAAGCGCCAGCCGGTAGTAATAACTACTAAAGGCATTACCATACCGCTGCCAAGTGCACAAAGAACAAACGGCAACCAAAAAGACGTTTGCAGTGCGCGATTTAAATAGTCAGACATTTTAGTTTCTTTTGGTAAAAGAAACACTTGATCAGCAGCTTCAGCCAAAGTAGCCAACTTGCCGAATTGGATCAAGCATAACCAAATCAGCACAATAATTGGCCGCCCCCAAATAAAATGTTTTGGGAGTGCTTTTAAGGCCTGAGAATAATAAAAACCTAAGCCACCCAGTAAAAACAAACAGACTAATACAAAGTGATCGTTTAAGACATAACGCATATATTTCATCATTTTTTGTAAATGGCGTGCATGCCGTTTGCGATAAAGTTCAATCATATTATCGCTCCTCTGCTTCTTTAGTTAGCGCTAAGTATATATCATCCAATGAAGAATCTGGCAAGTCAAATTGTGCTCGCAGCTCAGCCATTGAACCGGCTGCTCTAATTTGCCCTTCGTGGAGCACTACAAAGCGATCACAATATTTTTCAGCAGTCGCTAAAATATGCGTGGACATTAAAATAGCTGCTCCTTGCTGGCGCATTTCATTCATCAGTTCCAGTAAAGCATGAATTGCCAAAGGATCTAACCCCAAAAAAGGCTCATCAATAATGTACAAACTAGGTTCAATCAAAAAAGCGCACAGTACCATTACCTTTTGTTTCATCCCTTTTGAAAAATTGGCAGGAAACCAGTCTAGTTTATTTTCCAGACGAAATGTTTTTAGTAACCCGGCTGCTCGTTCAAAAGCTTCTGCCTGAGGAATATCATAAGCCATAGCTGTGATTTCAATGTGCTCTTTTAAAGTTAGCTCTTCATAAAGAGCGGGCGTTTCCGGAATATAGCCAATTTTTTTTCGATAGGTTTGCGGATCTTGTCGCAAGGTTTGACCGTCAATGGTAATCTTCCCTTTTTGCGGCGTTAATAAACCGATAATGTTTTTGATCGTTGTGCTTTTTCCAGCGCCGTTCAAGCCGATTAAACCAACCATTTCGCCTGAACCCACTTGAAAATGAACGTCTTTTAAAACAGGAACATGTCCATAACCACCTGTTAATTGTTCGATTACTAAACTCATTTTTCTTCCTCCAACTTTTTTCTCTCTGACCTATTATACCATGAACTTTTTGAAGGAATCACATACTTTTTCTCCCACTAAAAAACAAGTTATGGTAAAGTAAAAGAAAGATCAGAGAAAAGAGGAGAAGTTATGACAGATTGTATTTTTTGTAAAATCGTCAATCAAGAAATTCCAAGTTACTGTGTTTATGAAGATGAGAAAGTTTATGCTTTTTTGGATATCACTCAAGTGACAAAAGGGCACACGTTATTAATTCCTAAGCAGCATGTAACCGACATTTTTGAATATGATGAAGCTTTAGCGGCAGATATTTTCGCTCGCATTCCTAAAGTTGCTCAAGCCTTAGAAAAAGCCTTTCCTGAAATGACTGGCTTGAATATCATTAATAACAACAAAGAGATTGCTTATCAGTCAGTCTTCCACTCACATATTCATTTAATTCCACGGTATTCAAACGCAGATGATTTTTCGATCCATTTCGGCAATCATCAAACGCAGTATTCAACAGCACAAATGCAAGAAATTGCCCATACTATCGCAAAGCAGGTGAAAGAATAAGATGAAGAAATTTACGAAGGGGCTACTTTTTGGAGCGGCGGCCGGCGCTATTGGCGGATTGTTGGCTGCTCCCAGAAGTGGAAAAGAAACCCGCAAAAAAGTGATTGAAGAAATCGAAGAATTTACTTATTTAAAAAATGAAGTCTCCGGCCATCGCCAGGAAGTTCAAGCGGCAACTGAACGCTTAAAAGCAACTGCGAATGCATTACTTCCACCTTTTATTGAAGGCGTAAAACAAGATTTGACTGACTTTCAATTTCAAGCGGAGCCTCGAATTCAACAAATTAAGGAACAAATTGCTAAAATCAATGCTCAATTACCTGAATTGCCAAAGGAAAACAAGTAGTAAAACTATAAAAACATAACTTATTTCATACGGTATTGATGTTTAAAATATGACATAAGTTAGAAGTTTATTTGAAACTATCTGAAATCTCTTCCAATTCTAAAAGAAATTATGGTATAGTTAATGACGTTAGCAATTATCAATTAAATATTAGGAGTGTAAACAAGAATGAAGAAAAAAATGATTTTAGCCGCTGCTGGCTTATTCAGTGTTTTTGCTTTAGCAGCTTGTTCAGGAAGTAAAGATATCGCCACCATGAAAGGCTCAACCATTACTGTTGACGATTTTTACAACCAAGTGAAAACAACTAATGAAGGTCAAAAAAACTTACAGAGTATGGTCATCTATAAAGTTTTTGAAGATAAATACGGTGACAAAGTTTCCGATAAAGACGTTCAAAAAAAATATGATGATTTTTCAAAACAAGTAGAAGCTCAAGGATCAAAAGTCTCTGATTACTTAAAGCAAGCTAACCAAACAGAAGCCGGCTTGAAAAAAATTATCAAACAAAATGCAGCCTTTGAAGCTGGATTAAAAGCACATGTAAAAATTACCGACAAAGAGTTAAAAACAGCCTGGGCCTCATTCCATCCGGAAGTGGAAGCTCAAATTATCCAAGTAGCATCTGAAGATGACGCTAAAACGATCAAAAAACAAATTACGGATGGCGGCGATTTTGCTAAAATTGCCAAAGAAAAATCTACTGATTCAGCTACCAAAAAAGATGGCGGCAAAATCAAGTTTGACTCTCAAACAAAAACTGTGCCAGACGCTGTAAAAGAAGCAGCTTTCAAATTAAAAGACGGCGAAGTTTCTGATCCAATTACAGCTACCAACAGTAGCTACCAAACAACTTACTACATTGTAAAAATGACGAAGAACAAAGAAAAAGGCAATGACATGAAACCTTACAAAAAAGAGTTGAAAAAAATTGCCGAAGAAACACAATTAGCAGACACTACTTTCCAAAACAAAGTAATTAGTGAAGAGTTAAAAGCAGCGAACGTGAAAATTAAAGACAAAGCATTTGACAACGCACTAGCTGGATTCTTGGAAACAGAATCATCAAGCTCTTCTTCTGCGAAGAAAGATACGAAATCTTCAAGCAAAGAAAAAACAAGCAGTTCAGAAAAAACTTCTGACACTTCTAGCAAAACAGAAACTTCTTCTTCTAAAAAATAAAACAATAATCCCCCGTCATTTTTTTGATGACGGGGGATTTATTTACACCTATTCACTTTATCTTATTTTACAAAAGCAGTAATTCAATTAACGTATTGCTAGAATTTATTATTTCTTAAATGCTGCTAAGAACAACCTTTAAAAACTCAGCCTCTACGCTTCATTTCTAACCCAGCTATTGCTACGCTTTCCTTTTAGTGGCTCACTATAAAGCAATTCAAACGATTCATAAACAACAAAATTAGTTTCAACAAAAGTCGTTCCAGCCAGCTATGCTGCTGATTGAAGCATCGGGAAATGAACACTTCGCCGGTAAGCCAAACTTTGATCGCCTTCACCTTCTAAAAATGCATGCAATTCCATCACTTACTGAGAAGGTAAGAGTTCAACAGGTTTCGTTTAAATAATCGCCTTTGGTTGTTTTGCACTATTCAAAAATATGCTGCATTCCCAGCTTGTGGCAGCAGCTCTTTTCTACGGCATGTAGTGTATAACACGAAGAAGTGCCATGCTTTTGGCCATAGATAACACAAGCCAATAATTCATCCGCCATCACAGCAGCACCGCCAAACGACCAAGCAGTGTAACAGTAGTCTTTGTTTTTTTAGGAGCATGTGTTTGCCAAAAGGTCTGATGAGCTTTCGTTTGCTCCATCTTTAAAACTCCTTAGGGACGTAGAAGCTGCGATTATCCAATCCAAAGATCCGCTCGGTGTATTCACCCGGTTCTGTCTGACGCGACGCACTTAACATCATTTGTAAAGAAGCATCTATATTATCAATTTGATGGAGCACTTCGGCTTCTATAATTCGAGGTCGAACCGGTGATCCATATTCTAGCAAGCCATGATGAGCTAAGACCATATGTCTTAAAATCACTACGTCTTCACTAGTTTCATCAATTTTTAAGGCTAAGCAAGCTTTCGTAATTTCTTCATCCACTAACACTAAATGACCAATTAAATTTCCGGCCAATGTGTATTCGGTAGACATCGGTCCACTTAATTCAATCACTTTGCCTAAATCATGCAAAATAATTCCTGCATAGAGTAACGATGCGTTAAGTTCAGCGTACTCCTGACAAATTGCTTTGCCTAAGCGTAGCATAGATACCGTGTGGTAAGCTAACCCATTGGCAAAAGCATGGTGATTTCTTTTGGCAGCCGGATACTCATAAAATTCTTTTTGATATTTAGTCATCAAATACCGGACAATTCGATTCCAATGCGCATTGGTAATCGCAAAGATTGTTTGATTGATTTCTTCCATCATCTCTTCACGTTTTAGAGGAGCTTTTTCCATATATAAAGTCGGTTGACTAGGCTCTTCTGTTTTTGCTAAACGCATGTGCATAATTTTTACTTGCGGCTTCCCTTGGTATACTTCCCGTTTGCCACTCAACAATACTACTTTGCCGGCTGTATATCGATTGATTTCTTCTTCTGAAGCATCCCAATACTTACCCTCAATTGATCCGGAAGTATCTTGAAAAGTAAAGGCGATAAATTTTTTCCCATTTTTGGCAACTCGAACTTCTGCATTTTTGATTAGCACAAAAAATTCAAAAAGCTCATCTACCGTTAATTCACGAAGTTTTTTCATTTTGCTCCTCCTTGTAGATAATGAATCGGCTGAACCAGCTCTTGATAATAGCTTACCATTTCTTGGTCAGAAGAAAAACAAATGACCTGGTATTTTTTCCCAAATTCGGCAAATAATTTGGCCAAGTGCTGTTTACGGCGATAATCATAATGTAACCAACCATCATCAATAATGATTGGACAAAGCATTTTGTCTCCTTGCAATGCAAGAAAAGCAAAACGCAAAGCCATCGTCAATTGATCTTTAGTGCCGGTAGATAATTCATGCACAAAAAATGTTTCATGCTTTTCCGTGAGCACCTGTAAAGTCCCAGCTTCAATTTGAAGCGCTTGGTAATGTTGGTCAGACAAAATTTGAAAATAATCCGTGGCTTTTTTCAATAAGCTGGGTAATTGTTGCTCAGATAATTCCAACAGCAAATCTAACAGCAGCTGTCCTGCTAACTGATAGGCAGACCAATTGACTGCCATTTCTTCAATTGCAGCAATCAAAGAAGCTCTCATTTGATACAATTCATCCAAGGAACCATCCGCCAAAATCTGCTGTTGTTGATACAGGAGTTCTTGTTCTTTAGCTTGCAACTGCTGGATGTTCTCTTCTTGTTTTAAAATATGATGGTTAATATTTTGCGCTTGTGCGTGCAATTGTGCTTTTGTAATAGGTTCTTGAAAGAGTCCTTCTAAACGCTGAGTTAATTCCTTAGCCCGCAGTTGTTGTTCCTTCTTCTTTCGAAGCTGTTGTAGCCAAGCTGGGACATCTGTCATTGCCATAATTTGATAACGGATCAGTAAAGGCTGCATGCGATTAAGCAATGCTTGCTTCCTTTCTTTTAACTCTCGCAAAACCTGCTTCGTATAGCTAGTCGCTTGGGCTTCATGATTAAAGCGGATCGCTTCCATCTCTTCGGCGAAACGTTGAATCACTGCTATTTTTTCTGTCAGTCCTTTGCCTTGCAACGGTAGCTTATCAGTGAAATAATTGATTCTTTCCGCTACAGCTTCTAACTGAGGTTGTTTCTGGCTTAGTTGTTGTTGCAGCTCTGCCGCTTGTTTTAACAGTACAAGATAGCGTTCAACTTCTTCACGATGATTTAACCATAACTCAATGCTGTTCAGCCTTCCTAGATTATGACTTTGGGTTTGCTGTTGAACTTGTAGTAACTGTTGAGCTTCTGAATGTTGTAAGGATTGAAGTTCATTTTGAAGCGTCGCTAGCTGTTCATGCAGATAATCTAAATGAAAAAGCTTTTCCTGCCATTGTTTTTTGCCTTGATTGACGGACACTGGCTTTTTTTGTTGCAGTGGCCACAAAGCAACGCCCAATAAAGCAAAGGCACTTAGCCATAACACATAACGCAGCGGCGACGGCAAGAAAATTCCGGCTACCAACAGCAAAGCACTGCTGCCAAGCCAGACAGATTTAATTTTTTGAAGAGAAGGCTTATCCTGTCTTGAAGTTTTTTGAAATACTTCTGGATGAGCTGCTTCAAAAGCCGTTAAATCAGCTTCATGAGTTGCAATTTCTTCTTCTAATAGCTTGTATTGAGTTCGAGCTCGCTGTAGCTCAACTTGGGTTGTCAACATTGTTGCTTGCATTTGCTGAATCGTTTCAAAATCCAAAATACAGGGTGGCTGTTGACTGGACCAGCTCCATTTTTGCTCTAAAGGTTTCATCGCTTGTTGTTTTTGCTTTACGGCTTGTTCCAGCCATTCAACTTCTGTAACTAACTGCTGAATGTCAAAGCGCTGATTTAGCAATTGCTGAATGTTGGCTTCTTCTTCCAGATAAAAAGGATACAAATCAGCCCCCGGCATTTTTGCTCGCGGTAGCTTTAAGTCTTGATTTACTTTATTTAATTCTTCTGTCACATAGGTGAATTCTTGATATCCTGCTTCTAATTGTGCTTGATCTCCTTCAGGCAGATTCAATACCTCAGTTTGAGGCGGTAATGCCTGTAATTCTTCATAAAAAACAAAGTTACGCTCTTGTTCCTTGACTTTTAATTGTTGATTCCGTAGTTTTTTCAAGCGTCCACGTAAGGCAGCTAATTGTTGACGGATTGTTGTTAGCTGCTGAATCGTTGCTTGATATATTTGCTGTTGCTGCTCTTTTTCAGCAATTTGCCGCTGTAGTTTTTGATACGCTATCAGTTGTTGGTTTAGCGGCGGTTGGGTTCCTTTCCCTTTAAAAATTCTTTGGGCATCTTTAAAATAATGCTTGCGATAGTTCAATAATTCTTGGCTGCCAGCTACGCCGATCGCTAACAAAGAAGTTTGTAACTCTTCTTCATTTAGCTTATCAACTGCGGTAAATTGTTCCTGCTGAAAGGTGAAAATTTCATGGAATAGCTTTTTAGTTAAAGGATGCAGCATTTTTTGTAAGGTCTGTTCGTCACCGACTTGCTGTTGATAGTAAACCGTCGCTTGCCCTTTATTCTGATCTTTAAAGCGGTCTACTTGGACAGAACCAAACGTCGGATGATCAAGCCATAAACGACCGCCAAAAGCACCGCCATTTTTTGGCGCATAATCACGTTTACGCTTTCCTTTGGCTGGAAAGCCAAAGAGCATCGTTTGAATAAATTGATAAATAGTGGATTTGCCCACTTCGTTTTCTCCGTACAGCAGTTGATTGCCGGAGCCAAATTCAATTCGTTTTTGTTGCCATTTGCCAAATCCGATAATTTCAATAGCTGTAATCTTCATAAGGGTGCCTCCTGGATCAGAAAATCGGCTAAGATTAGCCGATCGGCAGCACTGATGCAGCGTTTTTGCCAAACTTGATTAATATCAATTAAAGCAGCTAAGGTTGGATGCTGAAAGAGTTCTTTTGTCGTATCTGAAAAAATGTTTGTATCTAAATAAATAGTTTCTAGCTGCTGCAATAAGGCCGGATTGGCCGGCAGAAATACTTTAGCTGCAGTTGTTTCTGCTGCTTTAGCTTGAGACAAAGCGAATACAAAGACTTGATCAGCAGTCTTTGCCAACAGTTGCTTTTGTAAGTAGCTGAGTAACTCACCATTTTCCAATGCCAGCTGGACCGTTTGATCAACAGTATCTAAATCTGCTAATTGAACTTCAACTAAATTAAAGGTAGTAAGCCCAGCAAAGTCTTTACTGATAGCGGTTAATAGATGAGCTAAGACTTCTTGAGTATTATTAGCTTGCTTTAAAGAATAGCTTTTTTGGTACCATTGAATGGTTGCCACAGGCTCAAATTCAATCTCAGTTCGGCCATTTTGAATGGTAACCAGTGCTACGCCATTTAATTCTCGTTCTTTTTTAGTATGGCCTTGGGGAGTTCCGGGATAAATGATCAGTGGTGTTTGGTTGATAACCTGCGGCTGATGAATGTGACCTAGCGCCCAAAAATCATAGCCTTTAGCTTTCATGTCAGCCAATGAAAAAGGTGCATAATTTTGATTGTTTTTTTTGGTCATTTCTCCATGATAAACACCGATATGAATATCAGCTGCTGAATTTCTAACTGGAAACTCTTGAAGTTTCTCAGCTTCGATCCACGGATGTTCGTAACTAAATCCAGTAACAAAGACTGTCTCGCCTGCAGCCGTCTCCAATTGAATCGTTGTAACTTCTTCTGAATCAAATACGTATACGTTCTCCGGGAAATGGAACCAGTAACGCTCTTTAGCATAATAATCATGGTTGCCAAAGGTTAGGACCACCGGAATATTGGCTTCTTTTAAACGGACTAATTCATCTATAAAAAAAGACTGCATCATAATTGATGTTCTGCTTTGATGGAAAGTGTCACCTGCAAAAATAACCAGGTCAACGGCTTGCTCAATGGCAAGCTCGGTAATTGTTTTCAGCAGGACTTGATTGGCTTGAATAAAGCGTTGCGCCAAATGGCTGGGAACGTTCGTGATGCCTTCAAAGGAACGATCCATATGCAAGTCTGCTGTATGTAATACTTTCATCGTCTTCCTCCTGATTATTGATTGTCTCTATCATACCATTTTCTTACGCAGCGGTCAGTAAAAAGATACGAAAATTTGTTCGTTTTCTATTTAAACATTGTCAAAAACATGTGATCCACTAAAAAAGTTTAGGGAAATACTTAAGGAGTAGGACGCTGTCTTATTAACATTCGTCCTGCTCCTTTGTTTTTACGATTTTTTTAGTTGGTATACATTTCACGAACGGGAGTCATGATGATCCGATTTAGATCATTGACTACCACACTAAATGTTTGTTCTTTTTGCATTAATTGACTAATCACTTCAGTTTCTTGAACTTTAGTGGCATAGCTTTGTGCTTGTTTTGCATCTTCATCCGTAAATTCTTCGCCATGCATTTGTTTTTCTTGCAGCCCTTGTTGGAAGCTTTGGAATTCTTTAAACAATGTGTAAGCTGCTTCGTCAGCTTTTACGTCATCATAAGCACTTTGCAAAGCTGTGAACTCAGGAGTTTCTCGTAATTCTCTCTCAAGTTGGTTGGCCGTATCATAAATATTGCTCAATCGATTTTCCTCTTTTCTGTATAGTTTCGTTGCACATTTATTGTAACATGCTTTAAATACTTTTCAAACTGCAGCTGGTTTATTGCCCAAAGAGTCCGTCCAACACACCTTTTAAGCCATTCTTGGCCTTTTCAAAGCCATCTTTTAGTTGACCGCCTACTGCTTTAATACCATCTTTCAGTTGACCGCCGATATCTTTGGCACCTTCTTGAACTTTCCCACCAATATCTTTAACGCTATCTTGCCAATTAGAAGAGTCATTGCCACTACCAGTTATGCTAGTATTGCCGGCTACCATTTTACCACCGGTTGCATAAGCATCAGCTACCGTAAATGGCGTTTGTTTGACTGACGGTAAGATTCCGCTGGCTTCACTGTTGAAAACAGTCGAAGCGTAACTAGCGCTGCTACCTTCCAAATAATGAGACTCGCTTGTTTGTTCAAATCCCATCCAAGTCGCAATCACCACTTCTGGCGTATAACCAACCACCCATTGATCACGTGTTTTTGTTCCGTCAAAATTGGTTTCGGTCGTTCCGGTTTTACCGGCCATCGTATATCCAGAAGGCTGAGCATTCACGCCGCTACCTGAACTAAAGACGCCCAACAGCATACTTGTAATTTCTTCTGAAACATCTTTAGTGATAATTTGCTCTTGTTTAGGTTCAGTGTTATCTACGATAATCGCATTGGTAGAATCAACAATTTTCGTGATTAAATGAGTATCTGGCTTCTTACCTTCATTAGCAAATACGCTGTAGGCGCCAGCCATAGTTAATGGAGAAACACCTGTGCGTAAGCCGCCTAAGGCTAACCCATAATAACGGTCTTTTTCCGACAATGGGATGCCAAATTTTTCGGTTTTGTCATAACCTTTGTCCAGCCCGATTTTGTGTAGTAGCCAGACCGCTGGCAAGTTAAGACTTTCTCCTAGCGCTTGATACATCGGTACCTCGCCACTATAAGTTCGGCTATAGTTTTGAGCTGGGTAATAATCTTGCGGCTTGTCTTCTAAAATACTGCTAGGTTTATACCCGGATTCAAGCGCTGGTGTATACACAGAGATCGGTTTTAAGGAAGACCCCGGTGAACGTTTTGTTTGTGTAGCAAAGTTAAAGCCGCGATAAACGTGCTCACCCCGTCCTCCGACAACAGCTTGAACTCCGCCTGTTTTAGGATCCATCGCAACTGAGCCGCTTTGAACGATAGCTCCATCTTCAGCGTTTGGAGGGAATAATGCATCGTTTCGATACGTTGCTTCCATCGCTTGTTGATAATTTTGATCTAAGGACGTGTAAATTTTTAATCCCTTATTCAAAATATCTTCTTCCTTGATGTGATAGCGATTAACAGCTTCATCAATCACAGCATCAAAGTAATAAGGATAGCGGTAATCAGAATTTTTGTCGGAATAATTATCGTGTAGCAGAGTAGCTAAGTTGACATTTGCTTCTTGTTTGGCCGCATCTTTTGATAATTTGCCATTTTCTACCATCAACTGTAAGACTGTATTACGACGAGCCGTTGCATTATCAATATAATCAATGGGATTATATATTCCCGGTCCTTTCAACATACCAGCTAGGGTTGCTGCTTCTCCAGGTGTCACTTCTGCTGCGCTGACGCCAAAGTATTTTTGTGCTGCATCTTCAACGCCCCAAACTCCATTACCAAAGTACGAATTGTTTAGGTACATAGCCAAAATATCTTTTTTTGAATAGTGTTTTTCAATTTCTATTGCTAAAAAAAGTTCCCGAGCTTTACGGTCTAGGGTTTGTTCTTGGGTCAAATAAGCATTTTTGGCCAACTGTTGCGTGATGGTACTACCTCCGCCGCCGCCACCGATCTTCCCAAAAGTCAATTTTCCAATCAGGGCACGTCCAATTCCTTTAAGTGAATAGCCTTTGTGTTGATAAAAACTGCGGTCTTCTGTGGATATGACAGCGTCTTGAATATAAGGCGATATTTTATTCAACTCCACATAAGAGCCTTTTTGACCGAATAATTTACCGGCTTCCTCACCATTGTGGTCGTAAATAACAGTCGACTGACTTAACCCTGATTTCAGCGTATCTACATTGGCCGTTTTGGCTAAGTAAAATAAGTAAATACTAGTAACTAACACGGCTACCAAGCCCAACAACAGAATAATTTTATTGATTTGATATTTCTTCCATAAACGTTTTCTAGCTTGATGCATCCTTAATAAATAAGGTTTAAGCCAAATCCAAAAACGATGCAAGCCATTTTTTATTTTGCTAATTACATCTTTAATATCCATCGTACTCCCTCTGAAAAAAGTTTCTTTGATAGTGTAGCATATCTGTCGATCTTCCACCTACGTCTCAAGGTGGATTTTGGCAAGAATATCTGTATGATGCTTATTTTACCACGGTTTTCTTCTTTTTTTGTGGAAAAATGTTTAAGAATCTCTCAAGGAAGCGATTTTCTAGACCTACCAAAAATGCGGAATCTCAATACGTATCAGACCAATTCTCACTAGCGGAAACTTGACCTTTTAGCGACTTTTGTTACACTGAAAGAGAAAATAACCTGTAAAGGCGGTCTTGCTTTGCACTATACCATTATGTTACCTGATAACTTTACTACAACTACGTTAAAAGAACTTTTAGAAAAAGAATGGCTGGTTCCTCGAAAAGTCCGTCATTTTTTGCGCATTAGAAAAAATGTTCAAATCAACGGAACAACAGCTGCTTTTCATCATCCAGTGAAAGCCGGCGATAAACTCACATTAACTGTTGAAGCCACTGATTATCCAACTCCTCACATCCATTTAGGCAATGCCAAATTCATTCAAGTGTTGTTTGAAGATGAGCATTTGATTATTGTAAATAAACCAGCTGGTATGAAAACTCATCCCAATCAACCGGATGAAGCAGCCACTTTGCTTAATCACTTAGCGGCTTATTTAGCGCCTAAAAATCAACTGCCTTATGTAGTTCATCGTTTAGATAAAGAGACTAGCGGAGCTATCCTTTTTGCAAAAAATCCTTTTGTCTTACCAATTTTAGGCCGATTACTGGAAACCAAACAGATCACTCGGACCTATCAAGCACTCGTTGAAGGACAACCGATAAAAACAAACTGGACAATCACAAAAAAAATTGGCCGAGATCGACATGATCGCCGCAAGCGTATCCTTGATGAACGAAACGGAGCATTAGCCATTACACATGTCAATGTGATCAAGCGGCTGGCTCAACAAACGGCGGTCTGCTGTGTCTTAGAAACTGGCCGAACTCATCAAATTCGAGTTCACTTAGCCAGTGAAGGACTGCCTATTGTTGGAGATCCGCTGTACAATCCCTCCTCACAAGCCCAACGCTTAATGTTGCACGCTTATGAGTTGCACTTGCTGCATCCATTTACCAAAGAAATCATTACCGTAACCGCAACTCCAGGTCTATGGACCAACTAAATAAATAGCCGGTTCATCTTTTCAATTGATACTAAAAGATGAGCCAGCTATTTTGCTTTCTTCTTATTTAATTAATCATGGCTTCAATCCGCTGCACAAATGACTGTGCTGCTGCTTCTGATCGTGTAACAATAATGACCGTATCCACTCCAGAAACAGTACCGGCTACTTCTGGATAGCTAACTTCATCCAAGAAGTTCGTTACAACGTCTGCATTTCCCATTTCCGTATGCAAAATGACAACAAATTGGACGCGTTCAATTCGGACAACGGAGTCTTTTACTGATTCTTTTAATTTATTTTCACTGCTGCTCGTTTGAATTTGAGAAAAGATAGCGTATTTTACACGACCGTCACTGGTATGTGTTTTAACAATGCTCATTTCGCGGATATCTCTGGAGACGGTCGCTTGTGTAGCGTGAACCCCTTGTGCTTCCAAGCGCGTAATCAATTCATCTTGGGTTTCAATTTCATATTGAGAAATTAACTGACGAATCATGCGCTGACGGTCTGTTTTTTTCATGGCCGTTAGTTCCTCCCTGTATTTTTCTTCATTATATCGAAAATACAAGAAAATAGCAGCTTTTTTTTATCTTTATAATTTTTATTAAAGGTTTTTCTACAAATACCGAGCTTAGAAAAGAAACGATTGCTTCCTTTTTCCTAAGCTCGGCGGTTGGTGAATTCAAGAGATTTCCATGAGTTTTATTTGCTACTGAAGTCCATACTTTTTCAAATATTCTTTGGCTACGACAGCTGGATCTTTTTGTTCGACGTTTACTTGATAGTTCATGTCACTCATCTCTTCTGCTGTTATTTTTCCAGCGAGTTTATTCAGAATACCAGCTAATTCGGGGTATTTTTTCAATGTTTCGGCTTTCATTAAGGGTGCTCCCTGATAAGGTGGGAAAAGCTGTTGATTGTCTTTTAGCGTAACCAAATCATATTGTTTTAATTCGCTATCGGTAGAATAGGCATCCACTACATTGACATCACCGTTGTTAATGGCTTGATAACGTAGTGCTGGTTCCATTGATTTTACCGTAAAATGAAGATTGTAGCGATTTTGTAGACCTTGATAACCATCTTTGCGGTCGATGAATTCTAAGGTGAAACCGGCTTTCAATTGACTTTCAACCTTTTTCAAATCACCAATTGTTTTAAGACCATTAGCTTTAGCAAAACTTCTTTTGACAGCGACTGCATACGTATTTTGGTATTGCATTGGCTTTAGTAAAAGCATGTTTTCTTGCTGTTTTAAGCCCTTACGAGCCTCTTCATAAACGACCTTAGGATCATTGGAAGTTTCCGGTTTTTCTTTTAAAAATGTTTCCAAAACTGTTCCAGTGAATTCAGGATAAATATCGATCTCCCCTGATTTTAAGGCGTTAAACAAAAAACTGGTTTTCCCAAAATTTGTTTTTAAATGAACGTTAATATCACTGTTGGTTTCAATCAATTCTTTATACATATTGATAATAATATCCGGTTCAGAACCAAGTTTCCCAGCAATCGTCACTTGTTTTTCTGCTGCTTTTTGTTGCGTGAAAATAAAGGAACCACTCAGTAAAACCAGCAATAACACAGCCGCTGCAATTATTTTCTTAATGCTAGCTTTTTCCAACAGGTGAATGCCGTAATTAAACAGCACAGCTAAAACCGCAGAAGAAATTGCGCCGATTAAAATCAAATAAATATTATTACGATCGATGCCTAGCAGAATAAACGTACCTAAACCGCCAGCGCCAATTAATGCAGCTAACGTAGCTGTTCCGATAATCAACACTGTAGCCGTCCGAATACCAGAAACAATAAACGGTAAAGCTAACTGAATTTCAAATTTAAACAACTTTTCTTTACGACTCATTCCAAATGCTTCAGCGGCTTCTTCTAAAGACGGGTCAATTTCCGTTAAACCTGTATACGTATTTTGCAAAATCGGAAAGAGGGCATAAATAACTAACGCTACAATAGCCGGCGGATTGCCGATACCAATTAGTGGAATTAATAAGCCTAATAATGCCAAAGAAGGAATGGTTTGGAAAATACCAGTGATTTGGAGAATACTTTCAGCGATCTTTTTATATTTTGTCAAAAGAATTGCTAAGGGTAACGCCAAAATCACTGCAATCAATAAAGAAAGTAAGGAAAGTTGGATATGCTGAATCAATGCTTGCAGATAATCCCCTTTACGAGCAATAAATGTATCAATCAATGTCTGCAATCGTTATTCCTCCTTCTTCATCGTTGTTTCAATAAACTGTAGAATCAACGCTGCGTTAATATAACCAAGCTGCTGTTGATTTTCCTGTAGCTGCACGGTACCGGCTTGATTTACTTTGTGCAAGATGTTTTCTAAGGAAGTCGCTGGTGTCACAATCGGTAGTGTTTCAGTTGTCTGCGGTGGATTTTTCCCGATAAAGCCTGATGTCAGTAAATCTTGGCCCCAGTAATTAGCCAGAGTGGTGGCAGGGGGTTGGAAAAATTGACTGACGAAAGCATTGGCGGGATGTGCTTGAATCTCGGTGGGCGTATCAACTTGAATGATTTGGCCTTCTTTCATAATACAAATCCGCTCTCCCAGAAGTAACGCTTCATTCATATCATGGGTGACAAAGACAATCGTGCTGGCTAATTCTCCATGCAGCTCTTTAATCAATAATTGCAGTTGCGTTCTGGAAATAGGATCCAATGCACTGAAAGGTTCATCCATTAAAATAACATCCGGCTTAGCAGCGATCGCTCGCAAAATACCAATGCGCTGTTGTTCACCACCTGATAATTCTGCCGGCTTTCGTTGCAGATAAACCTTGGGATCCAAATTAACCTTTTGCAATAATTCAATGGAACGTGACCGACGCTCAGCCTTAGACCATTGTTTCATTTCAGGTATCAATTCTATATTTTCAGCTACAGTCAAATTGGGAAACAGAGCGATTTGTTGTAAAACATAACCGGTTTTTAAGCGTAACGCTTTTAAAGGATAGTCGATCAAGCGCTGATCATTGAGATAAATATTCCCATCTGTTGGCTCAATTAAACGATTTAGCATTTTTAACATTGTCGTTTTTCCACTACCGCTAGGACCCACTAGTACAAAAAATTCCCCTTCGTTAATGGTCAATTCAAAATGAGAAAGTACTTCTTTTTGCTGATATCTTTTAGAGACATTTTGGAACTGAATCATTAATTGTTTCACCTCTTTCTAAAAAATAAGAATTTCTTTTATTGTATCAGCAAAAGTGCTACTTGACACTCATCTAAGCTTTAACAAAAAATATTTATAGAAAAAATGCAGCTAAACAACACAAAAAATAGTTTTGTCTTCGTCGCTACTTACGAAGAAACGGTAATCAACAGTCAAATGCCTCAGCACGTTCATCAAATTCCTTCACTATTAAAAGTCACCTGCTGGTCTTTTACACCAATGGATTTAACCTTAACAGCTTTTCCCTTCCCCCCGTTTTTCATTCAAACTATTGCCCCTTCTTTTTTCGCTAAAGAGTTAACCTTTTTACTCTACAAATATTAATGGATATTTAGCAAGGTGGATTATCTGTACCTACTTTCTCCTAAAATTACCTATAGCTTCCCAGGCGTTTCCAATTTAACATTCAATTATCAAGAACAAGATTTTGGTTAAACCTTTTAGTCAAGCCTTTTATTACGATCATTCTTTTGTGCCATTCTGTGCCCATATCAAATATTTTTCTCTTTCATTTTTTTCATACCATTAATATTCTGAATTTTTTATATTTTAAGTATAATGATCTGAATAAATCATCCAATGTTTTAATTAAAAAATATTTATCTATTTAATATTTTGGGAATAAAGTAGTGGCCAATGTAATTTGTATTATGAAGCTAGCCTATCAACTAACAAAGAAAGTGAATAAAAAAACTGGCAGGATTTTCTACTATATTTAGTAGGAATATCTCGCCAGGTTCTCGATTTAAGCTTATTTTATTCATTTTTTCAACTGCTCTTTTACCAAAGGTGCCACTTGAATCTAGAGGCTATAGCCTGAATAAAAATGTTTTAAATCGTCTTTACTTTGCCAAACGATAAATGACACTACTTTACAAACCTTGATTTATCAATATTTTAAAGGAGTATTTTGAAAATATCCCACCAATATCCCACCACATTTTTAAAGCTAGGGCGGGTTTTTTATCTAATATCTTCATAGTCTAGATTTTTATTTTTTATTATTTTCTGCGCTAACATAGCTATAAACAAATGAATCTGTTTTGTTTTTAATTTTTACAGTGTATTCCTTACCTTTGCTTGTATACAAATGGTAGCTATAATAAAATTTATCTTTTGATGTAAAACGATCCTCTCCAATAAAATCTGGCTCTACTATTTTTCCTTTAGAATCAACTACCTCGATTCTAAAGATTGATTTTTTAGCTTTTTTTACATATATTGAGATTTGTGGTTCAATATTCCTTTCATCAATCTTAACTCTAAGTTCTTTCTCTTGATTCGAGAAGTATAGTGATTTGTATGATAATCTGCCGTTTAAAATAAGGCGAATAGCCAAAATTACTAAACCAATAAGCACAATAACTTTACTAATTCTTTTATGGTATTTTTCAAAGTCTGCTATTTCTTCCTGTATCATCTTAGCATCACCATCATTGTCCCCATAGTTACCATTTTTAATATTTTCAATCCACTTTGGAATATCTTTATCTGCAATAAACCCTTGAGCTATTCCAGCCCCATATTTTAAAGAATCATTTTTTAACATGAACGCACCTTGCCCATAATAGCCAAATAGATAATTACCCAGATAATCAAGTTTTTCATTATTCCAACCCCTTGACCAGATTGAATAATTAAGTGATTCATCATTAGCTGATTCATGAAAAATGCGTAATTTTAAGTCTAATGGTTTACCTGTATTTACCATATCAACAAATTCAAGGACATGTTTATCAGAAATTGCTATTGGATCATCACCCAGACTTCTAACTACTGCCTTAATATCAATATCTAGTCCACGCAATATTTTAGCAAGTCTATCTTCCGCGTCTTTTATTTGTTGTTCAGTAGAGCTAGGATTAAGCCTAACTTTATCATACTCATCAAAAGCAGGTTTTGCCAACGAATAAAGGGAGTCTTCAGATACACGAGCGATTTTATCGGCTTTTTCAGTTGGAGAAAGAGACTTGTCATCTTTAATCTCCTGAACAAGTTTCGCATAGTCTAACGGCAAAACAAAGTTATCTTTCCATTCCTTATTAATACTCTTTGCCCAGTCAAGTTTTAGCTTAGAGGTGCTATACATACCGTTAGAATTATTAAAACAATTTGTACTAGAAAGTGCAGATAAACCTTGACTGACATTATCTAGCAACAAATTTGCCGTTGTATATAAATCAGAACAAGAACTCTCTAAATCATACATTGACTGAATTTCTTCTCTAAGCTGGTGAATTTGAATTGTAATTGAATTAGAACCATCATCAGCATTAACGTTTCTTGTCCCAAATGACGGGCTATTTGTCATTAAACTATTTCTATATAATATTGATCGTCTTTGTTGTTCTAAACGTTCAATAATTCGGTTTAATGCGTCTTCATCAATTTCTTCATTCTCAATCTTTTCAGCTATTCGACTAGCAAACGTTAGATTATCATTTGTAATTTCAGCATTTGCTCGAATTTGTCCCCTTAAAAGTGAAATGTGGGCAGTTTCGGCGTAGCTTTTAGCAGCCGACCACGCATCACCAGTTAATTCTGGCGCTCCAATAAAGCTTTGCCTGCCTTGCATGATCTAATTTAAGCCGTCATTCTTAGTAGATAAAGAGGTATTTATCTAATCTAAATAGCTAGTTATTTCACTTACTCTAATTTTCAACCCCAATAATAGAACCCCTTTTTAGCGACTTTCTTGTTTTAGTTTCAACTGTTTATTGAATAAAACTTCTTCTTTATTAACTAATGCTTTTTGTTCGTTCTCTAAATTTGAATGGACACCATCTAAAGTTCTCATGGATTGCTTGTATTCATGTTCGTTGTCTTCATGAGCTATATGTAAAAAGCGATTTGCTTTGTCGCCTTTCCAATAATAAACGAGTTCGTCCAAGATATCGGTATTCTCTTTATAGATTTTATGGGTAATGTCGTCAGCTTCTGTAAGTTTTTTAATTTGCTTTTTGTTTTTGTCTAAATCGTCAGTTAGTATTTGCAGTTCTCGATTAACCGCAATAATCTCATCTAAATTATCTTTCTTTTCTTCTGGCATTTTCTAAACCCCATTCGCAATTTGCGCATCTTTTTCAGCAAAAATAGTAGCAATTAAGGTGAAGTTCGCTAAGTCTTTAGATAACGCACTACCGTATTGGCTAGTACTTATTAATGATTTACCATTTGTACTTTTTACTTTTTCACATACCGAAAGATTAGAAAAGCTGATTGAAGACGAGTTAACACTGGTTTCAAGCGCTGAATCCTTTGCGTTTGAAATAGGGTTTATATAATTAGATGCTACGCCTACATCTGAACTAATTGTTCCGTTTGACATCTAGTTTACCTCTGTTTATTTATTCTATCAATAATCTTACCATTATTTACTTATTGTAACAACTTGAGCTTTTAAAATGTTTTTTTATTTTATATTCTCAGTTTTAACTAAAAGAGGAAAAATTTCAGTAAAAAATACAACTACTACTCCGCAAAATAACAGAATACAGTAGTTGCATTTTTTATTTCAGTATAATTTTATAAGTATTTTTTTAATGCGATTTATGCTTTGACGGCCAAACGATAGATAGCATCCGCATAAATGGCAGTAGCTCTAAACAAGTCATCCAATTCCATAAATTCGTTGGCTTGGTGCATAGTATCAGTATAGCCTGGGAACATTGCGCCATAAGCGACGCCACGTTTTAATAAGCGGCCGTACGTACCGCCGCCGATGATTTGTTCTTCGCCTTTTTCACCAGTATGATCTTCATATACTTGAAGTAAAGTGGCTACCAACGGATCATCAACTGGTACATAGTGAGGTTCTTGGTTACGCTCACCTTGAGTAGCGGTCACATTTTCACCGACTGTTTTTTGAACCTTGGCTTGCAAGTCAGTAGCTGTCGTTCCTTTTGGATAACGGAAGTTAAGCGTGATTAGACTGTTAGCTGGCTTTTCAGCATCAAAATTAACAATGCCGGCATTCATGGTCAACTTGCCCATTTTAGGGTCTTCAAAAGCGACACCTAATTTTTCACCATAAAAATCTTCATGGATGAATTCGGCAACTGTGTTGATGAAATCAAAGGCACCTTCTGCGAAATCGTAGTTGTTTAAGAAAGTCGCTAAGAAAGTCGCCGCATTGATCCCAGATTGTGGACTTGCCCCGTGAGCACCTTTACCGATAACGTTAAAAGTAACCATTTTGTCTGTCGCTTTAGCGTTACCAGAAATTTTTTGTTCTTCTTTAATAAATGTATCAAAAGAGGCAGCCAACAAAGCAGCGGCATCAGCAGTAGTCGCTGTCACCACAGCCGTAGCTGTTCCCGGCACCATATTTTCTCGCAAGCCAGATTTAAAGCTATTTAATTGATAATCGGCGCCATTTCCGCCTTTGAAGGTTAAGCGAATCGTTACGTTGCCTTTTTCGCCATTAATAATTGGAAACTCAGCGTCAGGAGAAAAACCAAAATCAGGGGCCGTTTCATGTTTGAAGTAATAATCCATATCACCCCAACCGCTTTCTTCATCACTACCTACGACGAAGCGGATTTTTTTCGTTAACGGCAACTCTAAGTCTTTAATAATTTTTAAGGCATAGTAAGCAGCCATACTTGGGCCTTTATCGTCACTTGCTCCACGTGCATAAATTTTGCCGTCTTTGATTACTGGTTCATAAGGATCCGTTTCCCAGCCATCGCCAGCTGGTACGACATCCATATGACCGAAAATACCCAAGGTTTCATCACCGTCTCCATATTCAATATGTCCAGCGTAGTTGTCGACGTTTTTGACTGTAAAACCATCACGTTCACCGTAAGCTAGCATATGTTTTAAAGCAGCAACTGGTCCAGGTCCAAAAGGGGTAGTCGGCGTTGCTTGACTGTCGTCACGTTCGCTGTTAATACGTAATAAGTTTTGCAAATCTTCCAATAAAGCAGCTTTGCGTGCTTCGACTTCTTTCGTCCAATTAATTGTCATCTTCTTCACTCCTATTCATAGCTATTACATTGCCTATCATACCATTTTCTGAAGAAAAAAGAAAAAGAGGTTGCAAATTTTTTCTTAAAAAAGAGATTTTTGCAAGAAAAGTCGGAAAACTTTATAATAAAAGAAAAAAAGAAGGTGTTTGGCCTTGAAAGAACTCACAGATCTTACTCTTACTCAATTAATTCAGCCACGATCGGCTGACAGTCATAAAGGAACCTTTGGCCGGGCTCTTTTAATTGGCGGCAACCAACAATACGGCGGAGCCATTATGATGAGTACTTTAGCAACTGTTGCTGTCGGAGCTGGTTTAACAACGGTTGTCACCACTAGCGAGAACCACATTCCTTTACATGTTCATTGCCCTGAAGCAATGGTTTTGGATTGCAAAGATATTCAAGCAATCACTGCCGCCATAAAAAAAAGCGATGTACTTTTAATTGGTCCTGGCTTGGGCACTGATCAGACAGCGATCACTTTGTTAAAATTGGTCTTCACTCATCAGCGACCAGATCAATGGCTCGTCGTTGATGGATCGGCAATTACACTAGTTGCACGATTAAAGCTAGAACTTCCACATCCTGCAGTGACCATCTTCACACCTCATCAAATGGAATGGGAACGTCTGGCTCAACTGCCAATCGCTGAACAAACCAGTGATAAAAACCAGCAGGTTCAGCAAAAATTGGGTGTTTACGTAGTTTTAAAAAGTCACCGTACCGAAGTGTACACCTTAGATGAATGTTATAAAAATCCTCTGGGAACGCCAGCAATGGCAACCGGCGGCATGGGAGATACGCTAGCGGGAATGATTGTTGGCTTTCTCGCTCAGTTTCCTGATAAAATAGCAGCTTTATTAAGTGCTGTTTACCTTCATAGTTATATCGGCGAACAGTTGGCTCTCTATCAATATGTTGTATTACCAACTGCTATTATTCGGCATATTCCAGTTTATATGAAACAATTCGAGTTAAAAAATCCTTAAACGTCATGCAGTGACCCTAAAAAAGTCAGACCCAAAATCTAACTTTTTGGGGTCGCTTTATAGTTAGAAGGTTTCGTAGCAGACAAAAAAATACCCGTAACACTAGTGCTTACGGATACCTCATCACTGAGTTAAGAATATTTATTCATTCGTTATTTTTTAATCAATTGCATGACTTCTTGATCCGTTAAAGGACGATACTTACCTAGCGGCAATGTCTCATCTAAAATGAGTTCCCCCATTCTAAGGCGTTTCAAATAAAGAACTTTTTTGCCTACCGACGCCAGCATGCGTTTCACTTGGTGAAACTTTCCTTCCTGAATCACTAAACGGATTTCTGTTTGTCGCTCCGCTTCATAAATTTTTGTTATCTCCAGCTGACTAGGTCGAACAGTTTCCCCACTTTTTAAGGTGAAGCCTTGGGCAAATAAAGCAATATCTTCCTCCGTAACCACGCCCGCCACAAGAGCAGTATATTCTTTGTCTACATGTTTTTTTGGGGATAATAATTGATGGGCCAAGGCACCATCATTGGTAACAAGCAACAGCCCTTCTGTGTCCTTATCCAGCCGACCTACGGGAAACAAGTCGCTGCGATAATCCTCTCTGCTAAATAAATCCAGCACGGTCCGCTCTGCACGATCCTCCGTTGCAGAAATAACACCCGGCGGTTTATGGAGCATATAATAAAAAAATTTTTGGTACGTGACTCGTTCACCAGCAAAGGTTATTTCATCCTCATATTCCTGAACTTGGCTTTTAGCTTCTTTGACTACTTTCCCATTCACATACACTAATTTTTTCTTAAGCAACCCTTTGATTTCTTTGCGACTCCCAATCCCAGCTTCCGCTAAAAATTTATCTAAACGCATTGCAAAACCTCCTTTATCAACCGATAATTCAGAAAAAGCAAAACAAGGAAGTACAGCAACACGCAGTTCATGTTCAGCCTGTGCTGTTCTTCCTTTACACGGTTACTTCTTTTAACCATTTTATTTAATATTAAATTTGTTTCTTAATTTGACGACATTTTTTCCAAGTAGTTTATCTGCCAAGCGAATTTTTAGCATGGCATAGCCATAAAAGGCACCGCCAGCGGCTGCTACCAATAAGACAATCAAAAATGCTTGGAAGCGGCGTGAAGGATCTAAAAATAGATACAATACTTGACGGAAAATAACAGCTAAAATCACCATAATCATAGTAATAATGAACATTAACAACGTTCTTCTTACCGTCATTGTGAAATTAAAGCGAGTCACCATTCTGATCTTGCGTAAAATCAAATAGCAAGAGACAGTAAAACCAATCATGGAAGCCAATAATGGCCCATAGGCTTCAAACAAACGAATACATGGGAACTGGATTAACAATTTAACCAATAAACCGATGCCTAGATATTTCATTGCTGCTTTATTTTCATACATTCCCATTAACATATTAGAAACTAACATATAAAGTCCTAAAAACAAGCCCGCATAAGAAGCTTCCACCAACAGTGATGTTCCTAAAGCATTGGGCACATAAAAAACCGTATACAGTGGTTTAGCTAAAACAATCATCCCAAAGGTTGCCGGTAACATGACAAAGACAAACAACTGTAAATTATTGCTGATTAGATGAGCCAGTTCACGAAATTTTTTTAAAGTAACTGCCTCAGTAATCAAAGGTAATCCCGTAGCCGAAATCGACGTCGCCAAAGCAATAACTACCATGGTTAATTTATCAGGATTCGCATTAAATAATCCGAATAAATCCCGCAGCTGATCATCAGAATAATCAGTAAAAAGGCGCATAAAATTAGAAAAAGTAAACTGATCCACTAATTTAAAAATGGTTACCCCTGAACCAACCACAATAAATGGCACAGCTTCTTTGAAAGTTTCCACCAGTAAATCCTGTGGCGAAATTTCATGTTCATTGGCACTGTGAGCTTCCAAATAATCAAACAATGGTTTTTGCTTATACATATAGTAGACTAATACAGCCAAGCTGGCTAACATACCAATGAAGGCTGCCAAAGTAGCTTGAGTTACTGCTGAAACGTAGTCTCCTTTAAACAGCTTCATGATGATAAATGCTGTCAATAGCATATAAAAAACCCGAGCAACTTGTTCAATAATTTGCGACAGAGCAAATGGCATCATTTCTTGATTTCCTTGGAAATAGCCGCGAATAACGCTCATACATGGAAAAATCAAAACAGCTAAACTTAAAGAACGCATCGTAGGAATTAAGGCTTGGCCGCCGCCAGACCAAAGGGCCAAATATGGTGAAGCAATGTACATCACTAGAGCGAACACCACTCCTAAAACAGCCATTAGCTGCAACGCACGGATAAACAGCTGCCGACTGATCTTATATTCATTTAATGAATTATAATGAGAAGTTTGTTTGGCGATTGCTCCAGGAATGCCGGCTGTTGAAATCATTAAAAAAAGAGCATAAACTGTGTATCCCATAGAGAATAAACTATTAGCAGCGTCACCATGTTCTCCCATCCAAGCATACCAAGGAATAATATAGATAGCACCTAACATCCGAGAAATGATATTGCTGGCTGTCATCCAAGCTGATCCTTTAACCATCTTTTCTTGATTCGTCAATGTTGGCTGATCAACTGAATTTGGTTGATTTATCATATTTTTATCTCCATCTTTCTTTACACATACTCCCTTTATTTTAATTGTAAAGTTTCAGATATGCAATGACTTTCTTGAGGATTTGTACGAACTTTAAATTTTGTAAAGGATAAGAACTATTTTAGTCTGCCGATTCTGTCATGGAAAAAAATATGCTATAATTAAAAGTAATTTACTAAAATGTTTGGAGGCCAAAAACGTGGCAATTTCACTACGAATGATTCATAATTGTTTGCTAAAAGCAAATTTATTAAAAGAATTTATTACACCAGACACTTGGCAGCTTTCGTTACCGACCGATTTTCAAAAGCGGGTACTTCATGCGCTTTCCTATGATTCTCGAAAAGTTTCAGCCGATACCTTGTTTTTTTGCAAAGGACTAAATTTTAAAGAAGAATATTTGGTCAATGCACTAGCTGACGGCTTAGAAATTTACGTTGCCGAAACGCCTTACGAAGTAAACGCACCTTTAGGGATTATCGTCACGGATATAAAAAAAGCGATGGCCGTACTTAGCATGGCTTTTTACGACTATCCGCAAAATAAATTAAAGCTCATCGGTTTTACCGGTACCAAAGGAAAAACAACTGCGGCTTATTTTACTAAGTATATTTTGGATCAGACCACACAGCAAAAAACTGCTTTGCTTTCAACAATGAATTCAACGTTAGACGGTAAAACCTTTTTCAAATCAACCTTAACGACGCCTGAATCATTAGACTTATATAAAATGATGGCGGAAGCTGTCACCAATGGCATGACCCATTTAGTGATGGAAGTTTCATCTCAAGCGTATAAAACCCAGCGCGTGTACGGTTTAATTTTTGACGTTGGCATTTTTCTAAATATTACGCCCGATCATATCAGCCCTATTGAGCATCCTACATTTGATGACTATTTTTATTGCAAACGTCAATTAATTACACACGCAAAAACTATTATTTTAAATCGTGAATCTAACTATTTTCCTTTATTAAAAGAAACTGCACAACAGGCGCAGGTACCAGCGATCGTTTACGGTAGATACGTTGATGACGAAGTTGATTATTGCTTTACCCCTGTAAAAGACAACCCCAGCGGCTTTACTGTGACAAGCACAGCAGATACACTGAAAATTGCCGGCAATTATACGTTACAGTTAGGTGGAGATTTCAATAAAGGCAATGCCTTAAGTGCTGCTCTTGCAAGTGCTTTATTAGGAGCAACCAAAGTCGATTGTCAAAGGGGAATTGCAGCAACTGTAGTTCCTGGGCGCATGGAATCATTAACCAACAGCAACGGAGCAACCATCTACGTTGATTACGCCCATAATTATGACAGTGTCAAGCAACTACTGACTTATGTTCGCTCAGCTCACCCAACCGGCCGCTTAATCATTGTGATTGGCAGTACTGGTGATAAAGCCGTCTCTCGTCGAAAAGGGTTCGGACAAGTGTTGACTGAATTTGCCGATATTGTCGTATTGACAACTGATGATCCTGCCAGTGAAGATCCAGCAAAAATTTGTCAAGAGATTGAAAGCTATATCACAGCTGAGCTGCCTATCTACACTGTACTTGATCGAGAAGCCGCTATTGAAAAAGCCATCAAGCTTAGTCACCCGAAAGACGCCGTCGTCTTGGCTGGTAAAGGAGCGGACTTGTACCAAAAAGTAAACGGAGTCGACGTTCCCTATGATGGAGACTTCACAATCGCTCAACGATTAGTAAAACTAGGTAAAACCAAAAATGTATAAGCTACAAAAAACCTTCAAACTATAGTTCGTTTGAAGGTTTTTCGTTTGCTTAATTTAAAGAACTTCAGCACCTAAGCTATTTTTAAAATGCCTTAAGGCCCACTGGTGACCCACTTCATCAAAGCTAGCTACTGCTTGTTGATGAATCACCAGCTGATAGCCTAAATTATAGGCGTCTACCGCCGTATGCAAAACACAAATATCAGTACAAACACCACTTAAATGAACTTCAGTTATGTTTCGTTCACGCAGACGAATGTCCAAATCAGTGCCGCTAAAAGCGGAGTAATGCCGCTTGTCCAACCAGTATACATTCGCTTGTTGTCGGGTCTGTTGATAAAGCTCAGCCAATCTTCCGTATAACTCATGACCAGCGGTACCAGCCAAATTATGCGGTGGAAACAAACGTGCCTCAGGATGATACTGATCTTTAGGGTCGTGCTTATCAATAGCGTAAACGACAAAATCACCTGCTTGAGTAAATTGCTTTGTTAATGCTACTAACTCTTTTTCAATCTCTTGACCGCAAGCTCCTGTCGTTAGAGCTCCATCTGTAGCAACAAAGTCATTGGTGTAATCAATCGAAATTAAGGCCTTCATCTAAGTTTCCCCTTTTTAAACTAAATGTTCAATAAAATGCAGCACCATTTCAGCCGATTTTTTACCAGCCTCATCAATAAATTCATCAAAAGTGTGCGCAGCTTGATGATCTGCCGTATCACTGATGGCCCGCACCACTAAAAATGGAATGTTAAACTGTGCTGCTGCTTGTCCAATAGCGGCACCTTCCATCTCACAGGCTAACGCTTCAGGGAATTGTTGATGAATTTTGCTAATTTGCGCCGGATCATTTACAAACGTATCTCCGGTAACGATTAAGCCATGGCGCACTGTCAAGCCTGTTTTTTCAGCGGCTTTTTGCATTTCAATTTTTAAATATTTACTCGTTTCGTAGTAAAGAGGCATGCCCGGCAATTGACCAAAAGCATAGCCAAAACCAGTTACGTCAACATCGAAGTAAGCAACTTTTTCGGCGATTACCAAATCACCAACTGATAAGCCTGTGCCGATTCCTCCAGCTGAACCAGTATTAATGACCATATTCACTCCATACTGATGAATCAATAACGTAGTTGTAACGGCCGATAAAACTTTACCAATACCTGAACGAACCACAATTACTTCGTGGCGACCCAAAGAACCGGAAATAAACAAAGCTCCTGCCCGTTCCCACGACATTGTATCCGTAAGTTGTTCCTTTAAAAGTTTTACTTCTTGATCCATGGCACCAATAATTCCAATTTTCATAAGACTACTTCCCTTCCTATAGGTTCAATACTATATAAGCTACAACCGCCAATAAAATTGCGACAATGATGATCGCTTTATTGAGCCAGCTGCTGCGTTCGCGAATTTTACTGCGTTCATTTGAACGAGATTTGTTGATCGGTTTTTGTTTCTTTTTCTCTTTGCGATAGAAAGAAGAAATTTCTTTTTCTTTTCTTTTATACTCTTTTTCTGCCATTTTCCGTTCTTTTTGATAGGCTTGCTCAGCTTGACGCTCTTCTTCTTCTCTACGCTTTCTTAATTCCGTCCGAGTAATTAACGGACCCTTGCTCATGCGTTATCCTCCTTGTATGGCCGTTTCACTTGTTGGAGTTCCCAATACTGCACTGCAAAAATGGTTTTAGCATCACAAATAGTACCGGCTGCAATTTCTGCTTTGGCTTCCCCCAATGTTAAATGGTATAATTCCAACACTTCATCTTCATCTTGCGGTCTTGGATTGGTCACTTCTTCCAAATCTTGTGCATAATAAATGTGCAAAATTTCATTCGTAAAACCGGGCGAAACATACATGGACGTAACAGGTATTAAAGCTTGCGCACGAAAATGTGTTTCTTCCTCTAACTCTCGCACAGCTGTTTCCTGGGGCGTATTTTCTTCACCAGGATCAATTTTTCCAGCTGGAATTTCTAACGTTACTTGTTCCAACGGCTTGCGAAATTGTTTTACCAAAACCAGTTTGTTATCATTAGTGATTGGAATTACAGCGACACCGCCTGGATGAAAAACCAATTCACGGTTTGCAGTTTTGCCATCCGGCAAACGAACTTCATCAAGAAAGACATCGATAATGTGACCTTTAAAAATGGCTTTTCTAGTCACGGTTTTTTCCTCAAAATCTTCATAATTTAACATAGGCTCACCATTCTTTCTACCTGTATCATACCTTAATTATTAAATTTTAGCACTCTTCTTTAAAATGAAAAACACTTGCACACTTTTTTTAGTAGAATTTAAAAAAATGGACGATCTCCCAAGCAAATAATAACAAAGCAGTAAATTTTGTTCCAATTGTCAGGCCGTCTATCAGTTCTTGCCTTATTTTATAAAAAATTACACTTTCAAAAAAGAAAATCCATAAAAAATTCACATTTCCCTTGTACTATGTGATCATACCAATAAACAACCCTAACAAAACACTTTTTCATTATCAACTCCTTTCCCGCCTTTCCCCAAAAGGTGGGTCTTTTTTTGTTGTAACGCAGAAGGCAAATTCTTATGATTTCTCTAAATCATAAAATCAACCTTTGGACGGATGTCTTTTCTTTCCCAGAATATGCTAAAATGAATGAGTAATAAAACTTAAACCTTCGTGAATAGATGAATTGGAGGAATATAAAAAATGAAAAAGAATATTATTGCCTGTATTTTTATAGGTGCTTTGTTTTTTCTATTAATTGATCGATATACAGTACTTGCCTTGGTGCTTTTACTTGCAGCAGTGATTGGCTTTTTTTGGTTACGTACTAAAAGACCATCCACCGATCATAGTCAAGACCTGCCCAATTTAACGAAGAGCAAAGAAGAATATTACAAAAAATTAGGTTTAATGTCACAAGAGATCGATTTTTTCAGAAGCACTATGAATACGACAAAAAATCAAATCCATCAGCTTCAAGCTAACGTCAACCGTTCAACGAAACTGAAAATGATTGATTTGCGCAACGACACGTTAAAAGTAGCAAAAGCAATATTTAAAGAGTTGGTTAAAGAGCCGCAAAAACTTCATCTGGCCAACCATTTTCTTTACACCCATCTGCCTAATCTCGTAGAATTAACCAACAAACATATCGAAATTGAAGCATATGAAGTAAAAAATAAACAAATCTATGAAAAATTAGAAGAAAACGCTCAAATTATCGACCAGGTGTCTAAATTGATCTTAAAGGACTACGAGGAATTAGTGGCTGATGACTTAGAAGACTTGGACGTGGAGATATCAATTGCGAAAAACAGCTTAAATAGAGATAATGGAGTTAAGAAAACAAATGACAAGAATGACGATGAAGAACAAGCCAACTAGTTGTTGTCAGTCATTTTTAAGGAGGAAAACACATGGATGAACAACCAAAAGAAGTGACTCCAGTTTCAGATACACTTGATGATTTATTAAACAATCCATTCACAGGGACTAAATCATTAACTACGACGCCAAAAAAAGAACTCTCTGATTTGAAAGAACAACAGACAGCCGAACGCTTAATTGATAAGCTGCCGCTAGAACGGCAAGAACAAGCGAAAGAATTAGCTGCAAAAATTGACGTAAAAGATGCACAAGCAGTAATGACCTATGGTTCCAATGCACAAACTAAACTAAGTGAATTTTCGCAAGCGATGTTAAATCATGTACAAGCTCAGGATATTGGACCTTTGGGCGATTCACTAACAGACTTGATGTATCGTTTAAACGAAGCCAACCCGAATGAACTACGAGCTGGCGAAGGCAACTTTTTCCAAAAAATCATGGGGAAAGTCAAACAGTCCGTTTATGAAATCACAGCAAAATACCAAAAAATCGGCGCACAAATCGACAAGATTGCCGTTAAATTGGATCATGAAAAAGATGGTTTACTAAAGGACAATCTTATGCTGGAACAATTGTATCAAAAAAATAAAGACTACTTTGATGCCTTGAATATTTATATTGCAGCCGGCGAAATAAAAATGGAAGAATTGCAAACGACAATCATTCCTGAAGCTATGAAAAAAGCTGAAGAAACCGGTGATCAAATGGATGTGCAAATTGCTAACGACTATACGCAATTTTTGGATCGTTTAGATAAACGAACCCACGACTTACGTTTAGCTCGTCAAATTACCATTCAGCAAGCGCCGCAAATCCGCTTAATTCAAAATACTAACCAAGCCTTAGCTGAAAAGATTCAAGCATCCATCAACACGGCGATCCCGTTATGGAAAAACCAAGTGGTGATTGCGTTGACTTTGTTGCGCCAAAAAGATGCAGTTACAGCGCAACGTCAAGTGTCTGAAACGACGAATGATTTACTGAAGAAAAACTCGGAAATGTTGAAAATTTCAGCCATTGAAACAGCCAAAGAAAATGAACGCGGCATCGTTGATATTGAAACCCTTCAAAAAACGCAAAACGACTTGGTGGAAACCATTCAAGAAACGCTGCGTATCCAACAAGAAGGAAAAGAAAAACGACGAGCAGCTGAACTGGAACTGGGTCATATGGAAGAAGATTTAAAAAACAAGTTACTAGAATTGACACAATAAACAACAGCGAAACAAGAACCCGAGCAGTGGCAGGAAAGCTACAGCTCAGGTTTTCTTTTATTTCCTTGGATCTGCGTACTGTGACGAATTCCCTATATTAAGCAATTCAGCAGATTTTTTTGCTTTCGTCCATGCCGTGAGTTGTTTTTGCAATAGATCGTGTTACAATAATGAAAAGTGTTATTTTTAGCCTCTGGAAAGGAGAATTTTTGCCGTGTCATTCAGTTCCAAAGAAGCAGAAAGAAACTATTATGAACGAGAAGCCAGCGAAGCCGACTTCTTAGCTTGGTACCACCAACAAGAATTACCGGAATATGAGAAACCTTCTTTAACGGTAGATATGGTTTTAATGTGTTATAACAAAGAAGCCGATCAGTTAAAAATTTTATTAATCAAGCGAAAAGGCCACCCATTTCGCAATTCCTGGGCATTGCCAGGCGGTTTTGTCAACCGTGATGAATCCACAGATGAAAGTGTACTTAGAGAAACCAAAGAAGAAACTGGCGTAACAATTTCAAAAGAAAATATCGAACAGCTGCACAGCTTTAGCCGGCCTGATCGTGATCCTCGCGGTTGGGTAGTAACCGTCAGCTACTTAGCCTTCATCGGCGAAGAACCGTTGATTGCTGGTGACGATGCCAAAGAAGTCCATTGGTTTACCATGGAACGCAAAGACCAGCTCTTAACTTTGTCTCATGACGACGTAAAAATTCAGCTAAATCTAGATACAGGTGCTGCTCTTGGCAAAGATACGTTGGCATTTGATCACAGTGAAATTATCCTAAAAGCCTTCAAACGAATCGCCAATAAAATGGAACATGAACCGCAAGTCTTACAAGTATTAGGAAAAAATTTCACGATTACGGAGGCTCGCAAGGTATTCGCTAAATTTTTAGGCATTGATTACCATTCCATCGATCACTCCAACTTTAAAAAAGCCATGTTGCAATATTTTGAAGAAATTGGTGAGCGACCAGTTGGTATTGGACGACCATCAAAAATCTACCAACTAAAAAAAGAACTGCTGCAACATTTTAACGATTCTCATTAAATAGGAGGTGCAGCTATGCTTCACTATTTACGAAAAGCCAACTTGACCGATCTGCCAACCATTATGTCTGTCATTGAAGCTGGCCGTCAGACATTAAAAGCTAAACAGATTCCTCAATGGCAAAACGGTGATGGACCTCATGCCGCACTTTTAGAAAACGATATTCAAGCAGAACGTTGTTATGTCTTTATTGTTGACAATGAAATAGCTGGCGTAGGCGTTTTAGTTTCCGATCAAGACCCAGCCTACGAAAAGCTGGTAAATGGTAGTTGGCAAATAAATTCACTGCCTGAATATACAGCGATCCATCGCGTTGCCTTACACGCTCATTATCAAGGCCAAGGACTAGCAGAACCGCTACTGCACTACTTAATTACCGCAGCTAGGCTACAAGGAGCACTGGATATTCGAATTGACACCCACAGTCGAAATCTTACCATGCAGCATTTGATTAAAAAAGTCGGTTTCACGTATCAAGGGGAAGTAATTTTACCTGTAGCTACCAACGGTGAACGCTATGCTTATCAAATGATTCTTTCATAAAGGTAAAAAGCCACCCGCATATCGGGTGGCTTTTTACTAGCCCTAAAAGAGCTCACTACCTGCTACTCCTTTAAAGGGAGCTTTTTAAGAGACCGCCAACCGCTACCTTCCTATTCTTTTTTTATTACGTTATCCCCTACTCGATCTTCTGCCTCTTGCTCTCGTATATACTTAGCTATCGTCTTTTGGTTTAGTCCTACGGTACTCACATAATAGTCTTTTGACCAAAATGATTGATTTCCATAATTGTATTTTAAATTTGCATGACGTTCATGACTGCTCACCGCCCTTCTTCCTTACAAGAAAGTCATAATTCCCGATACGCTCAACTTCGTACTAACATATGGATATGGTCGGGCATTGCACGAGCTTCAATGATTTCGATTTCTTTTATCTCACATATTTTTCTCAGTATTTCCCCAATCTTTTACCTCTGTTGTCCATAAATTATTTTTCTTCGATATTTTGGTGTAAACACAAGGTGGTACTTACCATTCCAACGAGTATATGCTAAACTTTTATCGTCGTTCGACATACAAAAACTCCTTTCGATTTGATAACGGTTGGTAGCCTTTATCTATTATTTCGAAAGGAGTTTTTATCGCTAAAGCTAGCTCCTCCACGCGCAGTAACCGTATTTTTTGATGAAATCTCTTTGGAGATTTCAACTGACTAAGGTCATTAATAAAAAAGCGAGCCAATCTGATGTACGTCAGTTGACTCGCTTTTTTATGCTATTAAGATCTATTTTTTAATATTTTATCAGCAATAAAATTGGTATACTGCCGGCCACCACTCACATTTGGATGAACGCGATCATCATAAAACCAGTCTTCATGATCATTACTATAGCTATACCAGTCAATAACTGTTAAGTTTTGGTATTTTTTAGCCATTTTTGTTAACATTGCGTTGACTTCATTTTGCCATCTTCTGGTAGGAACGCGAACATTCACCCAGTATACTTGCCGTTGACCAATAACTTTCATAAATTCATCAAACTGAGCTTCCGTAAAAGGCCCATTAGTTCCCAAACCGACTAAAACTGTATTTTTTAAACGTCCTTCTTTCTCAAGCTTGGTAACTAGTTCAGGGCTCGTATACAACTGTCGGCCAACTTCTCCATCAATGTACATTTTTGGGAAAATTGCCTGCAAATCTGCAGCAGCATCTAAAATTACTGAATCGCCAATCGTGGTAATTTCCATAGTTTTAGCTATCTCTAGTTGCTCGTTGCTTAAGACAATCGCTGGAGTCTCTGTAGAAGTGCTCGTTGTGGAAGCTGTTGTAGACTGAGTCTGTGAACTGGTAGAAGATTTGGTCGTTTGGCTAGTTGAGCCTTGGTTTTTCTGCTGTTCCAACTTTTTCTGATTCTCATTAATCCTTTTTTGCAGTTGCTCTTGGTCCCCATTGATTGCATTGGCTGGTGCGATAATCAGTCCAGCTACCATGACCAAACTCAAAATCGTCAAAACAGTTGCGGTAACTTTGCCTGATGTGAGCCACGGTTTTTGGAAGAATCCCTTAACTTTAACCCAGGTATCTTGATAAGCAAAATTTCTCAAAGGATTTTCAACAAAACGATAAGACAGATCACTAATTCCTAGAATCAACGCCAATTCAATTATTGAATGAAGCCAAAGATAATCCATTAAATTCGTAATTTTCGCTTCATAAAAAATCATCACTGGAAATTGGTATAAATAAATACCGTAGCTTCTTTTTCCTACCCAGGTAAAAATTGGATTCGTTAACCAGCGATTCAAATCAGCTCCTGGATGGGCTGTAACTGCTACAAAAAACATCGCTAGAATACTCACTAAAAACATACCACCATAATAGACAAAATTACTATGATCTGACAGCATAAAAAAAGCCAGCAATAAAAGAAGCAGTGAGCCAATCCCTAGCCCATTCAATAGATAACGAGCGCTCTGAGGTATCGTCATTTTCAAACGAGTACTAGGCCAAACAAAAGCCAACGCACTGCCTAAGAGAATCGAAAACAAACGAGTGTCTGTACCATAATACACACGGGTGGGGTCGGCGTTAGGCACATACAACAAAGCCATCAACAAAGCCGAAATCACGGCACCTGCCATAACAATGCCAAAAATTGTCGAACGCTTCTTCACAAATTGAACGAAAACGAGAAATAGCAACGGCCAAATTAGATAATTCTGAGCTTCCACTGCCAGCGACCAAATATGAGTGAAAGGCGACTGCGCAGCAAAAGCATCAAAATAAGAAAAGCCTTTAAAAATCTGCCACCAGTTATTGTAGTATAAAAGGCAGCTGGCAACAACACTGCGGATGTTATTTAATAAGTTACTTTGGAAAAGTGTAATATAAGCAACAGAACCGATGAGCATCGTTACTAAACCGGGGTAAAGACGCCGCATACGCCGCTCATAAAAACCTCTCAAATCAATGGTGCCATTCTGCTGCCATTCCTGTCGCAACAGATCGGTAATTAAATACCCGGAAAGGACAAAAAAGATCGGTACCCCCAGATAGCCACCTTTCATTACTGTCGGTGTTAAATGGTAAAAAATCACACTGATGACCGCTATTGTTCGGATCCCGTCAAACCCGGTAATATAGCGGTTCTTTTTCATACGTTTTATTTGTCTCATCTATTTATTCCAACTTTACTAGTAGTCTAATTTTTATAAAAAAAGGGCTCAAAAACAAGTAATTTAAATATACGTTTTTTTTATACAATTAGCAAGAATTCTTGCTACAACTTATGTTTTTTTTATACACTTTTTACTTTTGTATCAAAACGAAAGAAAGAAAATAAAAACAGAGAAACCTTGTCGCTGAATCAGCTGGTTTCTCCGCAAAAAAGAAGGCTCAAAATTGTTGTTGTTTGTTTTTTTATTATGGAATTCCTTCACTTATCTATTCATACCGTTTTCTTTTGGATGAGGAAGGTATTTTTAGCGCTTCTCTATATTTGGTTATTGTTCTTCGAGAAATTTCGACACCACTTTGACTTAATTTTTCAGCTAGCTTTTGATCCGACAGTGGTTTTTCTTTTGGCTCTTCATCAATCAATGCTTGTAACTGTTTTTTAACCATGTTAGTGGAAATATCTTCTCCCGTTTGATCAGATGTTGTTAGCCCTTGAGAAAAGAACGAACGCAGTTCATAAACGCCAAATTCTGTTTCCATATATTTGCCATTCACAGCCCGACTAACAGTAGATTCGTGAATGGCTAAAGCTACGGCAACTTCTTTCAATGCCATCGGCTTTAAGGGATGCTGACTATCTAAGAAAAAGGCTGGTTGGCGCCGTGCGATTTCTTGACCGACACGTAAGATGGTGTCTCCTCTTTGGAGAATCGTTTTCTGCAACCATTCAAATTCACTTTTCTTATCGCGAATATAGGCTTGTACTTCTTTATCTTTTGTCGCTTCCATCCGGTGAAAATAAGCTTCTTGGAATTGAATAGTTGGTGCACCAGCCTTAGTGGACAGTACCAACACTTGACCTTCTTTTACACGTACTTTTAAATCAGGGCGAATATAAAGCTCTTGGGTCGTTTCAAACATGCCTCCTGGCGCCGGTGACAACGTTTGAATATAATCAAAGATTTGCTGTACTTCAGCTAGTTCAATCCCAAATTTTTTAGCAATGCCGGACCATTTTCGTTTCACCAATGTATCAAACTCTTCTTCCAGCACAATGTAAGCCAAGTCAGGTGCTGAATTATCTCGTTCTGTTTGCAGCATCAAGCATTCCTGTAAGTTGCGAGCACCGATTCCAGCTGGATCTAATTGTTGCAGTAAGGTAAGTGCATCCAACATTTGCACTTCACTGGCGCCGGTTTTTTGAGCTGCTTCTGTTAACGTTAAGGTAAGATAACCGTTCACATCAATAAATTCCGCCAAAAATAAAACCAACGTGCGCAAATATGTATCGCGATAATTTAAATGAATTTGTTCAATTAAGTATTCAAATAAGGACACTTCATTATCAGGAATCTGGTTCAAATAGTTATTTTCTTCATTTTTAGCCCCAAAATTATTTACCGATGGAAGCGCATAATCTCCATCGTAGGAATTATCTGCTTGTAACTCAATTAACGGATTTTCCAACGCTTTTGCTTCAACGAAAGCGTGTAATTCTTCACTGTTATATTGTAAAATTTGAATGGATTGTTGCAATTGTTGCGTCATGGCAAGCTTTTGGACTTGCTTTTGTTGTTGAGACAAGTGTTGTTCAAATTTCATTTTTTTTCGTCCTTCCACTTGTTTTTTTTGTTAATATCAGCTAAACTATTACTTATGCGGCGTCCTTAGTGTAGTGGATATCACGTAAGATTCCGGTTCTTGAGACGGGGGTTCGATTCCCTCAGGACGCGTTATTCAATCATAGGCATAACTATTTAATTTGAGACATTTTTCTATTGAAAATTGTCTTTTTTTTATAGTGATTCGTCCACTTTTGAATGCTTCACTTTCTTTATTGTAGCTTATAACTCTAGTTTTTTCTATCTACAATTTGAAAATTTCTTTTCCTCATCTCCTGAATTTCTTAGAAAAAATTAGGACTTTTACATTATTATGCTAGAGTCTGATGAACGAAGAAATATCTTTGAAACTGCTTAAATCTGTTTCTCAATTTGGAAAAGTAACAAAATGTTTCATTTATCGAATATACCTTTCAAAAAGCTTAGAAACTACTACTTATTTCAAAATCTAAAACATGAGTGTAGCAAAGACAAATTGAACATGAGTCTCAAAACTTTTACTAAATACATGAAATTGTTTTTATACACTTTAATCAAATGGCAAAACTTGGATAACAATGAATTAATAGTACACTTTCCCGCTCCTGAGAACATAATTAAAAACATAAATCGATAGCACTTAGATAAACCATAACTACTGGCTAATTCCCTTCAATTAACCCAAAAATATATACTCCTTCAAAAATAAACTGCTGCAAAAAAAACACCACCTAAACCTAATTAGATAATGTTTTTTAATCCTCTTTCCCACAAACAAAATCAGGAAAAACTTGAGGAACGTATCGAAAAAATCTCTTACCATCTCCGAGGATATTATTGAACCTAATGAATTAGCTCATTGCCAATAAGCCGCTAACTTACTTTCTCCAACAGCATTCACTCATCGCTTATTCCTTAAAACCAAAAGCGATTGCCGTCTTTTTTATCATAAATAACCCAAAATTTGCGCCACTTGTGCTTAGCTTTGAGAAGTATTCTTTAATGGCCAGAGAGGAATAACTTGCGTTCAACGTTTGACATGGTGCTGCCTTACAAAATAAAGCGCTCAATAGCACCCTGAAGGGCCAAGCCTTGATTTGCTTCTAAATTACTGATTTGGTATTTTTAGCTGACCAGACGGCTTTATTCGGTGTCTCTAATTTGATTTCTTGGGTTTGCAACCAGTCTTTAGGGTTTTGATTGAAGGTCTCTTGATCAAGTTCTTTGACCAACCATTGTTTTGCTTCAGAATCAAAGTATAATGTAACAATTGCATTTTTGTCGTCATTGACTAATTCATTTTTAACGGTTGTTTCTTTTGTTAATTTTAGCGAAAAACGTTTATCCAAATACAAATCAAAAGTAACTTCCGGCTCTTGGCCGCCACGAATTTTTAATGAGTCAACACTTAAAATAAACTTTTGGAATTCTTGAGTAACTTCTTCGGTATAAGGACGAATTTCATCATAAACGTATTGAACGGCAGTGCGATTATCCTCAGTCGTCGGAGCTAATGAAGAAAAGTTTAAATTGTCTTGTAAACACTCATTATAACTAGTGTAGAAATTGACAACTTGATTAAGCAAGAACTTCTGAAAATCTTTTTGTTTTAAATAAAGTTCTTCTTCAATAAATGTTTCATTCGCATTGGTTTGCGATAAGTCTATTTTTTGCTTTACCTCTGTCTTTCCGAAAGTAGGATTACTTAAAGAAAAATGCAGCGGATAGCTGCCAGCAAGTAAAGGGCCAAATTGATTTTTCTTACTATCTAATAATTTATTCTTGATAGAAGCGATAATTTTAGTAGTTTCTCCTGCTTTAATAGCGATGTAGCGCGGTTTTGCTGTAAATGTTGTTTTCTGCCACCAGCTTTGATCTGCTTGGATGGTAAATGCTTGTTTGTCTTGCAACTTAGTAGCTACTATTTTTTCAGTTAATTGCTTGGAAAAACTAGCACGAAACAATTCAAAAATATCTTTATCGATTTTTTGACCATCCGTGAATTTGCCGCAAATTTGTTTAAATGAGTGAAAATCATTCGTTTTTAGTGCCTTTGTCGCTTGCTGAATTTGATAGCCAGTTGAATTAAAGTGACGGATGCAAAGACAAAAAACAATTAAGAAAAGAATTACTATCACTAAACCTAGTGATAGTAATTTCTTTTTTAATGAGCTAGTCATTTAAACCACCCATAAAACTTGCTTTTAATTCGTTATAACCGTAATTACTGCTGGTATCTGAAGAATCAAGCGTCCATTTACCGTTTTCTTTCGTCAATTTAACTTTATAACCTTCACCTTTCATATACTCTGGTGTAGATACCGGTGCTTGATCAAATTTTGCAGGTAATTGTTGCAAGATAAATTTCTCAGCGTCTTGATAAATTTTATCATAGTCAATAATTTCGTATTTTCCTTTGTTTTCACTGACGAATTTTTCAGAGATTAAGTCTGTGTCCACGTCATCAAAGTTTATCGTTTCTGGTTTTACGTAAACAGTGACTTTGCCTGGAAACATCTCAGCAATTTGGTAGGTAACTTTGGCTTTCTTTTGATTGGCAGCTTTATAAGCATCTACCACTTTGCCTACTTCACCAGCTGACGGCTCATAGTAATCAAAGTCTTTTTTTAAGTTATCAGCAAACTTTTGCTTAAAGTCTGTGTGTTCTGCCTCTAAATTGTTACTCAACGCATAAACTTCTGCTTTTTTACTGTCTTGCTTGTCTTCAGAGCTGCTGTCTTCGGTAGCCTCAGCGGCTTTTCCTAAAAATACTTGATTGACATAGGTTTCTGTCATCTTCTTCAAATCTTCTGTCGGATCTTGATATTTTTTGGGATCAATTTTCAGCTCAATGTCTTTTTCTTTTTTCTTCTCATCAAAAGTGAGTTTTGAGTAGTGAAGCTCATATTTTTTGTCTTTTTCAACTTTAAAAACAATATAGCCGTTAGCTGTTTTACCTCCGGATAACTTTTCATAAGACATTTTTTTAAAAGCACTGTCATCCGTGTAGATGCTTTCTTCGGAAATCTTATTGTCGTCTTCATCATAAAGAGCAATGTCATTGCTTGAAATATCCAGCGTATCTTTCGTATTATTCTTAATGGAAACTTCTAAAGCTAGATAACCTTCATTTTCAGAAGCGGTCTTTTCCCCCGGTAAGATATAGCTGCCTGACTTGATGCTGACAGCAGCACTTTTCGATTTGGCAGTTGTCTGACCATCAGCTGTTTTTTCGTTACCATTATTGCCGCAACCTGCTATCAGCATAACTGATGCCAACGTAATTGTACCTAACAACATTTTCTTTTTCATTTTACTTAGTCCTTTCGAGTCACTCAATCTTTTTCTATTGAGCTTCACTGCTTTTTCACAAATATAAAATCGTTACCAACCAACGAGGACAAACAAACGTTCATTCGTTTACCAATTTTAAAGGCCAAAGGATTGCTTTCACCTCAGCAATTGTACTCTATAACATCTGAATGATTTATTTTAATTCCTTATTTTATTTACTTTTCTTTTTAAAATCCTTTTACTTCTTTAAACTACCCTATATAGCTACCAACTATTTTTGCTTACTCCGATTATCAAACTCCTTTTTTAAATTTATTTAACATCATTCATAAAGAGCAGTCCCTTTATGCACTACTGTGACTTTTTCGCTACAAAAGTAATGGTATTCACTCAACTATTCATGCTCCTGAGATTGGTTCTAAATTGACAAAAGTCTTAAAAAAGTCAGTTGCAGTGTAGCTTACTTACAGTACCATTGATCGTAAAAAAGTGCCTTTAAAACTAAAAAGCGCGTTTCCTCATAATCATATTCTAATAATTACCTTGCCCTCTTGGTTACAAGTATAAGTATAACGTACTCTTTTCATAAATTCTACATTTTTTAAAAATATAATCCGGCAAAAATTATAAAATTATAATTATTTTATTTTAAATTTAACGTATTTTTTTAAATCTTAATTAAATTTTATGTACTTTAAAAAATAATGCATTTATTTTTTTCATTAATTTTTAAACTAGCGCTTTAAACATCGGTAACGAATACCTCCTAACTATCAGATCAAAGACAATTTAGGTGCTTGCAATATTAAAAGCTACCTGTCAGTAAGTCGGTGCTGATGATTCTACTTGAATATATTTGACTCCGGAATTTTATTGAATATTTTTTACTCAGGTTGCTTCTCATCACTTAGTTTCTCAACGTTTGAAAATTTTAGTTAATCTACTTATACACTTTTCATAAAAAAGAACCGATAGTAAGCGTGCCAGTATTAAAGTGTTTGTAAACCAAATTACCCCCTGTTTTAATCAACTTGGTTAGAGTTGTATGCTTCATTCTTATAGTTTCACTGCTGTCATATAATCATTTTATTTTTTTCCGAATGATCTGCTGCATAAGTGATTATTTAACAGCACAAAAAAGGAGTAGCAACTAGTCATTTAGACTAGGTCTACTCCCTGAAAACTTAAAGCTTAAAAGTGACGCGTCCCTCAGGCTTTCCTGCGCTTATCTATCGTATGTTATTTGACTTGGTATTCATTTTTTCATAAATGACCAATGATTATTCCAGTAAGCAATTTTTTCCTTGCCGGTTTCTATATCTTTATATTTCACAGAAACGTGGTTACGAATTTCGCTGACGGGAATTTCCAAAGTTAGAGAGTCTGTGACACGTTGTTTTTTCACAGTAAAGTCTTGATAGTGAGTACCGTCAATATAAACTGCTAATTTTTCAACATTTGAGTAATAAATTCGCAGCTGCTGATTAACAACCGACAAATAGACGTCTTCTCCCAGAGTTGCTCGCGTTCCTGTCACAATATCAATAGAAGCTGAATTTTGTAAAATTACACGAGCGTGACTAGGATCTGGCGGCCCTGGAATAAACGGTTCTTCAATAGGCGATTCCGCTCTCACTGTTCCTACGGTCTGTAAGGTAGTAAGACCTTCCGGTACTGCTTCTACTTTCGCTGTCACGGTGAAGGTTATATTTTCACCAGGGGCTAAGTCATTTTTCAATTTAATTTTAAATTCAGCATCAGAACTATTGACAGCAGCAATTTCAGCGTGTTTTGTTAATTGCTCTAAACGATAGTAGGATAAATATTCGGATTTGCTCAAAATCACCTCAAGATTTTTTACGGGATCTTTATCGGAACCGCGGGCATCACCACTTGAAATCGTTATGCGAAAATCAAATTGATTGCCATGTGAGATCATCGGTTTGCCGTTTTGATCACGATCAAAACTTTGGGGTATCTCCAAGCGAATTGTAGGTGCAGAAGGCGTAACCGAGCTAAGCTCTAGAAGAACTGAAGGCGCAAAGCGAGCGTCACCCACTGCATCGTGATACTCACGATTGGCTTCATCGTTAACTACAGACGGCGAAAGATTACCCAGTTTGTTATTAGGTTCCATAGACAGCGTGGTCGGTACTGTACCTAAAATTTTCGGCTCACCGATTACCGTATCTTTAGCAAAGATTTCCACCGATTGATCTGCTGCTACGTCTAAATATGCCGGTAAATCAAACGCCCATTTTTTTATCGTAGAACCTTCTGTTTGACTTTCTGACGCAGCCGTTACTTTCACAAAATTATTACCGTCACTATGAGTTAAGTAGCCCCGAGCCGTTTTAACAAAGATATACACTTCTTCTTGTAATCGTTGATCACGGGCATCGAATAAATCAATCGTTCCTTTGATTTGTTTGATGGCGTCGGTTGCAGCTTGCGTTTCGACTACTAGACTTGACGGCGGCGTTACATCTTGAACCATTACTTTCTTGGTTTTAATATCTTCCGGTAAAGAAATAATATTATTTTTGTATTCAGGGTTGAGATGATCTCCTCGAATAACCTGTAGTACATTAACTGTTTCACCTGTTTGTAAAAATTCAGCTAATTTCCAATCAAAAATTCCACCGCGAGCTGGTTCACCATAAATAGAGACGCCCGGCAGTCTATCATTTTTACCGTGAGTAGCAACCCATTGACGAGCTTTCTCCTGACCTTTGACATCTACCAGCTGTAATTCCACCCAGACTTCTTGCTCCCAAGCTTCTCGAGTACTGCCATCTAATTTGTATGGTACCACTACTTGACCATATACATGCTTATCGGCATTTGTAGGTAGATGCAGCTCGCTTACAATTGGTCGATAGTTATTCCCGTTAATACGTGTATAGGCGCTACCTCCTTTAAACGTTTGTGCATTAAATTCTTGAGCCTGATCGGTAGAAGCAATTGTATTAAAATTAGCGTGAGACAATGTATATTCTAAGGAATTCCAAAAAGCATCAGGATTGCCATTGACATCAATTCCTTTTCGCTTCTCCCAAACTGCTAAACCAATCCCTTTGGAAACACATAATTGATCGTTGTTTCCCCCGGTAGCAAATATTTGACCACCATTCGTACGATTATTACAAAAATCATAAAAAGTTGGATGATCTATTATAACCTGTGTTTTTCCACGGCCTTGAATAATTCCACGATTGGCACTAGCAGTTTGTCCTTTCAACGATAATATAGCTGCTTGTCCAACACTAAATGTAAAATTACCTGATACCGATTCTAGTGCGGGGCCTTTATCAGCATAAACATTAAGCGAGCTTTGAGCACCCTCTGAAGTAAAGGATGACGTACCACCGCTATCAATCGTGAATTGAATACCTTGGCGACCACCAGTATCACCACCATCACTTGCTTTCCCGCTAGAATCTTCATTACGCACATTTAGCTCGCCACCACTTTCAACGATAAAGCGATTGTCTTTGCCATACATGCGAATTGCAGCAGCTACTCCGCTTTTTTTAATAACATTTAACTCAGCGTTATTAGAAACTTTTATCGTTTGGTTTCCCACTAGGCGCATTCGAAACACACTGCAGAAATTATGCGCCTCTCCTTCTGCTTTAAGTGTAACTTTAGCGTTCCCGTCTACGTTAAAAATGCCATCCCCCGAAACCTGATTTACAAAAGCTGAAGTTGATTTGTTATCGCTCGCCTTAACAGCTGCCGTAACACTTAGACTGGCGCCACGTAAAACCTCCGTACGAGAATACTTACCTTTTGCAGTATCTCGCTTCCCTTGAATAGTAACTACGCCGCCATCAGCACCATAATAGGTTCCTTTTGAAGAACATTCAAGCGCTGTTCCACCATCACTAACTTCAAAAATTACTTCATTTGTAGCTCCCTCCGAATTCATCCAAATCGCTTGTTTATCTGCACTAAACAGCTTTACTTTGGAACCCTTATTAACAACCAATGAAGTAGAAATATTATTGTTTTCAGGATTCAGTCGCAATACTGCCCCATCTCTTGCAACGCTAAGCTCCACTTCCGCTCCATCAGTAATTAAAATGTTAGTGGCATTTACTGCGCCACCGAGTGAGTGAGATGAAAAACTTTTTTGATTCCAATAAAAGGTCCCACGAACCTCTAGCTTTCCTTGTGGTAAGTAAAGAAACGAGGTAAGCATATTGCCTATGACATTGTAGACTTTTACAGTCCAAAAGTTAGATACAGCCTTATTATCACAATGGATAAAAGCGTTGGCACTGCTATATCCTTCTGAATAAACGATATTTAAATTTTTGATTTCAAAAATAGCTGGTACATTATTCGTGCTTTTTAAATTAAAAGTACCGCCTGATAAGCCCTGCTTTGCTACCAGTTTTAAAGAATACCCTTTACCGTCAATTACAAGTGAACGTTTTAAAGTAAGATTGTTATCATAACTATGGCTTATATCAGCACCAAACTCAATTTTAGTGACACTTTCATCTTCAAATGCTTGGAGAAGCTGAATGTCATTATAAACAATCGCTGTTTTATCAACTACAGTTTGATAGTCGTTATTCAAATAAAGGAACGCATTAGAAAAAGAACCATTCAAATTAGACATTTTAAGTAAATTGGTCTCTGAGCCAGAAACTGCTGTTTTTCTCTCTTTTTCTTTTGTCTGTTCAGAGCGGGCGATTCTTTTCTTTCCAATTATTTTACCGGCACGTGACAAACAAATATTTGTGGTCTGTTCTTCCGGTAATAGGATTGGCAAAGTTAACTTAACTTTTTTATTATCTGCTTTAATTTTTAAGCGGATCCCTGATTCCGTTTCTGTAGCTGGAGGTAAAATATCCACTGAATTAGACTGAAAGTTTTCCAACATTTCCATTGAAATCAACTGCTTATCATCAGCTTGTAAGGTTATTTCTTCGTTTTTTGGATGATCTACCCTGATTATTATTTGATATTTACCAGTTGCTTCATCAAAAGTACCAGTTAATTGATAGTAGTTCTTGTCTAATCCAACCTTTATAATAAAGATCGTCAGTATAATCAGGACGAGACTTAAAACAAAACAGCTTCTTTTAATTATTAACGGAGATAATCGTTGTTTTTTTTTCATCTTTCTCTCCCCTTCATTGATAGTTAGCTATTTTTCAGATAGCGCTTTACCCGTTTCATAACTTGATAAGTAATAGAGTCGAGCTACGAGACTTGCCGAGCAAGAGACCGTCTCTCCTTCACTAGCACTTAGACGATAATCTACTGTTTGGATAGTTAAAAAACGCTCCAGTTTTTCCAAGCGATCGATAAACTTCAAGAGATTCGCTTTGTTGTTGCTAAGAATTTCCATACTGATATCAACTGATCGAAATTGCTTCGATAAAGAGGGTTCAATTGAATTCGCCCCTTCTGTCGTTGTATCAGAAGTAGCTCCATCGTTTTGAGCTTGTGGATAAATAACCTGATCATTGAAACTGAAAGATTTAAAGGTTAATGATAACTCCTGTTCCAATTTGTTTAACTGAGCAAAGTAAGCTTCTAGTGTAATGCCGTTAGGAATTTGCGGAAGCTCTTTGACAGCTGCTGATTCCAATAAATCTGGTTTTGACTGAAGTTGGCCTAACTCCTGGTTAATTTTTTGACTTTCTTCCTTTAAGGTAGTCAACTGACCTTTATAACCAAGAACTTGTTTGCGTTTAGGACCAATCAAGGCCAGCCACAGCGACAGCAATAATCCTAAAATCGCTATGGCAATAACTGTGATAGCAAACATATGTTTTTTGGTGAAATAAACTTTAGTCATGGCTGGCCTCCTTTATAGTAGATTTTGGTGCTTTTTCCTTAATCAAACGCAAAGTGATTTCTGCTTGTGCAGGCGGTTCTTCGTTGTAAATTCCCTTATATTGCACATCGTAAACCCACTCAATGGATTCAAGGGATGATTTCAATTTGATGATATTTTCATAAATTGAACCTTTTACAACCAAGGAAATCGACGGAAAAAGTGCTGAGCCATCTTGTCCTCGACCATCTCCAACAGCTGTATCCCCTTGTCCATCTGGAACAACTACCGTATAAGAAAGAATCGTTGTGCCTACGGCTGCTGCTTTTTGTTCCAATGTCGTCATAATCGGATTAACTAAAAAGATTTCTTTTTTTTGATTAAAAAGAAATGTTTGCAACTCTTCTGACTTAGAGGCTGACATCTTCGCTACTTCCTGTTCCAACAAGCGATTTTCAACTGTAGAAGTATTGATATCATTCAGATATTTTTTAGCTTGAATTTGATAAATAAAGAAACCACCCAATCCTAAAGCAATTGTACACACCAAAGCGATGATCGAACAAAATAAAATTACTTCAAAGGCTCGATTACGGATAAATTTATTAGGTAATAAGTTAATATTCATGGTTTTACACCTCTTTTGAAGCTAAGCCGGCCGCTAATAAGAAGCGGTTAGGCAGCCTTTTTTTCATTTTTTCATTCACTCTAGGCGATAATGATTTAACTGGCAAATCAATACGAGCAGCAAAAAGATCAATGACTTCTTTTTTCAATAATGGATGTCCACCAACTACATAAATTTTAGCTAAATCACAGTCTGGTGAAAGATCTTGTAAAAAATATTGAATTAAATCGTTCGTCGTTGTAGCCAGCTTTTTCAGCGCTTCAATTTCAGTGCTCTCACGAAAATCAACCTGCACTGTCTGTTCTGTTTCCATAAATTTCCAATTCACTTGATTGTAGTCTTCATATTGGGTATAAGTAGGCACTAATTCTTCAAAGAATGTGATATTTGCTACGCCCGCATCTAACTCCACCAAAACAAAGTTTTCGCTCCAATTGATCTGTTTATGGCAAATTCGTGTATAAGCCAAAGCGCTACAATCTACCCCCACAAGTTTTAAGCCGGCTTTTTGTAGTACATCTCCCAACTCAATTAAAATCGGCTCTGAGGTTACAATAACCGGAACTTTCCCGTTAACAGCAAAACGATTTCTCTGGATCACCATTGATTGTCCTGCCTGTTTTTTCCCTTTTGTTTTACGGCTTTGCTGCGGCTTTTTGTTTTTTGAAGGTTCCAGTATCAGCACGTCGAAAATCGGATTTTCAAAAGGTAAAGATATTGACTCTCCCAGCTCTAAATAGATATATTCTCGAATTTCTTTTTCCGTCTTCATATTTCCTAAAGGAATTTGTCGGATTAACAAGCGTGAATTCAATGCTGTTAGCACTACGTTAAAACTCTGCATTTTTAAACGTTTGCTAATTTCACGAAATGCAGAAACTAAACTTTCCGCTTGGCGTAACTTGTCATCTTTAAAAATTGTTCCATTGATGACTAGCTCACCATAGATGAATTTTCCACCTTTTTGAGTACAATAACGAATACAATTTTTTTGAATGTCAATTCCAACTATCTTTTGCATCTTCGTTTTACTAAACATACTTTTTCCTACCTTCATTTTTAAACTTATCTTTGCCTCAGTCTCATTACAATTAGGGTAACCCAGCTGCCATAAAATAGACAATTCCCGTTCCAATAGCAATAAACGGGCCAAAAGGGATAAATTTTTGCATCTTTCCGCTAAAGATAAAACGGGCAATATAAAATAACAACGCAATAAGCGAAGCCACAAACAACGTGATCAGGACTTGAATAGGTCCTATGTATACACCTAAAACAGCAAAGAGTTTGATATCGCCACCACCCATCCCTTTTTTACTAGCTGCTCCCAGTAAAAACAAAGGAAGAAACCCGGCAAAAAAACCAGCGAGTGGATACCACCAAAGATCATTCTGAGGAATCAGTAAGCGAAGGAAGATTCCCCCTACAAAAAAAGGACCAACTATTTTATTGGGAATCAATTGGTACAAAAAATCGGTCGCACTAATAATCAACAATAATGCCGTCAAGCTCCAAGCAATCAACATTTCTCGTTGTCCCCAAAAAAGCCAAGTTGAAAAAGCAAATAAACAACCGCAAAGCAGCTCAAAAATAAGAGTGCTAATCGAAATTTTCTCCTGACAATATTTGCATTTTCCTCTGGCAATTAGATAGGATACTAATGGAATCAATTGCAAAGCTGACAGCGGATGCTGACAGCTTTCGCAATGTGAATTTTTCAATAAAGATTCCCGTTTAGGGAGGCGATAGCCAACTACTAAAAAAAATGAGCCTAAGCATATTCCTATGATAAAGACATAACCATAAATTACTAAGTGTGGTATATTTTGTAATAGATCGTTCATCAAAAAACCTCGTTTTCTTTTCTTAGTTAGTTAGCTTAACTTTCATTTTTATTTAAAATAAATTACCACGCGTTAAGTTATTAACATCAGATTGTGTAAGCTCTGACGTTGTTGAAGTTGTTGTACCTGAGGTTGCTGAAGCAACTAAAGCTTTAGATGTTTTCTGTCCCGCTTTTAATGCTCCTGCTGGAACATTGATTGTCATAGTTCCATTAGACTGAATGGTAAATTTAACAGATGTAAGTTTATCCTTCTGCCAACCAGCAGTACTTTCGTACAATCCTGCTTCTTTTAGATCTGCTAAAGAAAATTGAGTTGGAGTAGTTTGCCCCTCTCCTAATGTAGGATTAGATGAACGGTATAACACTGCAGCATTAAACGCTTGTTGTACATCCGCTACTCGTGCATCTTCACGCGAATTTTGAATGATTCTTCCTATGCCCAAGACACCGATACCTGAAATAATTGCCAAAATTACCACTACCGCTAACAGTTCAACAAGTGACAAACCGTTTTCGTCTTTCAGTAAAGCTTTCACGCGATTTTCTTTTTTTACTTCTTCATTGTGTAAAACCAAATCTAACATAATTTTTCCCCCTAGTTTATTGATAAATTAATAATTTCTAGTTGACTTACATTTTTTATAGTTGTAAAGGAACAGCTATTTGTCTTACTATTTTCAATACGCTTTATTTAAAAAATATTGACGCAAAATAAAATTTCTAATTAACTAAACAGCGCTAAGTACATTTGTAATTGGCTATAAAACAGTTCACTCACTATACCTTTACTTGCATTGATGAAGTTTAACTATTATTTTATCTGAAGCCAACTTGCCACTTTTCTTCATTGCTCTTCACTTTTCAAAAAATATAAAATAAATAATATATTACAGTAATTATCAAAAAGTCTAAAAGTTATTCAGCTATGGTAAGGGTTGCTTACATATACTCGCAGTTACAGATGATTGAAATCTTATAATTTTATTGCAATAAACACAAAATCTTAGCTCTTAATACTATGGATCCTTTAATTTTAGAAGTCAACTATTGCAAAATATTGTTACAGGATACAAACTTTATAATTATTACAAGATTTAACAGTTGAATGTTTAAGGGTCATAATAGCTACCCTTATTCTTTTTCTTACTCTTTAACATGAATGCTCTCCCCTCCTTTCAAGCAAACTATTTATAGTTAACAGAAATATAAAACTTCTGCTCCTATTTATTTCTTAATAAAGTTTTTCTGATTAAGTTATTAATTATAATCAATTCCTCACTTTTATATTATATAATTTATCCCCCGAACAACTGCTCTTTTGTTAGGTTTATAATAGTACTTTCGTCCAAAAAAAGTTTTTGTAGAGATTTCTTCTTCCCAGCCCTAAAACAACCTCTCTGCCAGCTCATGGTTAACCCCTTATCAGGCCATAAGATAAAGGAAATGTAACGAGGATCGACAATGCCAGACTCCGCCGGTTTTTCTACCCAATAGCCACTTTCTTCTTTTACCGGTACACCATCAAAGACCCCTTCATCCATTAAGGTTTTCACAGTGAAGTCATATTCATTGATGTAGTCATTCTTATCTTTGTTATCCAGCCAACCTTTGTAAGCACCTAAGTGCTTATTCGATGTTGAAACATATAACTTAGCAGCTTCATAGACTCTCTTCACAGTAGCAACTGCCGCATCTTCCCGCGCATTTTGAATTATTCGACCAATTCCGACAAACCCGATACCAGCAATAATCGCTAGAATCACTACTACAGCTAACAGTTCAACTAACGACAATCCTCGTTCATCTTCTATTAAATGTTTCCGAAAATTTTCAATTTTAACTCTTTTTCTATGCATAGTCAACAAAACCTCACTTTTATATCAATTACCCTTGAACAGCACTAAATAAACTGAACATCGGAATCATAACTGCTGCTACGATCAATCCAACAATAATACAAATAGCAAGTATCACAAGCGGCTCTAAAATCGTTTTTATTCGTTTTCCAGTTTCATCAACTTCTTTTTGATAAATACGACTTAAATGAGCCAACATATCTTCCAGAGCTCCAGTGCTTTCTCCAATCTGAACCATTTGGATAACGAGAATCGGAACAACTGAGCTTTTTCGAAAAACATCACTCAGCTTGCCTCCTTCTTCGATTTTCAGTTCACACTCAGCAATCACTTTACGAATAGCAAGATTAGAAACCACCTCTTTACTCATATTTAAGGCTGCAACCATTGGAACAGAACTGGACAACAAAGTAGATAAGGTTGTCATAAATAAAGAAAAAGAGTTTTTGGTTAGCAATTCTCCGAATAACGGAAGCTTTAATAAAAATGAATGATAGCTAAACAAAAAACTAGCGTTACGCTTTGCAATTTGCAAACCACCAGCTACACAGATAAGGGCACCTGCTAAATAAATCCCTTTTGTTTTTAAAAAATCACTAATCGCCATAGTTGCAACGGTAATTGCCGGTAACTTAGAATCAAAAGATTCAAATACTTCCACAAACATTGGTACAATAGTCACTAATAAAATAATACTAACAACAATAGTCAATAACACTAAGATAATAGGATAAATCATAGCCGATATAATGCCGCTACGATTTTCTGAGCGCTTTTCATAATAATCCGCCATTGCAATTAAATTCTGCTCTAAAGAGCCTGACATTTCCGCAACAGCAATAATATTGATCAACAATATTGGAAAAGCATTCGGGTGGGCTTGAAACGCTTGAGAAAGCGGTTTGCCACTATCAACATCTTCTTTCACTTCAGTCAGAATTTGTTGGAATTTTTTATTTTTCTGTTGCTCTTCCAACATTCTGGAAGCATCCAACACTGTAATCCCTGCTGAAATAAGCGTAGCAAACTGACGCAAATAGGCTACCAACAGCTTTAACCCTACTTTATCGAACAATTTAATTTCCTTATTTGCTAAGGTTTCTTCTTGTTCCACCAAGCTGGTAGGTTTGATCCGTTTCTTTTTAAGCATTTCTCGAGCTTCAGTTAAGCTATTAGCCCGCAAGCTTCCCTTGGACTTCGTTCCATAATAATCTGATCCTTGATAGCTATATAAGGCCACTTACGATTCACTTCCTTCTTCCAACAAATTATCAGCAACATCCCCATCAACGCGGCCAGTTGCTACTAGCTGCTGAAGAGAAGCTTGCATGGTGTGCATTCCTGTAGCTTTACCCATCTGTAGCATATTATTAATTTGATGTGTTTTCCCTGATCGAACTAGACTAGCAATACCTCGCGTATTCACTAGCATTTCAGTAGCTGCCACACGCCCGTTGCCAGAGATCAGCGGCAATAGTCGTTGGGATAAAATCCCAATCAGGGCTCCAGCTAACTGCGTTCGAATTTGGGCTTGCTGCTCTGCCGGAAAAACATCAACAATCCGTTCAATAGTAGTCGGAGCACTAGAGGTATGGAGCGTCCCTAGCACTAAGTGTCCGGTTTCGGCAGCTGTTAATGCAATAGAAATAGTTTCAAAGTCTCGGAGCTCTCCCACCAAAATAACATCCGGGTCCTGTCGTAAAGCAGCTCGTAAGCCATTACTGAAAGATTGTGTATCACGCCCTATTTCCCGTTGCGAGATAATACTTTTTTCATGTTTATGAATGTACTCTATAGGGTCTTCCAAAGTTAAAATGTGAGTCTTCTTCGTCTTATTCAAATAATCCAACATTGAGGCTAACGTAGTGGATTTCCCGGATCCGGTAGGTCCTGTCACTAAAAATAATCCTTGGCTTTTATGCACTAAGGTTTTTAAAATACTCGGCACGCCCAGCGAACTAAGCTCAGGAATTGCTATAGGAATTTGTCGCAATGCGATGGAGACGGTATCCATTTGACGAAAAATATTCACCCGAAAACGACACGTATCCACTAAGTCATAGGCTAAGTCAGTTTCCCCTTTTTCTTTAAATTCCTGCCATTGTCTTTGGCTGCATAACGTTTTGCCCATTGCTTCAATCTCCGCTGAGGATAAGCTAGCGGTCGCTTCAATTGGTTGTAAGTTACCATGCTTGCGGAAAATCGGAGGTACACCTTCAACTAAGTGAATATCCGAGACGTTTTCCTTAAAAGCCAGATGAAGCCAACGATCAATTCGTTCTTTTGGTGAAATGTTGTCAGAACTTGCTTGAGGAGTGGTAAATCTTTGGTCAGATTTCGATTCCTTAAGCATGGTGCCCGTAGCGGAATTAACTGGCGACAATTTGGATCCACTTATTTCTTGATTGCGGACGTTTCTGTTGATCTCCGCATTTCTAACCGTAGGCTGTTGACGTCGATTCCTCAAATTTTCGAGTGTTGGCGATGTTCGTTTGGATCGCAATGGACTCATTCTGGCGGTAATTTTATTATTTGTAGGCTCCATCTTTCTCTCCTTATTTATTTCTATTCTTGCATAACTACTTTCAATACTTCATCAATTGTCGTATAGCCCGCTAAAACTTTTGATAACCCATCATCAATTAAAAAAGACATTCCAGCAGCTTGGACGTGAGCCATTAGTTCTTCATTATTTGCCCCTTCTGTAATCAAACGTCGTAATTCAGGCGTAACGGTTAAAAGTTCTTGGACGGCCATTCGACCTTTATAGCCGGTGTAACTACATTTGGCACACCCTTTGCCTTTAGCCAATTGAGAAACTTCAACGCCAATTTCTGCTAAGAAGTGTCGCTCTTCATCGGTTGGTGGCTCCTTCACTTTACAAGAGCTACAAATCGTCCGAACTAAACGTTGAGCTAATACACCTTCTAAAGAGTTTGCGATTAAAAAGGTATCCACTCCCATATCCATTAGCCGATTGATAGTGCTAACTGAATCATTGGTATGCAGCGTAGATATTACTAAGTGACCCGTCATAGAAGCCCGAATAGCGATTTCAGCAGTTTCGCCATCACGAATTTCTCCCACCATCACAATATTAGGATCTTGCCTTAAAATAGAGCGAAGACCGCTGGCAAATGTCAATCCTACGTTACTGTTGACCGCCACTTGGTTAATACCCTCTAATTGGTATTCCACCGGATCTTCAACAGTTATAATGTTGACGTTGGGTTGATTTAGTTCTTGAATAGCTGCATATAACGTAGAAGATTTCCCCGAACCAGTCGGTCCAGTTACCAAGATGATGCCGTGGGGATTGCGCAATAACCGTCGAAACTCCTCTAACATACCATCCGCAAAATAGAAGTCTTCCAATTTCCGAATACCACTAGAGCGATCTAAAATTCGAATAACTATTTTTTCGCCGTGAATAACTGGTAGTACTGAAACCCGTAAGTCTACAACATGTCTGCCATTTTTTATCATCGCTCGCCCATCCTGAGGTACCCGGGTTTCCGTAATGTCTAACGAAGAAATAATTTTCAAACGGGAAATAACTCCTGCTTGAATATTTTTAGGCAGCGTTTCTAGCTTGCGCAGCTCACCGTCAACACGAATTCGGACCGTTAAGTATTTTTCCTGAGGATCAAAATGTATATCGCTAGCTCCTCGATCAATAGCATCTTGAAGTAGTGTGTTCACCAATTTAATGATTGGTGATTCGCCACTTCTGTTATCCATCTCCACTGTCGAAGACTCAGTTTCTTCTTGCAAGCCTTCTAAATTAATTTCTGAAGGATAATCTCTCACAATTAGCTGTTGAATATCTCTTCCATTGGCTTTTATCGGACGAATTAATAATCCAGTAATTAACCTTAACTCGTTAATCGTGTTATAATCCCGAGTATCGCTCATAGCAACGGATAAACGCTTACCTCTTTTTTCTATAGGAAAAACATTGTACTGTTTAGCGAAAGCACGCGGGATCAGCGACAAGACATCTTGGTCAACATGAATATTAAATAGATTTAATGGTTCAGAGCCAGCAGGTCTTTTAGTTGTCGCTCTTTTAGGTACTGTCTTATTTGTCTGTTTTCCTTCACGAACTCTCACAAGCACTTCTCCTTTTCTTTTAATTTCAATTTATTAGTTGTTCACCTTGCGAACAAAGTCAAACGTTCTCACAATCATTTGGCTAGATTCAGCAATTGCCCCACTGTTGGTCACCAATATAGATACGACACCGTCTTCAACTAGCGCCTCATTGTTCACCAACTTGTAAGGAATGTGTAACATTGACAATTTCTCAATTAGCTGTTCTTGATCGGTCACATTAGCAGGCTTCAGTAACACTTGACCTTTAAGACGTTTATAATGATAAGCCTCTTCTAAAAAAGTCGTATCAAAAAATGCTAGTCCCGGTAAAAGCCGCATAGAAATTCGAGATGAAGGCTCCACTTGTAAGACAAATGGCTCAACACCGGTATAATCTAAATTCAACTGAGCACCATCTTTTAGCGTAATTGAATTCCAATATTCACTGTTCATGTAATAATGATTAAATGGTGCACCCATTTGCTGCAGGTCAGTGCTGGATTCTCTACGCGTCGTTTTGGGTGCATCGATAAAAGTACTTCCGTTAACAGTCATAGAAGTATTCGTGCCGGATAACGTCAGACGCGAAGGCTGATTTGGCAGTGAAAATCCGTGACTTTCATCAAAGTAGGCATACCCTTGAACACCAGTTGTGCTGGAAAGTTTTGCATTTGTTATCATAAAGTTTCCTGCTACCGATATTTGACGGCTAGTGTCTTTTGCGGAACGAAGGTCATTGTTTTCATTCACAGCACCAGCATAAAAGTTAGAGCTAGCTAAAACAAAATGACCACCGTTAAAAGGAGTCCAAAGTAAGTCATTAGGGTTGGATTTTGCACCAAAGTAAGAATCATAATTAAACAGTACTGCAAAAGCATCTTTCTTTATATTCAAGGAGCCATTGCCTAATAAGAAGCCTTGCTGAGCAGCTCGTTTTTGATTGCCACTATTGGTATTATTAATCAGAAGGTTTCCGGTAGAATAGCCCGAATTCTCATTTATAAGAATTAAGCGTGCATCATCACCGGCTAAATCAACATAGGTACCAACACCCGCAGAGAATGGAAAGTTTTCAATAAAATTCAAGCCATTTAAAGGTCCTGCACCAGGCTGGTTTTTAATAACTAATAAGCCATCCACCTCAAAATGTCCTCTTCCACTTGATGAATCATTTATTTGAAGACCATTTTCAGCAAATAAAGACCCGTGAAAATGTATATTTTTGGCTAGTGGTTTAGTCGTAAAATCCAATAAACGCGAAGCTCTTACATCAGTACTATACCCTAGATTAACATCGTCCTGGTAATCATACTCATAGTTAAAAGGCTGCGGATTCGCTTGATAATGATAGACTTCATCCATTTTACGCAGCCAAGCATCTGCTGAAATATTTTGCTCGTTAGTAGGTAACAGATAAGAATAAAAGACATAACGCCAAATATCCATCTTGGTGATTGTTTGTTGAAAATCCACTTCTTGCCACTGAACTTGATACACATACTCGCTAGTGGCTTGGCTAGTCCTAACTTCCCCTTTAACTGTCTCCTCTACTTCAGAAGCTAAGTGAAATGTGAGTTCTACATTGACGACTTTTGGCAAATATGTAGTAGCTTGGCGCCACCCTTGTTCTCCACTCGCTTGTTGCATCACATAAGGTAATATGACTTGAGCTTGAAATTTTTTGTCAGGATCCAATGATACTTTATAAGAAAACTGCTTGTTTGAGCCAATTGCCGATTGTTGAACAGAAAAATCTTCAAACCAATCTTGAACGTATTGTTTAATTTTTTTTCGTCCGAGCCTAAAGAAACAGTCTTCATTATATTAAGTTCCGAATTGATTTTCTTTTTGATCGTGTTTGTTGCTTGTTGTAACGCAAACTCCTGCACGTCCTGAACTCTGCTAAACCGGTCGATCGTTTCAATCTGGGAAAATACCGTCCGAGCCAATAAAAAGATTGTTCCAATCATCAAAGTAGATAGAACGATCGCTCCTAAAGCATAGAGTAACGCAAAACCGGATTCGTTATTATCACCATCTACCATTTCCCGGAACACCTCCACTTGCTTTTTCATCATCACGATAGGTGACTGTAAAACTACGTTGATAGACAATGCTGTGTTGATTTTCTTGCTGCAATTTATCTAACTGCCACCAACCAGTTTGGCTGTTATAATATTTATCAAAATCAATTGTTCCTTTATAAAAAAGCAAAAAGCACTTTGTTTGGATTGTAAAGGTATCACGATAATTTGGCATATAATAGTGTGTTTTGGTTGCTTCATTTTCATTCTTTTGCTGAATAAATTTCAGTTTAACTTGTGGATTCTTAAGTTGATATAATTGGCCTTGTTGATTTAACGTATCGTTAATATTCGTCAAGTAAAGCTGATTAGCACCTTCACTAGTTAATGCTAATTCTTCTCTTTGATCAGCTGATACTACTTTGACAATGTGCTCTTCTTGAAATTTTTTACTATCATATTTACCTAAATAGCCGGCTCGCTGATAGATACCATCAATTCGCGTAATGGCTTCCACTTGTGTTCGAATCTGATTAGCAGTCTGCTGATAGGCGACAATTTGACCTTGAAAGGAAGAGGCCTGAACAATTAGATAGAAAGTTCCAGAAAACAAGGCAGAAATGATGCCTAACAGTGAGATCACGCCTAGTAACTCAACTAAACTCAAGCCTCGTTCATCTTTTAATTGCCCCAGCATCAAACCCTTCCTCCCTTCATATCATATATTTGTCCCCGCTACCCAATTAAGGTAGGTTTCCGTTAAAAAGCGTCCTGTCACTTTGTCGAAAATTTGAATCGTCAACAGAACACCATCGTTACGCGTATCATAGTACCCTGGTCGTTCAAAATAGGAATCAAGCAATACGATATCGGCTGAACGATTCGTCACCGATCTTGCATCTGCAATTGTGCCTCCTGTCTCTTGTGCTATTTTTGTCACTAACACCTTCACCAGATAGTTGGTCGCAGTTCCCGTCTCCGTCAAATATTGACCCATATACAATTTATTATTTTCATCTTCAGCAAGAACTGCAGGCAAAAAGCTGCCAGTAGGTGGATCATACTGAACTTTCCTAATAAAGCGTCCACGTCTGGTATCCGATTCGTCAATGGGAATTTCACCATATTTGGCTTTTCCCGCTTCATACTGAATACCAGAATTATCCAATATGAAATGACGTTGACGTGCATTTGTATCTCCAAATAAATAAACCCATTGATTAAGATTGGTTATATCTTGAATTTGAGCTTTATAAGATAGCCATTCTTTGATATCATCACGAACGGCAATCGCTTCTTCTCTTTGGGTATTCAATGCAATCGCTTTTCTATTTTGAAAAATCATTGAAGCTATTAATATTAGTGAAATACCTAAAATTACAATCGCACCTAAAATCTCAATAAATGAAAAGCCTTGCTCATTCGTAAAAAATAAGGTGGAACTTTTTTTGGTTTTGGTTTTTTTTTTCATTTTTTCACCTATTTACAAATAATTAGACTAACGAATGTCCGCCAATTGTTTTTGAAAAAGCTCTTATTTCCCTCTGCTACACTATTTTTCACCATAACAACTGCTTCCCTACTATATTTTTTTTAAGTACTGAATCATTGTAACCCCGTGAGATAAGACAAAATAGCTTTTGATGCTTTATTTTCGGAGCCGTTTTTTTGCAAGAGAAACGTTCGTTGCAACGCTGTTGGGTCGTTGACTTGGACGACTTCGACTTTTGGGAGTAACTCATAATGGATGAATGAGTTAGCTGCTACATGTTTACCATAATCAACACTTTTAATTAACGACGTCGTAACTCCAGATTCCTCTGTGGCTTGATGCTGCTGATTAAGCCGGGCCGCATAATAAAACCAACCGTCATCGGGATTATAGATCCATGTGTTAGCTTTGATATTCGTAAAATCACTCAATTCTCCAAACTGAATCATAATACGATCATCTTGGTGTGTTTGATCGGAAAAGATAAAACTAGAGAAACGATTGTACTGATGATTAGGATACTTTCCTTCCCCATACGGAAAAGTACTGATTGTCGGGGTCAATAAGTGATTTACTCCCAAACCAGTTGCCGTGAGTTGGTAATCAAATGCTTCCCCGTTGCGTACTCCCCGATGTCCCAAAACCGTAAAACCAGTAGCAGCATTTGTTTCAGCTGCTTCATAAGGACTTGGCAATTGAGAGTGCGCCCAATTTTTGGTTACAAAACGATAGCCGTCTAAAAATACATGGTAACGTAAGTGGAGCGCTTCAAATCTCCAATCACTGACTTTAGTCACCTGTGGATTTAATAAATGAAGGGTACCACTCATTTTTTGCATAACTGTTTGCTGATTATAGTCAAAAACATAGAAAAAATTTTTTTCATAACAATCTTCAAAAGTATCAAGCAGTTCAGTGTCATCGGTAGCTTTTTTTTTAAGCCAAACCGTTATTTTACCGCCATATTGCTTATTGATGTTCTCTAATCCTCGTACTTGCTCAGTAACGTTAACAAAGCCATCTGTGCTTAATTGGTTTTGGTTGAAAGGCTCTAATACCGGTAAATCTGCTTCAACAAAAACTTGCTTAGTTAAGGAAGCAGGTAAAGGCAGGTCTTTTTGACTCTCTTGCCCATATCGAGCTAAATAACGAAAAACCTCTTCAAAAGAAGCCCGGACAAAGACCGGTACTTGGCTGGAATTTGCTACTTTAATTGTTTTATTAATCGTTTTTTTTTCTGAATCTGTCGTTTCCTGCCACTTTTCGATAACTTTTATTTGCTGAACAATTTGGGCTTCTTTTGTTATTTGTGTTACTTTTCCTGTTTGAACTTTTTGCCAAATGAGCGTTGCTAAAACAATGAATAAGATCGTAAAAAAAAGCAACAGCCATTCTTTCAGCTTTTTTTTAGCAGTTTTCAATAATTTCACCTTTTAGATTATGCGTTATTTTTTTTAATGAATTAGAAAGACTCTTAAAAGAATGAGCAAAATAATGAAAGTCAGACAAAATGCCAGGACTAAAAATATATTTTCCTGTACAAAACTAAAAATAGATGCCAATTTTGCTATACGTATTGAAACTTTACCGACAATTTGATTAGCAGCAACTGCTTCTTCCGGAAAAGCTTGGGCATCCCCTTGAACAAGCAAATATTTTTGGCTGTCATTCACTTCAAAGCCAGTTATTCTTCTTGTTGTGTACTGCATATTAACAGCATCTCTGAAAGTAACGATATCCGATACTTTAAGTTGATTAAATGATTGTTGCTTCACAACAAGTAAATCGCCAGTATGGATATTCGCCTGTTCTTTGATAGCCATACTGTTATCATTAACACTGATCAATTGATAATGGAAGATTGACGTTTCAGTACGGAAAAGAACGAAGATTGTACCCAAGGCGAACAATAGTAATAGAAAAAAAGTAATCAGCAAATGGTACGCAATACTAAAAACTTTTTTGAAGTTACTGCGCGGTTGCTTTGGTTGCTTTTCGGCATGTATCTCTGTCCGAGATAATTTAGACTTAGCTTTTTCCGAAAGCTTTGGAGCAGCGGGCGCTGTTTTTGAAACAGGACGCCTAGAAGCGTTGCCTTGACTTATTGGTTTTCGTTTAGTTGGAGCCTTTTTGGACACCATTTGTTGAGCATTTCGCTGTTGAAGCTTTTTTTTATTAACAACTTCTGAGTTGCCTTGTCCATTTGACGGTCTCTTTTTTGTTACTTTAGAAGGTAATGCTTTTGGGGGATGTATAGACTTTGACTCACCAGCAGCTGTCGGTCGTCTTCTAACCGAATCCTTTTCACGAATTGGTTTGCGAGCCGTTTGGCTCATCGCTCCGGTTGCTTCAACCGGTCGCGGTCTTTTTTTAGGCTTGCGCTGTTCTTGGTTAAGTGATGGCCGAACTTTTTTCTTAGTAGTGGTGGTTTTGCGCTCATTGCGCTCATACTCTAGTGTTCTTTTAGTCATATTGGTTGCCCTCACGATCAATATAGGAACTACCTAAAACGGTATTTGCATAACTATTGGCTTGTTTTTTAGATTGTGATTGAACCGTTTGAACAGCCGCTGGAGTTTTTCTAAAAAAAGTGCCTCTTACTAATTCATTTTGATTGTTTAACCCAGCTAATGTGGCATTGTTACTACTTACCTCAGCTGTTTTTTTTGTCTCTTTTGTTGTTTGCTGTTTTTCCTTTGATTGTTCTTTCGTTTTGTCTGCTTTAGGCTGTCCATCATATTTCGTTAGCTGGTAAGCTTCAATCAAGGCATTTAATTTTTTATTATAGTTTGTATCAGTGGCATAGCGACCGATTAACCATTTTGTAGCAACTTGATAGGTAGCTGCATTGGTTTTCCAAACGGGAGCATAAAAATTTGCATTGCCACTAAGACCATCACGTAAAAGCATAGCGTAATCGTTCAATGATTCGCGATAACTTGGGTACTTTCTAAAGTCAGAAGAAATCGTATACAGCGTACCATCCCCACGATCTTCTTGTGTTTTAAAAGTAACTTTTTCTCCTTTGTAACTTCCTTTAATTCCAAATAAATTATAATTTGGAGCACTGGACAAGGCGCTATTTCCGGACCCTGTTTCTAAGATAGCTTGAGCGATCATAACTGAAGCATACAAATTATTTTTCCAAGAAATTTCTTGAGCATCTTTACCAATTTTTTCGATGAATTGACTAGTGGTCAAGTTAACTTTGACTGAAAATTGAAAATTTTCTTTCACTTGTTGTTCATCAATTGTTGATACTGTTTTTTCTGTGACTGTTTCCGATTGTTGGTCTTCTTTTGTTGTTGGTTGTGATTGGGTTGGTGCAGGAGCTTTTTCAGGAGGTGTCGATTCGACTGGTTTCGTCGATTCAGCTGGCGTTGATTGCGTATCAGCAGCTTCACTTGAACTAATAGTTGGTGCTTCTGGTTGAGCACTATCATTAGCTTTAGTTGCTTCGTCAGTCAAATCTTCTGGAGCTGCATGGCTGTCAGAACTTCCCGTAGTTTCTGAACTTGATTCTGTATCATTACCATGTTGATCACTTGCTGGAAGCGGCGCTACCGTTTGCAAGTTTGATACAGGCTCTGCTGCTTGATAGGAAATGAGATTGTGGTTCCCTTCATTTTTTTGATTATCATTGATAGCATTTATATGCTGTTCTTTTTGATGAATATAGGATTCGACGTCCATACCTACGATTCTTTTTACAATTTTTTCTGTTACTGTTCCTTGTTTACCAATACCAAGGGCTACCAAGGGCAACAACGTTAACAGTAGTAGATCCTTTTTTGGCTTTTTCATTTCCTAATTTGTTCCCTCCTTACTGCTGCTTTTTTGTTGCGCTCTTTTTTTTCTATCAGCTGATTTTTTTCAGCTACAGTTAACATGATCAAAATTTTTTGATAATGAAATGCATTTAATCGCAAGTAAACTACAAAAAGCAACAACAATACCAATAAAAACAGATGACTGAAAGTCACATATTCTCTGAACTTTGTTAAATAAAAATAAATACCTAGTTGAAACAATAGCAACAAAGGAATAAAAGAAGTAATCATATATATGCGATAGAATAACGTATATCTTTTTTTTAATTTTTTTGAATCTTCCATCAATCTACCTCAATTCTTTTTACTTTTAAGCTATTGTTTCATATTCTAAAATTTTTTGCTCCAATAAGAAAGATTCTCCTTGAAGCAAATCAAAATAAGCTGCTTTTCTCAATAGATTGTCATGATCCATCTTCATGATTTTGACATACGGCTTTTTGAACCATGGCCATTTACGAACTTTTACTCGTGATTCAATAACATTGCACTCATGAAGCACTAAATTAATATCTTTTGCTGAAAAATGTAAGGCTGATTTATGGATTTGGCCTCTTTCATAGGTGAGGACATTCTTAGTCACAGTCATCTTTTCAGTTTTTTGAACTAATTCTTCATTTATATGCCACATTTGTTCTAAATATTTTGCTTTTTGCAAAAGATACGTATATTCTTTTAAGCTAACTTTGAGATAAATATGCCATTGTTCATCCTCTGCAGGCAATTGACTATCAAAATATTTAATGCCACTATGCAGCATAGATAGCTCTAGGCTTTCTAAAACTAATTCGAGTTTTTCATTCACCAACCGCAAGCGCTCTTTGCTGGCTTGTGCTCGCTTGGCTTCTTCTTTAATCGCTAAGAAATTAGCAGTAGTGAGTGCTTCGTCTTTTGTATCTAAAATAGAAGCTGACTGGCTTTGACTTGAATGGTCATAACTAGCAAGAACTTTTTCCCGCAAGTCAGCTATCTGCTGGTTTTCGACAGCTACTTTTTTCTGCTTACGATTTGTCTTAGCAGAAGATTTTTTTCGGGCTACCTTTTTTTTTGGTTTAGCTACTGTTGGTTCCTTCGTAGCAGCCGTTTCATAAAACTGTTTTTCTGGCCGCTCAATCACTGTCACTTTTTCACTGGTCAATATTTCTTTCAATGCATCGTGGATCAATTGTTCGAAGAGTTTTGATAATTGTTCATCAGTTTCTTTGAATTGTTGTTGTAAACTTTGCTGAAGATGAATGGATATTGGAAATGATTCGTCTGTTAAGGCGATCGGTACAAACTCAAGTAATAGGCTTACTTGTTTTTTACCAATATAATCCATTCCTAAGCGAAGCCAAGCAACTTGGGGAAATTGTTGGTTTAACAGTTGCATGAATTTTGAAGCATCAGGTACGCCATTTTTTAAAATAATTTCCACATGATGCGTAAAGTCATCAATGGTAAAGTACTCTCCAAAATAACGTACAATTTTTTGTTCCATGTCAACAGTAGATGTACCATTGGTTGCCATGATCTGTTGACAAGTTGCTATCAGTTCAGTCACGGCATCAACGTGGTAAATAATTTCTTCTGGAGTTGGAGCTAATGTGGGGTAGACTGCTATTTTTAAGATATCATCGCTCACTTATTTCCCGGGCCAAAATGCTTACCTAAATATAATAAAACTAGAGTCTCACTTTATTTTTGCTTAACATAAAGATAAAGCATCTGCCTATAAAGGCTAAATAGTTCGTAAGTTGTGTCTTATAAAGTACACATAGCGACTTCATTGTTTCTATTCAGAAGCTTTGGCGCTCTGGGTTCCCTCCTTTTATCGACTCTTTGGCTTTACTATTTTACTGATCCTTTTGCTTGCTAAAACATAGACAATGAAAAATTTTTTATTAATGATTTTAGGTGAAAAATAGTACTTGACCAAATTATTTGATTATTTTATCATAGTCCGTCAGCTATAATTTCGCTGTTATCGATCAACTTTTCAAACAAATCACTAGTTTCGCGTTGGAAAAGCACTAATCTTTCACGATATTGCTGAGCCTCTTTTTTGATTGTCAATACTTGTAGTGAAGCATCAGATACCACTTTTCGGGCATCAGATTCGGCAATCTCTCGCACTCGTTCTGCCTCTATTTTGGCTTGTGTCATCACTTCTCTAGCTTGTTCTTTGGCTTCAATTAAAATAGTTGCCAACTCATTTTTCATGCGCTCTTGCTTTTCAAGCTCGGATTCCAATTCACGTTCAAGCACACTTTTATCGGCTAATTGCTGAACGCGACTACTTTCTAACTCTTGATGTTTCCGCTCACTTTCCAGCAGTCGAGTTTCTAAAGTGGCATTTTCTTTGGATAATTGTTTGTTTTCAATCTCTAGCTCTCTAACTTTTTCCTCTAGACTAATAGTTTTTTGTTCACTAGCTTCTAAAAGGTCAGCATAGTTTTCTTGTTGTTTCAATAGATCATTTAAGTGTTTTACTTCTTCTTCAAGGCTAGCTTTTTGAGTTAACTCCTGCTGCAGTTGCTGCTCCCGCAAGTCAGCTTCCATCATTTTCTTTTCGGTGTCTAACTCAATTTCTTTCGCATAATGTTCACTTTCGTTTAATCTTCTCGTCACTTCAGCCAATTCATTTTGAAGCTTTTGCTTTTCGTAACTATCTTCATCTTTTTCGGCTATTTGGGAAGCCATTCGAGTGATTGTTTCTTGCTTATTATCAAGTTGGGTCTGAAGATGTTGAATTGTTTCACTTAGTTGTTGAATCGTGCTTTCTAATTCATAGATGTCTTGAGATGGATCTTCGTATTCTTCGTATTCTTCATACTCCTCATCTTCATCATCATATTCTTCTTCGTCATATTCTTCATCGTCGTACTCATCATCGTATTCTTCTTCGGTTACATATTCATGTACCTCTTCATACGTATCATCATCTTTTCGATTTCTAAAACGCAAAATCCCCATTGTTCTCCTCCTAATTCTTGCAGTTGTTACCAAAATTTTTAATCAAATAAAAATTGTATAAAAAATATTAAATTTTGATTATTAATTAATAAAAAAACAAGCGCTTACTAAATTAAAACATTATAACTATAAAAAAATAGATATATTTATTTTTGTGTGGTAAGATTTAATATAAATAATCAAACTTAAATGAATATTCCTACAAAGCGAAGAAAGCTGTTATAATAGGAAAAATCAAGTTAATTTCACGAAGAAATCAACATTTAGGAAGAAATATATAACTTTTTTCTAAAAGCTAGATATTTAGCATCGATTTCAGTCCTTATTAATTGACAATAAGTATCGGTTACTGTACTGTCAAGGCGAAGTTAAATAAGACAAATAAAACCGTAATGAAGCATTTCCTTGTTTGCCGACGCAGAATTGCTTATTTGTTTGACTTTTCTTTTTTAGCTAAATAACCAGCTCATGCAAAAATATTATATCATATTTTGTACTTTGTCAACTTGAATTTACTGAATATTATACATGTTTACTTGTTTTTGAGCTTGTAAGGAGAAAGAACCATTGTCTGAAATGTTATTCAAACGAATTAAAGAGATTGCAAAAAGAAAAAAAGGGATGTCCATTAAAGAATTGGGCCTAACTTTAAATCTTGGTGAAAATGCTATCTACACATGGAAAAAAAGTAATCCCAGCATTGAAAAAGTTGAAAAAGTTTCTGACTTTTTAGAGGTTTCAACTGATTATCTATTAGGGCGATGTGCCCTGAACTCGATAACAAACGAAATCGATTTAAAAGATCAAGATTTAACCTTGACTTATAATGGTGAACCCTTGTCAGAAACGGACAAAAAGTTACTATTGTCTGTTACTAAAGCGTTGATTGCCGAACATGACCATGAATTTGGGGACGAGCAGACACACACATCCGAGTCTCATCAGGAATAGAAACGATATGTGAGTATTGAATTCAATATCGCTATGAGGGACGTCATTTTTACGATTAAAATATCCCTATTTTTTTTAGGTAATTCTAATAAATAACGGACGAAAAAGTGGATTTTTTTCGACTGAAAAATGACCGAAGTGTGATAAAAAGATCATGCAAATAGCTGAAAAAATCAAAATTGGAAGTGAAAACTATGGGTGAATTACCTCATCTCTTGATGAATTTTTTTACACCTTTTTTTGAATTATGTGTGTTAGGCTTAAATATCTTTTCAATTATTGTTCTAGTTTGGGGCGTTGTGCTAGCCGGTAGAGATTTTTTTTCCAGTGAGCGCAAAGATCAAAAGCAAATGACCATCACTAAAGTGAATACGTTGATCAAAAATTTTTTAGGCAGCTACATTTTGCTAAGTTTAGAAATTTTAATCGCTGCTGACATTATTGAATCTATTGTAAAACCAACCTTTCAGGATATTCTTAAACTAGCTATTCTAGTAGTAATTCGAACTGTTATTTCCTATTTCTTACATAAAGAGATCGAAGATAGCATTGATGAAGAAGCCAAAGAAGCAGCTGAATCTACCCTTGGAAAAAATACGAATAAACTTGATAAGTAAATGAAAAACCACGAAAATTAAAAAAATAAATTTTTGTGGTTTTTTGCTTGCTTTCGGAAATACTTCTTTCTATGTTCATTCAACCTTAGAAAGTATTTTTACTATCCTCTTTATTGCTTTTGTAGGCAGCATTCCAACGATTCAGTAACAAGTCAGCGAATCAAAAAAACTAAACCTTAATTAAACTGAACAAAAAGGATTATGTATTTAGTCATCGGAGTCCGTGGCAGTTTTCTCTTTCAATACAATATAAGTTTTTGAAAACAAAAAAAGACTGAAAACAAAAGTGCTTATCCCCTTTGTTTGTCTTCAGCCTGTTTAACTAATCATAATATTTATAATACCGCATGAAAATAATAAAGTGGTTCATTTTTTAAACGTTTTAATTTACGTTTTTTACTTTCGATAATGTCCATTAGCTCATCAGAAAAAGTTTCTAGGATCACTCGGCCGCCTTTATAAGTGTTGCCGCCCATTTTAGAGACTTCAATCGGTGTTAGAATGACTTTTCGATGTGCAATCTTTCTGAAAAATTCTTCGATTAAATAAGTTGGCAAGTAAAAATTGTTTTGCGCAGAAAATGATTCTAAGTAAATAAAATCATCGATACTAATATAACAATCATCAACAGATAAAAAATGGACGCTCTTATCAAGATAGATATCTCGTTTTTGTAAAACTTCGTTGATTTTCTTATTTAATAGGTTCAGTGTTTCGATTTCTTTGACAATTTGTTCTAATTCACGATAGCGGATTGCCTTACGTTCTTTGTAAGAAACATTGAGAGCCGCACAAACGGTCACGATAAGTGCACCCACTACGACTCCAGCCATTCCAGCAATAAAAACAACCATATATTTCCCCTCATTCATAAAAATTGATAGTTTCAGTATAACATAATCCTAAATAAAACAGATAGAAATAACTAACAAAATTTGGGGCAGTTATCTTGACCTTTATTGACCAAACGAGTATACTTTTCTTAAGCATTCAAGAATAGTTTGTGATAGAATGATTTAGAAAGTTTCTTTATATAGGAGGATATGTAGTTATGAATTTAATTCCAACAGTCATTGAACAATCATCTCGTGGCGAAAGAGCTTACGACATTTACTCACGCTTATTAAAAGACCGTATCATTATGTTAAGTGGTCCTATTGATGACAATGTAGCTAATTCAGTAATCGCTCAACTTTTGTTTTTAGATGCACAAGATTCTGAAAAAGATATCTATTTGTATATCAATTCGCCAGGCGGTAGCGTTTCTGCCGGACTTGCTATTTTCGATACAATGAACTTCGTTAAAGCCGACGTCCAAACGATTGTATTAGGTATGGCAGCTTCTATGGGCAGCTTCTTGCTAACTGCTGGTCAAAAAGGCAAACGCTTTGCTCTACCAAATGCTGAAATTATGATTCACCAACCATTAGGGGGAGCTCAAGGGCAAGCAACCGAAATCGAAATCGCAGCCAAACATATTTTAGATACGCGGGAACGTTTGAATAAAATTTTAGCGGAACGGACAGGACAACCAATTGAAGTGATTGAACGTGATACCGACCGCGATAACTTCATGACTGCTGAACAGGCAAAAGAATATGGCTTAATTGATGAAGTTATGACAAATAGTAGTGCATTAAATTAGAGAGGTTGAACCATTAGTTGGTAAGGCTCAAACAAATGAAAAAAATCCACACAATAGACTGTTTCTATTGTGTGGATTTTGTAGAATCGCCGAAGAACCTGACTACTGTTCACTGTTTTATAGAGGTTGAGCCAACAATTGGCAAGGTTCATGAAATTGGAGGCAATGATACCCAAGCTATTTTTTATTAATGAGGAGTTTTTAAAAAGTTGCCGAAGAACCTAACGTTGGCAGCTATTTATTCATAAGTAGTGGCTGGGACGAAAGCTATGTGTTAGTTTTGTCCCAGTCACTTTTTTGTTTTAATAAATTACAGTTACTGGTTATTTGTTAAAAAGCAGTTTTAATAACTTTCGCTAATCCTGCTGACTTTCTTGATTGTTGAGCTGCTGTGCTCTTTTTTTTGCTGCTTGTTTTAGTCGTCGTTGGGCTTTTTTAGAACCTCGTTCAATATCGTGTTTTTCTTTTCTAGTTTGAAAATCAATGAATAAGCTATCCAAGTCATAATTTTCTGGGTATAAATCGACAGCCGCGGTTGTTAACGATAGTCGTTTTCTCAGCACTTCTTTTATATCCCCTTTGATAAACACTTGTACGGTAGCACCTCCCTGATCAGCAAATACCAGTGCATTTTCTTTGGTTGCTGTTACGTGTACCCGATCGCCTTTATGATAACGATCAGCTAAAGTTAGCAAGCTTGGCGTGTTTGGCACTGATTCCACTTTTTTAAAGGCCACTTTTGCGGTAGTATAAGCTTTTTCTTGAATGTAGTTTGCCGCTTGTTGCAACACTGAATCTGGCAAGGCCATTTTTTTGGCAAGCCAAAGAGCTTGACTTTCACCAACTTCGCCTACTTGCAAATGAAAGCGTGGCGCTAAAGTATCTGGATCAAAAGTCATAGCAGCCGGGACAAAGTCTTCGTGTACTTGAGCAAAGCGTTTAATTTCTCCATAATGGGTAGTAGCTACGATTAGAGCACCTTTTTGATAACAAGCTTCCATAATTGCAATCGCCAAGGCGGCACCTTCGTTAGGCTCAGTTCCACTACCGATTTCATCGAATAATACGATGGTATGGCGTTTAATTTTGGACAAGATTTCACTGATATTGCGCATATGACCAGAAAAAGTACTTAGCGCATTTTCAAGATTTTGTTGATCACCAATATCCACAAACAATTGATCAACTACTGCGATGTCTGTACCGACAGCTGCCGGAATTTGTAACCCGAACATCGTCATTAAAGTTAGTAAGCCAACAGTTTTTAGCACTAGCGTTTTGCCTCCCGCATTAGCTCCTGTAATCACTAACCCGCGGTAAGTTCTGCCTAAGTTAAAATCCAACGGCACTGCATCCTGCGGTAAAAAAGGATGACGGCCTTTTTTTATAGTTATCCGCTCTTCTTTATTCACTGATGGCGTGATCCCATTTAATTCTCGACTATATTTGCCACGAGCAAAAATTATGTCAAATGTCGTAATGGTTTCCAATCCATGTAATATAGCTGCTTCTTGTTCACTGACTAGCCCTGACAGTTCAGCTAAAATTTGATATTCTTCTGCAACTTCTTGTGCTTTTAGTAAAACCATTTGCTGGTTTAATTTGGCCACGCCGCTTGGTTCTATAAAAACCGTTTGCCCTTTTCCTGATTGCTCAATAATAGTGCCAGACACTTTAGTTTTATAGCTTGCCTTAATAGGGATTGTAAAATATTCGCCCTTTTTTACAATCAATGCTTCCTGGATTAGAGATTTATTCTGGGGATGACGGATAAATTTCAATAGTTTTGCTTCAATTTCTTTCTCAATTTCTCGCAGCTGTTTCCGAACTTTGCGTAGATTTTTGGACGCATCGTCAGCAAGTTGTTGCCCTTGAACTTTTTCATAAATGGCTCTTTCAATTTCTAAAAAATCAACCAAGTTTTTACTGTAAGCATACAGCAAAGGCGTCTGGTATTGGTTTTTTTCGAAAAAATTTCGAATAAGGCGATGGCTCCGCAGAAAGTCAGCTACTTCTATTAACTCTCTAGGCATTAACAACTGCCCTTTTTGTATTTCTTGCAGTAGCCTTTGGATTTGTGTGAGCCCCATAAAAGGCACATGTTGTCCGCTATCAATAATCAGCCGGGCTTCTTGCGTTTCCTGTTGCCGATCTTTGACTGTTGTTAAATGTGAGGAAACTTTAAGATGTCCGATTTTTTTGCGGCTATATTCACCAAGTGCACGTTTTTGTACTTCTGCTATTATTTGATCAAATTGTAATTTCGTAATGATATCTTGATTCATTTCTCTTTTCCTTTCTAAAAAAGAGATACCTGTCACAAAAACAAATAAACTCCAGCAAAAAAGACGATAGATAAACTATCGCCTTATAGATTTACACTCTATATTACCCGACAGGTATCTGTTGTTAAGCATGCCAAATAAACCTTATGATTTATCGGCTATTCAACTTACAAATTAGATACCTACTACACTCATCAAAATACCTCATTCAATACTGGAGTTTTAATTATTTTCAGTTATACTATAGCAAACTCCTACAAAACTGTCAATTTGTCAAAGTTATACTTATGAGTTTTAACATCTACTTAGCATGAAAAAAATTGATTATACCAAAACAACAGTAGCACTGAAACCCAGTAATGGGCAGAAATTTATAATAAAAATTTTCCGAATATCCCTTCTGAATTTCCTTGACTGAATGATAGTAAATGAACTTAGCCATGCGACATCTCAAAACTTAGCATTTCCTAAAGCTATGCTAAACAAACAAATTTTTCCTGCGATATTTGATCGCCGCTCCCCCGATGATGATTGTTATTAAGAGTCCTCCCCAAACTTTTAATACTTTTGTTTCCTGAGTATTTTCATTTGTTTTTGGAAATTGAGCGTTTAAATTAGCACGACCATTTCCGTTCTGATTCGCTTGGCTATTAATGCTTTGCAATTGAGGATCCAACATGACTTGATTCATTTGATCGATAGCCTCCTCTAAAGCCTGTTGCACTGCTGTTGGCGTAGTAGCATCGTTAATCGCCGTCAAACCTGCTTGTAGAATTTGGTCGATTTGGTTTTTTAATGCTGCTTTTTGTTCACTGGTTAAGCCAGGCATTTGATCAATTGCTGCCTTTTGCTTGGCAGCATGGTTTTTCAATTGTTCACTGGCTAGATTCTTGCTGTTTTGTAATTGAGCATTTGCGCCAACTTGATTGATTTGATTCGTTGCACCCTGTAAGGCCTGTTGTACTGCTGTCGGTGTGGTGGCACCGTTAATCGCCGTCAAGCCCGCTTGTAGAATTTGGTCAATTTGGTTTTTTAATGCTGCTTTTTGTTCACCAGTTAAGCCGGGCATCTGATCAATCGCTGCTTTTTGCTGCGCCGCTTGATTTTGCAATTGGCTGCTGGCTTGGTCCTTACTTGCTTGTAATGGATCACTTGGCTTGACCTGATTCATTCTATTGATTGCATCTTGCAAAGCTTGCTGAACCGCTGCTGGTGTGGTTGCATTATTAATCGCAGTCAGCCCTGTTTGCAGAATTTGATCAACTTGATTTTTCAATGCTGTTTTTTGTTCATTAGTTAAGCCAGGCAACTGATCAATCGCTGCTTTTTGATTATTAGCATGATTTTTTAATTGATCGCTAGCTTGATTTTTGCTGTTTTGTAATTGAGCATTTGCCACAATCTGATTGATTTGATTGGTTGCATCTTGTAAAGCCTGCTGAGCCGCTGCCGATGTTGTTGCATTATTAATTGCAGTCAGCCCTGTTTGTAGAATTTGGTCAATTTGATCTTTTAACGCTGCTTTTTGTTCACTAGTTAAGCCGGGTAACTGATCAATCGCTGCTTTTTCTGTATTTGCATTAGACTGCAATTGATTATTAGCTCCTTGCTTAGCATCCTGTAAAAGAGCAGTATTTAAAATTTGTTCAACCTCTGGCGTACTCGTTTGGTTATTGACTTGTGTCAAGAAATCCTCTATTTGTGGGTGGGTTAAATTTTCTAAGTTGCTAATTTGATTTTTAGCATTTTCTTTTTCTGTTGCTAATTCCCGATCATCAATTCTAACAGGAATTCTTTGAGATTCCGAACCATCATTATAAACTGCATAGAAATATAGATATTTACCAATATTACTATCATTATCAACGTAATCAAGATAATACTGGGCATCAAATTCTACTTGAAACGTATCCGTATTGGTTTGTGATATCCGATCAGCTCCCCAAGAATAATCAAAGGTTGCTTGGTCTTCACTTCGAACGTATATTGCTTGAAGTGGTAAATTTCCCGACGTGATAGTTGGTATATAAAATTTAAGTACTCTAGCATTTCTTAATACCCCGTCTACCCTAACAATCTCCGGACCTGCTGGTGCTGCTAATGACATCTGGTTAAAACCAATAAAGCCAAACAAAGAAATTACCATAACGCCTACACTCAATAGAATTTTCTTCATGTTTACCCCTCTTTCAAAAATATTTAATAATTTTTTCTTATTTGATTTTAATATAATAAAAGAAGAGAAAATTAGCAAAAATATATACTTAAAAATATTGTTAATATATTTTTTACTCATAATTTTCTACTTAAATAATTTAATGAAATTCAGGTTCATCTCTTAATCACTATTCATTTTAGCTTTTTCATTAAAAATGCGGTACACTCAAGATAGTACAAGTGAAAGGAATGGATAAGAATGGATATTTCAGTTATTGACAGCAGTCAAGTAACAACTACTACTGGTTTACACGTTGGAGATGTGACCGCTCCTATCAAAGTTATAGAATTTATCAATGTTCGCTGTCCTTATTGTAAAAAATGGTTCACTGATTACGATCAATTGTTGATGTCTTATGTAAACGAAGGCAAAATCGAACGAATTATTAAGCCTTTAGATAAAGCGAAAGAAAGTTTACAGCGAGGAAATGTGATGCATCAGCATCTTGATTACACAACACCTGATGTAGCTTTAGCTGCTATCCGACAAATGTTTGCGACACAAGAGGCTTGGAAAGATATGAGTTTGGAAGAGGTTGCAACTTATGCTGAAACAAAATTAGGCTTGAACAAACAACAAAATGAAGCACAAGCACAGGCAATTAGCGCTGAAGCACAAGCAGCAACGATTCAGTTCGTACCAACCATAATTGTTGGTAAACATATTTTTGATGAAAGCATTTCAAAAGCAATATTAGAGAGTTATCTTCAATAAGCAGTACGTATAATTAAATCAAACCGTAAAACAATTTACAATTTGAGAGACAACTAAAGCGATCAGCAAGCAGTTGCATTAGTTGGTTTAAAACAAGCAGCTCAAAATGTAATAATCTACCTATTGTATACTTAATTTTTGATTTTCATTTATTAAATGAGTGAAAGCACCTAAAGTCATTAATATAAACAATCAACTTTTTCTTCTTAAAAGTTGATTGTTTTTTATCTACAAAGAGTAACTCTATTAAAAAATAGCAGCACCAAACCATTCAATTTTGTCCTGGTGGATATGAACGTAGGATAGTTTTTTTATGAACGAATTCGTTCGTAAGTATTTCAATATATATAGGTTCAAGTTAAAAAAATTTATAATTACTATTCATTCCATATTAATAAACAAAAAAACTGCTCGCAAGAAATACTGTTATTGACGTTAAAGCCTGAGCATTATAAGATGCTGGTCTTTCACTAGTAGCTTAACGGAATAAATAAACACTTTGTTGGATAAAACGTCGAACGTAATGGAAAAACTGTAGATATCCTCTTTTTTAAGATTTTCTACAGCTTGATAGCTTTGCTAGTTCTTTAATAATTTTTCAGTACAATAAATAGCTACTTATTCCTTTTACTCAGAAGAAACATCCGCAATGATAACAGTAATAGTAAACCGGCACTTCGACCCTAATGCCGATAGCTTAGTTGGTGCTGGATCACTGTTATTAGAGCAAGCGCCAGAACTAGATGAAGTGTTGGAAGGTACTCCCAACGATGCCTGTACTTTACTTTGAGAATCAGATGTTGGTATAGCACTGCCTCAAGTGGAAGTGGAAGCAGTCCAGTTGTCGCTTGAAGCTGTAGTAAGATCAGTTTCACCAACTGAAGATGTATCACTTGAACTACTACTTAATATGTACTCTTCACTTGCTTCCATATTAAGCACAGGAACATACTTGCCTGCTGGAAATCCTTTATACTACATCCTTCCAATATCTGTTTAGGGGCGTGCCCTTCATTTGCAGTAACTTTTATCCAACATTTAACCAGTTCAGAGGATGTGTTTCTGTCGATTAGGTCCAAGAAACCAATGTCATTGCCTATAAATCGAAATTTCTCACCTAGACGAATCTGACTTAAAGCGAAATGTAAAAACACTCCACTCATATTTGTAACTTGTGAAGTATCAAAAGGGCTTAACCCTACGCTTATCAGTCCTGCATCCGCGAACATACTAGACATCTTTCTAACTTGAGCTGTATTAAAACTGCTTAAGTCTACATTTTCTAACGCCAAAGTTCCTCGTTCACTCATAATAATAAGCTTTAGTCCATAAAAATTTTTTAGTCAATGGCAGTTGAATTGACTGTTTTCTTTAAATTAGCCATATTTTTTATTTCTAAATTTAAGAAATAAATAAAACCATCTACTCATTTGCCGAGTAGATGATTTTGCTATTTTTATGTGGTTTTCGTTCTCAATTTTTCAGCAAATTCATTGATTTTACGTATTCGATGATTTATTCCTGATTTGGAAATCGCTCCTGAAGGAATCATTTCACCCAGTTCTTTTAAGCTTACTTCCGGATATTCCAAACGTAGTTCGGCAATTTCTTGCAATTTTTCCGGTAATGCTGTTAGGCCAACACTTTTTTCGATATACTGAATATTTTCAATTTGTTTGGAAGCTGCATCAATTGTTTTGTTTAGATTGGCAGTTTCACAATTGACGAGGCGGTTGACGGAATTACGCATATCACGAACAATTCGCACATCTTCAAATTTCAACATGGAATTTGTGGCACCAATTAAGGTTAAAAAATCAGCAATTTTTTCGGCGCCTTTCAAATAGGAAATATAGCCGTTACGCCGTTCTAGTGTGCGCGCATTTAAATCGTAATAATTCAACATGGAACAAATATCGTTGTTATGTTCTTCGTAAAGAGAATAGATTTCTAAATGATAGCGACTTGTTTCCGGATTATTCACTGAACCTGAAGCCATGAAGGCACCACGCAAATAAGAGCGCATTTTTTGAGCATTGCCCATAATTTCATCGGAGATATGACTATTGAAGACTAAGCCATCCATAATGTCCAAATCAGCTAGAATCGGTTGCGTTCCTTGTTTTAAGCGTACGATGTAGACGTTATTTTTTTTTAATTTCATTTTTTTTCGAACTAGCAGCTCAGAACGAACATCGTAATGATCTTTTAAAAGAGAATACATGCGTCTAGCGATTGCTGCATTTTCGGTTTGAACATTTAGCACAAATTGCTGGTTCACTAAGTTCAAGGAGCCGTTCATACGTATCAAAGCCGCCAGTTCGGCTTTCGCATGTTCCCGATGGACTTCCAAACTCGTTAATTCTTTTTTGACTTCTGCTGCAAAAGACACATGGGGTTCCTCCTTTCTACTTCAAGCAGATTTTCTTAATACTTCGTGCCAAAAACAATTCGGAACAGTTCTTCTACAACCTTTTCGCCATCGTGAAAAACACCGCCGTCTCTCAATTTCAAAAAATCCGTTGAAATAACACGGCAACCTTCTTCACGTAAGCCGTTGAAGTCATGATCTACTTGAACCAAATATTCATCATAAATTGTTGGATCCATGTATCCTTCCGGTACTTTTTCCGTGTTTACTAGGACAGTATTAATAAATTCCCCCTGCAAATGACTGTGCAAGACACGAACGTGATCGGCATCTGAAAAATGCTCGGTCTCACCTTTTTGCGTCATGATGTTACAGATATAAACGACTTCGCCACTAGCGTTTTTAATGGCTTCGCCAATTTCACTAATCACTAGATTAGGTAAAATACTTGTAAACAAACTACCAGGACCGAGAACGATCATATCAGCAGCTTCGATTGCTTTTACAACTTTCCGAGCTGCAGTTGGTTGTTGATGGTCATCGGTGTTGGTCACATAGACGTGATCGATAATTTTTCGGTCTAAAGCGATGCTAGATTCTCCCACTGCCGTTGTACCGTCTTTAAACACCGCATGCAAAGTTAATGGCTGCTCTGATGATGGATAAACATGACCATCAACATGCATCATTTTGGCCAGCAATTGGATTGCTTCGTAGGTACTGCCTCGCATTTCAGAAACTGCAGCAATAATTAAATTGCCTATAGCATGATTCGCTAAAAAGCTATCGGATTTATTAAAGCGATATTGAAAAATATCTTCATAAAGTTGTGGCATATCTGACAAAGCCACTAGCACATTGCGCAAATCCCCAGGTGGCATAGTATTCATGGAAGCACGAATTTCGCCACTACTGCCGCCGTCATCGGCTACAGTAACAATTGCTGTGATATCTGCACTTTGATTGCGCAAACTTTTAAGAATAACAGGTAAGCCCGTGCCGCCTCCAACAACTACAATTTTCGGTTTTCGTATCCGGTATTTTTTTATCATGAACGATTCACCGTCTCTTTACGTTTTTTAGAATCGCGGTGTGTGATGTTCACATGGTACGCTTGGGCTTGTAGTTCTTTTCCCACACGCTCTGTTAAAGCAACGGAACGATGTTGACCACCGGTACAACCAATCGCAATTGTCACACTGCTTTTTCCTTCTTTTTGATAGCCCGGTAATACAGTGTGCAATAAATCAATAAATTTCGTATAAAATTCTTCTGTTTCTGCAAAACTCATCACATAATCATAGACTGGTTTCTCTTGTCCAGTCAATGGACGCAGTTCCGGAATATAGTGAGGATTGGGCAAAAAGCGAACATCCATCACGATATCAGCATCAATCGGCAAGCCGTATTTAAAACCAAAAGACACCATTTCCACACGGAATTCATGTGTATCTCGTGATTTGAATTCCTCATTAATTCGTTCTCGCAATTGTCGTGGTGTCAATTGCGTGGTATCAATAACTAACTGTGCATCGCCTTTAATTTCTTCTAAAATTGCTCGTTCTTTTCTAATTCCTTCTGTTACTAAGCCATCCATGGCCATCGGATGGGCTCGTCGCGTTTCTTTATAACGGGAAACCAGTTCTTCATCAGTAGCGTCTAAAAACATAATTGTTGTATCAATAAAATTGGTATTTTCAATTTCCACCAACATATTTTGAATTTCTCTAAAAAAGGTACGTGAGCGTAAGTCGATCACTAAAGCAATTTTCGTGACTTTCCCTGACTCTTTAATCAATTCCCAAAATTTGGGAATTAAACTAGGCGGCAAATTATCGACACAAAAATAGCCCATGTCTTCAAAACTTTGGATTGCGACGGTTTTACCAGCACCACTCATTCCGGTAATGATGACTAATTGTAAATTTTCTGTCACGTTCAATACACTCCCCTCTTACATGTCATTCCATTATAACATTCCGGGCGTATCAAAGAAAGTATTTTTACTATTACTCCTTTTTTATAAAGAAAATTAACAATTTTTGCGCTGCTACCTTTCGATTATCAGTAGTAAAAGCCCTTATGTACAAAAAGAATAGAGCTGCCTTTGATAAAAGAGCGCCCATTCTTATAGATTATAAATGAAAACAAGTATTATTTCTCTTTAAACTCAATTATTCTTTGATCGATCAATTCAGCTTTAAGCTTGAATTTTTGAATATTAACAACTGAATCCGTTGCTTTCATTACGTGATTTTTGATAGCTTCGTGACTACTATTTTTAAGGTCCAAACCTGACATGACTGTTTCAATTTTTGATTGAGCAGTGCTTTCTTCCAAATGATTTTTAGCGAAATCATTGGTGTAACTCGCTTGGACTTTTTGGCTTAATTTCACTTGATATTCAAACGCAATTTCTTGATGGTTAGCTTCGATTTCAACCGCCAATTCTTTGATACCAGGTAATTTTTCTGAGAAAGTGTTAGCCAGCTGTTGGGCCTTATCAGTAGTCCTGTTTTCGGCATAGTAACTACCTATGTTTACTTTTTGAGTTTTTAGATGCTTGGCCATCACTACTTTTAGTTGAACTTTATATGAATTGGCTATTTCTAGCAAAATCGCCGTTGCCTGTTGCTTACTTTGGCTGAAACGTCTTCCAATTCTTTGCGCTTCTTTTTGAGTATAGTTAAATTTTTGCCATATCGTCGGTTGTTTTAATACCTTATAAACGCTATCCACTGAGTTTGGTTCCAAGGTTAGGTTCGTTGCTTTTTCCAATTCGACCTTAGTAAACTTTTTAACCACCTCTACTTTGGTTTGAGCATTGCTTGTTTTTCTCTGAATCGAATTATTGATAAACAAGAGGATCGTCACCCCACTAACGATTAAAAGCCCAGCTATTATTGTTGTTTTTTTCATACTCAACTCCCTTATTTATCCATTATCCGTTTAGAAACAAATTATCCCTACCGTTCCTCTCAATGTACGATAAACAATGGATCTAGTCAATCCTTTTGACACATCAAAGGACGGATTTATCAGGCAGATACGGAAAAATAGCACACAAAAAGCAGTAGGCTTTGGTGTGCTATTCTATCATCAGTGTTTAGATTACTTTAAGACCCGCTTTAAGTATTGGCCTGTATAGCTGGCTTTGATTTGCGCTACTGTCTCTGGTGTGCCGGTAGCTACGATCGTACCTCCACCGTCACCGCCTTCTGGCCCTAAATCAATCACATGATCTGCTGACTTGATAACATCTAAATTATGTTCAATCACCAATACGGTATTACCAGCTGCCACTAATCGTTCTAAAACTAGTAATAAGCGTGCAATATCATCTGTATGCAGTCCGGTCGTCGGTTCATCTAAGATATAGAAGTTTTTCCCATTAGAATTTTTATGCAATTCGCTGGCTAATTTCATACGCTGTGCTTCACCACCGGAAAGAGTGGTGGCCGGTTGTCCCAATGTCACATACCCTAAACCGACATCGACAATTGTTTGTAGCTTCCGATGAATTTTAGGAATTGCTTGGAAAAATTCGACTGCATCTTCAACCGTCATATCTAAAATATCAGCAATATTCTTCCCTTTGTAATGAACTTCAAGTGTTTCTGAATTATAGCGTTTGCCGTGGCAAACTTCACAAGGAACGTAGACATCCGGCAAGAAGTGCATCTCAATTTTAATAATACCGTCACCACGACACGCTTCACAACGGCCACCTTTAACGTTAAAACTAAAACGTCCTTTTTTGTAACCTCGTACCTTCGCTTCATTGGTCTGAGCAAATAAATCACGAATGTCATCAAAAACACTGGTGTAAGTAGCCGGATTACTTCTTGGTGTCCTGCCAATTGGACTTTGATCGATATCAATAATTTTTTCGATATGTTTGTATCCAGTTATACTTTTATGTTTTCCTGGTTTATTTGAATTACGGTTTAATTTTTGAGCCAGTGCTTTTTTAAGAATTTGGTTGACTAAAGTACTTTTCCCTGAACCGGAAACACCCGTTACAGCAATAAATTCTCCTAGGGGAAAAGTCACGTCTACATTTTTTAAATTATTTTCTGAAGCACCAGTAATTTTAATGGACTTACCATTGCCTTCTCGGCGTGTTTTTGGTACAGGAATTACTTTTTTTCCTGACAAATATTGCCCTGTTAACGAGTTAGGATTTTTTGCTACTTCTTCCGGCGTACCGACAGCAACAATTTCGCCACCGAGATGGCCTGCTCCAGGACCAACATCAATTAGATAATCAGAAGCCATCATCGTATCTTCGTCGTGTTCAACGACAATTAACGTATTGCCCAAATCTCGCATTTTTTTCAATGATTCTATCAGACGATCGTTGTCTCTTTGATGCAAACCGATGGATGGTTCATCTAAAATGTAAAGTACACCTGATAAATTAGAGCCGATTTGCGTTGCAAGACGAATCCGCTGTGCTTCTCCTCCGGATAAAGTACCAGCTGCTCGACTTAACGTTAAATAATCTAAACCGACATTTTTTAAGAAAGTTAAGCGATCTTCTACTTCTTTTAAAATAGGTTTAGCAATCATGGTCTCAGAAGAGGATAAGGTTAACGCTTCAAAGAATTGAACTGCATTTTTAATCGCTAATTCACTGACTTCGCCGATGTGGGTATCATTAATTTTCACTGATAAGGCTTGCGAATTCAATCGATAACCATGGCAACTGCGACAAGTTAATTCCGTCATATACAAACGCATTTGGTCACGGGTAAAATCACTGTTTGTTTCATGATAACGCCGTTTGATATTCTTAAGGATCCCTTCAAAGGGAACTTCTACGTCACGTACTCCGCCAAAGTCATTTTCATAATGAAAATGAAAAACTTCCCCATTGGAGCCGTTCAAAATAATATCTTGTTGTGCTTCTGATAATTCATTAAACGGCGTATCCATATCAATATTAAAACTTAAAGCTGCTTGTTCTAACATTTGCGGATAATATTGAGAACTGATGGGATTCCAAGGAACGATTGCTCCTTCTCGCAATGTTTTTGTGGGATCTGGGATCACTAAATCTTTATCCACTTCTAGCTTAACTCCTAAACCATCGCAGTCCGGACAAGCTCCAAACGGCGCATTAAAGGAGAACAAACGTGGCTCTAGCTCACCTACTGTAAAACCACAATACGGACAAGAATAATGTTCACTAAATAAAAGTTCTTCTTGGCCGATTACATCTACTACCGCATAGCCATCAGCTAAACGCAAAGCAGCTTCAAAAGAATCGAATAAGCGAGAGCGGATTCCTTCTTTTACGACGATCCGGTCAATGACAATGGCGATATCATGTTTTTTATTTTTTTCAAGCTCAGGTACTTCACTGATATCGTATGTTTCTCCATCAACTCGTAAGCGAACGTAGCCTTCTCGCTGAATAAGTTCAAAAATCTTTTTATGTTGTCCTTTTTTTCTAACAATGATCGGTGCCAAAATTTGAATTTTCGTACGCTCTGGTAGCTCTAAAACCTTGTCTACCATTTGTTCTACCGATTGGCTGGTAATTTCAATGTGATCATTGGGACAAATCGGATGTCCGACACGAGCGAAGAGCAGGCGCAGATAATCGTTAATTTCAGTTACGGTACCGACAGTTGAGCGCGGGTTTTTGCTGGTTGTTTTTTGATCGATGGAAATTGCAGGGCTCAAGCCGTCAATACTGTCAACATCCGGTTTATCCATTTGTCCTAAAAATTGACGGGCATACGCAGAAAGACTTTCTACATAACGTCTTTGACCTTCTGCATACAGTGTATCAAACGCTAAAGAACTCTTACCAGAACCTGATAAACCAGTGACTACTACCATTTTGTCGCGAGGTATAGTTACATCAACATCCTTTAAGTTATGCGCTCTTGCGCCATGAATTACAATCTTATCATTTGCCATGCTTGTACTCCTTTATCTTTTAGGTCCGTTAGCCCTTCTTTCTACGCAAATGAATTTGCTAGAAGAACGGTACTCCTTTATCTTTTAGGTCCGTTAGCCCTTCTTTCTACGCAAATGAATTTGCTAGAAGAACGGTATATTTTTTCTCATGATTCATTAGTATTCCAGCTATGAATTTTGTAAAAAGGAGGCGCGGAAAAGAATTGTTCCTTGCGCCTACGCTTTCTCAAGATATTTTTCCTATTAAGTTATTTGTCAGACTTGATTTCTAGGATCGCATCTCTTAACGTAGCAGCTGTTTCAAAGTCCAGAGCTTTCGCTGCGTCTTTCATTTCTTGTTCTAGTTTCATCAGCAAGTCAGCTTTTTCTTGATGCGTTAATTCGTGATAATTGCGATCAATCGTCAAGCCTTCGCCTTTTTCGACGGATTTAGAAATTGAGATTAGCTCCCGAATTTCTTTAATAATCGTTTTCGGAACGATACCGTGTTCTTCGTTATATGCTTCCTGAATGGAGCGGCGTCGAGCTGTTTCATCCATTGCTTTTTGCATTGAATCGGTTACTTTATCAGCATACATGATAACTTTACCGTCGGCATTACGAGCGGCTCGGCCAATTGTTTGAACCAGTGAACGTTCACTACGCAAAAAACCTTCTTTATCAGCATCTAAAATAGCGATCAATGATACTTCCGGCACATCCAAACCTTCTCGTAACAGATTGATCCCAATCAAAACATCAAATTCACCTAAACGCAAGTCACGGATGATTTCCGTTCGCTCTAAGGTTTTGATATCACTGTGAAGGTATTTAACTTTTAAGCCTAGTTCTTTAAAGTAATCCGATAAGTCTTCAGCCATTTTTTTTGTTAATGTTGTGACAAAAACTCGCTGATCTTTTTCAATTCGTTCGTTGATTTCACCCACCAGATCATCAATTTGTCCCATAATTGGACGAATCTCAATTACCGGATCCAACAAACCAGTCGGTCGAATGATTTGTTCGATCACGGTGTCTGTTTGTTCAGCCTCATAAGGACCCGGTGTCGCAGAAACATAAACCACTTGATTGACATGCTTTTCAAATTCCTCCAAGCGCAACGGACGGTTGTCCAAAGCACTAGGTAAGCGAAAGCCATAATCTACCAGCATTTGTTTCCGAGCGCGGTCACCATTGTACATTCCTCTAATTTGTGGCATTGTCACATGTGATTCATCAATTACTAAAAGAAAGTCATCGGGGAAAAAGTCCAGCAGCGTATAAGGCGGCTCACCTTCTTTTCGTCCATCCATATGGCGGGAATAATTTTCAATTCCGGAAGTGTAGCCCATCTCACGCATCATTTCAATGTCATAATTCGTTCTTTGCTCAAGACGTTGCGCTTCTAATAATTTATTTTCGCTACGTAAGACTTTTAGTTGCTGATCAAGTTCAGCTTGAATTTGGCCGATCGCATGCTCCATATGATCTTCGTTTGTCACAAAGTGAGTAGCTGGAAAAATTGCAACATGTTCTGTCTCACCGACAATCTCACCTGTTAGGGCATCAACTTCTCTAATTCGCTCGATTTCATCACCAAAAAATTCGACGCGCAAAGCATGTTCGTCTCTTGAGGCCGGGAAAATTTCCACAACATCACCACGGACACGGAACCGTCCCCGCTGAAAGTCAATGTCATTGCGTTCAAATTGAATATCAATTAAATTTTTAAGGAGCTGATTACGACCAATTTCCATTCCTACACGTAAGGAAACGACTTGTTCACTATATTCTTTAGGATCACCCAAACCAAAGATACAAGATACAGAAGCGACTACGATAACATCATTGCGTTCCAGTAACGAACTAGTTGCCGAATGGCGCAGTTTGTCAATCTCATCGTTAATACTGGCGTCTTTTTCAATGTACGTGTCGCTGGAAGGTACATACGCTTCCGGCTGATAATAATCATAGTAACTGACAAAATACTCAACAGCGTTGTTAGGGAAAAATTCTTTGAATTCACCATACAGCTGTCCAGCCAATGTTTTATTATGAGCAATCACCAAAGTTGGTTTATTAACTTCCTTAATTACATTAGAAATTGTAAAAGTTTTCCCTGTGCCGGTGGCACCTAGCAACACTTGGGCTTTTTCTCCACCTAAGACACCATCAACTAGCTGTTCAATGGCCTGCGGTTGATCACCGGAAGGTTCATATTTTGAAACCAATTGAAACTCATTGGAGGTTTCCTTTTGAATCATTGATACATCCTCCTTACCAATTGTTGCGGTTCTTTTCAACCTATAATAATAAGTAAAGCTCTAGCTATTAGTATAGCATACCGAACATACTTTCGCTACTTTTCTCTCCGTTTATTTTAAGTTTTTCTAAACCTTTCCTTCTATTAATAATCTGCTTCTTTTATCTGATATAAATGTTATATTTCCTAACATCTTATGTCAGAAATAGAAACTTTTTTTCGTAAGTTACGAGCTACAGGCTTGTCAGTTGCTTGTTTTTTACTATATAATTGTACAATATGTATATAATTGGGAGGTATTTTATGAAAAAGAAGCAATTGTTACTTTCGTTTTTTATCCTGATGGCAACTCTGCTAACATTCTTAGGAGTTACAACCGCTCATGCGGAAGCTAAAAAATATACCGTCGGTACCGACCTGACGTTTGCACCGTTTGAATTTCAAGATGCTGATGGTCAATATATTGGGATTGATGTTGATCTATTAAATGCAATTGCTAAAGATCAACAGTTTGATATTGCTTTAAAACCGTTAGGCTTTGATAGCGCCGTTCAAGCTGTACAATCTGAACAGGTAGATGGCATGATCGCCGGCATGAGTATTACCGATGAACGAAAAAAGTCCTTTGATTTTTCGGAACCTTACTTTGATAGCGGCTTACAGATGGCCGTCAAAAAAGGCAATCAGCAAATCAAATCTTATGACGACTTAAAAGGTAAAACAGTCGCAGCAAAAGTCGGTACGGAAAGTGCTACTTTTATCGAGAAAAATAAAGACAAATACGGCTACTCTGTCCATAACTTTGATGACGCCACTGGTTTATATCAAGCATTAGCCAATGGTGAAGCAGATGCTATTTTTGATGACTATCCGGTACTAGGCTACGCCATTAAAAATGGACAACAACTACAACTTGTAGGCAAAAAAGAAACAGGCAGCGCTTATGGTTTTGCCGTTAAAAAAGGGCAAAATCCAGAACTGATCAAAAAATTTAACGCTGGTTTGAAAAAACTCAAAGCAGACGGCACCTACAGCAAAATCGTCAGCAAATATATCGCTTCTGGAGCAGAAGCCAATACTGCTGATAACGGAGAAATGAAAAAAATCAAACCGAAAAAAGAAAAATATGTTATTGCCAGTGATTCAACTTTCGCTCCATTTGAATTTCAAAATTCAAATGGACAGTATCAAGGGATTGACGTTGACTTAGTCAATCGTATTGCGAAATTACAAGGCTTTAATGTTGAATTCAAATTTATCGGCTTCAGTTCTGCCGTGCAAGCTGTAGAGTCTGGCCAAGCAGACGGAATGATTGCCGGGATGACCATCACGAATGAGCGGAAAAAGTCCTTTGATTTTTCAGAACCTTACTTCAACAGTGGCATTCAAATTGCTGTCAAAAAAAACAACAAAGATATCAACTCTTATAAAGAATTAAAAAATAAAAAAGTCGGCGTCAAAATTGGTACAGAAAGTGCTGATTTCTTAGAAGCCAACCAAACCAAGTACGGGTACAGTATTAAATATTTGGATACAACCGACGCATTGTACAGCGCTTTAGAAATCAACGAAATTCAAGCAATGATGGATGATTATCCAGTCATCGGTTACGGGATTGCAAAAGGACAGCCCTTAGCCACACCAATTCCTCGTGAAACTGGTGGTTCTTATGGCTTTGCCGTGAAGAAAGGTCAAAATACCGAACTAATTGAAATGTTCAATGAAGGCTTAAATGAATTGAAGCGCACCGGTGAATACGATGAAATTATTGGCAAATATGTTCAAGATGGTAGTAACAAAGAAACAACAGCGGATGAATCAACATTCATTGGGTTGATTAAAAACAATTGGACTAAATTACTAAGTGGTTTATGGATGACCATCCAGTTAACCTTAATTTCTTTTGTTTTGGCATTAATTGTCGGCGTGATCTTTGGTTTATTCAGCGTTTCGCCTAATAAATTCTTACGTGCCTTAGCTACTATTTATGTAGACATTATTCGGGGGATTCCATTGATGGTACTAGCTTTCTTTATTTACTTCGGTATGCCGGGTTTGTTGGGCTTTAATATTCCCGTCTTTTTAGCCGGTATTATTACATTAACCTTAAATGCTAGTGCATATATCTCTGAAATTTTTCGTGGTGGTATCAAAGCGGTGCCACCTGGACAAATGGAAGCTTCTCGGAGTTTAGGTCTTTCATATGGCAGAACCATGCAAAAAATTATTTTACCGCAAGCTGTGAGAATTATGATTCCTTCGTTTGTTAACCAATTTGTAATTTCCTTAAAAGATACTACCATTCTTTCAGCAATTGGCTTGATCGAATTGTTGCAAACCGGAAAAATTATTGTAGCCAGAAATTTACAAAGTACAATGGTTTACTTCTTAATTGCCATAATGTATTTACTTTTAATTACCAGTCTTACTAAATTAGCAAAAGTACTTGAAAAGAAGGTGAAGTAAATGACTGAAAAGATTTTAGTTGAACATTTAGTAAAAAAATACGGCGACCACACGGTGTTAAATGATATCAATGTAGCCATTAAAGAGGGGGAGGTCGTTTGCGTCATCGGCCCTTCAGGTTCTGGAAAAAGTACCTTTTTACGTTGCCTAAACCAATTAGAAGAAGCAACAAGCGGAGATATTATTATTGATGGCGCTAATTTAACTGATAAAAATACTGACATCAATAAAGTACGACAACATATTGGAATGGTGTTCCAACACTTTAATTTATTCCCTCATCTGACAATCTTGCAAAATATCATACTTGCTCCCACAGATTTGGGGCGTTTGTCTAAGCAAGAAGCTGAAACAAAAGCATTAGCGCTTTTGAAACAAGTTGGACTAGTTGATAAAAAGGATGCTTATCCTGAATCTCTTTCCGGAGGTCAAAAACAGCGGGTTGCCATTGCTCGAGCATTGGCCATGAATCCTGATATTATGTTGTTTGATGAACCAACTTCTGCTCTTGATCCAGAAATGGTGGGCGATGTCTTAAATGTTATGAAAGATTTAGCTCAACAAGGAATGACGATGGTGATTGTTACTCATGAAATGGGCTTTGCTAAAGAAGTAGCCAACCGTGTTATGTTTATCGACGGTGGTAACTTCTTAGAAGACGGCACGCCACAACAAGTCTTTGAAAATCCTCAAAATCCAAGAACGAAAGACTTTTTGGATAAAGTATTAAATATTTAATGACTAAAACTTAATAAGAATGACTACATGTTAGTTAATTAAAATACTAAAAACCGCCCAAGTAACCTGTTACCTCGGGCGATTTTTAGCACTTGAATCTCTGAAAATTCATTTAAGACAAAACAAGAGACTCTCACTGTTTCAGTAGAATTTTATAAGAAAAAACAGTTTAAAGCGATAAAAACTATCATATATCCTCGTTAACTTCTAAGTTGCTGTCTAACTATTTGCTTTAACTTTCATTCTTTCATTTTCAATAACAGCTAAACGTTGTGCTACTTCTGCTTCACTTAGCTGATGATTTTTTGCATAGCGATTTGCTGGATGGTGACGGCAAACATCCGAGCAACTACCTAAATATTTTTCTTCATTTTCTACTGAAGTTAAAAATTGACGATTACATTCAGGGTTCGCACAGTTGATGTAACGTTCACAAGGGGTGCCATCAAACCAGTCTCTACCGATTACTCGTTTGTCTACTTGATTGATTTCCACACTGATCCGATCATCAAAAACATACATTTTCCCATCCCAAAGTTCCCCTTGCGTATGGGGATTTTTACCATAATTAGCAATTCCGCCATGGAGCTGAGCTACATCTTTGAAGCCTTCTTTTAGTAACCAGCCTGAAAATTTTTCGCAACGGATACCACCCGTACAATAAGTAACGATTTTTTTGTCCATAAATTGCTCTTTATTCTCTTGAACCCATTTTGGCAATTCGCGAAAAGTACGAATGTCCGGACGAACTGCTCCTCTGAAATGACCTAAATCATATTCATAATCATTGCGAGCGTCAATTACAACGGTGTCTTCATCCAACAGCGCTGCCTTAAACTCTTCAGGTTCCAAATATTGTCCTGTCAATTCCAAAGGATTAACGTCTTCTTCCAAATTAAGTGCTACTAATTCACGTCTTGGGCGTACAAACATTTTACGAAAAGCCATTTCCTCAGCTGGGTCAATTTTAAAGAACGTATCTTTAAAACGTTCATCCGCTTGCATGGCAGTCATATATTCTTCTGTTGCTTCAACAGTTCCAGATACGGTACCGTTAATCCCTTCTGTAGCAACCAGAATCCGTCCTTTTAAACCCAATGATTTACAAAACGCTAAATGTTCCTTGGCAAAAAATTCCGGATCCTCAATCAGCGTATATTTGTAGTAAAGCAATACTTGATAATTCATGTGTTTCTTCCCCTTTTCCTCCGCTTTAAATCAAAGCTACTGTATAAAATTATTTCATACGTTTTTAGTATATAAAAAAGAAAAAGGAAAAAGCGAGCTTTCCGCTTGTGGAATACTGCACAATAAACTTTCATGGTAGCTGATTAGCCAACAGCGAGAACAGCTTTCTTTTACAAAAAAATTCTTTTGTATTATTATTAACAGCTACTTTAAGAAAAATTCATAGCAGAATCACTTGTTTTATTTACACAGAAAAAAACACAGCTTCCTTAAGAAACTGTGGTTTGCTCCTGAAAGGATAGAAAATCCCAGTATTCCCATAAACATTTTTAACGTAGGATAATAAAAACTACTAACCACTACAATACCTATCCACTGATAAAGCAGCAGACAAAGCTTATAGGAACATGATACTCTGTTTCGAGGGGAATTGGGAATGAGTCCCGTAGATTCACATTCTCCGACTTGGTTACTTCTCTCGCTTCTCTCGCCAAGTACTGTTCAGCATCTGCTCTGCCCTGCGGTCAATCGCAGTGATTCACAGCATAATAATTTCCATCGTTATCAGAGAAATTAAAGACTAATCCGGTCGGGAGTTGGATCAGTTCCCCGACTTTAACATCGGCATTTTTCATTTTTTGATAAAGTGCCATAACATCGTTGCTGGTAAACATTATTGATGGAGTATTGCTGGCAACTTCTGGAGAATGTTGTTGGATAAATGCTAGTTCATATAAAACGATGATCACTTCGGCTGTAGGGCTAGGAGCGATTTCAATAACTAAAGTTCCATCGACTGCTTCTCGTTGAACTTCAACAAAACCAATTTTTTGCCAAAATTGACTTGAGGCTTCAACATCGGTTACATATAACATAATTCTCATTTGATTTGTAAACAAACGGCTCACTTCCTTTTCTTTTCATTCCAATTTATTATATACTTTCTCATAAATAATTGCGCCAATTTTTCATAAAAAAAAGAACCAGCATAGCTGGCTCTTCTGGAGTTATTCTGTTAAGCATTCGCTTCAATAACTGCTGTTTTATCATTTAATGTATCACGATCTAATTCATGGATTTTTGCGCTTGTTAAAATTCCAGCTACCATGCTATCGTTAACGTTAATTGCAGTTCGGGCCATGTCAACTAACGGTTCTACCGAAATAACCAAACCGACAATCGCCACTGGTAAATTCATCGCACCTAAAACAATCAGTGAAGCAAACGTAGCACCGCCACCGACACCGGCGACACCAAATGAACTGATCGTTACAATCGCGACTAGCATTAAAATGAATTGGATACTAAACACATTAATGCCAACAGTAGGGGCAACAATTGTTGCCAGCATTGCCGGATAAACCCCGGCACAGCCATTTTGACCAATTGATAAGCCGAAACTTGCAGCAAAGTTTGCAGTTGCATCGTCAACCCCCAACACTTTAGTTTGCGTTTCAATATTCAAAGGCAAAGCGCCGGCACTTGAACGAGAGGTAAAAGCAAAACTTAAAACAGGAAAGACTTTTTTCAAGTAATTTACTGGGTTCACTTTCAGTAGAGTTAAAATAATTAAATGAACAAGTAAAACTACAATTAAAGCTGTATACGAAGCTATGACAAATTTACCTAAATTGACAATCGCTATAAAATCGCTAGTAGCTACTACATTTGTCATCAAAGCTAAAACACCATATGGCGTTAACCGCAACACTAAAGTAACAATTCGCATTGTTATTTTGTATAAGCTATCGATCAAATTAGCAAAAAAATCAGCTTCCTTTGGTGCTTTTCTTTTTACACCTAGATAAGCTACCCCTACAAAAGCCGCAAAAATCACAACCCCAATCGTACTCGTTGAACGGGTACCAGCAAAATCAGCAAAGACATTCTTAGGAATGAATGAGACGATTTGCTGAGGAATTGATAGATGTTCAATTGTTTCTTGACGCGTAGCCAATTCAGCAATTCGTGAGGTTTCAGCAGCCCCTTGAGTAAATTCGGCACCTTGTAATCCATACAACATGGTAGTACCAATTCCAATTAAAGCAGCAATTGCCGTGGTACCCAACAAAGTAGCCAGCACATTAAAACTGATCTTACCTAACTTGTTGGATTCTTTCATTTTGGTAAAAGCTCCCACAATTGAAACAAAGACTAACGGAATTACGAGCATTTGTAAAAACGCTACATAACCATTACCTACAATACCGATCCAATCCATTGCCCCTGTAGTTACTTTGTCTTGAGTACCAAAAACAAACTGAATAACTGCACCTAAGACAATTCCTACTCCTAAAGCTGAAAAGACACGAGTAGAAAATTTAAAGTGCTTCTTTTGCATTTGGTAGAAGGCTATTAACACAGCGACAAACACAAGGACCACTAAAACAGTGATGAATGTTGTCATTTTTTTCCTCCTATAAACTTAATGACAAGTACATCAAAGGAAGTAAAGGTTCCCAGTACTTATTCTTCAATAAGTACTCTGAAAAAACGAACATATTTTCAGTGACAGTCCTATTGTACCTTATTTGTTTTTACTATGTAGAGAAAAATGCTTACTTTTTGATAGAAAAAGAAAGCTGTGATAGTCAAAAGCTATCACAGCAATTTTATGCTTCCTCTGAGGATTGAAAGTTTAGTTGGACGCCTGGTTGATCTAAAGCAATTTCAGTTACTTCATAAGATAAGCGCTCAACAATGCTAAACAGCGGCCGAACCAACTCATCAACTTCTTCTTGAGCAATATCTTCTTGCTTTTCAATTTTACGGCCAATAATCACATTTACTTGGCTGACAGCGCCTGATAAAATGTACTCGTCAAAGACGATTCTAAACTCTAAGCGAGCAGCCAAAGCCGAATTGGCATCACTAGCGCTAGCTTCTTTAAATTCAAGAGGTGAAAAGCTTACTCGCAATTCTGTTTCAGCTTCGGTTTCCGGTGCTCGCCGATCATAGTGATACGCTTCCACCAATTCTTGTTGACGTTGAATTTCCATGGATGGTCTTCTCCCCTTTTGCCAGCACGGATGCTTAAATATCTTTGCTAGCTTGATCTGATAGTTTCAGTATACCATAAGTTAGGTTTGGGCTAAAAATTCTTATTTGTTCATTCATTAGCTTTGATAGCTCAAAATTAGGTAAGCTGCTGGTAGGGTTGTGAAGTTCCTTAAACTTTTTTGAGAAACTTCTCCTGACAGTTTGAACAAGTCACATTGATTGTTCCTTTGCCGCGAGGAGCTCGTAATTTTTGGCGACAATGAGGACAAGTAAAATAGCGATAGTCCTTTCTATATTTCAGGCGCTGCTGATAAAACTGTCGCTTTTTCATTATCTTTTGTTGATAAGCTAAGTACTTTTTATTTTCATTTAAACGAGGATGAATTCGTTTTGAAAAAAATCGATAATAAATCAATAGCAGCAACAATAAACTGATCCAACGTAAACTAGTTATTTTGAAAAAAAGATTACCGATTAAAAGTATCATGCTTACTATTAAAAGCAGTCGATTTAACTGGTCAAAACGAGCGTAGCGACCTCGTAAAACCGTTTGAAACTTTAAGTTCCAGCGTACAAGAAGTTGCAACCAGCGTGAATTCATCGAAACGCCTCACTTTCTTATTTAAAGTAACTCATCAATCATGTATCTAACTGATAAAAAAAAGCATCCTAACAGCTAGCTACCAACTACCTGTTAGGACCTCGACAAATCAGAGCCCTCTGATTTGCTGAGTTGCTTTGTCGGCACAATCACCGACTTCTTTCATTTTACCGAATTTTCCAGCAAATTTCTAGATCTCCAGTAGCTTTTCCATAAATTTCAACTAATCTTTTAAAAAATCGTCAATTGCTATGTTAGAATAGTTAAAACGTGAAAAAAAGGCTCTTTTTTTTATACCAAAATGTCAATAACTTTCAACAAAATAGTCAAAAATTTCTTAAATAACTGGAAATTTTTTATTTCATCAGAAGAGTGATTGACTATCACTAACTTTACCGATAAAATAAAGACAGATGGAAACGAACTGAATAAAAGATACTTTAAAATCTAGCTACCAACTGGCTTTTAAAGACATAATATGACAGAGCCCTCTGCCCTATTAAGTAACCAAACTAATTTATTTAGCATGCTTTCTTTTTTGACCGCCTGTAAGGTTGTGTTTTTAAACAGAAAGACGATGCTTTAATTAATTATAGTCTTAATGGAGCTGAACAATTGTCCGGCTCCATTTTTGTTCGTTTCCATCCCTTTTATGGATCACTATCTACTCTCCCATAACACTAAGTAAATCACCCTTAGACTCTTCCTATTATCTTTGATAAAAGATACAGTTTAGACAGTGATCTATAAGTTTTACTTCTTTATACTCCTCTTTCAAAAAGATATTTCAGCATGTTCAATACTACGTGCTGAAATATCTTTGTCTAACGATGCTGTTTTTTTATAACACACTATATCAACGTCCCAGTTCTGCAAGTTTAGTTTCAATTGTTGATAAAACGAATCGGCGAGCTTCTTGGTCTTCCACAAAATCATATTTATCGCCATCAATCTGTAGCTTGGGACTTATTTGATAGTTTTCAAACCAGATATCATAGCGGCGATTTAATTCTTGATAGTAATCGTAGAGCGTAGGATCCTGATCAATCTGCTCATATGGACGACCACGTTTTTTTATTCGTTCTAACATCTTTGGAAAAGAGATTTTAACGTGAACCAGTAAATCCGGTCTTTTTTTATGTGCAGCGTAAGGTAGTTCTTGCAACATATTCGCCAATAAATCATCGTACACTTTTACTTCTGTAGCATTAGCTCGTCCTAAATCTGCATTTAAATGAAAAAGTAGCGAATCTTCATAGATTGAACGGTCCAATACATTATTTTCATGAACTAAAGCTTGCTTGATACTGTTAAAGCGTTTATTTAAAAAATATATTTGTAAAAGAAAAGCATATTTTTTTGGGTCCGCATAAAAAAGCGGCAACACTTCATTGTCTTCCACCGATTCATAAAATGCTTCCGAGTGTAAATGCTCCGCAATCAACTTGGTTAAACTAGATTTCCCCGCTCCAATAGTACCTGCTAACACAATCACTGCCATCAACCTTTCTTCCTACTCAATTCTTTTGTTTAATTTTCAGCCAGTTAATCATGCCGAAAACTGAATTTACTGTATACATGCAATACATTACAAAAATTGCATAATCGCCGCCTGCATGAACGCCAGCTCGAAACCAAAGGAAGATTGAAAAAAAGTTCCCCAGCAACCAAAAAACAAATTGAGATTGATAGCGCAAGATCATGAGTATCATCGCAGTAGCTGAAACGCTAAACGTTAATGCATCCAACGCTGGCTGTGCGTCATTGATAGAACCTAATAACAAAAAGGTAGCGCAGCCAATCACAAGCCAAGTAATCACCGTATACAACCATTGAACATCTTTTAATATTTTCACCTTAGTGACTGTCCCTGAACCATCTTCACTTACCTTTAACCAAGTGTATAGTCCAGTCAAGTCCATTATTATATAAAAACCTTGTAATAATACTTCTGCATAAACCTGGGTTATCAATCCAAAATAACCAATAATTAGAGCACTGACTAACCCGAACAAATAATTGCTGGCTTTTCCCAAAGCAATCAAATTTACGCAAATAATCCCACATAAGCTACCAATCAAAGTAAGCCAGCTGGTGGGATTCAAAGAAAAAGTAAAAAATTGTACAATAATCATCCCACCAAGAAAAAAATAATTTTTTGCTTCCCAACCTTTAAAATCATTTATTATAAAATTTTCCGACACAAGACCCAAACCTTTCCAAAAAAAGTTTTTTATTTCAACTGGAATGACACTTTCTATAATTTACACTTTTTGTTATTAAAAGTCAATGTGAAAACTAAAAGAAAACGAAAAAACACACTATATATAGAAAATCTATTGATGAAAATTCTATATATAGTGTTATTTATTAATCAGTTAAACTAAAATAAATGAAGGCTGCATATTATTATTACTACTAAATCGGATTGGCAGCTGCACTTATTATACAAACTCGACTCTTATATAGCCACTTGCGTTATATTGACCAGTTAATTCTTTATTTTTTTTAGATAACTAACCGCTTCAATATGAGTCGTTTGTGGAAAATTATCAACTGGCTGTATTTCTTTTACTTCATACCCACCCGCAGCTAATAATGCCAAGTCACGAGCTAAGGTAGCTGGATTACAGCTAACATAAACAATTCGTTCTGGAGCAGTTTCCAATAAAGTATCAATTAAGCTAGTAGCTAACCCTTTGCGAGGCGGATCCACAATTACTACATTTGGTTTGATTCCTGTTGCTAATAATTCCGGCAAGACAGTTTCCGTCAAACCAGCCTTAAAAGAAACATTGTCAATTTTATTAAGCTCGGCATTATGTTTTGCATCTGCTACTGCTTCTGGAATTGCCTCAATACCATAAATTTGTTTTGCTGCCCTAGCTAAGCAGAGACCAATCGTTCCAATGCCACAGTAAGCATCCACAACAATTTCCTCACCAGTTAAAGCTGCATATTCTTTCACCTTGCTATACATCACCTCTGTTTGTTGCGGATTAACCTGATAAAAAGATCGTGCGGAAATATCAAACTTCAAATCAAAGAGCGTATCGGTAATATGATCGGAACCGTGTAAAAGAATTGTTTCTTCACCAAAAATAACATTAGTCCGTTTAGGATTAATATTTTGAACGATGCTGACTACTTCCGGTAAGACAGCTAAAATATCCGGAATAATTTTGCTAATTGGAAAAAGATTAGGCGTTCTAGTAATTAACACAATCATCAGCTCACCAGTATGGTAGCCGCGTCGAACGACAATATGGCGAAGGTTCCCGGTATTATCAGCTTCGTTGTAAGGTTTAACCCCATATTCTCTCATAATATCGCGAACTTGAATGATAGCTGCATCTATTCTAGGATCTTGAATATAAAAGTGTTCCATCGGAATCAAGTCATGACTGTTTTTTCTGAAAAAACCAGTTTGTAGCTGACCGACTACTTTTCTCACAGGAATTTGCGCTTTGTTACGGTAGCCCCACGGCGTTTCCATACCAATCGTTGGTAAGACGGGCACGTCTGGTAATTTAGCGATACGTTGCATCACATTTTTGACCTGCTCCGTTTTAAATGTCAGTTGAGCGTCATAAGCTAAATGTTGTAATGGACTGATGCCTACCCGAGTAGAGGTAATATCGCGAATAGGTACTCTTTGTTCACTAGTTTTTAATAAGTTCTGTACTTTTCCATAACCAAAACTTTTGCCGGTTTTTAAGACTTTAATCATGGCCTTTTCACCAGGTAAAGCATTTTCGATGAATAGCGGGTAATGATCAACTTTGGCAACGCCCATTCCTTCATGGGTTAAGTCGATAATTTCAACTTCAAGAACATCATTTTTTTTCACAGGATAAGTGGTTTTCATAAGCAGCTCCTTTTATTTTTACACTTCACTCATTCTAATGAAAAAGGCAAGGAAAAGCAACCAAGAATTTCGATGTGCTTTCATACAAAAATAAGAACCAAACAAACTTATTAAAAAGCTGGTCTGGTTCTTTAAACGAATTACTTTTTCCTATCAGCGATCTTCCCATCGTCGTCAATGTCTTCGTCCGTTAATTTTTCGACTTCTTTTACAAATTCTTGGCTGGCTGCCAAGTAATCGTCATCTTCTTCCAGTGGATCAGTAGGATTTCCTTCCAACACTGAACCTAAGATCGCATTGGCAGGTATGGCATCTGCATTGGCAAAAATTTCGATGTGCTGATGTAAATTGTGAAACTCCATCGGCGCATCGCCGCCGTATTCACCGTCTAAGTTAATCATCATTTGATGATTTGCTTCCAGCGTTTCAGCCTTCAAATAACTGGTTTTTGTATAAATTAGCCGTGGATCTTCAATATGTTTGCCGCCTTTAACCATCAAGGCCGCTAAATGAAGAATTTCAAAGATGTTGGCAGTCTTCACAATAATTAATGAAAATTTGCCATCATCTAGCTTGGCGTCCGGCACAATTTGTTCAAAGCCGCCAACTGAATTAGTCAAACCAAGGAAAAACATGGAGGCATTACCTTCGTAAGTTCCTTCATCATAGGTCATCCGCATTTTTATTGGCTTAACGCGGGGCAACATTTCTGCGCCTTTGGCTAGATAAGCGAGATAACCAAAAATACTCTTTAATTCAGAAGGGACTTCGTAAGTCAGTTCAGTTAAATGACCGCCTGCGGCAATGTTAATAAAATAGGTTTTGCCGGCTTGACCAATGTCCATTTTTACGGTTTGATTTTTTTTAATCACTTCAGCGGCTTTTACAATATTATCACGAGGAATTTTTAAAGCTCGAGCATAATCATTCGTCGTACCAGCTGGAATAATCGCTAGTTTCGGCCGGCGTTTCAAGCCGGCGATACCATTGACTACTTCATTAATGGTGCCGTCACCGCCGGCTGCTACGATAAGACTAAAACCTGCACGAGCTGCCCGATGTGCTTCGTCACGAGCAGAATTAGCGGCTGGTGTAGTTGCAAAAGCACTTGCTTCATAGCCGCATTCTTCCAAAATCAACAATATATCAGCTAAATTTTTTTTCACTAATTCTTTTCCTGAGGTTGGATTATAGATTACTCTTGCTTTTTTCATTCCTTTGCCTGCTTCTTTCTATCGTTTTGCCAATTCTTCCTTTAGTAATTTATTAACTACGCCCGGATTTGCTTGTCCTTTAGTAGCTTTCATTATTTGGCCAACTAAGAACCCAACAGCTCGATCTTTTCCATTTTTAAAGTCGTCAATTGATTGTTGATTATGATCCAGTACTTCGTTGATCAGCGGTAATAATTGGGCTGGATCAGATAGTTGAACCAAACCTTTGGCTTCAACCACTTGCTTGGCATCGCCGCCATTTTCAATTAATTCTTTAAAAATCTTTTTGGCGATTTTTGAACTAATAGTTCCATCAGCAATCAATAAAATCAGTCCGGCTAAGTTCTCCGGTGTTAATTTTGTATCAGCCAATTCAATTTTTTGACTATTTAAATAGGCGGATACTTCACCCATAAGCCAGTTAGATGCTTGTTTTGCCTCAGCGCCAGCTTTTAGAGTGGCTTCAAAGAAGTCAGACATTTCCTTAGATAAAGTTAAAACCATGGCATCGTATTCCGGCAAGCCTAATTCTGTCATATAGCGTTGACGACGAGCAGTGGGCATTTCCGGTAAGCTAGCCCGAATTTGTTCAATCCATTCGTCATCAATAACAAAGTGCGGTACATCTGGTTCTGGGAAGTAACGATAATCACTGGAACCTTCTTTGACCCTCATTAAAATGGTTTGGTTAGTGGTTTCATCAAAGCGTCGTGTTTCTTGTTGAATTTCTCCGCCAGAAAGTAAAACTTTTGCTTGGCGTTTTTCTTCATAGGCTAAGCCTTTTTTCACAAAGTTCAGGGAGTTCAAGTTTTTCAATTCCGCTTTCGTCCCAAATTCTTCTTGTCCATAAGGGCGCAAGGAAATGTTGGCATCACAGCGCATTGAGCCTTCTTCCATTTTCACATCAGAAACTTCTGTAAATTGGATAATTGAGCGTAAAGCTTCTAGATATGCATACGCTTCTTCCGGTGAACGCATATCTGCTTCTGACACGATTTCAATTAATGGTGTACCTTGTCGGTTTAAATCAACATAAGAATAACCGGCTGAGCCATGAATGTTTTTACCTGCGTCTTCTTCTAAATGCACCCGTTCGATCCGGATTTTTTTCTTTTGTCCGTCAACTTCAATCTCGATCCAGCCATCATGGCCGATTGGTTGATCGAATTGTGAAATTTGATAAGCTTTTGGATTATCAGGATAGAAGTAGTTCTTGCGGTCAAAATGTGTCTCTTTTGAGATTTCACAATTTAAAGCTAAGGCAGCCTTCATTCCAAATTCCAATGCTGCTTTGTTCATAACAGGTAATACGCCAGGATAACTCCAGTCGATAACATTGGTGTTACTGTTTGGTTCAGCTCCGAAGTGCGCCGGCGCCGGTGAAAAGATTTTAGAGTTTGTCTTTAGTTCTACGTGGACTTCTAAACCGATGACAGTTTCAAAATTCATTAATCATTCCCCCCCTAAAATCACTGGTTTTTTAGTATGAAAATCGGTTGCTTGTTCAAAAGCATACGCTGCTTTATACATTGTATGTTCATCAAAATGTTTGCCGATAATTTGCAAACCAACTGGTAAACCTTCTGAAAATCCGGCTGGAATTGACATACCGGGTAAGCCGGCTAAGTTAACAGGAATCGTTAAAATATCATTCATGTACATAGTGATTGGATCATTGATGTTTTCACCTAAGCCAAAGGCAACAGTTGGCGTTGCTGGTCCAATAATCAAATCGTAATCGGCAAAGACGTGATCGAAATCTTGTTTGATTAACGTCCGAACTTGTCCAGCTTTTTTAAAGTGAGCGTCATAGTATCCGGCACTTAAAGAGAACGTTCCTAGCATAATACGACGCTTCACTTCATTACCAAATCCTTCCGTGCGAGAGTTAATGTAAACATCTTCTAAGTTCTTCACGTTTTCAGATCGGTAGCCGTAACGAATGCCGTCAAAACGCTGCAAGTTTGAACTTGCTTCAGATGAGGCAATAATATAATAAACAGCGACGCCATATTTAGAATGCGGCAAGCTAACTTCTTCAACTGTTGCTCCTAAAGCTTTAAATGTTTCAGCAGCTTTTAAAACAGCAGTCCGGACATCTGGTTGAACACCTTCACCAAGATATTCTTTTGGTAACGCAATTTTCATACCTTTAATGTCACCAGTTAAGTCTTCAGTAAAATCAGGAACTAAAACACCAGCAGAGGTCCCATCTTTTTCATCAAAGCCGCTAATAGCAGTTAAAGCTAAGGCATTATCTGTTACATTTCTAGTTAAAGGTCCGATTTGATCAAGACTAGAGGCAAAAGCGATTAAGCCAAATCTTGAAACACGGCCGTAAGTTGGTTTTAAGCCCACAATGCCGTTAAAGGCTGCCGGTTGACGAATACTGCCGCCTGTATCGCTTCCTAAAGAAACTGGCACTTGTCCAGCGGCCACGGCAGCTGCGGAACCGCCTGATGAACCACCGGGAACTTTCGTTTGATCCCATGCATTTTTAGTCTTTTTATAGTAAGAAGTTTCAGTGCTACCACCCATTGCAAATTCATCCATGTTTAACTTACCTACTGGAATCATATCTGCTTGATAGACTTTATCCATAACGGTTGCATCATAAATGGGATTAAAATTATGCAGCATTTTTGAACCAGCTGTTGTTAAAATATCTTTGGTAACAATATTGTCTTTGAGGCCAATGGGAATCCCTGCTAAGGGGTTAGATTCAGTAATTCCTTTGGCGTCAACAGCTTTTGCTAAAGCAATTGCTTTTTCTCCACTAATCGTAATAAATGAACCGATTTGTTCTTCGGTTTCTTTTAGACGATCTAAGGTAGCTTTTGTTAAATCCAGTGCCGTGATTTCTTTTGCTGCCAGCATGTCGTGTAATTCTGTTAATGATTTATCGTGTAATTTTTCCATCAGGCACCAGCCTCCCCATTATCAATAATCGCTGGTACTTTAATATAGCCGTTTTCTGCTTCTGGAACATTTTTCATCAAATCTTCACGCGCTGTACCAGGCACTGCAACGTCTTCACGCATTACATTGATAGTTTGGTTGACGTTTGAGGTAAAAGCAACTCCTTGTGTGTCTACTTCTTCTAATTGTTCAACCATATCAATGATCTTCCCTAATTGGTTGGTGAATTCTGCTAATTCAGATGGTGAAAATGAAAGTTTTGCCAAGTTAGCCACGTGTTTTACTTGTTCTTCACTAATTGCCATAGATACCCTTCTTTCTATTGATCTTTTTACTACCCTTAAACAAAGACGTTTTTTCTTATTTTATCATAAAAAACCACAGTTATTGAGCATCCGTTGTTTTTTTCGAAAAAAATAGTTTATTATACAATTTTTTTTAGTTTTTGGTAGCTTTTATTCTACTGTGCTAGCATCAAGTGCTTGAACCATGGTGGCTTCATCCCAAACGGTGATTCCAAGACTTTGCGCTTTCGTCAGTTTGCTGCCTGCATCAGCACCAGCTACAACAATGTCTGTTTTTTTCGACACACTGCCAGTCACGTTACCACCTAAATTCTCAATTTTTTCTTTGGCTACTTCTCTTGTGTAGTGACTAAGTTTGCCTGTTAAGACAATGGTCTTATCTTTAAATGGTGAGTCGACAGTGGCTAATTGTTCACTACGTAAACCTTGATACGCTTGGTTAACACCAGCTTTTTCAAGCTCAGTTAGCAATTCATGAACTTCTTCATTTTCAAAATAAGCAACTACACTATCTGCAATGATTTCACCGATGGATTCTAATTCAATGATGTCCTCAGCTGTCGCTTGGCTTAAAGCTTGTAAGCTACCAAAATGCTCAGCTAAAATTTTGGCAGCTTTTGCTCCTACATGACGGATCCCTAAACCAAAAATCAAGCGTTCTACTGAATTACCTTTGCTAGCTTGGATGGCGGTATAAATATTCTGAGCCGATTTCTCTTTAATTTTATCCAAAGTCAGCAATTGTTCTTCATTTAAGAAATACAAGTCAGCAACGTCTTTCACTAGCCCTTTGTCATACATTTGTGCTAAAACTCGTGGTCCTAAGCCATCAATATTCATGGCGTTTCTTGAAACAAAGTGGTTTAACCCTTCTTTAATTTGAGCCGGACATTTTGGATTAATACAACGCAGTGCCACTTCCTCATCTAAATGAACTAACTCACTGTTGCAGACAGGGCAATGGGTCGGCATCGTATAAGGTTGACTATCAGTCGCTCTTTTTTCAGTTAAAACTTTAGCTACTTCAGGGATAATATCGCCTGCTTTATAAATGATGACATGGTCATGCACTCGAATATCTTTCATCTCAATCAAGTCAGCATTATGCAAACTAGCCCGGCTGACTGTAGTACCAGCAATTCGAACTGGACGCATCACAGCAGTTGGCGTAACGACGCCTGTACGGCCAATCGTCCACTCGATCGTTTCGATTACCGTTTCCGCTTCTTCTGGTGGAAATTTGTAGGCGATTGCCCAGCGGGGCGCTTTAACTGTAAAGCCTAATTGGTCTTGTGTTGCAAAGTCATTGACTTTAATTACAATTCCATCAATCTCATAGGGAAGTTCACTACGTTTTTCATGATATTCTTCGATATAAGCCCAGACTTCATCAATATTTTGGCATAATTTTTTTTCAGGATTGGTTCTAAAGCCGATTTCAGTCAGCTCATTTAAAGCGTCAAATTGCGTTTGAGCCGTCATCGGTCCAAAATCAGCCACTGTATATAAAAAGGTGCTTAAATTGCGTTTTGCGGTGATGTTTGAGTCCAACTGACGCAAACTTCCAGCCGCTGCATTTCTAGGATTAGCAAAAATATCTTGCCCGGCTTCTTGTCTTTGTTCATTTAAAGCTACAAAAGATTTCTTCGGCATGTAGCATTCACCCCGTACTTCTAATGAAATGGGTTTGTTCAAATGCCAAGGAATTGATTTTACGGTTTTTAAATTTTCAGTGATATTTTCACCGACTGACCCATCACCGCGAGTAGCACCGCGAACAAATTCACCATTTTCATACCGCAGTGAAATGGCAAGTCCGTCAATTTTCAACTCGCAGCAATAAGTAACGGGAGCACCAGCTAGTTTTTGTACTCGCTCATCAAATGCGTAGATCTCTTCTTTGTTGAACCCATCGTTTAAACTGTACATTGGTATGTCGTGCGCTGCTTTTTCAAAACCTTCCAGTACTTTGCCTCCCACACGCTGTGTTGGTGAATCTGGCGTAATAACATCAGGAAAGTCCGTTTCAATATCGACTAATTCTTTGTAGAGTTGATCGTACACATAATCTTCCACCGTTGGTCGATCTTGTACATAATATTCGTGTGCGTATTGATTTAATTGCGCTCTAAGTTGTATTGCTTTTTCTGTCGCTTCTGCTAACGTTAACGGTTGTTGCTCCGTCATCTTGACCCCTCCTAAATTTTTTCAATAGGCGCAAAGGCTGCTAATAACCGTTTAATTCCCTTTTCCGGAAAAGCAATATCCAATTCTAAATCTTTTGCTGTCCCATTTACACGCACGACTGTTCCAGTGCCCCAAGCTTTATGTTTCACTTTGTCGCCTGCTTGCCAACTAGCTTTTTCACCGCCGCTAGCCACTTTATTAGAAACGGCTTTACAAGCCGGTTGGACATAAGCCGACTTTTTAGGCGATGCATCTTTAAAAATTTTGGGATCAAAGGTACGTGTCGCTGTTTGAGGTGTTTGAGCAGCGCCTTGCTTCTCTATTAATTCTGCATCAATTTCCTCTAAAAAGCGACTAGGACGATTGTATTGTGTGCGGCCGTATAAAGTTCGAGAAAAAGCGTTGGTAACATACAATATTTCTTCTGCACGTGTAATCCCCACATAAGCTAAACGTCGCTCTTCTTCTAGTTCCTGTTCTTCCAATAAAGCTCTTGACAGTGGAAAGACTCCTTCTTCCAAACCAATCAAAAAAACTACCGGAAATTCCAAACCTTTAGCGGCATGTAAAGTCATCAATGTCACTTGAGAAGTACTTTCTTCTAAGTTATCCAAATCAGAAACTAAAGCTAAGTCACTTAAAAAGTTAGCTAGCTTAGTTGCTTCTCCGTTGGTGTCTCCTTGATTTTGTGCTTCAAAACGCTTGTCAAATTCTTGCGTTACCGTTAAGAATTCATCTAAGTTTTCTAAGCGTGCCTGAGCTTCCAAGTTATTTTGCCGGAGTAGTTCATCGCGATAACCACTGCGCTGCAATGTTTCTTTTACGAGTTCGGTAATTGTTAAATAAGGAACCATCTGAGTCAGCCCTTGGATCATCAAACCAAAATTGCCTAACTCTTTACCGGCTTTTCCGGATATATTAGCCAGTTCAACATTTTGTGCAGCTTCCAATAAAGGCCAATCGTGTAAACTTGCAAAGTTGCGCAACTTTTCAATCGAGCTTTTACCAATGCCACGCTTGGGTTCATTTACAATCCGTTCAAAACTGATGGAATCACTAGAATTTGAAATGATGCTTAAATAAGCCAAAATATCTTTAATCTCTTTGCGGTCGTAGAATTTGTGTCCGCCGATCATTGTATAAGGTATATTGGATTTCAACAGCATTTCTTCCATGACCCGTGATTGGGCATTGGTGCGGTATAATACAGCAAAATCTCCGTAAATTCGTTGATTTTCACGAATTTCCTTTTGAATTTGACTAACGATAAATTGTGTTTCATCTCGTTCAGTTTCTCCACGATAATAGACAATTTTTTCGCCATCGATATTTTCGGTCCATAATTGTTTATCTTTACGGTTGCGATTATTTTGAATCACACTATTAGCTGCATTTAAAATTTTCTTGGTGGAGCGATAATTTTGTTCTAATAAAATAACCGTTGCATCGGTGTAATCTTTTTCAAAATCCAAAATATTTTGCATATCAGCACCGCGCCAGCCATAAATACTTTGGTCAGCATCACCAACGACGCATAGGTTGCGAAAACGAGCGGCTAGCATATTTACCAGCGTATATTGTGCGTGGTTTGTATCTTGATATTCATCCACGTGAATATAATGAAACTTGTTTTGGTAATAAGCTAGCGTATCTGGCTGCTCATGAAACAGACGAATTGTATTCATAATCAAATCATCAAAATCCATACACTGATTACGTCTTAACTCTTTTTGATACGCATCATAACATTTTGCTACGATTTCTTCATATGGAGAGCCTTGCAGTTCAGCGACTTTTTCTGGCGTCTGTAGCTCATTCTTGGCATTGCTGATCGTTCCTAAAATAGAACGGGGATCATATTTTTTCGGATCAATATTTAACTCAGCGATAATTCGTTTCATCAGAGTTCGTTGTTCAGCCGGATCAATAATGGTAAAGTTACGTTCATAGCCAATTTGCTCCACATCACGTCGTAAAATACGAACACACATTGAGTGGAACGTTGAAACCCATACAGCTTCCCCACCTGTATCCAATAATTGAGCCACTCGTTCTTTCATTTCTTTGGCGGCTTTATTCGTAAAAGTGATCGCTAAAATATTCCAGGGATTCACGTCTTTTTCTTCTATTAAGTAGGCGATACGGTGCGTTAGCACACGTGTTTTGCCACTACCGGCGCCAGCCATTACTAACAACGGACCTTCTGTATGCAGCACTGCTTCTGTTTGTTTTGGGTTCATTCCTTGAATTAAGGCGTTTTTTCGTGTCATAGCCAACGTCCTCTCTCTTTTTTCAATCCTATATAGTATACCAAAAATTTCACTGAACTTCTTTAGAAAAAAAGAAAAAAACTAATTGGAGGTTTGAAAATTTCTTGAAAAAAACCTGAAATAAAGGTACATTAGTAACGAAGGTTTTGGAGGCAGATGTAATGGTAAAAGAAACACACGAAATTAAACGATTGGATGGAACTAGAATTGGTTTTATTCTTAAAGGATTAGTCGTTGGAATTTTAGTAGGGTTTTCCGTCAGTTTATTTCGTTTAATCATTGAAAAACTGGGGGAACAAGTAGTAAAGCTCTATGAACTTTTCCGTGAACAGCCTTTTTGGCTGTTACCTTGGCTGCTGTTTTCTATCTTTTTAGCCTGGTTTGTGGGACGTCTTGTTAAAAGCGATGAACAGATCAAAGGCAGTGGGATTCCACAAGTCGAAGGCCAATTACAAGGCTTGTTAGTCATCAACTGGTTTTCTGTTTTGTGGAAAAAATTTCTAGGTGGAATTTTGGCCATCAGCGCTGGTCTTTTTTTGGGGCGCGAAGGTCCTTCCATTCAGCTGGGAGCTGTTGTAGCTCAAGGTTATAGTCATTGGCTGAAAAGTACCAGATCAGAGGAAAAAATTTTGATTTCCAGTGGCTCAAGTGCAGGTTTAGCAGCTGCCTTTAATGCACCGATTGCAGGTTTATTATTTGTTTTAGAAGAAGTTCATCATTCCTTCTCACCGTTAGTTTGGTTGACTTCATTTGCTGCAGCGATTACGGCTAATTTTGTATCGTTGAACTTTTTTGGTTTACAACCAGTTTTATATATTGGGGAAGTAACAGCGTTGCCGCTGCATTACTACTGGAGCTTGATTCTTTTAGGGATCTTTTTAGGTTTATTAGGTTTGCTTTATCAAAAAGTTTTGCTGGCGCTGCCGACGATTTTTGGAAAAATAAAAGGACTCTCTGCCAATTATTACGGTATTGTACCGTTTATATTAGTAATTCCCATCGGTTATTTTTTCCCACATATTTTAGGGGGAGGAAATCAAATCGTGCTGGCATTAGGACAACAAGCACCGACTGTTTGGTTCTTGCTAGGCTTATTCGCCTTACGCTTTGTTTTTTCGATGATTTCTTACGGTTCAAATCTTCCCGGTGGAATTTTTTTACCGATTTTAACTTTAGGAGCGATTATCGGAACGCTTTACGGTAGTTTGATGGTTCATTTTACTGGAATGGAGCCGATTTATATCAAAAATTTCTTAATTTTTGCCATGGCAGGTTATTTCACGGCCATTGGAAAAGCTCCTTTAACTGCAATTATTTTAGTGACGGAAATGGTGGGCAACTTTTCTCATCTGATGTCTTTAGGCTTGGTCTCATTGGTAAGCTATGTTGTCATTGATAGCTTGGGTGGCAAACCGATTTATGAAACATTATTGGAACGGTTAGTGAAGCCGCAACTCAAAGATATTCACGGTCGCAAAACCATTATTGAATTGCCGGTAACTCCGGAAAATTCCTTAGATGATACGATGATCCGTGATTTCGATTGGCCTAAAGAAATGCTGTTGACCTCCATTCGTCGAGGTGAAATAGAAATTCTTACCCATGGTGATACGGTTATGCATGTAGGCGATGTGTTAATCATTTTAACCAACGAACGAATTGCTCACCGCGTTAAAGAAGAAATCTATCGAAAAACCTTACCACATTATTTAGCATGATTTTATTGAAAATTTTACCTTTTAAGGTTAGATGCAAGGTGGCTGGCTCCCTGAAAGAAAACAGCTCCATTGAATTCGCTAAATTAAATTCTTCTGGAGCAATTTGAAAAATTGAAACCCATCTTTTCAAAATTGTTTTAAACATCATAAGTGAGTCACTATAATACAACGTAACACCATAATAGTTAAAACCAGTCTGTATATTATTTACTTTATTCCAGTCAGCTCTAATCCAATTTAATGTATCAATCATATATAAAATAATAGAATCGTCAACTTTTATTGAGTCTGTAAACTCGATATCATCATAAGTTGATTTCTCTTTATACGTAACCACTATGAAATCATGTATTAACATATTATCCCTCATTTTCTATTTATTTGTTGCTCCAGAAGATATAATTGAACCATCTGGAGCTAAATCAATATACTTACCATTCTTCTTGAATCGTTTCACGCCAGAAATAACTCTCACTACCTATTTATTTTTTTCTTCTTTTCAGTCAAAAATAAAGTAACCTGTCGCTTCATCAAATTTTTCTAAATCATTATTGATCCATAAGCCATCCTTTTCTCTCTATATATGAAATCGTATTATTAAAATATCATCATCAAAACTAAAGTAAAAAGCTACTCTTTTAGAAATTCTTGTACTCAAGTTTATAATAAAACTCTTTCCGATTAAATATTGATTTTCTTTGGAAACTTCTTTGTTATCGATGTAGTCAATTATTCTTAATTCGTTATTTGAAGCTTCATAACCCGTTTTATCACCATACATTTTTATAACTTCAAAAAATTGGTTCTCGTTCAAATCAATTTCCTCATCATCCATTATTAAAATACAATCGAAAATATTCTGAATCTTAATGTTAAATAATTTATCAAGATTTTTTAATGAAAAAGTAATTGTATTATTCATGGATAATTTAGCTTTTTTATCAATAATTTGCATCTTTGCATTTAATACTTCTATCATTCTCCTAGCACGTCCAATCCTTTTCTTATTCCGGTTAAAATATTCTTATCTTTTAATTTTTTCTTTATTTTAGGTGGTGCAGGTATTTTGGTTTTAGGATCCACGAATATACCTGAATCAATATCAAATCGCCATTTTTTGTTATTTGGTTCATGATAATGGATTTCTTCTGGCCGCTTGCCAGGACTAGGATTTTCATCATCAATTCTTTCCGTTTTTCCATTCTTCCAAGTTGTTTTGCTTGTTGTTTGAGTGCCATTTTCTCCGAACATATGACTTTTCTTACCCGAATACCCATCGCTCAAACTCTCCCAAGCACTTTTCAACACGCCGGCACCATGGCCGGCCAATGCTAGACCACCAGCATTTATAGCTGGAATAGCCGCCGCACTTGCACCACCGGTTGCATAACCACCTGCGTCGGCTAACTCTAAGTTCACTTGTCGCTCACCAAATAACTCGTTTAAAATGGCTTTCCCATTATTATTTGCCCACTGCTCGAGAAACCTAGAGCCAAGTCCTCTTAAATTTTCTATATCGCGTCTTTGAATCAAGCCTTGCGCGTATCTTGTTTGTTCCGGATCAAATTTACCATTTACAAAAACACCAATCAAATTCCCGGCTTCATCAAATTGATAACCTATCTCTTCATTTTCTGAATTAATTTTCGCTACTTTTTCATCAATCTTTTTCTGCCGTTCTTCCCAGGCTGTGTTGATTGGCTGAATCCAATTAAGATTGATCTTACTCAGTTCAAAAGCTCCACTGTTCGAGTTCCAATACTTCTTCTGTTAAAGCAGCTGTTGTGTTATGATCTATTTTCCCATAAAAAAAGCCTATTGCCATATTAATCACCAATTGCAACAATTGTTTTCTTTTCCTTTTTCGCTTTTAATAAAAATTCTCTCAACCTTACTAAATCTTGAATATCTTCCTTATCTAGCCATGGAAATTGTTGCTTGAAGACTAAAAAATTTTCAATACACTTAAGAAGTGGCTCTAACTTATTAAGTGGGATAACTGTATCTCCATATGGATCAATCTCGGTTAACGGTTGAATAGAAAAGTGAAGCTCATTTATTTTTTCTTCTGTAATTTGTATGAATTCTGGAGGAAAAGACGCACTCTCTTCAGTTGTTTCCCTTTGATTCCTTGCTTGACCATAAAAAAAACCTACTGCCATAATATTTCAACTCCTAATTAAATTTAGTATGGATAGGCAGTTATGACTAACCCATCAGGACTTATAACCACTTTTACTTTGCTAACTGGATTTCCAAATTGATCTTTACCTATAGGATATCCGTATTCTTTTTCAAATATATATCCGTTTCTGCCTCCTGTATTAGGTTTCACGGAGGAACTTTTATCTTTAAGTGTTTCATCTATTAAACTTCTAATATCTGCATCATTATTAAACTTAGATTTATACTTTTCTGTCGCACTACTTCCATGATTCTTGACTATATGTTTTTCAAAATATTCATCACTCATTTTGTACTTTTTTCCGGCTTCTCGTGCTTCTTGTTCATTAAATGGTTTTCTTGACGGACGATTTGTAAAGGCATTGACTACAACGCTACCGGCATGGGTCCATATCCCAGCTGTTACAGCTACAGCTGCTGGCTCTAGAGCTAAACTTGCACCACCTGAAATTGGCGCAGTAATAGCTGAAGCAAAGCCACTGCCTAGCGCCCACATGCCGCCACCAATAAATTCAGCCCCTGCACCTACCAGTGACGCTAGGTTTCCGGCTAAATTTCCTACATTATAAGGGACTGTCCCCACTGCTTCAAGATCAAGTGTCCGTTCTCCCATTATAGCTTCTAATCCGAAATTTTGATAGATACTATCGGCAATCCCCACGCCTAATTGTTTGATAATTTCCCAATTATTTGTAGCAATCGCTTCAGTCACAGCCAGAGTTGCTTTACTGTCAAACTCACCGTCAATATAGACGCCAATAACATTGCCAAATGCATCAAATTTAAAAGTAACTTCCTGGTTCTCTAGTTTGTTTTTGGCTACTTTTTCATCAATCTTTTTCTGCCGTTTCTCCCAGGCTGTGTTGATTGGCTGAATCCAATTAAGATTGATCTTACTCAGTTCAAAAGCCCCACTGTTCGAGTTCCAAGCGGTGTTTTTTTCTACTTCGGCTAAGCCAGCTGTTAAAAGAGCTAAGTTTGCTTCGTACTCTGAAAAAATACCTGCTGAATAGGCATTAAAGGCATACAAGTTGGCTAACTTTTCCTGGAGTCGTTGCACGGTGTCACAGGCATTGAGATAGCGTTTTTCTAAGCCTAAATTCTCTGTTTTCTGCTGTTCCATTAGGTCGGCAATCCTTTGAACCAGCTCTTGGCCGGTACTGATTTGCGCTTTTAGTTGGTCTTCAATAACATCAATAGAAGCCACTTGGGCTTTAAATTCGTCCGGTAGTTTCTTATGGGCTTCGATAAACGCCTCACACGTAAGAATAAACGCATTGGCCAAGGGCGGATAGACGGTACTAAAATACAGTTTCGCCGAATCATAGGCTTTTCCGGTTAAAGGAGCAGTAAAAAACGCATTGACGCTATCTTTTAATTGTCCGGAAAACTGACGATACTCTTCGGCCAATTTCGTCGCTGCACTGGTTTGTGCCTGGACTTCTCCAACATAAAAATCAAGACTCATGGGCTTGCTCCTCCATTATTAACCGTTTGCGCTTGGCATATAGGACTTCTTCTTGTTCTATCAGCTTTCGCTGCTCTTTTTTTAACGCTTCTGCTTTATCAGCTAAAAGCGTTTGGGCTTTTTGATCAAGAATACTTGCCTCATCTTCATACGTTTGAATAACTGAAGCGCTCTCATCATTGGTTGAAAGTAACTCTTGATAAAACTGTTGCTCTCTATGCCTAAGATTCGTCAGCTGGTCTTGTCCTTCAGCTATGCTTCTTTTTTCGGCAATCAGGTCCTCTTGACGAGTTTGTATTTGCCTTATTTCTACGTTTATCTTTTCTAATTTATCCATTAGAATTTCCCCACAAATGGATTCAAAGCGTTCATTTCCTGTTGAATTTGTTGATCAATTTTAGCAAAGTCTTTGGCTACGCTATGTATGTGATTGCCATCTTGGGTTAAAGCGTTGGATAAGCGCGTACTTGCACTGATTAGACTCGTGAAACTTGCCTTGGCTGCTTCGTTTCCAATAACCGTGGTTTTCTCAGCCAATGTAGTTGGAGCTTGGCCAGATACTAAGTGTGTAGCTGCTTGACTCATTTGTTCTGAGATTCTGCCGGCAATTGTTTCATTTGATTGAATTTGTTCTCCCAAGAATAATAACCTCCTTATTATTAATATCTTATACTAAAATTATACACAAAGGAATGTAAAGTGTATAGTTTTTTTGTAAAATCGACAACTTAACTGTATAAGGTTGTACAGGAGTGTAAATGGTTGTAAAAAGCTGTACAATTAGTACAAGAAAAAAAGAGATATGCGCTAACATATCTCCTTATGTAGAACAGTTTAACACGGTGGCTTAGATTATTTTATAAAATAACCGTTATGTCGCCAAAGATACGACGGTTATTTTTTTTATCATTTTTTAGCAAGTCCACAACCAGTTTAACCAAAGCAATTGTAAACATACCAAAGCTTAGAATCAACTGAATTGTTTCTAATGCAGACAAAAGGCTTACTCCTTTCTTGGCTTTTAGCGCTCATTTCCATAAGCACCACCACCTTTCGGAAGTCGCCTCCGTCATAACTTTTCTACGTAAGCTATTATAATATAATTTTCTTTTTAAATTATTTATTCATAAATTTTATTTCCGTGTCCTGGCCACTTTCTATGCAGAAGCTGTTCACTCTTATTCATAAACTTAAAACACCACTTTTTGAGAAATATATTTGTAATAATCTTTTATATCCAAGCTATTTCTTATTATCGTGGTTTAATGAGAAATAGCTTTTGCTATAAGTTTTGGTACTTTCTTCGCCGTTTTTCTCTATATAGTGACGCTTCACTTATTTCTGTTTTTCGTGAAACGTTTTTTGTTGTATCAGTTTTCAATAATTCCATAGCCAGATTCAACTGTGCTTCGCTGAATTTTTTTGGCCGTCCTTCTTTAAAATCAGGATTTTGTTTGACCAAGGCTTTACCTTCTTGCGTACGTTCAACAATCATGTCACGTTCAAATTCGGCAAATGCTGAAAAGATTGTAAATGTTAAACGTCCAGTTGGAGTATTTTCTATGACGCCCATATTTACGATATAAATTTTCACACCACGCTCAAACAAGTTTTTTACCGTTTCCAATCCTTGAACAGTTGATCGAGCAAAGCGATCTAATTTTGTTACGACTAATGTGTCACCTTCAGATAATTCTTCAAGTAGCTTTTGGAATTCTTTTCGTTCAGTTTTAGTGCCGGTGAATTTTTCAATGTAGATTTTTTCACAACCAGCTTTTTTTTATGCATTCATTTGAGATTCTAAATCTTGCCTCCAGGTACTTACTCTGGCATACCCAAAAATCACAATTTTTGCTCCATTTCTTACTCGATTTATGACAGTAAGATATGATAATCTTACCATCTTTGTTTTATCACACCAGGAAACAACTATCAATACTTTTCAAGTTTCGATAGTTTTCCTCGAAGAAAAATGTGTACTCATACATCTATTGCTTTGTAATTAATATAACTTCCTTCTAGGTCCAACTTCTACCACCAATACCATTCATTCTTTTTTTCCGTTTACTTTATTGACACCTATCCATTTACACATGATACAAAAAAAGGTATGCTATTGCTGATAACTACAGAGCAAAGGAGGCCCTTATTTTCGATGTTTTTTTACAAAAAATACTATCATAAATAAAAAAAGTAATCACTCGAAACTAAATCAATTAGTCAAAAGCAGCTCCTGTCTTTAAAGTAATAAATGAATAGTATAAAAAAGCAAGCTTGTTTCTGTTTTTATATTTATTTAACTATCTGTTTTAAAAAAAAATTCAATTTTGCACATTTTTTCATGGATATGAAGGTAATATAACTATATAAAGGAACTACAATACTATTTTTGATTAACATTAGCAATAATTGAGGCAGTAGTGGTGTTTTATATAATATGGTATTCCAAAGCGGATCTAAAAAAACTGCTGTACTAAATTGTGCAATAATCATAGAAATAAGAACACGCTTGAATGTAATTTTATTATTAAAAAAAGCTCTTCCATAAATATAACCAACTAATAAAGCATCAATTATATATCCTGGGAAAAATGGAACATTCGGATTTAAAATGGATTTAAGTATATGTGAAGTTAAGGAGCCTAATGCTCCCCAGTATGGACCAAAGTAATACCCTATTAATGACATCGGGATATATCCCAAGCCAATTTTATACAGTCCTGTTCCTAATGTTAAGTAACTTAATACTATAGACATTGCTACTAGCAATCCCAAAAGTGTATATCTTTTCCTGTTTAAGTACAAGACAATCACTCCTTTTCTAATATCTATAGACCATAATATCCCTAAATTAGAAACTAGGATAGTATAAACATGTGTATGATTCGTTACTTTTAATAGTTACTTGTGCGTATTATTTACTATTTTATGGGTTCTGTAGCAAAACTCCCAAACAAACGATATAGCTCTCTCATGCTATCTATAATTTAAGTTAAAAACCCAATACTACCTTAATTTCCGTACAAACTGAAAAGCTGAAGTAAGCCCTTTCTTTCTGTTCTTTTTCTAGATTTTTCGAATGGTTTTTACTCCTATATTCGTGATTGAGGCGGTACGGATATTTCTAAAACATTTACTTTTATGTTTGATAGGCCGATGAACTTTTTCAACTAAATTATTAAATAGTTGACAGATTGATGTTCAGCCTTTTTATAAACATTGTTTTTGCGTTTTTTAATTACACTTCTGATAAAAGCTGCTTTATCTGTAACTAAAACTTTTGGTTCACCAATTTGCTTCTTCTGTTTCTTCCTCACTATTCTTCCCAAATAATAACCTAAAAGTTTCTTATGGATTTTTAAAAAAAATAAGTGATATAAGCAAATCTAACTCCATTCATTACTTTTCCATCCGCAATTTGAAAGTTCCAATAAAAGCTTTTTTTCGTTTATCAACCATTAGACTATCGTACTCGATAGATTATACAAAGTTTCGCATGTTAATATAAACCATACCTTGTTCATCCATTACGGAGGTAATGGTGATTTCTTGCGCTTTTTCTGGCAATTGTTGCTATACTTCTTTTCCAGATTTGCACCTCCATGTACAAAAAAAGAACCGAGTATTCATTACTAGATTCTTTCAAATTATTTTATTTATCGTAACCATTTCTTCTATATCCAACCTGAATTGCTGTAACAACAAGAAGCTTATCTTCTATCTCTACAATGATGCGGTAGTTTGGCTCAGTCCCTAGGAATTCGAGACGTTTTATCTATTATTATTTTAACCATTTATTCAGCTAACTGTTTCAACAGCTCTTGATAAGCTGCTTCACTTACATAAACGGATACTTGTTTGTCATTTACCGGAAAAGTTCCTACGCCAATTTCATCGAGTACTACTTTTTGCTGCTGGTTGTCTAAGAGATCTACAAATGTTTCTCCAGCATGCAGCGCACCGACTGCCATGGTTTTACAACCGCTACCTTCATTACTCATCACGACGGCTAATCCGGATTTTTTTCGGTCAAAGGTGCCAGTCCGAGTCCAGCCCACAAGATGCGGATCGTCAAAATACTCCAATTCACGACCGAAAGCACAACATGCTCTAGCTTGAATTAAGCGTTCTAACTTTTCGCCCATTCCAGCAAAACCATGGGATGGTATACCATACAAATCACCCCAGAAAACCATCGGGGTACCAGTTTTTCTTAATAAAATAGTCGCATAAGCGTGAATTTTAAACCAAGTCTCAACCCATGATTCTAGGCTTTGTCCCTTTTGTGTATCGTGATTGTCTACAAAAGTTATTGCCCAATCAGGTCTGCTTTGAACTAAGGTGTCAGTAAACAGTTGACGCATATCATAAGTATCTTTAGACGTTGCTGCTTCATAAAACCGATAGTGCAAAGGAACGTCAAAAAGTGAAATTAAACCACCAGAACTGGCAATATAATTTTCTAGTTTTTTTAATTCTTGGCTCCAGTATTCACCTACTATAAATAAATCTGATCCTTTTTCCTGACGGCGGTGCTTCACCCAATCATTGAAGAAATTAAATTGAATATGCTTCACTGCGTCCAAACGATAACCGTCCATATCAGTCAGTTTCTGATACCACTGCCCCCATTTATCCAACTGTTCCACAGTTTCTGGCATACTCATATTTAAATCACAGCCCATCAAATAATCATAATTGCCATTTTCATCATCCACTTCTTCATTCCAGCCTTGGTTAGCAAAATTAAAAATTCCGTGTTTCTGATTGAGATGATCGTAATCAACGCCTGAAAAATTACGCCACGTCCAAATATAATCATTATACTTCCCTTTTCTGCCGGGAAAAGTAAATTTAGTCCACGCAACAATCATTTGTTCGTCACCAAGTGCTTGGTTACGATTATTCATAGCGTATTCTACCGCTGGAATTGTTTCTTCCTCATCAGCTCCGATAAAATGGTCAAAAACAATATCTGCATAAACTTGTAAACCAGCGGCTTTTAAAGTCCTCACACAATCCAGATATTCTTCTTTAGTACCGTATTTGGTAGCTATGGAACCTTTTTGATCAAATTCTCCTAAATCATATAAATCATAAGTAGCATAGCCCACTTCCTTGCTACCGCCTGCTCCCTTATAGGCCGGCGGTAACCAAACACCAGTAAAGCCAAGTTTTTTTAATTCAGACGCTTTTTCGGTCAAACGCCGCCAATGTTTGCCATCTTCCGGCAAATACCATTCAAAACCTTGTAAAATAGTTGCTTGCTTTTGCTGCATACTTGTCCCTTCCTCTCCTGTTTACTTACTTTATTCATTAAGCCAACTTCGCTTTATTTTGTCAAACATTAGCTGTTGAGTTGATATTACAACAACCTGCTCATAAACGATCGTTTATGATCATTAATGATTGATTATTACTTATTATTGTGTTACTATAACCATGAAATGAGGGGTGAAAATGCTTACAGAAGAACGTCATCAAAAAATATTGCACTTGTTAGAACAACACTCTATTATAAAAACGCAAGAATTAACAGTCTTGTTAAACGCCTCAGAATCGACTATCCGTAGGGATTTACAAGATCTAGAAGATGCAAATCTGTTAGAACGCATTCATGGCGGTGCCAAAAAAATATTGAATTTAGGCTTTGAACAAGACATGACAGAAAAAACAGTCAAAAACACGCACGAAAAACAACTTATCGCTGCTTTAGCAGCAAAATACATCCAAACAGACGATGTTATCTATTTAGATGCTGGCTCTACCACTTTAGAAATGTTGCCTTTTTTAGCTGGGAAAAAAATAACTGTCGTAACTAACGGCGTTCATCATGCTGCTAAACTGGTAGACATGAATATTCACACGATCGTTTTAGGTGGAACTTTAAAACTTTCCACTAAAGCTGTCATCGGTTCTACCAGCATGGAACAGCTGCAACATTTTCGTTTCAATAAAGCTTTTTTAGGAATGAATGGGGTTCATCCAGAGTTAGGATTAACTACACCGGATCCTGAAGAGGCTGCTTTAAAAGCGCTTGCGATTACTCAAGCTGAGGAAGCGTTCGTATTGGCTGATCATACGAAATTAAACAAAGTAACATTTACAAAAGTTGAAACCGTTGAAAAGGTAACACTTTTAACAAACCATTGTCCAATTGAATTTCTGGAGGCATTCCAGCAAAAAACGACGATCAAGGAGGCTGAACAATGATCTATACAGTAACACTTAATCCCTCCATTGACTATATTGTCCATGTAGAAGAGTTAAAACTTGGGGATTTAAACCGCATGAAAAATGATTTTAAATTACCGGGAGGCAAAGGAATTAACGTTTCTCGCATACTGAAACGCCTGCATACGACCTCAACTGCCCTCGGCTTTTTAGGAGGCTTTACTGGCTCCTTCATAGCAGACTGGTTAAAAAAAGAACAGATTTTAACGAAATTTACTGAGGTTCAAGCAGATACTCGGATTAATATTAAATTAAAATCAATGACTGAAACTGAAATTAACGGCTTAGGACCTGCTATCACTAATGAAGAAATCCAAGCGCTAAAACAAGCCTTAAGTGCTATAACGAAAGAAGATATTGTGGTTCTTTCCGGCAGTGCGCCGGCAACTTTACGCAATGGATTTTATGAAGAACTAATCCAGATTGTAAAAGATAAAGAAGCCAATTTTATCATCGATACTACTGGTGAAGATTTAATTAACGCCCTAGCGCAAAAACCGTTATTAGTGAAACCAAACAATCACGAACTAGCAGAACTTTACCACACCACTTTTCATACAATTCACGACATCATTCCTTACGGACGACAATTGTTAGCAGATGGTGCTCAACATGTGATCATTTCCATGGCTGGTGATGGCGCATTATTATTTACAAAAGACGGCATCTACCAATCAAATGTATTAAAACGTCCATTGAAAAATTCTGTGGGAGCTGGAGATTCAATGATTGCCGGTTTCGTCGGCAGTTTTGCTAAACAAGCAGATGCGGTGGAAGCCTTTAAATGGGGTGTAGCCTGTGGGAGTGCAACCGCTTTTTCCGATGATTTAGCCACAGCTGACTTTATTCATGAATTGATCCAGGAAGTAAGAATTAAAAAAATTATCTAAAAAAGAAAGCTTGAAGGAGGAAATGAAATGAATATCAATGACTTACTAATTAAAGAGGTCATGATTATGGATCTGCAAGCAACGGACAAACAAGGTGCGATTGATGAAATGGTTCAAAAAATGTCTGCCGCAGGTCGAATTAGCGATGCAGATATGTATAAAAAAGGTATTTTAGCTCGTGAAGCCCAAACATCAACTGGCCTTGGTGACGGGATTGCCATGCCCCATGCAAAAAGCGCAGCCGTCAAAGAAGCAACCGTGCTATTTGCCAAAAGTAACAAAGGTGTGAATTACGAAGCACTTGATGGACAACCTACGTATTTATTTTTCATGATCGCAGCTCCTGAAGGTGCTAACGATACGCACTTACAAGCATTAGCTGCCTTATCACGCCTATTAGTGGATCCTGAATTTGTGGCTCAATTGAAAAAAGCAACAACTCCTGAAGCAGTTCAAGACTTATTCCAACAAGCTGAAGCAGCAAAACAAGCCGAAGCTGAACAAGAGCAACAAGCTGAAACTTCAACACTTAAAAAAATAACTGATCGCAAGTTCATCGTAGCTGTTACTGCTTGTCCAACTGGGATTGCCCACACCTATATGGCAGAAGATGCTTTAAAGAAAAAAGCGAAAGAATTGGGTGTTGACATCAAAGTCGAAACAAACGGCTCAGAAGGAATTAAACATCGCTTAACTGCTGAAGATATCGCTCGTGCTGATGGCGTTATTGTCGCAGCTGATAAAAAAGTGGAAATGAATCGCTTTGACGGCAAACAATTAGTCAACCGTCCGGTTAGCGATGGCATTCGTAAAACTGAAGAATTAATCAACTTAGCGTTAAGTGGCCAAGCACCCGTGTATCACAGTAACGAATCTGCAACAACCAGTGCAGAAGCGTCAGCAAATGGTTCTGTCGGCTCAAAAATCTACAAAGATTTAATGAACGGTGTATCGCATATGCTACCGTTTGTCATCGGTGGCGGAATCGCCATTGCGCTGTCCTTTATGATTGACCAGTTTCTGGGAGTTCCCCATGATCAGCTATCAAAACTAGGAAATTATAACGAAGTTGCTTCATGGTTTAACCAAGTAGGGAACGCGGCCTTTGGCTTTATGTTACCTGTTTTAGCGGGATTTATTGCCTCCAGTATTGGTGATCGGCCTGGTTTAGTAGCCGGTTTTGCAGCTGGTGCTTTAGCGAACGCTGGCGGCGCAGGATTTTTAGGCGCCTTAATCGGCGGTTTCTTAGGCGGTTACGTCATTGTTCTATTAAGAAAACTATTTAAAGGATTGCCAAAAGCGTTGGATGGCATTAAAACCATTCTTTTCTATCCGGTCTTTGGGCTGATTATTACTGGTTTGTTAATGCTGGTGGTCAATATTCCGATGAAAGCAATCAATGATGCATTGAATAGCTTCTTACTCGGCTTAGACGGCACCAATGCTGCATTATTGGGTGCTTTACTCGCTGGTATGATGGCTGTCGATTTAGGCGGCCCCGTCAACAAAGCAGCTTACGTATTTGGTACAGCAACTTTAGCTACGACAGTCGCTGATGGCGGAAGTGTCGTAATGGCTGCTGTAATGGCCGGTGGGATGGTACCACCATTAGCCATCTTTGTAGCCACTCGATTGTTCAAAAATAAATTTACAAAAGAACAACAAGATGCTGGTTTAACTAATATCGTGATGGGCTTATCCTTTGTAACTGAAGGTGCGATTCCTTTTGCTGCTTCTGATCCACTGCGGATGATTCCTAGTTTTGTCATAGGTTCGGCTGTCAGCGGTGGCTTAGTAGGTGCTTTAGGCATCAAGTTATTAGCACCTCACGGAGGAATTTTCGTAGTATTCCTGTTGTCACATCCGATCTTATATCTAGTATTTATTTTGATCGGCGCTGTCTTATCAGGTATTATCTACGGTATTGTCAAAAAACCGTTAGTACAAACAGCTTAATAGCAAAAAAGGGGCCGATCATCGGTCCCTTTTTTATCTGGCTTAACACTAACTTAGCGACTTTTAAAATGATAGTTTCTTCGAATCTTTTTCTTCAAGGTTTGATTTTATCGCTTCCTTGATTTCCTTCTGAAAAATTCTACCCAAAAGGGTAGATTATTTATTTAATAGAATTACTTCGCAAAAGTCCGGTTAGTTCCCCCAATTGATTATAATCAAGAAACATCACTCGTAGATGGTTCTTTGCTTTTCGGACATCAAAAGACATATATTCCGCTTCTTTTTTTAAATTCAAAATGTTCATATCCTCTAGCTGGTCATAAAGAGCTTCTAATGGAACCTGCTCTAGGGCTTCTTCAGGTAAATAAAAACGCAAAACAGAAAGAAAGGAACGATAATTTTCATCAGCTACCTCAATTTCTAAAAATTGTCGAATATAAAACTCATAAGCAGCTAACCCATTATCCAAAGTCAATTCAGGATCTAAGACACGATAATTCATCATCTTTTTATGTTGCTGATCGATCCAAGGAAAGTAAGCTTGCGCGTTTAATTTTCCTTTAGTTCGATTAACGGTAGCCTTTCCCGTCAAAAAGTCGTAGCTTCTAGTCACAAAATAGGTTGCTTGTTTTTTCGGAACCGGCTGAAAATAGCGATTTTGATATTGAACAGTTTGAATCGTATCATCAAGATAAGCAAATTCAATATACGGTTCTCTTAGCACACCAATGCCATTTGACCAAGCTAGTTGATCAACTCCCAGCTGACTTCTCAGCATACGTTGATCCTGTAAATTCACCGGCTGATCCCATCTCAAGGGGTCTTTATGCAAGGTAATTTTTAACACCTGTTCTGTCAACGCTTCAATCTCATGAACCCGTTGGATTCCCGCAAAAATTGGCTGCGGGATTAACCGATAATAAAAAGAAGTAATATATATTTTCCAACAAGCCGTAAAACATAAACCCTCGTAAAACAAATCAAATCCAGCAAGTTGATTACAGTCGATAATTACTTTTTGCTCTTTTGTATAACGCTTAGGCAATCCTTTCATTTCTTCTGAAGTATTAAACATACGCTTTTCCATTATGGCAACGTTATTTGCTAAAAACTCATCAAATGAACGAAGATAGCCGTAAACGCCAAATTGCTTAATCCGCTGATCCAGATAATCTTCTGTAACGGCAGCAAAGCTAAGGAAATTTTCATAGTCAATGATCGCTTGTTCATGAATGGTATTATCAGCAATTTGCAGCTGAAATTCCCCACCTGTGCCGACAATTTGCACCCAGCATTCACTAGTAGCTGTCAACGAGGAAAGCAGCTTTTCGATGATTACTGCATCAAATGCTTGATATGCACCTTTTTGGAATTTATACTTAACGGGAGTGATCAGGATCCGAATTAAGCTTAACCAATCTAGCGCTAAACGGGTTACTTCTTGATCAGTAAAGCCGATTAATTTTGTCACCATATACATACGGTTACTTTTTTTCATATTATTTTCCTCATTTCATTTCCTGATATTAAGTATAGCGAAAAAAGCGAATACGTTCATCTAATATACACTACTTATGCTGCTTTAGACAGACTAGGTCAAGAAAGTGAAAGGCATTAAAAAAACGGCCGCAACCATCTGATTTCAGCTTCAATAGTAAGAGAAAGTCGCTCACTAATATAACAGATGTACGTACCAGCATTTAAAGTTCATTTAGCAAAAGATAAGAGTCTAGAACGCCAGTAATATTACTGGTATTCTAGGCTCTTTTTTAGGTACAATTATTTTTCGACTGCAGATTCAGTGATAATTTCGACTGCTTTTTTCATACGTATGTCATGTTTTAGCATATCTTCAGTTAGCACGCGGCGAATTTGTTCTTCTGGCATGTTGTATTGTTCTGCTAAATCCTTTACTTCAGTATCGATATCATCTTGAGACACTTTAATGTTTTCAGCGTTAGCAACTGCTTCGATTACTAAGTTTGTTTTCGTGCGAGTTTCTGCTTCGGCTTCAAATTGTTTATGCAAGTCTTCTTCCGTTGTACCTGTTAATTGATAATACATTTCTGGAGAAATACCTTGACGTTGCATATTATTTAAAAATTCATCCATTGAACGGTGCACTTCATCGTGAACCATTACATGTGGTAAGTCAACGATTTCAGCATTTTCTACGGCTAAGCGAATCGCTTCTTCGTCTTTCGCTTCTTCGGCGCTGGCTTCTTTAGCTTCTGTTAATTCTTTGCGATATTTTTCTTTTAATTCTGCTAACGTTTCAACAGAGTCATCAACATCTTTGGCAAATTCATCATCTAATTCAGGCAATTCTTTGGCTTTTACTTCATGAATTTTTACTTTGAAAATTGCTTCTTTGCCAGCTAAATCTTCAGCTTGATAATCTTCTGGAAACGTTACCTTTACTTCAACATCTTCACCAGCTTTTTTGCCTACCAATTGTTCTTCGAAGCCTGGGATAAATGAGTTTGAGCCTAGTTCAAGAGAATAGTTGTCCCCTTTACCGCCTTCAAAGACTTCACCATTTAAGAAACCTTCAAAGTCAATAACTGCTGTATCGCCGTTTTCAGCTGCAGCGTCTTCTTTGATTACTAATTCAGCTTGAGCTTCTTGTTCACGTTTCAGACGTGCTTCAACGTCTTCATCCGTTACTTCACGCTCTTGTTTGCTTACAGTTAAGTTTTTGTATTCTCCCAATTTCACTTCAGGTTTGACTGTCACTTCAGCAGTAATTACCCAATCTTCCCCTTTTTCCATGCTTTCAACATCAATCTTAGGTTGAGAAACAGGGTCAATTCCAGCTGCTTTAACAGCTGCTTCGTAAACTTCTGGTAAAACTGCATTTAATGCATCTTCATATAATGCAGCTTCGCCATACATACGATTAAATACTTGACGAGACACTTTTCCTTTACGAAAACCAGGTACGTTCAAGTTTTTTTTCACTTTATTAAATGCTTGTGTTAATCCTTTTTCGATTACGGCACGGTCGATTGAAAAAGTCAATACACCATCATTCGTGCCTTTTTTTTCCCATTTCGCAGACATTTGTTTCCCTCCGAATAACTTTTTATTTTATACATCAAACTATATTATGCATACCTTTAAATAGTACACTATCACTTGTAAAATGTAAATATTTATGGTGGCATGGAATAAAGAAAAATAAATGTTAGAGTTCTTTTGCTGTTGTTTCTAATAATTACTCTTTTTACTTAAAAAAGTCAGCACTCATTCTCTCCAAAAATACTGTTTATTATTGACTAATTGTTTTCAATTCAGTTGATAATTCGCCGAATACAAGTTGCTTTATGGGCTTATTTATATAAGTTTTTTTCACTCTTCTCGCTAAATTAGGTTAGATTAGTAGCTTTTATAATTTTATTTTGTTTTTACGAAAAGAAATACTATATTCTTACCCACTCCATACCATTATAAAAAAAATTTCAGGAGATGTGAAGCAACTATTAGCAACTAATAAAGCCAAAGGAAAAACACCTTTGGCTTAAATATTGTATTACATTTTTGGCTATCTATTTTATTTTAATGAGGCATCACTTTTCAGTCTAATCTAAGGGAACTTCAAATTTTGCTTCGTTCATGCTTTTCTTATTGCTAGTCAGGACAGATGAAATAAACAACTGAACTTTCTCAATAGTTTTTTTCTTTTTATGAGTAAATATGATTGATAAAGAAATTGATGATTCGAACGAACAACGATCCTTAAGAACAACCTTTCTTAACTCCTGCAGAAGTACTACCAGCATATAAAATTTCTTCATTATTTAGTTGCAAACCATATCTACATAATGCAAATACACTTTTCCTCGGTTGTACAACTAAAGAAGCTAAGCTAAAAAATAAATTTATACCTAATAACAGAACCACGATAGATAGACGCTCTCTTTTAAACAAACTATAAGTCCACGTATAAACTAACGTAACCGATAAAAAGAGCAGCCCTTTCTCCTTACCAATGACCAGAAGGAAAACAGATATTTTTTCATTTTTTCCTTGATCAACTATTCTTGTGTTCCTAATTGTCACACCATATTTTTAAATAATTCAAAATTTTTTCCTTTTTAAACTAGCGGGCTCTAATTCCAACCTTCCAGCTTTTTATTCAAAAAAATCCGTCCAATAACTACTAATTGGACGGATTTACTTCATATTAAATAAACTTTTTTATATTCCTAATGATTAGTTCGTGTATTCTTCAACTAAGGCTACGACTTCTTCCATCGTGTCGCATTCTTTCAAGGCACGATCAGCAAGTTCAGCCATTTTAGTTGTGTCTAAACGTTTCATTAAGCTACGTGTTTTTAGAATAGATGTCGCACTCATTGAGAACTCATCCAAGCCCATACCTAATAGTAATGGCACTGCCGTTTGATCGCCGGCCATTTCGCCACACATACCAGCCCATTTGCCTTCAGCATGCGCTGAATCAATAACATGTTTGATTAAACGTAAAATTGATGGGTTGTATGGTTGGTAAAGGTATGATACACGTTCATTCATACGGTCAGCAGCCATGGTATATTGAATCAAGTCGTTGGTTCCAACACTGAAGAAGTCCACTTCTTTAGCAAACTTATCTGCTAAAACAGCTGCTGCTGGAATTTCAATCATAATCCCAACTTGGATCGTATTTGAAACTTCAGTACCTTCGTTAACTAATTTTTGCTTTTCTTCTTCAAAAATGGCTTTTGCTGCTCTGAATTCTTTCAAAGTAGCGACCATTGGGAACATGATTCGTAAGTTTCCATGAACAGAAGCACGTAGTAACGCACGCATTTGTGTGCGGAACATACCGTCTCCTAATTCAGATAGGCTGATCCGTAATGCTCGATAACCTAGGAATGGGTTCATTTCATGTGGCAAAGTTAAGTAAGGTAACTCTTTGTCCCCGCCAATATCCATGGTCCGAACCACAACTGGTTTGCCGTTCATTCCTTCAAGTACTGCTTTATATGCTTCATACTGATCTTCTTCTGTTGGAAAATCAGAAGAATCCATGTATAAGAATTCTGTCCGGTATAAACCAACTGCTTCGCCCCCATTTTTGTGGACGCCTTCTAAATCTTTCGGTGTCCCGATGTTGGCGGCTAATTCGACATGTTTGCCGTCAGCAGTTACTGTTTGTGCATTTTTTAGTTTATCCCATTCTGCTTTTTGATCCGCATAAGCTTGACCTTTCGCTTGAAAATCGGCTTTTTCAGCGTCAGACGGATTTACGATGACATCGCCTTCGATTCCGTTAACTGCTAACATGTCGCCAGCTTTAACTTTCCCAGTGATTTCCTTAGTTCCCACAATGGCAGGAATTTCTAACGAACGAGCCATGATTGCTGAGTGAGAGGTACGACCACCAATATCTGTAACAAATGCTTTAACATAAGTACGATCTAATTGAGCGGTATCACTTGGAGTTAAGTCATGAGCGACTACCACAACTTCTTCATTAATCATTGAAGGATTTGGCAGCATTACACCTAATAAATGTGCCAAAATACGTTTAGCCACGTCACGTATGTCTGCGGCACGCTCTTGCATGTACGCATTATCATCCATCGCTTCAAACATACCGATATACATATCAGTAACTTCTTTTAAAGCCGCTTCGGCATTTACTTTATTCGCTTGAATATTTTGTTTGATTTGACCAATCATTTCTGGATCAGATAGAACCATTAAATGGGCATCAAATACTTGCGCTTCTGCTTCACCAAGGCTTTTAGCTGCTTTTTCACGGATGGCTTGCAACTCTTCGGTAGATTTTGCCAAAGCATCATCTAAGCGAGCTTCTTCAGCTTGAACATCTTCTACTGAAGTTTTGTTGAAAGTCAAATCAGGCTGAACTAGCAGGTATGCTTTAGCGACAGCAACGCCGTCACTTGCGGCGATCCCTTTTAGCATTTCAGACATTATTCAGACAATCCTTCTTTTTTCATTGTTTCAACAATTGCTGCCATTGCTTCTGTTTCATCTGCACCTTCTGCAGTGATAGTAACATCAGAACCTTGTCCAACGCCTAGAGACATAACACCCATAATTGATTTAAGGTTTACAGATTTTCCTTTGTATTCCAAGTTAATATCTGAGGTGAATTTGCTTGCTGTTTGTACTAACAATGTAGCTGGACGAGCGTGAATTCCTGTTTCTGCTACGATGTGAAAATCTTTCTTTTCCATATAAATCGGTCTCCTTCGTAATTAAGTAGTTTTATGTTAGGGTTTTCCTTTCTTAGTACACCTCAATGATGGGCACCAAAAAAAGACCCTTTCAGTGTTTAAGATTACCATTTTTTTGCGTCTTATACAACACTTTTCGCTCAAAATTAGCGATGATCATGATTGTTTGTCGTCTTTTTTCACATAACGATAAATAATTTTACCATTCAAACCGGCTTCTCCTTTAATATCCATACGGTCTGGTAATTGTAGCCAAGCTTCCCGAAATAGGAAAAAATCTGCCACTTCAACCACCAACTCTTCAATTGCACCTTGCTTTAATTCTTCAATTTTTGAAATAAATGGATTCTCGTACATTGTACTGCTCACTTCCTTTAAAAATACGGTTTTGTTTAGTGTAAGTGAAAAAAGGATCATTGTCTTTTCAATTATAACGAATTTTACTTATAAAAAAAGAGTAAATATTTGATTCTCTAGAAAAAAATGCTATAATATTCTCAAAGGTCAAAAATGGTCAAGCGAGATTTGACCATTCTAATTAAGGCAGCAAACTGCTTGCCAGCCTCACAAATGAAAGGATGTGTGCCAGTTCATGTTATGTCAAAACTGTCAGCAAAATGAAGCAACCATTCATTTATACGCAAATGTTAATGGACAGCGCAAACAATTAGATTATTGCCAAAGCTGCTATCAAAAATTAAAAAATCAAGCTAACAACAGTATGCAGAATATGGGACCACAAGATCCATTTGGCTTCGGAAGTCTTGACGATTTATATCGTTCTCTTTCACGTCAAATGCAACAACAAGGCGGTCCTTACGAACAACAAACGCCCCCTACTCAATTTGGAGATGGCGCTGGCTTTAATGGTGGTCAACCGCCTAGAGGACGTGCAGGCCAAAGCAGCGGTCTTTTGGGAGAATATGGGTTTAATATCACCGAAGCTGCACGCCAAGGAAGTGTCGATCCTGTAGTAGGGCGCGATGAAGAGATTAAGCGTGTTATTGAAATATTAAATCGACGGACTAAAAACAATCCTGTTTTGATCGGTGAACCTGGTGTCGGTAAAACTGCTGTGGTTGAAGGCCTCGCACAAAAGATTGTCGATGGCGATGTTCCCCAAAAATTATTGGATAAAGAAGTTATTCGTTTAGATGTCGTTTCTTTAGTTCAAGGAACCGGCATTCGTGGCCAATTCGAGGAAAGAATGCAAAAATTGATTGAAGAGATCTCTCAAGCAGAAAATATTATTTTGTTCATTGATGAAGTACACGAAATTGTAGGGGCAGGCTCTGCCGGTGACGGCAATATGGACGCCGGTAATATTTTAAAACCAGCTCTAGCCAGAGGCGAACTTCAAATGGTAGGTGCTACAACGTTAAATGAATACCGCATAATTGAAAAAGATGCGGCTTTGGAACGTCGGATGCAGCCAGTTCGAGTTGATGAACCAACGGTAGCCGAAACTATCGAAATCTTAAAGGGATTGCAAAAACGCTACGAAGACTATCATCACGTTAAATATACAGATGAAGCTGTCAAAGCAGCAGCTACGCTATCCAATCGTTACATTCAAGATCGCTTTTTACCGGACAAAGCCATTGACTTATTGGACGAATCCGGTTCAAAAATGAATTTAACAATTCAATTAGTCGATCCAAAAACAATTGATAAAAAATTAGCAGAAGCGGAACAACAAAAACAACAAGCTTCTGCGGAAGAAGATTTTGAAAAAGCTGCTTATTATCGTGACCAAATTAATAAATTGCAAGCGATGAAAGAAAAACAGATCAGCGATGAAAAAACACCAGTCATCACTGAAAAAAATATTGAAACCATAGTTGAACAACAAACCGGCATCCCTGTTGGTGACTTAAAAGAAAAAGAGCAGTCTCAATTGAAGAATCTAGCTATCGATTTGAAGAAGCATGTCATAGGACAAGACGAAGCTGTAGACAAAGTAGCTAAAGCAATCCGCCGCAATCGCGTAGGCCTGGGCAAACAAAACCGCCCTATTGGTTCTTTCTTATTTGTCGGCCCTACTGGTGTCGGCAAAACGGAATTGGCCAAACAGCTAGCTTATGAATTATTCGGCTCTCAAGATGCTATGATCCGATTTGATATGAGCGAATACATGGAAAAACACAGTGTGTCTAAATTGATTGGTTCTCCTCCAGGCTATGTGGGTTATGAAGAAGCCGGCCAACTGACGGAGAAAGTGCGACGCAATCCCTACAGTTTAATCTTACTTGATGAAGTTGAAAAAGCGCATCCCGATGTTTTGCATATGTTCTTGCAAATATTGGATGACGGCCGCTTGACTGATGCACAAGGTCGTACGGTCAGCTTTAAAGACACGATAATCATTATGACCAGCAATGCCGGATCCGGTAAAGTAGAAGCAAATGTCGGTTTCGGTGCTGCACGAGCCGGCTTGACAAAATCGATTTTAGGTCAATTAAATAACTTCTTTACCCCTGAATTTCTCAACCGTTTTGATGACATCATTGAGTTTAAAGCATTAAGCAAAGAAAACTTATTGAACATCGTCAACCTTATGCTGAATGAAGTAAATGATTTATTAATGCGGCAAAAGCTTCATATTGAAGTGCAAAATGAGGTCAAAGAAAAATTAGTTGACTTAGGATACGACCCAGCCATGGGTGCTCGGCCTTTACGGCGAACGATTCAAGAACAAATTGAAGACGGCATTGCCGAGTATTACTTGGACCATCCAGAAGAACATCAACTAACTGCTAAGTTAGATGATGATGGAAAAATCATTATAACTGGCGTTAAACCAACGGAATCAGCACCAGCAGAAACAACATCTGATTCAGAGTAAACCTACAAATGTTAGGTAAACTTAAATCACTCAACGATGAGCTGAAAGGTACTTTACTTTCAGCTCATGTATGTTTTTTTTATGTTTTTCAGGCATTGTACTTTTTATTTTCCTTAAAAAAAATTATAATATAAATAGGAAGGAAAAAGACAAGTTTCATCGTTGCTTTTATTTATATTATATAGAAAACACTGCACTTTTAAAATTTATAAAAAAATGAGGTGATAGCTATGAAATTAGTAAACGTAACCAACAGTTACAAGCAGCTGGTCAATAAACAATTGGAAAACACAGATGCTTATTTTGTAAAGGTTTACTCTGCCGGCAACACTACGGTTGTTTATTCAGAAGCCACCCAGCACGTCGAAATCCTAATCATCAATAAAAAACGCGCCGTTCGTAAAACTGAAATTAACGAAATCGTCGCAAAGCTAATAAAACGGCTTCCTAAAGATGCTTATAACAAAGAAGAAATTTCACTAATCAAGCTAAAAGATGCAACCGAAGTTTCCATCCCCTTAAAAGCCACCTTAGCCCCATTATAAAAAGAAGCTAACAAAGTATCTGTGCTCTACTTTGTTAGCTTCTTTTTTTGGGAGAAATTTTCTGATCGTAGACTTATTTCTTTCTAAGGAACCTTACGAATGCTATTGAGGAATAAAAATATGAGCTATATAAGCAGAAATAACTGGAGATGCTAAGTTTTTATACAGATAACCACTGCTTTATAGCTCCTCAAAATCAAGTACCAGCGAAGGAAATCATAGTTGATCGCAATTGTGTAATAGAAAGTATTTTTTCTTCATAAAGTTTTTCCAACAATCGGCGATGCCACTTCTACAGGCTTATATATAACTGCAACAACGGGTGAGCTGTCAATAATTCCTTTATATTTCACGCAATATATTCCAGTGTCCGTCAATTTCCTGCGTTACACTCACAGCATTCGTTTGCTTTTAAAACCCCTATCAGGCTTGGAGAATATATTCATTAATAAACATATAAAATAATCTGTCTCAGCCACTTTTTACGAAGAAATAATAGTCAAATCTCAGATTCTTGGCCAATTTCACCATTCACTATAAAAAGCAGATTAGCCATCTTTTCCTCCAATTGCTCAAACCTTATCGACTGCTGGCTCAACCTCTCTTAAATGGTGACCAGCAGTCAGGTTCTTCGGCAATTTCACAAAATCCACTCAATGGAAACAGCCCATTGTGTGTCTTTTCCTCCAATTGCTCAAACCTTATCGACTGCTGGCTCAACCTCTTATTTGTGGCGATCGATACTGCGAATGAAGTTAAACATCTTTTACATTAAGCTTGTCAATTCAACATCTGGATATTTGTCAGCGAACCAGCGCATGGCAAATTCATTTTCAAACAAGAATAGCGGTTGGTCAAAACGATCGCGGGCTAAAATATTGCGGCTGGAGCTCATACGTTCATCTAAGTCTTCCGGCTTAATCCAACGAGCTATTTTAGATCCCATCGGCGTCATTACCACTTCAGCATTGTACTCATTCATCATCCGATATTGGAAAACTTCAAATTGCAACTGACCGACTGCGCCAATAATGTACTCATCCGTTAAATAGGTTTTATAAAGCTGAATAGCTCCTTCTTGGACTAATTGATAAATACCTTTATGGAAGGATTTTTGTTTCATCACATTTTTGGCAGTTACTTTCATAAATAATTCTGGCGTAAACGATGGCAGTTCTTCATATTGAACCTTTAATTTTCCTTCGTACAGCGTATCACCAATTTGATAATTGCCAGTATCGTAAATACCAATAATATCGCCAGCCACTGCCTCTTCGACATTTTCTCGAGCATCTGCCATAAATTGCGTAACATTACTCAATTTGACTTTTTTCCCAGTTCTACCCAAAATAATATCCATGCCGCGTTCAAAAACCCCGGAACAAATTCGGACAAAAGCAATTCGGTCTCGATGTGCCGGATTCATATTAGCTTGAATCTTGAAGACAAAGCCTGAAAATTCTTTTTCATACGGACTGATGGCCGTTCCATCTTGTGTTTTATGAGCATGAGGAGCTGGCGCAAATTGTAAAAAGGTTTCTAAAAAAGTCTGAACACCAAAATTTGTTAATGCAGAACCGAAGAAAACCGGTGTTTGGTCGCCTCGTGCAATTTTTTCAGGATCAAATTCGTCCCCTGCTTCTACTAATAGTTCCACATCCTCTAAAACTTGTTGATAAACACTATTACTGTGAAGCGGCGCATCTGTAGGAATGTCGCCGTCAACTAATGGGATGAATCGCTCGCCATTATTGGTTTCCGGACGGTAGACTTCTACACGTTGATTGTAAATGTCGTACAAGCCTGCCAAACCTTTCCCCATTCCAATAGGCCAATTCATGGGATAAGATTCAATCGCTAATAATTCTTCCAACTCTTCCAATAATTCCAAAGGTTCACGACCATCACGGTCTAATTTATTAATAAACGTAAAAATAGGGATGCCTCTTTTTTTCACTACTTGGAAAAGCTTTTTCGTTTGGGCTTCAATCCCTTTAGCACTATCAATCACCATCACAGCGCTGTCAACAGCCATCAACGTCCGGTAAGTATCTTCTGAAAAGTCTTCATGCCCAGGTGTATCCAAAATATTTATACGTTTATCTTGATAATCAAATTGCATAACAGAACTGGTAACTGAAATCCCCCGTTGTTTTTCAATTTCCATCCAGTCGGATTTTGCGAAATTACCAGTTTTCTTGCCTTTTACTGTACCGGCTTGGCGAATTGCGCCGCCAAACAACAAAAGTTGTTCGGTAATGGTTGTTTTCCCAGCATCCGGGTGAGAGATAATAGCGAATGTACGCCGGCTATCAACGGCCGTTTTTTGATTGATGCTCATAGTTTTCTCCTTACTATCGGTCTAAATTTATTAAAAATATTTCTTGTTATCCTCCTAGAAAATCCGTAGAACGCTTCCTGCTCAAAGCCCTGCCCTTCACTGAAGCCAGTCCTAGTTAGCCTTTGTTAGTATATCATGGCACCCTTTTAGAATAAAGTACTTAACCAGTAAATCCTCAAAGAAAAGTCATAAATTTCAAGAAAAAAGCATTATCTTTAGATGAAATGACAATTTCCAACTGAACCGTTCAAAGGGCTAAAAAAGCTCAAGGAAACTAAACAGCTGTTTTGAAGGTTTGAACTGTGCTACTTAACCATCTAAAAATTGAAAAGCTTAACCAGTAATTCTTTCGATACAACCTAGAACACAGTTTTTTATGAAAGATAGCAGTTACTTGTAAAGTGCCTTCTTTCTGTAAATAGCGCTCAAAAAAAACAGCAGCCAATCAATTCATGGCTCCTGTTTTTTTTGATTTAGTCGGTGACTACTGTAAAACGGACTTATCTTCTCGGCTCATCATCTTCCATTTCTTTACGAAAAAAGCGTCGAGTTTCTTCTGGTTCTTCATCAACTTCTGCTTCATCGTGAAAAACAACTTTTAAAGCCAGTAAACGAGTGCCTTCCATTTCTTCAGAAGTCAACGTCAAGTTGCCAATATCAAAAGACAGTTTCTCATCTTCATCAGGAATTGTACCTAAAGCAGTGATTAAGTAGCCGGCCATTGTATCGACATCACTCATATGCAAATCAGTTTCAAACACTTCATTAAATTCATCGATTAACATCCGCCCTTGAATCAAGTATTCATTATCATTGATTTTTGAATATAAATTCTCTACCTCATCAGATTCATCGTCAATCTCGCCGACAATTTCTTCTAATAGGTCTTCAAGCGTTGCCAAACCAACGACGCCGCCGTATTCATCTAACAAAATGGCCATTTGATTTTGTGTGCGTTTCATTTCATATAATAAATCATCAATAAAAATCGTTTCTGGAACAAATAAAGGTTCTTGCATCAAGTTTCTTAAATCAAGATTTTCAAAACCCAAACGATGAGCCGCTTTTAAGAGTGTTTTCGTATGTAAAACACCAATTACTTTATCTTTATCTTCACTATAAACGGGAATCCGTGAGTAGTTTTCCGCCAAAATTAAATCGATATTTTCCTGAACGTCATCTTGGACATCAACCATGAAGGAATCGGTTCTAGGAACCATGACTTCTCTTGCCACCTTTGTGTCTAAAGAAAATACCCCTTGTAACATTTCTAATTCGTTATTATCTAAGACACCTTCTGTTTCTAACATATAACGCATTTCATCGCGAGTCATCTTGGTGTCCTCATCATCAAAGGTCATCGGCGTAATCCGTGACAATAAATCGGTAGAAGCCGACAACAACCAGACAAATGGCCGAGCGATCATTCCTAATAGACGTACGACGCCGGATGTTATTTGTGCCACTTCTTCTGATTTGTTCATTGCGATTCGTTTGGGATAAAGCTCACCAAAAACGATAGAAACATAGGTTAACATTGCTAAAATAATGATATTCGCCAGACTTTTGGCCGCTGCTCCGCCACCTAATACCGGGGCAAGCTCTGTAGACAGTGTATCAGCCAAAGAAGCTCCGGATAAAATATTAACCAGAGTGATCCCAACTTGGATAGTTGATAAAAAATTATTCGGATCTTGCAAAACTTTCAATAGTTTTTTTGCTTTCGCATCACCATCTTCAGCTTTTTGTTCCACTCGACTTTTATTAACAGAAACCACTGCAATCTCAGCTGCTGCTAAAAAAGCATTGATCAATGTTAAAACGACTAATAGTAAAATCTGCGCGATTAGCGACTGACTCTCGGGGTCAGCATTGTTCATAATGTATTCTCTCCTTAAATGTTGATCAAACAAGACTGAAAATCAAAGGACTGCTTCTATAAAAAATACTAGTGAAAAGATAGCTTCTTTCACGGTTTTTGAAATCAGTCTTTGCCTTTCAGTTGTGCATCAGTTGTTTCCCTTGAGAACTTACGCTCTCAAAGCTTCAGTTCCGCTGGTTAGTATTTTAGAGAGTGAGACGAAAGCATTTTTCACTTTCGTCTCACTCTCAAAATGTTATCATAAAAAAATGATGAATTCAATAATTAGTGTTGATTTTCTTTGGGATCAGCTTCGTTCATCAAAACCGCATTGGTTACTTTTTCACTACGATTGGCTTTCACCATATCAATGCTGTAAAGTAAAATCGTTTTACAAATTGCATAAAAAGGTACGCCTAAGAAAATTCCCAGTAAGCCAGCGATATTTCCAGCTGCTAGTAAAATTACGATGATCGTTAGCGGATGGATTTGCAGTGATTTACCAATCACGTTAGGGTAAATGATATTGCCGTCAATTTGTTGAACAATTAATACAACAATACAACACAAAAACGCTTTAACCGGGTCATCAAAAATTGTAACAAATACCGCCGGTGCCAAACCTAAGTAAGGGCCCAAATAAGGAATTAAATTCGTCAGGCCGGCGATGACGCCAAACAAAAAGGCATACTTTACACCAATTAATGAATAACCAATAATCGTAAACGTTCCTACAAATAAGCACTCAATCGCTTGACCACTTATATAATTGGAAAGCGTCTTATTTAACTGTCCTAATAAATTCACAATACCCGCTTGTCTTTTTTCAGGCAGAAATCGTTGAATATTAGGAACAAGCCGTTCACCATCTTTTAACATATAAAATAAGATAAAGGGTACCGTGATTACCACAATGGTAGTTGAGGCGATCGTAGAAAAGATGGAGCCTAAGCTGCTGGAAAGACTACTTAAAAACTGTTGGATAATGGTGCCATAAGATAAATCCATTTTATCAATATAACTAGTTAAATCAATATCTTTGAACATAGGTAACTTGGCCAAGTGATAAATCCAATTTTCCACTCGATCAAACACATCTGGCATACTAGAAGCCAGACTAGCTAACTGTTTGGCTAAATTCGGCAAAACACTCACCAATAAAAGTACCAACAAAATAATCAATAAAACAAAAACAATCAACACTGCATAAACTCGTTCCATTTTCGTTTTCATCAACAAATGAACGACGGGGTTTAAGAGATAATATAAAAAACCAGCAACCAAAATGGGCGCAAATAAAGTAGAAAAAAAAGTCCCAATTGGTGCAAAGATAAAATCAATTTTTGATGAAACAAAAATCAAAGAAGCAATGACTAATAATTCTATTGACCAAAACAATAATTTTGATTCTCTTAAACGCTCAAACAAACCAGTTCCTCCTTATCAATCCAGTAAGTTTTTTAAAAGCTTACGATTCCTCCTCAATGAACGGTTAAATTTTATCATACCTGTCTGGACTCGTCACCAACGACCTTCTTTTTGCGTATTTTTTCAGGTATACTATACAAAAAACAAGTATAGGAGTTTTAATTATGAAAATCGTCCAAACAAAAGATACTATGAGTGACATCTACTTAGATGCTCTCCGAATTAGAAATCACGTCTTTATGGTAGAACAAGGTGTTCCAGTGGAAATTGAAATCGATCAAAAAGAAGCTCTTTGTATCCATTTTGTCTTATATTTGGATAATGGACAAGCTGTTGCTACCTGTCGTTTATTACCGCTGGATCAAGAACACATAAAACTACAACGAATGGCTGTCGAAAAGGCATACCGCGGACACGAATACGGTCGTCTAATCATTGCTGAAGCCGAAAAATTTGCCCAGTCTCACGGTTATCATCTGATTACATTAGGGGCTCAAATTACAGCAGTGGGTTTTTACGAAAAATTAGGCTATGTAAAACATGGTGAACGCTTCTTAGATGCAAATATTGAACACTATGAAATGAATAAAAAATTGGAATCTTAACAGGGAAGTTTAGCTGCAAGCAAAATCAAAACTGAAAAAACAAGAATAATGCAGCTCCTTCACTATTCGTTTATTTTTCCAGTAAAAAACAGCGGAACAGAAGTAGCGCCAGCCCTCTTATGACCACATAAACTGCTAAAGTAGCAAGTGTTGAGGCTCTTTTGGCACTGGACTCTTCTGCTCCAGCCGCTCGGTTCTTTACATCGGCTACTTTTTCAATAGCTGTTGGTAACGCTGATACCAGATATCTACATAAGCATCAGAAAATGGACCTTTCTCATTATTAATCCAATCTACTAAAGTTTTGACGTTTTCTTTTAAGATAAAATCAATATCTTCCGGATAATCCATCAATTTACTGTGAAACTCGTATTCATCGACATCTAAAAGGCGTTTTTCGCCATCAGGAAAAACTTTAATGTCTAAGTCATAGTCGATATACTTTAGCGCTTCATCATCTAATAGATACGGTGAAGCTAGATTGCAGTAATAAGAAACCCCCTTTTCACGAATCATTGCTATTATATTGAACCAGTACTTCTTGTGAAAATATACAATGGCCGGTTCACGAGTTACCCAACGACGTCCGTCAGATTCAGTCACCAATGTGTGATCGTTCACACCAATTAGTGAGTACTCGCTGGTCTTCAATACCATCGTATCGCGCCACGTTCGATGTAAATGACCATCATGTTTGTAACTTTGAATTGTTACAAACTCGCCTTCTTTTGGAATTCCCATAGTACCCCAACTTTCCCCAACTGCGAAAAAATTTCGTGTGGGTGTGTTCATTACATCGATATCAAAATAATTATAGCATAATTTTTGGGTTTGCATACAATGAGTTCACTCAAAGAATTAGAATTTTACTAATTCCAGAAAATTCAGCTATAAATTAGATCACAAATAGCCAATTATCAAAACGCTCTTGCCTACCTAAATAAGTCTTTGTTTTGACGGAGCAATAAATGAGGGCCTATGTCATGTTTTTTTTCGCAAAAATTCCTGTTGGAAAAGTGTCAGCATTTTTTGTTGTGGTTTTGGAAAAACATATTCCGAGAATTCCTGCTGCTTTAACCAGCGCTGTCGCTCTTTTGCCTTTGCTGGTCCGACTTGACGACCATAGAAGACCAAAATATGCCATTTTAAATGACTGAAAATATGCGTTACAGTACCTAGCGCGCGTTTTTGCCAAACAACATCGGTATAATCGGTAAAAATAGTCTCAGGTGATTCCGCTACCAACGGCAACGTATCTAAATCAAAGCTTAACTGTTCTACTGAAGCGGCTGTTTGTTTCACCTGGCTTTGTAATTGTTGAAACTGTTTTTCAGTCACTTCTTCCAATGGAAACAACCACATATTGGCCAACAAACCGATAGAAGCTCTTTGTTCTAGTAGAAACTCCTGTTGCTTCGTTTCAATGATTGCTCCGAGATAAAAAACGTCTTTGGCTTTAACTTTTTTGGTTTTTACCGGATACTCAGCCATAGTGCCTGATTGATACGCACGACAAAATTCCTGAATCGGACAAGCTGCACACTTTGGCGAAGTCGGCGTACAAATCGCCGATCCTAAATCCATCAGAGCTTGATTAAAATCCCCTGGTCGCTTTTGATCAATGATCTTACGCATGGCAGCGTCAAAAATTTTGCGGCTACTGGCTTTGGCAATGTCAGCGTCAATTTCAAATAATCGACTTACTACACGCATCACGTTTCCATCAATTGCCGGTTCCGGCAATTGAAAAGCAATACTACCGATGGCGCCTGCCGTATAAGGCCCAATCCCTTTAAGACTTCTAATTTCATCAATGGTCTCCGGCATTTTACCGCCATATTCAGCTACAATTTGTTGCGCAGCTATTTTTAAGTTACGAGCACGCGAGTAATAACCCAACCCTTCCCATGCTTTTAGTAACTGATCATCAGGTGCTTGAGCTAGCGCTGTAATCGTTGGAAACAGCTCCATAAAACGGTAATAGTAATCGATCACGGTTTCAACTCTCGTTTGTTGTAGCATGATTTCAGAAATCCAAATTCGGTATGGATCAAGATTGGCTCGCCAAGGTAAATTTCGTTTTTCCGACTCATACCATTCCAAAAAAATTTGTTGAAAACGGGCGGTAGTTTCATTTGACCAAACTGTCCACAGTTGTTCATTCTTCATTTTCTTGTTCCTTTTCCTCCATATATTGCTGAATCAAATCATAGTCAAATCCTTTTTGAAAGAGACTTTGTTTAACTTTATTATATCGTTTAGCTGGTTCTAAACGGTGATTGGCTCGCCATAAACGATCGCCTTCTTTTTGCAACGCTGCTTGTTCTTGCTCTTCATCTTTTTCAAAATTTAACTCTTCCAACGCCAAATCAATTATTTCTCCATTAAAGCCTTTTTGGGTTAAATGAAGCCGAACTTTTTGTAAAGCATCTTTAAAACTTTTGGAACGGTAGCGTTTCATGGCTTTTTGGGCTGTCTTAATAGCCACCTGTAATTGCTCTTCCATAGTATAAAAAGACAGTCCGTGTTGAATGTCAAGCTCGCTAATTCCTTTTTGCTTCAATTGCTGGGCAATAGTTCGAGGTCCTTTATCAGACGTTCGCATCATTGTACGCACATAGCTTTCACTGAATACAGCATCATCTAACAGCTTTATTTCTGTTAAGCGTTGGACAATTTTTTGGCGATCTGCTAATGCTATTTCTTTGTCTTTCAAGTAATGATCAATTTCTTTTTTTGATCGTAGTTGATAACTTAAATAATTCATAGCCATTTGCAAGCCTACGTCATAAGAGCTGGCTTTTTTTAAAGCCGTAAGCTCCTCTGATGTCAACTCTTGACCTTTCAACAGACGATACCGCACTAAAATATCTTCGGATACTCGCAGCGTTGCTCCTGTCGATAGCCAAATAACATAAAACTCGCCTTTATCTTTCGTGATTCGGTTTATGGTGGCCATTTCTCTTACCCCTTTTCAATAAGAACATATATTCTACTATACCATAGAATAACCGGAAGCCAAACCCATAAAAATATGTTAGAATAAAACACACACAAACGATGTCTTCATTAATTAAAGTAGTTTTACGTCAGTTGATAAATCAATTTAAAGGATGAAATATACAAATGAATAGCCAGCAACTAAAACAAGGCCAACAAATTACATTAAAAATTAAACGTTTAGGAATTAACGGTGAAGGGATTGGCTATTATAAAAAGTTAATTATTTTTGTACCCGGCGCATTGCCTAAAGAAGAAGTAACAATCACTATAAGAAACATTACGCCTAAATTTGCCCAAGGACAGCTCACTAACATAAAAAAAACGGCTGCTGAGCGCGTCATACCTCCTTGTCCCGTCTATGACGTTTGTGGCGGTTGTCAGCTGCAACACTTAACCTATAATGCCCAGCTAACCTTTAAAAAAGATTTACTGAAACAAGCATTAACCAAGTTTAAACCTGCCAACTATCAACACTATGAACTACGACCAACACTCGGCATGCAAGAACCTTGGTACTATAGAAACAAAGCTCAATTTCAGCTGCGTCAGTGCGGCAATCAAATAGAAGCCGGTTTATATCAAGCTGATTCACATCAATTAGTTCCCATTGATAATTGTTTAGTCCAACAACCCGTCACAACCAAAGTCATGAATGTTTTGGTAGATTTACTGAATGAGTATCAACTGCCGATTTACGATGAGCGGAAAAATAGTGGTATCTTTCGGACCTTGATGGTTCGGGCTGGGGTTCAAACAGGAGAAGTTCAAGTCGTTTTCATCACTCAATCGAGAAAATTTCCTCAAAAAGTAAATTTAATTAATGCCATCAATGAACAAATCCCCGAAGTAGTTTCCATCATGCAAAACGTGCAAAATAAAAAAACATCTATTGTCATGGGAGCAGAAACTATCCATCTGTGGGGCAAAGCAAGTATTGAAGAACAAATTAGTCAAGTAACTTTTGATCTTTCACCACGAGCATTTTTCCAGCTGAATCCAGCTCAGACGGAGATTCTTTATCAAGAAGCATTAAAAGCTTTAGACCTTCAGGTAAATGAAACAGTCGTTGATGCTTATTGTGGCGTCGGTACTATTGGCTTAAGTCTAGCTAAACAAGCCAAGGAAGTTCGAGGGATGGATATTATTCCTGCTGCTGTTGAGGACGCTCGTAAAAATGCTTTACGCTTAGGCGTTACCAACACACATTATGAACTGGGTACTGCTGAAATGCTTTTACCTCGCTGGTTAAAAGAAGGCTTTCGTCCTGATGGCATTATTGTTGATCCACCTCGCACTGGTTTGGATCCTCAGCTCATTAAAACAATATTAAAACAACCACCTAAAAAAATGGCGTATATTTCCTGCAACGTTTCAACTTTAGCTAGAGACTTAGTCAGTTTAGCTAAAGTTTACCAAGTTAATTACTTACAATCTGTTGACATGTTTCCACAAACAGCACGCTGTGAAGTAGTAGTAAAATTAACTAAAAAAAATAATGAAAATCAGTAAGTGAAAAATTTTCTACGGCAAAAGATAACCATTGAGAATTGTAACAAAGACGTAGTGCCAAAAAAAAACAGAACAAAAGGCCAATCGGCTTCTTGCTCTGTTTTTTTAGCTTATTTTGCACATGGAACAAAAGTCAGGTTGACTTGCATTTCATGTTTTAAAGTTAGGTTTAATTTTTGCCAACAAAAAATGAAACGACTGCAACTAAAATTACAGCTCCCAAAATTGATGGAATTAACGCCATATCTGCTACAGTTGGTCCCCAAGTACCAAAAACCGCTTGGCCTAAAGAAGAACCAACCAATCCAGCAAGAATATTGGCAATCCATCCCATAGATTTCCCTTTACTGGTAATCGCACCTGCAATAGCGCCAATAACTCCGCCTACAATTAAAACCCATAACCAATGCATAATTATTCCTCCTACATTTCTATATCGTCCTGTTTCAAAGTGTTTACTTTTTTCGATATAGATGTTATTAAATTACATATTTTAGAATAACAGATAGGATTATTTTTTGCGAATAAAATGCTCTTGGTTTTTAAATCATATGATCAACATGTTTCATTTCAGCTGTAATCGGGATCAATAATTCATTTTTATTCCCGCAACCTTTGCAGACATAAGAGACCGTTAAAGCGTCAGCTAAAATTGAATCATCACAAGTTAATTCGATTTCGTCTTCTGCTAAATTCAAGGTACCTAACGGTTGATTGATGAGATGATCTCCATCACTACTTGTACGAATATTTAAAAGGTACTTTCCCACAAATTCTGCTGCGCAGTGTTTACATGTAAGCTCGACAGTGATTTCTTTATCCATGGTTCTCCCTCCTAAAAAGTTATGTTATACTCATAGTTCATATTTTATTCTAAACGAAGAATTAACTTTTTACGATTATTTCGACTTATTAGTAATAACCAAAGGACAAAATGAATAATTTACCACATTTTCATAATAAAACATCCTATATTTCCGGAAGACCGTAGCTTATTCTGAATTCACTTGACAAAATAGATCTTATAAAAACCTGCTAAATTTTTCCCACTCAATACAATTAAATACCTGGTTTATAAACTATATACTTTAATCGATCATACCAAGTTACTAACTATCGGTGACCAGTTAAAGCCAGAAATTTCTTTCCCTTTGTTTGCTTTGTACATAGTGTTTAAAACGGTTACTTGATCTGGATTGCTCAACGCTTTGATTGTTGTTCCATCAAAATAGTAGATTGTTGATTTTCCTTCTACATAAAAACATTGAATTGTAGTCTTTCCTTTTTTGGTTGAGGTATTAGCTGTTTTAGTGTTCGTATTAACTGCTGACGATGCCGTCTACTTTCTCTTTTACTGTCAGATTGTCTATTAACTGTGTTAGCCTTTGAGGTAATCCCTTGCAAGCGATTCGTTTTACGCTTCCAGAACAAGTTATCAAACTATCCGCCATATGCTCATACCACTTAAACAATAAATTTTTCCAGAAATAATGATTATTTATTTGCAGGTAAAAGGGCGAACACTAACTATGCCTTAAGGTTTGAACTTTAGAGTAAAAAAAGAACCCTTGACATAAAAGGGTTCTCAGATAGTTATAGTTAAATGAATTATTTAACAGTTACTGAAGCGCCAACTTCTTCTAAAGCAGCTTTCAAGCTTTCAGCTTCTTCTTTAGAAACGCCTTCTTTAACTGGTGCAGGAGCGCCATCAACTACAGCTTTTGCTTCTTTTAAGCCTAAGCCAGTTGCTTCACGAACTGCTTTGATAACTTTCACTTTTTGGTCGCCAGCGGCTGTCAATTCTACAGTGAATTCAGTTTGTTCTTCTGCTGCTCCACCTGCTGCTGGTCCAGCGACTGCTACAGGAGCTGCTGCTGATACGTCAAATTTTTCTTCGATAGCTTTAACTAATTCACTTAGTTCTAAAATAGTTGCTGTTTCTAACTCAGCAACGATGCTTTCAATGTTCAATGCCATTTTGATTTTCCTCCATTAATTTAAAAGTATTTGATTTTTTTGATTGCTACTTTGAATCAAGCTGCCATTAAGCAACTTCTTCGTTTTTCTCTGCCACTGCTTTGACAGCGTAAGCCACGTTGCGGACTGGTGCTTGTAGTACAGATAATAGCATAGAAAGCAATCCTTCGCGGTTTGGAAGTTTTGCCAAGGCAGTGATTTCTTCGATTGAAGAAACTTTTCCTTCGATGACGCCGCCTTTGACTTCTAAAGCTTTGGCATCTTTGGCAAATTCGTCGATGATTTTTGCTGGTGCAACTACATCGTCATTACTAAATGCTACAGCTGTTGGTCCGGTAAATACTTCGTCCAAACCTTCTAAGCCAGCTTTTTTAGCAGCACGTGAAAGGATTGAATTTTTGATAACTTTCATTTCGACATTCGCGTCACGTAATTGTTTACGTAAGTTAGTCACTTCTTCTACAGTTAAACCACGGTAGTCAACAATGACTACAGATGAAGCATCTGTAAATTTAGCGGCTGCTTCTTCAACTAACGCTTCTTTTTTAGCAATTGCTGCTTCACTCATTTATATTTCACCTCCTGATTTTGATGGTGGAGTGTTGTTTACTTAATAAAAAGAAAACTCTTTTTGCTACGCAAAACCAGTACTTTTCACTATCTGTTTGCTTTGTTTACAATGATTCAAAGCAAAGCCGTGTATAACAACAAAAAACTCCATGCCACCGTAGACATAGAGGGACTGAATTGTATATAATTCAACAATTGTCCTCGGTAGGAAATTAAGACTTACGCCACCTACTGTCTTCGGTACAGTTAATTATTAACCTCACTCACTTTACCATAAGATAAGTGAGTGAGTCAAGACTTTTTTAATTATCTGCTTTCAGATTAGAAAGAAGCTTGGTCTACACGAATTCCAGGGCCGAAAGTAGTAGTCACTGAAATATTTTTGATGTATTGACCCTTTGCTGTGGATGGTTTTGCTTTTACCACAACATCGTTAATGGTGTTGAAGTTTTCGATTAATTTTTCGTTATCGAAAGAAACTTTACCGATTGGTACGTGGATATTTCCAGCTTTGTCAACGCGGTAAGTTACTTTACCAGCTTTTACTTCTTCAACAGCTTTGGTTACATCCATTGTTACTGTACCAGTTTTAGGGTTTGGCATTAAGCCTTTTGGTCCTAAGACACGACCTAATTTACCAACAGTTGCCATCATGTCTGGTGTTGCAACAACTACGTCAAAGTCAAACCAGCCACCTTGGATTTTTTGTACCATGTCGTCGTCTCCAACGAAATCAGCACCAGCAGCTTCTGCTTCTTTGGCTTTTTCGCCTTTTGCAAAGACTAATACACTTTGTGTTTTACCAGTTCCATTTGGTAAAACTACGGCACCACGGATTTGTTGGTCTGCTTTTTTAGGGTCAACGTTCAATTTGTAAGCAACTTCAACTGTTGCGTCAAATTTTGCGATATTGGTATCTTTTGCTAACGCCACTGCTTCTTCAACTGAATAAGCTTTAGTAGTATCAACTTTTTTCAATGCTTCTTGCATTTTTTTGCTTTTTTTAGCCATTTTGTTTCCTCCTTGATTGTGGTTATAACGGTAGAACCTCCCACGTCTTCCATATCTTTCAATATGAACCGAACTGAGAAGCTACTTCTTTGGGTCTGGAATAAAAATTATTCGACAGTGATACCCATGCTTCGTGCAGTTCCTTCAACCATGCGCATTGCTGCTTCAACATCAGCGGCGTTTAGGTCTGCCATTTTAAGTTCAGCGATTTCTTTTACTTGATCGCTTGTTACTTTTGCCACTTTCGTTTTGTTTGGTTCACCTGAACCTTTTTCAATTTTAGCAGCTTTTTTCAATAAGACAGCTGCTGGTGGTGTTTTTGTAATAAATGTAAATGAACGGTCTTCATATACAGAGATTACGACTGGAATAATCAAGCCTGCTTGATCAGCTGTACGAGCATTGAATTCTTTAGTGAATCCCATAATGTTAATACCCGCTTGACCTAGGGCAGGACCTACTGGTGGAGCTGGTGTTGCTTTCCCTGCAGGAATTTGCAATTTTACGATTTTTTCTACTTTTTTAGCCACGAAAATACCTCCTTAAGTTCTCGTGCGTGGTTAATGGGGTTGAGATTTCCCCTCCCACTCATGTACATTTTAAAACATACTCTAATACTATACAGGATTTACCGTGTTTTTTCAAGGGGATTTTATGGTTGTAGTTCAATTTTTTTCGTGGTAACTTTATCGATAAAATGAGCCTCGTGTTCAATAACTAGAAGAGCCGGCTTGGCCTTTAACAGCAAAGATTCTAATTGCTGATGATTGAAGACATCCATATAATTTAACGGCTCATCCCAAAGATACAATTCAGCTTTTTGTGAAAGTGATTTGGCAATTTCTACTTTTTTTCGTTGTCCCATACTCATCTGTTCGATGGGTTGCTGAAAAACTTCTCGTTCCATACCTAATTTACGTAAATTATTTAGAAATTGCGTATACTCCAATTGATTTTTTTCTGCAAATTCTGGTAATGTTCCTTGATTGTCTTCATAATTCTGACGAACGTAAGAGATATTTAATTGATGGGCCAATATTGTTTGCCCTTTTGAATCACCAGCAAACGTTTTTAGTAAATATCTAATGAGGCTAGATTTCCCGGCACCATTTTCTCCAGTAATCCCTACAATTTCTCCGGCTTTTATTGAAAAAGAGACCGGTTGAAAAAGCCACTTCCCTTTATAACCCAATTGAAGATTTTCAACCGTTAACAACGTTTTATGCTGTGTTGGCTGATAATTCAGTGATAATGAATCAATGTATTCAATATCTTTTAACAGCTTTTCTTTTTCAGCCAACTGTTTTTCTGTACGCTGTTGGATATGTTTGGAACGTTTCATTACTCGGGCGGCACGTGCCCCGATCGCACCTGTATCGCCGATTGCGCCGCTTCCTTTGACTTTACTGTTTCCATACTTGTCCTTTTCACGGCTCATAGACCATTCTGTTTTTTTACGTGCAGTCTCCTTTAAGCGATGAACTTCTTTTTTTATTTTTTCATTTGCTGCAATTTCAAAGGCATCGCTTAACTTTTTTTGTTCTTCGTAAACAGAAAAATTCCCTTGGTAAAGGAGCAATTGACTTTTTTCAATAGATAAAATATGATCCGCTACTTCATCTACAAAAGCACGGTCATGGCTCACCAGAATAAACCCGTTTTTCTTTTTTTTCAAATAATCAACAACCTGTTGTCTGCCAGTAATATCTAAATGGTTCGTCGGTTCATCGATTAAAGGAAACCCATTTTCTCCAATGAAAAGCAGACTTAATAACACTTTGGTCTTTTCGCCACCGGATAAAGAAGAAAACGGTCGCCACAATACTTCAGGCGTTACTTTTAAAAGTGTTAATTCTCGTTCCAATTCCCACTGTTCAAAATTGGCGACTTCTTGTAAAATGGTGAAAGTAAGCTGATCTTCCCCGGCAATGACTTGTGGAAAATAACCAAAGTCCACTTGATGAAGAATTTCGCCTCGATATTCCAACTGCTTTTGTAATAATTTTAATAACGTTGTTTTTCCACGCCCGTTACGGCCGATCACAGCTAACTTCCACTGAGTATCAATCACTAGATTAACTTGGTCAAATAACGGCTGTTCTTGGTTGTCATAACCAAAAGTTAATTGTTTAATTTCAATTTTCGACATATTTGTACCTCCCATAAAGCAAAAATGATGCAGCTTTAGAGAAATCAGCGCAGCAATCCATGGTACACAAAAAGACCCGTCTATTGAATACTTAAGCCAATTTCCGAAAAACCGCCTACTCCACCTGTCACCCAAGCAAAGTTCTACAGTTCTCAAAAAATTCAACTTAAAAATTCAACGCACGAATCCCTCTTTTCATTTATTGTTCTTTGACTCTACCATCTTACTTTTTTATTGTCAAGTTTATTGAGAAAATATAAAATGTCTGCATTTGCAAACCATAGTTAAACGAATTCATAGAATGAAACTCCGAAAATAAATTATCGCTAGCCAGTTGGCCTATTCTTTATTTTGTGTTAGACTGCCAATGAAAAACATATTCTAGTAAAGAAGGTGCTTGCATGGAGCATATGCGCTATACCAGTGTATTCGATATTATCGGTCCGGTAATGATCGGTCCTAGCAGTTCCCATACCGCCGGCGCCGCTCGCATTGGCAAGATTGTTCGTGGTATCTTTGGCCAACAGCCTGACAGCGTGGATATTTATCTTTATGAGTCATTTGCTAAAACGTATCGGGGCCATGGTACAGATATCGCCTTAGTAGGTGGTTTGCTAGGCATGGAGCCGGATGATGAGCGATTGGCGAACTCTTTAGAAATCGCTTATGAACAAGGAATGGAAGTGCTTTTTGTTCCTAAAAATGAAAAAGCGGAACACCCTAACTTAGTTAAAATGGTCGTAACTAAAGGTGAACGACAATTATCGATTACTGGTATTTCAATTGGTGGCGGCAATATTCAAATATCTGAGTTAAATGGATTCAAAATTTCTTTAAGTATGGGTACGCCCACCTTTATTATTGTTCATCAAGACTTACCAGGTATGATTGCTCAAGTGACCAACACCTTATCTGCAAGTGAAATAAATATTGGCACAATGACAGTCACTCGAGAATCCAAAGGTGAAAAAGCCATTATGATTATTGAAGTCGACCAAGCGGAAGTAGGCGATATCGTCAAAAAAATCACCGATATTCCCCATATCTTTAGCGTAAATTACTTTAATTAAAATGAAGGAGCGAAAAAATGTTTTATTCTATTGAAGAATTAGTAGCCCAAGTAGCAAATTATCCTTCAATTGGTGAATTGATGATTGCCACCGAAAGTGAAAATTATGGCCATACTCGAGCTCGTATTATTGAAACGATGGAAAAAAATTTGACCATTATGAAGCAATCCGTTGAAGAAGGCATTGCTGGCGTTCGTTCAGTTACCGGCTTAACGGGAGAAGATGCCACTCGTTTAAATGCCTATCTTCAAGAAGGGACGTTTCTCAGCGGTACTACAATTTTGAGCGCCGTCAGAAATGCCATCGCTGTCAATGAAGTTAATGCAAAAATGGGGTTGATTTGCGCCACTCCGACAGCCGGCAGTGCCGGAGTACTTGCAGGTGTTTTAATGGCTGCTATCGATCGTTTGCAACTGTCTCATGAACAACAACTAGAATTTTTATTTACTGCTGGTGCTTTTGGTTTAGTACTTGCCAATAATGCTTCCATCAGCGGAGCAGAAGGTGGCTGTCAAGCAGAAGTGGGATCTGCTAGTGCCATGGCCAGCGCTGCCCTAGTTGCAGCAGCTGGCGGTACACCGGATCAAGCCGCCCAAGCGATTGCTATTACCTTAAAAAATATGATGGGATTGATTTGTGACCCTGTCGCCGGCCTTGTTGAAGTCCCTTGTGTAAAACGAAATGCTTTGGGTGCTTCTCAAGCTTTTATTTCTGCAGATATGGCTTTAGCAGGCATTCGCAGCGTAATCCCGCCTGATGAAGTTGTACTGGCTATGTATCAAGTAGGCCGTCAAATGCCACAAATTTTTAAAGAAACAGCCGAAGGTGGTTTGGCAGTAACGCCGACAGCTCAACGATTAAGCAAAGAATTACTCGGACAGCATTCAGCTGACTCACCTACCGAATAAGATATGTTTAACATAAATACTAATCAAGCCTGCACACCCAAAATCATTGAGACGATTTTGAGTGTGCAGGCTTGAAATTTTCTGAAAAGATCCTCAATGAAAAGCACCAGTGAATATATTATTTAAGTTGATTATTCCCTCATTAGTAGCTAGTTCCGCCTAGCCCCACGATGCCTACAATCGCATTCATCACTTCTTTCATCGAAGTTCCAGAAAACATCACTGCACGACCATCGAGCCGCTGAATATTGGGCAGCATGTCAATTCGGTCAGCTTGAGCAGTAGTTACACATTGCAAGCGCACAGTAGCCGGTAATTTAACTTGATACTGCGGCAATCGTGTAAAGTCTCCGTCTAAAACTGCAGCAGTCATTTGAATCATTTCCTTTTTTACTTTTTTAACGGGATAATTTTTAATCGCATAGCGACCTAAAGATGCTTTAGTGGCAACAAATGGTACCCAAGGCATCATCGCTTCTTCATGCAATTGCGTTTGAAGGCCTGACTCGCCAATTACTAATCCCACCGGCACCCCAAGCTCACTTGCGTATGCTGCATTAATCGTCGTTTCATTCATATAAAGGTCGTTTATTTTTAAATCGTAAGCTACACTAGCACTGTAACCATGATCCATATTGCCGTATAGCTTACCAATTCCAGCATGATAGCCAAAAAAGATCACCAGATCATGTTGAGGAGTTAAACCACTCATCATGTAATCCGTCCGGGGGAAGCCACTAACTAGAGCAATTCGCTCATCCATTGCGGCTAAACGAGCGTAAGATAAATTGAGACCTCGACTGTGAGAATCCGAAATTGTTATTTCTTCAATCAAGTCATTGATCTTACTTTTATGAATGCCTTCAATCACCCAACCAAGCTGCTGATGATACAACTCCCTAAATAATTGCGGATCTTCTTTTTCCATCTCAAAAGTTGCAATGCCAGCCAGTCCTTCAATGTCACAAGAAATATATATTTTCATAAACCACTCTCTCCCTTTCAAATCGTTTCTAGTAACGCAGCGATTTTAGTACGATCCAGTGATTTTACTAGTTCAATTACTAGTTTTTTGGCCGCTTGATAATCATGAAAATCCACATAACAATGATGAGTATGAGCATATCTGACTGGAATCCCGACTACAATTGCCGGCGCCCCTTGGACTTCATTGATAGCACTGCCGTTAGTGCCACCACCGCTACGAACGGACAACTGGATTGGAATCCCTTTTTCCTGGGCAAGATCAATCGTGTATTGTTGAAATTCAGGGCTAGTGATCATTGATACATCGAAATAACGTAGCATCGGACCTTTACCTAGGGCTGATTGAATCATGTAATTATCAGCTGACGTATCATCTGCGGGACAGCCTTCAAAAACAATGGCCAAGTCAGCTTTAACCTGTTTAGCAGCAACGATAGCTCCTCTTTCACCAACTTCTTCTTGTGCTGTTAAAGTAGCCACAATATCACAAGCCAAGTCAGCTGCTTGTAATTCTTCCAACACATCAATCATACAGGCACAACCAATTCGACAATCAAACGCCTTGCCTAAAAAAAGCCCGGTAGTTTCATTAAATTCACACTCAACTGCGGGAACTACTGGTGCACCCAATCCAATTTGATAAACTTCCTCAAGCTCTTTTCGGGAACGTGCACCGACATCGATGCTTAAATCGTCAATGGTTAGGGGCTGTTGCCGTTCATTTTCCCGCATAAAATGTGGAGGCTTGCTGGTAATAATACCATTGATATATTGGCCATGCTTGTTTTTTACTCTAACTTTTTGAGCAGCAATATTGTTGGGAACCCAACCGCCTAAAGGCAAAAATTTCAATAAACCGTTAGGCTTAACGGCTTGCACAATAAAACCAACTTCATCACTATGAGCGTCGAACTGTATTAGCGGCTGCTGGCCGGTGTTTTTTAACCGTTCAATATATAAATTTTTCATTGCATCTGTTTTTTGTGTTCCTAGTTTCTGTGTGTGTTTTTGCACAGTACGAACAACTTCTTGTTCAAAACCTGAAACACCGTTTGCGTTAGATAATTCCTTAATTAACGTGATTGCTTGTATTTTTTCCATAGGTTCATTCTCTACTCCTTCATCGAAACATGTTTAAATTCAATAGAGCCTAGCGGGCCAAAGGTCAAGCCTTGGACTCTTTTATTGACTAAATAGGCTTCTGTTATTTGATATAAAGGAATCAAAGGAGCCTCAGCAGCGACTAACAAGTCTGCCTTTTGTAGTGACTGCCATCTTTGTTGGTAGTCATTGGCGTACGTTTCATTAGCATCTTTCAATAATTGGTCGTATTGCGGATTCGACCATTTCCCAAAGTTATTGGAGTTGTTAGATTGCAGTAAATTCAAAAAGTCAACAGGATCAGCATAAACTGGTGTCCAGCCGCCTAAAACAATGTCGAAATCACCACTACGGCTTTTCTCTAAACGGTTGTTAAACGGAACGGCCGATACATTCACTGTCAATCCATTCAGTACTTCATTGAGTGCGCCTTGAAGATATTCACTGATTTTCTTGGCATTATCTGTATCAGAGCATAAAATGGTGACCGTTGCTTTATCAATGCCCAATTCTTTTTTTGCTGTTTTCCATAATTCCGCGGCTTGTTTTTCATCAGTTGGATTAATGTCACCCACTTCTTCTGCAAAATCTTGATCGTTTGCTTGATTTTTGAATCCGGTTGGAACAAATCCCAGAGCTTTTTTAGAGCCGTCGTTTAAGACGTTTTGTGCTAGTTTTTCTGAATCCAGCGTCAGAGCGATAGCTTTGCGAGCATTGAGATTAGCAAATAACTCTTTTTGAGTGTTGAGCTGAATGTAGTAGGTTCCTGGCATCGTTCTGATTTTCAATGCAGAATTGGCTTGTTCTTGTGCGACGATATCTCCAGAAATTTGGACGAAATCTAATTGTTGGTCATCGAATAAGTTTTTGCTTGTAGCAACTTCTTTAACTACTTGGACTTTTACTTTATCAAGTTGGACTGCTTTTTGGTCCCAATAATTTTTGTTTTTTACGTATTGCCAAGCAGTATTGGTCCCGTCCCAATCTTTCAGAGTAAAAGGACCGTTATAGAGTGTATTTTCAGCATTGGTACCATATTCTTTGCCAGCTTTTTCAACAAAGGCTTGATTTAGCGGGAAAAAGGCCGGGACAGCTAATAACTGTTGAAAATAATTCATGGGATAAGCTAAGTTAACTTGTAAGGTATGCTCGTCCATAGCCTGTACGCCTAGAGCTTCTTTATCTTTGGTTCCAGCGGCGATTTCTTTGTAGTTTTTAAGTCCTTCAAAATAATAGGCTTGAGGAGAAGCTGTTTTAGGATCAACCGTGCGTTTCCAAGAATATTCAAAATCTTTGGCGGTAATTGGCTCACCATTGCTCCATTGTGCTTCTGATCTCAGCTTAAAAGTATAAGTTAAGCCGTTATTGGTCGGCTCTACTTTGTCAACGGCTATCGCTGGAGCTGCTCCACCTTCTTCATCAAAAGTAAACAACCCTTCCCCAATTTGACTCATAACTGCACAAGCAGTATTATCCATTGCCAGCGATACATCTGCTGTGGACAATTCCGAACCAATTCCTACGTGTAGTATTTGCTGCTTAGCTTCTTTCGCTGCTGATTTCCCATTTGAGCAGCCTGCTAATACCAACATTACAACTGCTGACACTATCAATCGTTTTTTTGTACTTCGTTTCATTTTTTACACCTCATTTTTTTAATGATCAATACAAATCATCCGTTTTCTGCTAAAATTACTTATAAACTTGTAAAGGGGAAAAGGCCTATGAATTTACACTTTCTGCAAACAACTTATCACTTGTCCAAAACAGAACTGCAAATTCTCGACTACTTGGATCAGCAAAGCTATCGTTTAAAAGAAGTAAGTGTTCGGCAAACAGCCAAAGATTGTTTTACCTCACCAACATCTATCATCCGCTTAGCTAAAAAACTCAACTTGTCAGGCTACAACGAATTGTGGTACAAAATCAAAGAAGCCCATTTGCCAGCACCAACTATCACCGAAGTGTTACCGCAACCGGAAGAAATCAAGCATTTTTGTCAGCTGATGCGTGTAAATCAGGGACATTTAATTACTGTACTGGGACACGATTTTTCCGCTCACCTTTCTGCGTATATGAACGAAGTACTAAATTTTCATTGCATTCCTAGTGTAACAACCGCTCATCCACAAATGATAAATAGTCGGAATAATCAGAATTTTCTTTTGATCGTTGTTTCTCATTCTGGTGAAGAGCCTACTTTAAAAGACACTGTAGCACTTGCTAAAAGAAGAAAACATACAATTATTGCTTTTTTAGGAACAAAACAAGCTCAGCTAGCAGCTACTGCCGATTTGGTTTTTTCGACAAATTCTTATAGCCCATTTTCCACTCATATTGCTCAGCCGCAATTATTTTTTGGTCGAACCTTGGTTACCTTTGAAACATTGATCTGTGCTTACATCAATTCTCAACAAGAAAACAAATAATTTTTCTCATTATAGCGAAAAAAAATTAGCTATTGCTCATTAAATGAAGAAATGGCACATGTACCGATAAAAACGGAACATGTACCACTTTTCGCTTGATAATAAATAGGATTCACTGACTAATTGCTGTGTTTATTTGCTTTTTAAAGTGAAAAACTCCTTAGCAGATAGCGCTCAAAAGTGACGTAATCCTGCAACCTCAGCTTGAGTTGGCATCCCTGTCTGCGCACCTAATTTAGTCACAGACAAAGTGGCTCCAGCACCAGCTAATGCCACCGCTGTTGCTAATGCTTGCCCAGCAGCCAATGCAGCAGCAAAAATGCCATTAAACGTATCCCCAGCCCCTGTTGTATCCACTACTTGAACTTTTTCAGCCGGCACTGTAACAACTCCGCTTGCAGTCGTATAAGAAGTCCCTGCCGCTCCTCTAGTAACAATTAAATGAGTTCGATGGGTCCTCGCCCAAGTCAGCATCGCCGCTTCAAGTTGAGCACCAGTTTCAAAAATGGTCCCTGTCATGCCTGCAAATTCTGTTTCATTAGGTGTAATATAATCCACGTAAGGCAATAACTCCAGTACTTTTTCATGATAAGGCGCAGGATTCAAAATAGTGGTTGCCCCTTTTTCTTTAGCTTTTTTCAACCCTTCTAAAACGGTAGATAGAGGAATTTCTAGCTGCGTCAAAAAGATATCACCGCTACTAATTTTGTCTGCCACCAAGGCGCCTCCATCTGTCAGTAGCCTATTCGCTCCTGGTAATACTACAATAGCATTATCCGTCTGTAATTTAAAAATTGAAGCAACGCCAGTAGCGCTAGTTTTTTCCTTCGTCACAGCCGTCATATCAATTTGCTCTTTTTTGAGATGGTCATAAGCTTTTATACCAAATATATCAGCTCCAACTTTGCCGATCAAAGCAGTGGCAGCACCAAAACGTGCTGCTGCCACTGCTTGGTTGGCACCTTTCCCGCCAACATAATAATCAATCGTTTCTCCTAAGAGAGTCTCTCCAATTTCTGGCAGTCGGTCAGTTAACATCACCATATCCATATTAACGCTGCCTAACACGATGACTTTTTTCATGTGGACTCTCCTTTCTAGACTTGCTTCACATATAAATAAAAAGTACTTAGGTCTACTCGTTCAATTTTAGTATACTCGGAAATTTTCGTAAATACATTTTTTTAGTAAATTTCTCATAGTTCTATCGGAAAAATTTATATTGGTATAGAGGCACTTACTCCCTTCTCGCTTGCTTTGCTGCAGAAACTCCTTCCATAATTTGAAGCATATCTATGATCTGCAGGTTGCGAATATGTTACCAGTCACCTTAATGGATCAGATCAGTAGACAGTCGCTTTTTCTCTAATACAGCTACCACGACTATGTGTTTTATTAGTTCTATAATTGGCACTGCCCACTATCTACTTGAACTACTTAACCCTTAGGATTATCAGTAGTCCATTGCTGAATCCCTGCTTGTATTGTAGATGCTTTGTCATTTGCCATTTATTAGCTAATAGCCTTATATCTTCAGAAGTCACTTTTGCTATTTCCAACTTACCCAGTTCCTACTATGACGGGAAGACAAACTCACTAGTGATTAATACGGCAACAATAAAATAGACAGCAAAATAACACTGAGAATTCCAACAATCGTCGGTGCGCTGGTTCTTTTCAATATTCGGACCGGGCTGACACCAATCGTAGATGCAACAATCATAACCACTGCCGCCACAGGAGAAATTGTTCTAGCTAAATTGGCAATCATTTGCATCGGTAAAGAAATTAAGATACCGTCAATCCCTGCTTTGGCAGCAATATCTGGGATCAACTGTATAACAGCATAAAACATAGCTAAACCACCGCCGCTTAAAATACCAAAAAGTGTCGTTGCTCCACTGAAAATCAATGCTGTAACCAATCCGGCAGAAGTTGAGGATTCCACTGAAGCCATAATAGAATCAATGATTCCTAATGATTGAACCGCCGTAGTAAATAAAGAGCCCCCAACCACTAACATCACAACTTGACTAAATCCTTGCCCCATTCCTTTAAACATTTCTACAGCTGAATCTTGAATTTTTTTGTAGGATTTATGGTGAATCGTTTCAAATATAACAGCGATAAAGAAAGAGATAAACGTTAAAACAAAGATATCCATTTTAATCCCTTTAACAAACATGCCAGTGATGCCCACAATTAATATTAAAATCAACGGTAATAAGGGCAACACTCCGTATATTTTAGGCACTACTATTTCTTTTTGCTTTGTTAACTCTGTTGCTGTTAATTCAATGAAAGCTGCTGCTCCTTCTTTTTTATCACAATATTTTTGCCAAAAATAATGAACAATAGCCATAATCAATAACGTAGGAAGCGAGATTTTTGCATTCCAAGCTACATAATCCAACAAATCATAATGCAACGTTTGAGCAGCAATCACGTTATCTGCACCAAGAGGTGTAGGCATAATTGTCGCTGTCATTGCAATAACACCGGCTGCGGTTAAGGAAGAAATACCCATGCCGGCCAACATTGGATACAAAATAGCCATCAAAATAATAGCTAAACTAGAAGCACTAGGAACCACCAAAGACATCAAATTACCAATTAAAAAGACTAGCGGAACAAATAAAGCCTTGGACTTAATTTTTTTTAATGGCTTAACTAAACTGTTCACCGCTACTTGATTTGCTCCAATGACATTCATATATCCTGAATAACCAAATAAAATCATAATCACAATTCCTGCAGAACCGACTTGAGTAATAATCGTATCTTTAAATTTTAAAAAAATATCAAAAAACGCTAAGCCCGTCCCTTCACCAGCTGGGTAAAGAGGATGCCCCAACAAAACGGCACACAACAAAAGCACTAATGCGCCAGTAATCAAACTTAAAGCCGGATGATAATTTTTAATAATTAAATAAGCCACAACAATCAACACCACTAATACTACCAAAGACTCAATCATAGCAAAGCTCCTTTTCTATTTGATCTGCGCTAAGTTGGTCACGACCCACTCTTGAAATGCAGCTACATCAATATCTACACAGACTCGAACATTCGACTTTTGATGGTACTTCATTTTTAAATCTGCTACTGTAGCTCCTACAGCCGGTCCTGCTAGAGCCACTTCAACAAAGGTTGCTTGCGTGGTAAATAATTCCGGGTTAGTTAAATAAGCAATAGCACAAACATCGTGCATTTTTAAACCAGTTTGGAGACTTCCACCTCGATAATGTTGGAATAAGGCATAAAACATGGCGCCGGCTTTGCCAAGTCCTTTAATTTTTTCTGTTTCTGTTTGAGTTAATAGCGCTTTGTTAGTAACGTCTAAACCGATCATTGTTAAAGGAACACCAGCTTGAAAAACAATTTCAGCTGCATGAGGATCGACATAAATATTGAATTCAGCACTGGTAGTTGTATTGCCGCGCCCCATTGAGCCACCCATCATCACAATTTCTTTAATATTCGCTTTTGTTTCAGGATACATCTTGAAAAGCAGTGCAATATTAGTTAAAGCCGCAATCGGCACTAAAGTCACCGGTTCTTCATGAGCTAGAATTACTTGGCGCAAGGCTTCAACTGCATGGTGTTCACATACTTGAGTTTCCACTGCTGGAAACTCATAACCATCCATTCCGCTTTCACCGTGAATATCAGCCGAAGTTTCTAATTCATTTAACAGCGGAGCACTGCAGCCTTTAGCAACTGGCACTTTCTTATCAAAAAACGTAATGAGTTTCAAGGCGTTCAGAGTCGTTTTGTCTACGCTTACATTTCCGGCTACCGTTGATAACAACAAGACAGCTAAGTCCGGGTGATTCAGTGCAATTGCTAAAGCAACTGCATCATCAATGCCAGGATCAGTGTCGATAATAATTGGACGTTTCGCTTTTATCATAATAATTCCTCCCTTTTAGGTTAAGCGCTTAATCTTTTATCAATAAAAAAATGATGCTGGAACAGAAGCACACAGACATCCTAATTGTCGAATAAATTAGCTCAGCCACAAACGCATTAGACCCCGACAGAAACACATTGCTGTATTCCCTTAGAATAGCTTGTCCAGCTATACTGCCACTAAATATCCACATAATGGAGCACGCATCGCTTTATACTTTAACTAAGTTATGTAAATGGTTAGTTAAAAGGTGACCTTTAGAACTTAAACTCAGGACTTCTGTTCTCATAACTATTTTAGTTAAGCGCTTAATCTGATGTGCCTTCATGATAACGCTTTATCAAAAGTACGTCAATGATTAGTTTAATTTTTTTATGCTCTGTCCCATAAATAAGGTTGGTGTTAGAACAATGGTTTGCGGAGCGCTTAAGGGTTGTGCTAATAGTTTTTTTAGTAATGTTACTGCTTCAGATGCTAGCTGTGGCGTGTTTTGTTCAACTGTCGTTAAAGTGATATCTAAAACCTCCGCTATTTCCAAATGATCATAACCCACTAGAGAAATCGTTTGCGGTATTTGATAACCAACTTTTTTTAATTCCTTCATCACGCCAAAAGCTACCATGTCATTTGCAGCAATAACTGCTGTCAGTTCTTTTAATGCCAATAATTTAGATGTTTGAACTAAGCCATCGTTAAAGCGATAGCCAGTCTCGATTAAATAATTCTCTGCAATTGGTAATTTATAAGCAGACATTGCTTGTTGGTAGCCCCTAATTTTAGCCAAAGTACCCGGAAGTGGTAGCGCACCTGTCATCAAAGCAATGTGGCGATGACCAGCTGCCAATAAACATTCTGTCGCCAGTTTACCACCGATCTGATGATCAAAATAAACTTGATTCACTGCTTGCATAGGAACATTTCGATCGACTAGCACAAAAGGCCGATCAATTGCTTCTAAAAACTCTGCTTGTTGATCTGGTAAAGAAAAGGATTCATTAGACAAAGCGATAATCAGCCCGTCTACGCCTCGATTTAACAGCATTTGGACTAAATTTTTTTCAATTGTAAAATTGTCGTTTGTATTCAAAATAATTGTCAAATATCCGCTTGTTCTAAATTGTGCCTCTAATTGCTTGCACAACTTGGCGAAAAAAGGGTTCTCTATGTCTGGAATGACAATACCAATGGTTTGAGACGCTTTTTTGGCTAAACTTTGAGCCGCCATATTAGGTATATAATTAAGCTCTGCAGCAATCTTTTTGATTTCTTTTTTCTTTTTTTCTGAAATACGCGACGGCTTATCGTTTAGCACAAGGGAGACCGCTGCTTCAGAAACATTGGCTAGCTTAGCGATATCTTTCATCCGAACTTTCATCACTTACTCCTTTCCGATAGCAGCATAATTTTTCATAAGTAGGTGTTTCTTATTTTTAAACAAAATAAGCCAAAGCTTATAAAAATCAGCTGCCATTACTGAATTGAACACAACAGCTATTCGCTGCTATAAAAATTGCAGGCTGATTAATAGAAACTCCAGCTTTATTGATAACACCTAGACTAGGGCCAAATCGTCTTTCCTAGCTCTCAGCCATTATGGAAATACCCAGCAGCGCAAAATTCCACAGAAAGTAACGCTACTCTATTAATCTTGTTTGTTCCTTCACAGCTATCAGTTACTGTCAAATAAACAACTATAGCCTGATGGGCTGTTGCTGTAGAAACTAAATGCCAGTTGGAAGGGTTGGAACATACCATTTTCTAGATAGTGTCAACTTGTTCAAAATCTAATTCTGTGCTTGTTTCACGACCAAAGATATTAATGTTTACTTTTAATTTTTGTTTTTCTTCGTCGACTTCCACGACTTCTCCTTCAAGACCTGAGAAGGCTCCTTCGACGATTTGAACGGTATCGCCGATAGCAACTTCTAAAGCTGATTGGCGTGTACTCATACCGATGGAACGCAAGATTTGATTGATTTCTTCTTTTAATAATGGTGCAGGTTTGCTGCCGGCACCGTGAGAACCAACAAAGCCTGTAACACCAGGCGTGTTACGGACCACGTACCAAGAATCATCCGTCATCGTCATTTCTACTAAAACATAGCCAGGAAATGTTTTGTGAACGATTTCTTTGGTTTTACCGTTTTTCACTTCTGTTTCAGTTTCTTCCGGAACTACTACACGAAAGATGTAATCTCCCATGCCCATACTTTGCGCACGAGACTCAATATTGGCTTTCACTTTGTTTTCATAACCAGAGTAAGTATGGAGTACATACCAATTTTTTTCAAAAGTTTCCATTCTATCAAAGGCTCCTTTAATTTTTTACTATGACTTTACAACAGTGCAAAAATTTACGAAAATAAAAAAACCTCAGTTTCCTGAAGGTTTTTCTCTACAACCTATTATAGCACTGCTGCCTGTAGATTACCAGCTTGAATTAGTTCAAAATCCAATTGAACACAGTCTGGATCACTGTATCCATGATAAAGAATAACACCGCAAATAAAACTGAGGTTTCGATAACAATTAATGTGTCTTTGCGTAATTGTTTTTTTGTCGGCCAAGTGACTTTCTTCATCTCATCAGCGACATTGCGGAAAAATTTCATACCTATTCCCTCCTCTAACTATTTCGTTTCTTTATGTAACGTGTGTTTTTGACAGTATTTACAAAACTTCTTAACTTCTAATCGTTCGCCACGTTTACCTTCACTAACAGATTTCGAATAGTTACGAGAGCCACAAACGGAACAAGCAAGAGCTGCTTTTTTTGTTGCCATGTTCTTGTCCTCCTCTATTCACAAATTCACTTACTAACATTACCATTATTCATAGTTGTTGTCAATGAAGGAATAAAACCAGTACTGTTTTTATTTAAGTTATGGTATTATAAATATACTAAAAATGACCTGCAGGAGGTTTTTTATGTTATTAAAATCCGTTGTCATCAAAAAGAAAGATCTTACAACCGTAAATGAATCATGTACCTTGGAAGAAGCTTTGGCTATTTTGGAAGAATCCGGTTATCGCTGTGTGCCAATTTTAGATGAATCCGGCCAAATTTTCAGAGGTAATATTTATAAAATGCACATTTATCGCCATAAAGCAAGTGGTGGTGATATGAAGCTACCTGTAACTTTTTTACTGAAAAATGCCACGAAATTTATTTTTGTAAATACTTCATTTTTCAAAGTCTTTTTCACCATTAAAGAATTACCTTACATTGCTGTTTTAGATGAAAACAAACATTTTTATGGAATTTTAACGCACAGCACTCTTTTGAATATCTTAGCTCAGTCTTGGAGCATTCAACAAGGCAGCTACGTGTTGACTATCGCATCAACCGGCAAACAAGGAGACTTAGCTGCAATAACGAAAATTATTTCCAAGTATAGCAGTATTGCTAGCTGCATTACTTTAGATATTACTAAAGATGAATTTGTAAGACGAACTTTGATCACCTTGCCTTCCCACACTAGTGAAACAACCTGTCAAACAATTGTTGACAGCTTGGAGCGCAAAAATTTCAAGGTAGTCGAAATCGAAAAGTTACAAGATTCTGAGCAATAATTAAATGGAAGTAAACATGAAACAAGCTTAAACATAACGCTTGTTTCATGTTTTTTCCCATTTTCATCCTTCATTTATTCTAACAGTTAAAATGACCTGACTTTCTTCCCCTAAAAACAGATCGGCTTCTTACTGTTATTCCTGCTTATTGTTGACCTTCTTTTTCCCCCAAAAATAAGAGAGACTGCACAGCAAAACGATTAATCCGATTATCAAGAGATAAATCCACCAATTGCGCTTTTTGTTTGAGCGTTGATCGACTGAATTTGCGTTGTATTTTTTAGCTTGTGCATTTTTTATCACAAATTCCTTAGCAAATGTCCACTGGCCTTCCTGATTTTTCAAATGAATAGTATAGACATATTGCCCCGGCTCAAATTGCGTTTTCAATTCTAAAGGCAACTGGAAACGGCTATTAGGAGCAAAACTCAAATTCTTCTTTTTTTCATGAATGATTGGATGTGTTGTTCCTTTTTTTGTGATGGAAAATTCACCTTGAAGCTGTGTCATCAATTTAGGCTGAGGATTTTCAAGCCACATAGTGACGTAATTATGCTTATTTTCCTGTCCTATCGTAGCTTTGTCTGCCGTTAATCTTGCAGCAACTGTCTGTTGATTTTCTCGAAGCCGTACAGCAATTGTTTGCATAAAAGTATTTTTAATCCCTTTAGCATCAACTGAAGACGTTAAGGATTGAACGGTAATTCCGCCCAATAAAATTCCCGCAAAGGGCTCTGAAGGCATTTCTAATTTAAAGTGAACAGTCTGTGATCCTTTTCCATGAATCGTTAACTTATAAGTGTCAGCTTTTATCAAATTCTTGATCGAAACATGCATCTTTGGTGCTGCTGTTACCTTTTCTTGCGTATAATCTACAATTCCATTTCTATTAGTCGTTGCTGTATTAACGCCAATTTTAAAGGTCTGTTCTTTTTCAGATAAATTTTGAATAGTCAGTCCAAAAGTTTCTGTTTGATCTGCGTGTAGCAACATATCATAGAAATTGCTGGTATCTTCTACTTGAGAGGCTGAAAAATTGGGGCTTACTTGATAAGTCATTGCTGGAGGCGTAATGGAATCCTCAGCATAAACAGCTCCTCCTACCAATAAGCAGCCTATTAGTGCCAGCAAATAGCCCAGTTGCTTTTTTATAAGATTCGCCTCTCTTTCTCTTAGTGACGTTTAAAACCACCAAACTACTTTAAGCGGTTGGTACTGTGACTAAGTTCCACTGAATGGTATTGGTATAGGTTTGTGCATTTAGTGGTGTATTTTCTGGAATATCTATTTTAGCGCCTAAAGTAAAGGTAGTGTCCGGTTTTTCTTTGCTTACATTTTCCGGTGTTACTTTAGCAATCGGAGCTTCAGAACCATTTAACGTTTGTGTAGTAAATGTTGCATAGTCTGTAGTTCCTGCGGCACCGGTTGGATGAATTGAAAGCGACATTCCATGGAAATCAGCTGTTTGTAGTTTTGCATTTAGTTGCCACCCTTCAGAAGACTGTCCGCGATAATCACCGACCGACAGAGATGAAGGGGTTGTTTCTGAATAGCTTTGCGCTTTACCTGTCAAAGAATGTGAACCAAAATCAATCGCCTTTGGTGCATCACTGATATTTAGCCCTCCGCTAGTAAATGTAACTGAAGAATTCGTGTTGGCGCTCGTTTGGTCTTCTGCGTGAGCCGCTTTTGGCAGCACGCCAGCACTAACACTCGTTAATAATCCCAATGAAACAATGGTAGCTAATGATTTTTTATTCATACTTGCTTCCTTCTTTCTTTTTTATAATAATTGCAGCAGTCGCCAACATTAAACTTCCTAGAACAGATAAAAAAGGCAGACGTTCTTCATTTGTTCGCGGAAGAGTTGCCGGACGATCCCTGCTACGGCACTGATCTTGATTCATCGGTACAATTTGATTTGGCGTTGGGACAATTTCTGACTGAGTAATCGTTATGCCAACCGGCGTTTGAGCTGTTTGCTCGGCTGCACTAGCTTTAGAAGAAAAAGCCCCCAGCAATAAACTGATGTAAAGCAAGGTCAATCGTTTGTGTTTCATTTTTGCTTCCCCCCTTTTTAAGTCGGACTTTTAACAAGCGACCAATTAATGGTGGCTTGATAAGAACCGACTTGTACTTTTGCTGGAGCTGATAGCGTCGGATTTAAAGCAATTGTTTGTTCCGTTTGGCTTCCTTTTTGCTTTTCGTCCGTCACTTGAGCAACAAGCTGAAAGTCCGATGTTAAGGTTGTTACGTCTGGTGTTTTAACAAAACTCTGGCGCGCAATGGGTTTAAAGGTCACACTCAAATCGTTTGCCAGCCATTTTTGCGTAGCCTGATCTTTGGCGTCGTATTTTGCCAGCAATTGCCAGCCGCCAGAATCCGCAGCATTTAAATGATCTGAAATTGCTACTTCCGCAGTGGCTGTTGCTTGATTGTGTCCGTTGATTACTTGGCTGCCAAAAGAGAAATCATCCACTTTTTTTAAGGCAACAGAATTAGCTATCCATAAAGCGTATAAAGTTACGCCTTCATAATTAGGAACTACCGTATCAACTTTTGTATTGAAGTTATCTTTTTCCGTGCTCCAGCCTGCAAAAGTTGAGTACTCTTTGTGAGGTGTGTCAACATTGAGATCGGCAATGTTGACATTCGCACCAATTAATCCAGTTTTTTCTTGGGCAGCTGGTGTACCGCCATTGCCATCAAAATCTATTTTTCCTAAAGCGCTAATTGCAATCTTTTGAGCAGCGTGGAAAATTGCTTTTTGCGTGATCGAGAAGTCCCAGTTGTCACGGCTAATGTCTGACCCAACCGACCAAGAGTACGGCTGTGTTTGCAAATCGATCTGCGAATCATTCACATAAATACCTAAGCCAGCTATTCCAGGAGTAAAAGGACTAAATTTTAGATTCTCGTTACTATTCAAGCCGATTGGATTATCGTTGCTTTGTGTATCAGCTTGAAACGTTACGTTTTTAGGGTTATTCAGCTGAAAAATTGGTCCTTGACTGATTCTATTAAAAAAACTGCTATCGTTAGTATGGAAGATGCCGACTGCTCCCGGTTGTAAAGTAATGGTTCCACCATTAAACCTAGAGGCTTTGGGCGTTATGATTTCCAGACGACTGTTTTCTTTGGCTTCAATGTTGTATTTACCGTCTATCCGCTGAGAAAAAGTTCCTTTACTAGGATTCGTTTGTTGAATTTTCAACTGTGAATTCTTGCCAACAGTGAGATTATTCGCTATCTGATCTGACCAGGAAAAGTAATGATTGGTTGAAATATCTACCTTTGCATCATCTTCTAAGGTAAAATTTAATGATGAGGTAGACCAAATAAAACCGCCTGCTTCGGAAGTTTGATGATTGATTACAGTATTACTTCCTGATTTAAATAAAAAGTTAGAGGCTTCCGCCCATTCTTGCGTACCTACTCCAGAATCTTGTGTAAAAGTATTATTACCGCTAAAAGTGATCTTATCGGTTGCGTTTGGCAAGAAAAACGGCTGTCCAAAATAATTAGAATAGTAAGAAACATTCTCGACATTGATCGTTTGGTTTTGTCCAGTTACAGCCCCGTAAGCAATCCCCCAATAATTGCTAAAACTTCTGTTAGTGGCTTGATCGCCAAACTTCACATTGCGGAAGGTCAGATCAATATTATTGGTACTAAAGTGAAACCCGTACGTGGCAATTCCGGCTCCGGCATTTGTAATTACGTGATTTTGACCATCAATTGTAACTGAGCGGTCAACTGGCACATCACTGGTTGCGTTATTAGGAAAATCAATATCTTGATCTAAATAAATCACTTGAGCTAAGGGATTGTTAAGTGCTGCTTTTAATTCGGTCAATGTTGAAACATGAACACTGCCGTATTCTTCAGCTTTAGTCGTCACGCTACATGAAATGACGATCAGTAAAAATAAAAATAGCTTTAGTAAACCTCTTTTCACAGATTTCTCCTCCTTTAACCTTGACAGTGACTTCCAAATCCAAAAGAATTAAAAATATATATTAATTTTAGCTATCTTTTTAAACAGAAAAACAAGAAAACACGGTCTTCCCTTGTTATACCAGTACCTTAAGCTCTGACGGTTTTACTTGACGGCGTATTAAAAAAAGCCGAAAAATAAAATAACATTCATTTTTCAATTTAAACGACCGAAGCAATGTACCTTAGTTAGGTTTTTCTATCATTAAAGCTTGTTCCATCGCTTCAATAGCACAAATACGCTGTTCCAGCAATGAATCAGCATAAATATCCAACGTCATTTGCGTTGAAGCATGACCTAAAAGGGCACTCACTGAGGCAATGTCTGCACCACTTTCCAGACATCTGGTAGCAAAAGTGTGGCGCAGTTGATGAAAATGTACCTTGCCCAACTGTGCTTTTTCACGAATTCGATGAAAGTGATATGTCAATAAGCGAGGTTCACACGGCCCTTTCTTACTGGCAAAAACATAAACACCTGTTCTGCTTTCAGATAGTTGGATTAATTCTTGACGCAGTTTTGCCGACATAGGAATAACCCGGTGAGAAGAAGAACTTTTCGCACCAGCGTAATGTAAAATTGTTTGATTAGTGTGGGAAGCTGGTAGCCGCTGATAGGTGCTTTCAATTACAAGGATATTTTGATCAAATCGAACATTTTGCCATTTTAAAGCCGCAATTTCTCCAATACGCATCCCCGTATGCAGCGCCATTAAAACCGATATAGCTTTCGGGTGACCGTCACCTTCAATCACCTGTTCTAAACGTTTTTGTTCCGTCAAAGATAGGGCTCTTATTCTTGGCTTTTGAAATTTTGGAAAAATCACCTCGGTACAAGGACTGGTTTCGATCAATCCCTTTTCTACCGCATTACTCAATGTCTTTTGAAGCAGCGTCATAAAAAGTTTGATACTGCTAACAGAGATTTGGTGCTCTAGCCATTCATCAATCATCGTTTGGATCATTTGACTGGTGATCTGATACAAAGGGCAAGCACCTAAGTGCGGCCAAAAATAATGTCTAATCTTATAGTTGTAACCTGCAAACGTCGACATTTTGACAGTCTGCTCGATATCATTCAACCATTGGCTACTCCATTGTTGATAAGTGATAGCTCCAGCACTTTGATAATGAAGTGAATTTATCGAATGTTTGCGGAGCTGAAGCAGCTGCTCTTTTACCTCAGTATAATCTTTTCCATAAATATATCCGTAACGTATGCGACCGTTTGACTTTCTACCCAGAGGATAACGGCCCTCCCAACGTCCATCTTTGCGCTTATAAATATTTAATCCTTTTCGCGGCATAAAATAACAAGCTCCTCTCCATAATTTGACGGTTTATTTTGACGGTTAAAAAATATTAAAAAAACCACTATGATAAAAAGTAGAATTTTCGCTAGTTAAGATTAAGAAAAAAACTATTTTATTAATGAAAACTATTGAACTTTTTATTCTTTTGAGCTACACTTTTGCCAAAAGAAAAATAGTGACATACCGCTAGTATATGTATTTTTGGTTAAATTTTTCTTGTTTTTCTGTTTAAAAAGATAAAGCGATTTTGATTAATGATAAATAATATTAAAAAGGGCTGCGCAAGCTATTTTATGAGCCCCTAACTGCTTGATTCTTCAAGAGAAAGAAAAAAAGCCCCGAGCCCATCGGTAGCTTTTTTTATATAACAATACAGTTATTTTTATTTTGGCTCTATTAATAACTATTTATTAAAGTTGTTCCTATGATGTTCAGCACATTTGCTTTATAATTAGTAGCTGCTCTTTTTAAGTTGTCTACGTTGATCTTTAAAACGAAAACTGATGCAGTGACCATCTATATCTAATCGATGTACACGCCTAATTAAGCAGAAATTAAAAAAATTCGCAATGCTGGCAATTTGACTTATTAAGCCAGCTTCCTATGATCATTTCAAACTACTTCTTTTTATCTTCGTCAATCTAGCCGGCACTTTAAAAGTCTCTTGATCTGTGCTCCATTTTTTTAAGCCCATTTATTCATAACTGGATAACAAAGTTAAAATTTCCAGTGGGTGTTTGGATTGAATCAACTGGGTCATCTGTTCTGGCTGTTTTTCCAAATAATGAATAACCGAAAAAATCTTTTTGAATTCCGGATTTTTTAAATCATTTTTTGTTATTGCTAATAACATTACGATTTGAATCTTTTCACCATGCCATACCACTGGCTTTTTCATTGTCGCAATAGCAATCATCGAATGTCGAACATACATGGGATTGCCATGGGGAATTGTCACAAACGGCGCTACCCTAGTACTGGAATGACGGTCTCTTTCTACAATAGAATCAATGAACTCCGGTAAAACATAGTGATGTTCCACCAAAACACTTCCCATAAAATGTAAAATTTCTGCTGTATCAGTCAAATTTAAATGCGGAAAAATCAAAAATGGATGGGTGAAATTAGCTAAATCAAACGACTTTTTCTTTTTAGTAGGCACGTGCTCTAGCATGTATTTTGTTACATAAGCTAAATCAGTTTCTGTAATCATTGGTGAGATCTCAATAACGGGAATACTAGTATGTTTAAATGGTAATGTAGCTATGATAAAATCAACAGACGAAAGCTCCATTTTTTCTAACTCCGGTTTATACTCAACTAAATCCATAATCATTAATTCAGGAAGCTCTCTGTTCAGCCTTGCTTCCAAAAAAACAGCCATTGCCTTGGAATATTCACTGATTAAAACGGTTCGGTATCTCCGACTTTTCTGATGCTGATGCCGCTCAATAGCAGCTTGAAAATGAATCGTTAAATAGGCTGTCTCAGCTTGCGGCACATAAAAGTCTTCTCCTTCGAAATAATCTTCTAAAATCAACTGTAAGACTAAGAAAAGCTGTGTGTAGGTACTAAACACATTTTTCGTTAATGGATTAAACATCTGCAGGCCGCAATTAAGACGAAAATAAGTGGAGGATAAATGAGAGCTTAAATTTTGTTTCAGCTGCTGATCTTCTTTCAATGAGTAGCCTAAAAATTGTTCAACTTGTTCAATCAAGTGATTGGCAAGTAGGCGAGACTTTTCTTGAAACCGTGTGTTTGCTTGTGATTTTGTGAAAAGATTGGCCAGACGCAAAGCTAAATAATTTATTTCATCAGGAGAAAACTCGATTGGATAGATACTTGCTAGTTTGGCCAAAATCCGACTGCTCAACTGCTGTTCTTGGGTATGATCGACTAATTCATTTTCATCTTTGCTTAATTTCACATGCTGATATTGTCTCATCCGCTCCAACATAAAGTAAATGTGGATTTCTACACTGGATAATCCTGCCGGTTGTTCCAAATGACTTTCATTAAAAACATCTTTTAACGTGTGGTGAATAACTTTTATTGTGTCTTTTGCAAAAAATTCTTTTAATGAAGGACTTTGGGGATCTTCTTTTTGCATATGTCGTAATGTTTTAACAAGTAGCTGTCTTTTTTCTTGCTCGTCACCTTTAAGAAAAGTTCCGAGCTTCGTCTTAGATACCAGCTGCAAATGATGGTATTCAAAAAAGCTGTGCAGCTCTACCAATTCCTTATGAATTGTACGTTTCCCAACAAATAACTTTTCCGCTAGTTCTTCGAGACTGAGTCTGTCCTTTGCCACAAGTAAGTGAAAAATCAATAATTGTTGAAGCTGATTTTTATCTACTTCAGTTTGTGAATCTTCATTGAGAACTTGCTTTAGTTGTTCTTTTTCATGAGGTAATCCATTGATCAAGATTCCGATTCCCTTTTTTCTTTCAATCTTCAATGACAGCTGTTTTGTTATCAACCAAGCTTCAATAGTATTTAAATCACTATGAATCGTTCTTTCAGAAACATGAAATTGCTCTGCTAGCTTTTTTATCGTTACATAATTGTTATTTTCAATTAGTTGATAGGCCAAAGATTGTTGACGCTGATTCATACCGGACAGAAACTCCCTTTCAAAATAAAAAAACGACTATGATAATACATCTATTATGGCTTATCACAGTCGATTTTTCATCTTATGTTAAATTTTGCTTAATAATTGGTGAACGGACGCTTTATCCGGTGCCTCCATCAATGCCTGACGGAAGTCATCATCCATCAACTTGCGTGAAAGACGCTGCAAAATTTTCAAATGCGTATCACCCTGACTGTCTTCAGGAACAGCGATCATAAAAATCAAATGTGCAGGTTTGCCATCTAAAGAGTTCCAATCCACACCAGCCTGACTTCTCACAAAAGTGAGCGTTGGCTTAAGGACATAAGTTGATTTGCCATGGGGAATAGCAACTCCCATGCCGATTCCTGTTGTACTTTCACTTTCTCTAGCGTAAATAACTTTTTTAAAGCCATCTTTATCAGTAATCATTCCAGTTTTGGCTAAACATTGGATTGAATCCTCGATCACACCTTCTTTTGTTGATGCTACTTCATTTAACATGATCGCTTCATTCGACATAATATCAGTAATAGAATCAAACGTCACATCGTCATTACTTTTTTGGGGTACTGATAAATCTGTGGCAACTGCACCATTTGCTGAAGCAGTCACGCTATTTGGTATTGTTGGTTTTAAGATTCTCAACATTAATACCGTCACAATAATTCCACTTGCAACTGCAACAAAAAACATTGCAACATGATCCACTGCTCCTAAAACTGCTACGATGGGACCGCCATGTGCCACATGGTCTGTGACACCTGAAAGCATCCCAATCACACTTCCTGTCATAGCGCCCACTACAATACTTGGAATAACTCGTAACGGATCTGTTGAAGCAAATGGAATTGCTCCTTCTGTGATTCCGAAAAGTCCCATTGCTAATGATGCTTTACCAGCTTCTCGCTCTGTTTTGGTAAACTTGGTTTTCAAAATCAATGACGCAACTCCCAATGCTAACGGAGGAATACAAATTGCTACAGCAATTGGTCCCATAATCGAATAATTTCCCTCTGCAATCAAACCAGATCCGAACAAAAAAGCTACTTTATTAAAAGGTCCACCCATATCAAAAGCAATCATTGCTCCTAAGATCATGGCTAAAATAACTTCGCTTCCTCCTTGCATCCCTGCTAACAATTTAGTCAATGAACTAAATAGGAAAGCAACTGGTCCGCCAATGACGTAAATGAATATCAAACCAACTACCAAAGAACCCAGAACAGGAATGATAATAATCGGCATAATTGACTGTAGTGCTTTCGGCACTGATATCTTTTTAATTCCTAAAGCGATAAAGCCTGCCAAAAAACCAGTAATGATTCCGCCTAAAAATCCGGCATTGGCATCACTACCATATAATGACCCGTTGGCAGCCAGCATCCCACCGACAAAGCCTGGCACAAGCCCCGGACGATCCGCTATACTTTGCGCAATAAATGCAGATAAAATGGGAACCATCAATCCCATTGCGATAGTGCCAATACTATTCATCGTTGCCCAAATCGTTCCTTCTGGTATTTTGATTCCTGCCGGAGTAGTTTTTCCGCCTAATGTTAAGGATATTGCAATCAATAATCCTCCTGTAACCACGAATGGAACCATGTATGAAACACCATTCATTAAGCTCTTATAAATCTTTTTACCTAAATTCTCTGATTCATTCTTATTTTCTACAGCACTATTTATCTCTGTGCTTTTAAACACTGGTGCTTTTCCTGCTAAAATATTTTTTATCAATTCATCTGCGTGGTGAATTCCTTCTTGCACGCCAACCGTTAGCAGTGGTTTACCGTCAAATCGTGATTGATCAATTTTAGTATCCGCTGCAATGATTACCCCAGTTGCTTCTTCGATATCTTTTGCGGTTAATTCATTTTCAACACCGATTGAACCATGTGTTTCAACTTTCACCTGAGCTCCTAGCTCTTTTCCTGCCTTCTCCAAATTTTCCGCCGCCATGTATGTATGGGCAATCCCCACCGGGCAGGATGTTATTGCAATGATTTTTTTCATTTTTACCACCTTTCTTTCTACCCTTCAAGTATATAAAAACGTTTTCTTTTGATTAAGAGCAAATTAATTCCGGAATAACGGAAATTTGGGGAATAAATAGCAATTTTGACAAAAAATGGAAGTCTTTTCTGATCGTGAAGTCTTTATACCACCATTATCAAAATAACTAAGAGGAACTTTCGCTTAATTCGCCGACTATTTACACAGATTAATCTCATTTTAAAGAGTCAACTAAATTGTTGCGATATTTTATCAATAAATCATCGTTTATTTATTGTCATTACGTCTTTAGCTTCCCAGGTAAGATTTTACACAGTGGTAGCTTTCTCATCTTCTAAAACTTGAGGTTTACCTAAAAATGACGATATAAAAAATAGTTAAGATTTCTTGGTAACCGAATTTACAGCAAAGTTAGTAGTTCGCAATGATAATTAACAATACCTTTTGACCTTATTTTCTTTAAAATGTTCTATCTTCATTCGTTGAGGCTCTCTGTTTGCTTACCTATAGCAATTAATTGGAAAACTTTGCACTAGGGTTTTTATTTTAATTGAATTTCCTTTAACCTTGATAGCCGTTATCTGTATTCTCATCTGTTCTTTTTCACTCAAAAAACGACAGTAAAACAAGCAAAGAAGTTTACTTGTTTTACTGTCGTTTATTTATTACAAAAAAATGTTTTTCTGCTATTCTTCTCCAATAATTCTGACTTCCGTTTGTAATTCAACATCAAATTTTTCTTTGATCACTTGTTGGATATGAGCAATTAATTCTACATAATCTGTAGCAGAAGCTTGATCAATGTTGACGATAAAGCCCGCATGCTTCTCAGAAATTTGGGCTCCGCCCCATTTTAGACCTTGTAGCCCAGCATCTTGAATCAGTTTTCCGGTAAAATAACCTGTCGGTCGCTTGAAGACACTGCCGCAAGAAGGATATTCCAGCGGTTGTTTGGATTGACGTAAAGCCGTCAACTCATCCATCTGCGCCTTAATTGTTTCAGGCTTGCCTTTAGACAACGCAAAAGTTGCACTCAATACCACACACGGAAGCGCTTGGACTGCACTATAGCGATACCCAAAATTCATCGCTTCATTTGTTACAATGCGAATGGTTCCGTCTGCTCCCAAAACTTCTGCTGATTCGAATACATCTTTTATTTCGCCACCATAAGCCCCCGCATTCATATAAACGGCACCGCCGACACTGCCAGGAATGCCGCAAGCAAATTCGAAACCAGTTAAATCGTGATCTAAGGCTACGTAGGTGGTTTCAATTAACTTAGCACCTGCTTCCACTGTCAACTTTGTACCTACCACTTGGATCTTTTTCATTTCGGTTAACATAATGACTACACCACGGATCCCACCGTCACGGACAATTAAATTACTGGCATTCCCCAGCACCATCCACGGAAGCTCATGTTCTCGACAGTAAGCAATGATTTGTACAACTTCGGCTTTGTTTTTAGGAAATGCTAAAATATCAGCTGGCCCGCCGGTTTTAGTAAAGGTTACGTTTTTAAGAGGTTCATCTATTTTTAGTATAATATTTTTTAATTGCCGTTGGATTTCAGTTTTATTCACGAAAGTTAGTCCTTTCTCTTTCTACTATCTTTTATTCTAGCATGACCAAAAGAAAGTTGCTAGTCTTCCTTAAAGAACGTGACGCTGGTAATCGTGGAGCATTTTTGCACACAACTTATGACTAGTGTCGATGTGGGCTTGTTTTAGGTTAGCTGTGTGAGGTTCTTTGATAGCTTGAATAAACTGTGTGACCATTTGTTGAAAGCCACGCTTTTCCAAAGTGCTGGTCCAATCTCCCATTTTCTGAAAAGTCGTATACTCTTTTGTTTTCACTGTCAATTGAGTTAGATCTTCTAAACGATACGTGCCTTGAGGACTGGTAACTTCAAAGACTTCGCTATTGGCACCTGAACAAAGATCCATCGTACAAAGGACAGAAGTTTTAGCTGTCTCTAAATGTAAAATTGCTCGCTGCAACTGTCCTTGTTCTGCAACGATAGTTGTTGCAATTTGGCCGGTAGGCTCTTCTAATAAATAGACAGCAGTATCTACAACATGTAAAAATAAATCATAAATGACAAAGGCTGTAGGTTGTAAATCCGCAATTCGATTCTTTTGAATCGTGATCATCTGTTTATTAGGAACTGCCTTCAATTGTTCTACCAGCGGTGCAAAACGCCGATTAAAACCAACCATCAGTAATAATCCTTTACGTTGAGCTAACGCTTGTAGTTCGTGTACCTCTTCAAGATCTTCGCTTAATGGTTTATCTACAAACACGTGAATTCCCGCCGTTAATAGTTGTCTAACCAAGATCCCGTGAACTTTAGTTGCTGCATGGACAAAGCAAGCCTCAATCGGACTATCAATTAATTCTGCTACTGTCGCAACTGTTCCCGTGAAGCCGTATTTTTGAGCTATCGCAGTCATTACTGCCTGATTGCGAGTTGTCAGTATGAATTCCCCTTGATCCCTTAAAGCGGCATACAGCGGCAAGTAAGCCTTTTGGGCAATATTACCAAGGCCGATCACTCCAATTTTCATCTAGTTTTCCTCACTTTATTTATGATAATTTTATCTTACTACAAATTTCTTATGATGCCACACAAAACTTCTTAACGGCAATCGGACAGAAGTATTTTCAAATTGACTAAAATCCTTTAGAATGAAGTTACGCAGGTTTTGAAAGGAGCAAAAAGGATGAAATGTATTTCTTGGAATGTTAATGGCCTAAGAGCGATTGTGAAAAAAAACTTTATGGAAGTCTTCAATGAAATGGATGCGGATTTTTTCTGTCTCCAAGAAACAAAGCTTCAAGCCGGTCAAATTGATTTAGAATTGCCTGGTTATCACCAATACTGGAATTACGCTGAAAAAAAAGGGTACTCAGGAACGGCTATTTTTGCTAAACAGGAAGCTATGAGCGTTCGTTATGGACTAGGTATGGTTGAACATGATAGTGAAGGGCGCTTGATCACTTTGGAGTATCCTGAATTTTATTTAGTGACTTGTTACACGCCAAATTCACAGCCGGAGTTAAAACGGCTAGCTTACCGTATGACGTGGGAAGAGGCCTTTTGTAACTATTTAAATGAATTAAAAAAAGTAAAATCGGTTATTTTATGCGGCGACTTAAATGTAGCCCACCAACCGATCGATTTAAAAAACTGGAAAACTAATCAAAAAAATGCCGGGTTTACGCCCGAAGAACGAGAAAAATTTTCTCAGTTATTGGACAGTGGTTTTATTGATTCGTATCGGTATTTTTACCCAGAACAAGAAGGCGTTTATTCATGGTGGAGTTATCGCTTCAACGCTCGAAAAACCAATGCTGGCTGGCGGATTGACTATTTTGTGGTATCAGATGATTTAAAAGAACGCTTAGTCGATGCGAAGATTCACACGGATATTTTAGGTAGCGATCATTGTCCCGTTGAAGTTGATTTAGCTTTTGATTAGAGCACGTACTTGAAACAGCCTGATGCAGCTTTACGAGCCAACGCTTTCAACGAAGGGCCTGATTTACGTGTCTGACTGGTTCAGTTGTTTTCAAGCGTTGAAGCCTTGAGTTGGTAACTTTGCGCTTTTCTGGTCTTGCCATAGTTTTTATTCTTTATACGTTTTTTATTACAAAAATGTTAATTTTTTGATTTTTGTAACAATGGCGCTATTTTTCAAAACAGAGTCTGTTATAATAGTGACGGAAATCTTGTGGAAAGGAGCGCCTAAACATGAATTTTTACGCATTTGACTTTGAAACAGCCAGTTACGCAAAACACAGCGCTTGTTCTCTTGCTTTAGTTAAAGTAGAAAACAGCCAAATTGTTGATGAATTTTATACATTAATCAAACCCGAGACACCTTTTTTCTGGAAAAATACACAGATTCACGGAATCAAAAAGGACGATGTAGCGGATGCGCCAAAATTCCCGGAAGTTTGGCAAAAAATCCAAAGCTGCTTTCAGCCGAGCCGTTTAGTAGTAGCTCACAATGCCAGTTTTGACTGTAGTGTTTTAGCCGGCTGCTTAGAATATTATGGTTTGGAACAACCAAATTATTTATCATTATGTACCGTCAAAACCAGCCGTAAGCTTTTTCCGGAATTCCCTAACCATAAGTTAAATACTGTTTGCGAAAACTTACAAATTCAGTTAAACAACCATCACGACGCCTTAGAAGACAGTCGTGCTTGTGCTGAAATTTTGCTCTATCAGGAAAAACACTTTGGCGTGGATCCTTTAAAAAAATTAGTCACGGTGAAGTAAATCATTTTTCAACTATTTTGCTTTAATTGAAGGCGTTAGTAAAACATTCCTTTTTGAATGCTGGCAACGTCTTTTGTTTTACATAACTTCTCCGCTAAAACGAAAATTTTTCAGAAAGAAGCTGTACAAAAAAATTAATAGAAGGTAAATTCATCAATAGATGAATTTACCTTCTAATCTTAGTATGTCTATTTGAATAAATATTTACGGCACTGTTCAAGATCATCAATCCTTACATATAGCCAAATTTTTTGTACACTGTTTTGCCTGTCTCTAGCAGATACTCTTTTTAAACCCATGTTTAAATAAATGGTAGAGTCTTTAATTTCTTTCTTACTTTTTAGGTAGTTAGGCTCTGAATTCCCGTCATTTTCAAAATTAGAAACATCATAGCTATAACCAACAATCAGCGCTCCAATTACTATTGAAAATAAAAATGGAATGAATCATCCTTTTTCAGTCGCTGATTTCCTCCTTATTCTCCAAATGCTTTCAGTAACTCATATCGCTTTTTTATGAACTTCTTTATTGTATGCACCGGTTAGTAACGAATCCTTTTTTTGTATATTCTCATTCACGACGTACAACCTCTTTCCGCTTGGTAATGGTCTTCTTTGATAACTAAAAGTCAGAGGTCCTTTTTCAGGTTTTATATGTAACACTTTCAACTGTATACATAGTATTTTTTTGCCATATGAGATCTTTTATTTTTCAGCTTCGCTCTTTTTCAATTGGTTGAGGTATGAACGTAGAGATTAAACATACTATCATTTTTAGAGTTAGCTAGCAGACACTGGCTAGCTCTTATATTTTATTCATTGAACGAATCAATAAATCATAGTGTAGAGGAATATTAAAGAAAGCTATCTCTTTAGTCAGTCGGCGGAAAACGACTAACTATTTATACGGTCAAGAGACAGACTGCATGTATGCTAATAAAGTAAATAAACTTTTTGGTATACCATCAATTAAATAGACGCTCAATCTAGAAAGGATGTTTATTAAAGTAGACAAACGAAAAACACCTCGTAAATTTGATGAAGGGTTTAAACGATCTCTCGTTAAACTCTATAGAAGTGGTAAAAACTCAGAATGCATTTGATACTGAATATGGCATTGCGGTTTCCCCTATCGCCCGTTGGGTAAAGCAATATTCTGAAGTGAAAATTGATAATGGGACAAACCTTGCGGATTACCAAATTTAACAACGTGGAACATTAAAATGCTTACTCCCAAAGAAAAGGAGGAAAATTACTTTGAAAATCTTTAAGTATTTACTTTATTGACAATCATCCAATTTTGGTAAACATCTTTTTCTGCTTTGCTCATTTTTTGTATCTTCTAACGGACCTAAACTATTCATATACATTTTATCTAAAGAAAGTTTGGAAATTTTCAACTATTTTAGTAGATTAGTTTCAGCATGTTTTCTAAATTCAAATGTGAATGTCCACTATCTTTAATAATTTTTATAAGTTCCAATATTGGATATATATATGCCCCACTATAAAAAGGATAGCGTGTTATTTGAGATTCATATGCCCAACTGAGATTTGAAGCATTAAATGCATCATTATATATTTGGGTTGTTAAAGTATCAAAAAGTACTTGTTTTGCTTTGGTAGTTTTGTAGTCATTTGGATTTAAATAGATTTCACTTTGAAACAAGGTCAATAACGTACAGTTGTATAATCTTTCGTACAATAATTTCGTATAGCTACTCATCATATCAACAGTAAAAATGTTCCTTACCAGATAATATTCCACAATATGTGCAACCCTCTCATCCGTTTCTATGGAAGTCAGTATCTTTCTTTTGAATTTGGAATAATTATGATATACATGACCTAATTCATGTAAATAATAGACACTTTTTTCGAATTTACCTTCGTCTTTATTTAAGCATAAAAAACTTGTATTTGAATATGGTAGCTCCAACGTAAATGAGCTGCCAGATCCCATAGAAAGCTCTACAAAGTTATTCTGTTCTATAAAATTAATAATTGGAAGTATTTTTTCCTTTAAAGAAAATATTTTAGTATTAAGTTCATGTATACTAAAAGCTTCCACACCACTGTAATCAGTTTTAGTATTAAATTTATTTAATACTTTTATTACTTCCACAAAGTCAATCGGCTCATATTTATTTTGCATACGCCAATCATTGTAATCAAATCGTTTAATAGAATTTTTTTGTAAAATATTATTTATGTCTTCATTAATGCTCTCAATGCTAAAACTTTCACATCGTATATCTGGTATAGCAAAATTTGGAATATGGACTATGTTATCACTTATAAAACCTTTCTTTTCAAATTTTTTCTTTTTCAGTCTAGTTTTTACTTTTATACCCATTTGTACTAGTAACTCTATATTTTCTATTTCTTCTTGCTTAGATATTTCTTCATACAGACTCATCTGCCCCATTCCTTTACATAGATACCTGTTCTTACTCTTTTGTATATGTTGTGTTCTAAAGCTAGATCTATGCCAATTATTCTATTGGTACTCATGTGAATTAAATCCATCATATTTTCGTTTGGAATCATTTCATTACATATACTCTTTCTTGAAGTGTCCAGTTGTTTAATGTAGTGTATAACTTTTTCTTTATCTATTTTATTTAGCTCCTCTTTGTAAGTATGATTTTTATATAAACTACCATCTATCTTACTGAACCAATTCTCGTTAAAAAAATCTATACGATTTTCTAATCCAGATTCCTCAAAAATTATTAACCATGAATAGGTACTTGCTACCGCTAAAGAAAGTATTTCTGTGTCCGAATTAGTATCCATCAGTATGTTTTTTATAGCCGTAGAATCCATATATGATATTTTTTCAAAATAAGGAATAGTCATCTTCCTATACCTAATTGTTTCTGGAAAATACTCAACTATACATGCGTGAACTAAACCGCTAGACTCTAAATATATACTATTGACATCCACAAAATATTCTGGTTTAGGTATACGTACTCTCATTTCGTTATTCCCTTCGTTTTCATAGTTAATAAAAATGAAAGACTTCCCCCTTAATATCTTTTCAACTAACTTAAATATGTTTTTTTTGTCCACTAATTCTGAGTTATATCTCAATCGTATTTCGATCGTGTTCATTGAAGCAGACGGCGCTTCTATATCATCTACTATATGCTTTTCATTCGATACACTTTTTAAAGAGCTGTGCATAATAAGTTCATTTGCATATCTATTATTGCCTTTAAATATAGGGCTATTCTTTTGAATATCCTCTTTTAAGATTACTTCTTCCTTTTGTCTCAATAACCTATATAAAAAGTTCAAATCATCCTTATTTCTGATATTTATTAAAGATTCAATATCAGAATAACATAGAGAGACCATTTCATGTATTCTGTACTGAATAGTTAACTCTCTAAACTGTTTCTCAAAAGTTTCATAAGTCTGTAAGCCTTTAATTAACTTATAAATAGCCCATTGTTCTCTTATCAATAGAACATTTCCAATCACGATTCTAGGCGAATAGAATTCATATAACCCTTGAATTAATTTATTTAAGGGTTTAGGAATATTATTTAAGGAACTTAACTTCAAAATGGCTAATAAACTTTTAGGATAATACGAGTCGTTTATAAGTGTACCTTTTGTATACAAAACTTTCTCACCATATTCATTAATAGTAAAAAAACGATCTTTTTCAACTTTGACAAATAAATTTTTCATATCTAACACTGCTGAAGAATAATAATTTGTTGAAATTCCAGATTTTTCATAGTTCATTATCTGGTTTAATGTATCATCTTCAAAATAATATTTTAAAACTTGACCATTTTGATTTTCCCAAAACGATTGAGCATCTCCTTCATTAACAATATATTTCCCTGTATCAACATTAAAATGTTTTTTACTATGCATCTCTACTACATTAGTGAATATATCAATAGGAGGCTTGCCGTTTGTTTTATTGGGTATATCATTGATATCTATAAACACTTCCTTATCTCCATTTAGTATTGCTGAACTAATTGCTCTTTTTACTGTAACTAACACGTCATTTTTAAAGTCGATATTAGCCGCTACTTTTTCTAATTTGTTTAAAAATTCTTTATCCTTGATTAAGTGTTCTAAAACAATTGGTCCATTACTGTATCGATCGTAAAAATGTTCTAAACATTCTTTGAGGCCATATATTTTAAAGCATTCAATGATTTCATCTAGGATTTTATTAAAATCAGCTAAATCTGCATTAGAAACAAGAGTATTATTTGAAAAGTGTTCTATTTTTTTATCCGGTACTATCCAAGAATGATTTTTAGATATCTGATGTGCTATTTTAGGAGTGTTTAGAGAACTATTTAGAAAGAAATTTTGCTCAAATAAGCTATACAAGCATTCTCGTGCATACTCTGTTGTGTAACAATATTTAGTTTCAAAAAACGTGATAATATCTTGAATCTTTATATTTTTTTCTTCTTCAACTAAATTAATTAGCTTATCTAATCTTTCGCCTTCAATTTTAACTATGTTATCAGGACCATTGTAAATAAGTATTTCTCCATAGCATTCATACAATGGATTCTTCATTACAGGTGTATCTTCATTTAATTCGTACTTCTCAACCATTACTTTTTCTCTTAAGTGTGTATTTTCTGATTGAATCTGAGAGTTTCTATGCGTAAAATACAAATAACCAATTAGTCCGCCAAAAGACGTTGTTCGGTACGCAGCTCTTGATACATAGTTATTAAATTTTTCAATCGATGTGCACTCTCCTAAGCCTAAGTAATTAAAAGAAAGCTCACAACTATCAGAATAGTGATCAGCAATATACTTTTTAACCGTTGCACAATCATATTTCTCTCTTATCATGTAATTTACTTTTAAAGGCAGTATAGGTATTCTGATCAAAAAATCTTCATTTAATTTTGTCATTTGCTATCCCTAACTCTTTCATACGCTTTCCCATACAGATCTCTCGACAAAAATCTATATTCAATTAAATATCTTCTTAACAATGCGTAATCGTGATATACTTTTTTCAAAATTTCATTTACCTCCTTTTCAGAATAAAAATGTTCGTATTCAAACAATTCAATAATTGTAGAGAATACTTCTATCTTTGCCTCATGTTTTTTAGGAATTACTTTTAGTTCTCCCTCGTCATTAAAAAACCTATTAGCCACGTGAGTTCCTCCTCAATACCACAGTAATTAAAAGCATAAACAACAATGTAAATGTAAAGATACTTGCAAATAACCATGCTACTTGAAATCCAAGTCTATCAGAAATATATCCATTTAAAACTAAAACGACACTAGTAATAATTCCTTCTATAGTATTATATATAGATATCATTGTCCCTCTTACTGAATCCTCTGTAATTAGATCATCATGTAAAATAGTAATTGTTATTGTACTTAATGCTTGTAATAAAAAAACGTGTAATAAAAAAACAATAGGCGGTAATAAATTTATAGATAATGTAATTACGATACAAATATCAACTAATACAAAAGTAAGAAAAACATTTTTAATCTTTGTTTTCTTTATTTCCCATTTACTCATTAAAAGGTTTGCGACTATTCCTGATACACTTATAAAGACGAAAAAAAAGCCAGTATCTATTAAATTTCCCTTAGTAGATATATAACTTTGCCATTGATTAGAAGGCCCAATATCGTTTATTACAGGTATAAGCAAAATGAATATAACTATCCAAAAGTATTTATTTTTTTTTGAATAATGAAAAGCGGATATCACTGATTTTTTATATGTCCTAAGAAAAGAATCATTACTAACTTCCTTCCCTAATTGATTAGCATGTACTTCTTTAAAATTGAATAAAATGATTACTGTTAAACCAAAGAATAAAAAAGCAGAGATTGCAAATGGCAGCTTTATATCAACCTTGGAATATATTTGAGCTCCTAAATATCCTAAAACTAGCCCTATCGTCAAACGATAAGTTGCTGTCCTGCTATAAATTTTTTGGATTGAGAACTCAGAATTCTTTATTTTCCCTTCATTGGTTAGCCAAGTTTCTAACGTACCTGATTGTAAAGCTTCAGCAATTGCTGTTAGAATAGCCGACATAAGCAACACTAGGAAATTTGGTAACCAAACCAAACTTATTAACCCTAAGAAGCGTAATCCGTAACCAAAAAATAAGGTGTTTTTTGCGCCTATAGAGTCAATTAACACGCCTGAAGGGATTTCAGCAATTGTACAAACAATCCAAAAAATAGATAAATATAGATTAGCTTCCAAATATGAAAAACCATTTTGGATTATATAGATATAAGAAACAGCCGAAAAAATTTGAATTGCTGCATTAGATAATAAATTATAGAAATAATATTGCTTTTTTATCTTTCTCAAAATAAATCCTCCATTTTTTTAACTGAACATAGGCAAAAGGTTCTTTACCCCAAGTCTAATTAAGGTTTTAGAATTTTCTTTGTTACTATCGTCAATGTCTTGTAATCCAGGAACAATAACTTTCACAGCTGGAACAAGAATATCTTCTCTTGTTAGGTCCACGTAAAAACTTTCATATCCATATAAAGCTAAATTATTGCTTAACTTTTTTATGTCAGCTTGCACATTGTCTGTTTCCAAATTTAGATAAGAGGAAGCTTTTTTTTGTGTATTACTTTTACTATTGAGAAAAGGACAAACATACTTTTTATTGCCTAATGCCCATTCTTTATTAGCCTTATTTACTTCTTCGTTGATTTCCCCGTATTCTTTCAATAATATTTGTGACGTCCTTAACTGAACAGCCTCAGTTATTGCTCTTAGCATAGCCTTTTCTATATTTAAAGAAGCTCCTGCACCGTGTGTATAGATCGGAAAATTATTTTTTAAGTCCTCTAATGTACAATGGACTACATAAGCCCCAAACGAGTTAGATAGCAATGTATAATTTGCCTTAATTTGATTCTCAATTAATTTCATTTCTAAATTTTTGGCTAAATTATTCATGTCATTTTCAAGATCTACCACGCGTAATAGTGCTTTATGAGTCAATGCATAACAATTTCGCTCTATAATTTCTAATAAACCTTGTGAAATAGCCTTATCAATCGATGAATTAGCTGATAATCCTGTTGTTGAATAAGATGAAAAATGATATTTTTCATCAGCTACATAAGGAAAATAAACGATATTGGCTGGTATTAATGTCTTTTTTTTATCAGATATATTAGTTGCTTCAATCCATTCATACATTTTGTTTGATTCATATCTATTTTTGTTCTCTTCACTACTATCTAAAGAAAGACTATGTGGATTCAGTATTCTACCACCTTTGCTACTCAAATTATCATAACTATCTCTTATTACTTTTTCATATCCAAATTGTCTCGCACTATATCTTTCTAGAGATTCATAAACAGCGCTATAAAATGCTTGAACCTTTGTGGCACCTTTCCCACCATGTTCATCTAAATATTTTTCATTAGCAGGTGCGCTAGAGTTGGCTCCATACACGTATCTACGGACTGTATCAACATTCCCCTGATAGCAGATATTTCTAACAGGAGAAAATCTACCTATTAATTTAGAAACATCTATTTTTTTTAGGCTGATATTGCTCGTATATTCATTTGTACAATCTGGATAACATAAACATGGTGAATCATAGTATTGATTTAAATTTTTATCCCAAGCGACGAAATTTTTATTTTCATTCTTTATTTCTTCAATAGGACCGCTTACAAAATTAACTTCATAGTCATTTTCAGTTTTGATATATTTTGTATAAGAAGAATCCATCCCTTCTTGATACCTTTTGATGAAGCATCTTGGACAAAACTTCGTAATATCATAGACATGCACTAAGCAATCAAAGAATTCAATTATCATTTGATTCACATCCCTACGTTTCTGAAACTTATTTAGATCCTCTAATAGTCTTCCAACATTCAATACTTTAATAAAGACAGTATTCGGATTTTTAAATTTAAAAAAATTTTCAAATTTTTTATATCCTCTCTCCAACAAAGGAAAATTACTATGATCATTTGTTGCATCATATAAAAAATCATTAAATGAAAACCTATAAACATTATCATCTAAAAAATAGTTAACTTCATCATCATTTTTTATCACATAATTATTCATATTACCTCCTAACTACGAAATGTTAAAAAAGGCATAACATAAAGTTATGCCTTTCTTAATTATTTCATCGGCGCAGTGTAAGTTTTTTTAGCTTGACTAGCTACAGGTTTACTTTTCTTAACAGGTTGAACAGTTACTTTCATTTATAACACCTCCAGTACAATCCAGTTTACTTATATATAGATACGAATAACTTAATCGCGCGAACTCAAATTATTCTTTTATCTAACTAACATATACTTCACATGTATATAGTTTAAAACATTTAATTTAAATGTAAGTATACTGTTATATTTTTTTAATGTCAATGATTATTACTAAAATATTTATTTTTAGTAGAAAGAAAATAATATACTTTTTGATTTTTTGTTAGCTTTACCCAGCTACATAGTTGTGCGTAAATTAGGGGAACTGCTCTTTCATTACTCATTTTTGCTATAAGAATCATATACGTTGGTGCACCCTATTCTTTTAATGGATTAATGGCTGAACGTTTCGTCGTTAGCACATGCTCTATGCGCTCTCTTTACTAACGCACTCTGTTCCAGTCAAAGCTAACTGGATCTATATTTTGATTATAGAACGTGTCTAGCTCAATAAAATATTCTTATGTAACTTTTCCATCCACTCGCTCAAACTCGTTTCCTACGTTTAGCCAGGTCATTAGAGGTCGTGTGAATAATTATACGTACTTAAGTGTCGTACCATTGCGTGGAGGTATTTCAAAAGTTTGTTGATGCAAGCGACGAGCGCAATCTTATACTTTTTGGGCGGAGGTTGCGTTTTTCATTTGTAGTAATAGTCAATCGGATGATTCGGACCTGCTGCTTGTTATCGGATCATGTTCATGAGAATGAACATAAAATACGAATTTTTTCGTACTTTTGGATTACCGTGCTTTATTCATGTGTTCTTGGGCAGTGTATTTTACAGATTGGTACCCTCTGGTATTGACACCGACAAAAGCGTTTAATTGTTTGTGAGAAGAAAAATGGCCAAGGTCTCCTAGTTCACCAATGATGAGGCCCGCAGAGAGTTCCCCAATTCCTGAAATACTTTGATATAGATCAAATTCTTCTATTTATTTGGCTGTTACAACTACATAGAAAATTACTTGTTTGAAAAAACAAGTATTTTCATGGTAAATAACGGCATAACTTTTCCCTATTGAAATATCTAAAGCAAGTACATACATTGTTTTCATCTCCTAAAAATAAGTGTTAAAAGGTTCTTTACTGCTTCATTTCGTTCCTAATTTCCTATACAGGGTTCAAAGCCCCAACATACTTAAACCAGATTTTAAAATAACAGCGAAGGCGACCATTTTTTATTTGGGACTTGAAGTCCAAGAGCCCATGTTCGACCCTTAAAAAGTAATAGAGGGTAAATTCATCCCTCGATGAATCTACCCTCTAATCTTGGTATATTTTAAGCTAATGCTTCGATAATTTCTTCCATTGTTTTTGAACCAAAAATCATTTGTTCTCCATCAATCAACATCGCTGGAACACTCATGATTTTCTTCTCTTTTTTCAACTCTGGGAATAAACCAATATCCACCATTTCAGCTTCAACATTATGATTAACTGACGCAATGCGTTGACAAGCAGCGACTACATCAGGGCAAAAATGACAGGTTAAAGAAACAAAAATTTCGATTTTTTTCTTCGGTAGTTTCGTCATTTTCTTTTGTAGTTCTGGAGCTAAAGGCTGCCCTGCGCTCCCTACATTATAAACCGCTAAAACCAATGAGTTGACTTCATGACCGCTTGGAATACCACTAAACTTGATTCCGGTATAATTGCCTTCAGCGTCTAAAAGAACAACGCTTGGCATTTTCTCAATGTCGTAGGCGGCTTCTTTCGACATATCGGTCCCCTTTTGTATGGTTTCTAAAATAATTTGCTGATCCAACCCGGCAAATTCCGTTAAGAATGAATTTAGCTCCAATGATCTTTCATCACTGGCATCCATAAATTGAAGTAAGGTGACATTTTTCGTTAATTTAGCAAAAATTCCACTTAACTGTTGACGCATCGCTTCTGGAAACCACGTATGATTGCCAGTCGTTTTAGCTGGTTGTTTTTCCGTTGGTTGTCCATCAGCTTTTTCAGTGGTTGTTCGTTTGGCCAGCCGTTCTTCCATCCGTTTGGTAACAATCGGTAATCCAGCTTTTGTCTTTTGTTCTGTCACATATCGTTGAGCATGGGTTGCCGCAATAGCACCGTCTGCCACTGCAGTTACAATTTGGCGTAATTCCTTGATCCGTAAATCACCGGCCGCATAAACTCCGGCAACATCGGTTTCCATATTTTCCGTTGTCGGAACATAGCCACGGTCTAGCGCAATTTTCCCTTCAAAGATTTCTGTACTTGGTTTGTTACCAGCAAAAACAAACATGCCAAAGGTACTATCTTCTGGCGCTTCATACACTGTTTCTGCTCCGGTTTGATTATTAACAAAAACAGCCTTACGGACAAAGTCATCACCAGTAATTTCTTTGACTTCCGTATTATAGACAATTTTAATATCTGGATGTTGTTTGGCTGCTTCGGCCGTTAATTTTGCGCAAGTAAAATCCGGTTCCCGAATAATCATTGTCACTGATTTACCATAGCGCGTAAGATACACGGCTTCTTCAGCTGCTGCATAGCCGCCGCCAATGACAAAAATATCCAGTCCTTGGAAAAATTCGCCATCACAGGTAGAGCAATAAGCAATCCCTCGACCAATAAATTCTGTTTCACCAGGAAAGCCAATTTGGCGGGCAGAAGCGCCGGTTGCAATTAATACGGCATAGGCTTGATAGGTTTGATTCGCTGATTTAACCGTTTTTATCATTTGACTAAAATCTACATCGATAATCTCATCTGTAGTAAAAGCCACACCAAAATCTTGTGCTTGAACACGCATTTCTTCCATTAATTCCGGCCCTGTCGTTTTGCGAATCGCTGGATAGTTGACGATTTCAGCAGTGGTCGTTACTTGGCCGCCAATTTTATCTTTTTCAATAATTAAGGTATCCATCATTGCACGACCTGCATAAATTCCCGCAGATAAAGCTGCTGAGCCGCCACCAATAATAATTAAATCGTATACTTCTTCTGTCACTCGCTTCTCCTCTTCTCCTCTTGTTTCAGAAAAAGAGCTAGACAAAACATTCATGCTGTTTCATCCAACTCTTTGCCCTGTTTATAATGAACTAGATTAAATTTTACCAACTAAGTCTAAACTTGGAGCAATTGTTTCTTCGCCTGGTTGCCAATTAGCTGGACATACTTTATCTCCATGTTCTGCTACAAATTGAGAAGCTTCTAATTTGCGAACAAGTTCTTCTGCATTACGACCAATTCCCATATCGTTGATTTCATAAGACTTGATTTCTCCTTCTGGGCTAACAATAAATGAGGCGCGATAAGTCATTCCAGACGCTTCATCTAAAACACCAAAGAAACGAGCCAGTTGACCGTTTGGATCAGCTAACATTGGATATTTGATTTTTCCAATTGTATCTGTTGCATCAGCCCAAGCTTTGTGTACATAATGACTATCTTCTGATACAGAGTAAACTTCGCAATTTAATTCTTTTAAATGATCATAATGATCTTGCATGTCTCCTAATTCTGTTGGACAAACAAAAGAAAAGTCGGCAGGATAAAAAAAGAAAATACTCCATTTGCCTAAAATATCCGCAGTAGATACTTGAGTAAATTCGCCATCGTGATAAGCATCACATTTAAAATCAATTAATTTTGTGTTAATCATATTCATTAAAGTCCCTCCTAATTTTTTCTTCCTATTCAGAATACCAGTTTATAATAATTACGTCAATAGAATAATTTTAAATAATTACGTTCTTTTTTTGATTTTTTTTAATTAATTGAGAAAATAATAACGGTATTCTCAATACCCAGTTTTTTTTATTTGATATTCAGCTTTTTATAAAAAAGTCCGCAATAAAAAAATACTTTTTTTATTGTGAACTTAAAAAAACTTGACTGGCTGCTAGCATTTTTTAAAGCACAATGTGATCTTTTTCTTTAGTAATCATAATAATACCATCACCTAATGGCAATAAGGTCGAAGTCAGATCAGGATGGGGCATCACCACATCTAAAAATTCATTTAATTTTCGATGAATGGCACGATTTTTCTTAGGAATCGTTTCAATTGGATCTAAAATAGTTCCCGCTTGAAAGACGTCATCCACCATCAATACACCACCGACAGGTAATAAACGCAAACAATCCGGTAAAAATTCGATATACTTAGCTTTGGCGCTGTCCATAAAAATAAAATCATAAGGGCCAGTCAGCGTTGGTAAAATATCAGCTGCTTGGCCTTCCAACAAGGTTACTTTATCGGTTAAAGCCAAACGTTGGTACGTTTTTTTTGCTTGCTCAATCATAACGTCAAAGCGATCAATTGTGGTAACATGGCCTTTTTCATCTACGTATTGCGCCATTAGACTGGAAGAAAATCCGATGGCGGCACCTACTTCCAAAATTTGTTGCGGTTTGATTTGTCCCAAAAAGAATTGTAAAAATACTACCGTTTCATGCGGGATAATCGGTACGCCAGCTTGATTTGCTTCTGCTTCGACTACACCTAATTCACCTGGAAGTTTTTTTTGTTTATTACGCATAAAATCGACCAGTTCTTTTTTCACTACAGGTCGATGCATCATTTCATTGATCATGTTCTTCGCTCCTTTACGTTTCTTTATTATACGAAGAGATGGAAACTCTGTCAAAAGGTGCTGAAGTACAAAAACCAATACGTTAGTTACGGACTCACATCACAGGAGTCATTCAATAAGGTTTGTAATTTTCTTCTAATTGTTCAAACGCTTCACCAGCTGCTTGAATTGCTTCCTCTGCTTTTTGAGCCCACTGTCCTTTCAAGCGTGGGCTGAAAGCAGCAGCCAGCTCAATGGTCCGTTTGGCAGTAGCGGCTATTTCCTGGTTTCCGCTATGGATTGCTTCTTGCTGTTCGACAGCTTTTTTAGCATGGCACTAGCTAGTGTTGTTGTAATAATTTGTTTTTCCAGCGCTTTTCTTCTATGCAAAGCTACTATTTTTCTAGTAAGCGGATCGATGGTCTCCATCAAATGATTCTCCTTTTATATCCATTAATTTCAATTGATAGAGATAGTCTTCATAATGGTCTTCCATGGCTCGTTTCAGATGGCGTTGTTCTGCTTTATATTGCTGAACTACCACATCTTGTTGGTGAGAAATCATATGTAAAGAATGATTCAACACTTCAGTTTCTTCAACGTAATCTTTTAAATAATAAAACGTGGCGTCAGCTAAATCATCAAGTTTGGCAATTTCCATTTCTCTGTACCGATACAAGTCCATCTCTAATTCTTCCATTGTTTGCTGTATTCTCAAGTAATCCATTTTCAGCTGATTTCTATCTTGGATAACAAACACACCTTTCTTCTATAAGTTTAAAGCTTTCAGATTTGCGGCAATTCTTGCATCTGTCTGCGCCAACTTTTGAAGTGCCGAGCGAATCGTCACAATTACATCTGAATAACAAAATTGTATTTTGTGAATCTCATGGATTTTTTTCAAGTAAAGCAAAGTCGGCTTTTCAACCAAATGATCATACGTAATGCCACCTTGAGCCAAAGCTTCCAAGATCTCGGGTTCGGCTAAGTCCTTGCCAATTCCCCGAGCACGAGTTAAACCATCGGTCCAAAGAGCTTGAATGTTATCAATCCCTTTGTGGCAGCGTTGCAACATTTCAGCTATGCTTACTTCGACTGCGTTGGTGATATTGGTCAAAATCGTTAAAACTTCAGCGCTATAAAAAAATATTTCAGCTACCGAGTTACTGCTTTCAGTATAAGCAATTTTTTTTAACCGTTCTAAGCGACTCATTTTCGCATATAAATTTACCCGCTGTTTCATAAGCTCGCCAGAAAAAAGCTCCGCATCAGGTAAAATAATCTGTCCGCTGCTGTCCATCAAAATCGACCATAAACTTAATTGATGCGCTGCTAGCGTATTTTTGGTTCCGCCAAATTTTACAGAAAGCTGCGTGCCGCTTGGGATGCCATTAATGTGGCTGATAGCATCATTGACATTACAATAATTTTTTAGCATTTCTGCTTGGTTATTTATCCATTTTTTGGCTGGCTCTGTTAAATATTCATATGGATCCGGGCCATTAAACCCAACCATTGCCCACTGATTTTCAGCAGCGACATACAATGCTAGAAAAGCACCCAAAGAATGGCCGGTAGTGATGATTTCAGCCTGCGGATACGCTTGTTTTACTTTGGCAGCAAAGTCTTGTGCAGCTTGGAGCTGCTTGAGAGCGATCGTATCTTCCCATTTACGATAATCAGCAGTTACAGCTTGATTTGTTGCCATTTCAGTAAAAATTCCGGCCGTTGTTCCTGCATAAACAATGATTAACTCAGAAGTATCAATCGCCTCTTTTTGAAAAGGGGCAGCCGCCATCGCTTGAAAACCGATAGTATCATCAGTTTTAATGGTTACAATTTTAAACTGCTTATCATCTAAATTTCTGATGGCACCTACTTTTAACGTGGAATCGAAGGCTTTCAATCTTGGTTCAAGCCAATAAGCATTATCACTTAATTTCCAACAGGATTTTTCAGTAACCACTAAACATTCGCTTCCCTTCCATTAGAATATTTAACCATTACTTGGCTAGTCGTTTTTCCTCTAATTTGTACTTGTTCATTTCCACCGCCGTAGTCTGCAATATGGTCGTCACCTTGCAAATAACCAATACTAAAGGTGACCTGCTGCGCTTGGGAGTTACCGATCGTCAAAAAAATACGATAAGAGCCTGAGTACTGATTGTAATGAATTGCATCAAAGTCAATAAGCTGAAGATTGGCAAAAGTATTCTTCAATGCTTGAACAGCTTGTTCCTCAATCTCTAACAGACGCTGCTGTACTGCTAGTGTCTTTTGTTCTTCTCCCATCACGTTAAGTCCTCCCTTATCGCCTTGGCTATTGTTGACGATCGTTATCTATATGCTATATAGTTCTCTCACCATGAATTATATATATTATAATGTAATTATGATACCACAATTTCATTATTAAGAAAAGTAATTTTCAATAAAAAAAGTATACAAATTTTATATATGTATGAAATAAAATACTATTATAGTAATATACTTAAAAAACTATATTTTGTCGAATGTTTCTCCAAAACACCAAGCAAATGATTCGCACAAACAAAAATTAAATTTATAAATATAACAAAATTTTTAATATAAAAACTCGCACTATTGAAATAAAGAGAAAAAAGAAGCTTCACCAACTGTTAAAAATAACTGTTGTCGAAACTTCTAAATTTATTTAAGTGTTGATAATTTTAGCTATCTTGTACGTTCTTAATTAGTAAATAAGTGTCAATAAATCTTCTTTTTCGATGTTACCGAAATATTTTTTGAGATCGATTTGATCGATCGCTGTCGCCAATGCTGTTCTTTCATATTTAACTCCGGATAATAGCTCTTCAACATCTTGAATTTCTCCCAAACCAAAGAAATCTCCATAGATTTTAACGTTTTTAATTATACCGTCGGCAACATTAAGTTTAACATCAATGGAACCAATCGGAAAACGTTGGTGACGATCCAAGTTAAATTCCGGTGATTTGCCATAATTCCAATTCCAGTTACGATAGTATTCGTCGGAAATTTGATTGATCGCTACCCAGTCTTGTTGGGTTAATTCATAGGTTTTCACTTGATCGACTGAATCTACTCCAAAAATTTTTAGTAAAATTTCTTGACGAAAATCTTCTGTTGTCATGTTTTGTTTATCAGCTGGTAAAAATGGTTTGATATTCGTTACGCGTGAGCGTACTGATTTGATCCCTTTAGATTCAATTTTATCTTTACGGACTTTCAACGTATTTACTACTTCATCAATATCACTGTCAAACATCAACGTTCCATGGGCAAACATTCGGCCGTTCGTTGCGTACATCGCATTCCCAGAAAATTTCATTCCATTGATTACTAAATCGTTACGGCCCTTTAGCTCAGCTCCTTCAATTCCCAGCTCATGTAAAGCTTGAATGATCGGCTGTGTCAGCTTAGCAAAATCACGGAACGAATTTCCGTCATCCGGCATGATAAAACTGAAATTTAAATTGCCGTGGTCATGATAAACGGCACCACCGCCGCTTAACCGGCGTACGACATAAATATTGTGAGCATCGACGTAGTCTTTGTTAATTTCTTCAATCGTGTTTTGATTACGACCGATAATGATGGAGGGATCGTTAATATAAAAAAGTAAAATCGGCTCATCTAATGACTTTTCTTTCAATAAATATGTTTCAATTGCTAAATTTACCCGTGGATCATTATTTTCATTGGGAACAAAAATCACTGTTTATTCACTCCTTTATTCATTGCTTCATTAGTTATTTCTATTACTAGTTGTGGCTGAGCTAAAACAACAGGCAAGTGACTGCCGGCTGCTTTTTGCGCTTGAGCTTTTAGCTCTATTAGTGAACCGTGTTGTGGCAAGTGAGTTAAAATTAATTTTTTCACTTTAGCGGCTTTGGCAATTGTGCCGGCCTCTTTGGCAGTAAAATGGGCATGATGGTTTTCATTTCCTTCAAATAGATAGGTATCTACTAAAAAGACATCGGCAGATTGAGCAAATGGAATAAAGCTTTCCAAATAGCCTGAGTCTCCAGTAAAGACCAATACTTTTCCTGTGCTGGCTTCAACGATTCTCATGGCATAACAAGGAACAGGATGAATCGTTTTCATAAAAGTAATAAGAAACGGCCCCAGCTTTAATTCTTCGGCCTCAAAATAAGCGTGGCCTTCAGAAACACCAGATAGCGTCAACTCATCAAAATGGTTTCTATCTTCCGTATGTCCATAAATTGGTAATACTGGCGTTGGCGTTAGTGTCGGATATAACTGACGATAATATTGTAAAACGCCCAAATCAGCAATGTGATCATGATGATAATGAGATAGAATCACTGCATCAAGTTTCAGTGGATCAAGAATTTTTTCCAACTGAACTAGCGTCGTACTTCCAGCATCAATCAGTAAATGAAACCCTGCTGATTCTAACAAATAAGAACTGGTACCTTGTCCTTGATAAGGGTAAGCACCCCAACAGCCTAAAACGGTTAATTTCACCTGTTTCAGCCTCCTTTTTAATTTCTGCTTCAATGGTACCATAAAATAATGAGAAAAAGATCGTAGCTGGCTTATTTTTTAAAATAAAAAAACTAGCGGTCGTCAGTACGCTTTGGCAGAACACGATGGTTATGCTGTCTGAAGTACTTACTTACCACTAGCTTCTCAAGATTTAAATAACTGTCTCTTTTTCTTCACGTGCTGTTTCATAGAAGCTGGCTAAAGCTACATTTTGATAAGGAAGTACCCACAACAACCCGATAAATAAGGCTAACGTACCAATGATATACCAGCCAATAAATGATAATTGCAAACGGACGTATTGTAGAAAGCGGCCCTTCATCAAATTGACAGCTCCTTTTAAAGTTTCAGAAACAGTTAATGATTTTTCATCAAATTTAAGCCAAACAGCAAATTGAAAAATTCCGCTGATAAACATTGCCAGCAAAAAGACTAAAGCCACAAAGATCAACAGTAAGAAAAAGAATGGCAAATTTTCCTCAAAAGCCCCTTGAATTCGTTTTGGACTAACGTTGTTGAACATTAAATCAATATAGATTTGAGCCCCGAAAATAATGAAGATTGGCAGCATAACAATGACATTTACAATACGACTAACCAGATATTGCAAAAAATTAATGATAAGCATAGGTACATAATTGCCTTCTTGGAAAACGCTAAACAACATTATTGGCTTTGCCTTATTCCCTCGTAAAACTTGTAACCCAGCGTAAGCATAACCATAAAAAATAGCAAAAAGAACTAAATTCTCAAGTAAGAAATTCGCAAAAGTTTTACCAGTACCTCCTGAATTACCAATAAAAAAGTTACCGACGATTTCACTAGCCAATAGTTGCAGTAAAAGGATTAAAAAAGTCAGCCACACCATCATTCCCCATTGATTTTTTAAAGCACCTCTAGCACGTTCTCTGTGCTGAGCATTTGATACATAACTTTTCATTTGCTTGTCCTCCTAATTCTTAAATTTAATAACTAGTTAACTGCACCACAGTTTGACGATCCAGTCTTTTCACAACTTCTGTTACTAGTTTCACCGTATTTACATAATCGTCCTCATGAATAATTGATGTGTGAGAATGCAAGTATCTAACCGGCACTGTAATCGCTAATGATGGAACGCCATCTTTACTTACATGCATACGCCCAGCATCCGTTCCGCCGCCAGTAATCACTGTATATTGGAAAGAAATGTTTTGTTCTTCAGCGATACCAATGACAAAATCTCGTAATTTTTTGTGAGGAATCATCGAAGCGTCATATATTAAAATTTGCGGGCCGGCTCCTAGGACAGAATCAGCTTCCTTGGTGGTCATTTTCGGCGTATCTCCTGCAGTTCCTGTATCCAACGCTAAAGCTAAATCCGGATCAACTAGATGCGTACTAGTTTGAGCGCCACGAAGACCAACTTCTTCTTGGACATCACTGCCGGCAAAAAGAACATTAGGATGTCCTTCTTTGGCTAAGTTTTCCAACACTTTTAATGAAACAGCAGTACCAATGCGGTTATCCCAAGCTTTGGCTAACAGAAATTTGGTTCCATTCATTCGACGGTATTCAATGTAAGGTGTGATCATATCTCCAGGTTTTATACCCCATTCCGCCACTTGGCACGCACTAGCTGCGCCAATATCAATAAACATATCTGCTAGGTCATAGGGCTTATTGCGGACTTCCGGAGTTAAAACATGCGGTGGCTTCGAACCGATCACTCCATGGTAAACAAGCCCTTTGCTGGTTTTAACGGTAACCTGCTGAGCCAACATCACTTGGCCCCACCAGCCGCCGACTGGTTGAAATTCAATGAATCCTTTTTCCGTAATTTTAGTCACCATAAACCCAACTTCATCCAAGTGTCCAGAGATGTAAATTCTAGGGCCTTGTGGGACTCCAACGTGCTCAGCAATCACACTACCTAAGCCGTCGTAAAGAAATTTATCTGCATAAGGTACAGCGTACTTTTTAAATACTTCCCGTACTTCTTCCTCATTACCAGCAATTCCTTTGGCATTTGTTAAATCTATTAACATTTGATCTTCCATTACTTCTACTCCTTAAAAAAATAATTTCTCTTAATTATATCATTAGTTGTACTATTTCAATAACAAAAAGAAAACAGCTGAGACAAAAGCCACAGCTTTCAAAATCTCATTTCTCAATTAGGATTGCATTGAAAAACTATGTAGTCTAAATGACTGTGACTAGGAAAAACAAAAAATACAGTGACAGCCTGCCCTTTTGCGCTGTCACTGTACTCCTTATCATTTGTAGAAGACATTGTCCTATAATCGCAGGCTTCTTCTTTACTTCAATTTTTTGTTTTTCTCAAAAGTAATTCCTATTTTTAAAAACTAACATTCACTTCTACTTCTGCTGGTGCCGGAGCTGGTTTGCTTCCAGGCGGCAATGCTTGCTGCCATTTTTTTTCATAGAAAGTCGGTGATAATTGATAAGTTTGCGGCTGTTTTTTTTGTTGCAAAAAAGGAACCACTTTTGTATCAACCATCAACCAACCACGCCAGCCTAAATGAATTGTATCTTCCATGAAGTAAGGTGTTGCAGCTTCTTTCGTTAAGTCAGCAATGTTCGTGAAACCTTGGCTAGTTAATTGGTATTTGATCTTAGCGGCTACTTCTTGCAGCATTTCTTGAGAAAGGCCGGTAAAGTTCGACCAACGTTCATTTACTGGCGGTATAATGAATAAAACCTCTGTTTTTTGCTGAGCCAGCTGTTCCAAAGCCAACTGTAAGTCGGAGTATTCTGGAGAAAAACGATAATCCCAATTCCGTTGTGAGCCTTTTAGCTTATCGAGTCGATGAGCTAAGTTACGGCGATAAAATTTATTGGAAATTTGAAATTGATTGGTATTTGTACCCTGTGCTCCAATTTTTTGAGCCAGCTGATCCAAGTTTTTTACATTATACGCTGGCGGCAATTTACGAACTTGTCGCTCAATGATAGGTTGTTTACTAATCATACCAAATTTACTAAACAACTCATCTTCCCGACTCAAAAGATTCATTTTCCAACTGAGGTAATGCTGAGTTGTCGTATTCGGTAGTCGATTATCTTTGATGGCAGTTAGAGCTTTCATTAAAGGTTCATCTTCTTTTACCTTAGGAAATTGCATCAGACGCTGGGCTAGATAACGATCACCATCACTAATTTTTTTAAGTCCCGTCACCCATTGATACGCCTGCAGCTCTGAGTAACGTGCATTGAAATAATTTTGAGAAACCCCGCGTTTGACAAACCATTGGGGAGAAATAATAAAAACTACTTTTCGCCCAGCCAGCTCTGAGCCCATCGAATGAATCATCAATGCCTGTGTTAAGGATTGAGTACCTGGCGCTCCTAATAGAAAGGGCCGATAGTTCCGTTGGTATTTTTCAGACAGCACGCTAGGATGAAACGGGCTAATGCGACTTAATTCTGAGGAACCAAAGAAAGGTACATATTCTTTGGTGGCCATGGCTTTGTTTTTGATAGAATTTCCTCTCAACACATTGGTAGCCATTGAAGTAGAAGCAGCAGCTAACGTTTTGTCGCTGCCCAAATTCAATTTAAATGGCGCTAAGAAAAAAATAGCTATCAAGACCGCGGCACAAAACACTGGCCCGAAAACAGCAAATACTTTCTTTTTAATGGTCATTACTGCAAGGCGCTCACTTGTGTAATAATTTTTTCAGGAGTATTCCATTGTTCGCGGTCAAATTCTGAGACAGGTACTTGGATGCCTAATTGTCCTTCAATTTCCACTAAAAGTTGAACAGTTGCTAAAGAATCCAGCAAGCCTTCTTCAAATAAATCAATCGTTTGATTTTCTCTAACTTCATCCGTTCCCGTAAGCTCTTCTAAAATTGACAATATTGTTTCTTTTACGTTCATTAAAATTCGCTCCTCTAATAATTTATTCATTTTGATCCGTTCTTAATAAAGAATATACTACTTTTTTGAACTAGTCGGTAATTTCCTTCATCCTTTGAAAAAAATCAAGAATTTAAAGAGTTTTTTTGCTTTTTTACAACTTTAATCAATTAATTAGCTCTTTATTAAAATATCCAAAAAACCTGAAAAGATTAAAAAGCTAAAGCAAACAGCGTTAAACGTTAAAAATACCGCTAAAGCATGGGTCAGCCAATTGGACGGCAATTGCTCTTTATGCTTTTTCTTAAAACGTAGCCAAGCGTCCGTCACACAGATCAAAGTAGCATGAAATAACCCATACACTAAGTAATACCACGTTAATCCGTGCCAAATTCCCATGATAAGAAATAAAGCAAAGTAACCAACATTTGAAGCTACAATTCGACTTTTAAATATTTTTTTCTTAATCAACATAAACATCAAGCGCATGTAGATATAATCTCGGAACCAAAAAGACAGAGTCATGTGCCAACGATTCCAAAACTCCTTGATATTCCAACTTAAAAATGGCTTGTTAAAGTTAATCGGTGTATCATAGCCCATCAAGTAACTAGTGCCGACTGCAAACAAGCTATAACCGGCAAAATCAAAGAATAAATACATACTGTAAATATACATATAGGCCACTAACGCCCAAGAAAGACCACCGTGTTGTAACGCCTCCTGCCTAACTATCGGCAGCAAAACATTGCCGAAAAAATACCCAATGATAAACTTGTAGACAAAACCTAAGAAAAGATTGTGAATACCTTTATCTAAAAACTCTAAATACTTTTCACGAGTTGGCGGATTTTTTACATCTTTTTCAAAACGCCGGTAGCGATCGATTGGACCAGAAGAGATGGTGGGAAAGAATAACAAAAATTGAATGTAACGACCAAGGGAATATTCCTTAATCATTCCATCTCGGATTTCCATGATCATCTGTACTGATTTAAACGTTAAGTACGAAATTCCTAAAAAGCCGAAAATAGAACTATGAACCGTCACAAACGGAACAATCTTAACCATTGCTAAGGGAAAAATAGCCAGCAGTACTGCCAGATAAAATACCCAACTGGCGTTTTGCTTTTGGCGATAATGAAAATATAGCCAAACTAAAAAGGTTTGCCAAATAACATAAGTAACTAAAGCTAATCCTTGGCGCCAATCAGGACCCCCAAAACTCATATATAAGAAAAACAACGTAACTAGCGCTTGATACCACAAAAGACGCCGCTCTTTGACAAACAAAACCACTACTAGTGGCAATAAAGCAATTACCAACCAAATGAAATAAAATGGATTAGCATACGGAATCATATGAGGAATCGTTGTCACGTTGCATTCACCTCATTCATTAAACCTTTGCGATCAATCTTACCATTAGCAGTTAAAGGCAATGCGTCCACAAAAATGTATTTTTGAGGGATCATGTAATCCATCACTGTTTTGCTTAACTCTTCCTTAATAGCTTTGGTCAGTTGGAATTCTTTAGTAAAAGAATGGGTGTCAGCTACCACATAAGCTACCAACTGCTGCACCTTATGATCCTTGTATTTAGGAACCACAACGGCTTGTTTCACATAAGACACATCGGCTAAATGATGATCGATGTCTTCTAATTCAATTCGATAGCCGTGAAGTTTCACTTGAAAATCAATCCGACCTTCATAATGTAACTGACCATTTTCCAGCTTGCCTGCATCGCCTGTGCGATATGCTCTTTGTCCTTGCCAATCAAAAAAGGCAGCGTCGGTTTTTTCAGGATTGTGGAGATAGCCCTTTGAAACACTCGGTCCCACAATGACGATTTCTCCTACTTCCCCGTCAGAGCAAGGAACATCACCATCAAGAATCAGTACTTTCGTATCTGCTTTCACATAACCAATCGGTACCCGTTGATACTGATCTAATAAAGATTGCGTCACTTCAACACCGGAAATTGCTACCGTTGCTTCTGTCGGACCATAAGTGTTATAGATCCGTGCATTAGGAAAACGTTCCAAAAGTTTTCTTGCCGTAGCGGCCGGCAACTCTTCGCCACAAAACAAAAATGTTTTTAAGCTGGAAACGTGAGCACCATCAAAGGTCGGCTCCATTAAACAGATGTCCATAAAAGACGGCGTAGATACCCAGACTTCTACTGCCAACTGTGGCAACGTAGCAAACAACATTTTAAAATCATTGACAACTGCTTTTTTCAAAGGAATCAAACTACCACCGGACACTAAAGCTGGATAGACATCCATAACTGACAAGTCAAATGAAAACGGTGCTTGAGCCAAAAAGCGTTGACCTGCTTTTAAATGGAAACTAGTCAATTCCCAATTAATAAAACTCAGTAAATTGTCATGACTGATTTGAACCCCTTTAGGCACGCCAGTTGTACCTGAAGTAAAAATGATATAAAAATTTTCTTCCTCTTTTACTGAAAACAGCTCAATTTTTTCAGTTTCTGCTTTCATTATTTGCCGCAAAACGACTCCTTCAATGACTTGAGCATCCGTGGAAATATCCGGCCAAGGAGCCACTGCCAAAATCATTTCCGGCTGAGCAACATTTAGAATCATTTCAATTCGCTCGACTGGTGTATGAGCGTCAATAGGAATATAGCAGTGTCCAGATTTGACGGCACCTAAAAAACAAGCTAACATCTCAAATTCTAATTCACCATAAACAACCACTGTTGTTTTTTCATGTAAGTTCTTGGCTAAGTATGCCGCTAAGTGATCAGAGTTTTGTTTTAATTCCCCATAAGTATACGTTTGATTAGTATCAACATAAACAGGACGTTGAGGCTCAGTTTGTCCCCAAGCATCGATAGTGTTGATAATCTGTTTGATTGATTTCATGATGGCTCCTCCTTAAAACTCATTATAAATAAACGTGCCACCGTCAATATTTTTATAGTGATAAAGATAGATTAAAGCAACGATGACAAGAAAATAAAAACAGGTTCTTCCAATAAATTTCACCCAATAATTTTCCATGATCAGCTGTAAATGTTTCTTCATGTGATCGACCTCCTCAGTTGCTAATGTCCATTTTACTCCAAAACACTTCTAAAAAGATAGCTAATTCTCTTACGAAATCAGCTTAAAACTAACAGTTTTGTCACTTCAAAAACCTTACCACAAAAAAGGAGCTGAAACAAAAATTATAGACGATGTCTCAGCTCTATTCTGTCTTCTATTAGCGCCGATAATTATGAATAACCCGAGTGTATAATGCTGAAGTGAAAAAATAAAATAAAATATAGATGAATATTAATATCCCACAAGAAATATAAGCCAGCCAATAGCCAGCTTTAGTTACAAACTGACTGAAGATATATACCGAGAAACTTGCATGCAAAATACCAATCACCATCGGCGGGAAAAAGATCAGACTATTTTGCTGATAAATCAACTTGGTGATTGCTTTATCTGAAACACCCATTCGCTTAAGTAAATCATAGTCAGTCTTCTCTCGTTCTCCTTCAAATAATTGGCGTAACATCAAGATACTACCAGTGATAAATAAAGCTAAGATCCCTACAAACATTGCTACATACACATACAAGCCCATTTCGCGGCGCGCATAGCGCAAATCAGGATAACGACTACTGTAACTCAATTGCCAATTTTCTCCGTGCACGCTAGTAGCAGTTTGAGGCAATTCTTCGATTTGTTTATTTAATGTTTCATCTCTTGAGATGACACCGTTCAGAGACTGATTGACTAGCGCATACTGATAATAAAGGGGTGCTTGCCAGTCAGAAGTCACTCGGCTAGACACATAATCAGCTAAATCATCTTCATCAGGTGTTTGGACATTAAAAGTAGTTAAGTTGTAAGCCAGTGCATTGGTAACCTGTTGAAAAGTGCGGTCAGTAACAATCAACGTTAACGCATTATAACGCATATTCTCTTGTCCCAAAAAATCAGACTGATAGCCTTGAATAGTTAGTTTCTTACCATCAGCTAATTGAATCGACGGTCCATAATGTAAAACGCCGCCAATCATACTCTGAAAAGAGTCTAATGCCACAACCTGGGAATCGTTTTTTAATTGGATCGGTTTTAAATAAGGATTAATCGCTTGATAGTCACGATAATTTGACAGCGATAGTAAGTTTACCAGTTCTATATATTGCTTGCTGGGATTTTTACCGATTTTGCGAAAAAGTAGACTTCCCGTAATTTTGTAGTTTAATGTTACGGATTTTTTAATCGAAGTATTCGAATAGTCACCAATCACTTTTTTCAATTCCGGCTCATTCGCTTCACTAACGATAAAATCAGTGGGATCAGTGATGTTAACTGTATGAATCCCAATTGTATACAGCGAAGCTGCCAAACCAATCATACTTAACGCAGTCGCAATCAATAACGTCACATTAGCTAAAGTATTACGATTGTTTAAAATATGCATCCTAGCATTACTAAAAATTAGTGGATTCAACTGCTTATAATACCTTTTTTTATTTCTGGCTAAGAGCTGTACACAAGCAACTAGCGTATAACGGAAAAAAAGATAAGTGCCAATCACACAGATTAAAAAAATCAATAACGGCCAAAACAATATCCCATATATACCGAAAATATTGAAGGATAAATCCGTTACAATGTATTTAATGTAGTAAGAAGCCAAATAACCAACGATTATTAAAAATAAACCTAAGAAAGCTAGAAGTATTCTCATCTTTTTTAATAAATTTCGTTGAAATCTCCGTTCTTGTGACTGTTGAAACAGCTGAACAAGAGGATAACGCCAGATCATCCAAGTACTGCGAATCGAAACCACCAGTAATATAAACATAAAAACAATACTTGTTTGTACCATTGAAGGAATCGATAAATAAAAAATACTGTTGATTGATAAGAACATCGCTTTAGCTAACATCATCGAAAATAATTTTGAAAAAATAATCCCAAAGGCAATCCCCATAATTAAAGAAAATGCTCCTAAAATTAAAGTTTCAGCAAAAAAAAGCAGCGAAACCTGATCTTTACGCATTCCTACCAGTCGATACAAACCAATCTCCTTACTCCTTTTTAAGAGTAAAAAACGGTTGACGGCTAACATGAAGCCCAAAATAATAATGATAATCAAAATACCGCCTAATCCCATCGTCCGGGCAATTTGGATATTTTGGCCGGCCCGCCTGACTAAAGGTTGATTATAGGTAATGGCGCTAAAACAGTAGTACACCATCACGGCGAACGTCATACTGACGAAATAAATCAAATAGTTGCGAAATTGTGCTTTCAAACTTTTAAAAGAGAATTTAAAAATCATTCAGACGGACGCCTCCCCCAATCGTAGCCTGCATATCGATGACGCGATTAAAAAATTCCTTTCTCGAACCTTGACGGACAACTTCTGAAAAGATCACACCATCTTTAATAAATAAAATCCGGTTGCAATAGCTAGCCGTATAAGGATCATGGGTTACCATTAAAATAGTCGCATCACTTTGTACATTAATTTCAGTCATATATTGCAGCAACTCCGTGGCTGATCTTGAATCCAACGAGCCTGTCGGTTCATCGGCAAATATAATTTTCGGACGGGTAATCAACGCTCTAGCTGCTGCCACTCTTTGCTTTTGTCCGACAGAAATCGTCATGGGATACGCCATTAAAATATCAGCAATCCCCAAAATATCAGCTACTTGCGCTAAACGAACTTCCATCTCTTCTACTTTTACTTGATCGACTGCTAAAGGCAGCAAAATATTATCTTTTACATTTAAAGTGTCAATTAAGTTGAAAGATTGAAAAATAAAGCCTAACTGTTTACGTCTGAAATCACTCAACTGATTATCTCGCATTCGTAAAATATCCTGTCCATCAATTCTGACAATGCCCGCTGTAGGTAACGCAATGGATGATAAAACATTTAATAATGTAGATTTACCGGCACCGCTGGGACCCATAATCCCTACAAATTCTCCTTGACTGACTGTAAAAGAGATATTATTGAGCACTTGCACCTTATTGCTTAAATAGCCATAGGACTTGCTGACATGATCAACTTCAATAATTTGCTTCATGTTATCCCCTCACTTTTGCTTTCTCTATTCTACCAATAAATAGAAACAGTGAACATCGATTTACCTTACAATATTGTCTGTTCATAATTAAAAATAATTGTTTTTGTGAAAAAAACAACATTTTTCTATGATTATTTCTTTATAATTACTATTTGTTTCAGTTAATTAAAATGAAGAACCCTTTTACAAAAGAAAAAAATTTTTTTAAAATCAAGTAGCCTTTTTTTCTTTTCACCAAGAAGAGACAGCAGCCTTTCAACCGCAAGCTTTCATCTTTTTTTCATTTCCCATAAACACAATATCTAGTTTTAAAACATGTTTTTTATTCCAAATAGACACTATATATTGTTGAAAGAATGGCGAAATTGTTTTATGATAGTTAAGAATAAAAACATAGGAGTGATATAAAATGATGGAAATCAAGCAAGCAACTCTCCCCTCCGAAAATACAACTCAAAACTTATCTAAGATGAAAATTGTTAAACGCGATGGACGTTTAGTGACTTTTGATGACCAAAAAATCTACAATGCTTTGATCAAAGCTGAACAAAAAATTCACGGTAGCCTTAATCCACTAGCCCATGAACGAATCCAAGCAATTGTTGAACGTGTGGATCAAGAAATTTCTGAACGTTTCGTGACAAATGTTAAAATTTATGAAATTCAAAATATTGTTGAGCATACTTTATTGGAAAATAATGAATATGAATTGGCAGAAGAATACATCAATTATCGAACTCGTCGTGATTTTGAACGTAGCAAAGCAACCGATATCAACGTAACCATCGGCAAATTAATCAATAAAGAACAAACAGTCGTCAATGAAAATGCCAACAAGGACAGCGAAGTTTTCAATACTCAGCGGGATTTGACTGCCGGTATTGTCGGCAAATCCATCGGCTTAAAAATGCTACCGCCACACATAGCCAACGCTCATCAAAAAGGTGATTTACACTACCATGACTTAGATTATCATCCTTACACCCCTATGACGAACTGTTGTCTCATTGACTTTAAAGGAATGCTAAACAATGGCTTTAAAATTGGAAATGCTGATGTGGAAGCTCCAAAATCAATTCAAACAGCGACTGCTCAAATTTCTCAGATTATCGCCAACGTTGCTTCTAGTCAATACGGCGGCTGTTCTGCTGACCGCGTTGATGAATTATTGGCTCCTTTTGCCGAATTGAATTACCAAAAACATTTAGTTGATGCTAGAGAATGGATCGACGGCAATGAACGGCAAGAAGCGTTCGCCCGTAAGAAAACTCAAAAGGACATTTTTGATGCAATGCAAAGCTTGGAATATGAAATTAATACCCTTTTCACTTCAAATGGGCAAACACCGTTTACTTCCCTAGGCTTTGGATTAGGAACCAACTGGTTTGAACGGGAAATTCAAAAAGCAATTCTACAAATTCGTATCAATGGTTTAGGAATTGAAAAACGGACGGCAATCTTTCCAAAACTAATCTTCACATTAAAACAAGGAATCAACTTGCATGAAACTGATCCAAATTACGACATCAAACAATTAGCGTTAGAATGTGCTACTAAAAGAATGTATCCCGATATTTTAAACTATGAAAAAATCGTTGAGCTAACTGGAAGTTTCAAAGTACCGATGGGCTGCCGCTCTTTTCTTCAAGGATGGAAAGATGAAAATGGCCAAGAAGTCAATGTGGGTCGTATGAACTTAGGTGTCGTTACGTTAAACTTGCCACGAATTGCGCTGGAAGCACAAGGAGATATGACAAAATTCTGGCAAATTTTGGAAGAACGTCTGGACATTATGAAAGATGCACTGGTTTATCGTGTAGAACGAGTCAAAGAAGCGGCTCCGGCGAATGCACCTATTTTATATATGTACGGAGCATTTGGCAAACGTCTTTCCCGCAAAGATTCAGTCAATGAATTATTTAAAAATAAACGAGCCACTGTTTCGCTTGGCTATATCGGTCTTTACGAAGTAGCTGCTGCCTTTTATGGCGGCCAATGGGAAAATAATCCTCAAGCAAAAGAATTTACCCTAGAAATTGTCAAGGAACTTAAAGCACATGCGGATGCGTGGGGCAATGAATACGGCTATCACTTTAGTGTTTATTCTACACCAAGTGAAAGTTTAACCGATCGCTTCTGCCGTTTAGATACAGAAAAATTTGGTTCCGTAGTAAATATTACCGATAAAGAATATTATACCAACAGTTTCCATTATGACGTACGTAAAAACCCAACACCCTTTGAAAAGTTAGATTTTGAAAAAGATTATCCGAAATACTGTTCCGGTGGTTTTATTCACTACTGCGAATATCCAGTCTTACAACAAAACCCTAAAGCTTTGGAAGCCGTTTGGGATTATGCTTATGACAAAGTCGGCTATCTAGGCACAAATACACCAATTGACCATTGTTATGAATGCGGGTTTGAAGGCGACTTCCAACCAACTGAACGTGGCTTCGAATGTCCCCAATGCGGCAACCACGATCCCAAAAGTTGCGATGTCGTTAAACGAACCTGCGGCTACCTAGGCAATCCCCAAGCCAGACCAATGGTCCACGGACGCCATAAAGAAATATCATCACGAGTAAAACATATGAAATAAAAAGCGGCATGAATCGGGGAATCTGGTTGAAAATTAGGAAATGAGCAGTGAAGCGCTTTTCACTTCACTGAATATTTATCTATTTTCCTAAAGATTGATTTATGGAGCTAGATTCATCAAAAAGCAGAACAGACTTGTTTAGCTCTGACTAAAAAATAGGCAAAATGTATGCGGCGCTTTTTGTCGCTCGTTATTTTGATCTTTTTTCCGAAGAGCTATTCTGTGCAGCTAGTATTCCGGTTTCGTTGTATATATCGATTTGTAAGGTCCATGATGAAAGCGTGAAGTAATAAAAATCGAAGGTTCTCTAGGTACGTTTTTATTTGAAAGGATGATAATATGCGCAATCCAAAGCCTCAAGAATGGAAGACTGAAGACTATAGTCAACAGCGCATTGCCGACTATAAACCATTCAATTTTGTCGATGGCGAAGGCGTTCGCAATAGCTTATACGTCAGCGGCTGCTTATTTGCTTGTGAGGGCTGTTTTAATAAGGCTGTTCAAAATTTTAACTATGGTGTTCCTTATACAAAAGATTTAGAGGAGCGTATAATTGATGATCTCAAACATGATTACGTTCAAGGACTCACCTTGTTAGGTGGCGAACCCTTTTTGAATACAGATGTCTGCTTAGCCGTCGTCAAAAGAGTGCGAGCAACTTTTGGTAATCAAAAGGATGTCTGGTCTTGGTCCGGCTATACATTTGAAGAACTGCTATTGGAAACCCCCGATAAGCTTCATTTGTTAAAGACCATTGATATTTTAGTTGACGGTCGCTTTGAACTAGCAAAACGCAATTTAAATTTGCAATTTCGCGGTAGTAGCAATCAACGAATTATCGACGTTCCTAAATCTTTAGCAGCTGGCAAAGCCGTAATTTGGGAAAAATGTCATGACGCTGAACAAGCTTTTGAACAAATAAAAAAAGCCGATCTTATTTAATAAGCGTACGGCGAAATTCCAATTATTTTTGGTGCAATTACGAAATATTCAAAGCCCAATAACTACAAAAGGCTAACTGGCAGAGTCTTGATGACTGTTGTCAGTTAGCCTTCTTTCGTATTTTCCCACAAAGGTAACACAATATTTTCATACGACATGGGCGCTAGATTCGTGAGGGTAATTCCCAGTAAACGAATGCCACGTTCCAATCCAAGAACCTCTTCCCAAATCAGGTTCACTTGATAAAATAATTCTTCTTTCTTAGCGATAAATTCCGGCAAGGTCACTCGCCTAGTGATCGTCGTATAATCAGTGTAGCGAACTTTTAACACTACTGTCTTTCCGTGCTTTTGAACACGCTGCAAGGAACTCTCTACTTTTTCTGCTAACTGTCTTAGTTGCGCTGTTACCTGCTCTTGCGTAGTTAAAGGTGCGCTATACGTATGTTCTTTACCAACCGATTTACGGTCGCGTGTCACACTGACTGGTGCATCATGAATCCCACGTACTTTACGATACAATGAATACCCCATTTTGCCGAATATACGAATCAAGGTCATCTCATCTTGCTGATAAAGATCCGCTCCCGTATAGATACCCAGCTCATGCATTTTCGGTACTGTCTTTTTACCAATTCCATGAAATTTTTCGATTGGTAAGGCCTTCAAAAACGGAACCGCTTCTTCCGGTAGTACAACGGTGAGTCCTTTGGGTTTTTGATAATCGGAGGCCAGTTTAGCTAAAAATTTATTGTAGCTAATCCCTGCCGAACAAGTCAGCTGAAGTTCATGCCAAATATCGTACTGAATCATTTTGGCAACTTTGATGGCTGATTTACTATTAATTTTATTGGTCGTAACGTCTAAATACGCTTCATCAATGGAAACTGGTTCTATTACATCAGTATAGCGCAAAAAGATCGCCCGAATTTCTTGTGATATTTCCGCATATTTTTGATGATTCCCCGCTTTGAAAATAGCGTGGGGACACAACTCAAAGGCTTTTTGAGCGCTCATAGCAGAATGAATGCCATATTGTCTGGCAAGATAATTGGCAGTCGTCACTACACCTTTGCCGCCGGTATCACTGGGATGACGTGCAATAACCAGCGGATGACCAGCTAATTCCGGATGATCTCGCTCTTCTACCGAAGCAAAAAAAGCATCCATGTCAATATGAATAATCTTTCTCGAAGTATCATTCTTTAAAGGAAACCTTAATTCACTGATCATGACTTTCATCTCCTATTTCTATTGTACACGAACTTACGTTCCTTTACAACTAAAATAGGCAAATAGTAAAACTCAAAAAATTGACTGTTTAAAGGTAATTTCACTAGCTTTTAGCTTCTACCTGTGAGAGCTTCAGCTTAAATTTTATTGGACAAAAGTGAACCTTTTTTAAACGACACTTTTATTTATTCCAAATGATATTCTTTATAAACTATTTGTTTTTTCTGGCCAGTTCGCTTAGCAACTTCTTTAATGGCTTCTTTAGGGGCCATTCCTTGATCCACTAGGAGTTGTACTTGCTCTTTAAAAGGTTGTTGTGACAGTTCTTCCGGCTGACTTGGCTGTCCGGCAAAACCGGCAATTAAAAGACAACACTCACCTTTAAGAGTGCGCTCCGCTAAATAAGCGGTTAATTCTCCCAAAGAACCTCGCAAGTATTCTTCATGAATTTTCGTTAATTCCCGGCAAATAACTGCTTGCCGCTCAGCACCGTAAATATCTGCAAATAAAGCGACTGTTTTTGCGATCCGATAAGGCGACTCATAGAAAATTTGAGTAGGTGTTACTTCTTTCAACGCTTCTAATTGAGCTTTTTGTTCTTTCTTTTTACGTGGCAAAAATCCATAAAAAGTAAAAGGCTGCGGTAAAAGACCCGAAGCAATCAAGGCCGTAATCCCAGCACTAGGTCCTGGCAGTGCAATAACATGAATCTTTTGTGCAACACAAGCTGTCACTAACTCATGTCCCGGATCACTGATGGAAGGCATGCCGGCATCACTGACTTGTGCGATAGTCTCACCTGCTTGTAGACGTTGCAACAATTGCGGAATTCGCTCTTTATAATTATGTTCATGCAAACTAATTTGAGGTACATGAATGTCAAAATGATTTAATAATTTTTGGGTATTTCGAGTATCCTCGCTGGCAATTACCGTAGCTGATTTTAACACGTTCACACATCGAACACTCATATCCTCTAAATTGCCAATCGGCGTTGGTACAAGATACAGCTTACCAGTAACAGCTGATTCATAGCTTTTTTGTTTTAACATGGCATTCCCTCAATTTCAATTATTGTTCTTTGGTACTGATGCAAAATAAGAGGCTCGCAACGCAAGCCCCAACCTCTATTTATTTCTTTCACCGTAAATGACATCTAAACAAAAGGCGCATTCTTCATCATTTTCTCTTCTAGAACCATACAAAATATTGCAAACATGAAACCCTTCTTCATAGAGTTTTTCTAAATTCATGCGTGACTTTGATAACTCTTGCTTTTCTGTGTCATTGGTTGTGTTTGCTAATTTGTTTAATTCTTGTAAATGTTCCCGCAGCCTTTGATTTTCTATTTCTAGTGTTGTATTTTTTTCGACCAATTCATGCAAGGCTTCTTTAATTTCTCTTAATTGAGTTAAAGACCGCTCCATATCAGTTTCGATAGCGTTTAAACCATCATAAAGTGAACGTTTATCCATGATGATCACCTGTTTCTACACTAGCCGCAGCTTTTTCGGTTGCCTCTTTGATTTCTGCGTAATCATAATCAACAGCAATTTCACGACCAGCTAAGCGTACTTTTACAATACGGCTTAATAAATTCAAGCCGACAACTTTTCCTTTGCCATCTGGGGTAATCACCGTTTTACCGTAATCCGGCAGTTCTTTTTTCGCCGCTTCATACTCATCATTTTCGTATTTTAAACAACACATTAAACGACCACACAAGCCAGAAATTTTGACTGGATTTAACGACAAGCCTTGGTCTTTAGCCATTTTAATTGAAACTGGCATAAAGTCTCCTAGAAATGTAGAACAGCACAACTGTCGGCCGCACGGACCAATTCCACTAACAATTTTCGCTTCATCTCGCACACCAATTTGGCGCAATTCAATCCGTGTCCGAAAGATAGCCGCTAAATCTTTGACTAGCTCTCTAAAATCAATTCGCCCATCTGCGGTAAAATAAAAGATCATTTTGCTACGGTCAAAGGTGTATTCAACACGGATCAATTTCATTTCCAAGCCATGCTCTCTAATTTTTTGGGCAGCCACACCTAAGGCTGCATTAGCGTCAGCATTGTTTTTCTGCTCTTTTTCTAAATCGGTGGCAGTAGCTTTATTTAAAATCGGTTTTAGATCTTCTGGAAGATCTTCCGGATCAATTGTTTTTTTAGGAATAACAACGGTTCCCAGTTGTTTTGATTGCTGGGACTCGACCAGTACTTTCTCATTATAAGAATACTCTGATTTACCAGGAGCAAAATAATAGACATGACCTGCTTTTCGGAAACGAACTCCTACTACTTCTACCATTTTATTCCTCCTATTTATAGTTTAGGGTGAATTATTTGGATCACTAATTGCTCACAAACACATTGCCAGCTGACATTAGCTTCCCATTTCTGCCGCGCGTTCAAAATCGTTTCAACTCGGCGCGCTTGTTGGGCGATGACTTTTTTCGTTTGCCCTGACTGAACGCTTTCAGTCAACAGTTGACGATAAAACGCAATTAACAGGTCAAAGCTTAATGCTTGTTGTTCTTTTTCTTTGAATACTTTGACCATTCTTTTTTGCACATAAACAAACGCTTGCATATCATCTTTTTTCAAATAATCAAACCATTGATGAATAATTTCCCTAGCCTCATTAAACCATTCATTCTGAGAGATTTCAACTGCTTTGTCAAAACTATTCGTCAGTTCCGCCAAAAGAGTTGCCGTCTTTAGACCAATTCGATGATTCGTTAGTTCCTCAATTAATTTCTGCTTATCCAACGGTTGAAAATGCATCACCTGACAGCGGGACTGGATGGTCGGTAATATTTTCGCCAAGGATGTCGTTTCTAAAATAGCCAGCACATCCCCTTCCGGTTCTTCTAAAAATTTTAACAGACTGTTAGCAGCACCAACACTCATCTTATCTGCTTCTTGAATCAAAAATACTTTTTGCGCAGTCTCAACCCCGCTTTTGGAAAACTCTGCTTTTAATTGGCGAATTTGATTCACCTTAATCGTTTGGCCTTCCGGAACAATTTGCAAAACATCCGGATGCTCATGTTCATTAATCCGCAGACAATTATTACATTCGTTACATGGCATCTGCGCATGTAAGTTAGTACAAAAAATATGTTTTGCCAGCCATAAGCCAAATTCTTGCTTTCCGGTTCCGGTATCGCCTTCAAAAAGATAAGCATGGGCCAAACGTCCATGCTCAAAGCTTTTCTGGAGCTGTTGAAACAACAGTGGCTGCCGCTGTTGTAAAAATTCTGCTTCTTTCATCTTAATATTGGTGGAAGCCTTCAACTGGCAATACAAAACAAGTAGCTCCACCCACTTCGACTTCGACCGGATATGGAATTTGGCCATCCATGGTGATATCTAAAGTCACTGGCGTAGAAACATATTGTTTTCTCGATTGACAAGTTTTTTTGATTAATTCAAGTGTTTCTTCCACACGCTCATCATCAATTCCGATAATAAACGTACTATTTCCGGCTTTTAAAAATCCGCCAGTGGAAGACAGTTTGGTTGCGCGCACGTTGGCATCAATGAATTCATTGGCTAAACGATTGCTGTCTTTATCTTGGACAATCGCTATAATAATTTTCATTTCATTCACCTTCCTATTATCTAAAGTATTGCGGGTAACGATCAATAATAGCTTGATATGTTGCTGCTACGACATCTTCTAAACTCATTCGAGCATCGATTTTTTGAATTCTTTCAGGATAAGCCTCGACTAGTTTCAAATACTCGTGACGGACCCGTTGATGAAATTCCAAGCCTTCTGCATCTAAGCGATCCACTTGTTGACGACGATGATGTTGAATACGATGCAATCCGGTGTCTGAATCCACATCCAAATAAATAGTAAAATCAGGAACCGTCCCTTCAATTGCAAAGTCATTGATCGCCGCAATGGCTTCAACGCCAATTTTGCGGCCAGCTCCTTGATAAGCTAAAGAACTATCCACGAAGCGATCACATAACACAATTGCTCCTTCGGTTAGAGCCGGCAAAACTTTTTCGACCAAATGCTGCCGGCGAGCTGCCGCATAAAGTAAAGCTTCTGTTCGAGCATCCATTTCTGAATTTTTTGGATCTAAAATTATTTGTCTGATTTTTTCAGCGATAGGTATGCCACCTGGCTCTCTGGTTTTCACTAATTTGCGTGTTGCTTTTAGTTCTAGTTTTGGATAAAGCTCATTCAAGACGCTTGTTTTTCCTGCGCCATCTGGGCCCTCAATTGTAATAAAAATACCTTGCACTTTGCCAGTCCCCTATCTACTATGTTTCACTCTTTTATTATACTTGATCTTTCGCTAACAGTCTAATTGAAATCTTCTTTTTTAAGGAACAAACGATTTTTTCACTTGCTGGTTTATAACTCTCTACGACCTTCAACCGCTTTTAATAAGGTCACCTCATCAGCGTATTCAATATCACTGCCAACAGACAAACCATGAGCCAAACGAGTGACTTTAATGCCTGCCGGTTTAATCAAACGAGAAAGATACATGGCGGTTGCTTCTCCTTCTGTCGTGGCATTTGTCGCTATGATCACTTCTTTGACCTCATCGTCATGTAATCGCTGAATTAAAGCAGCGATATTAATATCTTCCGGTCCGGTCCCTTCCATCGGTGACAATACGCCATGCAGCACATGGTATAAGCCGTGGTATTCTCGCATTTTTTCCATGGCCATCACATCCTTAGGCTCTTCAACCACTAGGATCACGCTACGATCACGTGTTTGATCTTGACAAATTTCACAAGGATCTTCCTCCGTGATATTGCCGCAAATACTACAAAAATGCAAATCTCGCTTGCCGCTGATTAAAGCCTTAGCAAAGGAATTAACATCTTCTTCTTTCATGTCAATTGTATAAAAAGCTAGTCGTGTAGCTGTTTTTTGACCAATTCCAGGCAATTTCATATAACTTTCAATTAATTTTGCAATCGGTTCAGGATATTGCATATTTTTCTTATCTTCCTTTCATATCAGGCGTTCCACTAAAGGAAAACTTAGCTGTAGCAACAATGGTTTCACTAAAAAACCGATATTCAGCAATAGATAGCTGCCTTGTTGCAAGTTATGTTTTTACTTATCACGTTTTACCAACAGAATCAGCCTAGTACTGTTTTCCTTTTCTGGCTAAAAAACGCTCATTCTTGCTTAAAGATTTTTTAAGCATCATATTTTATAACTGCTTCTTATGATACCATTTTTTTGATTTTTTGTGTTTATAAACCACCAAAAATTTCACCAGGTCTTTACTAAAAATTACTTTTTAAGACTAGACAATCGCCGGTTTTCCTTGAGAACGTAAAGATAGCTATCAAATGAATGCTATAACTAAATCCAAGCATCAGACTCTTTCGTTTGTTTAAACCCACTAAAGTGACATTGATTTCAAAAAAGACCAGCGTTTGGCTTTCTATGCCCGCTCTCAACGATTCATAAGAATGGTTTTTCTCCTTGATAAAGAGCTGATATTTCAAACGAGCTATTGAATAATTTGATAGATAGTTTACAGTCTTTTGTTCTCTATATAAAAATTTGAGTAGATGCTTAAAATACTTCCTTCAATCCAATAGCGCACAGATCAACTATAGAATTTCACCAGAAGTATTGAAGAAACTTTAGTCAATCCGTTTTTTGTAAAATCATTTGGAGAAGTTTTTTTAGAAATAGCGAGCTTAGTATTGCTAATAATTTGTCCAACTTAGAATAAATTAGATAAAAAAGCACCTTACTTTCTGTTTGGTATTGGATAGTAAAGCCTTGATGAGTAAGTTCAAACTCACTCATCAAATATCTAACCAAAAATTTCATGAGTTACGTTTTTCCACTATTTACTTCCCCCATAACAAACCCCTATCTCATTTGTTGACGTGAGATAGGGGTTTTTAGTTAATCAAATAGTGGTACCCAGTTTGGATCTCGATAAGCATCAAAGCACATTTTCACTTGCGACTCATTATTTTTAGCTGTATCTAGCACGGGTAGTTCAGTTTCTGCAAAATAAGCAAAACCAGTCGTTTCGCTATTGCTTTGAAACTCGCCATCAATAACCGAGCATAGGACAAAGACTTTACACACGCCATAGGCATAGACTGGCAAATTATGCTGATTGCGGTCTTGTAAGGCAATTAGTCTATCTGCCGTTACATTTAAGCCGGATTCTTCTTTAACTTCTTTAATTGTGTTTTCTTTTACAGAAACGTTCACATCAACCCAGCCGCCTGGCAATGACCATTTCCCATTATTTTCTCTTACCAATAGTATTTTCCCACTATCAAAGATAGCTGCTCTTGTATCAAGTTTTGGAGTCTGATAACCAGTTTCATTGCAAAATAGCTCAGTGACTTTTTCAATAGAAATATCTGTTTTGTAAGCCAGCATCTCAGCTGCAATCGCTCTGATCCGCTGATAACGTTCTTGATCGTAAACATCTTTCCCGTAAGTCAAACCTGCTTGAGCCAGACTTTGCAATTCAATTGCCCACTCTAACCACTTTTCACTCATGCTTTTCTACCACCTCACTATAGTTTTTCTCCAACATGTTACAAATGCTAGATTGTGCTATTTCCTTAAAAACAGCAGGCTCTACTAGAAATATACGTCCCAAAAGGTTTCCCTAGATAGTTTGTTGAATTTCCAATCGTTTCTTATTAATTAAAACTATCATAAATAGTAAGCTTTTTAAAATAGAAGCTCATTTTTATATATAATTCTTTTAAAATGATAGCTACTTCCATTCGCTTATTGATCGTTGCAATAAATTTGATCAATAACCCATTTTTTATTGCTTGTTAAACCAGCGAAAAAGCGAGAGTGATACAGAATGAACAAGTTAACTAATGGCCTTAGATTTTCACTCGTATAATTTGTTCATTGCTCCTCATCTAGCTTTATTTACTCAATCTCGATGTCTATAATTCCATACGTCGTTTGCTTCAAATAAAAAAGTGCCTGGTCAACTTTCTTGTTTTAAACAAGCAATAGCGATTGGTTTACTTCCGTCGGCTTTTCAAAATGTCTATTTCATTATACGAGCCCTGCTTTTCCTTGGATAAAGGTTCATATCCAGAAGCTCCTTCAAATCTAAAGAGCAGTTTCCAGCGTCAAAGCCTAAACGATGAACCCAATTTATTTACCGGTTGATTATGGGTAATAGAGATTTCATCATTGCAATCTGATGGTCAATTTGGGTAGCGGTAATGCCGCCAGTTAATGCTAACACTCCTAGCCCTTCAATAACAAACATGTAATTTTCCGCAATCTCATCTAACTGCTGATCTACTAAAACTTCTTGATAAACACCAAGTTTAAGAATCTCATAAATGGTGGCTTTGGTAGCTTGCAGTTGCTTTTGTTGAAATTGATGAGCTTCTTTTGTTTGATGGGTATAATAATATTCGTACATCGCTCGCAACATACTATCGCCGATATGATGCAGTAAGCGCTCTTTGTGTTCCTCAAAATATTGATCCAATAATTTGTCAAAAGCAACGTTTTCTTTAACAGCTTGTCGAATCCCGTCAAACTTCCGATCAGTTCGTTGATTGACGACTTCCATAAAAATTGCGTCCACTGAATCAAAGTACAGATAGAGGCCACCTCGACTAATTTGGCACTCATCGATAATATCTTGCATAGTCACATCAATTAAACCTTGACGACTGAAAACGTTACGGGCATTTTCTAAAATTGCTTCACGTTTCAAGCGTTTTTTTTCATTCTGAGTATCCTTTTTCATGAATTCACCTCAAATTAATGACACACATGTCATTTTTATGTATAATCAGGATAACTTACAGCGAAATCAGCGAGGCAACTGCCAAGCACAGCTGATTAGTTGTTAGTACAAGACCATTAGTTGATTAAAGTCAATCTAATTTAAGTGAGGATGTTTACTATGCAAACAAAAGGAACCGCTTATCGTCTAACGATTCGAGCTGTCTTAACGGCCTTAATTATTTTACAAACGATGATCCCCTTCTTAGGTTACATTCCCCTAGGAATTACTAGTATTACTATTATCCACATCACAGTTATTGTAGCAGCCATCGTATTAGGACCGAAAGATGGTATGTTGATCGGTTTTATCTGGGGACTTTTCACCGTCATTCGAGCGTTCACTTCACCAACAACCCCTTTAGATACGCTGGTTTTTACCAATCCGTTAATTTCGATTGTTCCGCGTGTTTTAGTAGGACTGGTAGCTGGTTTGCTTTTCCAATGGCTTTATCGCCGTTACAAACGAGTAGTTGCAGCTTCGATGATTGCTGCTATTTTCGGAACGATCACGAATACAGTTCTAGTGTTGGTGCTTATGGGCACCTTGTATACTAGTTTAGTAGCAAAAACATATGGCGTTGCTCCTACTGGCTTAATTACTTTATTAGGCGGTATTGCTCTCACCAATGGACTATCAGAAATAATCAGCGCTGTCATATTGACACCGATTATCGTCAAAGCACTATTTACTTCAACTCATTTAAGTCCTAATCGCTAAGAAAAAATTAGCACTAATGTGATAAGAGCGTGAGCACTAAGTGACATTTTCACTTAACACTCACGCTTTACTTTTTCACTAAACAGTTGAATCGTTTACTTTCAGTGACGAAAGAAACACTTGTCAAAATTTCTTTAGAAGCCGGGCATGCCTTTGGTGTACTTCCCAAGAGTTGCTTCAGTTTCTTTTTCAATTTTGCTTAGTGCATCATTAACAGCTACGACCACTAAGTCTTGTAGCATTTCGATATCTTCGGGGTCAACTACTTCTTCTTTGATTGCAATATCCTTCATTTGACGATCACCAGTAAAAGTTACTGTCACTAACTGGTTGGTGGCTTCACCAATAAATTCCTTTTCGTTTAGCGCTTCTTGCGCTTTGTTCATTTCTTTTTGCATTTTTTGAACTTGCTTCATCATGCCTTGCATGTTTCCCATTCCTCGCATCATTGTGAGTCGCTCCTTTTAATCATTTTTTACTTCTACAAGGTCTTCGCCAAAAATGGCAATTGCCTCATTGACTAAAGTATCTTGGTTATTAGGTGGTGCATCATCGCTTGCTGCTTCATGACTTTCAGCTTTTCCTTCACTCGCTTGCAGCGCACCGTTTTCTTTGTTTTGGTGAATAAAGGTCTGCCGCAGATTCGGCCAGCTTTCTCTAGTAATACATACTAAATTTGGAGCATAGTTAATTAAACGACTTAACCCATTATGAACAGCCAATTGCATCTCACTGTCATCTGTAGCTCGACTGCAGACAATTTCATAGTCAAAAACTATCACTAATCCATTGGGTCCAGCTGCTACTGGCTCACTAGCTTTTAACATTGCCCGTTGAGTTACAGTCAACATTTGTAATAAATCTTCCCAAACTTCCTTCACATTTTGCAAGTGGTCTCTAGTTGCTTCGTTCAACACTTGATAAACACTTTCTGCGGGAATTCGAAAAGTAGTTTTATTCACGGCCGGACGTGTAGGTTGTTTAACCGGTTCTGCTGTTTTTGTAGGAATACCTTGCTTTTTCAAATCAGCCAATTCTTTTTGTAATTGTTGAACTTGCTGTTGCAACGCTGTTAATTCTGCACTGGAAGCTAATCCATCTTTCTTTGTACTTGTCGTGCTTGCTTTTTTTCCGGATTCAGCGAGTTTAACAGTTACGACTTCCAAATAAATATTGGCATGATTTGTAAAGCGAATGGCATTTTGCGTATCGCTCAACAGTTGAATGAACTGATAAATTTGGGTAGCCGATGTCGCTTGTGCCAACTGTTTGAAAGTGTCTGTAAATGTGCCTACTTTCTCAGCCAATAGCTTGGGAGCTTGTTGATACATTAATAAATCACGACAATACAATAATAAATCTTCTAAAAAACGTCGGGCTTCTTTGCCGGAACCTAAAATTGCTTCTAAGGCTTCCAACCCTTGTTCAACATCAGCCGCAACACAAGCGCCAATATACCGGTCCATCATATCATAAGTCAGACTTCCCGTCACTTGCAGCGCATCTGCTAAAGTGACTTGTTCGTCGCTAAAAGAGATCGCCTGATCCAAAATACTCAACGCATCTCGCATGCCACCTTCTGCAGCACGAGCAATTACATACAACGCTTGCTCTTCATAACTAACATTGATTTGTTGCATAATGTGTGCTAGATGATCAACAATATCTTGCGTTCGAATCCGCTTAAAATCAAAACGCTGCGTTCGTGAAATAATCGTCAGCGGTATTTTATGAGGTTCAGTGGTCGCCAAAATGAAAACAACATTTTGTGGCGGCTCTTCCAATGTCTTTAGTAATGCATTAAAGGCACCGGTTGATAACATATGTACCTCATCAATGATATACACTTTATAATCTGCCTGCGTTGGTGCGTATTTAGCTTTATCACGAATATCTCGAATTTCTTCGACACCGTTGTTGCTGGCAGCGTCGATTTCAATTACATCATTTAAGCGTCCTTCGGTAATGGCTACACAAGTTTCACATTCATTGCATGGTTCACCGTCAACACTATGACGACAGTTAATCGCTTTGGCAAATATCTTAGCTGCACTGGTTTTTCCGGTACCACGAGGACCAGTAAACAAATAGGCGTGGGATGTCTTTTTGTGTACAATAGCATTTTTCAGTGTTTGGGTAATTGCTTGCTGTCCGACAACATCGTCAAAACGCTGGGAACGCCAAACTCGATAAAGTGCTTGGTAAGCCATTTTTTCTCCTCCCTTGTTTTCGCTACTTTCTATTATACGTGATTTTCCTTTATTCGGCATTAAAAAATTAACAGATTCCCTGTTTTCTTAGTTGAAAAAAGAAACAGGCAAAACCAAAGCTGTGCTGCTTTAGTTTTGCTTGTTCTTTTTTTATTGATTACAATGACGCAATAAAACGCTGAAGCGCTGCTTGACCAGCTTTGGTGGGCTTAAAGGCACTAGCAGCTGCCAATTTTTCCAAATACAATTGTCCTAGCCCTGTGTGCACTAATTCTTGGGCAGTAGTTTTTGTTTGGGTTGACTGGAGCAATTGCTCAGCCCACAAGTGTGTAGGTTCTGCTAAGTGAGTCGGTTCTTGACTTAAATAATGAACCGTATCTTCATATTCCTTTTTAACAGCACTTGCTAAAGGAAAAAAGCCCATAACGTTTAATAATCCTATTTTTTCCAAAGGCTGTGTATCTGTGCTAGCTTCAAGTGGTAAGTGATCGGCTGCATACTGATTAACTGCATTCACATCCCGCAACACCAAATCCAGTTGGAATAACAAGTCTTTTTTGCGAGCAATCGCCGTGATTGAATGGCTAGGCTGACCGTCATCAGTCGTAGCTTGAACTCCTGCTGTTTCATCTGAATAAGAGCGCCATTTTGTCAATATCTGAGCGGCAGCTGCCACTAGTTCATCTGGATTTGGACCCTGTAAACGTAGTGTTGCCATAGGCCACTTTACAATGCCGGCATTCATTAATGGATAATCCGGCAAATCAAAATAAGTCTCAATTTCAGCAGTAGCCAAGGGAAATTCTTGTTGGCCTGTTTGATAATGTTTATGGGTAACCAATTCTCCTTGCAAAGGGAACAAATCCGCTTGTGCTCCTACAAAGCAGTAATGAGGCAAAATTTCAGTAAGTCTTAGAAGCTGGGCAAAAGTGGTTGCTGTTAATGTCATTTCTTCGTGCGCTTCAGAAGCAATCAGCGCTTGCTCTTTATATAACTCGTATGGAGCGTAAGAAAATCCCCAGCTTTCACCGTCAAGATTCATTCGAATTATGCGCCGATTGGTGCTAGCCGGATAATCGCTGCGGCCTTTATAACCCTCATTTTCCAAACATAAAGGACAGCTTGGATAAGCTTTTGCTGATGGAGCGGCGGCTATTAATTCTTGTTGGCCTTGGTTTAACGTTGCGTCTTTAAACATAAACTGCAACGCTCCATACGTTGTTGTAGCCGTGAAAAAATACTGTGTAGTCTTAGCCAACGATTGGATAGCTTGATTATTTTTACTTAATTGGTAAAAGTAGTCGGTCGCTTCTTCTGGCTTTTTAGCATAATGCTGGGCAAAAAAAGCGTTGATAACCGATGGCGGTGGCGTTAAGAAGTCCAGCAACTGTACTCTTAGTTGTTCCTTAGCTACTGCTGCTTGGCTGTCGATCACCTGATTTTTTACTGCTTGTTTGATTAGTTGATCCAGCAACGTCAAAACATCTGGTGGTGATGGTACAGGTTCGGTTTTTTCCAGAGCTGTCTCGCCAATAGCCGCAGCAATTTTATTCTGTAAGTAGAGTCGATCCAACTCCATCCAGCCGCCTGCTTGAATCGCTAAGGTTGCGAAATCAGTAATTGTTTGACTGATAGACATGTGTTTGTTTCCTCCTATTTGCTACTCTTGCCGCTAGACTAACTGGTCTAATCATTTCATATGATAGTTCATTCGGCAATTCCCATAAGCATTATGTCATCCTTTTCAATTTTTTTCCAGCTTTATTTTTATTGCTCTTCGAGTAAAAGTCATCTATTCTAGTAAATTCCTAAGTTATCCATTGGCTTTTTTTAGCTAATTCAGTCATAATAGAAGTAACTTTATAGAGAAAGAAGGAACCTTAAATGAAAAAATTTATTTCAGGTATGTTCATCGGAACTGCGCTTACAGTAGCGGCCGTTGCCGGCATGGCTAAGACCATTAAAAAAACTGTTATTGATCCGATTGAAGAAAAAGAAGATATGATCGAAGAAAACCGTAAAAAAGCGATGCGCAAACGGATTGCCCGCTAAAAGATTTTTATTTTCTTTCTAGATAACCTTATTCCAACACACGTAATAAGTACTCAAAACCTCCAAACGTCAATCTGAGTTTCCTGACGTTGGAGGTTTTTGCTAATCAAGAGCCAAACTTTTTACCAGCCATAAGTTCTGCTAAGCATCTTCTTTTTCGAGCCATTCTTTTAAGACGACAGCATGATTGTGGACAGGATCTTTAGCGCCGTAAACTAGCGTCACTACAATATGCTTAGCTAGCAAATCATTTAGCTTTGCAACAGCTTGGCAAGTCGGCTCAGTTTGTAATTCCATTTGATATCGTTGTTTAAAGGAAGGAAATTTCTCCGGATCATGGTGGAACCATTGACGCAGTTCAACACTTGGCGCCACCTCTTTTAGCCACTCATCTATAGCGGCTGCAGCTTTTGTTTTCCCTCTTGGCCACAAGCGGTCGATTAAAATGCGATAACCGTCTTGTGAACTGGGCGTTTCATAGACTCGTTTTGTTTGAAGCATAGCCTTCACCTCTTTTCTATTGTACCGTAAATCAATAAAAAGATTCAAAAAAATAAGATAAAACCGCTTAACGATTTTATCTTATTTCAAATAACTAAGAGCTTAAGACAGCCGGCTGCACTACTTCTTCTATCACATTAGAACTCACGTTATTTCCTTAATTTTTAGAAAACAGTTTTAAGTAACGTTAGTACACACCCGGCTGCTTAGCCATTATTCTTTTTTATTTTGCCGGTCCAGCCTTCATAGCCACCTTTTAAAATATAAATGTCTTGGTAGCCATTTTTGCGTAATAGATTAGCCGCACGAATACTAAATGCTTTCTTCTGGTCATACAAATAAACCGGTTGATCTTTGCGGATAGAAGCCAAGCTAGTTTTCAACATACCGTAAGGAATATTGCGCGCACCTAAAATATGTCCGGCTTTAAAAACGTCTTTTTCGCGAACGTCAATTACTTGTGCTTTACGCATCGTTTCTTTGAACTCTTCTTCTGTCAGCATTTTCGCTGAGCGTTTGGTCATCATTTTTAAATACAACTCGTTAAGTAGAATTCCTGCTAAAATTAAAAATAAGATTCCGTTAATTATCCATAAAACTGACATTTATTAAACCCTCTCTACTTCTCTAAAAATTTTAAAGCTAAAGAAGCGGCACCGATTACACCAGCTTCATTTCCCAGCTCAGCTAATTTAATTTGAGTGCTGTTGCGGACTTGCGGAAATGTAAATTCTTCAAAATATTTTTGGACGCGGCTTCTTAGAAATTCACCAGCTGCCGATACACCGCCACCGATAACAATACTTGCCGGATTTAGCGTGTTGCCTAAATTACCGGCTGCTAAACCCAGATAAAAGCAGACACGGTCAACGACCATTAAAGCAAAAGGATCCTTGGTTTGCGCACATTCAAAGACATCTTTGCTGGAAACATCCTGTCCATCGTCAATCGCTTGTTTCAACGCAGAACTACCAGCATATTCCTCTGATAAATGACGTGCTAAACGTACAACACCAGTGGCACTGGCCACCGTTTCCAAGCAGCCGCGTTTGCCACATGTACATTCAAATCCTTGAGGATCAACAGTAATGTGACCAACCTCACCAGCACAACCCACAGCGCCATGAAGCAACTCGCCTGCTGCTACAATACCGCCACCGACACCGGTGCCAAGCGTAACAAAAACCACATCCGGATTATTTTCACCGGCTCCTTGCCAGCGTTCTCCTAACGCTGCGACATTGGCATCATTATCTAAAGTAAAAGGAATGCCGATTGCTGACTCAATTTGGGCTTTAACAGACTGGGTTGTCGTCCAATTCAAGTTATAAGCACCGATAACGGTTCCTTTTTCAATATTAACACTACCAGGAGTTCCCATACCGATCCCGATAAAGTCATCTTTACTCATGTTGTATAAGTTTATACGATGTTTGATAGACTCAATGATGTCTGGTACGATGTGGGTACCATCCTCCAAAATATTTGTTTCAATACTCCATTTTTGTTGGATTTGGCCTTCCAAGGTCAAAATAGCAAACTTGATCGTTGTACCGCCCAAGTCGATGCCAATGATTTTTTTGTCCATCTTTAGTTGATTCCTTTCCCTTTTCCTCTCGATTCTTCAATTCGATGTTCTCTTTGCAAGATCCTTCTGGCATGCAGATATGTGTCACGATCAATCAGTTGACCTTCGTAAAGATTTTTTAATTCAATCATCATAAGCTCAATATCATAAATTCGAGCCCCAACGTAGATATACATACCAAACTGCTTAAATAATTGTTGCACGTCATACAAAGTTTCCATTCGAAAAACACTTCCTTATTATACAGGTAAACCGGATTTTTTAAAACCCAGTAACACACAAATTACTAACAGAAAAATCAAAATCAGACTGCTAATAATGCGTTCGTGAACCGACATTTCTTTGGACCGATTAGGAACTGCTAATGCATTAGCCGCCAGCAACCCGCCGATTAAACCGCCAACATGTCCCATAATGTCCACAGAACTACTAAATAAGTTAAAGAACAAGTTGATAAATACAAACATTGAATAACGTCTTACCATAAACATAATCGCCGGATTGTGTCTAAAATGACGACCTAAAATTAAAAAGGCACCGAACAATCCAAAAAGAGAGGTGCTTGCGCCAGCTGAAAGTATACTGTTGCCAATTCCAAAACTAGCCACATTCCCAGCAATTCCACTCAATAAATAAAGACCGAGATAACGCCAATGTCCATAAATCGCTTCGATTTGCGGACCGACAAAATAGAGCGTTACCATATTTAAAATAAGATGCATCCAGCCAATATGTAAAAACATAGGCGTAAATAAGCGCCAATACTGATGCCCCAAAAGAATATACGGACGAAACATCGCGCCCCAATTCACCAGCGTTTGACCATTTTCTGAACCGCCAGTTAACTCCATACCTAAAAATACGAACAAGGTAATCCCCATTAAACCATACGTGATGAACGGCTGATTTAACAGGCTTTTTATTTTCATTTGTGTCTGATAGTTCATCTTATTTCTCCTATTTAAAAAATATTTTTTCTACTTGGCGATCAAAAATTTCCGGCTGCCAATTTTCTTGAATTTGCTCACTAAAAACCAAACTACAGGTACGACCGGTAAAATCAGTTAAATAGCGATCATAATAACCCCCGCCAAAACCAATACGATAGCCGCTAGTTGTAAAAATTACTCCAGGAACAATCAGTAAATCCAACGCTGTTTTTTCGATAAGTGGTGCTTGCTCATTTGGCTCTTCCACCCCAAAAGAACTAAGTTCATAGTTGGTTTCCGGTGTCACTTGATGAAATAGCAGTTCCTTATTTGTTCCTGAACGTGGGACTGCGAGTTGTTTTCCTGCTATTTGAGCTTGTTGAAAAATTCCAGCGGTACTGAATTCGATGGATAAAGACCGAATCAAGCCAATTGTTTGGGCTTGTTGCCACAGTTCATCGGCGAAAAAAGCTGCTAAAATCAGCATCTCTTTTTGTTGTTTGATCGCAGGCTGACTGTGTAACCATTTCAGTGCTTGTAAGCCAACTTTTCGTAATCGTGCTTTCTCCACAAACGTCCCTCCTCATTAGAAAAAGCAACCTTTTTCTAATCACTATCTTTTAAGTAAGTTTATAGAAAACTACCAGAAATAGCAAGAACTGGTGGAAATAACTACTGAATCTTATGAAGAAAGTACAACCAGCGCTAGTCACTCTTTATCAAATAGTGCCTTGTTGTTTTGTTAATTTTATACATTTTCTAAGTGACTTTGAGCTGATTCACAAAAGAAGCGCTTCTGTTCTCTTTCATATAAAATTCAATTTAATTCCCCTAATTTTGCTTCAAAAAAAGCTGCTACTGCTGTCATCGTTGGTCCTTTTACTAAATGAGGCTCTCCGGCACCCGTCAAAAATTGAACGTTAGTTCCATAACGCTGGCCGCTCACGAGCTTTTGAAAATCAGCCATATCTGCATATGGAATTTTTTGATCGTCCGTTCCATGCCAAAAAAGGACTGGTCTTTGATTAATTGTTGCGGCATGCTCAGATAAATCATAGCGTTTAACCCAGCTGAGGGCTAGAGGCAAATCTTCTGGAACAAAGATGGATAATGCATTGGCGTGTCTTATTACTCGCTGAATATAACGTACAGGATAAGGTGTGCCCATCAAACAAACGGCCGCTTTTATCTCCGGATGTTGCGTCAATAAGGCACACGTTGTTATGCCTCCCATTGAAACGCCGCCTACGCCAATCTTATTTGCTAACACCAACTGCTGCTTTTGAAAATGGCGCAGGATTGCCTCAAACTCTAACAGGTTATATTGGATGCTTGACCAAAAAGTCACAGAAGGAATTGTAGAGATCGGTCCAGTCTTGCGTTCACCATGATGCATAGCATCCGGCAAAATCACCCGTATCCTTTTTTTCGCTAACTTTCTAGCTTGAGTCAATGACAGTTCTTTAGCAGACTGCCAGCCATGATAATAAATGACGAACGGCAAAGCTTCATTAATTTGTGCTTCCGGAACAACTTCCAACATAGGAATTTTTTCCACATAACGATGACGAATATTTATTTTCATTTAGTGAGCGCTCCTTTGCAAAGTAAGAATTCCAACGAAAAATTTTATTCTCATCATAAACAAATAGCTACCCTTTTGGCAAGAAACGACACTTACCTGCTACAACTAAAGTACAGCTGTTCTTAGCCATCATTGATAAAATAGTTTTAACAAAAAAGAGAGCTCCTGTTCGAATTACCCGTTTGCCTTCTCCTCAGCATCCTTTTTAAATACTCGTTTAAATAACTTCAAGGCCGTTTTTTCGGCTTTATTGAATTCTACAAAAAAAGCTGGAACAAAAATCTTTGTTCTTCTTAATAAAGATTTGCTCGTTGTCCAAATTAATAAAAAAAACGAAATTTCCAGAAACATATCAAAAAATGATTGTATAAAAATAGAAGGCGGTTTGGTCGCAGCTGAAGTAAAGGTGATTGTATCCATTATCTTAAAAAATATATATGCTCGCTCGTCTGGTAACACATCTTTAACAAAGACCAATGTCATGTAGATAATTAACGAAATATACGGCAGTAAAAACTTATAAAAAACTTGCTCTTTTTTCGTAAATTTATATTGTAAAAAATATAAAATAAACTGCTTTGAAAAAGCGAACACTATCATGGATACCAAGATCGAAATAGCAACCCACCATCTTAAATCGAACAACCCTAAACAAATAATAATGATTGCCAAAAACAAAAATTGCTTTATGCTAATTCTGATAAGATAAAGAAGCCATTCAATCATCAAAAGAAACATTATCAGCGCCACTTCCAATGAAAAGACACTGTTAATAAGCTGCAATGTACCTTTTTTTAAAGGAAATAAACAAATCAGAGAAAATAAAGTTTTAAACACGAAAACCAACGTTATATTTCTAAAAACGATGATTAAAGTTCCCAACAATAAATTATTAAGACTGTCTTTTAGTAAGTTAGGCTTCGTTTCAACCAGCCAAAAAGGATAGTCAACTTCTTTTTTCACAGAATTAACAATTAAATAAAGAAAGAGATTTGTCAAAAACAAGCCGGGAAGGAAAGTTTCAGCTGGTTTATAACAATTAAATAACAAAAAAAACATCAGTTGAAATAAAAAAATAGTCAGAAAAGAGGATTTCGGTACCGTTACTATCTTTACCTTTTTCAAGCCAATTAGCGGCAACATCCCTACGATAATGATTCCTATTTCCAACAAACACTCCCACGCCTCTCCATAAAAGATATTTCAAAAAGAATAAATTATATTGAATAATAAACAAATCATATCACTGTTTATGATAAACTGCTAGACTTTTTGGGAATACTAGCTATTTTTTATAACAATCATTTTCTAAAATCAGGCGAGAAAGGTTATGGTATTCATCTCTACCAAATACCGTACTTCTCTACATTAATCTAAAGACAATACTCTAAAAGAAATAATCATCCTAGTAACTAATTATGTAACATTTTAGAGACAAATTCACCTAATCTTTTAATGAAGTGAGCCAAATACAAGGAGGATTTCCATCTCTTCTCTTACTGACTAGCTTTTTTTAAGTATAAGTAAGTGAAAGATCGTTTAAATTTCTTCGTCCTTTATTTGAAGCAGAAATTTTATTTACTCAAGCAAAACTGTTCAAATAACTAAAATGTTATCACTAATCATTTGTAATCGTTATTTTAACGGGTATAGTTTTGGATGATAGGCTATGAAGCATCTTAAAGCGTTAATTATAAAAGCAATTATGAGCCGGGCTATTTTATGGGTAACTTTGACGGGGGTGTACGGAGTAAGCTTCATGGACTTCTACGATTGTAGGAGCCACTATAGTAGTTATGATTTATGCTTTAGGTGATTTAGTTGTATTAAGAAAATTTGGCAATGTTGCTGCTACAATTGCCATAAAATCGCTGGGTTGCCATCTGCATCCGTGTAAACAACGGCATACACTTTGTATTGTTTCAGTTCTTTGATTTTGGCTTCATGAACTGCTTGTTCTTGTTTCCTTATGTTTTCTGCTCGTATTTGCCACTTATCGGCGACAGTGGTGGTCCACTGCAGATCGGTAGGAATGGAAAAGCCGCTGCCGATCCACGCGCTGCCTGCTTGACTGGCGCCTTGGTTAACCAAGGCTTCTAATTCAGCAATGTTGACAAAGATTTCCGGTGAACGAGCATGAAAGCGAGGAGTCTGTTCAATTTGTCTTGTAATACTTTTTTGGTATCAATCAGTATTTCGATCATACAATTCTGTTGATTCAATTGTCAAAGTTTAAAGTTATCCCCTAAATCGCTCTGCTCGATTGTAGCACGAATCGCGTCTAACTGGCTGATTCGATCATCCAGTTGTCGAATTGTTTCTTCTAAGACATCGGATTGTAAATCGCCACTATCAACTGTTGCTTGATACTCATCGACAAATTTCTGACAGGCGTCAGCAATCGCTTCTGACAATAGCGTACCAGCTCTTATGAAGGGAATCAATACCGCCTGATAAAACTGTTTGCCATTCGTACAAGCCTTCGTATCGAGACTGTCTTCATTGACAAACTGTTGCAAGGCTTGAATCATCGCTTGATAGGCTTGTTCATCAGCTTTGCTTTTAGCTAAGACTACTAGCTTGACTTTGCGCAGCACTAACAAACATGTCAATACTCATTTTTTGGTTCCTCCTGATTCGCAAGAAGAGGCTTCCGTTGATAGAACAAGTCATCTTGACGGTCTTCTAAGGTGCTTTTCTGTTTTCGTCGTTGGTGCTGTTCGTCTGCTAATTCATTGAAAATAGTCTGTTGTTGGTAATGTAGCTGCTCGCTTTGCTCACTTACGTACCAATGAAACTCATTTTGTGAAAATCGTTCAGTCATTTCAGTAAATAGAGTAGAGGTTTGATAAAAAAACGCTTCGTACTTTTCTGTCATGTGTTGAAGCTGCGTAGTTTCCGATTCAATTTGATCGAGCTCGTTTCCCAAGTGACGTTCTTCCTGTTGGATTTTTTCTAACGTCTTCGTCATTTTTGAGCACCGCTTTGTGGAGAAGGAAGCGAGCTGGCAGATATAAACTGTCTAATTGTTTGATCAGCAGCTTCGAATTCGCTAGCAACTATTTGTAAATTGGTAGCGGCTTGACCGACCGCTTGAATAATTTTGTTTTGCGCAGCCAATATAGCTTGAATTGCGGCTTGAGCATTAGTATTGCCGGCAACAGTCGTTTGCGTATCTGAAAGAATCGCTCCGCTACTATTGTTGGCCCCGTCTAAGGAACCGGCAATCTTCGTGGCAATTTGTCCAGCCACATCAACATCACTTTCTAAAATAGCCATAATAATTCCTCCTTTTTCCAACCTTATAAAAAGTTTATCACAGGAAAAAACGCTTGCGCAATACTTGGAAATAGAATTCTTCATACAAACAGCTATCCAGCTAGCCTTAATTGAGACTGACCATGTGTCTCAAGATTTACAAAAAGAAGTAAGCATAGAATTTGCTAACTATGTAAATTTTTAAAAATCTATGAAAAACGATTTTAAGTAAAAATAAAAAAACCCAAAACCCTCACGCAACAAGGGTTCTAGGCAACAATAAAAATTATTATTTTGTTTCGCGGTGTAAAGTAACTTTTCTTTCACGTGGGCAATATTTTTGTTTTTCCAAACGGTCAGGGTTGTTACGTTTATTTTTGCTTGTTAGGTAGTTACGTTCTTTACAAGAAGTACATTCTAAAGTGATGTTTACACGCATTTTTTTCCCTCCTACTGCTTAATCTTCTTTCTAAGATAATTCTCAGACTGGACTATCATATCATGTTTTTTAAATCTTTGCTACCCTTTTAAGAAAATTTTGTAAAGGAGATCTCCTTTACAAAATTATTTCATATACATATCCACGTACGTCTCTAAGATTGCTTTAGCAATTGCTTGGTTTGGTTTAGCAGTCTCATCATTTAAATGCGGTAAGACAACACTAACAGCTATTTCCGGATTCTCATATGGTGCATATGCTACTAAGTTACTATTTACAGTATTATGAATATTTTTAGCTTCATCAACGTACATGGTTTCGGCAGTCCCAGTTTTTGCAGCAATTGAAATTTTATCGGAATTCAATCCTGGAGCTGTAGTATATGGGCTTGTTCCATGAACTACATTATAAAATCCAGTTTGAATGATTTTCATTTGCTCCGGTGTAATGTCTACTTTATTTAATTCTTTCGTTTCTATTTTGCGTTTTAAGGTCCCTAAACTGCCGTCTTCATTGCTATTATAAATTCCTTCCACAATATGCGGTGCCACTCTAACGCCATTATTGGCTATTGTTGAAACGTATTGAGCCAATTGTAATGCAGTGTAGGTATCATACTGACCGAATGACAAGTCCAACAAATTACCACCCTGGGGCGCTTTTTTTATATTTTTGAAATCATCATTAACCAAGCCTGGTGATTCTCCCGGTAAATCAATACCAGTTGGAACACCCATACCATATTCGCCAAAAGCTTTCCGCAATTCGTCAAAGACTTTCGAATCGCCCGGTTCATAAGGGAAGACCATACCTGGCGTATATTTGACGCCTAGCATTTTAAAGACCAATTTCATCATGTAATCGTTAGAAGAGTACTCCAACGCTTGTTCAGCTGTTAAAGGAATTTGACTAGATTGATTAAACCAAGAAGACTTCATGTTACTACCGGCTAGTTGAATCGGTTCGTCAATTAAGGTATCATTTCCGGAAATCACGCCAGTCTGGTACCCGGCTGTTAACGTACCACCTTTTACTACGGAGCCGGGCTCTGTAACATCCAAAATGGTTGAAAGCGGACTAGAAACGATTTCACCAGTTTTAAGGTCTCGTTTTAGAGCTGACATTGCTTTGATAGCTCCAGTTTTAGGGTCCATCACCACCACATAAGCTCCTTCAGAATAAGGGGCAAGACCTGAATTCACATAATTCTGATACTGCGTTTTTAGAATTTCTTCAACTTTGGTTTGAAAATTTGAATCAATTGTCAATTTTAAGTTCGAGCCTTTTTCTCCTTTGGTAATCGGTGTCTGCTTAATAATATTTCCTTTACTATCTAAAACAACTTCAGATTCAGCTCTTTTTCCTTGTAAATCTGATTCGTATTCTTTTTCTAAATAGCTTGTACCTACACGGTCATTTCTTGAATAACCCTTTGCCAAATATTCTTTCAAATTTTCAGCTGGCAAGCCGCTTTTTTCCGTAGAAACTTTCCCTAACAAACTACGTAGCCCATTGCTTTGAGAATAGTCGCGCGTCCAGTCTGTGCCTGTGGATACACCAGCGATTTCGGCTGTATGTTCTCCAATCGTGGCCAATTCAGCTTCTGTAACACCTTCGTTTTTAATAAAAACCGTATTTAACTCTGAAGCAGCATTCATGCGTTTGAAAATGGTTACGGCTTGCAATGTTTTTTCGTCATAATTGATTTCTTCAGGTGTTACTTTTTCAACGGCTAACCCATAAAGTACACCCTCATCGGTAATTTTATTGCCTTTTTTGTCTGTTTTATCAGCATCTGTCAATCGAGCTTGCGCAGTTTTTAAATGTTGAGGATCAGCTAGCCAATAATCTTTTTTGTCACGCTCAGTTAAATTTGGATCGACAGGTACGTTGATTAATTCATTGACTTTATTGGCTACTGGCAAAATATCTTTCCCTTCAATATTTTTTCCGCGAGTGTATGTAATCGCTAAATTGGCTTTATTGGAAGCAAGTAATTTGCCTTTAGCATCATATATCTCTCCGCGGGGAGAAGCCGTTTTAATCGTCAATGTTGAGTTTTCCGTAATTCTTTTAGTATATTCTTCACCGTCCACGATTTGCAAATAGCCTAAACGGACAATTAAGGCGACAAACAAGGTGAAAATAACAAAGAACAACAAGTTCAGCCGAAAAGGAATATGCGGTTTACGTCCACGTTGATTTTTAGGTTCTTGACTACTTTTTTTCACTTTATCTAGAATTGATATTTTTTTCATATTTATTCCCTTCCACTTAAAAGAATTTCGCTCTTCTATTGTACCAAAAATAGTACAAAAATACAGAATTATTCAGCGGTCTAAGAAATATTTAACTATTTTTATGAAGTATATAAAAAAATACAGGTAAAAAGCGCTAAAAGCTTTCTACCTGTATGAGTTTTTACTTTTTATCGACTGTAATTAGCAACTTCAGCAGCTAAGCTGTCAATTAGTAAATTCAATTGCTCTACAGTGGTTTCTTTGCTACCGTAGTGACGAACATTCACCGTTGCGTTAGCCATTTCTTTATCGCCTACAACTAGTTGATAAGGTACTTTTTGTGTTTGAGAAGCTCGAATTTTATACCCCATTTTTTCATTACGGTCATCAACTTCTACACGTAATCCTTTCGCTTGCAAACGTTCCTTGATTTCGTAAGCATAGTCAGAATGGGCTTCTACAGAAACCGGGATAATCGTTGCTTGAATTGGCGCTAACCAAGTTGGAAATGCCCCTTTGTAGACTTCTGTTAAATAAGCGACAAAACGTTCCATTGTTGAAACAATACCACGGTGAATAACGACTGGACGATGAATGTTTTCCCCATCTTCACCAACATAAGTTAGATCAAAGCGTTCCGGTAACAAGAAATCTAATTGGATTGTTGACAAAGTTTCTTCCATGCCTAAAGCTGTTTTTACTTGAACATCCAATTTAGGACCATAGAAAGCTGCTTCACCTTCTGCTTCAAAATACTCTAATTCTAATTCATCCATGGCTGCTTTTAACATTGTTTGAGCTTTTTCCCACATCGCATCATCATCGAAATACTTGTCGGTATTATTTGGATCGCGGTAGCTTAAACGGAAACGATAATCCGTTATATTAAAGTCCGCATATACAGCCACCATCAATTCTAGCGTACGTTTGAATTCTTCTTTGATTTGATCTGGACGAACAAACGTATGACCGTCATTTAAGGTCATTTCACGAACACGTTGCAAACCAGATAAAGCGCCCGATTTTTCGTAGCGATGCATCATACCTAATTCAGCGATACGAATTGGTAATTCACGGTAGCTATGAATATCGTTTTTATAAACCATCATATGGTGTGGACAGTTCATCGGACGCAGTACAAGCATTTCGCCATCGCCCATGTCCATTGGCGGAAACATGTCTTCATGATAGTGATCCCAATGACCTGAAGTTTTGTACAACTCAACATCTGCCATTATTGGTGTGTACACGTGTTGATAGCCTAGGCTCACTTCCTTATCTACAATATAGCGCTCAATGGTACGACGGATAGTGGCACCTTTTGGCAACCAGAATGGTAAGCCTGAACCAACTTCTTGAGAGACCATGAATAAATCTAATTCTTTCCCCAGTTTACGATGGTCACGTTCTTTGGCTTCTTCACGTATTTTGATAAACTCTTTTAAATCCTTTTTATCAAAAAAGGCAGTACCGTAAATTCGTTGCATCATATGATTGTCAGAGTTGCCACGCCAATATGCACCTGCTACTGAAAGTAGTTTGAAAACTTGAATTCGTCCGGTTGATGGAACGTGAATACCGCGGCACAAATCAACGAAATCACCTTGATCATAAATAGTGATCACTTCATCTTCTGGCAAGTCGGTAATTAATTCGACTTTATAGGGATCATCAGCAAATAATTTTAAGGCTTCTGCACGAGATATTTCTTTGCGGACGATCGGGTTATTTTCTTTAACGATTTTCATCATTTCAGCTTCAATTGCTGGTAAATCTTCTGCAGTTACTGGTGATTCACCGTTATCTGTATCATAATAAAATCCAGAATCAATCGCTGGCCCCACACCAAATTTAATATTCGGGAAAAGACGCCGTAACGCATTGGCCATTAAATGTGCCGCAGAGTGACGTAAAATACCTAAAGCATCTTCATGATCAGATGTAACGATTTCAATCGAACCATCTTCTTCGATTGGCCGATCCAGATCAATTAATGTACCGTTAAACTTACCTGCTAAGGCTTTTTTCCCTAAGCTGTTACTAATACTTTTAGCAATGTCTAAAGTTGTAACACCGGAATCAAACGTTTTGACAGCACCATCTGGAAAAGTTATTTGAATAGACATAAATATGTTCCTCCTTAAATTTATTCGATAAAAATCAACAATAATTACTCCATTTGATTGATAAATAGGAACAACTAGCGTCTGCTTTTACTTAACGCTTGGTTTATCGTAAAAGGGTTACTCAGTTTAATAAACCTGACGTTTATAGCAAGAATTGAGCTACCAACACACCAGAACATAGGATTTTGCGCTGAGGAGCACAGCTAAAAAGTCAGAAACAAGCCTTCCGATACTGCTCATCAGCTGTTCTTTCGATTGGCACCAATCGCAGTGATTTGCAGCAAAAAGTCCTAGTATTCTTACGAATACTAGGACGATATGTTCGTGGTTCCACCTATTTTCAAACACAAGTAGTTTGTGTTCCTCGTTCGTGCTAACGGTACGACCGCCTTTGTTTCAACAAAGGTTTCGAAAGTGGTCATTCCTTGTGCTGGTCTGGAAAATTTTCAGCCGAGATTTTCCTCTCTACTAGACTGCTGCAAGTTCAGTTGTCTTTCTCATCAATCAATTATGCATTCATTTAACCACTAAACTGTTTAAAATGCAAGTGATTATCGCAAAGAAAAAATAAGTTTCGGCTTTTATTTTTTCCATTCACCGCCTTGAGCATAACGATCTTTTTTTAATTCATTCACGATAACGTGGATATTTTCTTTTGGAGCTCCTGCATTTTTGGCGACTACTTCTGTAATTTCCTTTACCATATTAGTCAATTGTTCTTGTGAGCGTCCTTCAATTAGTTCTACATGAATAAAAGGCATATTGATTTCCTCCCCATTGGCTTTTTTATACTCTTTGTTTTGCCAGTTTATTATATCAAAAAAACTACACGCTGTCTGACAAGATTAAAAATAGCTTTAAAACTCACTCATTCCTCTACTACTCAGAAGTACTAGAACTTATAGAAGCTTGAATCAAGAATTAAGCAATATAAAAGAGAAACTGTCCTCAGTTTCCTTGTACAGTTCCTCTTCTATTCATTTTTTACTCGCAATCAATGCTGTAGCGGATACTTATTTTACAATTTCACCATAGTCCACAGGCTTATCAAATTCACCTGGTGCACTATCATAGATGTTTCCGTAAATAATTACCGGTAGCCCTTCATAAGCTACATCATAAATTTTGGCTACTTCAGTTCCTGGAGTATTAATACAGCCGTTACTACCAGCAGTTGTTTTATAGGCTTGCTTATCACCAAAACGATCCAACTTATGATCAGAATCATGAATCCCAATTTGAGTGACTACACCACCGGCACTAATTAATGGCATCCAATATTTCACAGGCACACTATAGCTTGAACCATCCAACATCGTGCCTTCTAAATTCACATTCGTTGTTTTATACAAGATAGTGTGGAACCCAGGTACCGTAGCTGTGCCTTTATTATAACGACCCGTAATTACATTTGTTTCTACGATTTTTTTACCGCCGATAAAGCAATACATTTTTTGATCATTTAAATCAATTTCGACATAATCATTAGCAATCTTACTTCCTTGTGTGCTATTGCCAGTAATAGGCAATATAACTGTCTCCGTTGCCTGATCGCTGGTAAGTGCTTGTGTCAATAGTGTTTTGGCTTGTTCAAGATCGATTCCCCAACCATAACTGCCATTGTTTTTATATTTTCTGGTAGTGCCATGAACATCTGTAAAGAGAACCGGCTGATTAGCAGAACCATATTTTGCATCAAGCTGGGTCAGAAAAGCAGTGACTTTTTCATTGTCTGGAGCACCGTTTGCGTTCAATAAATTACGTAGTTCTTCTTTTGAAAGCGAAACTGTTTCCCCGTTAATAGTCAAATTAATCATTTTTGCTAGTTGACGATTCAGTTTAGCTAAAGAAGCTACTAAGTCTCGATTGTCTTTGGTTATGGCTGGCTTTTGGTAAAAATCTGTAACATTATACGTATAATTACCAGTTCCTTTTTCAACATCAGCTATGATTTGTTTGAACAATCGGTCTTGATCGACTACTGTGCCTTTTGTTTCCGCCACAATTTGGTAAGCGTCATTTACCCATTGAATCTCAGCATTTTTTGCTGGTGTGCCTTCCGGCAACTTCAATGTGGATAACCGAGCTTGTAATTCCTTAACAAAGGTCTTACTTACAGGAACTTTTACTGTCAATTTGTGTAGATTTTTTTGCAAATATTCTTTTGAGATTAAATACTTTTCAGGGATATTTATTTTTTTTTCTGAAGTACCGGTTTTGATGACAATTTGATCTGTTTCGTTCAGCTGCACTAACTTGGCTTCAGCAGCATCAACAGTCAACCAACCAACTGCTATCTGATTAACTTTAGCTGTAGGTAAAAAATGATTTTGAAAATACCAATACGTACCGACAACTAATAAAACAACCGCAACAAGTGAGAAAAACATACTTTTTTTCAATTTTTTAGGAGAACGACTTTGCTTGTCCGCACGTCGTTTAACATTTTTAGATTCCATGAGTTCCTTCCTTTTTTCTAATAATTTCACCGACTAGTTGGTTTAAATATCGGCTTTTTTTTAAATATAGATAGCTTTTTTTGACATTACAGTAATGAACATTATACAGTAAATTGATTCCCTTGAGAATGTTTTTTGCTTTTTCTCCTTTAGATTGTTTTAAGTACGCTAAAAAAGGTAGCTTGCGCAAAGCTTTTAGGATAGACTTTCATTACATTCAATCAAACAGGGGGTGTCAAAAGATGAAACGGTTAAAAAGAATTATCGTATTTCTACTGGGGATCACCATCGCTTATTGTATCAGCCTTTTCTTATTGATTTTAAGCAGCACGCATGATACACCTACCACACCTCCGGAAACTATTTTGGTTTTAGGCGCCCGCGTAATTGGTACAACACCTCAGGCTGCTCGACCAAGTACTGTTTTAAAAGAACGTCTAGATGCAGCGCTTCCCTATATTAAACGTCATAAAACGATTCCGGTAGTAGTCAGCGGTGGTCAAGGTTCAGATGAAATACTCTCTGAAGCTGCAGTGATGAAACGGTACCTACTCACTCATGGCGTACCGGAAAAACAAATAATCGTTGAAGACCGGTCAACACGCACGCAAGAAAATATTCGCAATGCTCAACGGATAACACCTTTAAAAAATGTTTTGATCGTAACCAGTGATTTTCATATGTATCGGGCCAAACTTTTAGCAAAACGAGCAGGTATTCCCAAAATAAGCGGTTTAGCTGCCCCCTCTACTGCTGCTTCCAAAAATAAAAACTTTCTACGGGAAATTATCGCTTTAGGTTACGGCTTATTATTCGATTGGTAAAAAAAAGACCCGCCCTTGGGGGAGGACGGGAAAGGAGTTAAAAATGAAAAAGTGTTTTGTTAGGGTTGTTTGTTGGTATGCTTATATACTACAAACTAAATATGAATATTTTGTGATAAATTCATATTGTTTTCTTTATTTTTTCCTAACGACGTCTTAAAGATTAACGAATAACACTGAAGTGATTATGCTAACGCCGGATCTTAGCTTTAGCCATTGTTTTTTCAAAAAAAGACTCCTAACTAAAGGAGTCACTTTTCATTTAAAATGTTTTAACGTTGTTTATTCCCCTAAATCTACGTTGTGATAAACTTTTTGTACGTCTTCTAAATCTTCTAATACATCGATCATTTTTTCGAAGTTTTCTGAATCTGTTCCTGTTAAGGTAACTTCATTTTGAGGAACCATTTCTAATTCCGTGATTGTAAATTCTTCGATTCCTTTTTCTTTCAACAATTCTTGAACCGTATGAAAATCTTCTGGTTCTGTGTAAACGATAATTTGACCGTCTTCTTCGGTTACATCGCGTACATCCACTTCCCTATCGATCAAATATTCTAAAATTTCATCCACATCTGTACCAGCAAAGCCTACAATTCCAGTATTGTCGAACATGTAAGCAACTGCACCGCTGACACCCATATTGCCGCCATTTTTCCCAAAAGCAGCTCTTACATCAGCAGCAGTACGATTTACATTATTAGTCAAAGCATCAACAATTACCATAGAACCATTTGGTCCAAAGCCTTCATAACGCAATTCAGAAAACTGCTCATCGGCTGATCCTTTGGCTTTTTCAATTGCTCGATCAATAATGTGTTTAGGAACGTTATATGTTTTGGCGCGTTCGATTACAAACCGTAATTTTTGATTTGCATGGGGATCAGGGTCACCTGATTTCGCTGCTACATAAATTTCAATACCGAATTTAGCATAAACACGGCTATTATTTGCATCTTTGGCAGCTTTTTTTTCTTTAATATTTGCCCACTTACGGCCCATATTCTCACTTCGCTTTCCATAATTTTAATGTTCATTTTCCTTTGTATATTATACTTGGGAAACGTTTGTTTGTTAAGTCTTTTTTATCATTGAAGGAAAATTTGCTGCGGATTTCGGCCAAAATTTTGTTCTTTAAGGGTTGGATTGCCTAACTGGTAAATTTGATCACTACGGATATCCAAAGCAAGTTGTGTTTGATTTTTTTTAGAAACACGTGAAATTAGTGGTAATCGTAGCTGCTGTTTTTTGGCGTTTAAGTACTGTTTTCCTTGTTTGGTAAAACCTAATAAATGAAGGTAACTATTGGTCCAAACTGATGTAACTTCCTCATAGGTTACATTTACCAGCAAGTAGACAGCCAAGCGCTGAAGGCGAGCCCATGTATAGCGTTTGCTTTTTACCGCATTGATAAAGCCCGAAAAATTCTTAGCTTGTCCAGCGGCTTTTTTTAGTCGATATTCAAGCCCTTCGCTAATTTGGTAATTCTCTCTTAAAGCTGCAGCGGACGTACTAAGGAGTTTGTATTGCAGTAACGGCCAATAATTCTGCCACGATATTAGCTGACTATTTTGTAGTTGCTCAACAGTTGAAGGGGGCACCGTTGGTAGGACTGCTGCAATTTGATTAGCAAATAAAGCTTGGCGAATCGCTGTAGCACTAGCAATTGAGCCGGATATTTGCTGTTCATGATAGTGTGCTTTTTGCCTTTTAATCGGATAGATTTTCATAGGCTGTTGATAGGCAGCATTTTCCTTGGCATAACTTAAACCTAAAATATGATTAGGTGCTGCAAAATCAACTAGCATTTCAGGACAGAGCTGCTTAAAAACCGCAGCCATCTGTTGCGGATAGCTTATTGTAGGCTGTTTTAACTGTCGATAGGCGGCATCAATTTGTTCTTGATGGATTTGGACAAAACGACCAAAGGCTTCATAATCAACGGTCTTAGGACTGTCGGTACCAAAACAAAAACTTTCACAGCCTAAGCTTTGTAATAACTTAATGCCGCCTTTGGCAAAGTAATCCGCCGATTGAACAGACCAAGCAAAAGGCAGCTCCACGACTAGATCCACACCATTAGCTAAGGCTGCTTGAGCCCGCTGCCATTTGTCAATCACAGCCGGTTCCCCGCGCTGCAGGAAATTACCGCTCATAACAGCGATAATCACATCTGCTCCACTTTGTTGGCGTGCTTGTTTTATATGATACCGATGCCCGTTATGAAATGGATTATATTCAACAATTACCCCACATGCTTTCACTTTACTCGCCTTCTTTCACTATAGAAAAAGAGTGGACAAAATGCACAACACTTTGTTTCACTCTTTTAAAGTTCTTTTTCACTAAGTCCTTACACCTTATTTCCGGCAGACGAAAAACCAACGCTGCGAGTTCGTATCGGGGGCTTCATCTGTAAAATCAGCATACGCCTTAACGGACAAAAAGCCAGCATTTTCTAACATGCGCAAATAGTTGTCCAGCGAATAAGTCCGTTCCTGATGTAATTCATCATGCCGTATGAACGCTTCTCCCTGAGGAGTTTCTTTTACAAAAAAGGTTAAAAAATGTTCAATACTGTGATCTTTTGTCCCTGGATAACTATCCCACAAAAAAGCAAAGTCTTCCGTTTGATAATGATAACTGTATTCTGGAAAGACAGTATCGATTTGGTAAGTTGAATGAACATCGAACAAAAACGTGCCATTTTCTGTCAAAGCCTGATAAACTTCATCAAAAACTTGCTGGACTTCTTGGCGATTAGCCATATAACACAATGAATCCGAAAAGCAAGTAATGGCTTCATACTGGCCTGTTTCAGACAAATCTAACATATTCCCTTGAACAAATTGAACGTCCGCTCCTACTGTAACGGCTCGCTCACTAGCCACCATCAACATTTCTTCCGATAAATCCAAAGCAGTCACTTGATAACCTTCTTTGGCAAAAGCTACTGCCAAAGCTCCGGTTCCACAAGCCAATTCTAAAACTTGCTTTGTCTCTTGCGGTAGGTGGCGCTTAGCAAAAGATAGCCATTGCGGATACAGCGTTTCATCCATTACTTCGTCATAAACAAAGGCAAAGGTCTCATAGGCCATCGGCAGTAACCCATGCTTCTAAGTTTACCAGCGGCGCATCTGACCATAATTTTTCTAAGTTATAAAAGGAGCGTTCGGAAGCTTGGAAGACATGCACAACGACGTCTCCTAAATCAATCAACACCCATTTGCCGCCTTCTTTTCCTTCAACACGCTGAATAGCCACTTGTTGTTTTGCTTCTTGTTCAACAATTTCTGCGACAATTGCGTTGATTTGACGTTCACTGTTAGCTTGACAGATGAAAAAATAATCGGCCAACAATGAAATATTACGAACATCTAGTGCTACTAAGTCTTCTGCTCTTTTTGAATCCGCTGCTTTAACAGCAATTTCTAATATCTTTTGAATCTCTATGATGGTTCCCTCCAATATTTACTTTAACTTATTTATTTGCGCTTTTCTTTCATACCTACAACCCAACGGTTATAGGTTTCTAGTGCTTGCGGGTATATTTTTTGTTCCTGTTCCAGCAAATGTATTAGCGTATGTTTCGTTTCATAAGCTACTGCCAGATCCAAGTCTACCAAGGCTAGTTCGCGTGCTGCTTGAACGCCAGGAAAATTACGCCCGGGCTCAATATAATCCGCCACATAAATAATTTTGTCTAACAAACTCATTTCAGCAGCTCCAGTTGTATGCAAGCGAATTGCTTCAAGAATCTCTTCATCGTCAATCCCCAGCTCTTTTTGAACCAAACTGGCGCCCACCAACCCATGCCAAATGGCATTGCCGTAATTAAGTAAATTCAAATCATAACCGTCACGTTTGATGATCAGTTGAAATTCTTCGTCTGAACGCTCTTTGGCATAGTCATGCGTTAACGCCGCAATGCTGGCCTTGGCTTTTGATGCGCCATATTTTTCCGCTAAAGTAATAGCAGCTTTTTCAACCCCTAAAACATGTTGAAAACGATGCTCACTCATTTGTAATTGAATTTTTTGCAATAACCATTCGCGTTTTTCAGCGTCATAGGTTTCACTCCACGTCATTAAGATACAGTCCCTTCTCTTGAATATATTGACTGACACTATCTGGTAGTAAATAACGGGTAGAGCAACCATCTTTTATTTTTTGGCGAATAAAAGTAGAACTGATATCCATTTGGGGAACATCTACCCAAATAATCGGGTAAGGTGATACCGTGCTATATTGAGGACGCCGGATTCCTACAAATTGAATCAATTGTAACAATTCATCAATCTTATACCATTTGGGCAAATATTCCACCATATCGCCGCCGATAATGAAATAGTAATCCACGTCCGGATGCTGCTCCGTCAGCTCTTTCATTGTATCATACGTATAGCTTTTTCCCTTGCGAATGATTTCAAGTGGTTCAATTTTTAAAAAGGGATTATCCGCCACTGCTAGCTCCAGCATCGCCAAGCGATGTTTACTACTAATGGTTTTCTTTTCATCCACATGGGGAGGCAAATATGTAGGCATTAGATAAACTTCATCAAGACCTAATTGCTGCTGCACTTGATCTGCAATCACAAGATGTGCCAAATGAACCGGATTAAAATTACCGCCCAACAAGCCAACTTGCTTGCGCTTGGTTATTTGCACCGCTGCTTCTTCTACTAAAATTTGCGGGTGTTGCGCTTTTGCTAATTGTTTCCCCATTTCCGTTTCCTCCAAACCTTAAATAGCTTTGACCTCTTTGGAAATTTTCTGATATTTTTCTTTCGTAGATGGTTTGAACAAGACCAAGACACGTCCAATTATTTGTACAATTTCACAGTGAATTATTTCGTGTAGCTGCTGCGCTACGTCTGCTGCTAATTCATCAGTATTCTGTAACAAAGAAATTTTAATTAGTTCACGCTTTTCCAACGCTTCATTAATTTGCTTTATCATCGCTTCATTAAGACCACCTTTGCCAATTTGAAAAATAGGCTGTAAGTGATGGGCTTGACTTCGTAAATAACGTTTTTGTTTTCCTCTAAGTTCCATATTCGGACCTTCTCTCTAAAATTTAAATCAATGCTTTTCGCTTTAAAACATCGACACCTTTAGGCGCCCAACCAGCAACTACACCTGGTTCTGTCACTGTAATCCAACCTAAGCCAGCAAAAACAATATCGGATTTCTCTTTCACTGAAAACTCGAAGCGAATAAGTTCCGGAAAATCTACAACCTCATCAGCCCGCGGCGGCTGTAACAATCCACCCACATGTTTTTCGTAAAAGGCTTTAGCACCAGCCAGCTTAGTCCGATGAAGTGTCAAATCATTGGATACATAAGCGATAAAGGAACTTTTCTTTCCTTGAAGAAAATCAAAACGAGCCAAACCACCAAGAAATATAGTTTGTTCTGGATTTAACTGATAAACTTTCGGCTTGATTTCTTTTTGCGGCGCAATTATTTTTAAATCTTTTTTGCCTAAGTAATGAGCCATCTGATGGCGATGAATAATTCCTGGCGTATCAATTAAATAGTGGCCATCTTCTAAAGGAATTTCAATCTTATCTAAAGTTGTGCCTGGAAATTGGGAAGTCGTAATGACATCCTGCACGCCAGCCGTTTGCTTGATGATTTGGTTAATCAACGTTGATTTGCCAACATTTGTCACTCCCACTACATAAACATCACGCTTATTACGCCATTGTTCAATAATATGCAATAATTCTTGCATTTCTTGAGACTTTTTCCCACTGGTTAGCAACACATCAACCGGACGCAAGCCTTCTTCATGCGCTCGTTCTTTCATCCATTGAATCAATTTGGATTTCTTTAGGGACTTTGGCAAAATATCCACTTTATTGCCCACCAGCAATACTGGATTATCCCCAATAAAACGATGAAGTCCTGGAATTAATGAACCGTTAAAATCAAAAATATCAACAACATTAACAATTAAGGCTTCTTCTTTGCCTAATTCATTTAATAATCGTAAAAAATCATCATCAGTTAAGTTTACATCTTGAATATCATTGTAATGTCGTAAACGAAAACAGCGCTGACAATAAACTTCGCCAGAAGCGATGCCTTTTTCAAAAGCTTTTGTGGGCGTATAGCCCAGTTCTTCTGGATGTTCCGTTTGAAGCACGGCACCGCAACCGATGCAATGAATTGCCTCTGTCATTTTAATCCGCCTCTCCAAATCATATCAGGATTTTTTTTCATCAAGTGTTTCATAATTATTCGTTCAAAGAACCGATTAATTCTCGTATTCCAGCCATCCGTTGCTACAATCGGCTGAACTAAGATGCTGCGAATTCCAGCAGCGTTGGCGCCTCGAATGTCCGTTAATAACTGATCCCCCACCATGACCATTTCTGCCGGCTTCAAACCTAATTTTTCTTCAGCTTTTTTAAATCCTCGACTGGTAGGTTTTAAGGCTCTTGATACATAATCTAAATCAAATTTAGCAACTGCACGTTCAATGCGGCTAGCTTTATTGTTGGAAACCACCAACACTGGAATATCGGCATTTTTCATCTCCAATATCCACGTTAGTAGTTCTTCAGTTCCATCGGGGTTGTTCCAAGCGATTAGCGTATTATCCAAATCCGTCAAAACAGCTTTGATTCCTAGTTTTTTTAACTGTACTGGAGTGATTTTATAAATTGCATCCACCATCCATGTCGGCTTAAAATTTGAAAACATCCTAACTCCTCTCACTTATCCATTCTAAATTATTATTGATAGAAAGAGGACAAAACGGTGAAATTTTGTCCTACTTAGCGGCATGATTTTTAAGCAAGTACCACGTTTCATCACGAATGTCTCTTTCTTTACAAATATTTTCGGCAATCGTACCTCAACAAGCTACTAGTTAAACAATAGTATGTATGAAAATGAACATTACTTTCGTGGTGATAAATACTTTCAGCCTTCACTTCTATGTATTATACTGTATTTTCGGATAGATTTCTATAAAGGACTGCTAGATCTTCCAAGAAAACATCAAACACCTACAGCGTGACTCCTTCGAGCTTAAAAGTTCATTGAAGCGCAATCAACTCCTAATAAAAAAACGCAAACATTGAAACAAAAGTCAATATGACCTTTGTTCCAATGCATGTGTTCTCGTTAATATTTATAGCCTACAACGTTAGTTAAAATTTACGGAACCGCTGATAACGCTGCTCCAGTAAAGCATCAGAATCTAAAGCAGACAGTTCTGATAACTTAGCGATCAATGCTTTTTGTAAAATTCGGTTAATCTTAGCTTGTTCTAAAGGTTCACCGTTCATCATTTCTGGGATTACTTTATCAATGACGGTGAGTTCTTTTAACTCAGCAGCGGTAATTTTCATCAATTCAGCAGCTTCTTTCGCTCGACTGCCGTCTTTCCATAGGATGGAAGCAAATCCTTCCGGAGATAAGATCGCATAAATCGTATGCTCCAACATCCAAACTTCATCAGCTACTGCTAGTGCTAAGGCACCGCCACTGCCGCCTTCTCCGATAATCACAGAAATGATCGGTACATTTAAGTCCGACATTTCCACTAAGTTCTGAGCGATTGCTTCGCCTTCGCCACGCTCTTCTGCACCAATTCCACAATAAGCTCCGGCTGTGTTGATCAACGTAACGATTGGTCGCTGAAATTTTTCAGCTTGTTTCATTAAACGCAACGCTTTGCGATAGCCTTCCGGGTTGGGCGCACCAAAATTACGTTCAATGTTTTCAGGGAGATTGCGTCCTTTTTGAATGCCTACCACAGTTATCGGTTTTCCTTGCAAGGTCGCAATCCCCCCAACGATCGCCAAGTCATCAGCAAAATATCGATCGCCGTGAAATTCTACAAAATCATCAAAAACCGCATCAATATAGTCTAAGGCTGTAAAACGATCTTGCGCTCGCGCAAGGGTTACAATATCATTAGCCGTTTTTTCCATGAGTGCGCCACCCTTCTAACTGATGTAATCGTAGCAAATCGCTCAAACGTTGTTTTAAAAAATTTCTAGGAACAATCTGATCGACGAATCCATGCGCCAATAAAAATTCTGCTTTCTGGAAGTCTTCCGGTAATTCTTGGCGTAATGTTTGTTCTATTACGCGCCGTCCGGCAAAACCAATCAAACTTTGTGGTTCCGCTAAAATAATATCCCCATCCATCGCAAAGCTTGCTGTAACGCCGCCAGTCGTCGGATCCGTTAATACTGTGATATACAATAAGCCAGCTTTATTGTGGCGCTGTAAAGCAGCGGAAATTTTTGCCATTTGCATCAACGAAAAGATGCCTTCTTGCATACGGGCCCCACCAGAAGCAGTAAAAATCACTACGGGCAAGCGTTGTTGTGTCGCACGCTCAAACAAGCGCGTAATTTTTTCTCCCACAACCGTTCCCATACTGCCCATGATAAAATTCGCATCCATAATACCAAGAGCGACGGTTTGTCCGTCAATCATTGCCTTGCCGGTTAAAATAGCTTCATTTAGTTCCGTTTTTTCTTGCATCACAGCGATTTTTTCGATATAGCCGGGAAAATTTAACGGATCCTTCGTTGTTAAATCTGAATCCCATTCTTGGAAGCTTTTTTCATCAACGATTAAAGCCATACGTTCCCACGCACCAATACGGAAGCTGTAGCTACAATACGGGCAAATTTTTTCAGCGCCCATATCTTTCGTGTATAACGTACGTTTGCAAGAAGGACATTTGGCCCACATGTTGTCAGGAACAGATGGCTTTTTCCCAGCATTTTCAGGATTGATGCGATTGGGATTAATTCGAATGTATTTTTTCTTTTTAAATAATGCCATGTGCCTACTCCTTTTTAGCTATTGCTTTCAGGCTCCCAGTTAGGAAGAAATGTTTCCTGTAAAAAGCTGGTATCATAATCGCCAGCCAATACATTTTCATGGGTAATTATGTCCAGCTGAAATTCAGCATTGGTAATAATACCTTCTGTTACAATTTCATTTAAAGCTCGCTGCATTTTCATTAAAGCGTCAAATCGGTTTTCACCGTGAACAATTACTTTAGCGATCATGGAATCATAATAAGGCGGAATAGTATAACCTGAATACATCGCACTGTCCACCCGCAAGCCCATACCACCACTTGGCAACAGTAAGTTTTGAATCTTACCAGGTGACGGAGCAAAATGAAAAGCTGGATTTTCCGCATTAATCCGGCACTCAATAGCATGGCCAGACATGGCTATATCTTGTTGAGTGTATGGCAATACTTCACCAGCGGCAATCTTGATTTGCGCTTTGACCAGATCAACGCCAGTAACCATTTCTGTAACCGGATGTTCTACTTGAATCCGCGTATTCATTTCCATAAAGTATAATTTTCCTGATGTATCCATCAAAAATTCAATGGTACCGGCATTTTCATACTGAACAGCTTTGGCTGCTCGAACGGCTGTCGCACCAAGCTTTTCTCGTTTATCTTTTGAAATAGCGATAGAAGGTGACTCCTCCAACACTTTTTGATTATTACGCTGTAGCGAACAATCCCGTTCTCCCAAATGAATGATATGGCCATGTTGATCGCCTAAAATTTGAACTTCGATATGACGAGCCGGGTAAATAATTTTTTCCAAATACATGTCGCCATTGCCAAAGGAGGCTTTTGCTTCTTGTTGCGCTGAGGTGAAGTGCTGCGGTAGTTCTTCTTTTGACAAAACCTTACGAATGCCTTTACCGCCACCGCCAGCTGCAGCTTTTAGCATAACTGGATACCCGATACGCTCAGCAATCGTTAAGGCTTCTTCAACAGTTTGAATCACCCCATCACTTCCTGGTATAACCGGTACACCAGCGGCTTGCATTAAACGACGGGCATTGATCTTATTACCCATAGCATCAATAGTTTCTGCTTTGGGTCCGATGAAGGTAATATTACATTCTTCACACATCGCAGCAAATTGGCTATTTTCTGAAAGAAAACCAAAGCCTGGATGTATGGCTTCTGCATTAGTTACGATCGCTGCACTTAGTACATGCTGAACATTTAAATATGAATCAGTGGCTTTCGCCGGTCCGATACAGATGGCTTCATCCGCCAGTTGCGTATGAAGTGCTTCTTTGTCTGCCTCTGAATAGATAGCAACCGTTTGAATCCCTAATTCACGACACGCACGAATAATTCGCAGTGCAATTTCTCCACGATTTGCGATTAATACTTTTGAAAACATACTTCACCTATCCAATCATAAAGGTTAATTCTGCTTCAGCTACTTTCTTGCCGTTTACAGTTGCTACACCTCTGCCGATGCCCGCAATTTTTTTAACTTTTAAAATTTCTACTTCTAACATTAGTGTATCACCAGGTGTTACTTTTTTACGAAATTTTGCTTTATCAATACCGCCGAAATAAGCTGTTTTCCCTTTAAAATCAGGCAATGACAATAAAGCCACTGCTCCAGCTTGTGCCAGTGCTTCGATAATCAAAACTCCCGGCATCACAGGTTCTCCCGGAAAATGCCCTTGAAAAAACTGTTCATTGACAGTCACATTTTTCTTTGCAACAATCCGCTGTCCCACACTCATTTCCTCGACTGTATCTAGCAATAGAAAAGGATAGCGATGCGGAATGATCTCTTTAATTTCATTAATGGTCAATTTCATCGTTTATCTCCTCCTTTAGCCACACGAAACAACGGTTGATTGTATTCGACGACGGCTTCATTTTCAATGAGGATTTCAGTGATCACACCATCCACAGTCGTAGTAATTTCATTCATCAGCTTCATTGCTTCAATGATACACACGACATCCCCTTTTTTTACAAAATCGCCGACATTGACAAAGTTTTCCTTATCAGAAGCAGGCTTCAAGTAAGCCACGCCGACAATCGGCGCCATAACCACTTCTGTATTTTCTGGTTGTTCTTTAACAGGTACTTGTGTAGGAACTACTGCTGATGTTCCTTCAGTTGACGGAGTCGAAGCTACCGGTTCCGTTGTGATAGTATCCGGCTCAGAAATTCTCATAGTTTCTGTTGCTTCTGTACGTTTTACAGCCACATTATTTTTATTCATATACAATTCAAAAGAACTTTCTTTTAAATCAAACTCCGTTAAAGTCGATTGATCAAATTGCGTTAACAAAACTTTGATATCTTCTAACTGCATGTTAAATCCTCCCAACGTTTTAAACAAAGAACGGCGTTATGACCACCAAAACCCAGTGAGTTGCTTAAGGCGTAATCAAAAGTAGCTGTTTTCTTTTCATTTACAACTACATTTACAGTGATTTCTTCATCTAGATTGGCAACGTTAATGGTCGGTGGAATAAATTGATGTTGTAAAGCATTTAAAGTTGCGATTGCTTCAATTCCACCGGCTGCACCCAAAAGGTGTCCGGTCATACTTTTCGTACTGCTGACATATACCGTTTCAGCGGCTGTACCTAATGCTTTTGAAATAGCTTTTGACTCAGCACTGTCATTTGCTTGAGTACTTGTTCCATGAGCATTGATATAGCCAATTGCTTCAGGTGAAATCTCTGCTTCTGTCATAGCTAATATCATCGCTTTAGCTGCTCCGGAACCGTCTGGCGTTGGTGACGTCATATGATAAGCATCACAGTTTGCCCCATAACCGACGACTTCACCTAAAATTGTAGCGCCTCGTTCTAACGCATGATCCAATGATTCAAGAATTAAAACACCGGCTCCTTCCCCCATCACAAAACCACTGCGGTCTTTATCAAATGGAATTGAAGCCCGATCGGGATCTGCTGCTTTAGTTAAAGCGGTCAATGAAGCAAAACCAGAAATACCAATTTCTGTAATCGGTGCTTCTGTTCCACCAGCGATGATAACATCAGCATAGCCGTGTTTAATATTTCTAAAAGCTTCACCAATAGAGTGGGTTGCACTAGCGCAAGCGGTGACCGTAGCCGTACAAACTCCCTTAGCGCCAACCCGCAAAGCGATATTGCCGGCTGCCATATTACCGATGGCCATCGGAATAAACAAAGGCGCTACTCGATCTGGTCCTTTGTTGTGCATGCGGATCACTTGATTTTGAATGGTTTCCAAACCGCCGATACCAGAGCCGACTATGACGCCAAAACGATCAACATCCATTTGCTTGGTGTCCAAGCCACTCATTTCCATCGCTTCTAACGCTGCATAAATTCCATATAATGCAAACTTGTCCATGCGCTTTGCATCTTTTTTGGCAAAATATTTATCGAAGGGAAAATCTTTAACTTCAGCTGCTAAGGTCACACCAGTCTCACTTACGTCAAAATTAGTGATCGGTCCAATACCATTTTTCCCAATCTGCAAGCTTTCCAAAAAAGTGGCGGCATCATTGCCGATTGGCGAAGTTACGCCATATCCGGTAATTACTACTCGATTCATCGCTGTCACTCCATTCATTTTCGTTATTATCCGTGCATCACTAAACCGCCGTCTACATTTACAACCTGACCGGTAATGTAAGAACTTTTGGCTAAGAAAACAGCTGTGTTGGCTACATCATCCACGTGACCAAATGTTTGCAACGGAATTTGCTTATTCATTTGTTCTTTAATTTTATCTGATAAGACATCTGTCATTTCTGTTTCAATAAATCCTGGGGCGATCGCATTGCAAGTAATGCCTCGTGGTGCTACTTCTCTAGCGACTGACTTGGTAAAGCCTACTACGCCCGCTTTGCTGGCAGCATAGTTTGCTTGGCCTACATTTCCAATTAAACCAGATACGCTAGCTAAATTAATAATTCGGCCACTTCTTTGTTTCATCATTCGTTTCACTGCGTGTTGCGTCATATTAAAGGTACCTGTTAAATTAATTGACAGACACGCTTCGAAATCCTCTTTTGACATTCTTAATAAAAGTGTATCTTTAGTAATTCCGGCATTATTTACCAAAATATCAATTGAACCTAAAGCAGCTACTGCATCATCAATCATTTTACCGGCTGCTTCAAAATTAGAAATATCACCTGAAATACCGATGCATTGTACACCCAAAGCTTCAATTGCTTGAATCTGCTCTGGGCGAATTTCACTGCGACCATTTAAAATGATATTGGCGCCCGCTTTTGCAAAAGCGAGAGCAATAGCTTGACCAATTCCTCTGGTGCTACCAGTTACAAATACATTTTTCCCGTTTAATTCCATCGTTTACCTCCCGGTTATTGTTGTCACTGTCTCTGTTAACGTTTGGCGATCTTCTACTCGCCGTATTGCGATAGTTTTATCGATTTTTTTTACAAAGCCAGTCAATGTCTTGCCTGGTCCAACTTCAATGATGGTATCTACATCCATTTGTTTCATTGTCTCAATACTGTCGGCAAAACGAACCGCTGACATCACTTGTTTTTCTAATAATTCGGTGATCATAGTCGGTTCCATTACTTGAGCTGTCGTATTGCTGATCACGGGAATTGCCAGCGGTTGCCAAGTAATTTCAACTAATGCTTGGGCTAATTTAGTCGCGGCTGGTTTCAACAAAGCGGTGTGAAACGGTCCACTGACATTTAAAGAAATCATTCGCTTTACACCAGCTGCTTGCAATATTTCAACCGCTGCATCGACGGCTGCTGCTTGTCCACCAATCACAATTTGTTGTGGGGTATTATAATTAGCTGGAGATACAATTCCCTTAGAACTAGCTTGCTGACAAGCTTGTTCGATAAGCGTGCGCTCTGCGTTCATTACTGCAACCATTTTCCCTGTTCCTTTTGGTGCTGCTTCTGTCATAAAGCGTCCTCTTTTTTGTACTAAAGCCACAGCTTGGTCAAAAGGCAATGCTCCGCTAGCAACAAGTGCACTATATTCACCTAAGCTCAATCCAGCAACAACATCCGGTTGTACACCAGCTTGTGTTAATAAACGATAAAAGGCAATACTAACTGTTAAAATTGCCGGTTGAGTGTATTCTGTTTCATTCAAACGTTCATTATCAGTGAAACATAATTCAGTCATATCATAACCAAGTACTTGACTAGCTTCGGTAAATGTATCACGCACAATCTTTTCTTCTTGGTATAGTTCTTGTCCCATTCCGGGGTATTGGGCGCCTTGCCCACTAAACACAACAGCCGTTTTCATAATGTCTCTCCTTAGTATGCTCTGCTAAATTTATTAAATTTGCTGCCACATTGGTTGCAGGTTTTTAATGGTATTTTGGCAGTCCATCATAAGCGAATCTATTATTTCTTGTACCGTTTCTTCTTTGTTAATTAATCCGGCAATTTGACCCGCCATCACTGAACCATAATCCGTATCACCCATTACCACTGCTTTGTGTAAGGCACCTTGCCCAATTTTTTCAAACATGGCTAAATCCGGTGCTTCTTTTCTTAGTTCTTGTTTTTCTAATTGATCATACTGATGCGTTAATTTATTTTTTAACGTTCGGACTGGATGCCCGAAGTGCTGACAAGTAATCACTGCATCAAGATCACGAGCTTTTAGCACTTTATCCTTGTAATTTTGATGAATAGTGCATTCTGGAGCTACTAAAAATCGCGTTCCTAATTGAACGGCATCAGCGCCCAACATAAACGCAGCTGCCATGCCACGACCATCGCCAATACCGCCAGCAGCAATGACTGGAATTGAAACAGCATCTACAATCTGGGGTAAACCACTCATAGTCGTTAATTTACCGATATGTCCACCGGCTTCCATACCTTCAAAGATGACAGCATCAGCACCAATTTGCTCCATCTTAAGCGCTAGAGCTACTGACGGCACTACCGGTAACACTTTGATATTGTTTTCTTTGAAGCGCTGCATATATTTGCTAGGGTTACCGGCTCCAGTAGTAACTACAGGAACTCTTTCTTGACAAACTAAATCAACGATCTCTTCAGCATAAGGCGACAACAACATTATATTAACACCAAAGGGTTGTTTTGTGTGTGCTTTTATTTTTTTAATTTCTTGTTTTACTATTTCTTTTGGCGCATTACCGCCGGCAATAATTCCCAGACCGCCAGCTTGCGAAACTGCCCCGGCAAGGGAAGCGTCCGCTACCCAAGCCATGCCTCCTTGAATAATCGGCTTTTGAATGGCCAGCAAATCACAGATTTTTGTCTTCATCGGCTCCATCCTTCAGTTAGAAAATAAGTATGGCAATGGCGGAAAAGCTGAACGAACTCGTCCAGCTTCTCTTTGTGCCTGTATGCTATTTTTATGCTTGCTGCTTTTCTACGTAAGTTACTAAGTCTTGAACTGTTTGAATGCCTTCTTCAGTTTCAATTTTCACATCGAATTCATCTTCAATTTCGTTGATGATTTGGAATAAATCTAAGCTATCTGCGTCTAATTCTTCTTGTATGTTTGTTGTTAATTGTACCTCTTCAGGTTCTTTACCTAATTCTTCTACGATAATTGCTTGAATTTTTTCAAATACCATGTGTATATTCCTCCAAAAAAGTAATTTTTTTCTTTTATATGTGAACAGTTTACAGTGACAGGAGTATAGATCCCCATGTTAAGCCACCGCCAAAACCTGTCAACACCACTCGTTGATTGGTTCCGAGAACCAATGTTTTTTGCTCCAATGCTTCATCCAGTAGAAGAGGAATGCTAGCAGCCGATGTATTGCCATAACGATCCATATTGGTTAAAAATTTATGTCTGGCAATGTTAGTTTTTTTTGCAATTTTATCAATAATGCGAACATTCGCTTGATGCAACAACAGAAAATCTACTGAAGCATCGTCAACTAAAGTAAGAATATTTTTTGAAACATCTTTAATAGCGAAATCAAAAATACCGCGACCGATCATTTGTAAGTAAGGCTGAGGCGTTTGGTCATTGTCATAAAAAGGACTTTGATTAGGAAGAAAGCTTGATGTTAAAGCTTGTCCCCGCTGGCCATCACTTTGTAGTTTTTCGCCGAGAAATTGTTGAGTCGTTCCAGCTTCGACCATTACTCCTGCTGCTCCATCGCCAAATAATACGGCTGTCGCACGATCTTGCCAATCAAGTACTTTGGACAAACTTTCTCCACCGATTACTAAACCAGTTTGATAGTTACCACTTAGAATCAACTTATCGGCCATACTAAGAGCATAAACAAAACCAGAGCAAGCAGCACTTAGATCGAAGGCAAAAGCATTTTCCGCATGGATCGCACCTTGTACCTGACAAGCTACTGAAGGCATGCCATAATCAGGCGTAATCGTTGCTACTAAGATAAAATCAATCTCTTCTGGAACTTTTCCTGATTTATCAAGCAACTGTTGTGCCACTTTGATGCATAAATCGGAGGTATTCTCTTTAGTTACGATATGTCGTGCTTTAATTCCTGTTCGTGAACGGATCCATTCATCGGAGGTATCCATCATGGTGCTTAATTGTTGATTGGTTAAGACATGATCAGGAACAAAGCGACTTGTATAGGTAATACGGGTATACTTCTTCATCAGGAACCTCACTTTTATTTGTAGTCTCGCAAGAAATCATGAAGATTTTTTAAGGCTCTCAGTAAAGCAGCTTTCTCTTCTTGTTCCATGCCATTTAAAATATTTTTCACCATTTCATGATGAAAATGCTGATGAACTCGATAAAGTAATTTACCTTTCTTAGTCAATCCCAGCTTAACTACTCGTCGGTCATCTTCGCTGCGCAGCCGTTGTACATAATCTTTTTTTACAAGATTGTTGATGGCCACCGTCAAAGTCCCTACTGTAATAGAAAGTTCTTTTGCTACTTCAGAAGAAGTTTTTTTCTTATACATACCAATTGCTTCGATTGTGTGCATCTCTGTAATGGACAAATCTTTAAATTGCGATTTTTTTAATTCAGATTCCTCAATAGTCAAAATGTCATTAAAGACACTCACTAAGTAGTCATTGATTGTTTCTAAATTAGGCTCCATTTTGCGCACCATCCATATACTTTGATTATCAAAACATTTGATGTTCAAACTATATCGTAAATGAAAACAGATTGCAAGTATAAATTTGACTTTTTTTGTCTTTATATTTGACTTTTACCAAAAAAAGAAGCCGGAGTCTTTATGATTCTAGCTTCCTTTTTACGGTAAGAAAACAACTAGAAATGCTATTTGCCATCTTCTCTTTATTGAATTAAATCATAGATTTCCATCGCCACAATATCAATATTGTCAAATTGATAGCTTTGTTGAGAATCTGATTCAGTTAATTCAAATGTTTCCGTTGATTTATCATAACTTACAGTGCATTTTTCTACACCTTCACGCTCAAAACGGCGTACTTGGATTTCATTATCTGCTGCTTCAATCATCGCTTCAAGACGTTTAATAATCGCCACAAGTTGTGAGTGTTTCATGATGAGGCCTCCCTTTGCAAACTAGTTCTGTACCATTGTAACAAAACATTGCTTGTCTTGCATGATTTTTCGCTATTTTTTTTAATTTTTTGCGCTTATTTTAATTTTTTACAATCAGTTGTTTCCCCTCGGGCCACCACAACTTGATTAACGCTTGCGTTCCATCATTTTCAAAGCCTTGCTCTGCTAGTTTTTCATATAAAGCTGTTGCTTTTTCCGTAGCTGGTAATTGGAGGTTCATTTTTTGTGCTTCATCTAAAGCAATTTTTAAATCTTTGATAAAATGTTTTACAAAAAAGCCAGGCGTATAATCTTCTTTTAAAATTCTTGGGCCGTAATTGCTCAAGGACCAGTTTGCTGCACTGCCACCGCCAACAGTAGCCAATACTTTTTCTAAATCTAAACCTGCTTGATTGGCATACGCCAAAAGTTCAGTCAAACCCGTCATAGTTCCAGCAATCATAATTTGATTAGCCATTTTCGTATGCTGACCTTTTCCTGCTGAGCCATGCAGCATAAACGTCTTTCCAATCGCTTGAAAAATCGGCAGCACTGTTTGATAACTAGCTTCATCTCCACCTACCATAATTGTCAACGTGCCATTTTTTGCGCCTAAGTCTCCACCAGAAACTGGCGCGTCTAAAGCCTGTGCCTTTAAGGTTGCTGCCCTATCAGCAATTTTTTCAGCTAACGTCGGGGTACTGGTTGTCAAGTCTACGAGAATTTTACCTGAGACTACCCCTTGGAAAATACCATTTTCACCAAAGTAAACTTCTTCTACGTCTGTAGGAAAGCCAACCATTGTAAAGATAATTTCACTAGCATACGTTAATTCTTTAGGCGTCGGGCACCAGCTAGCGCCTTTAGCAAGCAATTCATCTGCTTTGCTTTTCGTACGATTATAAACATTTACTTTGTATCCTTGCTTCATCATATTTTGGATAATTGATTTACCCATAACGCCAGTTCCGATAAAACCAATCTTTTGCATTACAGTTCCTCCATTCTAAAAAACATCCACCTACAGTATAAACTATAGGCGGATGTTTTGATATTTTATTTCCTTAAAGAAGTCAATTTTACTTTGATTTTTTCAATAGGAGCCGTCATTTCTTTTTCAGCTTGCAATTGATTAAAATAAATTAATGTATCCTGATAAAAACAAATCATTTTTTCCCCAAATTTAGTGGATGAAATTTCATACAACTTAGCCTCCAAAATTTTTGGATCCATCCTAATACCTGATTCAGCATAATCAATAAACGCCTGAGCAAAGGCTTCATCTGTCTCAAATGTTTTTCCTAATGATTCATGATCAAAAAGATCATTTAAATAGGCATTACCTTCAACTACGCACTGGACACCAGCAGCCATCGCTTCTGTATACGTTAATCCTTGCGTTTCAGACGTTGATGCACTGACAAAGTAATCAGCAGCTTTATAATAGATCGCCACTTCCTCATTGGGTACTTCACCAGTAAACTGGATCATATCCAACACTTGTAGTTCACGAGCCAATTCTTTTAAATCCTCGACATAAGGACCGTTACCGACAATCACCAATCGGGCTTTTGGAAAACGTTGCATAATTTTTGGTAAGCCTTTAATAATTGCTTGAATATTCTTTTCATAGGAAATACGACTTAATGATAGCAGCATCATATTTTCTGCGGTAAGCCCTAGTCGTTTACGTAAATCGGTAATCATCTCTTCAGTAATATCTAAACGCCGAAATTTATCTAATTCGATGCCTGTAGGAATGATACGCATCGGTGCAGTTACTCCATATTCCCGTAATTTTTCTATCACACGTTGACTGGGACAAACAACGCCAGTCGAATGATTAGTAAACAATCGGGAAAAGAACTTCACATGAGAAGGACGTAAGACCTTCCCTTTAGCGATATAATGCAAATAGTCCTCGTACATCGTGTGATAGGTATGAATGACTGGAATTTTCAGCTTCTTACCTACCATTTTTCCTAATAAGCCAGCACCAAATTCTGTATGAGTATGAATTAAATCCAACTCCAGTTCTTTAGCGACTAAGTAAGCATACCACATACCTCGTACAACAACACGTCGATCTTTAAAAGAAACAAACGGTACACTAGGCATACGAATCACATCTTCTTCAAAGCCTTTAGCATTTGGATCAGTTGTTGTAAATATATACACTTGATGTCCATTTTTTTCTAATTCATCTTTGAGGGTTTTTATAGAAGTCGCCACACCACTTACTTGCGGAAAATAAGTATCTGTAAAAAAACCAATTTTCACAATCATTACCTCCAATCACTCTTTTATTGTCCGCTCATTTACACAATTACTTTGCCAGTACTTTTTCGTAAACTTTTTTCAATTCATTCCCAATTCGTTGGATACTTTTTTGTTCAGCAACCGTATACCCTTGCTCTCTAGTATCTGGGATTTCATGATTCATTATTCGTTGTATCAACAATTGAAATTCATCTTGCGTAGAACCCATATAACAATTTACATCCCGCTCTAGCCATCCTTGATAAACTGGTATATCTCTAACTAACACTTGCTGGTGACTAGCTAAAGCTTCCAAGATAACAATTCCTTCTGTTTCTTCATAAGAAGGGAAAAAAAATAAATCAGCAGCAGCATAAGCTCCTTCTATGATATCACCCTTAATATAACCAGGAAACTCAACGTTGCTAGGATGATTTTCTTTAACCAGTTGCCGAATATTTTTGGGAATGGAATACATCGGTGTATGGCCAAACCATATAAAACGATATTCTGGCAAGCGCCGGGCCAATTCTACAAAATCAATGATACCTTTACGCTCAAAGTAAAGCCCCACACAAATAATAACTTTTTGACCTGCTTTTATGTGAAAGTATTCTTTAAACTTCAGCTCTTTCATGGAATCAGGTTTAAAACGAGCTAAATCAATCCCGTTAGAAATAGCTTCAATAGGAACTTGCAGTCCATAACCTTCCAATAAATCCTTTGAATATGGCGTTGGCGTAATTAGATAATCTGCCTTTGAATACAAGCTAACCAAGTATTTCTTCACTACAGGTGCCAACTGATTGGAGCCTATAAAAGAATTACGAAAGTCTTCTTCCGTTGAGTGAGCATGGTAAATAATTTTTTTGCCAAGCTTACGTGCTTTTTTAACTATATTGCGGCTATTTATTCCATACGTATTTATATGCAAAATGTCATAATCTGTACATCTTGCATCTAATGTATAGTCGATTCCGACCTCTGAGAGCGCGCGTTTTTGGTGATCCAGAGCGCGACCAATACCAGATTTAGATAAAATTCGCTCTCCTTCAAAATATAACAACACCTTCAAACCGTCTCCTCCTTACCTTGTACTATAGTTATTATACCATAGCTTTTTCAACATTTATTCAGTCAAAAGTAGCAACTCCAATTTCTTACATTTTCTCCAGTTACAAACCCCATTATACCGCTACTTAAATATCTAATTAAACAAAAACGTGACAAAAATGTTAGTTTTCTTTCTCCTTAAGCCTATCAAATTATTTACTATAAAACAAAAAAAGCAAAAACCAAAGTGGTCTTTGCTTTATTTACTCCGGCAGTAGGACTCGAACCTACGACATCATGATTAACAGTCATGCGCTACTACCAACTGAGCTATGCCGGAATAATTCGCGTGGCGACGTCCTACTCTCACAAAGGGAAACCCTTCACTACAATCGGCGCTAAGAAGCTTAACTTCTGTGTTCGGCATGGGAACAGGTGTATCCTTCTCGCTATCGCCACCACACTGGTGTTGGT
>JBPDWA010000001.1:0-616076 GCA_051295955.1 Enterococcus faecalis | reverse complement strand
GCCCTTGGAAGAAATACCCACCTGCTACTCTCTGGCTATCTTCAAACGATAAATCAGATACCGCATATTGAGCATTCATAGAGCCTAAAGAATGCCCGTAAACTGAAAAGTTCGCATTAGGATAAAGTTTCATGGCTTCTTTCAATGTTTCTGCAGATGAAACCAATTGCGGCGGTGGATTGCCTTGTTCAGAGGCAAGTATCTTATGCGCCATTTCTGAATTATTTACCACCCAATCTCGATAGACATCTCCGGGTTGTTCTGATGTTTTGTCTAAACCAGTAGACCCGCGATAGAGTACCGTGACTTCTTTTACTGACTCTCTTTCTGCCCGGGAAGCTGTAGGAGATACATAGTGATCGGTAATTACAAACGATTGTTCTCCAGAGGGTTTGTTATTTACTTGGGAAACTGAACCTATAGATTCATCTACACCGTCTATTCTTAACTCTTTTCCTAATTCAAGATTATTATATTCTTTTTTAGCTATTTTAACTTTTTCTTCATCCGAATGATATTCAGTCATGTTTATGCTCCTTTAAAAATTTAGATAAATCACTAGATAAGTCCATTCCGTCAATGACTAATATGTTTTTTCGTTTTTCTATATTAAACTCTATATTTTTCATCTCATCGTCATTCACTTTGGCTGTCAGATTAATCCCCCCCATTGGATTATGCTTAATACTTTCATAATCAATCTTATATGTCTGAATAATCCCTTCGGATGTTAGTGCCTTAGGATCTAGGTTCTTTAAGCCCTCCTCCAATACCTTTTTTGCCTCGTCACTTTTTACAACTTCCATCATCTCTTCCTGTAATTTTTTTGCTTCATTTTTCTTATTCATTATTATTTTCCCTCCCATTCCTAGTAGTATAATCAATAGGAAAACCGAAAAAATTACTAGCCATTTTTTCTTTGACACTCTATCACCACCTTTACTTTAGTTATTTTATGTACTTTTTAGAGCTATTTACCACCCAATCTCGGTAGACATCTCCGGGTTGTTCTGATGTTTTTTCTAAACCAGTAGACCCACGATAGAGGACAGTAACTTCTTTTACAGATTCTCTTTCTGCCCGGGAAGCTATAGGAGATACATAGTGATCGGTAATTACAAACGATTGTTCTCCAGAGGGTTTGTTATTTACTTGGGAAACTGAACCTATAGTGGTTCTTCCATCATTTATAGTGAACTCATCTCGTGGGCTATAATTATTATATTCATTTTCAGCAATTTGTACTTTTTCTTTATCTGAGTAAGATATAGCTTGCATTATTTATTAGCACCTCTTTTCAGCATATCATTTAATTTTCCAGAATAGCCACCGCCCCCACCTTCTATATTTTCAGTGTCGTATTTATTTAAAGTAGTCATAACATATAATTCTGAGTCCTCATTTACATAAAGAGTAACCTTAATCCCCCCCATTGGATTATGCTTAATACTTTCATAATCAAGCTTATATGTCTGAATAATCCCTTCGGATGTTAGTGCCTTAGGATCTAAGTTCTTTAAGCCCTCCTCCAATACCTTTTTTGCCTCGTCACTTTTTACAACTTCCATCATCTCTTCCTGTAATTTTTTTGCTTCATTTTTCTTATTCATTATTATTTTCCCTCCCATTCCTAGTAATATAATCAATAGGAAAACCGAAAAAATTACTAGCCATTTTTTATTACACATTATATCACCACCATTACTCTAGTTATTTAATAGTACCATACTCTATTCTCAACTGTAAATATGTCTTCTAATCCTCAAAGCTACTTTTGGGGAAATTTCCATGTCATCTCTGAAAATACTCCTGCTTTTCTGCACAACACCCACAATACCAACATCAATTACCATAAGATGACTATCATTTTCACTATAGATAAAAAGAAAAACACCAACGTAAAAATACGTTAGTGCTTTACATCGGCGACGAGACTTGAACTCGTACAACCTCCTAGATTGTGGATTTTGAGACTTATGTTCCGCTCACTTTTATAGCCTCGAACTTAGAAGAGCTCGCTAATTTTCACGCTCTTTTAAACGTGTTTTGCGAGCTGCTCCAATTATTAATGGTACGGATTCGTATTTCACTTCACTGTATTCTAATCCAAACCAGTTTTCCGGAGAAGTAGTCCAGCGTTTAATCGCTAATTTCATCTGCATAATCAGGCGATCCCATTTTTTCAACTCTGTCACCTTCGATAGTTCTTCTTCAATTAAAACGAATTGAAAATCTCCAACTTGACGACCTGGCGTTAGAGAATAGCGTTGTGGCTGCTTCGGTAAACGGCCGGCCTTCATTAGATCATGAACGATTTGACGTAAGTAAATGTTCACCTCCTGTGAGACCCGAAAGCCTAGATACAACTGAACTTGAACAATAAAATCAGTCTCTAGCATATCAATTGCATATTCTTGTGTATGGGGTTCGTCCGTCACTTGCACGTTAACAAACCAATAAACTTTCGAACGCTTCGGCTGCTTATCTAATATCGAATAGATAAACTGCCGTCCAATTTCCGGACCAATGGCATTAGGGGTTAAAAACACTACATTGGTTTGGTACATGGGAATAGACGGATCCTCTTTTAAGCTGCGCAATTGCTCCACATAATCCCTAAGAGGAACTGTTTCAGCAGTTCTTTCTTTAATAAGATTACTCCACTCCCAAATCGTCATAATTAATAAAATAATCAAGCCGATGCCCACTGCTACATAACCGCCATGAAAGAATTTGGCAACGCTAGAGAAAAAGAAGACAGACTCGATACTAATAAAAAAGAAGGTAATCAAATAAGTAAACCAAGCCGGCATCCCTTTCTGTAATAGATAAAACATCAACAGCACCGTTGTCATCAACATGGTAATGGTAATAGACAGACCATAGGCAGCCTCCATTCGAGTAGAGGTTTTAAAAGTGAGTACAATCAAAGAACAGATCACCCACAAAAGTAAATTCACAACTGGAATGTACATTTGTCCAATATTACTACCGGGATAAATAATTTTCATTCTTGGTAAAAGCTTGAGCTTAATTGCTTCTGAAACCAAAGTAAATGAACCGGAAATTAAAGCTTGTGAAGCAATCACGGCGGCAACAGTCGCAAAGATCACTCCTACCAAAGTCAAGTTACCAGGCATCATCTGGAAAAATGGATTTAAGGTTGCAATGGATTGTAAATCCGGATGATTTTTCATTTCCAAAATCCATGCGGCTTGTCCTAAATAATTGAGAATCAAACAGACTTTAACGTAAGGCCAACTTACACGAATATTTTTTTTACCTACGTGACCTAAGTCAGAATACAAGGCTTCAGCTCCTGTAGTGGCTAAGAAAATATTTCCCAGAATCAAAATTCCTAGTTTATTTTCAGGACTGGTTAATAGCTGAATAGCATAATAAGGATTTAATGCACGAATCACCGCCCAATCCTGTCCGAAGTTAATGAGTCCCATTACGCCAAGATACGTAAACCATAAAAACATGATAGGTCCAAACGCTTTGCCGACAGCTTCAGTACCAAAACGCTGCACCGAAAATAACATGAGAATAATCACCAAGGTAATGACTACAATGGGTTGTTGATCAAGGCCAAATTTGTCAAAAAAAGCTGGAATTCCCCGCAAACCTTCAATTGCTGTCGTTACAGTTACAGCCGGGGTTAAAACGCCATCAGCCAGCAGGGCTGCTCCACCAATCATAGCAGGAATGATTAAATACTTGCCTTTTTTCCGCACCAAGGTATATAGAGAAAAAATACCACCTTCTCCATGATTGTCAGCATTTAATGCAATAATGACGTATTTAACAGTGGTTAAAATCGTTAACGTCCAAAAAATTAATGAAACTGAACCTAAAATAAATGATTCTGAAATATTACTGATACCACCATTATCACCAACAATTGCTTTCATCACATACAAAGGACTGGTACCAATATCACCATAGACAACCCCCATGGCAACTAGTAAGCCGGCGATGGATAATTTCTGATGATTAGAAACTTTTGACTTTTCTGACACAACTCTCTCCTCCTGCTAAAGCGTGATTTTTCGCTGAAAAATACAATAAGAGACCTAAGTGAAACGACACTTTGGCCCTTACACTTAGGTCTTGCAATTTCATTTAATGACCAGAGTTGCAATGAATCACCATGGTAGTGATTTGCGCCTCTTGCTGTTGATCAAAAAAACATAGCTGACTATGCCGCTACTCCCCTAAGCTCTCGTTTGATTTTTCAAACAAAAACATATCTATTTAGTTAGTTTAAAAAAAGCTAATATTGATGACTACTATAATATGCTTTGGTTAATTTCGCAAGCTTTTTTTTATTATAAATCTATTAAAAAAAACGCAACCCTTGCCAAGTGGCACAAGGATGCGCTTCTTTCTTATCTAAACGATTCTATAAAATAGCTTTCAGCAAAGGTTTACTGGCGGGCTGATTACTAGCAATCGTCATTTGCAAGTGCTAGTAACCGCTAAATTTAAGGTGTTAAACTCCAATTTACTGATTAGAGCAGGTCTACCTTTTCTCCCTTTTAATTAAGAGGACGTTTCTTCAAATCTAGCTGCCAAAAACAGACAACTCCAGCTACAAAAGCACCAGAAAACACTGGATTCAGCGCCAATTGGCAAGTTCTAGACACTCCTTTATAAGCACAATAAGGAACTGAACATATTTTACGTTACTGCCAAACGTGACGGCAGCGATAAGCCAAATACCAGATAACTATGATCGCTGTTAGTGACTGGGAACTATTGAAAATTTTACTGCTGCACTCTTTTTAAGCAAGAGCACTTGCCTACGTAATTTTGGCTTTAGCTACTTTACAAGTATTGACTTTATTCATCCGTTTCTACTTCATCAACGTTCATAAAATGGAACTTAATCATTTCATTAACGAAAATTGGTACACATGATAAGAAGATTGCCAGTATCCAATGATTTAAACCAATCGGCACTAACCCAAAGAGATCTTGCGTGATTGGTAAAAGTGCAATCAATGTCGTCAACAATAACGCTAAGATAGCCATTTCAAACAAGGACTTATTACTGGAAAGTTTTACTCGGAAAATGGAGTTTTTACTTCTTACGTTGAACACATGCAAAATAGAAGAATATGCTAAAACAAGAAAACCAACTGTTTGACCTACTTCATAACTATTTTCAATGTAGTGAGAGATTCCTTCGATATTAGCACCTGCGTAAAAGCCAAAAAGCGTAATGGCTGTAAATACAGTGGCATTGACGGCAATTTTTTGCCATAATCCATCAGAGAATATCCCAGCATGTTTGGGGATGGGTGCAGCACTCATAATCCCTTTTTCTGCCGGCTCTTTTCCTAATGCAAAACCGGGTAAACCATCAGCAACGACGTTAACAAACAACAGTTGAACCGCTGTAAAAGGTGCACCCCAACCTAAAAGCATTGCAATCAACACGACAAAAATTTCAGAGAGATTGCAACTCAGCAAGAAATTAATCGCTTTACGAACATTTTGATAAACTGCTCGACCTTGAGCAACGGCATCGACAATCGTAGCAAAGTTATCATCAGTTAAAATCATATCCGCCGCTCCTTGAGCCACATCAGTTCCCGTAATCCCCATAGCACAACCAACGTCGCTGGCTTTTAAAGCTGGTGCATCGTTTACTCCATCACCGGTCATGGCAACTATTGCACCAGTTCGCTGCCATGATTTAACAATACGAATCTTATCTTCCGGTGTAACTCGGGCATATACGGAAAGTTCTTTGACCCGTTGATCCAATTCTTCATCGGTTAATTTTTGCAATTCAGCACCGGTAAGTGCTTCTTTTTTTTCTTTGAGAATGCCTAATTCTTTAGCAATCGCACTAGCTGTAACGACGTGATCACCAGTAATCATCACTGTCTTGATTCCAGCCTTCTTCGCTCTAGCAATCGCTCCTTTACTTTCCGGACGTGGCGGATCAATCATGCCAATCAGCCCTAACAAGCGCAGATTTTTTTCTAAAGCGGCTGAAGTGATTTCTGTTGGTTCTTCATCATAGATGGCATAGCCTACTGCAATAACGCGCAAAGCTCGCTTGCCAAAGCGATCATTGACGATGGTAGCTTGTTCAATGTCCCCATAGCGAAAACGAGTTAATAAGACATCAAAAGCTCCTTTAGTAATAGAAATGTATTTTTTCCCCATTTTATGGACAGTAGTCATCATTTTTCGGTCAGAATCAAAAGGGATGTCGGCAATTCGAGGGTATTTTCCCTCTAATTCTACTTTAGTATGGTAATTTTCTTCTACTGCCCGCACAATGGCTGCTTCTGTTGGGTTCCCTTTCACTACCAGTTCGCCGTCTTCATGTTCTACGATGACATCAGTACAAAGAGCGGCCATCTTTAAAACTTCCATTGCTTCATCAGACATCGCATCTTCAGTATCGGTGACTTCATCTCCACGATGCCATACCCGGCGGACTCTCATTTTGTTTTGAGTGAGTGTTCCTGTTTTGTCTGAACAAATAACATTCGCAGTTCCTAGTGTTTCTACCGCTGGCAAACGACGAATAATCGCATGCTTTTTCGCCATTTTATGGACACCGTAAGCCAATGTTAATGTAACGATAACCATCAATGTTTCCGGAACCGCAGCGACGGCTAGTGAGACAGCTGTCATAAACATTTCCAACAGCGGCTCTCCTTGCATTTCTCCTATTATAAAAACTATAGCAGCAGCCACGAGTGCTACCATACTGATACGTTTCCCGAGCTGATTTAAGCGACGTTGCAAAGGTGTTTTTTGGGTATTATTTTCAGACAATAAGCCAGCAATTTTCCCCATTTCCGTTTGCATACCAGTCGCAGTTACAATGGCGCGACCGCGACCATTAACTACCGTGCAGCCTTTAAATACCATGTTTAGCTGGTCTCCTAATGCTTCATCATGGCTCCCTATGTAATCCGGGTTTTTTTCAACGGCTTCACTTTCGCCGGTTAGCGCAGATTCTTCTACACGTAATTGAGAAGCTTCAATGATACGAGCATCCGCTGTTACCATTGACCCAGCTTCTAATAGCAAGATATCACCTACGACTATTTCTTCAGCATCCACTACAACTACTTTACTGTCGCGTAAAACTTGACTACTTTGTTTGTTCATGTCCTGTAAAGCAGCTAAAGACTTTTCTGCATTTCCTTCTTGAACGATGGCTAAAACGGCGTTGATTACTACAATGGCAATAATCAGAACCCCTTCAAAGTAATCACCATGTTCAGTTGCAATAGCTGTATAAAAAGAGATTGCAGCAGCTACTAATAAAATGATGGTCGTAAAATCAGAAATACTATGCAAAAACTTCTTTGCAATTGATGCTTTCTGTTCTTCCTCAAACTGATTGCGGCCATTTTCCGTTAATCGTTTATGTGCTTGTTGTTCTGTAAGCCCTGTTTTTGGCTTCACTCCTAAGTTGTTACTGATTGTTTCGATGGTTTGCTTGTATGCTGCCATCCTATCCCCCCTTTAAAATTTTACTTCTATTATTAAAGTATCCTTATTCACTATAACATGATTCTTTTACTGGCTTCAATTCTTTCATGTTATTCTTAGAATTTTTTCATTTAAGCGAGTGACAGAACTTTTTTTGTAGGATTGTTTTCTAAAGCATCATTTTTTTCGACTAACAGAAAAACCGGGGGCGGGATTGAATACTTTTGATTGAAAGATAGTTGATTGGCTGCAGAACAATTCAATGCTTCACCTAGCAGCTATTTTTATTTCACTATCAAGAAAATATGTTATGAGCATGTTCTCAAATTCTGATTTGGTTCTATCTTCGCTGAATTAGCCGGCTTTTTTAGTAACTTTCCTTGACCAAGCTAAATGTTTGAAATCGGTTTCAAACAATGGTATTATGGCATTGTAAGGAAGGGATGAAGCTCAATTTATTGAAGAATTTCTCGATGAATAAAACTAGTAAACTTAAAGTTGTTAGAACTACAAGATTCACCTTTTGACAGCAATATGTGTAGAGTAAAGCAAAGCTATTGCAACGCAGCCAAAAACGCGCGAAGGTTATAGAAGGACGAGGTTTCTATAAAGCATTTGCGGCGTAACGCTGTAAAAAAAGAACCAACTTCATGAAACGTTGAAACTGTAAGGAAAACAAAATTTTTGTTTATGACTAAGAAATTCAACTTATTACTTTACATGTATTGTGAAAAGTAACCGACCCATTCAATAAATTGATTCCTTCCGCATACGGAGCCAAGCTTATCGAGAGCTTGGCTTTTTAATTATAAAAACCAATGAATATATTTGTAACACAAAATTAGATATGTTATATTTACTATGCACATTCTATTAAATACTACTTTTTTTTCAAAAAAAGGAGGGATTACAATGCCAAAGAAGAAAAACTCAGCTTTTGAAAGCTCAATTCACGTTTATCGCGCAATGAAGCGGATGACTCAGCAAGAATTAGCAAACCAGGTAGGTGTTTCGCGTCAAACAATCATTCAGCTTGAACGAAACAAATACAATCCTTCGCTACTGCTTGCTCATGATATTGCCGAGGTTTTTGGTGTTACTATAGAAGAAATTTTTACATTCCAAAAGCTAAACAATGATGAAACTGAAGTATCGTAACAAAGTTTAATAAAGTTGTGCTTACTTAGCCATGATGATATTCGATGGCCTAGTGTTGCCGGGGTACAACTTAAGCGTACAATACGAAGAAATGCCTGTTTTCTTCGTATTGTACAAAATTAAATTATCTTTAGCTTCTTTTACATAGCTTTCATAAGACTGGTAGATGTGCAATGGCATAGTTTTTCCTTTCAATAGTTTGAACTAGTATTTTTTATGAATATCGAAAAAGAAGCTTATTACAAATAAGAGTATAGGAAGACTGGCTAAAAAGTCTTTTCTATACTCTTTTTTTCGTTATTTCGACTTGTTGCACTGGTTATTTCGGCTGTTGAGATACTGTTTCAACCGTATTTGTTTCAGATTGATTCTGCTTTGGCAATTTAATTGATCCAGTATCAGCGCCAGCTAAGTTTCCCTTACTAATACTAATTTTAACGACAAAATTCAGTGGAACAAATTCATTATAAACGCTCATGTTTACAACAGTTCCTTTAGCAGATGCTGAGTCAACGTAATACACTTGATAAGTGATATTAGCACCTTTTGATTGATATTCTTCGAAAAAGACTTTTTGCAAGTCACCTTCTAAAGTGTTTTCTCGCAAGTCTTTAATGTAGGGCCGACCTAGTGAATAATAGACTTGTATTGTCGGCTTTTCCTCTTTATCAGTGTACTTTTGTCCCCTGGCAATAGTTTGGCTAATAAAGCGTCCGTAAGGAACTGTCTCATGAAAAACTTGTTTGACTTGAATTTGCAAATCACTTCCTTGAGCTGCAGCTTCCTCTGAGGTAAATTGAGAAAAATCAGGAACTATTACTGCTTTTCCAGTAGAAACTGTAATCGTAACCGTATCTTTTTTAGCGATTTTGGTTTCTTTCGTAACACTTTGACTGATCACTTTGCCTAGTTCCACTTGTTCTGAATCGGTTTCTTCCATTTTGAGAGTCACATCATTTTTCTTCGCCCATTCTTGGGCTTCTTCTTTGGCTTTGCCAGTCAAGTCCGGCATAGTAATATCTTTTTCAAAAACCTCTTTACCTTTGGAATAATACAGTTTTGCTTTATGCTGTCGTTGATAGTCTTCTTTTTTGACATCTTTACTCGTAATTTCAAACTTAAGAAATGATCCTGCTGGGACAGTTTCGCTATATTCTTCCAGTAACGTAAGATTTTCTGCTTTTTGGTCTTTAAGCCAACGTTTGGCTGCTTCCACCTTCATATTTTGAAAATCCGGCAATTGCAGCGGTTCATTGGGATCCGGTCCTAAGCTGGCTTCTACTTGAAGTTGGCTACCTTTTTTTATTTTTTGATTTTTAATTGCTTGCCTAATAATTATATTAGGTGCTTTGTCAAAATGATACACTTGTTTCACTTTTAGGCTTACTTTATGCTCATCGGTCCATTGACGTACTTGGGCCAGCTCTTTACCTTCAAAATTCGGTACTTTAACATGAGTTAGCTGATAATAACCGAACCAAACAAATAGCACTACAATGAAGGCGCTCAGTCCCCAGAATAAAAATTTTCTGCGCCGCTTTTTTTGATAGCTGGGATCCGTTTCCATTAGGTCTTCTCCAGCTTCTGAAAGCAGTGGTTGTTTTTCTTTCGTTGTCTTCCAGTTGTTTCTGGACGCTGCCGAAATTTGTTGTTGTTCATCCACCTTGCTGCTCGTTTCTTTTCCAGCTACTTGTTCATTACCTGGCTCTTCATCTGCCATTGCTTGACGCTTTTGCTCTTTTTTTTGGCGGGTTTGCTGGTAATTTTCGTGATTGAAATTGGACAAGAAATCACTCATACTTTTTCAACTCACCTTTTTTTAAATAATACGTTTCATCAGATTGCTGGGCGATTTCATTAGAGTGGGTAACAACAATTACACATTTTTGGTGATTTTTAGCTAAATTTTTAAAAATAGCAACAATTTCCTGTTCCATTCCTTCATCTAAATTTCCCGTGGGCTCATCGGCTAATATCACATCGACATTTGTAGCCAGTGCGCGAGCGATAGCTACCCGTTGTTGTTCTCCGCCGGATAATTGATTGACAAAACGATCGGCTTTTGCCTGTTCTATACCAATGTAATCCAACAAATTATAAGCCACTTCTTTTTGATTACCGGGTAGCTCATTGTCGGTAATTGACATTGCGACTAATACATTTTCCAAGGCAGTTAAGTACGGCACTAAATTGTAATTTTGAAAAATGATACTCACCTTATCTCGCCGATATTTCTCATAGCCGATGGTTTGAATATCTTGGCCGTTCATTAACACTTGTCCTGATTTAGGTGTATCTAAAGCGCTAATTAATGAAAGAAACGTCGTTTTACCAGAACCCGATTGTCCTAAAATTGTATAAAACTTCCCTTGCTCAAAAGACACATTTGTATTTTTTAAAATAAACCTTCGCTGGTCACCATCTTGATAAAAATAACTTAACTGACGTGTTTCTAAAATAGCCATAACACTCCTCCTTGATTTAAAAGCTGAATGTACACGGGTAACTCTGACTGGAAAATAGGCAGTGGCGATAGCGGCGCTATATGGCGTTTCGCCTACTGATCTTTTTCCCGAAGAGTTTGTACATGATGCCGGATAATTTAAAAGCCGAATGTACGCGGGTAACTCAGCTGTATTCTGTTCAAATTTCTATAAAAGCTTTCTTATTATCTGCTGAAATTACATCATAATTTTTTTGGGATTTAAGCGTAAGATATATACTAGAGGCAATAGAGCTGATAGAAGCACTGTAGCCAAACCAACGGCCAGATAAGTAAGACTATATCCTGCTGAAAAATGTACTTGATAAGCATTAACTACGTCTTGATTTGTAAGGTTGATATTGCTTAGATCCGGGTTCATAAAAGCGTTTGTTCCATAAATATCAGAATTAGTAGTTAATAAATCGCTCTTAAGTAAAGATTCTGACACAACTTTTCCCAGCATATTACCAGTAAGCAAAGAAAGGAGCAAAGCACAGCCGCTTATCAAAAGTAGTTCAAGAATAATTTGTCCCATTACTCGATTGCGTCGTTCACCGATGGATAAGTAAATTCCCAGCTCATGTTTACGATCACGCATAAATAATAAAACAATCAGTGAAATGATAAATAAAGTAGCAATAATGGCAATCCATACGACATAACTGGCAATTTTTGCCAGCTTTTTCATACTACTAGCGATTTGGTCATATTGATCAGAAGAGGCCTTAACCGTATAATATTTAGGCACCAGCGGTTTTATTTCTTGCTTAAAGGCTTCAACGTCATCAGGACTTTTTAACACATAATACGGAACATACATATCACCTTCTGAAACGTCTTCAAGCATTGCTGCTTCTTCTGCTGACATAAATTTTTTCTGTTTTTCAGTAAATTCAGTGGCCATCTCATTAACAACATTATTTGGCAGATAAATTGTGTTTAGTTGTTGATTATCAAAAAAGGCTTGTTGATTGGCCTGGTCCTCTGCCGTTTGCTTTTTGGTTGTGACGGAAGTAGGTTCAAAAATACCGATAACTTTGACTGGTGTATCAACTGTAAACTGAGGGTTGACGCCACCTTTTTCATTGAATGATTCATAGTCTGTGTTATCAAGCACCAGTTGATCCCCAATTGAAAGACCATTTTCATCTGCAAATTGGGCGGAAATAACTGCTACGGCATTTCCATTGTCAATATCCTCCTGTTGAAAAGCCGTCCCTTTCACCAACCTGATCTTTTTCTCCTGGCTATCCAAAATGGGCGCGTAATTAACCCCCTTAATCGTTAACATATTACTACCATTAAATCCTTCTGTTTCGATCGCTTTGACTTTCTCAGAAGTAACATAAAAGTTGATGCTATAATCGTAGTACTTCACATAGCTTGAGGTACCAATTTTTTTAATCGTAGCTTCATCCAAATATTTCAGGTCTTTAAAGAAATTTGGATCCTGCATTTCTTTTTGATGGTTTTCATAGTCAAAATCAACTGTAGCGGTTGCGCCTAATTGCTTTTTTATATGTTTTTCGACGTTTTGTGTCGACTGTTGAATGGCGATTGAACCGGCGATCACATTTCCCAACACGAAGATCACTGCAAATAAAATCAACGACTTCCCTTTTTTACGTGTCACGCTGCGTAAAGCACGTTTTCTAAAGTTCATTTACTCATCTCCTTTTAATCTTTCTCATTTAATTATTCCATATTCTTAAAGTATATACAAGTTCTTTTTTATTTATCTGATACTCTTTGTAAAATATGCTTAATCTTACTATAAAAAATACCTAAGAAATAAGAGGTTACCTCTTGTTTCTTAGGTATAGATGGTGTATGAACGTTCTTTGGCAGAATCGTTTAGACTTCTAATAATTCTTGTTCTTTTTTAGCAGTGATGGTATCAATATTTTTGATACTATCATCGGTAATTTTTTGAACTTCTTTTTCCAAGTTTCTTAATTCATCTTCGGTTAAGTCACCATTTTTTTGTTTTTTCTTTAATTCATCCATGGCGTCACGGCGAACATTTCGAACCGCAACTTTTGAATTTTCTGCTTCTTTTTTAACTTCTTTAGCTAATTCCTTTCTGCGTTCTTCAGTTAATTGAGGAATTACTAAGCGAATGACGTTACCATCATTGGTTGGACTAATCCCAATATCGCTAGCTTGAATTGCTTTTTCTATATCACCAATTGATGATTTATCAAATGGAGTGACCATCAAGACCCGCGCTTCAGGAATGTTGATACTTGCCAATTGGTTTACTGGTGTCAAAGCGCCGTAGTATTCCACTTGAATTCGATCTAAAAGACTAGCATTGGCTCGGCCAGCCCGAATTTGTCCTAACTCACGTTGCAAGCTTTCTTCTGCTTTTTTCATTTTTTCTTTTGCGACTGTTAATGCTTGTTCTGTCATTTTTTATTTCCCCCTCACAGTTGTACCGATATTTTCTCCGAGGATAGCTCGGCGAATATTGCCAGATTCATTGAGATTAAAGACGACTAATGGAATGTCATTGTCCATGCTTAAAGAACTAGCCGTTGAGTCCATCACTTGCAAGCCTTTGGAGATCACCTCCAAATGTGTTAACTCTTCAAATTTAACGGCGCTTGTATCAACTTTTGGATCAGCAGAGTAAACCCCATCAACATTGTTTTTCGCCATCAAAATTACATCTGCATCCACTTCAGCTGCTCGTAGGGCTGCTGTTGTGTCAGTAGAGAAATATGGATTGCCAGTGCCACCGGCAAAGATCACGATTCGACCTTTTTCTAAATGGCGTTCTGCTCGTCGACGGATGTATGGTTCAGCAATTTGGCGCATTTCAATAGATGTTTGTACACGGGTCGGAACGCCTAAATTTTCTAACGTATCTTGTAGAGCTAAGGCATTCATTACCGTTGCTAGCATCCCCATGTAATCTGCTTGTGCTCGTTCCATCCCCATTTGTGCACCGATTTGGCCTCGCCAGATATTGCCGCCGCCCACCACGATGGCCATTTCAATGCCTAGTTCATGAACGTCTTTGATTTCTTTGACAATTTCTTTGATGACAGGAGGATTAATGCCAAATCCATCTGCTCCCGCTAGTGCTTCGCCGCTTAACTTTAATACTACCCGTTGATATCTAGGTTTTACCATGATTGATTCCCTCCAGTATTTCTCTAAGAACATTTTAGCATAAGAAGCGGTCTTTGCCGCTACCTATCTCTTACTATTGCCTAAAAAAAGGGAGCGCATATGCTATGCGTTCCCAAAGGGTCAGAAAGTAACTGCCCACAAATCAAGCAGCAAATCAAAAGGCTACAGCCTTTTGATTGGACTGTCTTTTGGAAAACCACTGATAAACCGGCTTTTCCTGCCAAAGATTTGGTTTTATTTTTTCATTTGGCTCATAACTTCATCAGCAAAGTTATCTTCACGTTTTTCAATTCCTTCGCCAACTTCAAAGCGTACAAATGATTTTACTGTAGCGCCTTTAGCAGCTACGTATTTTTCAACAGTCATGTCTGGATCTTTAACGAATGGTTGATCAACCAAGGCGATTTCGGCTTTGAATTTGTTCAAACGTCCAATAACCATTTTTTCAACGATTTGGGCTGGTTTGCCTTCGTTTAATGCTTGTTCAGTTAAGATTGCTTTTTCATGGTCTAATTCTTCTTGAGGAATTTGTGACTCATCCACATAGCGAGGGTTAATCGCTGCGATATGCATAGCTACATCTTTAGCTACTTCTTCGTCAGTCGTGCCTTCAAGGACAGACAATACGGCAATACGTCCACCCATGTGCAAGTAAGCACCGAAAGCAGCATTGTCAGATTTTTCGACAACTTCGAAACGACGGAAACTAATTTTTTCTCCAATAACAGTTGTTGCTTCGATTAATTCAGATTCAATAGTGCCTTTTTCAGTTTTGATGGCCATTGCTTCTTCCATAGTTGCTGGCTTGTTTTTAGCCACTTCTGCGGCAATCCGTTTAACTAAGTCTTGGAACATTTCATTTTTTGATACGAAGTCAGTTTCTGAGTTTACTTCAACGATAGCAGCTACATTTCCTGCTGTTGCAACACTGGCTAAACCTTCTGCTGCTACACGGTCATTTTTTTTCGCAGCTTTAGCCATACCTTTTTCACGTAAAAAGTCAACTGCTTTATCCATATCGCCTTCTACTTCTACTAAGGCTCTTTTTGCATCCATCATACCGACACCAGTCATGTCGCGTAGTTCTTTTACCATTTTTGCTGTAATATCTGCCATTTTCTATGTCCTCCTCGGATAGTAATCAAACTCTTTTAAAAAAGCCATCTCAAAGGAGATTCAGGCTTTTTGTCGCCTAGCCTTCGAGACAGCTCCGTAGGTTGCTTATTCAGCTGATTCACTTGTTTCGTTGTCGCCTTCTACTACATCAACAATTTCTTCGATTGATGTTGCTTCTGGTGATTCTTCCACGAATAATTCTTCTGCTGCTTGGTCTTCCCCTTGGTTTCCTTCGATAAATGCATCAGCCATTTTTGCTGTAATTAGCTTAACGGCACGGATTGCATCGTCATTTGAAGGGATCACTACATCGATTTCGTCAGGATCACAGTTCGTATCAACCATCGCAACGATTGGAATGTTTAATTTTTGGGCTTCTTGAACAGCAATGCGTTCTTTACGTGGATCAACGATGTACATTACATCTGGAATTCTTGGCATATCAGCGATACCGCCTAAGAATTTTTGTAAACGTTCACGTTCTTTATTTAAACCAACGACTTCTTTTTTAGGTAGAACTTCAAAAGTGCCGTCTTCTTCCATTGCATTGATTTTTTTCAAACGAGCGATACGTTTTTGGATTGTATCCCAGTTTGTTAACGTACCACCTAACCAACGGTGGTTTACATAGTATTGACCAGCGCGGATAGCTTCGTCTTTGATTGCTTCTTGTGCTTGTTTTTTAGTACCTACGAATAAAGCAACGCCGCCTTCTTCTGCAACGTTTTTCATATAATCGTATGCTGCATCTACTAACTTAACAGTTTTTTGCAAGTCAATAATGTAGATTCCGTTTCTTTCTGTGAAGATGTATTTCTTCATTTTTGGGTTCCAGCGACGTGTTTGGTGACCAAAGTGTACGCCGGCTTCCAGTAATTGTTTCATAGAAATTACTGCCATTTTTTGTTTCCTCCAGTTTGGTTTTTGATTTTCCTCTCCTTTTCGTCAACTCTTTGAAGAACTACCGCAGTAGCACCGCTTCGCAGATGGAAAAGAATGTGGATTTTAGGTAATTGGCACAAACATTGCCTAATCACACCTTTAACAGTATAAAATATTTCCCTATAAATAGCAAGCTAAAATTTTTAAGGAATGGTTGCTTACTCTCAGTCCTTGATCAAAGCTTATATTGATTTTTGGCTAACCAGCACCTACAGGCAATACCAACTTTATAAATCAATGAAATGAGCCGAACTTTCCACTTTTTTTGATTACCAGCTTCGTTTTTTATTTTAACAGTTCAAAATGATACATCAAAATACCGGCAGCAATTGCTACATTTAAAGATTCTGCTTGGCCTTTCATAGGAATGTACAAATTAGCGGTAGTTTTTTCCAACAGCTCGGCGGCAACTCCACTGCCTTCGTTACCTAAAAGCAGACCATACGATTTGACCGATACCTGTTGAGTAAAAGGCAAGGCCCGATCATCTAAAGCAGTGCCGAAAACCGGTACCTTATTTTCTGCAAATATCTTCATTACCTCTACCAATGGATAGCGAATAATTGGTAAATGATAATTACTGCCTTGCATAGAACGTAGTACTTTTGTATTGTAGATATCGGCCGTACCTTCCCCTAAAATCACACCAGCCAAGCCAGCAGCATCTGCCGTTCGAATCATAGTTCCAACGTTTCCTGGATCTTGAACATTATCCAGCAATAGCCAGCCACCATGAATAGATGGCAGCTCCGACACTTGCGGCATAGCTACAATTGCCAAAATCCCCTGGGCAGTTGGCAACTCAGACAGTTGGTGTAAGACATCATCGCTGACAAATACCAATAATTCTGCCGGTTGCTTTTGTAACCAAGGTCCCCACTCTTTTTGTCCTCGTTGATTAAAGACAAGCGCTTCAATTTTTTGTTTGGCTTGTACGGCTTCTTCCACTAAATGGAACCCTTCAATAATGTAACGTTGTTGCTGCTGCCGCTCTTTTTTCTTGTGTAGTTTCTTCCATTCCTTTATCAATGGATTTTTCGTTGACATAATCTCTTTCATATAGCCACCTCGTTTGATAGTATACCATGCTTGTATCTTGGTTGGATACTTGCGAATAAGCGAAAAAATCGCTATCATAAATGTAAATAAATGAGAGGAAGTGCGCCCAATGCAAAAATTGAAATTAAACGTACAAGGACGTGTGCAAGGCGTTGGCTTTCGTTATATGACGAAAATATTAGCTGATGAGCTAGGCATTAAAGGAACTGTGCGCAATGAAGAAGATGGTTCTGTATCCATTGAAGCTATTGGAGAAGAAGAACCGCTAGCTCGTTTTATTCAAAAGGTTAAAGCATCTCCGAGCCCTGCTGGACGTGTCACCTATGTTGACATTCAAGAGGATCCGTTAATGGAAGACTACACTAAATTCACAGTAACTAATTAAGCCCACAACCTGTCAGATTCTCTAGATTTACGATTGAAAAAAAAACAATTTTCCAGTATAGTTAACATTGTGCAAATTTTTTAGAAAAGGAACGAACAGAATGCGAAAAATAAATCGATGGATCTACGGTTCCGGCTTGCTTTTTTTACTGATGTTTCTATCTGGCTGTGTGAAAACTGGCGCTAATGGGCAACCAACAGGTGAAGGTTTCGTCTACAATTATCTTGTGTTACCTATGAGCAATGCGATTACGTATCTTGTAAATAATTTCAACTGGAATTACGGCTGGGCGATTATCTTTATCACCATTATTGTCCGCATCGTTATCATGCCACTTGGTTTGCATCAATCTAAAAAAAGCTTCATTCAAACAGAAAAGATGCAAGCTATTAAACCTCAGGTTGACATTGCTCAAGCGAAAATGAAAGAAGCAACGACTCGTGAAGAACAAATGAGCGCTCAAGCAGAACTACAACGGATTTACAAAGAAAACAACGTGAGTATGGTTGGCGGCATCGGTTGTCTGCCGTTGTTGATTCAAATGCCGATCTTCTCTTCTTTATTCTTTGCAGCGCGCTATACCAAAGGAATTGCAACAGCTACTTTCTTTGGCATCAATTTAGGGAAGCCTAGTATCGTTTTAGTGGTACTTGCCGGGGTAGCCTATTTGGCTCAAGGATATATCTCCATGATCGGAATTCCGGAAGAACAAAAGAAAACTATGAAATCAATGTTGGTCGTTTCCCCATTGATGATCGTCTTTATGTCCTTTAGTTCACCAGCCGGCGTTTCGCTATACTGGGTAGTCGGCGGGATCTTCACTTGTATTCAATCAGTGATTACCAACATCTTCTTACGCCCAAGAATTAAGGCACAAATTCAAGAAGAATTGAAAAAAAATCCACCGAAACAAGTAGTAACTCCACGCAAAGACGTAACGCCAAAAGCAGTAAAACCAGCAGACTTAGCGCCAAAACCTAAGAAAAATGCTAAAGGTCAAGGCCGCAATGCTGGGAAACAAAATCAGAAGAACAACCAAAAATAATTTTTCTATAGTAAGTAAATGCCTGAGGGCTGTTCAAACTTTAGCGTTGACTAACAATCATTCCTGTTAGTCAACGCTAATAATTTTTGTGCCTTTGGTAATTAGCTATGCTTTAATAAAAGGGGCTGAAAAAGTAACAGATACTTTTTCAGCCCCTCTTATTATACGATGCATAAAATTTATAATAATAGTTAATCGTTTCTTGGCTAAATTTAAAATAACCAAAAAGCTAAACATCTCTTCAAGCCAGGAAAGTAAGACTGATTAAACCCAACTAGCAGCATGAAAACTTAGATTAAAGCTTTTTTACGGCGTTTCATATTTCTCACAGCTACGAAAATACAGGCGATCACTAACAAGATTAAGCTAATGATTGTGGTGGTTATGATGCTTGGATAGCGTTGATCCCATCCGGAGGCCGATTCATGTTTAAGTAAAACACCCAAATAGCCCCAAATAACTGCCAAGCCGTAAGCGATGTTGCGATTGTCAATAATGATGCTGACAGCTACCACCAGCCCAATAACTAGCGCAGCATTGGTCCAAAAGGGCTGATCCTTCATAAATAAAGGAATTTCTTGTTGGACAATGGTCGCACTGATATTGGCGATTGTAGCTACAGTTATCCAGCCAAAGTAAACACTAAAAGGTAAACGAATCAACACGTATTCCTTTTTATCAAAGGGAATAGTTCGTAACAAGTAATTCAGATAAAATAAAGATCCTACAAGCCCCAACATTAAAATAGTGGAAATAAGTAAATACTCAAATTGCCACGTAAACAACCACAAACAGTTTAAAATAGAAGAAATCGAAAAAGCCCAATTGACTTTGTTCAGCAATTGCCGATTGGTAATAACTGCACTTACCCGCGCTTTTGCCATCCACTGATAGACCAAAAAAGCAGCCAACAATAAATAGATTACCGACCAAATAGCAAAAGTCACGCCAGCTGGCGCAAATAACGTTTCATATTTTTGAGAAATATCTTGGGTTTTCATGCCATTAATTGGAAATAACGCTGCACTCATATTCACCACCAACATAATCACAAATAAAATGGTCGCCCACAATCGACTTTGATTCCCTGTTTGCTTTTCCATACCATTCACTCTCCTTATATTTTAAAAAAGATGAAATCATAGCTATTAACATAATAATAGTATCACCTTTTACAATCATGGAAAAAAATTTCGCTTGTATAGATAAAAAAGGCTGGAATAGAAGGGGTAAACGAAAAAATAAGCTAAAATTCACGAAAATTTCTTTTACAATTTTGTGAATTTTAGCTTATTTCCAAAAGCGTTACTTCTGCTTCGCCGTTTATTCGTTTTAGAAAGAGAGGCAAAAGTATTTTTTCCTTTTGTCTCTCTTTTTTTCGTTGTTTATTTGACAACTAATAAATCTAAACTTGCCAATGATAAAGCTAGCTGAGCAATTTTCATCAATTGGGCTAAGCGATTTTGTTTGATTGCTTCATCTTCAGCCATGACCATCGTTTCATCAAAATAACGTTCAATTAGCGGCCGTAAGCTCACTAATGCGTCATAGTTTTCAGCCATAGTTTTTTCAGTAAAGTCTGAGGCAACTGCTTCGACTGCTTCATATAACGTTTTTTCCGCATCATTCTCGAATAAAGTAGGATTGACGGTATCTGGTATTTCTTTTAATACTTCACGTCCTTTTTTTGCTAAGTTAATCACGCGTGTTAAGGCTTCGACTGACGGTTTAAAGTCCTTGTCGGTTAAACGTTCTTTTAAGATAGCAGCTGCAGAAAATAGTTGAGACAAATCTTTTTGTTCGGCCGCAATCACCGCATCGATAATATCATGACGTACATCTTTTGTTAATAATAGCTGACGTAAACGAGCTTTCACAAAATCAATGACTTCTTGCTGCCCTGTACTTAATTGAATGCCATAAGTTTCACTATCAGCATTGATGGCAGCACTAATTTCCTTTTGTAATTGAACCAACGGGAATGACCATTTTTTCGCTTCAATAATGCGGATCACACCATAGGTTTGACGCCGTAAAGCATAAGGGTCATTAGACCCACTAGGAACCATGCCAAGGGCGAAGAATGAAAAGACACTGTCCAATTTATCGGCAATCGCTAGAACTGCACCAATATTAGAAGACGGCAACTCCCCTTCGCTGGCTATGGGCAGATAATGTTCACGGATAGCACTAGCAACAGCTGGTCGCTCTCCTTGTAACAAAGCATATTTTTCCCCCATGATCCCTTGTAATTCCGGAAATTCACCAACCATATTGGTTACTAGGTCAAACTTATAAATTTCAGCAGCTCGTTTTAAATCGGTTAATTCAGTTTCCGATAAGCCTACTTGTTTGCCGATAATTTGACTAATCACATTGACCCGCTGCATTTTTTCATAAATTGAGCCAATTTTCTCGTGGAACGTAACATGTTTTAATTTTTCGACGCAATCTTCAATGGACAACTTTTGATCTTCTTTATAGAAAAACTCTGCATCTTCAAGACGAGCAATTAATACTTTTTCATTACCTTTAATAACATTTTCAATATGAACCCGGTCGCCGTTTCGAACGGAAATAAAAGCCGGCAGCAATAAACCTTCTTCATTGCGCACTTCAAAATAACGTTGGTGCTCTTTCATTGAAGTTACTAAGACTTCAGCTGGTACAGATAAATATTTTTCATCAAAATGCCCCACAAACGCAGTTGGGAATTCTACTAAGTTCGTAACTTCTTCTAATAAGGCTTCGTCTAAGTCCAATTGCCATTTTTTTTCAGCAATCAGCATGTGGGCTTGGTCAACAATCATTTGTTTCCGTTTATTTTGATCAACAATGACAAATTGACTTTTTAATTTTTCTTCATATTCATGCGCATGGTTAAAGGTGACGCTATCTCCTAAAAAGCGATGACCGCGTGATTGATTTCCAGCGACAATATCCAAGACGCTTACAGGAATCACTTCATCGTCTAACAAGGCCACCAGCCAGTGAATCGGACGAACGTATTCAAAATCATAATTGGCCCAACGCATCGTCACTGGAAACGTTAAGCTCATAATCACATCTTTTAAGCCCACAAGAACTTCTTTGGCTGATTTTCCTTTAGTAAATTTAGTTACATAGACATATTCAACCCCATTTAGTTCTTTAAAAACAATTTCATCTGTGGTGACCCCTTGTCCACGCACAAATCCTTGAGCAGCTTTTGACCAATTGCCTTCAGCATCCAAGGCAATTTTTTTGGCTGGTCCTTTGACTTCGGCTTCTACGTCGGCTTGTTTTTCCGGGATCGCTGTTACTTTTACAGCTAAACGACGAGGTGTGGCAAAGGATTGTATTGTTTCATAGGTTAAATGATTTTCGTCTAAAAAGTTAATCACTTTTGCTTCCAATTGCGTACGGCTTGGAGTAACAACATGTGCGGGCATTTCCTCTAAACCGATTTCCAATAGTAAATCTTTCGCCATGTTATTTTGCCTCCTTTTGTTCGTTGTTCAATAATGGGAATCCTAATTTTTCTCGTTCGGCAACAAAAATTTTCGCAACTGAACGAGCCATGCTTCGAATACGAGCTAAGTAACCAGCACGTTCTGTTACTGATACGGCGCCTCGTGCATCCAACAGGTTAAACGTATGGCTGCATTTCAAAATATAATCATACGCAGGATGAACTAAATTTTCGTCAATGCAGCGTTTTGCTTCTTGTTCAAATTTATCGAAGTTATCTAAAAGCATTTCTTGGTTACTGAGCTCAAATGAATATTTTGAGTGCTCATATTCAGGTTGAATAAAGATTTCACCGTATTTGACTCCATGGGTCCATTCTAAATCATAGACGCTTTCAACTTCTTGAATATAAGAAGCCAAGCGCTCCAAGCCATAAGTTATTTCAGAGGTAACTGGCTTGCACTGCAAACCACCGACTTGCTGGAAGTAGGTAAATTGGGTAATTTCCATGCCGTCCAGCCAAACTTCCCAGCCTAGACCGGCACAACCCATTGAAGGATTTTCCCAGTTATCTTCAACAAATCGAATATCATGCTCTAATGGATCAATTCCTAGCAATTTCAAGCTCTCTAGGTACAGTTCTTGGATGTTTTCTGGTGAAGGTTTCATCACTACCTGAAACTGATGGTGTTGGTATAAACGATTAGGATTTTCTCCGTACCGACCGTCAGCTGGACGCCGTGAAGGCTCGACGTAAGCAGCATTCCAAGGCTCAGGACCAATCGCTCGTAAAAATGTATAGGGACTCATCGTGCCGGCGCCTTTTTCTGTATCATAGGCTTGCATTAACATACAGCCATTAGCCGACCAAAATTTTTGTAAAGTTAAAATCATTTCTTGTACGGTTAACTTATTTTTCATTGTTTTCCTCCCTGGAATATTTTTTTATCGACATAAGGATTGATTTGGTTATGGGAAATCAGTTTTTAAAGGAAACCAGATTAACTGAGTTTGTATAATGCAGTGATTCCTTTTAAAAAAGGTTCTGCTCTTTCTTTTGGATTGAGCAGTTTGTTTTTTTATTCGACTGCAGCCTTCCCCTTGGTCAGCTCATACTGTTCCTTCTCTGCTCTGACAGCTTGTACCAGTTACAGCAGGGAACATGTAAAAAGTCCCTATGTCTTTTCAGACATAGGGACGAGTAATCGCGGTTCCACCCTACTTCCGGCATTAAGGCCGACAGCTTCATTGTTTGTACTCTAAAGTGCCTTTCAAAAGCGCCATGTTTCTGGCTTGCACTGTCCCAGATTCGCTAAACAGAGGGTACTTTTTACTTCTCTTTTTCATCGTACATATTAACTTCTCTACCATAATAAAGTTTGCTGAAGCAGTTGTCAAATTTTTTTCAGAAAAAGATTTCACTTCTCGATTGTTTTCATTAAAAAAGCAACGGCTAGTAATTTTGCTTAGAGCAAATTGTTACGAATGACTAGTATTGATTGATCCACAGCAACTTAAATAGCGAAACTTAGTTGTGCCATGGTCTAAAATTTTCGAAATTTCTATCAATTAGTTGCTTTATTCCGTCTCTTGATCGTTTTGGCGCGGCGTAAGCTTCAACGTATCTTCCCAAGATTTCATTTGGTCAATAAATTTTTTACTTTTTAAATGAATGCCAACGTATTCATCATATAAGGTATCAATCGTTTCTCGGATCGCTGTTTTAGTTTCAGCACTTACTTTGATAGCTTGTACTTGATCATAAGAAATAGCAGAAAAGAGCCGAATAAAGTGAATACTGCGCGGATCTGCGTGATAGCGTCGTTCATCCAAATGCCAGTGCTGTTGACACAAAATACCACTGTATTTTGAAGAATAATCGAACTTTCCTTGTGTTTGTCCACAAATTACACAATGTTGCCATTGCGGAGTTACACCAAAACGATTCAGTAGTTGAATTTCAAAGATGTTGGTAATAATTTCCGGATCTTTTGCTGCTTCTAAAGCTTGTAACGCTAATAGCGTAAATTGATACAAATTTGGATCATACGTACGATCTTCAATCGCTGCATCCACTAAATTCAATAGATACGTGGCATAAGCATTGCTAAAAATATCCTGTTGCAGTCTGCGAAACGGTTGAATTTGCTTACAGCTATTTAAAAACGATAGGCCCTCACTTCTAAAATCACCAATATAAACAGCTGTAGTAAAGGGTAAAATCGCAGGTGTTAAAGGATTGTTTTTACGATGAGCACCTTTGACAAAAAACATCAGCTTTCCATAAGATTCAGTGAATATTTTGACTAACTTATCCTTTTCTTTAAAGTCCTTAGCGAACAAAATTAGCCCCTTTGTCTCTCCCAAAACCATCCGCTTCTCTCCTTTATCCAAATTCTTATTTATTTTAACAGAAAAAAGGAAGAAAGAACAATTCTGTCGCAGCAGAACTGTTCTCTAGTAATCTTCTTGGCGATACCCAAAATCTTGTAAGTAGATTTTTTTATCACGCCAATCTTTTTGAACTTTTACCCAAAGTTCCAAATAAACTTTGTCATTCAATAGATGCTCAATGTCTTGGCGGGCTTTAGTGCCGATTTGTTTTAGCATCTTACCACCTTTTCCGATGATAATGCCTTTTTGGCTGTCTCGCTCAACAATAATGGTCGCTTGAATATGAACTTTATCATTTTCATCACGTTTCATGGAATCCACCACAACAGCTACCGAATGAGGGATTTCGTCTCTCGTTAACAGCAACACTTTTTCACGCACGAGTTCGGAAACAACAAAGTATTCAGGATGATCCGTAATTTGATCATCAGGAAAATACTGCGGTCCTGCCGGCATTTGGTCAATTAAAAGGGCCATTAGTCGTTCGAAGTTGTTGCCTTGAGTAGCAGAAATTGGTACGATTTCCTTGAAAGTCATTTGACTAGCGTAGTCTTCAATAATGCTCAAGAGATTATCGGGATGTACTTTATCAATTTTATTGATAACTAAATAGACTGGTGTCTTTAATTGCTGCAGCCGTTGGATAACAAAATCATCGCCTTTCCCCCGCTTTTGATCAGCACTCACCATAAACAAAGTTGCATCGACTTCTCGTAAGGCGCTATAAGCCGTTTCTACCATAAAATCCCCTAACCGATGTTTTGGTTTATGAATTCCAGGGGTATCAATGAACACAATTTGCGCTTCTGGTGTGGTGTATATTCCTTGGATTTTATTTCGAGTAGTTTGAGCTTTATCACTCATAATAGCAATTTTTTGACCGACAATTCGATTCAATAATGTTGATTTTCCGACATTAGGTCGGCCAACAATCGCGACAAAACCTGATTTATGTTCTGTTGTCATAGAGTTCTCCTTTAGTTCCAAATTGATAGCAAATGAAGTAGCTTGGGTACAAAAAGCAACAAGCCCACAACGATGGCAAAACACGACGTTAACAAGACTGCACCAGCTGCCATATCTTTAACTTTTTTTCCGATGGGATGAAAATGAAAATCCGTACACATATCCACCACATTTTCAAAAACAGTATTAATGATTTCCACCAGCCAAACCAAAAAGACAGCCAAAAGCAGCCAAAGCCACTCTGCGATTGTCAAGCGGAAAATGAAGCCGGCTGCAAAAGCAACCAGACCCATCATCACATGCGTTCGCATATTGCGCTCTTCTTTAAATACCGTTTTGATTCCTTGAAAGGCAAATTCCAAAGAAGTGATAAAACGTTTATTTTTCTCCGTTTGTTTTTTATCTTTTAAGGCCATAAGCATCTAAAATCTCTTTCTGTAATCCAAACATTTCTTTTTCATCTTCTGGTTCCATGTGATCATAGCCATTGATATGCAAAAAGCCATGCAGCGCTAAAAAGCCAATTTCCCGGCGCAGAGAATGACCATATTCTGCCGCTTGTTCTGCAGCACGTTCAGTCGAAATAATAATATCACCTAAATTTCTAGGTAACATCGGCGCCTCTTCTTCAAAAATAATCGGTAATTCATCATCACCTGATTCTTCCAAAGCAAAACTGATGACATCTGTCGGCTGATCTTTTTCACGATAGGTGCGATTAATCACTTGAATCCGAGCATTATCAGTAAAGGTAACCGACATTTCCGTATCTTCAGGAAGTTTTAAAAAATCAGCCGCAAATTGAAGCAGCGCGGTTACTTCTTCAATAGTTGTTGAAGGAACTTGTTCTGTTTCATCAATAAACGCAATGTCCATTACTCATCTCTCTTTTCTTGTTCATCTTTCATTTTCTCTGCTTCTGACTTCATTTTTGGATATTTGATCCGGGAATGGAAAGTACTGCATAAGCCGCTAATCAGCGATTTTTCCATAATCCGAATTTCTTTTAAAGTTAACCCGGACTCATCCAATTGACCATCAGCAATCCGTTCTTGAATCACATTGTGTACAAATTCTTTGATTTTGTCATTGGTAGGATGATCCATCGCCCGAACCGCCGCTTCACAAGTATCAGCCACACTCACAATACCAGCTTCTCTCGTTTGAGGTTTTGGTCCCGGATAACGGAAATCCGCTTCTTGAACTTCCGGATTGCGCTCTTTAGCTTTAATGTAGAAAAATTTCATCAAAGTAGTGCCGTGATGTTGACGACAAATATCAATCACCATTTGCGGCATATTGTACTCTTCTAAAATTTTGGCACCATCTAGGACATGACCAAAAATAATTTGTTTGCTATCTTCCGGTAATAAGAAATTATGTGGATTTTCAGCACCGTCCGGTAAGTTTTCCACAAAAAAATTCGCATGTTTGATTTTACCGATATCATGATAATAGCAGGCAACACGCGTTAACAGCGAACGACCGCCAATTTCTGCTACGGCATTAGCACTGAGACTAGCAACCATCATACTGTGATGGTACGTACCTGGTGCTTCTTCCAGCAGTTGTTTTAATAGAGGATGATTAGGATTGCTCAATTCATTTAAAACAATCATACTGTCATCGGTAACTAATAATTCAATGTACGGATGAAGACCCATTGAAGCTAAAAAGGACAGCATAGAACCGGCAAATGCACAAATTAAAGCGGTCCATGTTTTGCCATCAGTGATACTCATTCCTTGATAGATCAGTAAAACAAACGCCATACATACAGGCAAGGCGACCACCCAGACAACTGCCGGTAACCCTTGCTCACTAATCCGGCTCCGTTTAACAACTGTCGCTAAAAAACCGGAGAATAAGTACATCATGATAATGATGGTTAGTGAATTAGTCCCAATTGAATTATAAAAAATAAACAATGCAAAGACCACTTGGAAAATCGCCGTTAAAATACCGGAGCGTCGGTTAACAAAATAACTTAAGACTAGCGGTGCAAAAGCAGCCGGATAAAAAAGCGGCACATAAAGCATTTGTTCTGTTTGGAACAGTTGGAAAAACTTCATCAGCAACACACTAAGCAACATAGCTGCGATGTAAAACAAAAGGAAATAGCGACGAGTACCTTCTTCTGTCACTTGAGTGGCAAAAAAGAGTAAAACGATAACTTGCAAGATAATTGCTAAAGCCAGCGCTACAATCGGAAATACTGACGTGCTTTGGCTGGTCATACCTAGCAGTTCAAGTTTTTCAATGGCTTTGGCATCGATTTGTGTTCCTTCACGAACGATAATTTCCCCTTGGTAGATCATCGCTGGTTGGACGGCACTTCTGGCTTTTTCCCGCAGCTCTTCAGTCTTTTTCTCATTAGCGAAATCATTGGCAACAATTCCTTGGCCGACAATGTAACGAATTACCTGCTGCATAGTTCCGTTAACGTCCAAAAATTGAATTTTACTACTGGCTTCTTGGCGAACTTTTTCCAGCTCTGTTTCTCTGACGTGATTTTTCATCGCTGCGTCAATCAACGTTAAACTTTCAGTTTCAACTCGCGCCAGCTGTTCTTTGGTCAAAGTGAAAACCGTCTGATAAAATACATTCGGAAAGCTTTGATAAAACGTAACGACATCCTGATCTAGTGATTCAAATTGTGATTTTAAGCTAGCCACCCGTTCTTCAACGGTGGGTTCAGGGATCGTTTCATTTTTTTTCGCTTTTGCCTTTTTGGTCGCATAGTCTTTATCAACTTTCTCATTGGCTGTTTGGATCAACTGAAACAGCTTTTGAATGCGTTTATGCTGGACATTGGCAGTTTCTTCCTGATAAATATATTCCGGCGTAACCGCTTCGGCAGCTAGCTTTTTACGTTGTTCCGTTTCATACGTATTCTCGATATTTTTATTGGCACGGATCGTTTTTTCCGCTAATTGACCTTCTTTAATCTCCACTTTTTTCTGATGAACGCTGCCAATCATAATTCCAAACAACAGCAATGAAAAAACAGTTAACAAAATGGGGATGTAAGCAGAACCCAGTCGGTCCCGCAAGTTAAGTAATGCTTTTTTCAAAAGGTAGATTCACTCCCTTTCCGGATTATCCTAAGAATGTTGTTCTTTTTCATACGCCTGAATGATTTCGGCAACTACTGGATGCCGTACTACATCACTGGCTTCAAACTTGACAAAGGCAATTTTAGTAATTGATCCTAAGGTCTTTTCTGCATGAACTAGGCCACTAGTGACTCCTCTAGGTAGGTCAATTTGGCTGGTATCGCCGTTGACGATCATTTTGGAATGAAAGCCTAAACGAGTTAGGAACATTTTCATTTGAGCAACAGTCGTATTTTGCGCTTCATCTAAAATGACAAAGGCATCATCCAGCGTTCGACCTCTCATATAAGCTAAAGGCGCAATTTCAATGACGCCTCGTTCCATCAAGCGATTGGTATGTTCAACGCCAAAAAGCTGGTATAAAGCATCATAAACTGGCCGCAGATAGGGATCGACTTTTTCTTTTAAATCGCCAGGCAAAAAGCCCAGGCTTTCGCCGGCTTCAACTGCCGGTCGTGTCAAAATAATTTTTTGAACTTCCCCTTTTTTTAACGCTGCAATGGCCATGACTACTGCTAAAAAGGTTTTCCCAGTTCCAGCTGGTCCGACGCCAAAGGTAATATCATGAGAACCAACGGCATCGACGTACTTTTTTTGGCCTAAATTTTTAATTCGGATCGCACGACCTTGAAAGTCTTTCATAATCGCAGCTTCATACATTGTGAGAAATGCACCTAAATTTCCAGCGCGCGCCATCTTTAAAGCTGTGACGACGTCTGGTGTATTGATTTTCATTCCTCGGTGAATCAAAGTTTGCAAGGCCGTTAATACTTCAGCCACCAGCTGAACTTCATCAGGCTCACCAATCAATTGAATGACTTCACCGCGACTGTTAATTGTCACATCCGTATTTTCTTCTAAAAATTTTATATGTTTATCGTGAGTTCCTAAAAGCATACTCGCATCATCAGAATTTGTCAGGGTCAATTCTAAAGATTTTGACTGATTATCTGTCAAAAAAAGCCCAACTCCTTTATTAATTAATTCTTCTCAATCATACCACATTCTGTTCTTTTTAAAAAGAAGTGCTAATTTCCAGGCCAGTTTCTCCCATAAAAGGTGCTTTTTGTTGAGGTTTTCTTCAATGAAATCACTTTAAAATAGGTGAATTTTTCCCATTATTTAGGTTTATTGCAGTATAAATATATGGCACCATTTTGTAAGCGGATACGATTGATTCACCTGTGTTCTAGAAAATACAAAAAAAAGCCTAGAACGACAAGCGTCTTCCAGGCTTTTTCATTTAATGTTTTTGTAATAATTCTTTGACAATTGCATTAACCAGATTGCCGTCTGCTTTGCCTTTGACCTTCGGCATCACAGCGCCCATTACTTTGCCGAATTCCTTCGGTGAAGTAGCACCGCTCTGATCCATTGCCTCTTGAACAATCTGACGAAGCTCAGCTTCAGAAAGTTGTTGCGGCATATATTTTTCAACAATTGCGATTTCGACTTTTGCTTTGTCAACAAGATCAGCGCGTCCCGCTTTTTCAAACTCTGTTAAAGATTCCTTGCGCTGTTTCATCTCACGAGCTAAAACAGTCAGTTCCTCTTCTCCGTTCAAATCGCGGCCTGCTTTAATCTGATCATTTTGAATGGCAGTCTTCAACATACGAAGAACGCCTAAAGTCGCTTTGTCTTTAGCTTTCATCGCTGCTTTAATATCGTCATTCAACGTAGTAAGTAATGACACAACTACCAGCTCCAATTCATCGGAAAACTAGAATTTTTTTCGTTTTCTAGCTGCTTCAGATTTTTTCTTACGCTTTACGCTTGGTTTTTCGTAGAATTCACGTTTACGTGATTCTTGCAAAGTACCCGCTTTTGAAACGGAACGTTTGAAGCGACGAAGAGCATCATCAAGAGATTCGTTTTTACGAACGACAGTTTTTGACATGTTATTCCCTCCCTCCGAGCTTAAAAAGTAACCGTTTTTCTTATTTATGGATAAATCTCATAAATTAAAACCATGTCCTTGATATATTATAACGAATGGTTAAAATATCGTCAACCACTCTAATAAGAAAAATACAAAGAAACTTTCGAAAAAATAACGAAATTTAATTAATTATTGACAATCGGGACAACGGCCTAAAATTTCAAATCGGTGCCCTTCAATTTTACAACCTTTTAACTGCTCTTCAAAAAAATCCATTGGACACATGTGTATTTCTTCTGTTTTTCCACAAACTGTACATATAAAATGGTGGTGGTGATCCACTTCATTGCAACAGCGGAAACGGAATTTTTTTTCTCCGTTAAGTTCTGTGGCTTCAATTAGTTCAAGATTTTCAAAGTCGTGAAGATTACGATAAATTGTGTCGTAGCTAACTCCTTTAAACTGTTCATTCATAAAATCATACACTTCACGAGCCGAAACATAACGATTGCGTTTAATTAGATAAGTAATAAGGGTCTCTCTTTTTTTTGTATATTTCAACCCATGTTCTTTTAGCGTATCAAGCGCCGTCTCTACAACAGATTTAGTTTGCAGCATGAGCCAGTCCTCCTTTTTCCGCAAATCAGAATCATTACGAATAAGCTTTCTAAAGTTATGGTATAATAAATTGATTAAAAATGCAAGAAAGGAAGAACCTCATGAGCGATCAAGAAAACAAAAAAGCCGTAACAATTTTTGTTATTTCCGATTCGGCCGGAGAAACAGCTTCCAAATTGGCAGCAGCTTCTATGGCTCAATACCCGACTGTAGAATTCTCATTATTTAGACGAACCTTTGTTAAAGAAGAAAAAAAATTACAAAAAGCCTTGGAGGATGCCCGCAAAGAAAAAGCGATGGTGCTGCATACGATTATCAATGAAAAACTCGTAGCAATCGCCAATGAGTATTTTGAAAAACATCAACTGTATCACTTTGATATTTTAACACCACCAGTGGCTGAAATTGAACGCTTAACTGGAGTAGCGCCTTCTCGTGAAGCAGGTGCGCTACATCACCTAAATGAAAATTACTTCAAGCGTATTGAAGCGATGGAATTTGCTGTAAAATATGATGACGGCAAAGATGCTCGCGGCTTTCTCGAAGCAGATGTCCTTTTATTAGGAGTCTCACGAACATCGAAAACACCTTTAAGCTTATTTCTAGCCAATAAAAATTTAAAAGTAGCAAACTTGCCTTTAATTCCTGAAGCTCATTTACCAAAACAACTTTTTGAAATGGATCCGAAAAAAATTGTCGGTCTTACCAATGATCCGGGTATTTTAAACGGTATTCGTAAAGAACGCATGCGGACGTATGGTTTGCCGGAAAACACCTCTTATTCTGACATTGAAAAAATCCGGCGCGAACTGGAATTTGCGAATGAATTGTATAAAAAATTAGGTTGTATCGTGATCAATGTGGCCTCATTATCCATTGAAGAAACAGCTTCTATGATTTTAAATGCCTTAGACCTTGAAGATCACAGCTACTACACGACAGAAAGTGAAGAAAATTAAAGCAGTGGCTCAAAAGAATTACCACAAACAATTAGCAAAACCTTACGAACATTCTGTTTCATAGTTTGATGAGGAAATAAGCATTGAAAGCCAGCCAATCGCTTCACATGCTCCAATGACTAAAGAAAATGATCCGTAACTAATTTTTCATATAGAAGTGTTAACGTATTCCCGAAGAGGCTTTACACTTACTGCTAATATGTATACTTAGAGCGTGAGCAAATTTTTGCCACACGCTCTTCGTCTTTTAAAAATATTGAACGCCTTCTCGATCAATATCCATTATTTGAATGGTAGCTTTACCTGGTAGCTGAGCTAACGCAGTGACCAGAGCTTCTGATTTTGCCCCAGGTGCCAGTATCAGTACAGTTGGTCCGGCGCCACTGAGGAATGTCCCGTAAGCTCCCAGCTGGTGCGCCAATTGGCGAATGTCAGTCAAATGAGGAACAAGTTTGTGCCGATACGGTTCATGCCATTGATCTTTTTCCATCATTTTGCCGGCTAATTGCAAATCTCTATTTAAAACTGCAGCGATCATAACATTGGCGATGGAACTATTTTGAACTGCTTTTCGATGTGCAAGTTCTGTCGGTAAAACCCGACGACTTTCTGACGTCAACAGTGGTTCATCCGGAAGATAAGCAATCACTTGGCAAGTCGGAAAATGATGTTTCACATAAGCCACCTGTCCGTCTACATAGCTAGATACTACAAAATCGCCACAGATCGCCGGTGCGACATTATCCGGATGTCCTTCTATTTCCGTTGCCAATTGTAATTTTTCTTGTTGAGTAAGAGCTAATTTTGCTAAGCGATTAGCCAATTCAATTCCAGCGACAATGGCGCTGGAACTGCTACCTAAGCCACGAGCTAAAGGAATATCAGAAGTCATTTTAATCACTTGCGGCGTTAAGTCTGGTGCCACGGATAAAGCTGTTTGGACAAGTAGATTTTTCTCATCCGATGCGATCTCTGCTCCTAAGGAATGGTGAATTTCCCACACTGGCGCTTCCCCTAACACCTCGATGCATAAATAGCTGGAAAGAGCAATACCACAAGAATCAAAACCGGGTCCTAAATTGGCACTTGTAGCTGGCACTCTAATTCTCATAGTTGCGCAACTCCTTCTCTTAGATGTTGTCGCATCGCCTCTACATCACTCATTTGCGAAATATTTACTTCAGTTGCAGTCATCGCTGTATCCGGATCTTTTAGACCGTTCCCGGTAAAGACAGCAACGACCGTCTCCCCGGCCTTGATTTTGCCGCTGACTACATGTTGGATAACACCAGCCAATGAAGCTGCAGAACCAGGTTCAATAAATACACCATCTTTGGCAGCTACTTGGCGATAGGCTTGTAAAATTTCTTCATCTGTCACGGCATCAATATAACCGTGGGATTCATCTCGGGCGTTTTCAGCCAATTGCCAGCTGGCAGGATTACCGATGCGAATCGCCGTTGCGATTGTTTCCGGTTGTTCAATCACCGCTCCTTGCACAATAGCGGCAGCTCCTTGTGCTTCAAACCCATGCATGCGAGGAAGCGAGGTACCTTGTGCTTCATGCCATTCTTTGAATCCTTTCCAATAGGCGGAAATATTGCCAGCATTGCCCACCGGTATTGCCAATACATCAGGTGCTTGCCCTAACTGCTGACAAATTTCGAAAGCGGCAGTCTTTTGACCTTCTAAACGATAAGGATTAACGGAATTAACTAGCGCCACCGCTTCAGTTTTAGCAATATCGCGAACGGCTTTCAGCGCTTCATCAAAATTTCCCGGTATCGAGATAATATCAGCACCATAAATAATCGCTTGTGCCAATTTGCCCATAGCGATTTTGCCTTCTGGAATCACTACGTAAGCTTTGATACCTGCACGCGTTGCGTAAGCAGCAGCAGCAGCGCTCGTGTTTCCAGTAGATGCACAAACGATTGCTTTAGCTCCTGCTTCCACTGCTTTGGCAACCGCCATTACCATGCCACGGTCTTTAAACGAGCCGGTAGGATTCAGACCTTCATATTTTCCATAAAGGGAAATACCTAACTCTGCGGACAAGCGAGGTAGTGGAATTAACGGAGTATTACCTTCTGCCAAAGACAGCAACGGCGTTTGATCTGTGACTGGCAAATACTCTTTATAACGTTTTAACAAGCCTTCATACATCCTTATTCATCTCCTATAACTTTGAAAGTATTTAATAACTTAAAGGAAGCCGTCGCCTCAATTGCTTGACAAACTTGCTTCATTTGCTTTTTGCTAATACTGTGAGTAATAGCGACGATTCGTGCCTGATGACCAGCTGATTTCTGTTGCAACAACTGATCAAAACTTACGTTAGCTGTTGTCATGATTTGCGTTAACTTCAAAACTTGGCCTTGGGTTTCTGGGACTTCAACAGAAAAATAGTAATTACCGTAGCTCTGGTCATCTGGGGTTAATTGTGTTTGGTGCTGATAGGTGTTAAACATATGTCCGGTTGTACCTAAACGAATATTTTTGGCGATGGTAATAATATCACTTACTACACTGGTCGCAGTTGGCTTAGCGCCAGCTCCAGGTCCATAATACATGGATTCACCCACGCCCAAACTTTTTACAAAAATTGCATTGTATTCATTTTGAACAGCAGCAATCGGGTGATTTTTATTCACCAGCATAGGACCGACCTCTACAGAAATACTGCCTTCCAGATTTTTGGCTGCAGAACCGATCAATTTAATTTCGTAGCCTAAGCGTTGCGCCATCGCCACGTCATCCAGCGATAAATCACGTATACCTCGTGTATCCACTTGATCCAATGAAATCTTCATTCCAAAAGCAAACTGACTTAAAATAACCATCTTATAAGCAGCATCAATTCCATCCACGTCATTAGTAGGATCAGATTCAGCAAATCCCAAAGCTTGTGCTTGAGATAACACTTCCTGATACGGCTGGTTTGCAGCTACCATTTGCGTCAGCATGTAATTGGTAGTGCCGTTAACAATCCCCAAAACTTGTTGAATATTGTCAGCTGCTAAACTATTGGCAATCGTCCGCAAAATCGGGATTCCGCCGGCAACGCTGGCTTCATAATACAAATCGCAATGATGCTTTTGAGCTAGGGAGACCAGTTCGCTACCGTATTGTGCCAACAAATCTTTATTGGCTGTTACTACGTGCTTGCCATTTTTTAGGGCTTGCATGATATAGGTTTTGGCCGGTTCTATTTTTCCTAGTAATTCCACGACTACTTGGATTTCAGCATCGGCTATAATGTCATCAATCTCGGTAGTTAATTGAATATCAAAAGCCGCAGCCATCGCTTGCTTAGTTTCAAGTGAACGGACAAAAGCTTTTGTGATGACAACCTCCATCCCTGTTACTTGAGAGATTTTTTCTTGATGTTCTTTTAAGATCACCGGCACACCGGAACCGACCGTTCCTAAACCAAGTAAGCCTATTTTTAATTGATTTGTCATACTTGCTCCCCCAAACTTCCCCGCTTTTTGTTGTAATCACTGACGTTAAATCAATGGTCCTATTTTTTAGTTATTCCCAGTATACCGAACCTTTGCGAAAAAAACTAGAGCTGATAAGGAAAGTTTAAGGTAAGAACACTGACAATTTTTTACTGTCAACAAAAAGAAAAAAACGCACCTTGCAACAAGTACCGGGCACGTCTTTTATTTTTGTAATATGCTTTTTTTATAAATCAATAGAAAGCCGCAAGTTTATTTTAGAAAAGCATAATAAAACTTGCCCTCAGTAGACATTACACTTTACGTAAGGAAATATTTTTTGAAAAAACACGGCTTATTGGTGTTCAATATGCATAAACGTTTGGGTTAAAATGTCAATCACATGGTGATCATCCAATGCATAATAAATCGTTTTTCCTTCGCGCCTTGATTTTACTACCCGATTATCTCTCAAGAGTTTCAGTTGATGAGAAACAGCTGATTGTTCCATTGATAGGTTTTCGCTGATGGCTGTCACATTCAGCTCGCCAGTTTTTAATAATAGTAATATTCGCAAGCGTGTCGGGTCGCTGAGTACTTTGTAAAGCTGACTGACTTGTTTAATTGCGTCCATTTCTTTCATCTAAGGCCCTCCTCGTTGTTTTATTATAGCATATTCTCAGGCAAAGAAAAAAAGAGTGAACAAAACTAAAAGTGCGGCGTTCTGCAAAAATCGACTCTGGTAAACGCTCTACTTGAAGCTTTGATACTCTTTTCATTTTTTATTATTTAGTGATTGGCTTGTTTTATCGCATCCATTACGGCATAACGGAAACCGTTTTTTTCTAGGGCCACGACACCTTTAATCGTACTACCGCCTGGGGAAGTGACTTCATCTTTTAAGACTCCTGGGTGTTTTTTGGTTACCAGTGCTAAGCTAGCACTTCCCTTGAGCATTTGAGCCACGATCTCATAAGCGAGTTCACGCCCTAAGCCTTCCCTCACTGCGGCATCTGCCAATGCTTCCAAAAAGATATCCACAAAAGCGGGACTACATCCGGCAACGGTACCGACTGTTTCCAGCAAGCTTTCCGGAACTTCTTTGACAAGTCCTAGTGTTTCAAGTAGTTGGCTGGCAGCTGTTTTTTGTTGAGCTGTCATTGATTCCGAAAAAACAGCACCGATTACCCCTTGATTAATACTCACTGGTGTATTAGGAATCGCATGAACTACCATGGCTTGGTCATTGGCAAGTGCTGTTTGGGCTTCTTTTACGGTGTGACCGGAAGCCACTGAAATCAAGATGCTTTCTTTTGAAAAATATGGTGTCAACTCAGCTAAGACGTCCAACACGACGTTAGCGCCTGTGGCAATGAAAATAATTGGACATTTTGCAAAAGCTGTGTAATCGTGAACCAATTCAAAACCAAGCTCTTGTTGTAATGCAGCAGCAGTCCCACTGGAGCCACCTTTTACAAACAATGAGTTTGGCTTGACAGCACCAGCTTGGAGCAAGCCTTTAATCATGGCACCGCCCATACTGCCGGCACCGATAAATCCGATATTCATCTTTTTACTCTCCTTTACGATCAATGAAAAAAGCAAAGCAAAACTGGCACCGTTTTGTTTTGCTTTTTTCAAAATTATTTTACAGCTAAGAGCTGCTATTTATTTGGTTAGTTGACTAACTACGGTTTCAAAGGCAGCGATTTTTTGGTCAGCCTCTGCTTGGCTGTTAGCTTTCGTAGCTAGGTAAAATTTAATTTTTGGTTCCGTGCCGGAAGGACGAATCGCAATCCAGCTACCATCAACTAAATAGTATTTTAAAACATCAGATGGCGGGGTTTGCAGTTTTTCGACTGTGCCTTCAGCTGAGGTTTTCGTCAATGCTTTGAAATCTTCTGTTTGACTAACTTGAATACCAGCAAACTCTTTCGGTGCTTGGCTCCGACATTGTTCCATTAATGCTTTAATTTTAGCACTACCTTCAATACCGCTCATGGTTACTGAAATCGTTTTTTCTTCATAGTATCCAAATTCAGCAAAAATATCTTGCAACCCATCGTATAAAGTTTTGCCTTGTTGCTTATAGTAAGCGGCAACTTCTGCTAAAAGAAGCAAGGCTTGAATAGCATCTTTATCTCGAACGAATGGTTTTACTAAGTAACCATAACTTTCCTCAAAGCCAAACATAAAAGTTTGACTGTGATCTTCTTCGTATTGTTGAATTTTTTCAGCAATAAATTTGAAGCCGGTTAATACATTGAACATCTTCGTGTTGTATTTTTCAGCAATAACTGTTGCTAACTCACTAGAAACGATTGATTTTAATACTGCGGCATTTTCCGGTAACGTGCCGGCTTGTTGATGCGCTTCTAAGATATATTTCACCATCAGTGAGCCAAGTTGGTTCCCCGTTAACACTTGGTATTTTCCATTTGGCAAACGAACAGCTGCGCCTAAACGATCTGCATCCGGGTCAGTGGCAATCAACAAATCTGCCCCTTCTTTTTCTCCCAAGCGCATGGCATATTCAAAGGCGGAATGTTCTTCCGGATTTGGAGACTTAACCGTCGTAAAGTCCGGATCAGCTATAGCTTGTTGCGGTTCAATTACAAATTTTTCAAAACCAGCTTGTTTTAATGCTCTTTCTCCTAACATTTTTCCTGTTCCGTGTAACGGCGTGTAAACTAGCTTTAATTCTTTGCCCATTGTTGCGACTAATTCTTGATTAATCGTAACGGATTTTATTTCTTGTAAATAAGCTGCGTCAACTTCTTCACCAATAATATGAATTAAGCCGCTATGTTCAACTTCCTTGTCCGTTAAAACATCAATTTTCAACGGATTTTCAATACTGCGCACATACTTAGTCAACGCATCAGCATCAGCTGGTGGCATTTGTCCGCCATCTTCTCCGTAAACTTTATAGCCGTTATAGTTGGCAGGATTATGAGAAGCCGTAATCATAATCCCTGTGAAAGCATGTAAATGTCGCACAGCAAAAGAGAGCTCCGGCGTTGGTCGCAAGCTTTCGAAAACATAAGAAGGAATGTTATGTTTGGCTAACGTTTTAGCCGCTTCCATGGCAAATTCAGGCGACATGTGACGTGAATCATAAGCGATGGCTACACCGCGGCGTTTGGTTTCTGGATCTTGTGCATCCATAAAGCGAGCCAATCCTTCTGTCGCTTGACGGACGGTAAAAATATTCATTCGATTGATTCCAGCACCTAGAATTCCGCGCATACCAGCAGTACCAAATTCTAATGGCGCATAAAAAGCATCTTCACATTTTTCAGGATCTGCTTGTAAATCCTGCAATTCCGATCTTATATTTTCTGGTAAGTTTTCTTCATTCATCCATTGTTTATAAACTTGTTCCCAAGACATGGAAAGCACCTCGATTTCGTTATTTTTTGCTTTAATCTCCTTTAGTATAGCATTAGGACGCCGCATATGAAAGTAATCTGATAATGCTTTTGCAAAAGTTCAATAAATAGTAATGTTTTTAAATTGTTTTTTCGATGGGACTTGCTTTCAGCGGCTCCAGCCCCCCCTTAGCTGCCAGCAGGTAATTGTTTGGTAATACGTTGAATCCGTTCTGTGAATTCTGCTAACGTTTTTGCATCTAGTCGGGAATAATTCAAGCGTAAGCTATCTTGTTGTTCACCGAATAAAAAACTTGGAGCCACCAACAGTTCTTCTTGTAAAAACAGTTCCCAGTCCGCTTGCTTCAAGCGACCCTTTTTCCAACGCACCCACAAATAAAAACCACCCCTTGGTTCAGCTACTTCCCATTCCGGTAACATCTCAAAAACCTGTGTAACGGCAGCAGCTCTGGTAGCTAATCGCTCTTTTAGTTTCTGAATCTTATCAGCAAAGTTTGGATCGTTTAACGCTAAAGTTGCCAACAGTTGCGGAAAAATACTTAAGGACATATCCATCATTTTTCGTGCTTGCGCCAATTGACGGTTGACTGAATCCGGTGCACTTAGCCAGCCGATTTTAGTGGTAGAACCCAACAATTTAGACAAAGATCCAATGTAAAGAACATTCTCCGGGTCCAATTTTTTTAACGGCGGAATTTTTGCCATGGGAATAAAGCTGAGCTGTCCAAATACATCATCTTCTAGAATAGGTACTTGGTATTTTTGACAAAGTTTAATTAAGTCTTGTCTTCTTTTTAGCGTCATTACCGAGCCGGTTGGATTTTGAAAGGACGGATTAACCATTACCATTTTGATTCGATGTTGTAAAATCGTTTGTTCTAAATGTGCTAGATCAATCCCACCACGATCCAGCTTCACACCAAACAAGCGAATGCCGGCTGCTTGAAAAATAGGTAAAGAGTAAAGAAACGAAGGATCTTCAATTGCTACGCTATCACCAGAATGAAGCAAGGCTTGTAGAACTAAAAATAACGCCTGCTGAGCACCAGAAGTAATCAATAGTTGTTCTTCAGGTAGTGAAAACCCATATTCTTTTTCAGTGACACGACTAATTGCTTCTCTTAAAGGCTGATAGCCTAAATCATCTTGATGTTCTTCTTGTAAAAATTGTTTCCAACTTAATGATGGAAAATCAAAACTGGGAATTAAATCCAACGGTAGCTCACCGGTATAAGCATCTATAGTGGTCGCAGTTGGTTGTTTGGCGGCTGTTTCCAATTTTTCAATAAAAGGATTGGGTTGATTGAAGGCATTTTGTTCTAAATATCGGCGCCAATCTGTGCGGGGAGTAAGTAAAAGGCCCCACTTTCCTTCATTAACTCTCGTACCGCTGCCTTGTTTGCGGACAATCCACCCCAGCGCTACTAATTCGTCCAAAGCATGAACTACAGTCGAACGATTAACCTGTAGGCAACTAGCCAGTTTGCGCTCTGAAGGTAGCGGCTCTCCCGGCTGTAAAGTTCCTGATTTAATTTTATCGATTATAATTTCCATGATAGCCACATAAATCGGCCCTTGTTTCTTTTCAGGCAATTGCCACATCAGCTTCACCTCAATAATTGGATGATTAAAATGTAAGCCAATTCTCATGTCTTGTCAACTATTTCACAGACAAAAAATCTGCTGAGTCATTTCCAGGTCTCAACAGTTCTTAGCTAAGCTGTTTCAGCGATAATGAACAGCCTTCATTTTATTTATTACACAAAATTCTTGCTATTATTTTTCTTCACGAAAAATAGTTTTCAAAATCCCTCGTAAAATACCAGCGATCGGAAAAATAATCCAACTGAAAGCCCATTGATTAAAAATAAAACTTTGACAAAAATAAAGCAGCAAAACGATTGACCAATAGACTTTATTTAACTTTCTAAACCAAGCAGGCTCCTCGTAACGTTGCTCTTTTTCCGTATAACCGTGGGAACGCTCTCCTTTGTAAATAAAATAGTCTGCTTCCACTAATTTGGTAAAGCTACTCATAATTACGCCGCCAAAAATCAAGAAGAAGACCCCTAGGCCTGCCAATAAAAATAATAGTGATACACCAAATGATTCATTGAAAATTCCCCTTTGGTGACCTTCACTAAAAATAATGACAGGTATAACTGCTACAATACACAAGATAACACCAAGTGTAATACAAAAGACAAAGGTTGGTTGGAAAGCCGCTCGTTGTTGTTTGGCTTCTTGTTTCACAGCAGCTGGAATCAAACGTTCCTGAAGTTGTTTATCCGTATTGGATATCTTTATCCCAGCTATGATAAATAACGGCACACCAATAGCTGCCCCTAGGAAAATAAACGCAGCACTCAACGATTCATTAAATAATCCAGAACCCAAGACAACAGCTCCTTGAAATAAACTAAAGCTTAATAAAATAACTAAGACGCCCAAACTAATTTGAAAAGCCGCTTTACGATGTACTTGTAAATAATTCAGGGCTTCTTCAATTGTCAGAGGAGCCAGCTCATCGCCAGTTTCTCCAAAGAAGTTAATATTCAGATCCATTTCTTCTAGGAGTTCGTCAATAGTGCCGAATTCAGAAATGACTGTACCGATGACTTCTTGTTCGTTCTTGCCTTGACTGATTAAATCTTCGTAACGATCTTCGGCACTTGCCAATAAATCATTTTTCAACTGAGCCGTAGCTTCAGTCTGACTGATTCCTAAAAAAAGACTGTCGATAAAATTTTTGATGGTATTCATTTTTCAAGCTCCTTTACAAACCGTTCAACTACAGCTTTGGTTACTTGCCATTCATGTAGTTTTTCATTTAAATAGTGTTTGCCGTTTGTGGTGATTTTGTAGTAAGTTCTTTTTTTACCATGGGTGACTTCTCCTGGAAATGATTCAATATAACCATTCTTCTCCAAGCGGTTAAAAGCGGAATATAGCGTGGTTTCTTTGATAGAATATTCCCCCTGGGAAATTTCGCGAATTTGTTTTGAAATAGCATAACCATAGGAATCGCCTGCTAACAGAATACTTAAAATAAACGTGTCATTATATCCTCTGATTGCGTCACTGCCAATCAATTGCTCACCTCCAAGTACTACGATTAACGTACTACGCCTGTCATTGTAAATACTTTATCACAATTACTACGATAGGTAAAGTAAAAAATGATAAACAATTTTTCAAGCGCTATCTAAGCATAATCTAGTAACTACTTCGAATTGATTCATTCAATGAATAGTCCTTTGTTATCTTTTACTTCCTGTTTTTTATGTAACATCAGGCCTTTCCAAGCTAAAAATCCCCTAACGATGCCTTTAACTCGTAAAAGAAAAAAAGAGCCAGAAGTATCGCTCCCTTTCAATCAAGCACATTAACTACTAACTATTACATTGCTAGCAGGGAGGCACTTGAAACTTAGAATGGGATACCTCTGTCTCAAAATTACTTTTGCATTTTTAATCAGTTAACCTATTATTTAATTTTTAGAAAATTTCTAGTACCTGACGATTGCCTTAGCTTTACGTTGTACTTCTTTCATTTATCTTAGCGGATTCCAACATGAATTTTAGCCAAGAGATTTCTAGAAATGATTGTAAATTTTCTCAAAATCTCAGCTCATACAGCGCTTGTACTTGTTCCTTTTAACAGGTCCTTGCTGCATAGCACTTCCGGCAGCTCTGTGAATGTTGCACATTTATTATTCTAGTTAGATAGTATCTCCGTTAAAAATAGAGTTTTTAACAATTACATAATCGACTTTACGAATGGCTTCTAAGTCGGCTCCTCCAGCATAAGAAATAGAAGACTGCAAATCTTGCTGCATTTCAACTAAAGTATCTGCTAAATGTCCTTTGTGTTGAATCCATATTTTTTTGCCTTCAACATTTTTCTTTTCTCCCTTTTGGAATTCAGAAGCGCTGCCGAAGTACTCTTTATAAACAATACCATTTTCGACTTTCGTTTCTCCTGGAGATTCTTCATGGCCGGCAAACAGTGAACCAATCATCACCATCGTTGCACCAAAACGAACAGATTTGGCGATATCACCATGGGTTCTAATACCACCATCAGCAATTATAGGCTTTCTTGCAGCTTTCGCACACCAGCGTAGAGCTGCCAATTGCCAACCGCCCGTACCAAAACCGGTTTTAATTTTTGTTATGCAGACTTTCCCGGGACCGATACCTACTTTCGTGGCATCCGCACCAGCATTTTCTAATTCCCGTACTGCTTCCGGTGTACCGACATTGCCAGCAATTACAAAAGTTTCTGGCAATTGTTGTTTCAAATGTTGAATCATTTTTATCACAGAATTTGAGTGACCATGAGCAATATCAATTGTCACATAATCAGGAACTAACTGAGCTTGTGCAAGTTGTTCTATAAATAAGTACTCACTTTCTTTAACACCAACGCTAATAGAAGTAATTAGTCCTTTGGCTTTCATTTTTTTAATAAACGGGAGACGTGCGTCTTCATCAAATCGGTGCATAATATAGAAATAGCCATTAGCTGCTAAAAATGCGGCAATTGATTCATCAATGATGGTTTGCATATTTGCTGGCACCACTGGCATTTTAAATTGATGGTCGCCTAAAGTGACGGTTGTATCACATTCTGCACGACTGTTGACAATACACTTATTAGGAATCAATTGAATATCTTCATAATCAAAAACTTTCATAGCTTTTACCCCCTTATTCATTGGTGCAAAAACACGCAAAAGACGAACATTAATCAATATATTGTTCGCATTTTAAAACACCTCTGTTAATCTACACTATTTTGAAGAACTTGTCAAAATCTATTTACGAAAATTCACCAAGTATTTATCATTTCTTTTTCATCCAAAAATGATCTGAAAATTGCAGTTATTTTTAACTGAATATTTCTAAAATCTGCTTCTCCTTCTGTTACTGGAGAACGCGTATTTTTGTCTTATAGATTTTGCTTTGATGCACTTTGCCACCGTTTATAGCTCTAAATAGTTTTCAACAAGTTAACAGCCAATTTTAAATGGTGTGCTAGCAACCTACCAACTGCTAAAAAAGTTGACTTAACAAGTATAAAAAATAGTTCTTATAACCATTTTCTTCCTAAAATAGTATCTTCTTTGCGGAAATCTTTCCTCTTTTAATCGCTGCTTTGTATAGCCAAGAATTAATTCGTAAAAAATTCATGATAGTTCTATCTGAACTAGAGCATTGACTTTTTTATTTATATGAAATAGTTCGCTAGAATATATAGCTTCCTCCGCTTTCGATCAGTTAAACAAATGTTGGTCAGCTCCATTTTCGTTATTTTGGTAAACAGTACACCCTTTCCGGTTTCAGCCTGCCTTACCTTTCATTTTAATTGCTGGGACATCTTTAGTCATTCCCAAATGAAGAAAAAGTGAGTGTGAGACAAAAGTTAAAAAACATTTCTCTCACACTTTAAAAAATGAAACAAGTGCGGGAACAGCAGGACCGCTTTGAAAAATCAGCGGTAATGTACCAAAAATTTAAAAGCCAGTTTCTTAACTTTCTGCTGATTGTTTAACAATTCTAACCCACCCGCTACCTAGTATAAAAACTATAGCTGTTTTGGATCGATAAGCAACTGCAAGCGCTCAGGTTAATCAAATGAAGAGCCAAACAGAAGTCCTATTTTTAACTTTAGAATGTGAGCATTCTATCGTTGAATAATAAAACTTAATCTCAGCCCGTATAGCTTCAAGTTCAAATGGATAGTTAACAATTATCTGTACTCAGTCTCAATTTCAGCTCTGAAAAGGTCCATGCGGTTAACAACCGAAAACATCATAAAGTGCTGTGTTTTGAGAAACACCTAATCAAACTTCATGCCCTCTACCGTTAGGAACACTAGAGAAATCATTCACTCATATAAGTAATTTTAATTATTCCATCTGTTTTTTATGATTGCGAATGTGTAAGTAAATTGTATTCTTGGAAATTCCTAATTCCTCGGCAACTTTAATAACAGAATCTTTTAAATTAAAAATACCTTGGTCATACAAACGAGTAACAATTTCTTTGTTTTGATTTATAAATGAGACAGCAGAATCATTTTTTACCGATTGTTTAACTTTAGCAAGCGAGGCATAAATTAATTCATCGATATTATCAGAAAAATGTTCGGAATTTTTTAAGGTTTCTGTCATATTATTTTTCTGGTTAAATGAACAGATGTTTTGCAGGTGTTCAATTAATGGCAGTTCTAAATGCATATTGATACAAATCAAACCTATGATTCGTTCATTTTCGCCGATCACGGGAATTGTAGAAGATTTTAATATAACGCCTTTTTGATTTTTATTGTAGTAAGGCCTCACTGCGTAATCGTGATCCTTCTCTACTTGACTTAACATTTTTAACGCTAAGTCAGTAATGGGCGCCCCCTCCTTCCGATTACTATAATGACCATTAATTACTTTGATAGCTGAACTTTCTAAATTTTCTAAACTATGAAGAATTACCTCATGAGTACTACCAAAGAAATTCCCCAAGCCATCTAACATTAAGGCATGTGAATGTAAAATTTGCTTGTCTACTTCACTTAACTGTAAGTATGGTTCCATATCAGATCATCCTTTGCAATGAAATTAATTTCATTGTAAGTCTTTTTTAATGGAAAAGCAATTCCGTTCTAAGCGTTAAAAATATTCATTGACTAAACTTATGTTTACTGATAGTCTCTAATTGTAATGAAATTTTTATTATTCAATACACTTTAGTTTATTAAAAATCAAATATCAAGGAGGCAGTAACGGAAATGAAAACGTTATCAGGTGTTTTAATGTTAGTTTTAGTTTTATGCGGCATGTCTTTCTTCTCTTTTAAAGCGCCGAGAGGTAAAAAGTCTTTAAGTGCCTTGTCAGGAGCAGCGTGTGCTACTTTTTTGCCAGAAGCATTTTTACGCTATGCAGTAGGTGGAGTTTTTCATTTAAACTATGTTTCAAAAATTGGTGAAACAATGGGCAGTTTAGGCGGTTTAGCAGCAGGTGTACTCGTGCCGCTTACCTTTGGTTGTAGTCCAGTCTTTTCAGTTATTCTAGGTCTCTCTTTGATGAAGGTTAGTTTATTACCAGCATTCATCAGCGCATATTTTTTATCTTTCGTAGTTGTTCAAATACAAAAGCGGATCCCTGAAGGAATTGATTTATTAGTTGTAATTTTAGTTATTCCAGTCTCTGCTTCTTTGATATCTGGCTTGATCCAACCGCTTGTACTCAAAGTTCTAGAGATTATCGGTGGAACAATTTTAAGTGCAGTTGCTGGCAATCCATATGTAATGGGCGCTATTTTAGGAGCCATTATTCCAATTGTTGGCATGACACCATTGAGTTCAATGGTTCTTACTGCCTTAATTGGGCTAACAGGTGTGCCTATGGCAGTTGGAGCCTTAACTTGCTACGGCAGCTCAATCGTTAATGCTGCTTTATTTAAAAAATTGAAACTTGGCACAGCTTCTACACCTTTAGCTGTTGCGATTGAACCATTAACTCAAGTAGACATTATCAGTTCAAATCCAATTCCGGTATATGTTACGAATCTTTTTTCCGGAATGATCAGTGGAATTGTAGTAACTTTTTTTAATTTAAAAATACCAGTTACTGGAATGGCGACCCCTTGGGCTGGTTTACTCGTAACATTCGGCAATAACCCGGTTCAATCAACCTCACTAGCAGTAGTTATTATCACTATCGTTAGCTTAGTTGCCGGTTTTGTAGGGGCGTTTGCCTTTAAACGATACAGAATTGAAACAGTGAATAATACACAGGAATTTGAGGGTGTTACTGAAGTTCTGAAGGAACAAAAAGTCGTAAAGACAAAGGGAGGAGCTCTATATGAACGTAACTAAACCCGCTGAAAAACCAAAAAATTTAAATAAGAGTTTAAATTACAAAAGTTGCTTTGACATCATTGGTCCAATTATGATCGGACCTTCCAGCTCTCATACAGCTGGCGCCTTAGGGATTGGTTTAGCTGCTAGAAAGTTGTTTGGCGGCACACCTAACCAGATTATGATTAAATATTATGAATCTTTCGCGGATACTCATAAAGGGCACGGTACTGATTTTGCTATTATTGGCGGTATTCTCGGCTTGGCTGCTGATGATGATAAAGTTACCCAATCCATTGAAATAGGAAAAAAACAAGGAATCGAGATTCAATTTTTAGAAATGAGTGAAGAAAGTCCCGTTGGCCATGCTAATACTGCCTGCGTAACCTTAAGTGATGCGTCCCACGAAATCCATTTGACAGGAATTTCTGTTGGTGGCGGTACTATTGAAGTTAAATATATTGAGTTAGATGGTTTTAAGGTGAAGCTTCACGGCCCCTTACCGGTTTTACTAGTTATAAACAACGAAGAACAAGCAATGCAAGCCTTTAAAGACACGTTACAAAAAAACAAAATTAAAGTGAATGCAGTGTCTCGCTACGTGCATGGAAAACAAATCTTATTTATCTTTGATTTAGACTCATCACCTATTGCCTCGGTGAAAAAACAATTGTTGTCACTAGATGACACATCGAAAATAATCTTATTATGATAGGAGTTTGACAGATGTACCTTTCAATTGAAGAATTTATCAATAAAGCTGAAATAACAGGAAAAAAAATTTCCGATTTGATGATTGAACAAGAAATGGAACGCAGTCAAAGGAGTTATACAGAAATTTGGAACAAAATGGAAAAAAATCTGGTGGTCATGGAAAATGCTGTGAAGCGTTCACAAGAAGGTGATGGAGTTTTTTCACCGACAGGTTTAACAGGTGGCGATGCCGCTCGTTTAAAAAAATATCGTCAAAAGGGAAAAACACTATCCAGTGATTTAATGATGTCTGCTGTGCAAGCAGCTTTAGGCACTAATGAAGTTAATGCTGCAATGGGTGTTGTTTGTGCAACGCCTACAGCTGGTGCTAGCGGCACCTTACCAGGTGTTTTAACAGCCCTTAAAAAAACTTTGAATTTAACGAGAAACCAGGAAATTCGTTTTTTATTTACAAGTTCCTTATTTGGTATGGTAACCGCGAATAATGCAATGATTGCTGGTGCTGTTGGAGGTTGTCAAGCTGAAGTAGGCAGCGCCTCTGCGATGGCTGCAGCAGCAGCTGTGGAAGTTGCCGGCGGTACGCCCAGACAATCTGGTGAAGCATTTGCAATTGCCTTAGGTAATTTATTAGGCTTAGTGTGTGATCCGGTAGCCGGATTAGTCGAAATTCCTTGTATAAAACGGAATGCGATTGGTGCAGGAAATGCTCTAATTGCTGCAGATATGGCTCTGGCAGGAATTGTGAATAAAATTCCTGCAGATGAGGTAATAGATGCGATGGATAAAATCGGTCGACAATTGCCTCGAAAATTAAGAGAAACCGGACTAGGTGGTCTAGCTGGAACTGAGACTGGGCAACGTATGAAAAATGAAATTTTTGAAAAAATAAAGTTCACCCTTGTTTAAAATTAAACGTGAAGAGGAAAATATTATGTTGGATATTAAAAAAATTCGTCAAAATGTAGCAGATGTAAAAGCTAAATTGATAACTAGAGGTGTGAATGGAGAAGTTGTCGATCAATTATTAGCGTTAGATAAGCAACGTAGAGCGTTACTCATAAAGGTAGAAAAAATAAAAAAGTATCGCAATCAAGTTTCAGAAGAAGTTGCTTATTTAAAACGCAACCAAAAAGATACTTCCTCACAATTGCTGAAAATGCAGGAAGTTGCAACACAAATTAAGATTTTAGACCAAGAAATTGCTCATTTACAAAGACAATATTTGGAAATTGCTGAACGACTCCCTAACTTACCACATGAGAGTGTGCCTATTGGTGAAGACGAGGCGACTAACGTTGAAGTACGTCGCTGGAGTGTACCTAGAAAATTTTCGTTTGAACCAAAACCCCATTGGGAACTCGGTGAACAATTGGATATATTGGATTTTGAACGAGGTGCAAAAGTATCCGGCAGTCGTTTCCTTTATTACAAAAAGCTAGGAGCACGCTTAGAACGTGCCGTATATAATTTTATGCTGGATCAACATGTATATGAGCATGGCTATACTGAAATCATTCCTCCATACTTGGTTAATAGCAAGTCAATGTTTGGAACAGGTCAGTTTCCTAAATTTAAAGAAGATGTATTTCAAGTTGCCGATAGTGATTTAACATTGATTCCGACTGCCGAAGTTCCTTTAACAAATTATTATAGCGATGAAATTTTAAACGGTTACGATCTGCCTATTTACTTTACAGCGTTAAGTCCATCATTCCGCTCAGAAGCTGGTAGTGCCGGTCGCGATACACGCGGCTTGATTCGCCTGCATCAATTCCATAAAGTAGAGATGGTAAAATTCAGCGATAGTGACCATTCTTATGAAGAGTTGGAAAAAATGACAAATAATGCCGGAGATATTTTAGAAAAACTAAAATTACCTTATCGGGTGATTACGCTCTCTACAGGAGATATGGGCTTTTCAGCAGCTAAGACCTATGATTTAGAAGTTTGGTTTCCTGCACAAAATACCTACCGAGAAATCAGTTCATGTTCGAACTGTGAAGATTTCCAAGCACGTCGCGGGAGGATCCGATATCGAGATAAAAATAATAACATCCACTTTGTACACACTTTAAACGGTTCTGGTTTAGCCGTAGGACGGACGGTTGCAGCAATCTTAGAAAATTATCAAAATGCTGACGGCTCCATAACCATTCCGGAAGTCTTACAACCATATATGGAAAAAATAACAATAATTCGTTAAAATCTAAAAGGATAAGCTGCTTGCACAGCCTAAGCTCAAGAGAAGTTTCTTCAAATTTACAATAGGATGATTGATGTTGATTTGTCTGTAACTGCTTCGAAACCTGCTACCATCACTGATAACAGCCCTGTAATAGAAGCAAGTAATTTAATTTTAGCAGATAATTAGAGAAAATAGTCACATATCAAAATAATAAATAATGATAAAAGAGTTTCAATACCTAGCAACGTTCAGGCTTTCAATTAATCTTCTTTCTTGTCCTATGATTTTTAATTGTTAAACCTTCTTTTACGGCGTTTATCGGGCAATTATTAGAAATGATCACTCACTTACCAAGGTAAACGGGTGGTCATTTTTTTGTTATTTCAGCTTATTACCAATTAAAGCAATCAGCAGGCTTTCAATTTATTTTTGTCTCCGTGCATCAGTTTAATATACTATATGAATAATCATTGTTTTTTTCGTTACTGGCTCTTATCGCCAGGCTGACGTAAATTTTTACACTAAATTGAGCAACTTTTATTATACTGTCTTTATTAAATGTTTCTTTCAAAAACATCGTAGTAGTCTGCCTCTTTTTTACAATATGGTATAAGTAAGCTTTAACAATAAAAAGAAACTTGTTAAGCTGCTTCCCCAAAAATAAAACGTATCAAGCTAAAATAGGCTTGCCATTATACGTCCGATCGAGCTCCATAATAATTAAAGACAGATTTCTTAGAAGGAGTATTAAATTTCTGATTGTACACTGACAGCTGAGTTGTTTTGCTCCTGTTAATTCCGGAGTACCAACCCATAGCTCTTAAGTTTTTCATAAATAAAATAAAACACCAACAAACGTTCTAATTGTTAGTGTTTTATTACTATATAAATCTTTTTACTAATAATTCTAAAACAGTAAAGTCCAATAAGTACTTCTTTAAGATTATTGAATGATCTGTTATCTACAGCGTGCCTTTTTATTTTAATATTTATGCTCAATTTAAAAATAAACGTTCCAGAGATATCTTCCCTTCAGCTTGATCACTAGATAGAGCCACTAGCTACTTTTTAGCTCAAGAAATTCTTTGTCGATCTGAAAAAGCTGAGTTCTTTGGGCCTGATTGACTCCTACCAGCCAAACTGACTAACTCCTTCCTTTATTGCTAACGCAATCATTAAAATTACACCTTTATTTTCACCAACCAAAAGTTAACATATTAGCTATTTTCTTCTTATTATACTCGAAAAGCCAATGTAAAGATGAATTTAATAGAGCCTTTTTATTAACGAATAATCATAACAGAGATCGTTGCGTAACGTGCCATGTATGCTGCCTGACTACCGAAAAAGCTTTTTAATTTACTTGTGGATTTTGAGCCAATGATTAGTAAGTCCGGTTGATTTGCAGGAATTAATTTATTGACGATTAATTCACCCGGATTGCCTTCACTGACAATTCCACTGACTTTATTGATACCTGCGCTCACGGCCTCTTGTTTGTATTCTTCGCAACGTTGTTCTAATTGAGCGAGTTTGGTTTGCCAATAATTTTTATCCAAGGACTGATAGACATTGATGTCTTTGTCTTCTAAAATCGAAACGATAATTAGTTCTGCTGCCTCTTCTTTGGCCTTTTGAATCGCATAGTCAAATGCCTTTAAAGCATCCGGTGAGTCCTCAACTCCTACCATAATCTTGCTAAATTTCATGTTGCCTCCTCCTTTAGAGCTGATTATTTTCCGCTAATTGTTGGGCATATCTTTTATCCCCTTTATATAATTCAACAATTGTCCAAGCTAAAAGCAACAAAACGAGTATGATGATTACATAAGCAATATTGTCTGCTAAAGCAATTTGGCCTGAAGTAGGATTGTCACCAAAAAAGCCTTCAATTTGGTTTGGTAATCCTTTCATATTGAGATAAATTAACCCGATGACAGACAGCCAGCCTAATGCTTTTATAATCCAAGAATTTTTAAACTGATCGCCCATTTCCACACGACTGTCAGTAAACATTAATAACGGCAACATTGAAAACGGTAATGCAAACGCCAGAAAAACTTGCGAATTGTTCATTAAGTTGTTAATAGCAATATGCTCTTCTACGGTGCTCTTGCCACTAGTTAATAAAACACAGATTAAAACAGGAATGACTGATATCAAACGTGTTACCATCCGGCGTAACCAGATCGGCACTCGCATGTGAACAAAACCTTCCATAATAATTTGTCCTGTTAAAGTACCTGTAATCGTAGAATTTTGACCAGAAGCGAGTAATGCTACTGCAAATAGGATAGATAAAATACCAGAACTTGCCACATGAGCCAAGATCGAGTTACTCATTACAGCAGGAGTTGATAACGCATCAAACAATCCAAAAAATGAAGGATCGGCTACACTACCGGACTTAAAGACCGCAACGCCCATGATTAAAAGTAGTGAATTAACAAAAAATGCCATCGTTAGCTGAATGTTGGAATCCCAAGTAGAAAAACGTAAAGCTCTATGCACATCCCCTTGATCTTTATGGTTGATTTTTCGACTTTGAACAACGGAAGAATGCAAATAGAGATTATGAGGCATGACAGTTGCACCAATGATTCCAAGCGCCCCTGTTAATGGTGTTTGCCCGTTCACCGCATGTGAAGTCGAAAAAGCAGCAGCGCTAGGAACAAGTCCTTTGAGCACCTTTGTCCAAGCCGGATTTGACAAGGCAACTTGATAAGCAAAAATCACAAAAATAACCACAATCAAGGCAACAACAATCGCCTCGATTTTTCGAAAACCAATTTTCGTTAATAATAATAGCAACAAAACATCAAAAACGGTAATAAATACAGCGATACCTAAAGGAATATGAAATAATAAATAAAGCGCAATTGCGCCGCCAATTACTTCTGCAATATCTGTAGCCATAATTGCTAATTCTGTTAAAATCCATAAAACAATTCCTAACGTCTTACTGGTTCGTGCCCGAATCGCCTGAGCCAAATCCATTCGAGAAACAATTCCTAACTTTGCAGCCATATATTGAAGTAACATAGCAATTAAACTAGAGATTAAAATGATTGACATTAATAAATATTGGAAATTTTGTCCGCCTGTAATGGAGGTCGACCAATTTCCCGGATCCATATAACCAACTGCTACCAAGGCTCCCGGCCCTGAATAAGCAAATAACGTTTTCCAAAAACTCATCCCTTTTGGTACGTCAATGGTTCCGTTAATTTCTTCCAACGAAGGTCCATTGGCATATTCAATCAAGTGATGTTTATGTTTTTTATCTTGTATTTGTGAAAATTTCAATACAATTCCTTCTTTCATTCTACAATAATCTAACCTAAAAATTCACATTAAAGGCTGACCTTTAATATATTTTAGGTCTCCCTAAAATATACTACTAGGCGATCAATTTTGCAAGACTAAAACTTGCATTGTACACTTTGCTGTAAATCTGCTTTAAACTAGCAATTCTGTTTCAATTAAAAGATAAGCAAAAAGGCTTGAGCAGTCTGATTCTTGGTTTAATAAGAATTAGACTGCTCAAGCCTTATACTACAGTTTTTGCAAATAAAAAAATCAAGGGGAGTTAGTTTTTTAGCCTTTCTATTAGTATTTTGGTATCACTCATCAATTTTTGTTTTGGATGAGTGATAGTAATAATCAAGACATGCTTGTGACGGCTAGTCAAGTCGTCCTGGCTTCAATCTATTGACAGTTTCCGGCACGTGAACGCCTTCGACCTATTTTTTCCATTAGTTAGCGATCATAATTTTCTAAACAATCACTTTTTTTGGAGATTTTTTTTAGCAAATTGTTCAATCGCATCTTTTATCTCCTCCATCGCTTTTGTTTGAAGTGCTTGATAGGGAATAGCTAAGGCATTTTGTTTGATGTAGTGATTTAGATAAGCGGCATCCACTTGGTTATATACAAGGACATCTGCTTGTGGGCAAATCTTTGCTTTGACATCATAACTAATAAAAGTAATTTTCCACTCTGGGAAGAGGGCAGCGGTCAATTCTTTTTGCATTTGTTTGGAAGGACGACCACCAATGATGGCTGGATAACTAGCCAGAACACTGCCATTAGCATTAACTGAATGAATCCAAATGATCTTTTTCATACTCTCGCTCCTTTTAGTCAAAATAGCAAACAAACCTAACTAGACTATGGTCACCTCCGCTTTTGAAAAGTTCATTCTATTCTTGCTTTTACAATAACACTTTCAGCCAAAGCTTACTACAAAAGAACCTAAAAAGACTTAATTATTGTTGTTAACCTTTTTTAGATTTGGCTGCAATCTCGTAAATGACTTCCCGTGACTTAATAGCACCATGACCGATAGGAGAATAAGCTGTAACTAAGAGCTCATATTTTGACAAAAACCCATTAATTCACGTGGTGTATAGCCAATATGGCAAAGAATTTGAATGTCTATCAGTTCGATTAGTATCTGTAAAAATGGCTCAGTGACTTCGCCTTTCTATTCTGTGAATTCTTCGGTATACTAGATAAGTACATGTATGATATTTATAGGAGGCATTTTATGCTAAACATTCAACAAGTAAAAACTGGTATCATTCAAGAAAACTGTTATTTGATTACCAACGAACAACATCTTTTGATTGTAGACCCAGGTGCAGAAGCTGAAAAATTGATTCAGCTAATTGACCAAACCGGGAAAAAGCCGGCAGCGATTTTATTAACACATACCCATTATGATCATATTGGTGCAATTGAGGCACTACGGCACCATTACACAATTCCCGTTTATGTCAGCCCACTGGAACAGGCTTGGTTATCTGATCCAATCTTAAATTTATCAGGGTTAGGACGGCACGATGATATACCGGACATTATCGTTCAGCCGGCTGAATTCGAATTTGAAATGACCGATTATGAAATTGGTGGAATGAAATTTTCCGTTTTGCCGACTCCGGGACATTCGATCGGTAGTGTTAGTTTTGTTTTCGATGATTTTGTCGTAGTCGGTGATGCATTATTTAAAGGTAGTATCGGTCGAACGGATTTATACACTGGCGATCAGCAGCAATTACTTCACAGTATTACTACTTATCTATTCACCTTGCCAGAAGAGTTACCTGTCTATCCAGGTCATGGCGATGCAACTACCATTCAACATGAAAAAAGAACCAATCCATTTTTTAATTAACCACTTTGATTATAACGTAGCAAATTTAGCGGTAGGAGGAACTAGCGATGACTGAACCAACAACTTTATATATTATTCGACATGGCAAAACAATGTTCAACACTATCGGCCGAACCCAAGGTTGGTCTGACAGTCCTTTAACGAAAAAAGGTGAACAAGACATTTATTATTTGGGTTTAGGTTTAAAAAAAGAAGCTTTCAAAGAAGCCTATTCCAGCGACAGTGGTAGAGCCATGCAAACAGCTCGAATTATTTTACAAGAACATTCCAACTATCATTCAATTCCTTACCTCACGGATAAACGAATTCGTGAGTGGTGCTTCGGCTCTTTGGATGGTGGATATGATGGTGAATTATGGGGAGTGGTTCCTCGGATTTTAGCGTTTAAAAGTTATGATGAAATGATGACGACTCGCATTACTTATAAAGAGCTGGCAACAGCGATTATCCAAGCGGATACAGCTAATTGGGCGGAGCCTTATGAAGTAATTCGTGAGCGCGTGTGGTCAGGTTTTGAGGATATGGCACACCATCGTCAAAAAAATGGTGGCGGCAAAGTGATGATTGTTTCTCATGGGTTAACCATCTCCTTTTTGCTATCCCTTATTGACGATAGCTTGCCTATGCAAATGCAGCTTGAAAACGGCAGTGTAACGAAATTGATCTATGACCAAGGTCGCTTTTCCATCGCAGCGATTAACGACCTTTCCTACATGGAAGCTGGTCGCAAAATTGCAACAGGAACTGCGTAACACCTCATCAACACTACTAGCATTCATTAAAAAAAGAGCACAGTCAAAAGTTTGATGCCGGACTTTTGGCTGTGCTCTTTTTTATTTAAAAGGAACTACGGGTTTCAATCATACGTTTATTCTTTAAGTAGGTTAACATTTTCTCTAGAAGTTTGAATTTTTTCTAAGGTACTATTATAATTTTTTGCTGCATAAGCAAAAAACAAAACATCAACTGCATACAACTGAGCGGTTAAAGATACTGTGGCTGCACTGCGCAATGGAACATCTTCTTGACCTGTCGTCAATAACAACACATCGATTGTAGCCGCTAATAGTGACTCTTTGTTTGTGGTAATGCCAATTACCGGTATCTTTTTAGCTTTAGCCATTTTGGCCAAACGGTTGGTTTCCAAAGTGCCTCCTGAATTGGATACGGCAATTAATACACCGGTCTTTTCAGAAGTTCCTAAAGCCGAAGCGAATAGGTGATGATCAAGAGACGTGAAAACATTTCTACCTAAGCGAGTAAATTTTTGGAAAATATCTTGTGCAACTAAAGAGGAAGCGCCCAAACCATAGACATAGATAATTTCTGCTGATTCAATCAAAGTGACTGCTTCTTCAATGGCAGTTTCTTTTAAAGATTGATTCGTACGTTCGATTACATGAACTACACGTGCCTGTAATTTCTTTTTAATGTCTTCTGTCGATTCATTTTTCTCTACTTCGGTGTACATTTCTTCTGTCATTTGCCCTAAATTAGCAGACAAAAGGAGCTTTAATTCCGTAAAACCATTCACATGTATTGAATGGCAAAATCGAATGATAGCTGCTGGACTGGAGCCGGCTTTTTTAGCCAATTCTTGAGCATTTAATGAAAGTACTTCCGCTGTATGTTCTAGAATGTATTCCGCAATTTTTTTCTCTGATAGCGGTAAGCGCTCTTTATAATCCTGAATCGATAATATGATGTTTTGCCGCATAAGCTATCTCCCTTTATATAACTGTTTTATAATTATTTTTATCTCTTTAAATTGTAACAAAGAAAAATGGAGAAGCCAAGCTCTCCACTTTTCTTTTAGTGTTTATTTAGTTTCTTGTAATTCTTTAGGGATACCAAAGAATAAAGTAGCCACAAAGCCACCTGCATAAGCAGCCAATAAACCGATCACATAACCAAGCCATTGATTGTTGGCGATTAATGGAATTAACGCAATACCACTTGGACCAATAGCAATCGCGCCAATGTTACCAAAAGCACCAATGACCGCACCACCAATACCACCACCGATACACGCAGTTACAAAAGGACGACCTAACGGCAACGTTACTCCATAAATTAGCGGTTCGCCAATTCCTAATATCCCTACCGGCAAAGCCCCCTTGATCATTTCAACTAACTGTTTGTCTTTTTTGCAACGAATCCATAAGGCTAATGCAGCACCGACTTGTCCAGCACCGGCCATCGCTAAGATTGGCAATAAAAGCGTGCTGCCGGTTTGATTAATCATTTCAATATGAATTGGTGTTAAAATTTGATGCAAACCAAACATAACCATTGGTAAGAAAGTTAAGCCTAAAGTAAACCCGGCAAACATACCACCTTTTTCTAATACAAAATTAATAATTCCAACTAAGCCATTTGATATTGCACCAGCAATCGGCATGATTAAGAAAATGGTCAATAAGCCAATAACTAACAAGGTAATCGTTGGAGTTACGATGATGTCAATTGATTCTGGAATATATTTGTGCAATTGTTTTTCCACTAAAGATAGCAACCAAACTGCAAAGATTACACCAATGATGCCGCCTTGTCCAGCAGCTAAATTGCCATGCGTAAATAAATTACTAATAGGAGCATCCGGGTTCATTCCCGTTAACATAGTTACCGCACCAATGACACCACCAAGAGCTGGTGTTGCACCAAATACGCTAGCACTGTTAATCCCAGTGTAAATAGCTAGATAAGAAAAGATCCCATTTTTGATGATATTTAACACATCAATATATTGCTGCCATGAAGCAGAAATATCTCCTGCTACTACTAGGTTGGACATAACCGCTGCAATCCCGCCAATAATACCGGCTCCAACAAAAGCTGGAATCATTGGAACAAAGATGCTAGAAATTGCTTTTAACACTTTTTTAAAGGGTGATGAATTGTTATGTTTTGCTTTTTGCTCTGCTTTCACCTGTGCTGCCTTTTGTTCTACTAAATCTTTGCCTGATTTTCCCCCTTCAACTGAAACAGAGGCTGCAGCTGGGAATGGATCGCCTAATTTCACACCGACTTCATCAACCATTTCTTGGGCGACTTTATTGACGGTTCCGGGTCCGACTACAACTTGTAGCGTATCGTCTTCCACAACGCCCATTACTCCATCAATTTTTTTCAGTCCTTCAAGGTTAACTTTGTCATAATCACGAATATCCATCCGTACTCGTGTCATACAGTGAATCACTTTGGCGACATTTTCAGGTCCCCCAACTTCTTTGTAAATACCTTGAGCAATCCGTTTGATTCTCTCTTCTGCCATTTTATTATCCCCCTCAACTTTCGTTAATACTCATCTATTATAATGTATTTTTGATAAAATGATTACCCTTTATTAATTTTTTTTCAGCTTCGGCTTTATTTGTTCCAGTTAAAATCATGACAATTGCTAATTTTACATTTTGATCAGCAGCTAGAAAGGTTTGTTCTGCCACTGCATACTCACAACCGGTAGCTTCCATAATGATTCGTTTTGAACGTTCAATTAATTTTTCATTGGTTGGTTTGACATCGACCATTAAATTATTATACACTTTCCCAATACCAATCATTGAAATAGTTGATAACATATTCAAAACTAATTTTTGGGCTGTTCCAGATTTCAAGCGAGTTGATCCTGTTAAAAACTCCGGCCCGGCATCTACTTCAATTGGCATCTGTGCATATTTACTGATTTCAGCTTGTTTGTTACAAGCAAGGCTAGCAGTGGCCGCACCGACTGAATTAGCGTATTCCAGCGCACCGATCACATAAGGCGTTCTACCGCTAGCTGCGATTCCTACAACTACGTCTTTGTCTGTTAGGTTCAGATTCACTAAGTCTTGACGACCTAATTCTTTGGAATCTTCAGCACCTTCAACTGCTACCGTCATCGCTTGGGCACCGCCTGCGATTAAGCCTTGAACCATTTCCGGTTCCACGCCAAACGTAGGAACACATTCAGCAGCATCTAACACGCCCAAACGGCCACTTGTTCCAGCGCCCATATAAATCAACCGTCCCCCTTGGTTGAAAGAGCGAATAATAGCTTTAATAACGGGCTCAATAGAACCAAGTTCTTTTTCAACCGCTAACGCTACTTTTTGATCTTCTTGATTCATTTTTTGTAAAGCTTCTGTAACGCTCATTTCGTCTAAGCCCATGGTATTTTCATTTCTACGTTCTGTTGTTAAATGTTCTAAATTCATTTATACCGTTCCTTCCATCACTAATTGAAATTTTTGTCCGCCGTTAATTAATGGCAATAACGCCTGGTCTTGAGGCACCACTTGCGTAATGACATTCACTTTTTCATCTTAAGGCAAATCACTTAACGTTAGTTGAATTTCTGCCATATAACGACCATAACGTTCATTATCAATCGTCACACTGCCTATCGGACGTGGAGCCGTATTTTCCGGCAAAATAGTTGCAATTTGGTCTTTTCTAAACATCTCACTTGTGCGAGAAAATTCACTGCGGATCACATCTCGTGCCGCATCCAAGCGATTCGTATGATTACCCAATATCCGTTCCAAGTAACGACTGTCACTAGCTGCCACTTCTAATACGATAGTCTGCTGCTGCTGATACTGAGCAAATTGATTCATCGTCCGTTTGCTGATGGCTGGATCCCCAATGTAGACAGCATCTACAGTTTCTTCAGCTGCTAAGGTAAGGGCACAGGCAAATGGATTTTGACCGCGATGTTTTTCTAAAGTAGGCAAACCGGCAAAAATCGGCCCTCTTTGTTGACCATCCCCAGGAACAAAAGCAACCACTTGTAGTCCCAGCTCTTTTAACCAGGAATTTTTTTTGTTAAAAGAAGCAGTGCCGATTCCCGTCTCAGGTCGAGGATAATAATTATGCCAGGCTTCCAATCTAGAGAAGTCTGCTTGATATTTTTTCAGCTCTGCTACTTCTGCTAAAGTCACGGTACTAGCATTTAGCCCGATGTCAACAAAATGAGAAGCGTGCGCCATTTGTTCAATCGTAATTCCGTAGTCCATTCGTAAACCAGTTACGCCGATTTCAATCAGCGGGTCCAATTCATCAAAAGAAAAACCCACCCGCTTTAAAGCAGCCCCGGAAATATCCACCATAACCTTCATGCCTTCTGCTTTGGCAATGGCGCCTAGTTCTGTTAAGCGTTTACGATAAAGGGTAAAATCATCTTCCGGAATGTGTAAAGAAGTGAAGATTCCGTCAAATCCAAGCGTTTTCATTTGTTTGATATATTGAATCGTTTTAGGTGTTAATTCGTCTCCTAAAAAAACGGAAATGCCATACATATTTTTAACTCCTTTCTAATACGCTTTCATTATAATTGCTTTGAAATAGAATTTCAATATATTTTATAATATTTTTTTATTTTTGAAATACTTTTTTAAACCTCTGACCAAAAAACACTAATCTTACGGGAAGATTAGTGAGAAAGAATAGATTTTATTACGCTTGGGCAGTTCCAACTGCTTCGCCAGCAGTTACTGTTCCAGACTTCGTGATTTCAAATGCTTTCACGGCATCCATATTGGTAATAACCACAACCATGTCCGTTGCTTTACCGGCAGCTTTGATAGCCTCCAAATCAGCAACTGCTACTAATGACTCATTTGTCACTTGATCGCCAGCTTTTACATTGACTGAAAATGGAGCTCCATTCAACTCCACCGTATCAAGACCCATATGCAGTAAAATTTCCAAGCCGTTGGCCATCTTAATGCCAATTGCATGCTTAGTTTGAAAAACATTGAGTACTTCACCAGCAACCGGTGCATAAATATTGCCATCTTCCGGCAGTACTGCATACCCGTCGCCCATCATCTTCTGTGAAAAGACTGGATCTTGTACTTCGCTGATAGGTACCATTGTTCCTGTTGCTACTGCGTATAACGTAGGATTAATTTCTTCTGTTTTCTTCTTTAAAAATCCAAACAATTTCGTTTCCTCCTATCCCTAAGTACTCCTAGTATAGAAAATCCCGTCTTCAATTACAAGAATTGTTCAACGTATTCTAAAAAAATTTTTTTTAAAAGGAATTCAATTGGCTTTTATGGACGCAAAAGGTATACTTATACTTGGTTTTACGTAAGCTTTTATTTAGAAAGGATTGGTGACATGCTTTTTGCTAACCTCTGGAAAGCCATTTTTTTAGGAATTATTGAAGGAATTACCGAATGGCTGCCAATTAGCAGTACCGGCCATTTAATTTTGGCCAATGAATTTATTCATCTTGACCTCAGCAAAGATTTTATGGAAATGTTTAACGTCGTCATTCAATTAGGCGCCATATTAGCAGTTGTTGTCTTATATTTTCACAAGTTAAACCCTTTTTCTCCCCAAAAAAATCCTGTGGAAAAAAAAGAAACTTGGGTCCTATGGTCCAAAGTTATTGTCGGCGTTTTGCCGGCTGCAATTATCGGTTTGAAATTCGATGATTATTTGGATGCTCATTTTTATAATTTTGTTACCGTAGCATTGATGTTGATTATTTATGGAATTGCATTTATTTTCATTGAACGACGTAATCAAACCGTTACGCCCAAGTGTACCAGTTTACAAGCTTTTACTTATAAAGCCGCAGTAGTCGTTGGCTTCTTCCAAGTACTGGCATTAATTCCGGGAACCTCCCGCTCTGGAGCGACTATTTTAGGAGCCATCTTAATCGGCTCTTCACGTTTTGTGGCGACTGAATTTTCGTTCTTTTTAGGGATTCCGACTATGTTTGGTGCTAGTTTATTAAAAATTGGCAAATTCTTCTTAAAGGGCAATCATTTCTCTGGTATTGAAATCACCGTCTTATTAGTCGGCTCGCTAGTTGCTTTTTTTATTTCAGTAATTGCAATCAAATTCTTACTGAATTACTTGAAAAAGAACGACTTTACCGCCTTTGGTTGGTATCGTATTATTTTAGGAGCCATCTTGCTGGGCTACTGGGCCTTTTCATAAAAAATGAGCGTGAGACATTCGCCAGTTTTATCTGACGGACGTTTCACGCTCAAACTTTATAAGAATGTACAAAACAAAAGTACTACAGCTCAAATAGCTAAGCAGTCAAGTTGCAACAATCAACCTCAACAAACACTACCTTGTCTGCTTGGATCCGGTCTAGCCTGACGGTTGTTAGCTGTTTTTTATTACAATGCCTACAATTAAGTTTGCTGCTGTTTCACAGGCATTAATCGTCGCTTCCAATTGATCGTAGACCTCTTTCCATTTGATGATCTTTAACACATCTTTTTCACTGGTGAACAATGCTTTCACAGAGTCACTGTAAAGTCGGTCTGCTTGTGATTCGATGTTATTTACTTCATAGATCATTGAGTTCAGCGTTTTTGAATTCTTGAATTTTGCAAATTCTTGCATGGCACTCACCAAACCGGCAGTACCTGCCACAACATACGCCACCATTTGTTTAGAAACCTCAGTCACTTCTGTTACCAACAAATGATCCATCGAAAACGTTAAGCTGTTAATGTTATCAATCACATTATCCAAACAATCAGTCATATGCACAATATCCTCACGGTCAATCGGTGTAATAAAGGAAACGTACAATTCACTAACAATGTTACGACCAATTTCATCACTATCTTTTTCCAATGTGTGGATTTTTTCGCTTTCGGCCACTAATTTTTCCAATGAATAATCCATCATAATCATTTCTAAAATTTTTGCTGATTCATATGCATTGGCAGCTAAACGATTTAGTTCACCAAAATAATCAAAATGTTTTTTTCTTGCCATTTTGTCCACTCCTCTAAAAAATTGCTATAAATAATTTTGACATGCAAAAGGCGATCAAACCACAACCTGGGAAAGTTAAAATCCAAGCAATCATCATTTCCTTGACTATTTGCCAATCAACACTTGAAAGTCGCTTGGCAGCACCTACCCCCATAATCGCCGTCGTTTTCGTATGAGTAGTAGAAACTGGAATTCCAAACGCAGAAGCGATAAATAAACAAATAGCTGTGCTTAAATCCGCAGAAAATCCTTGATAACGTTCCAACTTAACCATATCCATTCCCACGGATTTAATGATTCTCATACCGCCTACAGACGTCCCAATGCCCATCGTCACGGAACAAAGTACCATCACCCACAAGGGAATCACAAAACCGTTGCCTGCTTTTTCAGTCAATTGATTGTAAAATAACACTAACATAAAAACACCCATAAATTTTTGACCGTCTTGAGCACCATGCAAAAAGGCATTAGCCCCAGCACCAAATGCTTGACCAACCGTAAAAAAATTATTAGCTGACCGCCGAGCGACATGAGCAAAGATAACTGTGACAAACTTGGTAATCAAATATCCGCCACTAAATCCCATAACCGTTGAAACAACTAAACCGATCAGGACTTTTAACCATTCGTAGCCATTTACAGCTCCAAGCCCACCTAAGGCCATCGCTGAACCTGTCAAGCCAGCAATCAATGCGTGACTTTCACTGGTGGGAATACCAAAATACCAAGCTGCCACCGCCCAAACCACAATTGAAAATAAAGAAGCCGCCAGTGCGACTTGAGCAGCGTTGCCACTGCCGTCAAATTGGACGATGTTGCTGATTGTTTCTGCTACTTGCGCATTAAAATAAGTCATCACTAATGCTCCTAGGAAATTCATGATGACCGCCAGCCAAATAGCGACATTCGGTTTTAAGACTCTGGTAGAGACAGCTGTTGCGATAGCATTTGGTGCATCGGTCCAGCCATTAACAAAAATAACTCCCATAACTAATGTAATCGTTATCAATAATGCAATACTCACAAAGACACCACCATTTCACTTTTCCATTTTATAATAGCATGTTTTAAAATGAATGTATCTAGTTTTCTTAAAATTTTGATTGTAAAAAATTAACAAAACTCCTTTTTTCCAGACAATCGTGTGTTAAGGAAAAAAACTTGTCGACTTTTATTGCAAAGGAAGATTTGATTAGGTATAATGATTACTGTTGAATTACATCTGGCCAGCCAGTGTAAGACCTTAAATTATCGGAGGTGAAAGAAATGCCAAATATTGAATCTGCAATCAAACGCGTACGTACAAATGAAAACGCGAATGCGAAAAATTCATCTCAAACCAAAGCAATGCGGACTGCAATCAAAAAGTTTGAAGAAGCTGTAGTTGCCGGAGCGGATAACGTTGATGCTTTATATAAAGAAGCTGTAAAAGCTATTGATATGGCTCAAACAAAAGGTTTAATCCATAAAAACAAAGCAAACCGCGATAAAATTCGTTTAAGCAAAAAATTAGCAAAATAATACGAGATAGAAGTTAGCACACTTGTTAACTTCTTTTTTGTTGTCAACATTCGCTATTGCTATTTGCCTCACTCTAAAAAAAAGCGGAGACTAAACCTTCCTTATAGTCTTCGCTTTCTGATCCTTCTATTGTCCCTTTTATTGCCCTTCCTAGTGATCTAGCCATCACCAACACTACAAATCATCTTTTATTGACGAATTATTTAAATTACAACTTTAAACTATTTTGCAAAGCGGTAATTCTTAATACGACCACGGCAACTCAGTAGACAAAGATCGAGCAAATTGTTGGTAGGCTGTTCTTTCCTGCAAACGTTGTACTCTTCTTTGTTCATACCCATCGCACACTCGCCGCTCTTCTTCGGTCTCAGCCACAACTGTTGGCACTGTAAATTCTGTTTTTTCATTCATACGTGAAGGAATTGCCACAAAAGTAGTAAAACAAGTGGCGGCTAAGTAGCGCTCTCCTGTTGCCAAATCTTCACCGATTACTTTTACAAATACTTCCATTGATTTATGATGCGCTCCTGAAACATAGGACTCTACACATACAGAATGATTCTCATACAGCGGCTTCAAAAAATTCAAATCATCTAGTGAAGCCGTTACCGCTCCCCGGCGACAATGACGCGAAACTGAAATGGAGGCAGCATCATCAATTAACGTCATCAATTTTCCACCAAATAAAGCCCCGAATGGATTCAAATCAAACGGAAAAATCCGATGAGTTTGGATAACACGTGATTGTCGACAAGTTTTTTGCTCCGTCAAATAAATCCCTCTTTTCTTCCACAAAATCAACTAACATCTTTCTTACTTTACCCTATCCAAAAAGAAGTTGCAATGTCAGTCAGTGACGGCTATCATAATTAAGTAAAGATTTTTTGATTATATTTTATATAATTTATAAACAAAAATACCGTATTTTTGTAATTTTTTATATATAATAGAAAAGAGGTAAAGAAAGGAAGATGTTATAAAATGAAAATTGCAATTGCTGGCGCCGGTGCTATGGGTAGCCGTTTAGGTTTAATGCTTCACGAAAGTGGCAACTCAGTCACTTTGATTGATCAGTGGCCTGCTCATATTGATGCAATCCGCCAAAATGGTTTGAGCGCTGATTACAACGGAAAAGAAATCAATGTGAAAATACCGATTTATTCACCAGCTGAGATCAGTCAAGAAAACGAAGAAGTTGATTTAATCATCGCACTGACAAAAGCCCAACAGTTGGATGCAATGATTCACGCCATTCAACCGATGATAACTAAAAATACTTACGTCTTATGTTTATTAAATGGGCTAGGTCATGAAGATGTCTTAGAAAAATATATTCCAAAAGAAAACATTCTTGTGGGGATTACCATGTGGACTGCCGGCCTTGAAGGCCCTGGTCGCGTAAAATTATTAGGCGATGGTGAAATTGAACTGGAAAATATTGAGCCAACGGCAAAAGAATTTACGTTACAGGTAGTGGACGTGTTTGCCAAAGCTGGCTTAAACCCAACCTATAGTCAAAATGTGCGTTATTCTATTTGGCGCAAGGCTTGCGTAAATGGCACATTAAACGGCCTATGTTCAATCCTTAATTGCAATATTGCCGAGTTGGGTGCTTTACCAGTGACAGAGACAATGGTCAAAACATTAATTCGTGAATTTGCAGCCGTCAGTGCCCATGAAGGAATCAAATTGGATCAAGCGGAAGTTTACAATCATATTGCTCAAACCTATGATCCTAACGGCATTGGTTTGCATTATCCTTCAATGTATCAAGATTTAATTAAAAACCATCGCTTAACTGAAATTGACTACATCAATGGAGCCGTGTGGCGTAAAGGACAAAAATATGGCATTGATACACCCTATTGTGCTATGTTAACTCAATTGATTCACGGCAAGGAAGTCCTTTTAGGGGCAAAATAGGAAATTCTATTTAAATGACATCAACTTAAAAATTGGTTCATTTAATCTAGCTGTATTCCTTTTAAGAAGCCAGGTTTTACTTTCATAAACAAAGCTGAACCAAAGCGATCAGCTCCAAAAGCGAACTTCTTTGTTTTTTACCATTATAGTATACCTCGTTATTTTCCACCTGTTAAGCAGGTGGTTTTTTTATTTCTCAACTCGTATTCGCCGCTAGATCGTAAAAGCAAGTCTATAAAAGTCCTTCAATCAAAAGGCTTGTGCGTTAACACTCATTTCGGTGAGTTTTCCAATATTTTGACACTTAGCTTCTAAAAATATAAAGAACGAGGCAAAACTCACCGTTAAAAGTTTGCTTCTTATCTATTATTCCAAAGCTCATAATTAAGTGTCACGTTCCTACTGGAGCTTCTGCAGATACAGTTCTCACCTCACTGCAGTTCCCACAGATAAACAGTTCGCTTCTACATGCTTTAGTTACAGCTTTGGTAACCATATTAGGAGATTGTAACGATTAACGGTAAGTAATTTCCGCTTTAGGACAATACTTTTTATTTCCACAACTTATTTAACTGGCTTGTGCAGCTAATTTCAAGATAAATAACTGAAACATCAATTCTTTATCCATTTGACCTGTTTTAATCTTATAATCGTTTTCAACTAATTCATTGTAAATAGCTTCCAAGCGTTCTAAGTCAAAATGCCGTACTTGTTGCAGGGCTAGTTTTACTCGATAAGGATGTACTTTTAGTGTGTCAGCAATATTGGCTTGTTGGTAGCCCATTTTTGCTAAAATTTTTGTCTGTAAAAATAAACGGATTTGATTTAGTAAAATAGCATTTAACTTAATCGTTTCCTCTCCTTGCAAAAGCAGATCTTCATAAAGCTGCAATGCCTTTTCACTATGACCGGCAAGCACTTCACTAGTTAAATCAAAAACATTGTGCTCTAACGACTTTGGAACCAGATCTTTCACAGCCGCTAATGAAATTGTTTTTGTTTCTGAAGCAAACAAAAACAATTTTTGTAACTCACTCATAATGGTAGACAAATTCAAATCGGTCAATTGCAGCAATAAATCAAAGGCTTCTGCACGAATAGTGTAACCGGCATTTTCCACTGTTTGCTCAAGGTAACGACGCACTTCCTGCTCTCCCATTGGATTCACGTCAATGACAACAGCTGCTTTTTTTAGCGCCTTGGTGACTTTCTTACGTTCATCTAATTTTTCCACATCCGCAATTACTACAAACACTGTACTAGGCGCTGGATGTGTTAAATAGTGAATCAATTCATCTGTATTATGTTCAATTCCATTATTTTTTCGCTCAGCCGTTAAAAAATAAGGATGTTTCACAAACACCAAGCGATAATCTCCAAAAAAAGGAATGGTTTCTGCTTCAGCTACAGCTGTACTAATTGGTGTTTCCTCCATATCAAAAGCAAAGAAATTAAACGCATCATCGTCTGCTGGCAACAAGCTGTTCATTAATTCCGTCTGAAAAAGCTGACTTAAATAAGCTTCTGTTCCTAAAAGCAAATAGACCGGTGCAATTTTTTGTTCGCGTACTTCTTTCAAGGCTTTTTGTAGTTCCATTCTCTCCCTCATTTCTTGTTTCATCCTATCATGTCGGCAATAGAAATACTAGTCTGCTTTTTTGACCAGCTTCGCTGGAGATAAACCAGTGAACGGCGTCCACTCAAAGTAAATCATTCCATTTTGATCTGTTCGATAAATCTTGATTTGATTTTTTCGAAGCGTAGATAATGTTTCTTCGTGAGGATGTTTAAAGCGATTGTTTAACCCACAAGAAATCAAAGCTGTGTGCGGAGCTAGCTGCCGAATAAAAGTTGCTGATGAAGAAGTTTTACTGCCATGGTGACCAACTTTTAAAATATCAGCAGTTAAGCTTGGGTAATGTTTGAGCAATGCTTGTTCTCCTGGTGCTTCCAAATCACCTGTGAACAAAAAATACTTACCTCCTAATTGTATCCGAGTAACTAATGAATCATCGTTACCACCTGTACCACTTTTCATCGGTGACAATAACTGAATCGCCATAGCTTCTTTGATAAGCTTCGGTGCCAGCAAAGGAATACAAGTAGTCCCACGACTTTGTAATTCCTTTAAAATTAACGCAAATGCTGCGTTGGTTTCTGCCCCTTTTGGAAAGTAAAGTCGTTTGATCTTCACCTGATCACTCACAGTTTGTAAATCACCAAAATGATCATCATGGCTGTGTGTAATAATAACTGCATCAAGCTTAGTGACTCCTTGGCTTTTTAAATAAGGAATGACGGAATAAAGAGCGCCGGCTTTTTTATATTTACGTAGACGCCATGTTTCCTTAGCAAATGAAGAAGCACCACCAGTATCAATTAAAATATTACTTTGATGGAAAGGCAATTGAATAAACAAGCTATCTCCTTGGCCAACATCAATCATAGCCATAGTTCCAAAGGGCGTAAAATACTTACTATTTAGTAGAAAACAAAGGCCCAAGACAGGATAAAAAATTTTTTTGGGATTATTTTTTCCATACAGAAAAATGAGCAACAAACAAAGGTAACAAACTAATTGTAACCATTCATTGAACCGTCCCATTACTACAGAAAAGTGAAGCTGTTTTTCCATCAATAAAAGTAACCACTCTAAACCTTGAAAGAAAACAGCTAACCCCCACTTTATGATAGAAACCGAAAATATCAACGAGCTTAAAAAACCGAAAGTCAACAACGGTAATAGAACCGTTTGAAAAACAGGCAGCAATAGAAAGGTAATCAGGCTACTTAATGGCTGCCACTCATAAAAGGTTTGAGTCGCCAAAGGCAAAGAAGCCAGACTTAAAATCACTGAAAAACAGAAAGACTTTAAAAGTCGATTGCGAATTCGTTTTGTTAAATCACCTGTAAACAACAGCACAAATGATATAAAATAGCTGTACTTACCTCCAACTGTAAATAGCAACCATGGCTGCAAACACAAATGGATCAACAGGGTCAGACTCCAACAATCCAAAGCAGAAAAGTGCCAGCAAAAGTGACGACTAGTGTCAGCAATATTTTTCTGTAGTAATGCTCTAACTACGCTCACAGAAAAACCAGTTATGCCTGAATACAGGAATGAGAAAAACAATTGCACCCAGTACACTCTTTCCACTGTCACCCGGAAACCTCTTAACGCCACATAACGTAATAAACTGCTAAAAAAAACAACATGCATGCCAGATAAACTAAATAGATGTAAAATACCCAAAGCTGATAAGGTGGGTTCCATTGACGCAAATTCTTCTGTTTTTGCTCCCCACAGTAAGACGTTCATGTACATAGCTGTTCTCGAATCAAAAAACTGTTCCGTGTGTAAAATTGCTTTTTTCCTTAAACTACACAAGCCGGTCAGCAAACTCTTAGGTCTGGTTCCACTAATCTTCACTGACTCCATCTGTAATATTTGTTGAATTCCTTTTTGTCTTAGAAAAAAAGCGTAGTCAAAGCCATTTTTATTGGTACGACCTTTTGGCTGAACAAAACGGCCAGAAAAGGCCAGCATCAGCGGCTGAGTTTGTTGTTGCCACCAGCGCTGTTCTGCGGCTGAAGTTAATGTGTAAAAAGCGCGCGTTTGCTGTTGGAAAGTCCCTATTTGAACACAGCCATCCATCTGCAGTTGATCACCGCTAACGACAATCTCATCTGGCATAACCATCAACTGACCATTGATGGTTACTGCTTGTGGCGGTTGTGGACGCTGTTCATTGTAACGCAGCAAACCACAGATCACTAATAGAGAAATGCCGCAAACAAAACTGACCACAATAACGGCTGGTTGTCCCGTAGCAATTATTCTGATACCTAGAGCTAACAAAAGTAACAACGATAATAACCTAGGATCTAAAAAGAAAAAAACAACACTGGCAGTCAGCGCTGCCGGAAAAAACCAAAAACTATTCAGCGCCTGTATTTGGTTTTTCAGGAGTATCAAGCGCTTCTCCCAATTGTAATTCGGCAAAATATTTTTGTGATAGTTTCACTTGATCGACGCTGGCACCAACTTTTTCGATTAAGTTTAGTGCATATTCATCGTTTCGGTAATCTTTTAAGTAATGAATCTTTTTAATTCCTGCTTGTAAAATCATCTTCGTACACTGCAAGCAAGGAAAATGTGTAACATAAATTTCGGCACCGTCCGTTGGAATCCCAAACTTGGCACACTGCAAAATGGCATTCATTTCAGCATGAATCGTTCGTACGCAATGATTGTCTACAACGTAACAACCATCATCAATACAATGCGTATCACCACTAACGGAACCATTATAGCCACCGGCAATAATTCGTTTATCTCTTACAATCGTGGCACCGACTTCTAATCTGGTACACGTACTCCTTAACGACAACAAAACGCTTTGCGCCATAAAATATTGATCCCAAGGAATTCTTTCATTGGTCCTATTATGCATATTGTGACTCCTTTTCTTAAATTTGTTTGCTTATTGATTTTGCCAAATCTTTTCTTACTACTTCAAATAGTATGTTATCCTTTTCTTGTAGTCAAGGCTTCCTCGGTCATTTCCTTGTTGTTCAACTTTTTATTCAACCGTTAAGAATTCTTTTAGTCGTTCAACCGTTTTTTCACCAATACCAGCTACGTTTTGTAAATCAGACACGGCTTTAAAAGGGCCATTTTCTTCGCGATAGCGTATAATTTCTTGGGCTTTTTTCAAACCAATTCCTGAGATTGTCTGTAGTTCACTTTCTGTGGCTGTATTTAAATTGATGGGTTGTTGTGACTGAGATTGGTCAGATGAACTAGTCATAGTTGCCTGATTGACACTGCCTTGTTCTCCTTGTTGTGGCACATAAATAATCATTTGGTCCGTTACTTTTTGGGAATAATTAACTTGAGTCGTATCCGCTGTTTCCGTAACACCGCCGGCTAATGCAATCACATCCCACACACGCATTGCTTCTGTTACTTGGTACATACCTGGAATGTTAACTGCCCCTTTTAAGTCTACATAAATTTTATTTTGTGAAACGATAACGGTACTGCTAGTGGTCTCTTCAAGCAGCGTACTTGAACGAGCCACATCCACAACAGTTGGCTCTCCTTGATGCTGTAATTGCTTCCCTATTATCAAAAACAAACTACTAGTTACCAAAAAACCTCCAAAAACAGCGAGGACAATCACCCACTCGCGCTTACTAAACGCCTTGATCCGTTCCATTGACTCTGCTCCTTTCATAAGTAACTTACGCAATAAAAAAAGATTCCATTAAAAAATTAACGTAGGAAAATTTTTTCTAAGTAGGTCCGATCTTTGCTGTAAAAACCAGCTAAAAAGATAAAAATCGACCCTAATATAATACTTTGACAGAAAAGCACAAGGCGCCATATAAGACAGGATTCCCTTCCTTTCCCTTCTTCTTCACCTGCTTTAGCTATTTAGGAAAACAGCATCTGGCGACAGGTCCTAGCGCTAGTTTTCCAAATTACAGGCAATTTTAGGAAAATAAAAAAGAATTCCCAAAAAGTTAAGATTAACTTTTAGGAATTCCTTCTTCTTTAAATGAGCTGATTACTCCTGAGATAACCAAAAAAACAGTCGCTTTTACATGTATTTTTTTGGTGTCACTCACTTTGGTTTAAGCTCTATTGCTCGACTGCTCAGATACTAAAGTCTTGAATTTTATTTATTTTTTACTGGAATTAGTTACTTCTCAGTTAGTGTATTCAAATAAGTCAAAGCATCTTGCACCGTTTTTACTGGAACGATTTTCATCTTAGTATTAATTTTTTTAGCAGCTACTTTGGCTTCTTCGTAATTGGATTTTAGCGTAGGGTCTTGTTTTTTCATTTTAGGGGTAAGCTCATCATCCGGTGCCAAGAAAATTTCAGCACCGTTTTTGCTAGCAGTCACTACTTTTTTATCGATCCCGCCAATGCGGCCTACTATGCCCTCACTATTCATCGTCCCAGTTCCAGCTATTTTATGTCCTTTACGCAAATCTTGATGACTTAATTGTTGATAAGTTTCCAGAGTAAACATCAACCCAGCTGAAGGGCCACCAATGTCATCCGCCTTAATGGAAACAGGGACGGAAGATTTAATTTCCGTATGATCGGTTAAACCGATGCCAATACCAGCTTTTTTATCAGTTTTCAGTTCAATTAGTTTTCCAGAAGCTTCTTTTGGCTTGCCGTCTCGAATAAATTTAACTGTTACTGTTTGACCGACTTTTTGGCTTTTAATATATTTCATAAATGCAGCGCTACTGGTAAATGTTTGGCCGTCGACACCGATAACGGTATCACCAATATCGATTTTTCCTTTAAAGCTGGAATTGTCTTCCACCGCCAAGACATAGACGCCTTTAAACGTTAGTTCATAAGGTATCTTAGCTAATTTTAGGGCTTGTTCAATGGCAGCATTTTGAGAGGAATCCATATAGTATTGTTGAATACGATTGTATTCACTATCGGTACTAGTTCCCATCAATTCTTTTTTGCTAAGCAGCTCTTCAAACGAAGAAAACTTAGCTTTAATAGCCGTAAAGCCAGTCGCAGGACGAACACCGACCGTTGTTAAATAAAAAGCTCCCGATGCTTGATCTTTTTGGTGATCAACCGTGACAAACTTTTTTAAATTTTCCGTTGTTCCGGGTCCTTCAATATAGTAAGGTAACGGCATCATTAGCCCACCAATTAGTATCAAAAGTCCAATCACAGGTAGAAAAGATTTAAAAGAGACTTTTTTTTGATCATTCATGTACTTAATTCCTTTCACTTTTCTTTTCTTCTAGTTTTTGACAAACAACAGGTGGTAAATACGCCGTGACATCGCCGCCAAATTGCAAAACTTCTTTTAATAAACTAGAACTGATATGAGTAAATTTATCATCCGCCATCAAAAAAACAGTTTCTATATCGCCTTGTAGATGACGATTCATCGTAGCAATATCTTTTTCATATTCAAAATCTTTTACGTTGCGGATTCCTCGGATCAAGCTAGTCGCCCCAAGTTTTTTTGCGCTTGTCACAGTCAGCTCCGTTGCTTGCAAAATCACTTTAACATTGGGAATGTGAGCCGTGGCCGCTTTTAGTATCTCCAGTCTTTCTTGAGGAGAAAATAAAGGCTGTTTGTTGGAATTGACAAAAATACCGACAATCACTTGGTCAAATAAAACTGAACTACGCTCAATCAAATTCAGATGACCATTTGTCAGCGGATCAAAGCTACCTGGAAAAAGAGCAATTTTCTTCATAAAATGGAACCTCCTAATGATAGATAGTCACTTTAGTAATACCGTACAACGCTTCCTTATGTTTTTTTAAATTGCCGATTTCATCCGGTAGCGCCACTGACTTGTCAGTTTCACAAACGACTGTTACTTCTTCATTTAAAAGGGATAATTCTTGCATAGTTTCTAACTGCTTTTCAATCTCTTGTTTTGCGTATGGCGGATCTAATAATACCACATCCACTTTGATCTGTTCAGCATGCAACTGCTGTAACGCTTTACTAGCAGTCGTTTTACGGACATCAAACTTTTCCGGCGCTTTCGTGAGTGCAATGTTGGCTTGCATTACCTTAATTGCCGCAAAGTTTTTTTCAATACAAATACTTTTTGCCATTCCTCTGGAAATGGCTTCAATGGCCAACGCACCGCTTCCTGAATAAAGGTCCAAGGCCAAACCGCCATCAAAATAAGGACCAATCATATTAAAGATTGATTCTTTTACCTTATCAGTCGTTGGACGAGTATGATCACCATTGAGCGCTTTTAGTTTACGTCCACGATATTCTCCTGCAACCACTCGCATGACTTCTTACTCCTTTGCAGTTATTTTTCAAATATCATGAAAAAAGATGAAAAATGGTCGAAAGATTCAGCCCCACTTTTCATCCTTTCCATTAAACATTTTCTGCTAAACGAATTTCTGTGGCTAATTCTTTTACCACAAATCCATCATCTTCTTGCAGCTGATAAGCAGCTTTTGTACCAATTTTTTCAGCAAAATTCATTTCAACATCAGGACGATAAGATTTTTCTACTTGGCGAACGAAGTGCAACTCTTTAATTTTAACTAAATTTTTTTCAATTGCTTCCTCGTTCATGTAAAGAATCACATATTTCATTCGACGTGAAACATACTGAACAAAACCGAAACGCCGTAAGGTTTTTAGTTGCTTAAGACTGTACACCCAAACAATCAGACACCGTCTTTTTTGTAATATAAATTCATTTTCTTCATTAGCTTGCATGGCAGCCACCCCCACATCCTGAATGATTTTCTTTAGTAAAGAAAGGATTACCAGCATCAACTTTAATCGTTTTGGAAACAAATTGAGCAATTTCCAACCCAATAGTATCCAAAAGCATTTGCAGCGCTGTTTCTGACTGCCGAAACGCCGCCACTTGTTCATTCATATCTAACACTCGTTTGGCTTTGCGTAAGGCACGTTGCTTCTCTCGATAGTCCGGTGCGTGAAAGCCATAAGCTTCCACACGTTCGAAAGCATTTTTGGCTGTCAAGAACTCTTGTTGAAGATGCTTGACTTCTGTAGAGGCCAACATGTTTTGGCGATTGATTCGATAGGTTCGAACTGCCTCACTGGCTAAAATAGCTGCGATTAAAGCTGTTGTTTGATCTTCAATTTTAAAAAGATTGTCTGTTACAATCATTTGTCTTCACTACTCTCTGTCTTTTGCGTTTTTTCATTCGTAGTTTGTAATAAGACTAACATATTCTCTTTAGAAAAAGCAACGCCTAATGTTTCACTTTCCGGTCGTGATAAACGTCCGTAATTTGCCTGGTCAGAAAACCACGAGAGCATCGTAAAACTACTATCGTAAATCGGCTCTTGATATAATCCGCTCGGCTCTGTCAATGGCAGCTTACTCTGTTTACACAACTGAGCAAATTCTTCACTCGTTAAAGCAAACGGATAAAGAGCTGCTTGATTCTCCTTCATTTCCAAAAAAGCTGCCTGACGATCTGCACTTAATACAGTTTCACTATTTTGCGCGAAATAATGGGACAAATGCTCGGCTTCGGCTTGTGTACCGACTTCAATTCGAAAAGGTTCATGCCCTTCTTTTGTTTCCAGCAAATTTAATACTTTTGCCGCTTGGGTTCCTTGATCAATAGCTGCTGTTGCCTGTTGTTCCGACGTTTCAATCGATACAAGCTCTCCGGCATTCAGCTGGTACGGCATGACCGTCAATAATGTTGCTGGATCAACATAATCAATGCCAATCAGCTGGCCAGTGCCGACAGCAAAAAACAAGATAGCAAAAGTGCCGTTATCAAAAGCTACCAAGGGACGGTAGTTCATATCTTCTTCTGACAATTCAATCTGATAGTTTTTTTCTTGATAGCGAAAAGCAAAATCAGAATAAATAGTCATTAAACCCGATAATTCCGGTAACTGCATGCCAATTTTAAAAGGAGCCGTTCCTTTGGAAGGATCAAATACCTTAATTGATAGGATGCGATCATTAGCCACATTCGCTTCTAAATATTCTTGCGCTGGCTTTTCGTATACCCAAACAGTATAGTTCATTGCCGTAATAATTTTTTTTTGCGGTTGACCGTATATTTTCGTAAAGCTATTAATTTTTTTTCCAATAAAAGTAGCATATCCCTCAGTTTTTAGTTCTTCATGAGGAAGTGCTTGGTGAATCGGCGGCTGTTGAGTGCTGGGAGTGATCACTCTTGGTTTTTTTGCAGGGAAAAAAACTGGTTCTAAATAGCCAATTGTTAGCACACATAAAAATACTGCGACAAAGATCCAAAAATGTTTCATTTGTTTCCCTCTTTACTTTATTGTTCCTTGATTTCGATTAATAGGTCGCCGGAACTAATAGCTTCGCCTTCCTCTACATATAGATGTTCTACTGTACCAGCAAAACGGGCTTCAATGGTTGTTTCCATTTTCATGGCTTCCGTGATTAAAATTGGCTGTCCTTTTTCTACTTTGTCGCCTTTTTTTACTAAAATTTGTAAGACAGAGCCAGACATCGTCGCTCCAATTTGCTCTTTATTGGTTGGCTCGGCTTTGCGCTTAATTTGAATGGCGGACTTGATGGAAGCATCTTTAACAACGATTTCTCTTCTTTGACCGTTTAAGTTAAAGAAAAGAACACGATTACCTTCCACATCAGGCTCGCCGATTTCATCTAAGCGAATAATTAAGGTTTTGCCTTTTTCTATTTGTACAGAAACTGTTTCGCCTAAGCGCAGGCCACTAAAGAATGTTGGCGTGTCCAACACGGTAATATCCCCATAATTTTCATAGGAGGCTTGATAATCCACGAATACTTGCGGGTACATTAAATAGCTTAGAATTTCTTCGAAGTTTGGCTCATAACCGATTCTTGTTTTTAGCTCTTGTTGAACTTGAGTAAAGTCTACTGGCTCAGCTAAACTGCCAGGACGTTGCGTAAATGCTGGTCGGCCTTTTAATATAATCGCCTGTAATTCTTTCGGGAAGCCTCCTACTGGCTGACCTAAATCACCTTGGAAAAAGGTAACAACAGATTCTGGGAAGCTTAAGTCGTGTCCCCGTTGGTAAATATCTTGTTCTGAGAGATTATTTTGAACCATAAACAAGGCCATATCGCCTACTACTTTAGAAGACGGTGTCACTTTAACGATATCACCAAACATTAAGTTTACGGTTTGGTACATTTTTTTGATCTCATCCCATTTGTGCCCTAAACCAACTGCTCTCGCTTGTTGTTGTAAGTTAGAATACTGGCCACCAGGCATTTCGTGCAGATACACTTCTGTTTGCGGGGCATTAAGCCCGTTTTCAAAGGGTTGGTAATACATACGAACGTCTTCCCAGTAATGATTGATTTTTTGAACGTTATCGATAGAAAGCGTGGGCGTTCGCTCACCGTTGACTAGCGCATAGTATAAACTACTCATACTAGGCTGACTTGTGGCACCGCTCATGGCGCTCATGGCCACATCGACGATATCTACACCGGCTTTGGTAGCTGCCGAATAAGTGATAATACCATTGCCGCTTGTATCGTGCGTATGAAGGTGAATCGGCAAATCCGTCGTTGCTTTCAGTTCACTAATTAAACGATAAGCTGCTTGTGGTTTTAATAAGCCAGCCATGTCTTTAATAGCGATAATATGAGCACCAAGCCTTTCAAGTTCTTTTGCTAAATCCTTATAGTATTGCACACTATATTTCGCTCGTGTTGGATCGTTGATGTCTCCAGTGTAACAGATGGCTGCTTCTGCAATTTTTCCGGTATCTCGTACTACTTGAATGCTCTTTTCCATTTGTGGCACCCAGTTTAAGCTGTCGAAAATTCGAAAGACGTCAATTCCTTGGCGAGCCGCTTCTTGAATGAACGCTTCAATTACATTGTCGGGATAGTTTTGATAACCGACAGCGTTCGACCCTCTAAATAGCATTTGTAGCAATGTATTCGGCATTAAGCGACGCAGTTTTCTCAATCTTGCCCATGGATCCTCATTTAAAAAGCGATAAGCTACGTCAAACGTTGCACCGCCCCACATTTCACTAGAAAATAACTGCGGCAAAGCGGCATCCGTCAAACTAGCGATGTGACTAAGATCCTGAGTGCGCATCCGAGTAGCCAATAGACTTTGATGTGCATCACGAAATGTTGTATCGGTTAACAAGACTTGCTCTTGTGCTTTAATCCAGTCATTTACGCCTGCTGGTCCTTTAGTGTCCAAAATGTGTTTAGCACTTATTAGTCCCTTTCCAATAGTTAGATCCGTTGGTATTCTTGGTTCACCATAATACTTTTTCGGCGTTTTTTCGATACCCGGAAAACCATTAACGGTAATTTCACCTAAATATTTCATCGTTTTATTGCCCCGATCTCTCAATCGAGCAAATTCAAATAACTGCGGCGTATTGTCGATAAACGTCGTTTTTGCTTCACCGGATTGAAAGGCTGGATGGCTCACTACATTTTGCAAGAATGGAATATTGGTTTTTACGCCACGAATCCGAAATTCTTTTAAGCAGCGTTGCATCTTATGAATAGCCTGTTCAAATGTAAACGCGTGTGTGCAAACTTTTACCAGCAAAGAATCGAAATACGGAGTAACACCATATCCAGAATAGGCATTGCCTACATCTAAACGTACGCCAAAACCGCCTGGTGAACGATATGTGTCAATTTTTCCTGTATCCGGCATAAAATGATTTAACGGATCTTCAGTGGTAATTCGACATTGAATAGCTGCACCTTTGTAGGTCAGTTCATCTTGCTTGGGCAAATGAAGGTCTTGGTGCAAATCCATGCCTTGTGCAATTTGCAACTGAGCAACTACGATATCAATATCGGTGATCATCTCGGTAATTGTATGTTCCACTTGAACCCGTGGATTCACTTCGATAAAGTAAAACTGATTCCCTTCTACTAAAAACTCAACGGTACCGGCATTTACATAACCGACATGCTTCATCAACTGAACAGCAGCGGCACAAATTGCTTGCCGTGAAGCGGTATCCATTGACACGCAAGGCGCTACTTCAACGACCTTTTGGTGTCGGCGTTGAACAGAACAATCCCGTTCGAATAAGTGCAAAACATTCCCATGCTGATCACCTAAAATCTGAACCTCAATATGCTTGGGCGCAGCAATATATTTTTCAACATAGACTTCGTCGGAACCAAAGGCCGCTTTGGCTTCGCTTTTCGCTCGTTCGTATCCGTTACGGGCTTCTTTTTCATCATGAGCCACTCGCATACCGCGGCCACCACCACCAAGCGCTGCTTTGATCATAATGGGAAAGCCATAGGTTGCGCCAAAAGCAAGTACTTCTTCCACTGATGAAACCGGGCCGTCTGAACCAGGAATTGATGCGATCCCAGCAGCTGCGGCTGCGGCTTTGGCTTTGATTTTATCACCGAAGATGTCCAAATGATGCAGGTCAGGACCTACAAAGGTTATTCCTGCCTGAGCACAACGTTTTGCAAATAACAGATTTTCCGATAAAAAACCGTAGCCTGGATGAATGGCATCTACACCGGCTGCTTTAGCAATTTCAATGATACCATCAATATCCAAATAAGCTTCAATCGGTTTTTTGCCTTTACCGATTAAATAAGCTTCGTCGGCTTTAAAACGATGGACTGAATATTCATCTTCTGCTGCATAAATAGCTACGGTTTTAATGCCCAACTCCGTACAAGCACGAAAAATTCGGATCGCTATTTCGCCACGATTTGCAACCAATACTTTTTTCATCTCTTCACTCCTACCGTTGATTTCACTTTCTTGATTATTGGTACGCCAGATAATATTCTTGTTCTAATTTTTGACGCCTTTCATCTGCACTAATATTTAACACAAAGGCTACCGAAATGGAAATAATAAGCAAACTGTTACCACCGTGACTTAAAAAGGGAAAGGTGATCCCTGTCAATGGAATTAAGCCTGCTAAACCACCGATGTTAATAAAAACTTGTAGTAATAGCATAGTGCCAATACCAATACACATCAATGAATTAAATGGCTTTTTAGAACGCACACCTACTAAAATAATTCTGGCAATCATAAACATTAGGATTCCTAAAATAACCAAACCACCGATTAAACCTAACTCTTCAATGGTAATAGAAAAAATAAAGTCCGAATGAGCTTCCGGTAAAAATCCTTTCTTTTGAATGCTATTGCCTAAGCCACGGCCAAACCAGCCACCATTACTGATCGCAATATATGAATTCACTAATTGATGACCTAAATTCCGTTCATCAATAAATGGATTTTGAAATACCTCGAAACGATTGTAAATGTACTGATACTTCTCAGGGAGAAATTTCCCTTTGGTTAACAGCAACAGCTGGATTACACTAAGACTACCTAGAATACCGACACCACCAGCAATATAAGTGTACATATAATTAATACCACTGGCTAAGACCATCACAATTGCGATCAACGTTAAGATGGCCGCATTCCCAAAGTCCGGTTGTAAGGCAACGATCAAAATTAAAAAGCCCACCAGCAACAAAGGCCGCAGTGCTGCTTTTTTAAATTCACGATCAATGTATTTTTGTCTGCGTGCTAAAATAAACGATAAATACCAAACAACCATGATTTTTAAATACTCCGCCGGCTGCATGGTAAAACCGCCGATTGCAAGCCAACCTTGTGCACCATTTACAGTAATTCCAAGCGGCGTATAGCGAACCGCCAACAACAAAACCGTTATCACAAAAATCGCAAACATAATAAATTCTCGATTTTGGAAGACAGAGGTTTTCATTTTATAGATAAAAAACATCGCAACTAAGCCAACCACCCAAAACATCAACTGGTTGATGACCATCGACGTCGTTTTTGCACCTTGCATCGTTAATAATGACGAGGTAGAACTGTAAACCATGATGAGTCCAATAATACTTAAGACCAAATAAGGAATAAAAATACTATAGTCAAGCAAATGCCTTTTTTTAACTTTATGCGGCAATGCTTACCCCTCCTTGCTCGTTTCATTTTTTTCTTGCCTTTTCTCATAAACTTCCGAATAAAGAGTATTGAGCTCTCGTTCCAAGTTGCTCAACATTTTATGTCCTTCTTCATTACTGAGAATCCCTAATCGGATTGCGTACGTCACTTGTCTGGAAAAACCATACATCTGTGTATCCACCACTTCTTCAAAGGCTTTACACTGGGAAATGCACAGACTATTCTTTTGGTTGCGGATTAGCATCATAATGCGTTTGGCATCATCATTTAATAATTCAATTGCGAATTGCTTTGAAATTGGCTCATTCATCGGTCTACATCCTCCCGTCTTAATTATGTAATTATAACATAATTTAATTGGCGATTCATAGGGTATTTCTAAGAAAGAAGCGGTTCTTCAGGTAAGAAAAATGAATTTATCCAAAAGTCTTTTTGACACAAAAAAAGGAAGAATGCCAGCTTTCACATTCTTCTCGGATCTTAAATGAATCTTTTTAGGTTAATGAGTACAACACCGTTAATTCTCTACAGTCATTTCGTCTGTTTTGCTTTGAAAACTTACTCGGCAGTGCCCGTTTCTTCTTGAAAGGCTTGGATAGCTCCTAAGAAAATAGTTCCGTATTTATCTAATTTATTTTGGCCGACACCTTTAACTTGTAAGAGTTGCACGGTTGTTTGTGGCAGTTTCTCACACATTTCCTTTAATGTACTGTCAGAGAAAATCAAATAAGGAGGTACACCTGCCTCTTTGGCCAGGTCTAAACGTAGTTCCCGTAATATATTGAAGAGTTCATCATCAACCAATACTTGCCGAACCTTTTGGTCTTCTTTTCGGAAAACTGTTTGTTTCCCTAATAAAACCGCAATTCCTTTTTCTGAAACAGTCAATAAAGGGAACTGACCATCTGCTGGAATTAAATAACGTTCGGCTGTTAAGTAATCAATCAGTTGGTTAACTTCTTTTTGGGTTCGGTCCTTCATTAGCCCGTAAGTAGGCAGCTGATCAAAATGCCACTGGCTGATCTTTTGATTTTTAGAGCCAGTTAATACTTTGCCCACTAAGCCTTTGCCAAAGCGTTCGCCCATGCGCTTAACACATGATAACACTTTTTGTGTGTCAACGGTGATATCCACTAGTTCACGTGTATCTAAACAGTTAGAACACCGGCCACAATCAGAACCTATTTCACCAAAATAACGCAAAATATAGTTTTGTAAACAAAATTGTGCATTGGCGTACTGCGCCATTTCCCGCAATTTCATATATTCTTTTTGTTTATAATCAAGGCCCATCTCTGATTGTTCAATAAAAAACTGCTGAATTTGTAAATCTTGAGGAGCAAACAACAAGATAGCATCGCTTGGTAGTCCATCACGCCCGGCACGCCCGGCTTCTTGATAATAAGATTCAATATTTCCAGGCACTTGTGCATGAATGACAAAGCGCACATTACTTTTATTAATTCCCATGCCAAAAGCATTGGTAGCTACCATCACACGAATTTGATCATATAAAAATTGCTCTTGATTTTCACTGCGTAATTGCTCACTTAAGCCACCATGATACATGCCTACTGGAATTTTTTTACTTTTCAATAAATGATAAATTCTTTCGACCTCTTTTCTAGTACTAGCATAAACAATACCGGATTGATCTGCATTAAGCTTTAAATATTCTAACAAATAAACATCACGATTTTGATCTTTAACCACTTGGAAGGATAAATTTTCCCTTGCAAAACCTGTTTTCACTTGATTTTCTTCGAGGATTTGCAGCTGTTTCCCAATATCTGCTGCTACTTGTGGTGTCGCAGTGGCCGTCAAAGCAATCACCGTCGGCCGTTGTTGAAACTGAGCAATAATTTCCGCCAGCCGTAAATAACTGGGCCGAAAATCGTGGCCCCATTGCGAAATACAATGTGCTTCATCCACTGCTAATAAATCAATAGATACGTGAACCAATAATTGTTGAAACTCATAGGATTCCAAACGCTCAGGAGCAACATATAACAACTTGACTTTTTTATCCACGGCCAGCTGAATTCGGTGATTCATCTCTTGCGCAGAAATGGTGCTATTGATAAAAGTAGCCGGAATGCCCATCAGATTCAACGCATCTACCTGATCTTTCATTAAAGAAATTAACGGTGAAATCACCAGCGTCAGATTATCGAGTACTAAAGCCGGCAGTTGATAACAGATGGATTTACCACCACCAGTAGGCATGATTCCTAAGACATTTTCCTTTTGCAGTACATGCTGAATAACCTCTTCCTGTCCATGACGGAAAGCATCATATCCGAATTTTTCTTTTAATAAGGCTTTTACATCCACCATGTTCTCTGCTCCGTTCTTTAGTCTGCATGCTATTTTAGCACGCACTTTCAGCTAGTTCAAGAGCCCTTCGTTTTTTTCCACTTTCGTGAAACACGTTACTTTTGTGAAACAAAATAATATTTATTTTTAATAAAAGAGCTTGATATAATCACTTCTTTAAAAAAAATAAGCAATTTGTGGATAAAATCCGTTAAGTTATCCACAAATTGCAGATTAAATTCATTTATTCAAAAAATTACTCTAAATACACCTGAACATCATCAATCGTTTAACCAGTGATCAGGCCATCTAACGCCCTTAAGAAAATCACTCCATCTGCAAGCTAGCGAAAAGACCTTATGCTCTAACTGTTCCCTTCCTTTTATTTCTTAAATTAAAAATGTACATTAAAAGTAAGATAAGCAAAACTTACTATGAAAATCATCGAAGTTACGTAGTGCTCTTTTCCCATCATTATACTCCTTTTGAATTTTTGCTACGGCGTCTGATCCAAAGTAATTTCTGAATTGATTATACTCCTCTTGTTGTGAGAACTTGATCTCAAATTCATCGTCAGTGATAACAACTTCATTTTGTGTCCACACTGAAACAAGGCGTTTGCCGCTTTCATCAAAAAATATATAGATCGTTTGTAGGCGACCATATTCAACAGCTTTAACCTAGTTACTTGAAAAAAGCCGAGCAGTTCGGCTTCTTTCCTTTCTGAGGAATAACTATATACTTCAATTGTATCGACTATGGACTCTAAAGTTAAAACATAAGAATAATAATAGGCGGTGGCTTTTCTATATCATTTAGCCGTTTTTTTAAAATGTGCATTTAAAAAATTTTATTCTGATTGTTAGGATCGTATTTTTCTATCATTTCTTGAAGCGTTGCTTTTAATCATAAGTCTTCTCTAGCTTTTGCTCCCGCTTCATCTTTATACTAACGCTTTTCCGCTTTGATGACATAAAAGCTATAAATACTTATTTTTCATTCCTTTCTTCCTGACTATTTTTATAATAAAAAAAACTGTTCCTTAAAGGCAGCATTTGCTCTGCCTTTGAGGAACAGTGAATTATCTCAGTACTTATTGTGCAGCTTTCTTTTTGTTTTTATTAGCTTTTTCACGTTCATTTTTATTCAAAATTTGCTTTCTTAAACGAATGCTTTCTGGAGTTACTTCACAGTATTCATCGTCATTTAAGAATTCTAGTGATTCTTCCAATGTTAAAATTTTTGCTTTTTTGATCACTGAAGTTTGATCTTTGGTTGCTGAACGGACATTAGTCATTTGCTTTGCCCGTGTGATGTTTACCGTCAAATCGTTGTCACGGTTATTTTCTCCGATGATCATACCTTCGTACACTTCTGTACCCGGCTCAACAAAAACAGTCCCACGTTCTTCAATACTCATAATACTATAAGCTGTTGCTTTTCCTGTATCAATGGAAACTAACGCTCCTTGGTGACGACCGCCGATCGTTCCTTTAATCATCGGTAAGTATTGATCAAACGTATGGTGCATAATACCGTAACCGCGAGTCATTGATAGAAATTCCGTAGTATAACCAATCAAGCCACGAGCTGGAGCCAAAAAGATTAAGCGAATTTGGCCATTGCCGGTATGAATCATGTCTTGCATTTCACCTTTACGTAAACTTAGTGATTCGATGACACTGCCCATATATTCTTCTGGTGTATCGATTTGCACACGTTCAAAAGGTTCACATTTGACACCGTCGATTTCTCGTTCAATAACTTCTGGACGTGACACTTGCAGTTCATAGCCTTCACGACGCATATTTTCAATTAAAATTGATAAATGAAGTTCTCCACGACCGGAAACTGTCCATTGATCTGGTGAATCTGTTGGTTCCACGCGTAAAGAAACATCCGTTTGCAACTGAGCCATCAAACGTTCTTCAATTTTGCGGGCTGTTACAAATTTGCCTTCACGGCCGGCAAAAGGTGAATTATTTACTAAAAAGGTCATTTGTAGTGTCGGTTCATCAATGTGTAAAATCGGTAAAGCTTCTTGATGAGTGACTGGCGTCACTGTTTCACCAACGAAAATATCTTCCATGCCCGACACGGCAATTAAATCACCGGCTTTTGCTTCTTCAATTTCTAAACGTTGCAAACCGAAGAAACCAAATAATTTTGTTACCCGGAAATTTTTGACACTGCCGTCTAATTTCATAAGTGATACTTGGTCACCAACTTTAACAGTACCTCGGAAAACACGGCCAATCCCAATTCGACCAACATAATCATTGTAGTCCAGCAAAGACACTTGGAACTGTAGCGGTTCATCGCTATTGTCAACTGGTGCCGGAATATGTTCAACGATCGTATCAAAAATTGGAGCCATTGTTTTTTCTTGGTTAGCTGGATCATCTGAAATACTGGATGTACCATTGATGGCAGAAGTATAGATAACTGGAAATTCCAATTGATCTTCGTCTGCACCTAATTCAATAAATAACTCTAATACTTCATCTACTACGTGTTCAGGACGCGCAGAAGGTTTATCAATTTTATTTACGACTACAATCGGTGTCAAATGTTGTTCCAACGCTTTTTTCAATACAAAACGGGTTTGAGGCATGGTTCCTTCATAGGCATCCACCACTAACAACACACCATCAACCATTTTCATGATCCGCTCTACTTCACCACCGAAGTCCGCGTGTCCAGGCGTATCCATAATGTTAATCCGAGTGCCGTTGTATTGAACCGCTGTATTTTTCGCTAAAATGGTAATTCCACGCTCTTTTTCCAAAGCGTTTGAATCCATAGCACGTTCTTGTAATTGCGTATGTCCGTCTAGCGTATCTGATTGTTTTAATAGTTCGTCTACTAAGGTTGTTTTGCCATGGTCGACGTGGGCGATGATGGCAACGTTGCGAATATCTTCTCTGTATTTCAAATTAATTACTCCTTATCTTGTCTAAGCTCTTGCATCTCTTATGCATTAAATCCGACTTTTTATTATAACAGATTTTTTCATGAAATACAGCCTAAAACTTTCAAAGTGAGTGAAAACTTTAGTTTTCCTCTATGTTTTCTAGTAAATCTCTTTCATTTATTTACATAGATTTCCCTTTAGTTACTGACAGGAATCAGGAATTTCCAATCGTAAATAGTCCAATTCGTTGATTGGTTTTAAGCGGAAAATAGCTAGTTGTTCAGAGTCTGTACCTCGACTCAGGTCTGTTGGCTTTCGCCAAGACTCCCTGAGTAGATTAATAAAAAATTGGACAAAGAAAAAACTTCAGTGAACTGACTCAAAATGAGGCCTCACTGAAGGTAGTAATGGCTGCCAACTACCATAAAGGTTTGATAAACAGTTACTCTCATATTATGCGGAGAGAACTAATGATTTTCCGATTCTTGAATGTAAGTATCCATGATTTCATCATAAGCAGCCGGTGAAGCAGCCAAAAAGTATTCTTGACCGCTAAAAGCCAGTGGTTTTCCACAAGCAGTAGCGTATTTAAAGCCAAATTCTTCCAGCAAGACTAATCCAGCGGCATAATCCCAAGGATTTAACTTTGACAAATAACCAACATGGTTGCCTTTAAGCATTGCAATCAATTCTAGCCCAGCACAACCGCTGACACGGATTCCCATGCTCGCCCGACCGATCTCTCTAGCATGATACAGATTTTCGCCATACATATAAGCATTCATCCCAAATAAGCCAGCAGAAAGCTGATGCTTGGACGGCGGTGCCATTCTTTGATCATTAACAAATACACCAGCCCCTTTACCGCCCCAATACATTTCATCTTTCATCACATCATAGATAAAACCTAATTGACCGATGCCATCTTCATAGACGGCCAACATGATACAAAAATTTTCTTTTTCCAACACAAAATTTAACGTACCGTCAATCGGATCGATGATCCACACGCGTCCTGCAAAGGAAGCTACCTTCGTAAACCCTTTTTCTTCCCCTAAAATCTGATCAGTCGGATAGTGCGTTTGGATTTTGTTCATTAAAAATTCCTGGGTTTGTTCATCCATATTCGTTACTAAATCCGTGCGACTGGACTTTTCTTGAATGGTTAATTCTTGCTTCAAATTCTTGCGAATGGCTTCGGCGGCTTCATAAATCCAACCCTTAATTTCTGAAACAAATTGGGTATTCATCAACTACTCATCTCCTAATTTTAGTTTCCCTTGCGGTTGTTTTTTGGCTTGCGAAACGGCACGATATAATGAATAACCAGAAACTTGTTCAAATTCACGGCCTAAACGCTTTTCTTCACCAATACTATTAATAACTGTTTTAAACTCTTTATAGGCAGCCAAAAATTTTTCAGTAGAAATTCCTGTTTCGTAGGCTTGTTCAACTGCAGACCACATATTAGTCACGTGTACCATTTCCTCTGTCGTCCAATCTAAATCCAATGGATATTGATACTCTTTCATGTTCTCACCTCATAGCCTTAATTTTATCATAGTTGAATAAAAAATACGCTATTTCGAACGTGAACGTTTATTCTTCCAAGCTGTTAATAAAGGATAGTCCGTTGAGCCTTTTCGATATGTTCGTTGTTGCGCGCCATAGATACCAGTATTACCTGAACACAAAAAACTAATCAAACAAACCATAAAGAAGAACACCGCTGCTTGACTACCAAATAATTCAATTCCCATCACAAAACAAGCAATTGGCGTATTAGTAGCTCCGGAAAAAACACCAATAAACCCTAAGCCAGCTAAAAACGGAATTGACACATGTAGCAGTTGAGCCAATGTACTTCCCAATGTAGCACCAATTTCAAATAAGGGAGTAACTTCGCCTCCTTGAAAGCCAGCGCCTAAAGACAGTACTGTAAAAAAGAGCTTTCCAACAAAATCAAAGGTATGAGCCGTTCCAGCAAATGCATCATTTAACAACGGCAAACTCAATCCAAGGTATCGTTGATTATTTAATAATCCAACTGCAAGAACAACCAAACTGGCACCAATAAAGGCTCGCCATAGCGGCTGAGAAAACCAGTGACTATATGTTTTTTTTAGTAAAACAATTGAACGACTGAACAACCAACCGATTACACCAAAACAGATCGCTGCCACAAAGACTTTAATAAATAATCCAACAGACCAAGCAGGAATTGGTCCCATTTGATAGTGAAGATGGGTGACACCAAAAGATTCTGTCACTAAATTTGCAAAAAAACCCGCAAAAAAACTGGGAAAAATTGCTTCTGAACGCATTTTGCCGATAGTTAGAACTTCCAAACCAAAAATAGTTCCTGCCAGCGGTGTGCCAAACACTGAACTAAACCCAGCGCTAATCCCGCTAATAATCACAATTTGGCGTTCTAAAGCTGATAAATGAAACAATTTTCCGACTGTATGAGCCACTGCTCCGCCCATTTGAACGGCCGTTCCTTCACGACCCACCGATCCACCAAATAAATGAGTCGTAATCGTTCCAAATAATGTCAACGGTATTAAACGTAAAGGAATTGCTTCTTCACCGCCATTGCCTTGATCAATAACTAAATTATTGCCTCGACTTGAATTTTGTCCGTAATGCTCATATAAAAAGGTAAATACTACACCACTTATTGGTAATAAAAACAGTAACCAAGGTTGCGCTTCCCGAACACTTGTAACCCAAGTTAAGCTGTTTAAAAAAAATGCTGACAAAATCCCCATAATTCCTCCTATAATAGCAGTGATTACTAACCATTTTGTCATATAGCCTGCTACAATCTTGACTTGTTCTATTTCTTTATTCATCTGCCCGACTCCTTTTGATCATTTATTTTTTTAACTGCTTACACAAAGAAAACGCCTACCAAAAGGATACACTGATCCTGTTTGATAGGCGTCATTAATTTATCTCGCAATAAATAGTTGTCGGTGAACACCATCACCATCAAATATGTAACTATAAGAAATATAGCATGCTTTCATAAGGACTGCAATAAAAAAATAGTTTTTCCATAGAAACTTTTAATTTAACTATAGAAGGATGAGAAAACAAGCCTGTCGCCAGCCACTATACCAATACAACTGAACAGATTAACTAAACACTAGTATGAATTCAGCCCGATCGATTCCTGACTATAAACAACTTCAAATAGGGATCATAGCAGCAGAAGCGATTGTAATGTAAACCACTCTCTTTATCAAAAAACTGACCTTACAACGCCGGCTTCTCTTTTTCGAGACTATTCCAATTCTTATCGTTTGTCAAGCCTGCATAACCCTGGTAGCTCTTTGAATGAATAAAATCTGCAATTCATATCAGTAAATACGACAAACAAATATGCCTTATCATCAATCTTGAAGAATGACGATAGAACGTATTTATTTATCACCTACTAGCTGAGACAGATAATAACTTTTTCTTTGCAAGTGTAGTAATTTTTGATGAGAAAACGTTTCGAAAGGCTCCTCAGCTTATACTGATTGGTCGGTACCAAAGTAACGTTTCCAACGATTTTTTATTGCAGCTGTCATTGGCAACGAAGCTTCTTTGACGGCACAATACTTATCGACAAATGTAACAATGTAACTTTCTTTATACTTAGGTGGAGCAACAGTAGCTCCCCACATATGTTTTATGATAATATCTCGCTCTAAATCAGATAATTCCGTAATTTTTTCAGCATTTTTCACTGCAATCCGCGGATGAACATAAGCATGCGTGCCTTCATCAAATTTAGTAGTACGCCAATCATAATAAAACAAATCATGCAATAAGCCCGCACGAGCCGTAGCTTTAGCATCGCCATGCCAACGTTTTGCTAGTTTATAACTATAATAAGAAACACTGATAGAATGTTCCAAACGCGTTGAATGAACATGTTGCGTATAGTTCGCTAATCGTTGAACTTCTTCTGTTGCCAGCAAGTCTTCCACATAAGACATATACTCTTTATCTTCGCGCCAGTTCTCACTCATTATCGCAGGATCCACCTTTTCTTAACAAAAATCAAATTTTAAGTTGGTTTGAGTATAGCACTAGAATTTCAGAAATACTAGGTTTTGTAAAAGCTGTAATAAAACTTTAACAAATGCTTAACATCTATGCAGCCGTTCGTTTAATAAACATCATTTGAATAGAACCAAATAGTCTCAGTTTGCCTCTCTCTACCATATTTTTTTGCTTAAAAACTTAGTTAGGTTTTATTGATCAATACAGATGAACACTGCTATACCAATCGTATGCTTAGCGTTACAGTTTACCCTTCTTTTTGAAAGTTCATCTGCTGAATTTACTAGCCCACCGTCTCTCTTCAATGCTTGTGTATTTCTTACAGTTACAGCAAGAGAAATGATGGGGATAAAGGCCGCTTCTTCTTCGGATTATCAAACTTTATGTAAACTTCTTCTTACTTAACTAACCACTTCTGTTCATTGCGTACTTCTTCGACCATCTATCAGAATATGCATCTTCTTGATGAGCATGAAACTTCTTCAGCAACTGCTCATTGATTTGACCATTTCTTTATTTAAAAAACTCTTTAGTTTTGCCAATAGAGAAGTTTTTTTCAATAAATTCAAAGGACTAGTATCTGAAACTTATAAGTCAGATGATGAATAAAGTGATACACTTTGTTTTTCTTTATGAAAAAAATAGGTCAATCATGATGATCAACCCATATCATATATACAATTATATTTTTTTATAGGTCCGGCCACTAGTAGCATTTGTTAGCTCAACTTCTCTTAAACGGGGTCATCAGTCAGATTCAACGGCAATTTTACAAAATCCCCTCAAGAGAAAATGCTATTTTAATGCGCATCTTTTCCCCCATAGCTCGGACCTTAACGCTTGGTACATCCCTCTTGTATAACCGTGTGTATAAAAAGAAGGAGAAACTAGTTTCTCCTTCACTTCCTGTTTATCAATGACTCTTATTACATTTCTTGTGGTGCATAAAGTCCTAACAAACGTAAATCTTCTTTTAAAACAATAGCTACTGCAGCTACTAAAGCTAAGCGAGCTGTTTTTTCTTGGTCATCCACTAAAATTTTCACGTGTGCATAATATTTGTTAAAGGCTTGCGCCAAATGGATAGCATGTTTAGCAATGATAGATGGTTCATATTTTTCAGCTGCCGTTAAAACTGTATCTGGGAATGCTTGTAATAATTTAACTACTTCCCAACTATCTTTGTCGTTTAACTGATACATTTGAGTAGCATCAGGTACATATTCAGCTTTGCGTAAAATACTCATAGCCCGTGCATGGGTATATTGAACATAAGGACCAGTCTCTCCTTCAAAACGAACGACTTCATCCAACACAAAGTCAAAATTGTTCAAGCGATCATTTTTTAAGTCATGGAAGACTACGGCACCAATTCCTACTTGTTTCGCTACTTCCTCGCGATTTTCCAAGTCAGGATTTTTCTCATTAATTTGTTGCGCTGCCAAATTGACTGCTTCATTTAAAACTTCTTCTAATAGTACAATTTTCCCTTTACGAGTAGATAATTTTTTCCCACCTTGAGTAATTAAACCAAATGGAACATGTACCATATCATCCGACCAGTCAAAGCCCAATTCTTTTAGTACAGCTTTTAACTGCTTAAAGTGATTGCTTTGTTCATTTCCGACAACATACAATGATTTTGCAAAGTCATACGTCCGTTTCCGGTATAGTGCCGCTGCCAAATCCCGTGTAATGTAAAGCGTTGCACCATCAGATTTGCGGATTAAAGCTGGATTTAAATTATATTCAGACAAATCAACAATTTCAGCACCGCGGTTTTCTGTCAATAAATGTTTTTCTTCTAAAAGAGTAACCACTTCGTCCATCTTATCATTGTAAAAAGCTTCTCCATTAAATGAATCAAAGGATACTTCCAACATAGAATAAATTTTATTGAACTCTTTTAATGATTCTGCTCGGAACCATTTCCACAGCTCAGTAGCTTCTTGATCGCCTTCTTCTAATTTTTTAAACCAAGCCCGCGCTTCATCCTCTAGTTCCGGTTGTGTTTCGGCCTCTTCATGGAATTGAACGTACAAACGCAGCAATTCATTAATTGGCTGTTCTTTAACTGCTTCTGCAGAGCCCCATTTTTTAAAGCCAACAATTAGCTTGCCAAACTGAGTACCCCAATCTCCAAGATGATTGATGCGAATCGGTTGATAGCCAATTTTTTCCATGATAAAAGCAATGGAGTTTCCGATAACTGTGGAGCGCAAGTGACCCATTGAAATTGGTTTTGCGATATTAGGAGAAGACATGTCAATGGGAACATTACGTTTAGAACCAACCGTACTGTTACCATAATTTGCTTTTTCTTGCAGTACTTTCCCAATGATTACCTCACTGACTGCTGCTTTATCCATAAAGAAGTTTAAGTAAGGACCGACCACTTCTATTTTTTCAAAATTGGTTGGCGCAATTTTTTCAGCTAGCTCACTAGCAATTTGTTGCGGTGCTTTATGATAGATTTTCGCTAAGGAAAAGCTCGGAAAGGCAACATCGCCATGTTCTGCTGATTTGGGTGTTTCTAATAGTTGCATTATTTGTTCATAACTTAGTTCTTCATTCAATGCATTATGAAGCGCTTTGGCTACGATTTCTTTGTTATTCATAGATATCCTCCTATTTTTCCTTATAATTTGTCAGGTGCAAATAAAAAAGCCTCTGATGATCATCAATCATCAGAGACGAGAATTTGCCCGCGGTACCACTCTAATTGTCTATTTTCATAGACCAGCTTAATCAGATAACGGTGATAGCCGTCTGCTGTCCAGCAGATTCTAAAAGTGCGCTTCCTTATCTCGATCCCGTTCGGCTTCCACCGTCCCGAACTCGCTTGGCAGATACTTGAAATAAGTACTCTCTTTATTTTCGAACAACTATTAAACTACCTACATTATAACAAATTTTTTGATAGCTGGCTAGTCTAGTTTGTTTTTTCCTTTAAAGTCAAGCAAACAGGATGACTAAATCCCTTAACGCCCCACAGCACTTTTTACTTGTACTAAAAGAAAGGAGGCAATGCTCATTTCATTAAAACTTCAACCTCGGTTTCGGTCATTACTTACTAGTGAAAATTTTTTAAATTGGTGCAAAGCTCAAACTTGGATCGGCATTTAATGTATAATCGGCAAGTTGGCCTTTGTCCGCTTCAATAAATGCAGCCGCACCAATCATTGCAGCATTATCTCCGCATAATTTCAGTGGTGGAATGATCACCGAAATCTCCGGCAACACGGCTTGCATTTTTTGATTCATCGCATGTCTTAATCCTTGATTAGCGGCGACACCTCCGGCAATCACCAGCTGTTTCACTGGATAGGTTTGACAAGCACGGATGGTCTTAGCTACTAACACTTCAATGACACTAGTTTGAAAACTCGCTGCTAAATCTTGCTGCGATAAAACTTCTTCCCGTTGCTGTGCATTGTGGACTGTATTGATGAAGGCACTCTTCAAGCCGCTGAAACTAAAATCAAAGTTGGGTTCTTTCAGCATTGCTCGCGGAAAATGATACGTATCGTGGCCTTCCTGTGCCAATCGATCAATTTCTTTGCCACTTGGATAAGGCAAACCTAAAACGCGTCCAACCTTATCATACGCTTCTCCAGCTGCATCATCGCGTGTCTCGCCAACAATTTTGTAGGAACCATCTGCTTCCATGTAAACTAATTCCGTATGGCCTCCACTGACTAACAAAGCCATTAAAGGAAAGGCTAAGGGCTGCACAAAACGCGCTGCATAAAGATGCCCCGCCATATGATTAACCGGTATTAAAGGTAGCTCATGAGCCCAAGCAAAGGCTTTTGCGGCAGCTAAGCCAATCAACAAAGCTCCCACTAGTCCAGGACCATAAGTAACCGCAACCCCACTTAATTCTTCAGGCTCTACCTCAGCTTTTGCTAAGGCTTCGGCAATACAAATCGTAATTTGCTCTACGTGATGACGGCTGGCTACTTCTGGAACGACGCCTCCAAAGCGTTGATGGCTTTTAATTTGTGAAGCGACAATATTAGCTAAAATCTGATGACCATCTTCAACGACAGCCACACTTGTTTCGTCACAGCTACTTTCAACTGCCAGCAATAGTTTTCTTTCCTTAGTAAAAATCGTCATCTGTTTCACTTCCTCAATTTTGCACACATAACGTGTGCATTTTCCTGTGGCTGTTGATAGTAATTCTTGCGAATTGCTACTTTTCTAAATCCCGTCTTCTTGTACAGTTTTTGTGCAGCAAGATTGGATGTTCGGACTTCCAAAAAAACCTGCTGGATAGCCATTCGCCGTAAATGTTCTTTCAAGGCTGCCATTAGACGTAACCCAACTCCGCAATGCTGTTGGTCTTTCCTAACTACCACATGTTGAATTTCCGCTTCATCAAGAACAAAGTGAAAACCAACGAAGCCTAACCATTGCTCATCTTCTGTTAATAGTAAATATTCACTATGATCTTGCAACAAATCCTCAGCAAATTGATCCACCGTCCAAGGGGATCCATTAGCATATGCTCGCTGACTCAAAGACCATAGTTTAGCGGCAGTCTCTTTATTGATTAACTCTTTTTTTGTTAATAACATGTATTCACTCTTCTTTTAAATATAAAAACATTTCCAACGCATCTTCTTGCAATTCTTCATAGTAATTCTTTTTTACAGAAGTGGAAACAAAACCAAGCTTGCGATACAAACTCTGCGCTTTTTGGTTACTGATTCGTACTTCTAAAGACATTGTGTTACACCGATGTTCCAGTGCAAAGCGAGTCGCTTCTTTCATTAACAGGCGTCCTAAACCTTTATTTTGATAAGCATTCAGCACAGCCACGTTAGTGATATGGGCATCACTACCATATAAACGGCAACCAATAAATCCTACCGGCTTTTCTCCGTCAACTGCTAAAAGATATAAATGCTTGGTGGCAGAATTCAGCTCTGCTAAAAAAGCAGAAGCCGTCCACGGCAATTCTCCGGCATAGACTTCCCGTTCAATCGCCAACAAATCTTTAATATCTTTAGCCAAAACTTCCCGAAGCTGAAATGTTTGAGCACCAACAGAGACTGTCTTCGCTAGATAAGGTGTTTGTTTTTTCTTAATGGTAGGAAAGATGCTTGAAAATATATTAAAGTTTTTCCACATAGTTATTATCCTCAGCTTGGTGTGTTTTCAGCCAATTTTCCTCAGCTTCTACTCTTTTTAAATAATTAGGTAAAAAAGCGTGGATATTAGCAACTGGTTCCGCTGTTCGTCCCAATTCAGCCAATACAGCAGCGTGAGGAATCTGCCACTGTGCAACTGTTGGAAAAGCAGCTTGCGGTAGCGTTGCTTTAATTGTCTCTTTAAATTTCTCCACATCAGTTCCTATAAAATAAAGATCAGGAACTCCTTGTAATTGCTGCAATAGATCAGTCAAAGAGATATGCTGATCAGGCAAAGCGATACTTCGTTTGCCTTGATGGATGGTATAGGCTCCAGCGTAGACTTGTTGTCTGCGAGCATCAAATAACGGTACCACAGTACCTGTCAGACCGATACAATTCGCTGCCAAAACTTCCAAGCTGGAAATACCGACTAATTCCTTATTCAATGTGTAAGCCAAAGTTTTGGCCGTCGTCACGCCTATTCTTAAGCCTGTATAAGAGCCCGGCCCCTGTGCCACAACAAAGCGATCAATATCTTTAGCTTTTAATCCGACTCTTTGCATTAAATCAGCAATTGTCGGCATTAACATAATGCTATGGTTTTTCTTAACAGTAGTGGTATATTCCCCTAAAAGCCGCCGGTCTTCGCAAACCGCTACACTCAGAGTTTGATTTGATGTATCAATTGCTAAAAGTCGCACATTAATCCCTTTCCTTCCGCTTACTAGTCGCTTAATTGTAGCATACTTTTAAAAGGCGAGAAAAGAGAAAAATGAACAACAACTAGCATTTGTAAATTTTTTCTCAGATAGATCCCACTTTTTACATTCAACTAATTTTTTCAAAAAACTACTAACTTTTTATTGATAAGTAGTTTCCAGGTAATCAATCAATGGTTTACTGATATTGGTTGCTGTATCATTATTCCCTGAATCTTCCACCATAATAATTGTTAAAAAGCGATTATTGGTCCGATCCATCGTTAAGAGAAAACTGTTTTCTTTGCCATCCGTATCTTGTTTTTCTTTAATTTCAGCTGTACCGGTTTTCGCAGCTAATGAAAAATTCGGATTGTACATATTATGGACATAGCCCGCTTCATCTTCCACATTTCCCAACAAATCAGTCACAATTGTATTTGCCGCATTCTTGCTAATGACAGCTTCTTTAACTTTCGTTTGTTGATCCGCCAACAGTCTAGGATAAACCAAATTACCGTCATTTTGGAAAACACTGTAAATCGTTGCTTGTTGAATAGGAGTAATCAACAATTGTCCTTGACCGTATCCCGTATCTGCCAACAAAATCTCTGAATTGAATTGTTTTTCATTAGAAATTTGTGCTGGGTTCATCGCAATTGGTAAAGCCAGTTCTTCGCCAAAAATAAATTTATCCAGTCCTTTTCTAAAAGTCGCTTCGCCCATTCGTAACGTTTGTTGAGCAAAATAAATATTATCAGAGTTAACTAATGCTGTTCGCAAATCAATCGGACTGGCTTCCTTAACACGTGTGACAAAATAATCGCCCCAAGAAGCGTTTTTTTGCCATTTTAGTCCTTCAATTGGTAAAGCTTCATCTGGTTTCAAAGTACCAGCATCTAAACCGATGGCCCCGGTAACTGTTTTAAAGGTTGAACCCGGCGCATAGCCAGTTGCAAAACGTGCTGTAAATGGCAATTGTGCATTTTTGTTGTATTGATCGTATTCGGCTTGAGAGATTCCATTAGCCATTTTATTCGGATCATAAGAAGGTGAGCTGACGGTTGCCAGTAGGTCCCCTTGTTTGGGATTTGTAATCACCGCACTACCAGGTCGATTATCGAAAATCGCATATGCTTGTTGTTGAACCTTGCTATCAATCGTCAATTTAATCGTTTGACCATCTTTTTTAGCTACTTTCTGCAGTTCTTTTTTTATAGTTCCTTGTTCGTCTGTAATCAGTAATGAGCCACCATCTTGGCCTCTAAGCTCTTTGTCAAAAGCTCGCTCTAGCCCAGCTTTCCCTACAACTCCTGTACTGCTTAATGCAGGATTTTTTTCAATTTCTTCTGCAGTAACAGTACCAGTGTAACCAATCAGCTGAGCGGCCGCAGCACCCAGTGGATAATAACGTAATTTCGTTGGTTTTGTTGCAGCACCAGTAGGCAAGCTAGTAACTGTTTCATACGATACAGTAATAGGAACGAAGGAATCCGGTTGAACCCAGCTTTGACTTATTTTTTTGTTGATCTCATCTACGGACACTTTAAACTGATCACTGAATGCTTTGATATTAGCCGTTTTTTCTGCATCGGCTCCTAGTTTCCCAGGAACCAGCCCTACTTCATCAAAGTCTTGATTAATTGCCAAGCCACTACCATTGCGATCCACAATCGCTCCTCTTTGAGCATTGTCTACTTGCAAAGCAACTTTGTCATTGCTACTCATCCCGGGAAAAATTAAGGCCGGCTGCCACTCCACCTGATAACTCTCACCACTTTTGGTTAAAGTTGAAGTATATGAAAGGTCTTTCATTTCACCTAAAGGCGTACTCATAGAAAGCTTATAGGTAAACGAGAAGCGATTATTTTTGTCTTTTTTTACTTTGAGATTGCTACTTTTTATACCTTGTGCTTGAATTCCTGAAAAAATCGCTTGATACTTTTCTACTACAGATTTTTGATTATAACCACTCGTTTTTAGCGATTGTGAATCTACTACCTTTGGCAAGGCATCAAACGTTTGTTTAGTAATATTTTTAATAAATGTTTCAGCAACTTTGGTAGCATCTGTCAGTTTTTGCTGTTCCTGCCACTGGCTATAAGCATAGTAGCCGCCGCTTGCCAAAACAATAATACCTAGCCCCACCCCCACCAAGATCAGCGGTTTTTTGATCTTTTTCGATTTTTTGCTTCGTTTCATACATGAAAGCCCCCTAAAATACAGTTTGCTCTTATTATACTACTGACTGAACAAATTATCTTTATCCATTGAATGACTTTTATGTAATTCTAACAAAAACAAAGTAATTCAGTCCTTCGTTGTATTTTTCTTTTTATAGGCTATGGTATAATAAAACCACTAAAAGTTAGGAGGAATCAATGATGGGATTAATAAAAGCAGCAACAAGCTCCCTCGGTGGCGGTTTAGCAGATCAGTGGTTAGAAGTCATCGAGCCAGACAATATGAGCGATAAAACAGTGATGACAAAAGGTGTTTTCGTCCGTAGTGATGACAAACGCGGCTCTAATCGCAAAGGAACTAAAGACGTTTTAACTGACGGTTCAGTCGTACATGTGTATCCAAACATGATGATGCTTTTAGTCGATGGCGGTAAAATTATTGATTATACAGCAGAAGAAGGCTATTATACCGTTGAAAATAATTCAGCTCCTTCCATGTTCAATGGATCATTGAAAGACGCCATTGCAGAAACCTTTAACCGCTTTAAGTTTGGTGGTGTCACACCTCAAAAACAACAAGTTTTCTACATCAACTTACAAGAAATCAAAGGAATTAAATTTGGCACGCCAGCACCTTTGAATTATTTTGATAATTTTTATAATGCGGAACTGTTTTTGCGTGCGCATGGAAACTACTCAATCAAAATCACCGATCCTTTGCTTTTTTATACAAATGCTATTCCAAAAAATCAAAGCCAAGTCGATATCAACGATATTAATGAACAATATTTAGCAGAATTTCTAACTGCCTTACAGGCTGCTATCAATCAGATGTCAGCCGATGGTCAGCGCATCTCTTATGTTCCCTCAAAAAGTTTAGAGTTGAGTAAATACATGAGTGATGTTTTAGACGATCAATGGCGGGATCAACGAGGAATGGAAATTGTTTCTGTTGCAGTAGCCAGCATTTCTTATACCGATGATTCTACAAAATTGATTAATATGCGGAATGAAGGGGCTATGTTGAGCGATCCCGGAGTTCGTGAAGGCTATGTACAAGGTTCACTAGCTAGAGGAATGGAAGCAGCCGGCAAAAATGAAGGCGGTGCTGCTAATGCCTTTATGGGTGTTGGAATGGGTATGAACACCAGTGGCAACTACTTCGCTCAGGCCTCCCAAACCAACCAACAGCAAATGCAAGAGCAAGAAAAACAAAATCAACAGAATGCTCAAGGCACCACCGATACTTGGACTTGCCCTCAATGCGGTACTGAAAATAGTGGCAAGTTCTGTTCAAATTGTGGGACACCAAAACCAACAGATGGTCAGCCTAAATTGGAAATGAAATGTAGTGAATGTAGTGAAATTGTTGACTTATCGGCCGGCATTCCGAAATTCTGCCCTCACTGCGGCAAACCATTCCAAGGAATTCCTCTTTAATAACGCCCATAAGAAAAAGGTGCCAGTTTTGGCTTTCCTTTTTCTTTTCTCAAAGAGACTGGAACCAAAGGAATCAAGACCAAGAGTCAGAGCTGGTTAAAGGATACGACATTCGGTTGGAAAAGAGCAGCTAAGCTGGTATTCAGAGATAAAAAGCCGGATGCTTGTTAGTAGGTAGACAACGTGAACATCGCTTCCCCACTACAACTTTCAGGCAAACTGATTCATTTTTTTAAAACTGAAACATCGGTCTACTTGATCTTCCTTCCAGTTTCAATAAGCAACAGAAAGGACATAAAAGATGGAAAATACCTTTACCCATAAATGCCCCAACTGCGGTGGTCCACTGCTCTTTGATCCCAAAGATCAGAAATTCCATTGTGAATATTGTTTAAATATTTATACCGAAGAGGAAGTTTCTTTATATGAGGAACAACAAAAAGCGGCTCACTTACAAAATGATACAGCTACCTCAGAAGAAATGACCTTTACCGCTCAAGAGCAAGCTGACGACATGTCAGCAGCTGATAAAGCGACATTTAAAGAAGCAACAGGCGCAGATGAAGCAACGACAGCAGGACTTGAAGGTACAATGGAATTATTTAACTGCCCTAACTGTGGCGCTCAGATCATAACCGAAGCGACAACAGCAGCTACTTATTGTTATTATTGCCACAATCCCGTCGTTCTCTCCGGCCGATTGACCGGTGAATTTCTGCCTGACAATGTTTTGCCATTTGCGATTGAAAAAGAAGAAGCCGTCGAAAAATTTTTAGCTTGGACAAAGAAAAAATGGTTTGTGCCGCCAGCATTTTTCAGCAAAGAACAAATCGATAAATTGACCGGTGTGTATTTTCCCTACTGGGTAGTGGATTCCACTGTTGACGGGCAACTGCAAGGAACCGGCACTGCTATTCGGATTTGGCGCGTGGGCGACATTGAATACACTGAAACCAAACAATTTAACGTTGGCCGAAAAGGAAAACTTTCTTTTAAAGAGCTGGTGAAAAATGCTTTATCTAAAAACGTCCAACAGAAGATGGTAGCAGCGGTGCAACCCTTTCTCTTAGAACGAGCTGTTCCCTTCAAAAGCCAATACTTAGCAGGATTTCAAGCAGAAAAACGTGACTTGGAATATGAGAGCCTCAAAGATGCCATTGCTCAAGAAATCAAAGAATATTCCGAAGAATTACTACGAGATACAGCTTCTGGCTATACAACTTTGACAAATGTTCGGACATCCATTCAAGTAGATCAACAAAAAGCGCATTATATGCTTTTACCCATCTGGTTAGTTACTTACCGCAGTAACGATCAAGGACAGAGAGTTTATTATTACGCCATGAATGGCCAAACAGGCAAAGTTAGCGGTGTCTTGCCTATTAGTTATCTGCGCTTAGGTTTATTCAGCGTCGGCATTTTCGCTATCGTGCTGATTTTCTTGCTGATTGGAGGCTATTTAATATGAGAAAATGGTGGCTATTTTTAGGAAGTTTGTTCCTCATTTTTGGGGGATCATTTCAAACGGCAGATGCGGCCATGACATCGGTTGATGATGGTGCCAATTTACTAACAACTGAACAAATTGCTCAGTTAAACCAAAGGATGAAGCCGTTAGCAGCAAAAAGTAAAGCATCAATTTTTATTGTTACTACTACTTACAACGATCAAGACAGCCCGCAAGAATTTGCCGATCGTTATATTTTAAAACAAGTTGGCAAGAATCAAAATGCCATTCTTTTTCTGATCGATATGGACAATCGTCAAACTTATCTTTCCACTTCTGGAAATATGATTGACTATATGGATGATCAACGAATTGATGATACCTTAACAGCTATTACTACGGAAATGAGCAACGGTAATTATTATGGTGCTGCTCAACAATTTTTAGCAAAGACAAATACTTATTTCGAAAAAGGTGTGCCAGGCGGGCATTATCGGATCGATGAAGCGACTGGAAAAATTATTCGCTACAAAGTCATTACACCGTTGGAAATGGCCATTGCTGTGATTGGCGCTTTAGTGGCAGGTCTTGCCTTTTTCTTTGTCACTATCTCCAGATATCAATTGAAATCCGGGACTTATCGCTATCCGTTTCGTGAGAAAGCTTCCCTTGACTTGACGCAGCATACTGATCAGCTGACCAATTCCTTTATTACTACAAGAAGAATTCCTCGCAACAACAATTCCGGTGGTGGATCAGGAGGCGGCAGCACCACCCATTCTACCGGAGGAGGTAGTTTCGGTGGCGGTGGGCGCAGTTTTTAAACAAGACAAAACTTTTATTTTTATCAACTTCGGTTCCTTTTTTTCTTGATCCATCCAATGCCCCAAAAATTTAAGCAGCGGCTAAACTCAAAGTTAGCCGCTTTTTTGATCCTCTTAATTTTTTTTAGTTTATTGCCTTTTATCAGCGTTTCGTACTAGCTTTAAAAAAAACTCCCTTTGCCACTGCAAAATCACTATTTCCATCTTCCATTTATTTTCGTATAATGGAGAAGCAAAACAATTCAAGCGTGATTTCAAAGCATAAAGTCACAAGAGTTTGTCACTGCTATTCAGTCAAAAGCGACTATCTTCTCTCAAGTACTGGCCTTGGTTTATTATCTTAGCTTGTTCACTAAGCGTAAAAAAACAGTGTCTAGCAAAGAGAGTACTCTCAAACTTGATTTAGGCTAGGGTTGAAGCGTTGATGTAAAGAGTAGCAGCTAACTTGCGGATTGTTAGAAAGACGGTGATATCAAAATGGAAAAATATTTTTTTATACTACTCATTGCACTTATTTCTATGGTGAGCAAAAATAAATCATTATTGATCGCTTCTTTGGTCATTTTAGCCTGTATGGTTCTTCCTTACTCCTCAAAGATTTTGCCTCTTTTAGGCAAACACGGAATGAATCTGGGGATCACGATTATTTCAATTACCATTTTAGTTCCTATTGCTACAGGTGAAATTGGGTTGAAAGAACTACTTACTAATTTTAAGTCCCCTTTAGGTCTTTTCGCTATTGTTTGTGGGATCGCAGTAGCAATTCTGTCGGCCAAAGGAACAGCTTTGATTAGTGCGTCTCCTGAAGTGACTGTAGCCCTTGTTTTAGGAACAATCGTAGGGGTCGTTTTTTTCAAAGGTTTAGCAGCCGGTCCAATTATTGCTGCTGGGATTACTTATTATATCGTTCAGCTCTTCCAGCATATTATCCGGTGAAATAATCTGCCGAAAAACGCTGCACTCCCCTTACCAAAAACGTTGGGAGTGAAGTGTTTAACTTCTTCTGTTATTTGGAACACAATGACCGTCACATTTTAATTAAGCCTTGATTTTCAGCCTAAATAGCAAACATTTGTCCACATTCATGTAATTTATACTATTCGTTTCCTCAATGTATAGCTCTCACAAATTAAGCATAGATAAACACTTTTATGTCTGGTTTTCCAACTGCTGCATATCATGAACAGTCTCATAATAAACAATTAAAAAGGATGCAATGATGTCTTCAATCGCTGAAGCTATAAGAAACGTCCTCTTGGATTATTAGTTTTTTTGAGAAAACTTTCACCTAAGCTGGGAGTCTCTTCAATAGATAAAAAATCCAAGCCTAGTAAGCAGAATATAATCCAGTAACTCGTAACTACTTTCCAGATTTTGCTCAATTATAGTTATAAACAACCGAAATGCTAACCTTTTACAGAAGCTACCAAAAAAAAAAGCTGCCCTATCAGTTAGTATTATGCCCTTAAACCTTAGGTTAAAAAGCTCGAAATCCTTCGGAACTATTTAAAAAGATCGGATAACTAAAACTACAGTAGCCCCAATGATTTTAGTTCTGAAAGTAGACATCAAGCAGCTAGGGACTAATAATAGAAAAACCTTATGGGCCTTTGCAGTTAAAGACACCCCAGCAAAGAAGTGTCTTAAGATAGAGCGAGTATTTTTTTTAAAAATAGTAATAAGATTTGAAGGATAATAGTTGAAATCAATTAAAAAGGATGATAGTTTTACTGTAGGAAAGATTGTTGCGTAAATAATCAGTTGATTGGAGAAAATAATATGTTAATTACTACAACAGAAAAAATTCCAGGACAAAGCTATTCTGTAATTGGCGAAGTGTTTGGTCTGACTACACAATCAAAAAATGTATTTAAAAATCTAGGTGCCGGTCTGAAAAATATTGTAGGTGGAGAAATTAAAGCCTATACTGAAATGCAAGAAGAAGCTCGAAATATCGCCATAGACAGATTAAAAGAACATGCTGAAAAGCTTGGAGCAGACGCTGTCGTAATGATGCGTTTTGATTCAGGCTCAATCGGACAAGACATGCAGTCCGTCGTAGCCTATGGCACCGCAGTTAAATTTACCGAAAAAGAGTAAAGAAAAGCCCTAGGGCTTTTCTTTTTACACAAAAACAAACGTAAATGCGCAAAGAAAACAGCAGGATAGATTGAAAATTAGTAAACGCTACTGAACCATTTTTGAACACTGCCAAGCCCTTTACATAAAAAATATAAGCATCCATCAATTGCATCGATCAGTAAATCCAATCAAGTAAAAAATTAGTATTGGTTCAATCCTACATTTCATGGAAAAAGCCAGCCAGCTATTATAAAATAAATAACCTTAAACAGAAAACTCGGAAAGGAAACAATGAAAAAAGACCTCGTCACAGTTTGCGACGCAAGCCCCCTTTCTCTTTACAGATTAAAATCTACCTATAAGTGCAACAATTAACAAAATTAGTGATACTGTTACAATTTTCATTCAAAAAATATACCTTCATCTCACTAAAAAAACTGCTATAATCTTATGGCGACATTAAACGAACATAAAAAGATGATCCCTTTTTTGCCCCTTTTCATTTTTAGACAAAAGAAAAAAGGCCCTTAAGCCTTGATTGTCGTACTATGTATCAGACACATGGCGACACTTACTTAGTGCTGCTTCCTTCCGGATCTGACACGCTTCATAAGTCCGCCATTGTCCTAGCCTTACGGCAAAAACTAGTATACAATATTTTCACTAATTTGGCTAGTCTTTCTTTTGCTTTTTTAGAAGTTTCTCTGCTTTCTTCTTTTCCCGTAATCCTTTAAAAAAATTTACTAACAACTGACTACACTCAGCTTCCAAAATTCCGCCTTCTACTTGAGCCATATGATTCAATCGATCGTCCCTTAGTAAGTTCATCAAGGTACCAGCACTGCCAGCTTTGGGATCTTTGGCACCAAAGTAAACTTCCGGAATGCGGGAGAGTACCATCGCTCCACTACACATTGGACAAGGTTCCAATGTAACAAATAGTTGGGTGTTTTCCAAACGCCAATTCTCCAGCTTTCGACAAGCTTGCTGGATCGCAAACATTTCCGCATGCGCCGTTGCTTCCTGACTCTGCTCCCGCAGATTATAGCCCCGAGCGATGATTTTTTTCTCCTGCACAATTATTGCACCAATCGGCACTTCTGCAATCGCCTCAGCCTTTTTGGCTTCTTTAATGGCCTCAGCCATAAAATATTCTTTTTCTTCTTGCGTCAAAGATGCACTTTGGTTTTTCAACTCGACTCGTCCTTCCTTCAGCTTCCCACATGAACTTACTGCTCACTTCATGGTACAATAAACTAGTGAGGTGTGTCTATGACTATTGAAAAATTACAAAAACTTTATCCAAGCGGCTACCTGTCAAAAAAAGCGGCTGACAAGCGCTATTTGTCGCTTGCTTTTGCTGATCAATATTTTATCATTAAAAAAAGCCAATTGCCCCTTCGTGAATGCCAATTGTTGGAAATGGTGTTTGCAGGGCAACAGACTGAATATAACCACCAAACTCGTCTTTGGTATCGTTATTTATTTCAACAACAGCCCTTGTCCCTTCAAGGTAGTTATCGATTATTGCAAATTCGACTAAGTTATCCGGCAGACTTTTTGCGCAAAGAATGGGAAGCAGCGGTAAAGGAAATGTTTTTGCATTATGCTGATTTTTTTGCCCTGAGTGAAAGAGAATACTTGCTGGTGGAAAGACATACGTCAATACATTATTCTTTTTCAGAATTAGAAGGCGTGTTTTTAACGCTGGATAGTGATTTTGATTTAAATAGTACTGTTTTTGTCGGTAGTTTTTATGATACGAACCAACCTATTGCCACCATTTTTCGTGAAGAACAACAGCTGGTGCAAGTAGGACTTACTTTCCTTAAAGGCAAACGAATATTCCAGTTAACGGATGTTGCTTTGCATTATTTTACGAAAGAAAAATTGGCTACAAGTCAAATCACCCGTAGCTTTTCTGATATACTAGCTTATCATGAAGAGATTCAACCAATTATTCAAGCTCTTTGGCAAAATCAAGGCAATCTCAGTTCTGCTGCCAAAACTTTATTTATGCATCGAAATACGCTGCATTATCGCATCGATAAATTTTTCGAACAAACAGGCTTTTCCTTAAGAAAAATGGAGGATTTAATTTTTTGTTATTTGCTTATGGACCATAAATAAAACAGCCAACAGTAATTTTCATCGCTGTTGGCTGTTTTATTTGTTTATTCTCATTATTAATGCTAATAGGACAATACGTCAGTAAGATATAATTTCATAGAAACGAACCAACGCCTCTGTCTTCTTAGCTGATTTTCTATCTAGATTTGTCCCAAGGTACAGCGGGAAAAGCTCAGCATCCATACATTTTTTCTAGTGAAGTATAATGATTAGACTCGGTGTTGGCAGCTAATACTGCCGTCCCGGTCGTTGACTGATTAATTCATCATTTCTTCCACAAAACTAAATAGTCGATCTTTCATAGATTCGGTGTTGTCTTTCATTTTTTCACCGTAATTTGCCAACACTTTACGGCTATCTTTGACCTTACTTAAAACATTCATCACTGAATCCAATTCATCGTCAGATAAATCGTCCACGATCGTCAAAAGCTTTTCATTACCATCGAATTTGTCGTTGACGAATTTTTTTACTTTATGACGATTCGTTGCTTGTGCCATTTTCTTAATGATTTTTTCTGAAGCCATTACGGTTACTGATACACCAGCAATAGCGGCAATGCTTAGCCCAATACCAATTTTTGTAGATGTTTTCATGCTTTCCATCTCCTTATTCCCTTATTTCTTTTATCATAACACGTTCTAAAAAATACAGGTAATGTTATGAATAACCGCTCTTTATTCGCGACGGTTGTTGCCGCCAAACAAAATAATTAGACGAAGCAGTTGTAAAAAGGTAGATAGAGCGGCAGCAACATAAGTCAAAGCAGCGGCTAATAAGACTTTTCTAGCCATCGGTACTTCTTCCGGTGTTAACAAATTCCCTTCGGCTAAAATCGCTAAAGCACGCCGTGACGCATTGAATTCCACTGGCAAGGTGACCAACTGGAAGAGCAGGGCCAACGAAAAAGCCAAAATTCCAATATTAATCAAGGTCTGATTCCAACTTAGTAAGACGCCAATTAAAATAATAGGAAAAGAAAGAGAAGAACCAATATTAGCAATCGGAACAATTGCTGCACGAATTTTTAAAGGACTGTAGCCGGTATAGTCTTGAACCGCATGACCGCATTCATGAGCCGCCACTCCAATAGCTGCCACAGAAGTTGATTGCGCCGTGGCTTCTGACAAACTTAAGATTTTCGTGCCGGAATTGTAGTTATCCGTTAGGTCGCCGGCAATTTGCTGCACGCCAACATTGTTGATATTTTCTTTTTTTAAAATGTATTGCGCTGCTTGCGTACCAGTTACATTCTGACTGCTGCTAACTTGATCATACTTACGAAAAGTACTGTTAACGTACGCCGAAGCAGCCATTGAAATTAATAGACCGACAATCACCAATATGTAGGTCGGATCAAAAACAGCGTAAAAAGGGACCATTTTTATTCCTCCATTCTTTTCTCTATTGTATCATGGGTTTCCAAAAAAAGAAGATTTAAACTTTGAAAAAGTGTGAGTTTTAAGATTATTATTACCTAACAAAACTGTCACTTTTTATTAAGTTCATTCAATGGAAGATTTTCTCTGAAACAGGCATACTATTATCAGAGGTGATAATATGAAAACTTTCCTAAAAATATTTATTCCACTGCTATTGGTTGGTGGAGCTAGTTGGTACATTTATGAAGAAAACTTTGGCGGTGAAGACTATTATACACAAATCACCACTTCAGGAACTAAAGAAGAGTCCAAATATGATACAGGGGAAAAATTAACGCGTTATAACTATACACAAAAGGCCTACAATCAAAAAGGTAAGGAAAAGACTGAAAAGCTTTCTGAGGCACGTGAAAAACCTTTGCGTATGAACGCTTATTTAAAATTAAAAGTCAATAAAAATAAAGGTGTGTTAAGCTGGGTGGAAGTAAAAGAAAAAGAAGTTCCGGCAGCTGCTTTAGAAAAGATCAAACAAACCGCTGAAAAATAGAATAAAATTATTTACTGTTAGCACTGAATGAGCTTATAATAAAAACAAGAAGCACTGCACCTGTTATTGATTAACAGATGCAGTGTTTTATTTTGTTTCACAAGCATATTTTGAAACTCGTGCAATAACTTTACTGATTTAACTCCTGCTCCCCTTACTAGTGCGATCATATCTTTCACTGTTACTTCTATACTATCTTTTGCAATATAATAAATTTTCATCCAGAAACTAAGTAATAACTTTAAATATTGTTCAGAATCCTTATTATACAAAGGCTTTGAGTTTTTTTTATTTTGCTTGAAATTCTAAAGACATAGATACTATTCTAGCTTGATTAAAAATTTATGTAGTTAGCAAATTCTATACTTACTTCTTTTTATAAATCTTAAGATACACGTTCAGTCTCGTTTAAGGCTAGCTGGATAGCTGTTTTATAAAGAATTCTATTTTCAAGCATTGCGCAAGCGTTTTCTCCTGTAATACACTTTTTATAAGGTTGAAAAAAGGAGGAATTATTATGGCAATTTTAGAAAGTGATGGTGATGTGGCTCGACAACTTAGAACTCCTGTTCATTTTAAGCAGGAGGAATCGGCGAATGAGTAGTGATCTATTTGTCAGTGCCGCGCAAAGTCAAGCCAGTAGTGTTACTGCCAAAAGTCAAGCCGCTCAACAAGCCTATGAAAAGATGATTCAAGCTTTGCAGCAATTTGTAGATGAAGAATGTCTCAACTCCGCGGCTTATACCAACGGCAAACAGTTTTTTAGTACCGTGCTCATTCCCCTCGTTAAAGCCGGTATCTTGTTATCAGAAGCCGTTAGTGAAGCCTGCCAAAAATTTGTAGATGAGTATCAAGGGACGGTGGATCGTGGTGAGCTGGATTCAGACATTTTAGAAGAAAAAATTTGATAGCTGGATGTCCGAATCAGCCATTTAGCAGCGATTCGTGCGACAATTAAGCAGAGCCGATTTAGGGGATAATGTTATCATTCGGCAACTAAATCAAAACAGCCGTATAATTGAAACTCTAATGATACCAAAAAAATATTGCAACAGAAATTAGAGAAACTTTTAGCGTTTCATGCCAGTTCGCCGAAAATCTTTGCCCCCGTTGCCGAATTAGAAGCCTTGGTCAATCAAGGTGCCAGCCAAGCAAGCGGTCCTGAACAGAAAGTAGTTGTTCCATCCCAAAAGACTTACAATGGACGACCACCGTTTCCCAAAAGTGGCAGCTACGAGCAGAAAAGATTAGGAAACAAGAACAAGCCTTTCATGAAGCGAGAGTCAAAGAGCTGAAGCAATACAAAGTGTATGCAACGGTTGATTATGACCAAGCTGGCCAGCCCAAAATCATGTGGCAATTGGAAAAAGACGGTAAAGGCCTAACGAATGAGGGAAGTTTTTATCCTTTTTATTAATAAAAAGGATAAAATCAATGAATAAAGAGAATGCGCTCATATAAAAAGAAACCTACAATTTTTTCATTTATTTCTCCTATAGATGACCCGCTATTTTAATTTTATTCAACTACTTTCTCCTATGTAACATTTGCATATTTTTATAACAAAAAAACTACACTGGCGTTAATAATTGAAATAGCTAAAACCAGTATTTGCTCTTTCTTTTTTCTATTTATCCAATAAAACAAACTATTGATAATAACAACTGTTGTCAAATTGGTTATTCTACTAAGAACTGACATATCAATACTTTTGTTTATTGATAAAATGATGATTGAGAGAAAAACACCTGCTATAAGTGAAGTTAAATAACAGAAATTAATCGTTTCCCACGACTTACTTTCATTAAAAATAAGCTTTAGTAAATTTCTATAAATAAAAGTCATGAAAACAGCTGTAAGTATTGAAATTAAAGTAATCATTCCGGCAATTAAAAAATATGAATTTTTAGTAAGTAGTCGACTAACATCTGGATCTAGGAAAAGTTTTTTTGCAATATCACTTCTTTCAAATAACTTTGCTAACACTAAGTTAAGCAAACTGTAAACAAGACCTAAGAATAGAATCAGTTTCTTATTGTTTAAATTGTATTTTTCGATCAATGATACTTACCTCTTTATACTCTATTTTTGTTTTAAAATATTCATGGGCTACTAAAAAAATAATACTTTCGTTTTCTCTTTGAGCTATTTCTTGTAAAATTAGCTCTTTATTTCCTTGGTCAATCCCGGCCAACGTTTCATCCAAAATAATTAAATCCCATTTAGTTTCAGCGAATAATAAAGACAAGCCAACCATTAATTGCATTCCAAAGCTTGATTGATGATAAATTTTTTTTAACTGTTCCTCTGTATACAAACTATTTATTTTATCAACTGTTCTACTTGTGAGCTCAATACCAAAAATCCAGTAGACTAACTTTATATTTTCCATAATGGTTAAATCTTCGATGCCGATCCCAGTTTCTCCAAGATACAAAATTCTACTTCTATCTAGATCGGTTTTTATATTATCTGATTTTCTTAAACCTGTTAAATATTCTAAAAATATAGTTTTGCCACTCCCGTTATCTCCATGTAGTTTATATAAACCATTACTTAAAAAACAAGCATCTGTTAATTCTAAAAATTTTTCTCCAGAAATTTTAAAGACGCTTTTTTTAATCTGTATTTTTACCATGCTATCCCCTCAACAATTCCTGCTCCTACAATTAGTAACATTGATAGTAAATAATTTTTTTTGTTTTCATTCACATATTCTTTGATTATTACAAATGATTTGTTCTTCCACCAGTAATAAAACAAGCGAAGAGCCAAAAATTGATACAAAAATAGATTGGGTATTTCAATTAGTCCATGACGCCACAGTTTATCAATTGCTGGCAACAAACCAAATGTAATAATTCCTGTTTTAACTGTCCAAGATAATACTAAAGTCTCAAAAATAAAATATATCGGACTTAGTATAAAGAGAAATTGCCACTTTAAAAATAGAACAAAGTTATGAGAGATGATTTGAAAGCTTGAGATAGTTGTTGTATCAAATTCACTTCCTTTTTGTCCTTTGAAAATTGTTATCAACAGTAAATATACAGTACTCACAATAAAAAAGAATTTTAAATATTTCTTTCCAGTTAGCCTATACATACTTTAATATCCTCTCACTTTTTCAATAAGTTGCACAAATTGCGGTGCAAATGCAACAACAAATAATATACTGGTTGGCGCCCAGCATCTAATATAGCTTAATTGCCATGTCGGCTTTCTTTTGTCAATTAGAGATTTTTCTTCAAAAAATTTGTACCATAGACCGAATAACAAAACCAACAAAATATGGATAAGCATTGTTTTAAAACTGTCTAAATTAGTTATTATTATAAGGAAAACTGAGAATGTACCTCTGGACATGTAGCATGAAAAAAATGTTCTTTGAAAAAAATTTATTTTTGAAAGCTGATAAAAACGCAATTTATTGTACTCCAGATGATGATTTTCCAAATTAACATCTTGTAATATTTCAAAAAAAATTAATAATATAAAAATACCAGTAAATTTAATGGTCACCGCCCAAGTTTGTAAAAACTTGACGTGTAAAAGTGTGAATAGTTTAGGAACAATAAAAAAAAACATTAAGCATGCATTTACTTGCCATTGCTCTAACATTAAGTGTCTGATCAACAAAGGTACTTTCGCAGAGATAACTCTGTCCCTAATTTTCTTCTTCCCTATTCCTCCTTTATTCTCAGGTATCAATAATATAAATAATGCTGAACAAAATAAACCATTCATTGCCACTGAAAAATAATAACCTAAGTGAAATGTACTCAGGATAATTAAAACAACTAAATGAAATTCCCCAATTCGTTCACTCCATTTGTTTAAAGAGAGATTACTATATAAGCTACACAATCCAATCATAATTACTGAGATATTTTCAATGAACAAGGAAGTATTTACTAGGCAAAAAACAGAATATAATAAGCCAATCCAAAAAAACTTGTTTCTTTTCACATAAAGAAACAAGCTCAATTTTAAAACATGTTCATCTGTAAAATAAAAAGACTTAAACTTATTCAGGTTCAGATATGCATCTGTCTCTTTAGTTGAATTCAATATGCAACTTAATAGTACAACAATCGTTACAAAGGAACTATTCATTATTTGCTGTAATATTACAGCAAAAAGAGCTAAGATTAGAGAGACAAAAAAAAGACCAGAAAAGTTATAGTATTTGTAAGTCCTCTTCCAAAATGAATCTAAAAAAGCAAACATAGTACTCCTTTCAAAAAGCTCACTACTTTACTAGTTATTGTGTAAATTATCAAGAAATTATTGATGATTTCACAATAACTTTAAATTATTTGCAACTCTTTTTAGCAAGCGAGATAGGTAAATATTTAAATTTTACCAAGTTACAGCATACTTTTGTCCTTTTTTCTTGATAAATTGATAGACAGTAGCAACAAGTGCAGTCACACTAGCACCTGCGCCAGTAATTGCAAGAATTAAAGAGACGGCAAAACTTGCAGTACCATAAGCGTTAATTACTGCTACAATTTGATTTGCTGTCTTTGCTGCAAATCCAAAGGTTGCAACAAGATGCGGCAAACTAAAGTCCAGAAAAAAGGCCCCTGCCACAACTGCTAAAAATATAGACAAAAATTTTTTCACCATGCCACCGCCTTTGTAAAAGATTTTTTAGCCAGATATTTTACTGTTTGAACAACTGCCAAACTGAATCCTCCGACTCCAAAAATAATGCCAATCAAACTTACTAAAGACGCTATATTTGAAGCAGCTAGTATGAAATTAACAATAGCTTTAGCTGTTGTGTCTGCCAGCCCAAAAGTAATAGCTACCTGAGGAACATGTGTTGAAAAAGACATTGCGACAATAAAAAAACATATGAAAGATAATGCAATTTTTTTAACCATCATTTCTCCTTTTAAATATTAAGTTATCAAAAACACACCACAGAAATTTAATTTTCACTAAGTATTAGTGTAATTAATAATGAAAATTAAAACTGTAGCTTTTAATGCTCTAGCTGAAGTTCTTTTGCATTTTAGGTGAATGAACTTCAAACTTTCAACCGAAGTTTATGCATACAGTTCCCTTCTTTTCCGACACAATCCATCGTTTTATTTTTATATATTAAATATAAATTTATTTTATAAATAGTTTTCTTTGTCTACATAGTATAGTAAAAAAATAAAAAGTCAAGACTAATTAATTAATAATTTATATTTTATTTGTATTTGAACGAGCATTTTTTTCTTTACAAACAGTTAATTCACACCATTGGAGAAATAAAAGATTTCAATGTTTCCATCAAATTGTAAATAAATTATAGAAAATTATTTTTATATTTTTATGATTAATTTATAAGGAACGTGTTTTTTCTAAAAAATGTACAGAATACCACAGATAAACCAGCGATCCTTAGAGCATGTCAGGATAAATTTGGGCAAATCGTTCTAAAGAAACTAGTCTTACAGAACCAAAAATAGAAAAAAGTTTTTTTAACTGGATAAGATAAAAATTAGTAATCGAACCATATGGTTTAACATCAAAAAAACTGCAGACATGATCCTTTTAGGATTTTGACTACAGTTAAATGGCTTGAAAATAATTGGACGTCCAATGTATATAAACGCTAAGGAGCCGAGCAGCTTGGCACTTGTAAGGAAAAGTTACTCCTTTTTCTTGACACTCACGCTATTGTTTCCAAAGACCAGATAAGCTACATTGTAATTTTTAAGCTAGTATCTACTAAAAACGCATAACACAGACACTTTATTGCTCCTTCCACTTTTGAGGACGGTGTACTGCCTAAAAATTTTCAAAAGTGCTTATCAATATTTACTTGCATACAAGTCCGAAAGAGTGTTATAAGATTGATGAGTAATTTACGAAAAAGATTTTTTTTATAACAACTTTGTTTATTATTTAATTATTCCTAAACCCTTAGACAACGGGATACTCTTTGTCGATCCTTGCAAAAATCTGCTTTTTGTTCAATTTTGTTTCAAATAACTACGTTTTTATTTATCTTTATTTTTATAATTGATTACTGATTTTTTCAATATTTTTTAATACAATTGACACGGTGCCGTCTGGATTATTAACAAATTCAATTAGGTCACTATTGCGATATACATCCAAAGGTACAATTAGCTCAATGCCGTTGTTCATTTTTAATTTTTGTTTGCCGAATTTTTTCTCGGAAATTTCTCTGGCTTCTCTTAGCGGCGGTGTTTTATCGACAAATTTTGATTCATTTACTTCTTCCTGGTAAGCCATTTTAGCGGAAATATTTTCTTTAAAGACTTGTTCGGCAATTTGTTCATTATCAATCGTACCTGTTTCTTCGATACTTTCATAAACCGCTTCTTTTACGGAAGCCATTAGTTCAAATTCATCTTCATTAAATTTTTTACCAATACGTTTGACTGCTTTTTTTATTTCCTTCAAGTTTTCGTCCATTGAAGGGGCTGGTTGAGCTTCAATTACTTTTTCAGAAAAATACCAGACTTTTTCCCCTGAAAATTCATATCGCTTCTCCAATAATTCAAAACCAAGGGTTTTTAAATCAATCGTGATGCCTTCATCTGGTTTTTGAGTCTTAGCAGGTAAAATCGCTCGATTAATGATGAGTTTGTTAGCGACTGCTTCTGCTTCATAATCGACAAAATGCGTGTAGCTTTCTTTGTAGTTCAACTTGATCATGGCAGCATGTAAAACTGTATCTAATTCATATAAAACCAATAAAACATCTGCACTAGGCGCATCTTCACTAGCTGTGTATATATCAAACCAGTGCTGTGTCAGCTCTTGGCTTTTTTGCACGAATTCGTGAGGCAATCCCCGTACTTTTTCAACAAAAAGGCTGGGCTCCGCTAAGGTTCCTGTTTTAGTTTGAGCCGTTGATAGCTTTGAAATTTTCGCCGTTATATATTGGCGAATATATTCAGTCGTTAAATCCAACTCATTTTCTGAAAATACCGGTACGCCGGCTTCCCGGTCAATAATGTGTAAAATTGCTTTTTTCAAATAAATATCCATTTATCCTGCTCCTTTTTCTCAATCCTTTTTAGTCTAACTGAAAGCAGGAAAAAAACCAACTATTTTTTAATAACTAGCCGCCTGCTATGTGGCAGGTTAGTTACTGATAAATCATTATTCCTGTTGTTCTCTTGTTTTCGCAGCTCTTCTCTGTTCTCTGCTCCTACCAGTTCAATAGCTTTATCTAGTTTCCACCTTAAATCATCCTGTTCTTTATCTAATTGTACATGATAGTTTCGCCCTTCTTTATACACCTTCTCTTCAATTGTCATCATTTGCCAATTCAATTTTTCCAGATCTATTTTATCTTCACGTGTGAGGTATCTCACTTGTTCAAATACATTTTCTGTTTCTTTTTTAAACGAGTGAAGCTGCTCATCTATATCTTGTATACTCTACCTACTCACTCAAGCTAAAAGCTTTACAACCATTCCTTATAAAAAATAGCAGACTTTCAAACAAAATCACTCCTTATAGCTATGTTCATCTAGCTGTAAGGAGTATAAATTTTTAATGAATTAAATTTGTTGCTGCTCTTCTGTAAATAGCCTACCCGTTTCTTCATCAACTGGATCAACTTTGTTGAAAATTTCTCTGGTTCTAAATAGATAAGCCAAAGCAAACGGTACCACAATTGCGATCAGCATAGCGCCTAAAAACGGTAAATAATACTGAGGAATAATAGACAGAATCCCCGGAAGTCCACCTACACCGATACTAGTTGCCCGTACGCCGAAGAAAGTGGCAAAGGTTCCGGCTAACGCTGAACCAATCATACCGGCTACAAATGGATATACATATTTCAAATTAATTCCAAACATCGCTGGTTCAGTTACGCCTAGATAACAAGAAATCATCGCCGGAATTGATACTTGCTCTTCCTCTTTGTTCCCTCTGTGCATAAAGATCACAGCTAATACAGCCGAACCTTGGGCGATATTGGATAGAGCGATCATCGGCCACAAATTCGTTGACTGAAAATCAGCAATCAGCTGTAAATCAATAGCGTTCGTCATATGATGCAAGCCAGTAATAACCAGCGGTGCATATAAGAAACCAAAGACTGCGCCGAACAGCCAATTAAAAGCAGATGTTAGACCAGCATTCACCAAGTCTGATACCCAGCTACCAATAGCCCAACCGATTGGTCCTAAAACGACATGTGCAGCTAAAACGGTTGGCACTAACGCAAATAAAGGAACAAAAATCATGGAAATTGCTTGCGGAATTACTTTTCTAAAAAAGATTTCCAGATAAGCCAACATAAAACCGGCCAGCATGGCTGGTATTACTTGTGCTTGGTAACCAATCATATTTACTTGCGCAAAGCCAAAATCCCAGAAAGGAATTTCTGAAGCCTTGGCGGTAGCGACTGAATACGCATTCAATAACTGAGGCGAAACAAGAGTGATCCCTAAGACAATCCCTAAAATTTGAGTCGTCCCCATTTTCTTCGTAATACTCCATGTAATTCCTACTGGTAAGAAGTGGAAAATTGCTTCACCAATCAACCAGAGAAAAGAATTAACGCCACTCCAAAATTGAGAAACCTCCACAATCTTTTGGCCATCTAAAAAGCCAAATGGAATCCCTTCCAAAATATTGCGAAAACCGAGAATTAATCCACCAATAACTAGCGCCGGAATCAACGGCGTAAAGATTTCTGCCAGTACTGAAATGATCCGTTGAACCGGGCTTAAATTTTGTTTCGCTACAGCTTTACCGGCTTCCTTTGAAACGCCTTCCAAACCGGAAATTTCTGAAAAATCATTATAAAATTGCTGAACCTCATTACCAATAATCACTTGAAATTGGCCGGCATTGGTAAACGTTCCTTTAACAGTAGAAATTTTTTCAATCGCTTTTTCATCTGCCAAAGTCGGATCATTTAACACAAATCGCATACGCGTTGCACAATGTGAGACTGCTGCAATATTCTCTTTGCCTCCCACTAATTCTAAGAGCTGCTGTGCATCCTCTTTAAATTTGCCCATCTGTTTTTTCTCCTTCCGAAAACTTGTATATACAATCAACTCATATATTATAATACTGGATTCTCGTTTTTTTTACAAGCGTTTTCTTTTTTTAATGGCAAATTTTTTGCGTACTTGAAATTTCTGTTTAATGTAAAATAGTTCGCTTTATTCTCTTTACAAACGGAACGAATGTTCGTATAATTATATTAAGCTATCTCCATGAGATCCCTCTATCAAGAAAAGGAGATAAAAAAGGCAAGATGGTAGCCATTCAAAAAAAGAAGCTAGCGTCTTTTGAAAGGACAAAATTTGAAAGTTGGGGTACAAATTAGTCAGGATTGCTCGTCCTATCAGAAAATTTCGATAAAATAGTCAGAAACAGGTTAACCAAAAAATAGCTGGAAAAAAAAAACGGGGATTTTACTGAACGTTAAAAAAAGATCCACAAAAATAAAATATGCCCTTTTCTGATCAAGAAGCACCAGTATTATGGTGATTGTAGTTTCAGATTTAAACCCAAAAGAAGGATTTTTGATTCCCAAATCGGTGGCAGTAAATCAAAAAATCTTATCTTCCACTACTTCACCAAGAAAAATGGCTCTGGGGTTTTATTCTCCCTGGTATTCAAATCTAAACAAGACTGTAAAAGTAGCAAATAAACTAGTTTACAGTTCTATCAGACGAGAGATAGCAAGTTCCATTCAAGAATTTATACTCGGCCTTTCCTGCGAGTCCAACGGGAATAGGGGAAAAATTGTTCAAATTACAAAGGATTGTTTTATTAAACAAAAAAACTAGATTGGAGTGAGGAATATGAAGCATTACACCTATACCGGAACAGTCACAAAAATCAGAATCTTAACTTTTGAAGAAGCACCTTTAGTCCGCTTTACATTATGCTTTAAAGAACACCAATTAAACTGTCTGATTCGGATACATGCACTCACCTTTTTAGCAGAAGTAGACCAAGGAACGCGCCTCACTGTTAGCGGATACTTTAATCAGCGGCAACAATTTGTCGTCAAAAAACATCAGCTTCGCAGCCAATCACTCCTAATCAACACGTTTAAGCATTCCCTTTATCCCCGTCAAAAATTATTGAAGTGAGTTTATCGATTCATCTTGAAAATAAGAATGATGGCAAAGTCACTCTTTTCTTGATATACTAACCAAGCATAGATCATGAAAAGGAGCGAAGATATGTTTTTTAATCAGATCCATCATGTGGCAATTAACGCTTCAGATTATCAGGCCACCAAAAAATTTTACGTGGAAACACTGGGCTTTGAAATCATCAGAGAAAATCATCGACCAGAAAAAAATGATATTAAGTTGGATTTGAAATTGGGCAATCAAGAGTTAGAAATTTTTATTGCGCCTATTTTCCCAAAGCGCCCTTCATATCCTGAAGCGTTAGGATTGCGTCACTTGGCTTTTAAGGTGGAAAGTGTCGACGCTGTCGCTGCTTTTTTGAACAGTCAGGGCATTAAAACAGAACCAATTCGCACCGATGACTTTACCGGTGAGAAAATGACATTTTTTTTTGACCCTGATGGTTTGCCATTAGAAATTCATGAATGACAGCGGGCAATTAAAAAGGACAGCTTTTCTGATGAAGAAAAGCTGTCCTTTTTTGTTTGCGCAATGTTGCATCTTTCGATGGTCTCATTTTAAAAAAGCAAGAAGCTTAGTCAGCTTAGCTTTTTTTGTAGATAAAGTTGTCATGTTAAGGAGCAGCGGTAGCATAACCAGACCCTCTTATAATATACGTAACTACTACTTGTTCAGCCTGAATGGTTCCTGCATAATTCGTTGGTTCTTCCCAATAGTTGCCCCAATAAGCAGGTCCAGATGAACTATAATCCTCGTTTAAGCTACTTAAGTAATTCACGTGTTGGCCTCGCTCATCTTGAATGGTGAATCTTACCTGTTTTGGTAAGGTATATGAATCACCTATATCTTTCGAAAAAATGATCTCTGCCACTGTTTCATTCTGCTGATACGTATGACCATTATAGTCTAGCTTTACGGTATACTGATCTAAATTAGGATAGAGCGCTACAAAATCACCATTTTTCATAGCTGAAAAATCAGGAACTACAAAAGGCTGTCCTAAAGCATTGACAAAGCGCAAAATCAGCTTAGCCTCAACTGCTTGTTTCTCATATAGATACTTGACGACTTGTGCTTGTTCTTGGAAAAGGCCCGTTGGGGTTCCTTCCACTGTTTTTTGGACATATCCAGCAAATTCTTTTGTCGGCGTTTGGTAGACAGTTCCCACTTCTCCTTCCAGATAGATGATATCACTTAAAACAGTGCCATCAGTTGCCTCATAATGAACGGCCACGGTTTCTGTTTTATTTGGACCCGATGTTTCATGATTTCTAGCTGTTCGCAGGTAACCGCGATATGTATAACCAGCAATCGTCTGAGGTTCTTTTACTAAGTGAGCACCTTTTGTTATTTGTTGCGTTTCTCTAGCATGCAGCTTGGTATCAGCTACAGCTTGAACGTTTTTTCCTGCTCCGACGCCTAGACCACTTAGAATAATTAGCAATAACAGTAACTGCTTCAACTGTCTACGTTTCCAGATATAAACTCCGACTGCCACTATTAGCAAGCAGCCACCCACTAAAGTAATGTACGATTGTCTAGTATCACCGGTTTTAGGCAGTCCGGTCTCGGTACCAGCGCTTTGCATCTCACTGACTTCATGAGAAGTTAAGCTTGAAGTGTTGTTACCATTTGCAGCACTTGACGAGTTGGCTGGCGTATCAGCTGATGTGCTTGTTTTCGTTTTTTGATACACAAACGTATAGCTTACCTCATCAAAGGTTATTGTTTCATTAGGTATTCCGGCTTGCAACTGTGCTTGCTGACTTAGCGATAATTGGTCCCAATCCTGATAATGAAAAGTCACATCCACTTTCTGAGCTCCCCAACTGAAAGAAGGAAAACTACTGAAACTCCCGAGAATTAAAAATAGGCCAATAATCCAAAATAGAAATCTTCTGCTTTTCATCGCACCACTCCTTTTTATAAATATTTATTAAATGTTAATCTTAATTTTACCATATGTTAATCTTATTGTTGATATTAAAATGAATTTTTTTAAATTCTCATACTCTTAACTACTCAAAATTAATACCAAGTACTATTTTTTTGCGGAAATCTTCAAGCAAAGGATGAAATTACCAATAGCTAGGCACAGGTAACAAATAAATACTTTTAGTGGCTGATCGTTAATTAGTGTTGATTATTTTATTAAATTTTAATAATTCAATGAAACATATGTACACATTTAATCTAAAAGAACAAAAAGTCCGACATATTAACATTGTTCAGTCAATATTTGAGCGAATCCCTCGTCAAGTTCATGTTTTTTGAGTAGTTCCGCTCTCTTTTGACTGGATATTTCATTTTTAGTATTCAATAAAAGAAGACTGGCTTCACCAGTAAAGTACTTAAAAACGAAAATGGCATCATTCCTTTCCTGAAAATAAAGCAAACGCTCTAGAATAAGAGCGACGCAATGGATTAGCGGGCTCCTATTCTAAGAATTACAAAAAAGAAGGCTAATACAGCCAAGCGGGATTATTAACTGTGCATGCCATTGTCAGGCTTAAAAGCTAGTTGATGACTTTTTCGCCAAGATCAACAGTGACGTCTGTCAATGGAGTCACGACTTGAGTTTCAGTTTGGTAGGCCTTAGTATCTTCCATTTTAAAAAAGGGATAATACAAACCAAAGCTTAAAGCGATCTGCACGATCTGTAATACTGCTCCCCGCCAGCCGCAAACCATCAAGCCAGCGATAATCGGCGGCATCGTCCAGGGCAAATTCACCCCATTGGCCAACGGTACCAAACCTAGCGCCATCGCAGTGTAAGCCACAAGGCACATCAATAGAGGAGCAATAATAAAAGGAATCAGCATAAGGGGATTGAGGACAATTGGTGTACCAAAAACCAGCGGCTCATTAATATTAAAAATTGCTGGTGCAAAAGATAATTTCCCTAGCGCTTTAAATTGAGAAGACTTAGAAAAAAACAAACAGGCAAGGGCTAAGCCAATCGTAGCACTGCTGCCCCCTACCTTAACGAAGTTACTATAAAATTGATTATTGACAATATTGGGTAACGGCTCGGCGTTAACGAAAGCTGTCGCATTCTCAGCTGTTAAAGCAATCCAAATTGGCTGCATTACTGCCCCTATAACGTTAGAACCATGAATACCAAAAGACCAAAGAAGAGCTTCTAACAATAAAATCAACAAAGTCGCCGGCAAAGAACTGCCTAAAGCTAACAACGGAGTCTGCAGCACTTCAAAAATAAAATTTTGCGCTGTCTCATAAGGAGTAAAGAAAAAGCCAATCCGAATCAAATTAAAAACTGCAATAACAAAAAAGCCAGGAATTAGGGCTGAAAAAGAGACAGCTACATTATTAGGAACCGTATCCGGCATTTTGATAATCCAGCCTTTTTTGATAATCCAGCGAAAAGTCTCAACAGACAAAATAGCGGTGATCATTCCGACAAATAAACCGGCAGCTCCAAAATTTTCCAGTGGTAAAAAACTGGCACTGTCTTGCTGAGATAACGGTGTTAAAATCAGAAAAGCCACTACAGCAGCTGCTTGAGCCGAGTAACGATCCACTTGATAATATTTAGCTAACTCACCGGCAATCCCTAAGATAACGAAAATAGTCATCGCATTCATCGTCACATCATTAACTTTTAAAAATAGCACAGTCCACTCCTTCCCTAATACAGAAGCCATAAAATCTAAATAAGGCTGAAATGGGATTTGGGTAATAAGTAAAAATAATGAGCCGATAATCAACAAAGGCATAACGACAAAAAAACCGTGTTTAATTGCTTTTAAGTAACGATTTGCATCCAGTTTATAAGCGATCGGTGTCAATTTTGCTTCTAGTTGTTCAAAGTTCATTCAAATTTCTCCTTTTTAAAGCGAAAGCTTTCTTTTTTTGAAATAAAACAATCAATCTGCTAACTAAGTAAACATGTCGCCGCTTTTATCACTCCTTACTTTTATTCTGATATAATTATTATAAGGAAAAATAAGCAGGTTAAGACATTGCTTAACTCATATTTGAACGTTGTTTATAACTTTCACTGTTAAAAAGGCGAAAATTTCTTAACACTGTTCAAATGCTCTACTTTATAACGAAAGGAACGATCAGATGCTTATTCAAGAAAAAATACGACAAACAAAATTTACGCCGGCTGAAGAACAAGTTATTCATTTTTTAAAAAACAATATTGAACACATCCATGAGTTTTCCATTCGTATCGCAGCTAAAAAATGTTATACGTACCCTTCTACTTTAGTCAGAGTAGCTAAAAAATTAGGATTCAGTGGCTGGAGTGCTTTAAAGCAGGCTTACTGTGAAGAGGTCCGCTATACTGAACATAATTTTAAAGATGTCGATGCGAATTTTCCATTTACCCAGACCGACTCTCTCAGTACTGTGGCGGTTAAAATGAGTGTTCTAACCACAGAAACGATTAATGATACACTAGCTTTGCTTCATCACGATCAGCTTTACAAAGCCGTCCACATGATTGAAAAAGCTAATGTTATTCGCATTTTCGCCCGCAACCATAATCTTATATTAGCGCAGGAATTTGCCCTTAGGATGAACCGCATCGGTTATCAGACTTATGTCAGTAACTTAAGCGGTGAACATTTGTATGACACTGCGAACACTAAGCCAGATAGCTGTGCTCTATTTATTACATACAGCGGTGAATCGCAGAGCTTAGAAAAAGCCGCTTCCCTCTTAAAAGCCAAAAACGTTCCTATTTTGTTACTTACCAGCATTGGCAACAACTCGCTTTCCAATTACGCTGACTGCTTGTTATACCTGTCGACTCGTGAAAAGCTTTACTCCAAAATCGGAAACTTTTCTGTCATGACTTCAATCGCACATCTGTTGAATATTTTATATGCTGGCTGCTTCTCTAAAAATTTTCAACGAAACTATCAACATTTATTCGCCATTTCATTGGTAGCTGATAACCGCAAGTCTTCAGTCAGCCTGATCAAAGAAACCGAAGAGCCTTCTTAAGCTATTCAGTCGATTTTCATTTAGCATTGATATTGCCTAAAAACCATGCTGTTTATCTAAAAAAGCCTGAAGAAAGCGCACAAACACCTTATTCAGACTTTTTTTATTATTTTTTTTATCGCCAAAAGAAGAGTCACAGAGTTAATGAGCCTTGGGAAAGACTTCGATCCACCCTTGATAATATTCTACTTGTTGCTGATTTTCTGTGGTAATTAACAAGTAACGGCCAATCACTTGTCCTGTCCTAAAGCCTTGCTGGCTTAACGCACGTTGATATTCGGCAATGTTGTTTGTTGCTGTATGCTCAGAATGAACTTTTAGGAGAAAACTTTTGTAAAGACATGCAGTCGATCGCTGCCAAATCAAGTAGCCAAATGCTGCTTTTCTTTTTGCTTCTGCTGCTGACAAGCAAATGCCGTACTTCAGCTCAGCTTCTGGAGTTCCGTCGCCAAAAATTCCTAAACTAGCGGAATATTCCATGTAAATTTTTAAATCTTGCCGATTATTGACATCGATGGTAATCAGCTGATCAAAGTCCATTTCGTCATCGACAAACACACCAGCTTCCAAATGAGCTAGCAGTTCAAAGTGCTGCTTTTTTTTCTTTATTTCTTGATATTTTCGTTTCATTTCACGAATTTCCGTAGCTAGCTTTCTTTCAGTCGCATCTAAAACGTTGAATAATTCTTCTGGTTTTTTCAAGTAAAGGTTTTGCATGTCTTTAATTGAAATTCCCATTTTTCGATAAAAAGCAATATCGTAAATTTTAAAAATATCTTCTAAATCAAATTGTCGGTAGCCATTTTCCTTGCGTGCCGGCTTTATTAATCCCTGTTCATCCCAGTAACGAATCGTTGATTTAGGCAAAGACAATAAGCCGGAAACGTCTTTGATACTGTACTTTTGCTCCAAGTTCATCACCTCCTAGAAAGGATATCAATTTTCTTATTGACATTCAAGCAACTTGAACGTGTAAACTCATTTCTTGTAGCTACCAAAATACTTTTTAAAGGAGGAACTGTCATGAAATTGATGAAAACATTCATAAAGAAAAATTTTGGAATTGTTTTATTGACCGTTGCAGCAATTTGTCTACAAATAATTGGAACCTTGGCTGTTCCAAAGCTGGTAGGTAAACTAATCGATCATGGCGTCACGCCCCAAAACCAAACTGCGATCATACAAATTGGACTACAGATGCTGGTGGCAGCACTGTTAGGAACCGTAGCAGCCATTTTTTCCAGCTACTTATCCGCACTGATTGCCGCTCGTTTCGGCTACCAAGTCCGAGAAGCGTTTTTTGATAAATTCCAACAACTATCCATCAAAGATGTAGAAGCGTTTGGTTCGGGATCGCTTTTAACTCGGATGACAAGCGACGTAGATAACGTCCAAAATATGATTCTCTTTTTCTGGCAATTGATCTTTCCGGCGCCTATCATCTGTATCTTTGCTTTGTCTATGACTGTTATGTATTCCGCTACTTTAGCTTGGATTGCTCTTGCATCCATCGTTTTTTATACGATTGTGGTTTATTATTTAGTGAAAAAAGGAACGCCTTTGTCCTTAAGTATACAACCAAAAATGGATCGTATTACAGTTACTTTGCGGGAATTTTTTACTGGGATTAATATGATTCGTGCCTTTAACAATCAAGAATACGAAGAAAAACGAACCAATGATACATTTAAAATCTATGCAGATCGTATGAGTCGCGTCAATAAAATCTTCGCTTGGATTACTCCAGTAGCCTTTTTACTAATGGGTGTTGTTTACGCATCTATCTTATGGTTTGGCGGAAATTTAGTAGCAAATGAAAAGTTAGAAATTGGAACGGTTACAGCAGTTAGTGAGTATTCTTTACTGACGCTGGCTTACATGATGATTGCTGCTATGGTGCTGGTAATTATCCCACGCTCGCTTGCTTCTTTACACCGTTTGCAAGAAGTGTTAACGGCAGATGTCGAAATTAAAGATGCCGCAAAAGCAGTATGTTTACCGAAAACAACATCAGAAAACTTGGTCACTTTTGAACATGTAACGTTTCGCTATGACAAATCAGCCGAGCCTGTGTTAAGCGATCTTCATTTTAGCATTCCCAAAGGTAAAACAACGGCGATTGTCGGTGCAACCGGCTCAGGAAAAAGTTCTTTAATTAGTCTGCTGCTCAGATTGCACGATGTCTCAGAAGGAACCATTACTTTAGCAGGAAGGGATTTGCGTGATTTAAGGCAAAATGAAATTCGCAATGCTATCAGTTATGTGCCGCAAAAAGCCTTTTTATTCAGTGGAACTATTTTATCTAACTTACAGATGGGCAAAGAAAAGGCAACTCCAGCAGAACTCAACTCTGCAATGGAAATTTCGCAATTAGCGCCTTTTGTGGCAACTTTGCCTGAAGGACTTAACAGCTTCTCTGCGCAAAGAGGCTCTAATTTTTCCGGTGGGCAAAAACAACGGATTAGTATTGCTCGTGCATTAATCAAGCCAGCAGAGTTATACATTTTTGATGATAGTTTTTCCGCTCTTGATTACAAAACAGATGCCGCTTTGCGAAAAGCACTTCATGAAAGAATGAGCCATAAAACGTTATTAATTGTCGCTCAGCGTTTAAGTACGATCATTCAGGCTGATTCAATTATTGTACTTGATAAAGGCAAAATTGTCGGTCACGGAACCCATCAAGAACTATTAAAAGAAAATAGCTTCTATCAAGACTTTGCGAAATCCCAAGGTATTTCCTGATGGAAGCAATAAAAAGAAAGGATGTGAAGCCGCCAAGATACGTTAGCTTGGCGGATAATAGATGAAAAAAACGATGAACCTAAATCTTAAAAGCTTCTTCCGTTTTTGGAAAATGATTGAACCTGAGCATCCGCTTTTTTATGGTTTAATATTATGTAGTTTTATTGGAAATTTGCTAGTGGTTGTCAATACTTACCTAATGGCGATCGGGATCGATAATTTATTAGCAGCCATTAAAAAAGTCGGACTGGCTCAGATGAACCTGACCATCGTAAAAGAGGCTTTATTCCTACCGATATTACTACTGCTTATCTTTTCACTTTTCAGCAGCTTGGCCTCTTATATTCAAGAACATGCCATGGCCAGCTTAAGTGAACGGGTTACACTGCGAATCCGTAAAGAAGTAACGAAGAAGTTTAAAACATTGCCCATGGCTTTTTTCGATACGCATCAAGTAGGCGATATCATCAGTCGTTCGACAACTGGTTTAAACAAACTTTCTGAAGTGTTGTTGACCGGAATTAACCAATTGTTCACTTCGATTGTAACAATTTTGTTTGCCGGGCTCATGTTGTTGTATATTGATGTCAAATTAACGCTTTTTGTCTTCTTATTAATTGGTGTAAGTACCGTAGTTACCACTAAAATATCCAATAAAAATAAAAAAATTGCTGATCAAAATCAGCAAGAGCTAGGAAACCTAAATACGAAAATGGAGGAATTTTTAGCGGGCAACTTAGTCACTAAAACATTTAATCAGCAAGAAAATGCTAAAGCTGTAATTACTCAAATCAACCAACAACATTATCAAGCCTTTAAAACTGCTCAGTTTTTAAACTTCGCAATTTATCCGGCTATTCGTTTTCTTAACCAACTGGCTTTTATTACCAGTGCTGTAATCGGAGCCTTTCTCGTTTTAAGTGGCGGTATTACGATTGGCTTTTTGCAAGCTTATCTGCAATATATCAACCAAATTTCAGAACCTATTTCAACGGCGTCTTACGTCATTAACTCAATTCAGTCAGCCATGGCTTCTATTGAACGGGTCTTTGATATTCTCGACGAGCCAGATGAGCAAGCTCAAGCAGCTGCACCACTTGCTTTAACAGAACCGAAAGGCGCCATTCATTTCAAAGAAGTGAAATTTGGCTACACGCCAGAAAAAACTTTAATGCACAAAGTTGACTTTACAGTTGAACCGAAAAAAATGGTCGCTATTGTCGGACCTACCGGGGCTGGCAAAACAACCCTCGTCAATTTGTTAATGCGTTTTTACGAAATAAACGGCGGTGTTATTGAATTTGACGGTACGGATATCACGAAACTTTCCCGCCAGAATCTAAGAAGCTTGTTTGGAATGGTATTGCAAAACACTTGGCTCTTTGAAGGGACGGTAGCTGACAATATCGCATACGGAAAAATGACAGCTACTAGAGAAGAAATTGTAGAAGCTGCAAAAATAGCTCAATGCGATCATTTTATTCGGACTCTTCCAAAAGGCTATGATACCATCATCTCCAGCGATAATGGTACGCTTTCTCAGGGTCAGCAACAATTACTGACAATTGCACGGGTGATTTTAGCCAATCCGCCAGTAGTTATTTTAGATGAAGCAACTTCAAGCGTGGATACAAAAACCGAAGCGCACATTCAAGAAGCAATGGAAACTGTTACCAAAGATCGGACCAGCTTCGTTATCGCTCATCGCTTGTCGACTATTGAAAAAGCTGATTTAATCCTCGTGATGAAAAATGGCGATATTATTGAAAATGGAACCCATGAAGAATTACTTCAAGCCCCAACCCTTTATGCGGATCTTTACAACAGTCAATTTCAGGCTAGCTAAGTTAGAAGATTTCAAATACTAAAAATAAAGAGCTCCCACTCAAAAAAGTTTTGTGGGAGCTCTTTAAATAGTTAGTTATGCTATTCAAGGTGTATTGTCAAACATCTACAATGAGAATTAATCTATTTTTGTAACTCACCGTCAGAAGCAGAAATTATTATTTCAAATCTATTTGATTTGAAGATCAAAAGACACTAAAGAAAGTTTTTTATTTTGGAGAGCCGAACAATGGACAAGCACGGAAAGACCTTATTCAATTCCTCACTTTACACTTTATAAAAAAGGGTTCCCTAAAAGTGTCCTACCCCTCTTCACGTAGTTGATGTTTAAAGAGCAATGATACGAAAAATTACAAAAACAACGATTTTTTAAAGAACTCTGACTCTAAAATTTCCATGTTTTCCATTTTTTAAATTCATTTTGATTAGTTGCTTAATCTAGGAAAAAATTTTTTGATAGCAGCGGCAACAATTAGAACCACTATTAATCAGTTCAAGGCTAAAAGCTACCAGCACGGCCACAACTTACTCAGAAATCAACAAACTCAATACTAGTTTTATTAAAATAATTGAATTTCTTTAGGTGTTACCAAAATAATCAAATTTGAATAGTAAGACAAGACGGATAGGTCTCTTTTACCATGAAAGAACGAGGAAAGCAGGCGAAAAACTCCTACTCATTATTGATTGCTACGTAGCCTTTTTAGGGATTTAGTTCGTAAAAAGACTAAACTTGTTCGTTTTATATTTTTTCAAACGTCTTACTTGAACTAGCAATTATGTTCAACCTATTTTTAAGATTAGCTAATTAACACAGTATAGCTTTTGTAACTAACTGGCTGAGTCGACTGTCGATATGTTTTGTTTTTACTGCTAAAAGACTAATGTTATACATTAAATATAGCTACTAACAAAAGTTTTTTATTTGTCTCTCTGTCCTCATAAATTGTTTATAATGCTTTTTCATTTACAAACAAAAAAAGACATTACCAATAAGATTGTTACTAGTTACTTTGCAGACAGTTTCCATTTATATTCATTTCTATGCAATTTGTTGTAGCAAGGCAATATCGCTTTACTTCAAATTTCCAAAATAAATATATTCAATAACTATAAAAGAGCAAAACATTGTCTAAAAGACAGTGTTCTGCTCTTTTATCATCAATCAGTTACTATTCGTCATAGTAGCCATCTGCTAGCATCAATTCAATCATTCGACTAATAAAATCTAGGCGATTCGTACTTTGTTTTAAATAACTAATATTAACCGTTTCTGCTAATAGCTCAACCATACGTGTAAAAATACGATTAAAATCTTCGGAATCATCTTTGTCTACTGCTAATGCAATGATGAAATGAACATCAATCCCACTCCAGTCAATCGGCAGCTGCGAATGAATCACAAATAAGCCTGTTCGATAGGCCGCATATTTTATCGTATGGGGAATAGCAATCCCACTGGGAAAAGATGTCGCTGACATTGTTTCTCTTGCTGCCAGCTGTTGTTTAAAATCAAAAGGCACGTATCCCTGCGCTTGAAACCCTGCGCTAATAAGGTCAAATACAGCTTCTTTATTCGTCGGTTCTGTCAATTCCAAATAAAATTCTTCTCGGATTAATACCGGTAAATATTCTTCTAAGAATTGTCGATATTTCTTCTGTTTAATTGCTATGATTCCAGCTCTGATATGATGAAAATCTTGTGGCGTTAAAAATTCCTTAATGAATATTTGCGGTACTTTAACAGCAGCTAAAGATTCTTTTGCTAAAAATTTGTGTGTTGACAAAATTAATTCCGGTGCCAGAGCTATATCTACTTCCAACAAATCTTCAACGACAGCAACAAGCGTCAGCTCATCGCCAAATTCTTTTTCAATTGATGCCTGAATCCGCTGTTCACTGGAATGATAACTCGGCGTAACGATTACCGTTCTAATTTTTTGCTCCGCTTTTTTTTGGCTATCCACAAAAGCACCAATATGCAACGCTAAAAAGGCAATTTCATCATCTGATATCGTAATGGATAAATCGTTAGCTAAAACTGACGAAAGATAGATTGCAATATCAAATAAAACCGGGTACTTTACTCTGATTTCTAACAAACTTAGATTGCGAGAAAATTTTTGTTTCTTTGAGCGTTGATACAGACTTTGAACGTGTAACAACAAACGGTTCTTAAATTGACCTTCTGAAAAATCAATTAAATAGATCGAACTGATTTCGGCCAGTGCTTTATTTAACGAAGCAAGGACTTTTGGCTCAACAAAAGTGGATAAATCAAAAGTTTCATGTCTGAATTCACCTTCGCATAATATATTCAACTCTTGAACATCTTCCATCAGTAAATCAATGGCAAATTGTTGAGCGATTTGTTCTTTTAAATAACAAATCACTTCAGAAACATGAGGATCTTCTGAAAGTGGACCTACATCCACCGTTTCCGACTCCATTCCTCTAGCTCGATCCATCGCAATGGCTAAGTGTAAAACAAAGTTCTTGAGAAAATAAGAATTAGGCTTTAGACCATAGGTTTCAAAAGCAGCTTTAATCACTTTGATCAGCTTCTTTAAAGAGATCGTTTCCAAAAATTTTTGAATATCGGCTTCAAAACCGGCACCGTCTGGGTTTACTGAGCGAATCAATTGAATCATTAATCGTCTTTTATTGCGATCTTCGCCTAATAATAAATAACGACCATTACGCTGCTTAACGACTAAATCATATTTCTCAGCTAATTTACTTAAAGCTGCTAAATCAGCCCGAATACTAGCATCAGAAACATATAATGCATCCGCCAGGTCAAAAACATCGACTCCTCTTTGAGCGCTTTTAAACATTCGCCGTAAAATATAAAAACGGCGGCTATCAATGGATTGATCACTCAGTTTTAATTGGCTAGCTTGCATTTTTTGAGGCGTATATTTATAGCCATTGCGGTTGGCTGTAATCAATCCTGGTTCTTTTTGGTTCAATTCCTTCACATAATTGCGAATGGTTCGATCCGTCACCTCTAGCGTTTCAGCCAACTCACGAGCCGGCACAAAACGAGTAGCTGAAAATTTTTTTAAGTAATCAAGGAAACGTTGCTTTTTGTTCATATTAATCAGCCTTTCACGTATGTAAAAAGAGGATAGCGTAGCTCCAGAGTTGAATCTTCTGACTTTTCCCTCTTATTGATGAAAAAACGAAAAGAGCTGCAGCTCTTTTTCAATACTTTTTTTATAAACTCAGTGGTCACTTCAATTATTGGCCATGTACTGCTGGTCATTCTGGCTATTAAGCCCCAGGTACGGTTATCCAAGTAAGATCCTTGTTTAGCCAACCTTCTTTAAGAATAGCATGTAAAATGTTCAACTAATATGTTATATCAAACAAATTAATAAAGCGCAAGTAATTGGAGGTTTCTCCTGCAATTTACACCATTCTCTAAATCCTTCTTTTTTAGCTGAATTCATTATGGGTAGCGTCTGCTATTTAAGACAGCGCAAAAACTTTTTGGCATCGATTTGTGTCTAGTCTAAGCGCTGTCTATTCCTTTTTCATTTAAAATACGTCGATATCACTTGAGATAACCTAGCAACTTTTTTTTCAGGTCATTACTGGGAAGCCGCTCGTTGCTTTTTCATTATTTGAAAGTTTGCCGACGGTATCTCATTGTCCTGTGTCTCCGGCTAAAAAACTAAATTAGAACCTGATTACCTATAAATCACAATGAATTTTACTTTTAAATTTCTTGGCCGTTAGTAGCAATGACTTTTTGGTACCAGGTAAAGCTATCTTTTTTGAAGCGGCGTCCGCTGCCTTGACCTTCGTCATCCAAATCTACATAGATAAAGCCATAACGTTTAGACATTTGTTGTGATGAACAGCTAACAATATCAATCGGTCCCCAGGCGCAATAAGCAATAACATCTGCGCCGTCATAAATCGCTCGACCAACTTGTTCAATATGACGGCTTAAATAATCACTCCGATATTCATCATGAACAGTCCCGTCAACTACTTCGTCATACGTTCCAAAGCCATTTTCAGCAATAATAATTGATTTGTGATAACGATCCCAATATTGAGAAAGACTATTATACAAGCCTAGCGGATCAATCTTCCAGCCCCATGGACTTGCTTCCAAATGCGGATTAGGTGAAACCGATTCCGGCTTATCTTCATTGACTGAACTATCTACCATTTGTGAAAAATAATAGGAAATTGCCAAGTAATCCATTGGATGTTCTTTCAATAGTTTCCTTTCAGCGGATGTAATTTCCAATGAAATATTATTTTCCTCAAAATAATTGAGAGCATATTGCGGATATTCCCCTTGAAACTGAACATCGGTGAAAAAATATTGCATCCGATTATGGCGCATAGCTAAAACCACATCTTCTGGCTTGCATGAAGCCGGGTAAGCCGTACCATCAGCCACCATCGTGCCAATTTGGATGTCGTAAGGTAAGTCTTCAGCGTACTGTTTGATTTTCGCACAAGCCACCATTTGATTATGAACCGCTTGATATTGCGCGGCTTCAATATTTTCATACTGATCTTGACATATCGCTAACGATAGAAAAGGTTCAATTTGAATCATATTAATTTGATTGATAACTATCCAGTACTTCACTTTGTGTCCATAACGATCCAATAATACTTTGCCATATCGTTCAAACATAGTAATCACTTGTTTATTGACCCAGCCACCGTAGTTTAAAGTAATGTTAATCGGTGTTTCATAATGGAGCATTGTAATAATCGGTTCCATGCCCAGCTCAATGATTTTGTCGATCATTCGATCATAATGAGCTAAAGCGGCCTCATTAGGTTCGGCTTCGTCCCCATTAGGAAAAATACGTGACCAGTCAATGGAGGTCCGAAATGTTTTAAAGCCCATTTCCGCCATAAGTTCTAAGTCGGTAGCATACGTATGATAAAAGTCAATGCCATGTCTTTTAGGATAGTAATGACTAGTATCCACCAGATTATGTCGCACTTGTTTGAGTGTCATACCTTGTGTTTCTAACTCTTGAATTTCTTGATTGGTTAAGTCCTTTAAAAAGGGCTGTACATCAGAAGTATTCGGCTTTTTACCATCTACTTCAAAGGCTCCTTCGGCTTGATCGGCAGCGATAGCACCGCCCCATAAAAAGTTTTTGGGAAAGTAAGGATATTGATTCGTTTTCATCACACGTTATTCTCCTTCCAATTCTAAATCTTGTTGAACTGCTTGCTTATCATAGGCTTTAAAGAACGGATAGTAGATGAGCCATGAAAGAGCAAATAATATCAAAACAAGCAGAATACCCATAATTGACTTTGTTTCAATCCAAGCGATAATCGGCACCGGTAAATACCAAAGTTGAAATGGTTCATGCGGTAGTGCCACTAAACCAGATTTCATTGCAAACCACGTGACAATCGGTCCTACTAAACCGTTAATCCACATTGGCACCATTAAAATCGGATTAAAAGCAATCGGCGCACCGAAGACAATCGGCTCATTAATATTGAAAATAGAAGGAATTAATGAGGCTTTGCCTATCATCCGCAAGCGAGTAGATTTCGCCATAAAGGCCAACATGATACATAATGATAGCGTCGCACCACCACCGCCAATTAAAAACAGTTGACCTGTTTCAGAAGTAAAGATATTAGTCACTGCCCGACCAGCAGCATAATTTGCTTGGTTTTGCGCAATTGCTGGTAAAGCAATTGCCACTTGAACCGGATAAATAACCCAGCTGGAAATACCAAAAGTATATAAAAAACTAAAGCCCAAAAAGTATACGAGAACAAAGCCCCAAAAACCTGAACCTAAGTTGATTAACGGTAGAAAAATGCTATTGATCACTTCATACAAATTTATTTTCAGTTGGAACGTAAACAGCCAGCCAACCCCAATAATGACAATAATTGGCAACAATGTATTAAACCAAACTGCCACAAAATCAGGGATTGGTGAATCTTCCCCAATAAATTTAAACTTAGAAAACAGACTCATAATAAAACCGACAAACAAACCAGAAACCAAAGCAACAATCATGCCGCCGGTACCAAACGCGGTCAAGTCAAAAGTGATTTGTCCGCCATCAGCGGCTATCACAGGAAAAATTACCATAAGGAAAAAAGCAACACCAGCTAACCCGGCTTGTTTTTCCACACTACGATAGCCTTTATTTTTCATCACAGCTTGCGGAATTAAAAAAGTTAAAAAAAGCGAGAAAAGTCCAAAAGAAAAAGTACTTAAGGCGGATACGTCAGGAAAAGCTGACCAATAGTCTTTGACAATAGTTAAAATCGTCGCAAACGACCCGATAAAGACCATTGGCATCGCCGTTAAGATTGCTTCTTGAATCGAAGCAACCCATGTGTTTTTGGCAATTTTATTCACTTTTGGCGAAAACTTGTCAGTCATCCATGTCATAAATTTATCCATTTCTTTCACCCCTTTATTTGCTTGTAAATCTTAATAATTTCTTTCATCAAATTAATTTCAGTTTTAACGGTCATCAAGGTGTCTTGAGCATGTCCAAATAGTGGTGAATATGGGATTTCAATACCTTCCGCTTCTTTTTGCAACGTACTTGTTTGAGCCTGATGAGCCGCTACCACTTCTTCATTTGCTTGTTTCATCAGCTGATCTGCTTGAGCAAATTGCCCCTCACCAGCTTGACCAACCGCTTGAAACACCAGTTCTCGAGCATTTCCTGCATGTAAAATCACATTCATCGACAATAAATTCAACTCAGCTTTTTCGACTTTTTCCATCTTAGTTTCCTTCTTCCAATAATTCTTCTGCAAACGCAACTAAACCTTTGCCATCTAAAGCGCCATAAACTTTTTGGGGAATAATACCGTATTTCACTCCTTTTTGCTGGCAACTATCTTTGACTTCCTCAATCATGTATTTTAAATGTGGCGCAACTAGTAATAAGTCAGTGGCATCCAAGTAATCGTTTAATTCCGATTCACTTTTCGCTTTGATCTCTAAGTCTACTCCATTTTTTTTGGCTGCTTTTCTAGCTGCTGCTGCCATAAAACCAGATGAAGCGCCAGCTCCACATACAAGTAAAATTTGTTTTGTCATCATACATTCCTCCCTTTGATGCTTTTATCATATCAGCACTTGAAAACGGATACACTTAAAAAAATTTCCTAGTATTAGGAAATGAATTATATTTTCTGACTATTATTAAATAGTTGCTTTTGTTAAAAGCTTAGAAAAAAAGGGCATATAACTCATTCTCGCCGCTAATAGTCCGGGTCTCTTTCTGTAAGCTTAAAATGTCGTTATATAAAAAAATAGCTTGAAGCTGGGAACAAAGTACCCAGCTTCAAGCTATAAGTTCTACAACATAGTCACACATTCTTTTCAAGTGGCAGTAACTTTAAGATTCGCCCTGTTCACGTAAATAGCTCTACAGTAAAAACATCATAGAAAGTGCGTCCAGTATGTCTGACTGCCTCTTTCCTTAATTTCTTTAGCTACAACATGCCCTTTTAGGAGGCGTAGTCTATCTCAAAATTGCTGTAAATTTTTGGCATTCACTAGCGAAAATAGTTAAGATCCACGTCCAGCTCAAGACCTCCAAAAGTGGTTTTTCTCGATTTATTTTATGCTTGGTTGCTTCAATGTTTTTCTGAAAATGAGGCTAGCATTCACTTGCTTTTTTTTAAGTAGATCGCAAAGAAAGATATGTTAAACTGTAATTCTAGCAACCAGCTCTGCTGTAATTTCCTCTACTGCATCTACTATGTTTTTAATTGAACGTTTTCCTCGGGGAATATCAACCTTGTAAATTTTTCCGATTCTTCCAGGATGAGAGTCCATTAAAATAATTCGATCTGATAATTGCACAGCTTGTTGCACATCATGGGTAATCATAATAATTGATTTCGTAGCAATCTGATTACCTAACCAAATATCAATCAAATCTTCTGAAAGCTGCTTCGCTGTCACAATATCCAATGCAGAAAAAGGTTCATCCAACAATAGTAAGCTTGGTTCTGTGGCCAAAGCCCGTGCAAATCCCACTCGTTGTTTCATCCCACCGGATAACTCTCTAGGATAAGCTTTTTCATAGCCGGCTAATCCAATCATTTCGATTAAATTGTTGACGCGATGATTGATTTGCTCACGGGAGAGACCGCGATTATTTTCCAAACCAAACGCAATATTTTTTTCGACTGTTAACCAAGGAAACAGCGCAAAGTGTTGAAAAACCATGCTTATATTAGGATCTGGCTTGTTTAATAATTTATCTTCAAAAATGATTTTGCCGGTGGTTGGAGATAAAAGTCCGGCAATACTTCTTAATAAAGTGGATTTGCCGGCACCTGATTGGCCCACAATACTAACAAATTCATTTTTATAAACATTCAACGTAATATCTTCCAATACTTGTAAATCGCTTTGATGATCATCTGATTGAAAATTTTTGCATACTGCTTCGACTTTTAATAATTCTCTGTTTTCCATGGGTTTTCCTCCTAATAATGGAATCTTTCTCGGGCATATTTATAAAGGGGCTGCCAAACAAACGCAATACATAAACCTACAACAAAACACATAGCAAGTGTTCCTAAAGCAGATTTATCTTTAATGCCGTCATTGGCAGAGATATATTGTCCCAGACCGGTAACTTCAATTGTATTTTTTCCCCATTGGATGCTTTCGGCAGCAATGTCTGCATTCCAAGCAGCCCCGGCAGCATTAATAATTGCCGTAACAATATAAGGCAAAATTGAAGGAATCAAATACTGAGTCCACCATCTAAATCGAGAAAGAGGGAAAATTTTCGTCACTTCTTTAATATCATCGGGAATTGCTAAATAACCACCGATTACATTGAAGAAGTAATACCATTGACAACCCACCATAATTAAAGGCAGAATCCACCATTCCAGTTGGCGATAGCCAAGGCTAATAAAAATTACGATGAAAGGCGTATACACATTGGATGGAATGGAGCCAATTACTTGACCAATTGGCTGAATAAAACTCAAACGCCGCTTATCGCTGGCTACCCAAACTGCTAAAGGCGTAAATATTAAACCAGCTACGATCATCGCTATCACAACCCGTATGGTAGTGTACAAGGTTAATTTAGGAATGATGCTAAAATCACTGTGTGGCAAGAAATGATAAAGTTTAATTGCACAAACAATGACCACAATTCCAAGGACAATGTACCAAAGAGTGGTAAAAAAGCGACGCATTTTTCCTAAAATTCGGAAGATGAAATCCAATTTGAAGAAATACCAGACTTTCGGTAGACGGTAGAGCCAAAAATACTTGAAACCTTCAAATTTTGCCAAGAACCAATGACCCAAACTAGCTGGTTCAATCAAATCATAAATAATTGATTTGGGAGGATTACTGCTGGTAGTTCCTTCATCATAGCGGAAATAATAGCTGGCTTTAATCAACGGTTGGAACACCAAAAAGTTCAATAATACCACATTGATCAACAAGGCAAAGACAGCCCAAAGACAAGCAATGAAATCTGCTCGGTCCAAAGCGATTTGGATATATGAACCAATTCCGGGCAACATAAGATTAGTATCATTAGGAATTGCTGCGGTTACTTGTTCACTGGCAACAAGGGCAAACCAAGCGGCCGTTTGAGAAATTACGACGTTCCATAGTAACCCTGGAATTGAATAAACAAATTCCAAACGCCAAAATTTTTCCCAAGCATTACACTTAAATTGCGTAGTAACGTCCGCTAAATCAGAAGGTACGACTTCCATGGTTTGATAAAGCGTCAGCATGATGTTCCACGCTTGACCAGTAAACACTGCAAACACTGCTACTGCTTCAGCCCCCATTACGTTGCCGGGAAATAACCCCAACAAAAACGTTGTTGTAAAAGTCAAAAAACCTAACAACGGCACTGATTCTAAAAAGTTTACTAATGGTAAAATGATGCGCCGTGCAGTTTTGTAGCGCACGGCCAACACGCCGAAAACCAGAGTAAAAAGAAAGGACCAAGCCATACCTACAATCATTCGAAACATTGTCCGCATAGAGAAATAAGCCAAATTGCCTACGGATAAGAAATCACCGACGGCTTGTTTCTTGCTTAAGTTATCTTGTGCCGGTAACTTTGTCAGTGGTTGGTTCATTTTGATCAGCGATGCGACTAGAATAAAAACAAACAATGCGATGATAAAAAGTAAAATAAAATTCCCGATTGCTGATCTTACTCTTTCTTTTTTTCTGTCAATTCCTGCAGTTTGTAACATAAAAAAAGCCTCCTTAGTCTACATATTAAGGGCGGCATACTCAAACAATATTGGCAATGGAAATCACGCTAATTGAGCTTTGGCTTTCTGAGACGTAAGATAAAAATCTAGTTATCTTGGAAAAGCCTTAATTCGACTAGTCCTGCTTTACCCGTTACTGTCTCTCGACATTTCCGAGCGATAACCTATGTTCATCAGAGTAACCTCACCTAATATGATTCTTTTAGTTACACTCCTATCATAACCGGACTTCACTGAGTGTCAATCCAATTTAATTCCTTTGATTTTAAAAAGGTTATTTAAAAATAATAAAAAATGAAAATTTTCTTCTGCGATTCCCTTTATTTTTAAAAGCAAGACTATTTCGGATATTTAAAAATCAGCTTTACGTAAATACAGAATAACGAGCGATCGATTTTGTTAAGCGCTATCATTTCCAAGAAAAAATGATACTTTTTTCTGTAAGCGGTTATAATCTGATCCATATAATTCTACTTGAAAAAAAATGCGGCGCTACCTCTTAACAGGTTTGACGAGCTATCCTTATGTCAGCAAATCATTGTATGCTATTTCAATATACTAAGTCACATTGCCAGTAGACCATTCAGGCTTGAAAAAACTATTTTTCTAATTTTGTGCTAATTGACTATCAGTTAGATAATTTGCTTATTTTTCAAATGACTTATAGCCATATTTTGAAATGTGTTGTTTACTAATCTTCCCTAAAGGTTTTTAAGCTTAACATAAGATATCTTAGCCCCAACAATTTTCTCAATCTTCGCCGCGTCTTCAAAGTAAGCAGCGTTGTGTAAGATTTTCAATTCATCGGCAGTTAAGTCCATGCCTTTTAATAAACGGTTGCCGGCTTTAATCTTTTTGATACCTTCGACATTTTGCCGATTGGTAATAATAGTAACGCGGCCCTTAAACAGGCTTTTAAGCGGCTAGCTAGAGGGTCTTTGCAAAAAACAGTCGATAAAGATCATAAACACCAGTAAGTTCTCCGCCAATGTCGACAACCATTTTTAGGCTATCCTGCAACATCAGCCATTGTAAGTTAGTGGAAGCTTCTTTGTTGTATTTTCCGTTGATATAGACATTATAAACTGTAAGTCCATGACCAGCAGCTTCTTGATATTCTGCCACAAATTCTATTCGTTGCATCGGGCACTTATCATTGTAATCAGAAAGCTTTCGGTACCATTCGTAATTGGTATACTCTATTTTACTATACTTTCCGGTTTTTGCATTGAATTGTTTGGCTTTTCCTAAATCACTTAACGCGGTTTTTAATTGCGTGCCGATCGCTTTTATTTCGCTAAAGTCATTGGCATGAGTGTTTTCAAACGCTTCGTACTTTTGTAAAAGGTCAACTTTTTTCTGTTGTTGGTCGATTTGAAAGTCTTTATACATTACGCCACAGCCGCCAAAAATTTCCAAGGCAATGTTTCCGGCAATTTTTATCAGCAAGTCCTCTTTTTCTTGTTGCAGGTAATTGATTTTTGCTTGTAAATCCGCTAATTCTTCAGTAGCTAATGTTGTTATACGACTAATCAGTAAATGTCAAATAAGAACTTTTTTATTAAAAAAGGAACAGATTATCATTCTTTTACATAAAAATTGTACGCTGAAACTTTTCAGCGTACAATTACACATTCTATTATTTTATTTAGCGGCTAATCATTAAAGAAATTAACGCTCATTCCTGAGGATAAGAAAAGGGCTATTTTTTACTTGCATTTTTCCCAAAACGATAACAGATCAAACACAAAAGTATAATCAAAATCACTACCACAGCGGTCTTCCACCAACTGAACGTTGACTGCTTGGGTTGATCAACGGATGTGGCATTGTATTTGCTTGCTGCTTTTTGATCAACGGTAAAATCTTTGGAAAAATGCCAAGAGCCGTTTTTGTTTTTCAATTGCACGGTGTACGTATACGTACCTGAGTGAAAGTCATCATTTAAAGGGATCGGCAACATAAATTGACTGTTGGGCGCAATGCTCATATCCTTTTTAGTGGTGTGAACTAATTTTTGTGAACTCCCTTTTTTAGTAATCGAAAACTCACCTGTTATTTCTGTCAGTAGTTTTGGCTGGGGATTCCTAAGCAACATAGCAACTTGGTTATGCCGATTTTCCTGGCCAATTGTTACTTTACCACCGATTAACTTAGCTGGAATCTCTTTTTCCGTTTCATTTACACGAAGGGCAAGCGTATGCATATAGATATTTTGAAGACCACTTTTATTTTGTTCTTTTACCTGTGGTCGAACGGTGACCCCCCCCAATAAGATACCATCGAATGCTTGACTGGGCATGCTTATATTGAAGTTAATTGTCGTTGACTGGCCGGCAGCAACGGTGACTTCTTGTGTGTTAGGGGTGACCAATTCTTTTAGGGAAAGCGTCATAGAAGGATCTTTTTCAAAGGATGCTTCTGTATAATCGACAATTCCGTTTTGATTGGTAGTAGCTGTATTGACCGCTACTTTGAAAGTTTGCGCTTCTTTGGATTGATTGTTGATCACTAGTTTAAATGTGTCTGTTTGATTGGGATGCAAAGTCATATCATAAAAATTACTTGTTGCCTGCTTTTGCGTCGTTCCAAAAACAGGAGCAATCGTATAGTTGTTTTCATTCTCATTTTGAGTCATAGCATTGCTTGTTTCTCCATAAACAATCGAACTGTGACTTAGAAAGAGTAGTACCATAAAAAAAGTAATTTTTATCCAATGTTTTCCCATTTCCTTATTCCCTTCTAACTATTTTATAATTCAGGTGAGGCATCAACTGCATTCCAGATAATTACACCGGAATATGAAGCGGCAGCTATATTTTTTGGAACGAATAACGTAGCGTTGAGGTTGGCAGTCGTAACCGTTGTTGATAAGTCAAAGTCCCCTGTTGCTAAAGTAACGATATCTTGAGCGGTTGTGTTTAAATCTACCTCAGAAAATGTCGCCTTTTCCGTCGAGCCTTGTGGTTTCGCAGGTTTTAAGTGTAAGGTCATGCCATCCAAACCTGAATTTCCTTGTTTTTTTTCTTCCAGCTTAGCAGTCAAGTGCCAGCCGGAAGCGGTCGTGCCTCGATTATCGTTGACAACTAGTTGTGAACTATGTCGATCGCTTACCTTACAATCATCACCGTTTTTAGTAACGGTTCCAAAATCTATTTCTGCTAAAGGGTCAATGGACAAACCGCCGCTTACTATCGATACATGAGCATTAGTTTCTGTGCTTCCAGCTGCAAATACACTTGTTGACAGCGATAAAGCACCTACGCAGATCACTGTAACTGCTGCTGATTTTACTAGATATTTTTTCATTTGGCTTCCTCTTTCTTTTTTAAAGAATTTAACATAATAGTGCCCATTACAAGATCAACTCCTAATAAAGTCATCATTAATGAATTGATCGTATTTGTATGAGGGAGTATCTTTAAAGGTTCATTATTATTTTGCTTATTAGGTATCGTGCCCGTATAAGGGATGATTTCATTTGAATGTGGCACAATATTCGGATTTTCTTTGATGGTTACCATCACATTCGTTCGGCTACTCTGTGAAGGGACCGCTTCAGCTGTTGCAGCCACGCTTCCGCCCAAAAATCCGAGGAATAGTAAACTACCATAAATTAATCGTTTCATCATTCAACCACTCTTTTCTTAAGGAGCTGCAACTAAGTTCCAAAGTAACTTCGCTTGGTAATCTTTTGCCATGGTACTTTTTAGCGTCGTTAATGTGGGAGCCAGCTGTACCGTTGTTAGAATTTTTTTCTGATCGATGGCATCCTGTTTTACGCCAGCAATTAGCTGCAGTTGGTCGTTGATCGTTATATCATTTTCACTTTTTACATACGACGCAGAAGTTGGATTCAAGGTAAGCGACAAATTGTTTTGCTCCCATGATTTCGTTGCTGCATCGTTTTTATCGTAAGCTACTTCAAGACGCCATGGGTTTTGGGTCTGTGGATCAGTTGTATCGTAAATAGTCATTTGACAAGCATCTAAACTTTGTTTCCGGTCTTTTCCGTTAAGCTGAATGGGATCAAAATTCATTTGAGCTTTTTTAAAATCATAAAAGTCCAATTGGTTATTGTAAAAATAGCTCCACGTTACACTACGTTTTTCTTGGTGATGAACAATATCGGAGATGTCGTATGTGATTGTATATTTTCCGGCTTTTTGATCATCAACCGGCGTTGGGGTGTACGTAACTTTTACCTTTTGATAAGGAATTGGTTGTTGATCGTTACCAGTTGCATGGTCAAACAACTTTTTCGGATCAAAAGCTGTTCCAACCGGAAAGTCGCCGTCATGAACTACCAAGCTTGCTTGGGAAGGCGCTACCGTCAAGGCTGTTTTGCCAGTTAAGCCCAAGTACTCGTAATCTATCTCATATTGACCGGCAGTTTGTGTATCTACTTGGTCAACGATCGTCTTCTCACTGCCGTTGATTTGATAAATCGTTACCTTGACATCTTTAATGTTTCCTTGATTTCCGTTGGCATCCAATAAAGTGACAATTTCTTTTTCCGGAGACCAGGCATCGTATTGATAAGTGGTATCTTGTGATTTAACAGATAAAGCTGCTCGATCAATCGTAGCCGTTAATGATTTTTCATTGGAATGGCGCTGTTGATTATCATCAATGTCAGTTATTCTAAAAGTGATAGAATGGGTTCCGGGATTTGTCAGTGCCGCAGTATCATAATTAAAGGATAACATTCCTTGATCTTCTGTAAGATTTCGTAGATCCTGTTCACCGATTGTTTGATAGGTGCCAGTACTATCGACTTTTTCTTCTATAGTTACTTTTCTACTGGTAGGCGCTTTAATCAAAAAATGTACTGGCAACTTCTGCCCTGCATGGAAGACGGTTTGATCTCCAACAAAAGAAAGTTGTTCAATACTTGGCGTTACAAAATCAGCTACTGTCACTTGCATGGGAACTGCCGCCGAAGGTTCTCCTGTAGTACCAACTGGTGGAGCTACTAAAGGATTGCCGTTGCTATCTTTGCCGGCAAATTGATAAGTCGTGATCGAACCGGATTTTGAAGAGGTCACCGACACCCCTTGACGATCTGCTACTTGATGCGTGTGGAAATTAATCACTCGCGCAAACCTATTTTTCACATAATCATTGGTCCAAAGTGCTGGATTATCTTGCCGTTGGTTCATAACAAAATTTGGTTGAAGAAACGGTCCCGGCAACATCGTTTTAACATCAGGCACTTCAGGATAGGAAGTGGCATCTTGAGTATTATAGCTAATCGAAGGATTTTCTTCATTCCCATGATCCCAAGGCGAAAGATAGGACGACCAAGTCGGTAACGGCTGAATGTTTAACTTATCGGCTGGGTAATCGGGCTTGGTTAGTTGGTCAGGTTTGATCCACAAATCAGGGCTTTTTAACCAAGCATTATGGTTATACGTTTGATCACTGGAAAATACTTCTATCGGTAAATTAAATTGATCCTTTTCCTCACCAGAATTGGAATTTGAAACCGGCAGCCGATATTTTGTTAAAGCCTTCAAAGGAGAATAATCACTGCTGTCACCTTTTCCCATCAAAGTATTAACATCCAAGCTAAAATGAAGCTCGAAAGGAATTGATTTTGCTCCTTGTCCATGCCAAACCAACGACCATATAGTGGACCAAACGCCCTTCAAAACATTTGAACGTAATTTAAAACCCAATGTATTTCTTAACTCTGGTGTATCCGGATAATTAGGATCGCTGGAATCCTTCCAGTCTTGATAGGTTAGAATACAATCTGTATTGGTAAAGGGAATCTTAGAGCGATTATCTCCAACCAAAGCGTAGTAACTATTAGGGTTTTGCTTAAATCCTTCGTCAAAAGCCAGCTTTACTTGGTCTGCCGGTAAATTTTCAGGCAAGGGAATCAGTCCGATAAAATTAAAGCCTTCATCCGTCGATCCAGTAAGGATACCGGCCCAGTTAGTTCCAGCAGTGTCAACCGTTCCTGAAATCGTCAAGTTGATCTTACCGCCAAACGTCTTGTCTGGACCTGAGCCATCTGTGTGTTCCAAAGTGATTTTTTGGTTTTCATCTATAATCAAATGACATTTAATTCCACCGCCATCATGCATTGCCACTGCCTGAACTTGATCGCTCATACCTGTCAACGCTCCAATGATTGCAAATAGCATCATTACTCCTGAAAAAAGAACAACATTCCGTATTTTTATTGTTCTGCTGCACCTGAGACAAACCATTTGATTTTTCTGCATTATTACTCACCTCCTCACACTAAAAATTCTGTTTCTAAAACATACTACGGTCACACCGTTATACGAGAATAGTTTAGCTGATTTTTTTGAGTATTTATGATTTTTAAAAAAACGTTTAAAAGATCATTGTTTTTACAAATAACGATATTATTTGCTGGTTCTGCAAATAAACTATCCTGTTTTTTTATACTAGGTATTTTGAAATTTCTAAAAAGGCTTATCCAAACGAAAAGACATTTTTGCTAACGATTAACGGTAAAATTCTAAAGCAGCTGCCAAGCTGTTAAGCCGATGCCATATACCTTTATTGTGCCTGCTCAAGCTTCTGACTTTCCTTTGTCTTAATTAGAGTAACAAGATTCCACCACGCTTGCTACCTACAATTCATGTCTATCCTTAGACATGAATTGTAGTGAATTGTTTTTTTATTCTTATGATAGGATATTTTTTATTAAAAATATAAGAATTATCCCTTATAGTGTGCGTAACAATTTATTGTGGAGGTTTTAAAATGATTCCCTGTTACTTGCGAAAGGAACTCAACATCTTATTTTCAATAGTTAAAAAAAAGGAGACTTCACTAAAGGAATTAGCGAATAGTCTCGACATTTCCAAACGGGTTGTTAAAGATAATTTAAATAAGATCAATCATGCCTTTGCAGAAATTTTTTCCATGAGCGATTTTATTGTATCCAATCAAGCAGGTGTGATTTGTATTAATCTGAACTACAAACAACACGCTGTTGAATATGCGTATCAGTTAAAACTCAATCTTCTGCAAAAAAATCTATTATTTAATTATTGTGTTCAATTAGTAACACATTCAAAAATCAGTAAAGAAGAGCTGCTGAAAACACTATATATTTCTGATCAATATCTGGCTAAGTTAACCCAACAATTAAATGACTTTTTTAAGGAATACAATCTGACCATCGTAGCCAGTCACGGTACCTATCAGTTACAAGGTGAGGAACTTACCATCAGAATTTTTTCTTATATATTTTTGCAAGACGCTTTTCAAGAACTGGAATGGCCCTTCTCACATGTTGACCAAGCATCAATTGAAAAAAACGTAAACATCGAAGAACTACCGCCTTCTCCTCAACCATTTAAACCGTACAAACGTGCTTTGTTGATCTTATATGCTATCCTACAACTACGGATAAGTAATCACCAGTTGTTAACGAAACCACCTACTCATGAATTACTTGCTTTTTTGGAACTTATTCGCAGCTATTCAGATATGACGCTGGTATTTAATCAGGAAGTATTTAAAAACTTGTCTCCGGAAGAACAAACACTTGAACAGCTTTATTTTAATTTTTTAGCCAGAATTTTTTTACCCTTTATCGTCTCGCAAAAACAAAAAAAAGAACTCGGTCAGCTCTTCTTCCAATCCGCTCATCCTTACTGCATAACTGCCAAAAAGATTCTTCAACAAGCTGCGCCTTTATTAATGCAATGGCAATCAAAAGATACACTTTTTTTCTATCTCTATTACTTAACGATTTTTGAAGCTTGGTATTCGTTAGTTGGAAATAATTATACAAAATATTTGAAGTTATATTTACCTGAACCTAGCTTTCATAAACCTGTGAACAACGCTTATTTTGACGCCATTCAAACCAGTGTTGCCAACATTATAAAGCCTATGGATCATATTGTTTTCATCAGTTGTTTGCTATACACGCTTACTGTTTCTGAAAAAAAACCATGCTTAACCATTTACCTACAAATCATTAAGGACTTCTCTGCCGATTATTTTATTAAAAATCGCTTGTCCGCTCTTTATAATCAACAGGCTATTTGTATCATTGATGACGAAGCCGCAGCTGATTTGATCGTCACGGATACTTATGAAAAAGCACTCTCCAACAAAACAATTTTCTATTTAGATTCCATTGAAAATGAGGAAAGCTGGTACGAATTAACTGAATTAATTCAGCAGATGTATCGGGAAAAACTTCGTTCAACTACTTTATAAAAACAGCTTAAGGAACCTTTTATTCAGGTTCCTTAAGCTGTTTTTTCTGTAATATGAGCGGTTTTCCAATGACAATTGCCTGCTTTTATTGAATAAAGCCATTTTTCGTTTGGACAGATGGTAGTGGTCCCGTTTCTGTATTTCCTGGTGTGCCGATGTATGTGTTGCCATTAATTGACGTTGATTCCAGCGCTTCTGAAGCTTCATCTTGTACTGTGTAATCACTTTGATAGAGGTACTCACCATTGGTATGGAAAGTATAATCTTTTCGGTCTCTTTCATCCTTTTGCTCCAAGCCAAGACTAACCCTTAATTTATGGCTGACAAACTTGATGCTATCTGGATAAAGCTCAACCATGCTGCGCCCTTGATTGCTAAATGTCCGCCAATCGAAGGTAATTTGTTGTTTCTCATAATCATTATACGTTAAGGCATGCTTAGTTAAATCTACCAATTCATCTGAAGTAACATCCGTTTGAATATTATTGTTAAAAGAATCGATGATTGGAATGATTTGTTTGATGATAGACCCTGATTTCAGCTGATTGCCAACTGCTTGAATAATTTCTTGCTGACGATAGCCGCGCATAATATCGTTGTCGCTATGACGCTCACGAGCATAGGAAAGAGCTTTAGTCCCATCAACATGTTGTTTTCCAGCATCAAAATGAATAGAGCCGGGCCCGTCTTTGGTCACGCCGTCAAAAGAATGCTGAACATCAATATCAATGCCACCAATTGCATCAATAAATTTAATAAAAGATAAAAAATTAAAGACGCAATAATGGTCAATGGGAATATTCAATAATTTTTCTACCGTGTTAACTGAAGCGCTGGGGCCATCATACGTATAGGCTGCCTCAATCCGCTGCATGCCTTGATAATTTTTGGCATCAATTTGGACAAAACTATCTCGTGGTAAACTACAAAAGCTGATCTTTTTTGATCGATGATCAATGGTAATTACCATCATTGCATCAGTTCTGGTGGTTCCCAATTTTCGTTCAATGGTGTTATCTAAGCCCATAACTAAAAAGGATTCATAGTCTTTTTTATTGGTTGTTTTATAGTCGTTTTTGATAGCGTGGTAGCCATTATCCAACGTCCGTTGTAAATGATTGCTAGCTAGGACAAAATAAGCGGATGCGGCAATAGCGCCTAGTAAAAGAATGCTGATCCCTAACAAAATAATTTTCTGCGATTTTTTTAACATAGTAGTTCCCTTCTTTGCGTTAAACTAAGTTTTTAAAATATTTAAATGACTGGTTGGTTCTTTATTTTCACCTAATCATTATCATTGTGCTCAAGTACTATTTTTGTAATTGAACAGCTGGCAAAAGTGAGAAAATAGTCCCTCTCCAGAAAGACCATTTTTCATATGAAAGTGAAAATAAATTACTTCACTCCACTTGACATTGTTTAGAAAAGCTAAGAGCTAAACGATAATTCTTAGATATACTTCCTATTGATATTCATTCACTATCTATTTTTATTTGCTCATGGGCTGCTCTAGTTCCCACATCAACGAATATTTGTTTTAAATATTTCTCTACATCTTCGATTTCAACTAAACAGTTACTATTCACGTTTTTATATAAATAGTATTTCAAACTCAAGCTGCTGGGCAGTTCAATAAATTGAATCGCATTGGTCCACAAAAAGTCTTTTTCAATAGAACTGATAACAAAGACTCCTCTTTTTTCATAGAGCCATTTATTCAAACCTAAGCTATCGTGGCAATAAAGAAAGGTTGGTTTGATGCTCAAATCAGCAACAATTTTCTGCGTTAAAAGTTGGTGACTTAAATGATCAGTCAAAATAATAAATGGCAATCTTTCTAAATGAAGGGCAGCAATTTCTTGGGCTTCATCTTCCAACATTGTTTTATTAATGGCCAGCATGGGCTGTAATTCAACCAAGGAGGTTCTAATAAAACTAGGATCATCAATCAAATTACTGGTGATTACTAAGTCAAGCTGTTGTTTTTTTAATTGTTGCAACAGCTCAAGAGCAGGCGCATTAACATAATTAATATTGAACTTATGATTTTGCATATGGTGCTCATTTACTTCAAAAATTAAGGAGGATTCGCTAATGCCAACTTTCACTGATGGACAAGCGATGGTGTCGTAAAGCGGAATTTTAATTTTTTTCGCGTCTTCAATGATTTGTTTGACATAAGGCAAAATTTGCTTACCTGCTTCGCTGAGATGCATTCTTTTTCCATTGCGGATAAATAAAGAATAGCCGAGTTCATTTTCAAGGCTCTTTAAAGCCAAACTCAAAGAGGAAATACTCACATAAAGTTCTTTAGAAGCTTTAGAAATGCTATTATATTTTGCAATCATAAAGAAGTATTCTAATTTTTCAATTGACATTTTACCACCTACCTGTTTTGTATTTTAGGACAACCTAATTCTGCTTTTTGTCTTCTTATAAATCAACTAAAAACATAAAATAACATAAATTCTTTAACTGAACTTAAGCTTCCTTAAGAAATCTATATAGGTCAGAATGATCTGAATATTCTTTATAAGGTAGAAAAAAAAGCTTATTAAGCGCTTATAAAATCAATTTATTTCCACTATTTCACCATGCACAACCCCATAACACATTTTGAAAATGAAAAAACCACCTCATAATTGAGGTGGAAAGTAAAGTGAGGCACTTAGTGCGTGCTAAAGCAAGAATATGCATTTAATAAATGGGGAGGTTCCAAATCTTCTTCGAAAGAACCTGCTTTTGGTGGTTGAATTTCAGTTAAATTGTATTCAACTACTTGAATTGCAATAATTGCAATAGTTCCTAAAACAGCCAAAATTGTCGTCATATTCTCACCCCTCTCTTTAAAATAAAACAAAAAGCACCCAAAATAATTAGGCACTGACTGCTAAGCGTTCATGATAAACGTTGAGCTTTAGCACTATGCAACGTAAAGATTACTCTTAGCTATCTGGGAAAAGCCTTCCTTCGACAATTCCTGTTCTATCCATTGGCGTCTCTCGACATTTCTGGACAATAGCCTATGTTTGCATAGGAGCCTCACCTAACTTATTACGTCCAAAGTATAAAATAAAACAAATTTCATGTCAACAATAACTGCTTGTAGTAACTTAACTGTTTTCACACTCCTACTAAGCATCAATAACATATAAAAAAATAATTTCAAAAATGCCTATAGCCAATCAACGTATCGAAGTTAAAAGTAATTCTCCAGCTTTTCCATGAAGCCAAAAATAAAATGCGACATACAAACTTTACAAGTATATTTGGTTCTTAAATAGGTCTACAAGCCTTTGCTTACTCATCAAATTTGTTCTCTTTTTTCATTTTTTTAAATAATATTTGATTTACATTTTTAAAAAATAAAATAACATATACAAAAAAACTTTAAAAAAATATTTTTATATCCCGTTATCTTTCATTCACAACCCAAAACAGTGCATCTTTTGAAGAATGTTTGCTGTTTATTTTGCTAGCCGGTTTCGTCCGTAAAAACTCCTTTTTATTTATTTTTATATACAATAAAGAGAGGCTCGCATTCGTTGGTAGTGCTTACTACTGGTTAATTACTAGCTGTTGTTGGAATCAATTAGACAACATTTTTAAACCACAAAGTTGTCATGACACCTTCGCGGTTTTATGTTATTCTAATAGCTATCAAATAGAAATGGAGCTTGATACATGAAAACTTTAATTGCAAAAAATGTTTTTAAATTACCAACGATCAACACTCGATTAATTTCTACCTCTGCATTATTACTGGCCATGGATGTTATTCTTTACAAAATAGCGATTGGCCCGGCTAACTTTCAAATTACATTTGGCTTTCTTTCAATGGCTCTTATGGGCTATCTTTTCGGGCCTTGGTGGGCCGGCATGCTGGAAATGGTATCAAATATCCTTAATTTCACTATTTTCGGCTCTGGAACTTTCCAAGTTGCCTTTTTGTTAACTGCCTTTTTAGGCGGCTTCATTGATGGGCTCTTTTTGTACAATAAAAAAGTCAACCTGTTATCTGTTATCGTTACGCAATTATTAATTATGATTCCTGTTAGTTTGTTTATCAATTCTTGGTTAATGGCAATTTTATTTGGTGCTGATCTCAAAGTTATACTTTTAGGGCGAATCATCAGAAATCTCATTCAAATTCCAATTCAGATCGCCGGTATTTTCTACTTCATTCGAGCATTAGAATTACGGAAGGTATTCAAAAAATAGTAAGCAGTGAAAGCTGAATCTGTCACTCAATTAAATAAACAAGAGGTATTGCTCTATTGACCGTTAATGAAACCGACTTTTGGCTAAACTGGAAGTAAAGTTTTTTAAAAGGTCACTAAACAAAACATAAATTTCTCTTTCTTTTTCCTTTAATTGATATTTACAGCCAGAGCTTAATTCCTGTAAAAAGCATAAAGTTAAGCCGAAAAGATAAACATCTTTTCGGCTTTTTTTTAATTTCACAACTAGCTTTTTTACCTTTAAATATAGTAAGATCAGTTTTTAAAGAACAAGAAAACTTATTACGATGCTTTACAAGAGGCAAATCTTATTCAATTATTGCGTTAACAATAAAGCCACGGCTCACAAAGCTGCACTTGTTTTAGAAGGAAGCTGTTGCTTTTTAATTAAGAGTTGAATATTTCGTTTAAAACGATACGTTAAAAAAATAGATCGCATATATAAATCGAGACCGATAGCAAGCCATACTCCGGCAATCCCCAATTTTAGAATGCTTCCTAATAGTATGATTCCCAATATCCGTGTTACCCACATACCAAAGGCTGAACTATACAAGGGTGTTTTAGTATCTCCCATTCCTTGTAATACTCCAGCTAAGATCAGACTGATAGCTAACCCCGGTTGATTAAAGGCATCAATTTTAAGCGCAATTATTATCTGTTTTATCGCCTCGGCATCTGTTGTAAACCAGGTAGCAATAAAAGGCGTGCCGAAAAACAAGCCTACGCCCAATATGCTTAACACAATAACTCCGTATTGAACAGAAAGGAAGGCAATCCGTTTTGTTTCTCTATATTTTTGCTTGCCGATACTGTTGCCTGTTAGAGTAGCTGCTGCAGTCGCTAATCCGTATGCTGGCATATACACGAAACTTTCGATGCTACCTGCAATCGAGTGGGCCGAATAAGTTTTTGCACCAATCGCTACAATTAAACCAAAATACATTACTTGTCCTAAGCGCATTACCAATCGCTCTAAAGCAGCCGGCAAAGAAAGCTGCAACAGTTCTCGATAGTTACTCTTTTGAACGATTGAAACGAAAGAGAAGGACAGAACTGAGGACTGCACTTTTCTATATAGCAAAATCGTTCCTAAACTTCTTGCAATCAATGTTCCAATAGCAGTGCCCACAACACCTAGTGCTGGTATAGGTCCTAAACCAAAGACTAAAAGATAGTTTATGACAACATTTAGGACATTTGCAATCAAACCGATTTTCATTGGTGACTTAGTATCTCCTAGCGCCCGTAGCATACTTCCCAATATAATCATAGTTGCAATCGCAACGGCTCCTCCCCCGACAATGCTAAAAAATTGTAAAGAATAATGAAACGTTTGTTTTGTTGCTCCCATTAAGTATAAAAGTTGAGAACCAGCTACAAGAGTCACAAAGCCTAGGAATAAACCTGAAATAATCGCTAATAGTAAGGATTGTTTCGCGATCATTTTGGCTTTATCAATGTTTTTTGACCCAATATTTCTTGAAATCAAAGAGGAGGTGCCAATGCCTAGTGCAATAAATATAGCAATATACACATTAAGGATGGCATTGGCTATACTTACGCCTGCAACGGCGAATAACCCAATTCTTGCAACCATTAAAGAATCGATAAAGCCTACTGAAGTTTCCAGAACATTTTCAATTGTAGCAGGAAGTGCCAGGTTAATCAGTCTTTTTTTTATTACTGAATCATTCGTTGCTTCACTATTCTTCCTAGCCATTTTTATCACTCAATTCATCTTATTATATTGGGTAATAACGCGCCTTAATGTTTCCATTTCTTTGGCTAAATCAAAACCTTCACTTACATGCATCAATGAGTGGTCTGCTTGGGCTTCTAAGATAATCTGACTTATTTTTTGAATAGCTGCGCGGGCCGAATTCAATTGGATGAGGATATCAGCATATTCTTTATTATCAGCCACCATTTTTTTAATGCCAGATACTTGTCCTTCAATTTTACTTAAACGTTTAATTAACTCTTCACTGTGGTGTTCAATCAAATGTGACATATATTAACCTCCCAGATAATTTATATAGGGATGCCCCCCACCCCTATATAAAAGATAAGTCTTTTCTTATATTTTGTCAAGCTGTGGAATTTTCCAAAAAATTCCGTTGTTCTTTTGACTATAAGCTGTCGCATAAACAAACGAGTGCCAGAATTACAAACTCTAAGCGTTGGTTCACCCTAAAGATGACAGAACTAACCTCTACTACTTTCAAATGTAGAAGAGCGGTTGGCTGAGGTTTCTAATGAGTAGTCTCAAACTACTTTAAAAAAAATAGAAGCGATAAACTTCGCTTCTATTTTTTATAAGGATAAAGAGCTAATTATGTTTCTTACTTCGTACTTTGGTATTAAATCTATAAGAATTTTTAGGTAATAAAGCTATTTTTCCCAACTCTACCCGCAAAATAAGTGAAGTAGGCAACAGGCGATGTGGCCCAGTTAGATATTTTTTATGCTCACAGAGATAAATAGCTTTAAATTTAGCTTTGTTTGTCTTTAGAACAGTTAGATTTTAAACAAAATAATTCGTTAGTTTAACCAGCCAATGTTCATTAATTTAGCCAAAAAGATAGTAACAATCAATAAATCAGCACTTCCGCCAATACTCCAGTTTTTTTCTTTAAACAAGGTATTTAACCTTTCTAAAAAGTTCTTCCCTTCCGGAGTCTTGGTTCCACCTAAATCAAAATATTTACAAATTAAGGTTTGATAGTTTTCAGAAATGTGAATATTGTGACTGCGCTTCATTAAGTTGGTATCAGCTGCTTGTAAAGATATATATAGTAATGTATCTAACAACTGCTCCTGTTGTGTTCCTTGATGTTTTTGATAATATGGCAATCCTTCATCAAAAATAGTAGGATACCCTTTTTGCGCTTCGCCCCGTATTCCGGTTAAGCCATAATTGACATACAATTGTTCGCCCCATGTTAACTTTTCTGGCATTGATCTATCGATCATATCAAAATCTGCAAGCAAATCCTTGGTCATGCGTTTAATCTCTTGTTGGAGCGTGTATAATTCACAAGGAACTTCCCAAATCATCAAACGCCCACAAACAGCCAAAAAAATTCCTAAAGAAAAGATGGCTCCTTTATGTGTATTGACGCCTTTCGTTGCGGAAAACATAGCGGCTTCTGCCTCTAAACCAATTTTACGAATAGAAGTAAATGTTTCAGCAATTGGACATTTTCGTAATTTCAGACCAGTTTGAACAAAAGATTCAAAGTACGGAGCTAAAATGACACTACTTTCTAAAAAAGTAAAAATATCCATGTCTTGGTGAGACCCTGAATCAACAGGATCAACTAAACCTGGCTTATTTAAGCATGTGACTTCGTACAGCATCGCTAATTGCGCTTGCTGAGCCAGTTTTCGACTATTTTCATTCATACTCTTGAGCTTCTTTCAATTGTGTATCAACCAGTTGTTCAATTTTTTTCTGTATATCTTTTAACTGGTGCGTTTGATTTCGTGCACAAATTTTCGCCGATTGCTGGCAAATAAAACAAGATCTTTCCGGATAACCAAGTGCTTTACGACTAACGATTTGTACTTGCCCATCCTTGACAAATAAAACATCTAAATCAAACAATCTACCTAACGGATGTTCTTGCTCTAATTCAATGAGAAATTGCTTTAACGTAAATGGATCTGTGGCAACTTCAACAAACCAGTCCAAGCCGCTAGGTAAATTAATCTCTTTGGTGTAGATTGGGCGCACATTTTTTTGAGTAAACATTTTTTGAAGCGCAAATTTTCCCGCATGAAAAATGCGGGCAATTTGGGGATTATTTTTGATTGGCCCAGGAATATTTAAGGTAAAAACTAATAATGCCTTGTTCGGATCCTTAAAAAGCAATTTAGTCTGCAAATTAGCACGTTGTTCTTTATGAGTTAAAATGGCCTCTAGTTCTTGAATTTTTCCTGTGTCAAACATCTTCAATCCCCCCTTTACTCTTTAATGGGCTGCACTTGACGAACAGTATCCAAAATGGATCCGTCACGATATTCTATATAAGCAACAACTTTATCTGTAAATTGTAACGGTTCTGCTACGCCCACAATCTGCTCTGCTTTTTGTTGCAATTCTTCAATAGTAAAAATAGGGAGCTGTGGAACTTCCTTAAACATCGCAAGTAAATCTTGACGATTTGGATTAATCGCAATCCCAATTTCTGTTACCAAAACATCAATACTTACCCCTGGTGTGACTAAAGTCGTTACAGTATTTACTACTGTCGGTATTCTTCCACGTACCAAAGGTGCTGAGATGATCGTAAGCTTAGCCGTTGCCGCATCTTGATGTCCACCAATGGCACCTCTTAGCACACCGTCTGAACCAGTCATAACATTTACATTGAACTGCGTATCAATTTCTAATGCAGATAAAATAGCCACATCTAATTTATTAACAACAGCACCTTTATTGCTTGGATCAGCATAAAAAGAGGCATCAATTTCTTGTTGATTTTCAAATCGTGCCATTCCTTCAGCTGCACCTTTGTCAAAATCTTGAACATCTAACACTTTTTCAACTAGACCTTTTTCTAATAAATCGACGGTTGGTTTAGTAATTCCTCCTAATGCAAAAGAAGCTTTAATATTTCTGGCTTCCATTTCCTGTGATAAATAGCGGGTCACTGCTAGAGCCGCACCACCGGTTCCTGTTTGGAAGGAAAAACCATTTTTAAAATAAGGTGAATGAATAATCACTTCTTTTACCATTTCAGCAATTTTTAATTCTTTTGGATTTTTAGTAAATCGAGTGGCTCCAGCTCCAATTTTATCCGGATCACCAATTGCTTGAACTTCTACTACGTAATCTACTTGAGTTTGAGGAATACTTATGGGCGTATTTGGATAAGGAACCAAATTGTCAGTTAGTAGAATGACTTTATCTGCATATTGTGCATCTATTTTAGCATAGCCTAATGAGCCAAAGACGGATTTGCCATAAATTGCATTTGCATTACCATAATCATCAGAAGTTGGCACACCTAAAAAGGCAACATCTATTTTTAAGTCACCACTTTCAATAGCTCTGGGACGATTCCCGTGAGAACGCAAAATAACAGGATTTTCCATACCACCATTAGAAATAAATTCACCAAGGCTTCCGCGCATACCGCTACTGGTAATGTGGGTCACGGTCCCATCTTTAACACATTCAATCACCATTTCATTCATGGTATTTGTCAATGAACTTGGGGCTAAGGTAAGGTCTTTAATCCCCATTTTACGAATCACTTCCATCACTTGATTGAAAACAAAATCGCCCTCTCTTAAATGGTGATGAAAAGAAATAGTCATGCCATCTGTTAAGCCTGAATTTTCAACAGCTTCTTCAATGGAAGCCACCAGTTTATTCGTTTTATTTGGAACAGTTGTGACTTTGGGAGCTGTTCGTTGAATCGTCTCTGAAGATAATTTAACCCCTTGAAAATTTTTTTTATATTTTGATGAATCCTTTAATGAAATCGTTCTTTTTTGTTCATTACGCATGGATATTGCCCTCCTCATCAATTAATTGTGATGCTTTCGCCAACATCAAAGTCCGTTGTGCCCGTTCAACAATTGGTTTATCAATCATTTTACCATTTAAAGAAATAACGCCTGAGCCTTTTTCTTTTGCTTCTTCGATAGCTGCTATAACCTCTAGAGCGTTTTGAATTTCTTTGACTGCTGGTTGAAAAACACTATTAACCACCGGAATTTGTCTTGGGTTTATACATGATTTGCCATCAAATCCTAATTGGTGGATCAAACGTACTTCATCTAAAAATCCGTCCATGTTATCTACATCAGAATAAACCGTGTCGAATGCTGAAATACCTGCTGCACGAGCCGCATGAACAATCATGCTACGTGCAAAAAATAATTCTTTGCCGTCTGGGTATCGTTTGGTCTTCATATTTGTCACATAATCTTCTGCACCAATCGCTATTCCAATTAAACGATCCGATGCTTTGGCAATCACTGGCGCATTCAAAACACCAGCTGCCCCTTCAATCGCTGCCATCATTAATGTTGTTCCCACCGGAATCTTAAAATAGTTCTCTGCTTCTGTAATCACAGCTTCGACTTCGACGACATCTTCTGGATATTCTGTTTTTGGCAGACGTAGAACATGGGCTCCCGCTTTAACCATTGCAAAAATATCGGCACGTCCAAATTCTGAATGTAAATCATTAATCCGGACGACTAATTCTGTTTCACTATAATCAATTGTTTGCAAGGCTTGGGCTACAAGCATCCTTGCACTGTCTTTTTCTGTCATTGACACAGCGTCTTCTAAATCAAACATAATAGAATCTGCCCCATAAATTCCTGCATCTTTAATCATTGCAGGATTATTTCCCGGTACGAACATCATCGTTCTTCTCAAGCGTTCTTTCATCATTTTGTTAAACCCTCCCATGGTGTTTCTTGGTGTTGAATTCCCAATGAACGGTGAATTGCCGTTTTTAATCGTGCAATGATGACACAATCCAAGGCTCCTTTATCTACAACTTTTATTTTGGCATTCGTAATCTGATAGGCATGCAACGTTTCAAGAATGACTTTTTTGATTTGTTTTCCGAATTGTTCAATAACTTGGCTATCTAAATCAATCTCAATTCCTTCTGTATTAGGCGCAATCATGATTTGTACATCACTTGATTCTAAAGTTCCTGCAATTGCTGTTTTGGCTATTTTCATTGCTCAGCTCTCCTTTTTGATTTTAAATAGTTATAAGTAGTTTCCGGTACCATATGTTTGATTTTTTCCAATTGACCGTTAAGAAAAGCCTCACGAACCTGAGAAGCAGAGATCACTTGATTATCTTCTGTTTTTTTTCTCGGGATAATGTCAACCGCCACTTCTGGCGGTAAAATCATTTTTAGCACCTTATTGTAAGAACTAGTCATTGGTGAAAGTGGTTCTTCTCCAACATATCTAGTTGTAATGTTTAACTCAGTAGCAATTCTTTCTTTAAATAATGTTGCATCTACTACCATCTGTTCTTTGGCTAGCTCATCATCTTTTCGTAAAAAATAGGTCGGAAATGTTGCCGGACTAATTAGATATTCGCCTCCTGAAACAATTGTTACATTTTTAAAATTTTTTAATCCTTGTTGGACTAAGTTGATTCTCTCTGCTGTAGAAAAGAGGGTCTGTTCTTTTTCAAGAACAAAGACATATACCCAGTCATTGGTGCGAGCTGCTTGTTCTACTAAATAAAAATGACCTTTCGTAAAGGGATTAGCGTTCATCACAATAGCTGCTTTTTTCTCACCTACGCCTTGAGGAATTGTGGCCAAATATTGCTGAATAGACCAATCTCCCGTTTCCAAAACAGCTATTTTTTCTGTTGATATAATTAACTCAAATCCTAGATACTCAAAACTTTTTTGATACTGTCTTTTAGTGAAAATAAAATAATGAAAGATACCTTGTTGGCTCATTTCTTGAATAATCGCTGACATTAACACATTCAGTGTATGTCCAGATTGTTTGTGCTTTTCGGACACAGCAATATATTTAATGACATTCATTTGATAAGACACTGTACCTACCAATTCCTCGCCTAAATATAAGCCTAATGTTTTATCCAGTTGTTGATACATTTCTGTTACCGATTGTTCAATTCCGGTTTGCAGTAACAACGCTTGCCATTGTGCTCTTACATAGTTATTCTTTAAAAATAATTGTCGGATGTCTGTTTGATTAAACACATACACACGTCCTTTCTATAACCTATGACAACAACCCCATTAAAAAGATAGCAAATGTGACTGTCATTGCACCACCTAAACGAACTGCAACTTGCGCAAATGGCATTAATTCCATTCGGTTACCTGCAGCTAAGATAGCTAATGCACCGGTTCCGCCTTGGCCACTACAACATGAAACTGCGATTGCCGTGTCAACAGGATACATTTTTAAAATGCTTGCTGCAATAAAAGCAGTAGCAACAATGGCAACAACAGTGAAAATAATGGTCAGGATAGTCGCCGGACTTTTGAAAACTTCAATGAGTTGTAGCCAATCTGTTTGTGCAACCCCAACACCAAATAGTAAAGGCGGTGTAATACCACGAACCGTAAATCCATACAGTGAATTGCCACCTTCTTCAATATTTTTCGGAATAAAACCAAGCATTTTAGCGCCCATTAGAGAAACCAACAAAATTACTGGAGAAGGAATAACAAAACCAAAAGCTATTTTTAATAGATGTTCAACGTAAACAGCGACAAAATAGACAGTAATAGCCACCACACCCGCTACCAATGTTTTTTCAATATCAATTGGTTTTGCGCTTCCTTTTAGGTTCTCTAAACGTTCATCTTCATTATCGATTAAATTACCGTGTCCATTTAATCGAGGATATTTTTCTCCCACTTTACTTAGGATTCCAGATAATAAAACTGCAACTAAGCTACCTAACATAACACACGGCAAAATTTTACCAAAAATATCATTTTGCCCTATACCAGCCATGGTAGCTGCATACCCAATTGATAAAGGCATGGCACCTTCACCAACACCACCTGCCATAATGGGTGCCACAATAAAGAAATACGTATTCCAAGCTGACATACCAAAGAGCATCCCAACACCCGTACCTATTAAAGAACCCACCACATTACATAAAATTAAAATAACAATAATCCGAGCAGTTGCTTTAACTAATGTTTGGCGATTCATCGAAGCGATACTGCCTACAACTAACAATGTGATGAAAAACATCAAAAAGTTATTATGTTTCATAAAATCAGAAACTACTTTTACAGTGCTGTCAGGCAACCAGTGTTTATAAACAAGAAACGCAGGTAAAAAGGTAACGACTAAAACCTTTCCACCAAGGTTTTTTAAAATAGGGATATTTTTACCTATTTTCTCTAATAGATAAGCAAAAACAGTCATGATACCTAGGGCAACCAACATGTCATTTTTGGGCACGATATTTGCTAATGTTATAGCAATATAAGCCAGTGCCAAAATAATGTAAAGAAATAAGGGAATAAACCCAATCTTAATTTTATTTAATCTGGTTAGCATATGGCATTTCCTCTTTTTCCTTTAATTTTTGGACATAAGTTATCACTGCTTGTGAAACAACGTCTGCAACGCCTCTATCAAAAACGTTAGGGATGAATTTTTCAGGCGTTGGCTTTGTTACCATAGCCGCAATACTTTTCGCTATTTCGTATTGCAAAGATACATCGACTTTGTTGGCTTTTGAAGCTAATAAGCCTTTGAAAAGCCCAGGAAAGACTAAAATATTATTCACTTGATTTGGAAACTTGGAAGAACCGGTAGCTACTAAGGTCACACCAGCTTCTTTTGCTAAGCCAGGGTCAATTTCTGGTAACGGATTTGCCAAAGCAAAAACAATTGGATTCTTTTCCATTTTTTTGATCATGGCCGGAGTTAAAACATTTCCTACAGATAAACCAATAAATGCATCCTGACCAACGATTGCCTCATTCAATGTGTTTATATCTTCTTTTGTTTCATGTAGATGATTGAGCAACTCTCGTTGATATTTATTTAATGTTTGATCCTCTTTTTTCAACACGCCTTGTTGATCAATCAGTGTTAGATTGGTAATACCGGCAGCTATTAATAGTCTAGCAGTAGCCACGCCCGAAGCTCCAATTCCGTTAATTACTATGTGTAGCTCAGATAATGGCTTATTTTTTAATTTTGCTGCGTTGATCAATGCAGCTAATACAATAATTGCTGTTCCTTCTTGATCATCATGATATACAGGAATTGATAATTTTTCTTGAAGCTGCTCTTCAATTTCGAAACACTTTGGAGCTGCAATATCTTCTAAATGAATTCCGGCAAAGCTGCTTTGTAAGTTTTCAATTGTTTGAACAATTTCATTTACTGACCTTTGCTCAACTGCTAAAGGAATTGCATCTACCCCAGCTAAGTTTTTATAAAGCAGGGCTTTTCCTTCCACAATTGGCAAGCCTGCTTGAGCCCCGACATTACCTAATCCTAATACTGCCGAACCGTCGGTGATAATAGCTACTAGCTTGCCACTGATCGTCAATTCTCGAGCCAAATCATGATTTTTTTCAATCATCAGACTAAGCTCTGCAACCCCAGGGGTATACATTTTAGCTAAATCTTGGTCATTTTGAACGTATTCAGTTGTTGCTAATTTCAATACACCGATATTTTTTTTGTGTATGTCTAAAACTTCATCGAACATTTCTCCACCCCGATTTACATTTTTGTAAATTACAGGTATATTTTATCACTTTATAAAAAATAAACAATATTTTTTTAAAATATTTAAAAAAATTTCTTTATTTTAAAAAAATGAAAAAGGACTTATTTGGTTTTTTTTGATATAATTCATTAAAAGTGTATATTTTAAAAGTCAGGAGGCATATCATGAATTTAGAATTCTCAAACTATGAATCACTGCTTGTTAAAATTTGTGAAGATTATTATCTTCTTGATATCAACATTAGTGAAATAGCAAAAAAATATGGCATTTCACGCTACAAAGCCTTAAAATACATTGAAGACGCTCGTGAAAAACAATTGGTTAGTATTTCTATTAATTCTCCTTACGCAAGAAATTATGAATTGGAAAAAATTTTCAACCATTATTTCGAAGAAACAAATGTCTATATTTTAAAAAGCAATGAGGATTTGTCGGAGCATGATTTACTTTTTTCTAAATTTTCTGCTGATTATATTCAACAGTTTATTAAAGAAGCAAATATCGTTGCACTTTCATGGGGTGATACTGTTTACAAAGTAATTGATCAATTCAAAATGAGTGCTCGTGAAGAATTAATTTTTACGCAATTTATTGGGGAGATTGGAAAATACAATTCTCTTGCCGGATCCACCCGCTTAGTTCAAAAAGCAGCTGAACGTTATGAATCTTCATATTTAACTTTAAGTATTCCCTTATATGTAATCAATGATACAGCTCGTGAATTAATGTCACTTGAACCGTCATTAGCGAACACACTAGTAACAGCTTCCCATGCGGATATGTTAATTTCTGGAATTGGAACATTATCTTCGATTGATTCTGTTGAACCATGGAGTAAGCATCGTAAGATTTTATTTCCAAACATTGCTAATACGGTGGGATTCCTTTACGGACGACCCTTTACTATGGATGGTCAGTTCATCAAGGAAACGGATGATAAAACATTTGGGCTTTCTTTAAAAGAAATTTTTGGTATACCTAAACGAATTGGTATCTGTAAAAATAAATTCAAAGCTGAATCTTGTTTGGGTGCATTAAATGGTAATTTTTTTACCGATTTATTTTTAGATGAAAAAACTGCTTGGAAAATTTTAGCCTTAATTAAAAAAGGCGATACAGGAAATAATTAATCCATTCACTGCCTATCAAAGAGTTTTTTTTTAATTTTAAAGCAGGCAGATGATCATAAAAAAAGAGAAATCTCTTAAACTAAGGATTTCTCTTTTTATATATAATCACAAAAGCAGCGATACATTAAGACGGAACCGGCCATAAATAAAGCAAATCTCCCCAGACCAATTACAAGCAGTTGTTAAAACAGCAATGTCCTAAATTTGTTTGTATTAGCTCTGCTTTGCCAATTCATTCAATTGCTTTGCCTGTCATATCTTGATAATCTTTTTTCATAATTTCCCAAGCGATAGCAATCCTTTCATCTAAGCCAAACAGACCACTTCGGCCCACAATATAAATATCCGGACCTGCCGCATCAATACGCTTAAATGATTGGCGATTGGAAGAACCGTCCATTTCAATTACATAGTGATAGCCCTTTGCTTCCCGCAGTTCTCGCAAGGCGACAATTTTGGCCAATGTACATTCGATAAAACGTTGACCGGCAAAGCCTGGATCAATAGTCATAATCGTTATCTTATCTACCAGTTCAATGTAGGGAAAAATTGTTTCAATCGAAGTTTCGGGATTTAAGACAACGCCCGCTTTTAAACCGGCAGCATGAATTTGATCAATCAAGCGAAAAGCCAAACCATCCAATCGTTCAGCATGCATGCAAATCCATTCACAATTCATTGCAATTAATTGATTCACCCAAAAGCTTTGATCCATAACCATTAAATGTGCCGACATTGGCAGTTGGCTAATCTTCCGAACTTCTTCAATAAACCAAGGCGATAATGTAATATTTGGTACATAACGACCATCCATAATATCAATGTGATAAGAAGCGACATGCTCGTTTAAAAATTCGATTTGTTCTTTAAATTTATCCAAATCCATCGTCATTAAAGATGGCGAAAATTCTACTTTAGTCATTCCTACGTCTCCTTATCTGTTCTGAAATGCTTGCCAATCTTTCATAAATTGAGCGATTCCTTTATCGGTTAACGGATGGCTCCACAGTGCTCTATATAAGGCTGGCGGAATTGTCGCAATGTGGGCGCCGACCAAGCTAGCCTTCTCCACATGATCCACATGACGAACACTGGCTGCAATGATTTCTGTAGCAAAGCCATAAGTGTCCAATACTTGTCGTAATTTAGCCACTAATTCAATACCACTAGTACCGATATCATCCAAACGGCCTAAGAAAGGTGAAATAAAAGTAGCGCCTGCCTTAGCCGCCAACAAACCTTGCGTAACTGAAAAAATCAAGGTGACATTGGTTTTAATCCCTAATTTGGTTAGTTCTGCAGTTGCTTGTAATCCTGCTTCAGTCATCGGAATTTTCACCACGATATTCTCCGCCCAATGAGCGATTTCTTTTGCTTCATTAATCATCCCCTTAGCATCCAAGCTAGTAACTTCAGCTGAAACTGGACCAGCAACGAGAGCACAAATTTCTTTAATTACCTCTTCAAAATCACGACCTTCTTTGGAGATAATCGTCGGATTCGTTGTGATACCGTCCACTAAGCCCAGCCGATTAATTTTTTTAATTTCAGCAACGTTTGCTGTATCAAGAAAAAATTTCATTCCTGCTTTCCCACCTTTACAAATTTTATTGTTTTTCTTAAAAAATTTGGATGTCCTCCAAGTTAATCTCTGCTTCTTCTTTTTCTGCAATTACTTCGGGTTCTTCTTCTTTGACGTCTTTTTTGATAACCGCTAAAACAACCGCTGTTACGACCACATTTACTAAAATAGCAATGACACCAGCCCAAGGTTTGGACATAGTAGGAAGCATCAAAACACCGCCAAAAGGTACTGTTGCATCTGCTCCTAAAATCATTGTCGTAGCCCCACCGACAAAACCACCGATGGCTGTTGCAACTACTCCACGAACGATATCATTCATCACTAGGGGAATCACACCTTCAACAATATTGATAACTCCCATCGGCACCGCTGATTTCAGCGTTTCAACTTCAACTTTTGAATAAATATTTTTACCGAATAATTTTGCTACGAAATAAGCAAGACCAAAGCCGATCGGCGTTGCCGTGTTGACTAACTGTAAAGCCGTAATCGGCCCATTTACTCCTTCTGCCTGCATCGTCAACACAAATGCAAAGACCGTTTTATTAATAGGGCCGCCATAGTCCACACCGCTTAAAAGACCGATAACACCGCCAAAAATTAACAATGAAGAGTTCCCTAAGCCATCCAAAAAGTTCGTTAGTAATGTAGTAAACGCTGCTACTGGCATTCCGATAACATACACCATGATCAAACCACCAACCATCGAAGCAATAAAAGGAATAATCAACGTCGGCATTAACCCTTTAGCCCAATTTGGTACTTTGATATATTTTAAAATAGCAAAAACAAGATACCCAGCTAAGTAACCGCCTAGGATCCCACCAATAAAGCCAGCGCCAATCGCATTAGCAGTCAAGCCAATAATAAACCCAGGTGCAATACCAGGTTTTCCTGCAATGGAATAAGAAATACCCGTTGCGATAACGACCGGTAATAAGCCCAAAGCAGCACCACCCATCGTCGCCAAGGCATCAAAGAAATCAAACTTGCCTTGAATCAAGGTTCCTTGAGCAGTGCCGCCAAATGCCATTCCAATGGCAATTAAAAAACCAGCGCCGCAAACGATTGGAATCAAATAAGAAATTGCTGTCAATAAATGTCCTTTTAAGTTGAGTTTTTTGATTGTTTCCATTTTCCTTCTCCCTTACGCTTTAGACTATAGGTTGTTGTTCAACCACTTCAACGGCTTTTTCAATCAATTTATTTGGTGATTTTACTGCGACTTCTGTAGGTACTTGAATGATCCGTTTCCCTTCGAACCTTTCTCGTCCACTGATTTTGACATCAATGGCCAAAATGACAATATCTGCCGCTGCTATTTGCTCTGGTGTTAGGGCATTTTCAATACCAATCGTTCCTTGGGTTTCCACCTGAATTTCATGTCCGGCTTTTTTAGCGGCATTTTCCAATTTTTCTTGAGCAATATAAGTATGGGCAATTCCGACAGTACAAGCTGCTACTCCGACAATTTTCATTTTTTGTTCCTCCAATTTGGTTTATTTTAGGCAAAAGCAGCTACAACTTGTTGAGCATCTTTTGCTTGAATTAGGTGTTCAACGACTTCATCATTCCCTAATTTGCGAGCGAAAAGTGACAATAGCTTCAAATGGTTTTGTGCACTTTCATTATCAGGACCCACCACAAACAGAATAATGCCTTTCACTCCTTTTCCATCCAGTGTTTCCCAAGGAATTTCTTGTTCCGTAACACCGATTGCCACTCCAATTTTATTGACAAAAGTACTTTTTCCATGAGGAATTGCGATATAATTTCCTATACCTGTTTGGCCTTGTGCTTCCCGTGCATAAATGTCTTTGACAAAACCGGCAACGTCTGAGATATAGTCGTTTTTCAACAATACATTGGCCAGCTCCTCAAGAACTTCGGCTTTCGTCGTTCCCAACAATTGGGTTTTGATAATTTTAGGATCAATAATTTCTTTGACTTCCATTTTGTTCAAGCTCCTTTTATTGGTAATTTAGTTACTACTACCGCTTTTTCAATAAGTTTATGGCAATTTTCCTGCAACTTGTGTTGACGTTTGGCTTAGCCATTTGTTTTCAAAAGGCTGGTGCTGATTGATTTTTATACCAATGTTCCAAATCACAAGGTCTACAACTTGAATTTCTTCAGGCGTTACTAGCTGTTCACTAGCATGGTACCTTAAGTTGCTACTTAAATTTCAGGATCGATTGTTGTTTCGCATACCCAATTTTTTCTGCGGGAGATTTACGTAAGCAATTTTAACAGTACAGGCTGGTGCTCCACCTATTTTCATCATGAATTTCTCCTACCAGTTCAGTCGCTGATGGTCATAGTCCTTAGTTTATTCAGGTATTCCCCATCAGCAAGCTGCCGCATAAAATCCACCAAGCGCTGCTTGGCTTCACCGCTTTGGTTAGGTGCCAGTAAAACGACAATGATAAGATCAACGTTTTCGATGGTTGCGTGCCAGTGCTTAATGGGAACCAGCGGTCGGATGACCGCAACTAAGCTATTCTCAACTAATTGACTTTCAACATGGGGAAGGACTACCCCAGCGTCAATTTGAATGTCCCCTGCTGCTTCCCGTTTATAAAGTGCCTTTTCTATCAATAAAGCCTTTTCATTTTGTGATGGATAAAGCCAGTTGCTGATAAAAGCGTAGACCTCTGAACGGCTAGTTACTTTCAGCTTAGGGAACAATTGAATAAAATTATCTCTCATGGTAAATCTCCTCGATTTTCTTTCGGATCTTCAACTGATCGTTGGCGGTTAACATAGCGCTAACTAATAAAGAATGAACCGGTAAGCTGTTTTTGAGACCTACTGTAGTAAGAATTAACTCAATACCTGGTGCTTTATCTAAAACAGAGCGATAGTTTTTTGTTGCGATCACATCTATAATAGCTAGCTCAGGAAACTTTTTCACAATTTTGGCTTTCAATAGCTCTGAAGTGCCAACACCCGTCGTACACATAATTAAAGTTTGAATTGGTACTTGATACGTTTCAATCATTCTGGCGAAATAAAGAGTGATAAAACCATTTTCATCTTGATTGATCGGCGGCAAGTTAAAGGTTTCGCTTACCTTTACTGACACGGCAATCACATCTTTGTAAATTCTTTCGTAAGTGAGTTGAATTTGGTCTAACAAGCCATTTTTCACGTGAATTTGATGCTTCAACCTGTTTAGCATTGGTTTAATATGATTGGACAAATCAACAAAAATGGCACTGTCAGTCAACTTAATGTTCAACTTTTTACCGACTTCCCGCAAATAGTAGTTAGTGATTTGCTCAACCTCAGGAGAAAAAGTCGGCTTCTTATCCGGTTGTTTTTTCATTCGGGAAGAAAGCAGATATTGGTAAAGGTAATAGATTTCACTCACCGGGAGTTTGGTAACTAAATAGCCTTCCACATTCTTGATAACCTTGGTGGCGATGTCTTTAATTTCCTGATTCGCATCTAGCAGTTGCCGTTGTTCCTTCGTCAATTGCTCCTCAACTAATTGCTGTCTGGTCTGTCTTGAGCGGCAAATCATAATATAAAGGTGAGAGAAGACGTTGACGTTATATGGGTACGGGATCTCTCCGCCAAGAGCTTGCTCCACAATTTTCAATTGGTCGGAAACGAATAACACATCATAACGATTAAAATTCAATTCGTCTGCTGTCTTCATATCATCTAAATCAATAATGTTCAGCCGTTGAATCAATTCAGCGATTGCCCGACGAATGTTTACTTCTTTTCCTTTGATAGCAAGCGTTCGGTTTTTCCGGAATAGTTTTAACTCAAAGCGTTCGACCTGACTGGCTATCATTTTTTCATCGTTGGCAATTGCTGAATCGCCTACGTAAAAATCCTTGAAAAGATCCAAAATTTTAATTGCTTTGGGAGAGGATAATAAAAGTTGTTCCATCACTTGTGCTTGTCGTTCGGACGGTGAAATCTCCATGACGGATTTCATCGTCGGTTCTATTTGTTCCAAATACTTACCATAATCCAGCTGATAGCCGCGCCCCTTTTCTGATAGAATAAGTGATCCATCAGCATATTCTTCATTGATCTTTTTCACTAAACGATAGATAGTTTTGGTCGAAGTCTCCATCAATTCAGCAAGTTCGATAGCAGTCATATAATCGCGTTGCTTTGAAAGAAGCAGTTTTAATCTGTTGATCCGATCGTTTTGACTTGTCATAAGCCGTTCCCCCTTGCATCTTTATCATAAGCTACAATTTTTAATTTCCTTCACTATTTTTTGTCCCTTGCAACGGACATTTTTGTATGCGTTTACAAACCGATTACGTATTCTACTTAACCAGGTAACTAATTTTTAATAAAAACTTGCAGAAGTTTAAGTACCCATCTTCTTGATTAAAAAAGCTTGAAGGACTACTTTTTTAATATTTTAAACAAGTTTTAGCGTTGTTAAAATATATCGGTACATTATTAGCTAATGAATACTATTGACTAATTAAAGAAAGGATACAATGAACTTCTTTTAGTTACAAGGATATGATCATCTATTTTATAACAAGTTTCTAAACCTTCATTTTTTGGAAATTTACCTGCTTGCTTTTTTATGTTATAAAGAACAGTTAGAAAGCGCCTTCTTCTTTAAAGCATCAAGATAATGTCATGACTTATTAGAACAAAATAAAAAAGAAATGAGGAGAAGGAATCCATGAAAATGAATCGTATGGTTTTATGCGGAATACTAGCATCATATATCTGAGTATTACTATCAAATACACTTGCTGTTGAAACCAACGCCATGACTAACAATTCCGGTGAGAAAAAAGTGAATGATGGCATTGTGCTGGATGTCAAAAAAAGAGTTAAATAAAATAGCTCAGTATTATTATAACGACTTTATATACTATAAAAACTTCGAAGGCTATACAGCTACAGATATGAAAAATTTACAAACCGATATAAATGGTCTTTCATTAAAACCAAAGGATATACAAAATCTTAAAGTACAAGACTTAAATCCTGATTTTATTGGTAGCAACGAATTTAACAACACATCCGATCAAGAACAAACCTTCTCAACTGCAAGCTATAGTCATTCATTCCAAAATACTACTAGCACAGCTGTAACAAAAGGTTTTTTCATTGCCGGAAAGTCTACTGTTTTTTCCGTTCCCATCGTACTGAAAAAAGGAATCGAAGTGACGGCTACTGTTAATTCTGCAACTACTAATACAACGACCGAGTCAGAAACAAAAACGTTCACGGCGCCCTCACAATCAGTAAAAGTTCCAGCCCATAGAACGTATAAGGTTGACGTAGAATTTTATAAAAAGTCTTTGTCAGGTGAAATCCCTTTTACAGGACAAGCCGATAATGTGACAACATCCTTTAATGTTCGATTGAAGTATCTTCAACCTGGCCCTGTATTTCCAAGACCGGATAGGATTAAATCATATAAAAATAGTACCGTTAATTATTTATTTGCATTACACGATGCTCAACAACAAGATATATATAATTCAGGTTTAATTTTTGGCTACGATGCTCCAACGAATGAATTTAAGATCGATGCTACAGCAAATTTAACTGGTGTTATAGGAAGCGTACTTAAAGTTAATATTTATGATGTTACTAACCGTTCTCAGCCCACTTTGGTGAAACAAACCACTATAAACTTGGCGCAATAAAAAATGATGGACACTATAAAAATGCAATCGCTTCAAGCTTTTTTAAACAATTAAAAGAAGCGTAGAACCTGATAACTTGGAACAAATTTCTATGGAAGCTGGATCTATTCATTATTTTATGTAAGTTCTGCGTTGGAATTCCCGGTAATTACTGATCTTAATGCAAACGAAAAGAGACTAAGACAGAAGGGGGAAATGCTAAGAAATAAGCTAAAATACATGAAAATGGCTTTTAAAGTTTGGTGAATTTTGGCTTATTTCCGAAAGTACTGCTGCTGCTTCCCCCCTTTATTTCTTTTTAGAGTGTGAGGCAAAAGTGTTTCTTACTTTTGTCTCACACTCTTTTTATTGATTCCACAAATGGTTTTAGTGTCGCAGCCTAACTAAGCTCAGGCAGCTGTTAAAATAAAACCTTGCCTTTCATTGTTTAATTGATGTTCTTGTTAATGAAAGGGTCTCGTTATTTTCTCCTACGATGATCCCTTTTGATTTGATATACAGCCTACTTTTCGCAATTTTTTTAAGGATCCAACCAACAAAAAGGTTTGCCCATCACGAAATCTTTGTCTCCCAAATTAATGTCTCAGAGTTTCTTAAAAAGAAGCGACTCTTATGTGTTCCGCTTTTTACATACTCAATAGCCATAGCTTGGCTCCAACATTATTTGAGAGGCCTATATAATGCCTTTTCTTTTTATTTTTTCAGAAGTTTCAATCTTCCATAAATAGAAAGACTATTTAGTCTTCTTTTCTGCGCTAAATATGAGAATCCGATAAGGTATTTTTCAAATTTAAAGGTGCTTATAAAATCTTACCTTTCTTAAGAATATTTTTCTGAATCGTTTCCATTACTATTCAATTCTTTATTACAAAGAGATTCACTTCGGATATGGTGACTTGTGATGACAAGCCTTTACATCCAGATCAAGTACTTTTGAAGGCTCCTTTCAAACCTACTAAAGTAAAGTAGTTTTTGCTATTTAATAAGAACTGAAAAATTTCAAGTAATTAATTTTTCATTTTTTTTATCTCTTGACAATCATACGAGAGCAATTAATGATTAAAAATCAAAAAAAGATTAGGCGCTTCATCTGCAAGCATTTGACTTATTTCTGAGTAAATATGCCCATAAATTTTTAATGGAGGCTTAGCTGATAAGTAATCAAGGTGCTTAAAAATAGTAGAAAAGTGGTTATTATATAGGATTATAAAGGAAACAGGATCATGATAAAAAGCTTGTAAATAGGTTTGATTTCAACAGCTGCTATCAACATTCCCTACAATCTAAAACTTTTTGAAAAGAATGAAAATACGTAAAAAGTGAAAATACGCGTTAAGGTAGACTTAATAAATTATACCGTTGTTTAACTAAGTTTAACAAACCATATTTAAATTCCTATTACGATTGTTTTTTTGATAAATGGCGACTCCTTACTCCTTCACTTCTAAATCGATTGTATCACAGGCTACTTCAAAAGTTTTTTTATTTTCGATACTAGAATATGCCTTTTCTTAATTATAACGATCAATATGCAATAACTTTTCAGCATTTTTTATACGCTGCTTAGATGGAGGTTCAATCCCCGTTAACGGATACTCATAGCCTAAATTTTCCCACTTAATCTTCCCCATAGTGTGATATGGAAGCACCTCCACGCGCTCTACATTAGTTAATTCTTGGATGAAATGATCCAATTTTTTTAAATACGCGTTTTGATCATTGATTTTCGGAATTAAGACATGACGAATCCAAACTGGTTTATTTACTTCTGATAGATACCGTGCTAATTCTAATATTGAATAATTCTGATGGCCTGTCAGTTTTTTGTGACAAGTTGTATCTATATGCTTAATATCTAGTAAGATTAAATCTGTAAATGCCAATACCGTTTGGAATTTGGTGAAAAAAGAGCCCTCTTTAGTAAATGGTTGCCCACAAGTATCCAAGGTAGTGTGGATTCCTTTTAGTTTGGCTTTTTGAAAAAAATCTGCTAAAAAATCAAGTTGTAGCAATGGTTCTCCTCCACTAACAGTTATACCACCTTGTGCTCCCCAATATTGTTGATACTTTAAAGCTTGATCTAACAAATCCTCTGCAGTACATCTTCTTGAATGAATATCATTTACTTTCCAGGTATCAGGATTATGACAAAATTGGCAACGCATTGGGCAGCCTTGCATGAAAACCACAAACCGAACACCAGGACCGTCAGCTGCACCAAAGCTTTCTATTGAATGAATTCTTCCTATCCGACTATTTTTTCTCATTTGAAAATCCTCTCCTATTGAAAATGGGCAGATTATATAAAAAATCCGCCCACTTAATTTTTACATTTTTGAATGGAAGGTACGACTAATGACGTCTCTTTGTTGCTCTGGCGTCAAATCAATAAACTTCACAGCATAACCTGACACGCGAATGGTAAAATTTGCATACTCTTCTTTTTCAGGATGTTTCATAGCATCGATCAATTTTTCTTTTCCAAAAACATTAACATTGATATGATGTGCTCCCTTATCAAAATACCCATCTAAAATATTTGAAAGATTTTCCACTTTTTCTTCTTGTTTATGCCCTAAGGCCTCAGGATTTATGCTTTGGGTATTAGAAATGCCATCAAGCGCATATGAATATGGCAACTTAGTTAATGAGTTTAAAGAAGCTAATAAACCATTTTGTTCAGCCCGGTAGGAAGGATTAGCTCCTGGTGATAATGGTTCTCCCATTTTACGTCCATCTGGTAAGTCGCCTGTCGCTTTTCCGTAAACAACATTTGAAGTGATTGTTAAAATGGAAGTCGTTGGCTCAGAATTTCTGTAAGTTCTATAATGTTTGATTTTCTCCATGAATTTCTTTAATAAATCAGTAGCAATTTCATCTGCACGGTCATCATCATTTCCGTACCTTGGAAATTCTCCTTCGGTTTTATAAGATACAACTATTCCATCTTCATCCCTAATCGGATATACTTTAGCGTATTTGATGGCGGCCAAAGAATCTACTACATGAGAAAATCCTGCAATTCCGGTCGCAAAGGTTCGTTTCAAGTTAGTATCCATTAAAGCTAGTTCTGCCGCTTCGTAAAAATACTTATCATGCATATAGTGAATACAATTTAATGTGTTGACGTAGATTCCAGCTAGCCATTCCATCATCGTATCAAATTTGTTGACAACTTCGTCATAATCTAGCGCTTCATTACTATTGATTCCACGAAAAGGGGGAGCTACTTGCACTTTTGTCTTCTCATCTATGCCACCATTAATTGCATATAATAAACATTTGGCTAAATTAGCGCGCGCTCCAAAAAATTGCATTTCCTTGCCAGTTTGTGTTGCTGAAACACAACAACAAATCGCATAATCGTCTAGCCAAAATGGACGCATTATATCATCATTTTCATACTGAATAGAAGAAGTTTCAATGGATATTTTAGCAGCATATTCTTTAAACTTTCTTGGTAAGCGAGAAGAATATAAAACTGTAAGATTTGGTTCTGGAGAGGGCCCCATATTTTCAAGCGTATGCAAAAATCGAAAGTCAGTTTTTGTTACTAATGTTCTCCCGTCAATGCCCATTCCTGCTATTACAAGTGTTGCCCAAATAGGATCACCAGAAAAAAGCTCATTGTATGAAGGTACTCGCGCAAATTTCACCATTCTTAATTTCATTACTAAATGATCTATTAATTCTTGAGCTTCTTCTTCATTTAGAAGCCCCTTATCCAAATCACGTTGAATATAAATGTCAAGAAAAACAGAAATTCTACCAATTGACATAGCAGCTCCATTTTGTTCCTTAATAGCTGCAAGGTACCCGAAGTAAAGCCACTGTACAGCCTCTTTGGCATTTTCAGCTGGTTGAGAAATATCGTAGCCGTATGAAAAAGCCATTTCTTTCATTCTTTTTAAAGCATTATATTGATCGGTGATTTCTTCCCGAAGTCGTATATCTTCATCAGTGAATTGACCTTTACTAAAGTTTTCATAATCCTTATTTTTTTGCTCCATCAAAAAGTCAATACCATACAAGGCTACGCGTCGATAGTCTCCTACGATCCGGCCACGACCATACGTATCAGGCAAGCCAGTAATGATTTTATTTCGTCGGGCAGCGCGCATTTCTGGAGAATAGACATCAAAAACTCCTTGGTTGTGTGTTTTACGATACTTAGTAAATATCTCACTGAATTTTTCATTGGGTTCATATCCATAACTTCTTAAAGACTCTTCTGCCATGTTGATACCGCCATAAGGCATAAAAGCGCGTTTTAAGGGTTTATCGGTCTGAATACCTACAATTTTTTCAAGTTCTTTTATTTCTTCGTTTATATATCCTGATCCGTATGCGTTTGCTGCCGATACAACGTCGGCTTCCATATCTAAAACGCCTCCGTTGGCACGTTCTTCCATTTGTAATTTCTTTAATTCACTCCATAATTGGTCAGTTGCCTTTGTAGAACTAGCTAAAAACTCAGCTCCATTCTCGTAGGGTTTGTAATTCGTTTGAATAAAATCTCTCGTATTTATTTCATGTTTCCAAATATCTCCTTGAAATCCATGCCATGCGGCTTCATCTTTTATCATTATTCATCAACTTCTTTCATAGAGTTTACAGACAACGGATTACTTTTGCGTAATATATCCGTTGAATACGCAAATTGATTTATTTCATTTACAGTTAAAGCAGGTGTAATAGTTTCCAGAACACCATTCCGACCAATTACACAGGGGATACTTGTAAAGACATCCTTTTGACCATATTCCCCTTGCAGTAATGTAGAAGTCGTCAAAACTGCGTGCTCATCTTTTAAAATAGCCTTTGTAATTCGTGCTAAAGCCATAGCAATACCATAATAAGTAGCACCTTTGGCTCGAATAATCTGATAAGCCGCATCTCTCGTATGTTCATAAATTTCTTCAAGTTCTTCATTAGTTACTTGCAGTCTTTCTCGAACGTCTAATAGGTTTAAGCCTGCAATTTTAACAGTTGACCACGGAACAAATTCAGAATCACCATGCTCTCCAAAAACATTTGCTAAAATATCTTGTGGTGCTAAATCTAGTCGGCGACTTAATTGATATCTTAGCCGCGCAGTATCCAAGGTAGTTCCTGAACCAATCACACGACTTTTTGAGAAGCCAGAATATTTCCAAACAGCGTAAGAAACAATATCAACAGGATTGGATGCAACTATGAATATACCGGTAAATCCTGACTGAACAACTTTCTCAGTTATATATTGTGCTATTTGAATGTTGGTATCAATTAATTCAAGACGAGTTTGCCCGACTTTTTGTGGCACTCCTGCACAAATACAAACAATATCAGCATCCTTGCAATCAAAGTAGCTTCCCTGCCAAACATCAACATTTGTAGAAAAATTGGGTAGTCCATCTTGAATGTCTGCTACATCTGCCTTTACTTTTGCTTCATTCACATCAATCATTACTAGTTCATCACATAAATTTTGATTAACTACTGAAAAGGCATAACTGGCTCCGACTGACCCTGTACCTATTAAAACAATTTTCTTGTTTGCTGTCATAAATACTCCACCTATCCAACTGATTTGTATAGAAGCGCTTTCTACAAAGTTAGCGTATAGTCTTTTCACCGTTTCCGCATTAACATTTGTTATTGAGAAAACGTTTTTTTTTAAGCATAATTAGATTAATCATTGATCACTAATCAGCTAGGAGGATTATTATCATGTTGAAGCAAGATCTAGATGCCTATTTTTCGCAATATGTAGAAAGTAAAAAGAAAAAAAGTATCCAATCGTCAAAAGACGAATATATTGCTTTTGAAGAAAGTAATACAACCTCTATTTCTGTTGTAAGTCAAGGAATATTCAAACTAAGTACTTTTTTAAAGGATGGAAAAGAATTTAACATTAAATTCGTTACCGCTGGGGAAATCGTTACTCTTTTAGAAAACGAAACCTCTTCAGTCGTGCAAATGCCGTTTGCTTTATGTACGCTTAGTAAAACAGGGGAAATTCAATTATTGAACCGGTTGAGTTTTTGGAAGGATGTTAAATCTGATAATATTTTAAATGAATATGTCCGGTTGTATTATCGTAAAAATCTGAATTCCCAAATAAAAAAAACCTGTGCTTTAACAAGTCATGGTAAATTAGGTGCTGTCTGTAATTTACTTTATGACTTATACCAATTATTTGGAAAAAATTTAATGGGAGGCCATTTAATTGATTTCGAAATATCAAACGAAGAACTGGGTAAATTCTGCGGTATTCATAACGCTAGTAGTTTTAACAGAATTTTGAGACAATTAAAAGAAGCGAATATTTTAGAAGTTGTTTCAAATAAAATATTGATCTATGACCTTGAAAAATTACAAACTACCGGTGGTAGTTCTCATTTAATTAATTAGATATAATGAAAACTAATTTAAAGATCAAAAATGCTCCTGAAATTCAACGACAATAAAAGATGAATCTGATTTCACTGACTGTTCGTTTGCAGATACTTAAAAAAACAGAATTTATTTTTATCTGACAAGCTTTTTGTATTGCTCGTTCGCTTTCTCTTACTTTTACACAGTCTCAAGCCTTGAAATGTGTGAATGACTATCAATTGTAGCTGTAACTTTTTCAGACAAAAAATTTAAATGCTAACAGTTAAGCACCTAGAAAATACACTGCTCTAACATTAATATTTTAGTCAGAAATTTGGTGTGCATCTTAAAAATTAAACCCTAACATACCGTAAACAGCCAATTATACACTTTCCAGCCGAAAAAATCGTTAATCCTATAGACAAATCATCCATACCATTATATCTTGACTGTGCATTTTTAAATTTTTATTCAGTGTCAAACTATCTTTATACCGGCTCCCTCCTCGATAAATAAGGAGCCGGTTAATCCTATTGAGAGGGTTGTGTCAATTGCTTTTGATTCTAGCTATCAGTCAGCGCAATCATTACGGCTTCAATTGTTTAGTTAATAGTTAGAAATTCTTTTTGATCCTTTAAAATTAAAGCTGTATGAGGCTGAATTGTTTGATTAGCTTTCGTTGTATAGACTTGATCTGAAAAATTAGCAATAACAGTTAGATCGGTGCCGTATCGCGTTGCCTGGACTAATTTATTTTCTGTTAGATAATTAAATGCAGTCATTTCTTCTTTAATAGCTAATCCTTGAAATGCTTCCCATTTTTTTCCATTCTCTAAAATATCTGACTTACGTTTTTGCCATGTTTCCGCATTAAGATGAAAAAGTGCAGGTGAATCATAGAGATATTCTCTAATTCGTCGGTTTGCTGCTTCTCCTTTAATTTTGTTACTATCCCACTCCCAGTGATGACTGGTAATGACAGATTGATTGTATACTAATTTATACAAAGGAATTGCATAGACCGGGTCAATGGTTGTAGCAAAATATTTTTCTTTCAAAGGAACTGGTTTACCATATCGATCAGGAATACCATCATTCATAGTGCCGTAACCGCCTAGGTAATAAGGGCTTGTTTTATCCTTACGCATCTCTTCATCACCCCAAATAACGGGTGTTTCTACACCATGGGCAAAGTCCATCCCTTGGTTAAAATAATCATTGCCTGACTCCGTGCCCACGACCAATCCTTTTTCTGTTAATTTTGTTGCTCGCTTTAGACGTGATGCAATATCTTCTTCCATCGAAGTTAAATGGTTGGGATGAAAATCGTCATAGATTTCTCCGGCTCCATCTGTGTCCAAAAACCAGCTATTAAACGGAACATTTTCGGTTAATATATTCTTCACACGATAGTCCACTTCATCATCAATCATTGTTTGATTCACTTTGCGTCCTTTTCCTAAGAAGCCTGTTATATATTTACCAGATTCATCCATAATAGTTTTGTTATTAAAAACATCTGAATTATTTTTAAATCCGGCTGTATTCCAATCATAGGAAGGATTTTCATGAATGGATTGATAGGAATCATAGGGTCCAATTAAGTAACCGTCTTTTTCAGCCTCTTCAACAAACTGAGGATTAATCAGGCCTTGATTCCAATTTGACAGACCTAACCATACTTTATCTAGGCCATTTTCTTTCATGTCTTTTACAATCGCCGTACTGGTTGCTTGTCCCCAGTTTTTTATATCACCTAAAGCATCCTTCAGCACTAATTTCATTATTTTCTTATTAATGGCGTACCTTTTCTCAGTTGGTATATCGTCTTTTGTTTGTTCTAAATAATTCTTATCTTCTTCTGATAAGAAAGGAGCTAACTTTTCATTATAAAAATCAGGATAAGCCAAAACATTATTAAAGGCAGTTAGAATCGTGTTTTTTTCAAATTTATAGGCTTCCCCTTTTTTCAATGCTGCAATTGCTTGGTCATATTCTTGTCGACCATCTTCTGTATATTTGGCAATTAAAGTACCAATATGTTCATATAACTCATCATTATTTTGTTTTTGTAGTTTTTGCCATTTAACGTCTTTTTCAGTGATGATACGACTTTGCCAAAAATAGATTTGTTGCGCACCAATTAGTTTTGCTACTTGTGGATTCTTCTTTTGCTTTTCACTTAACAATTCAAAGTTGCCGTTTTCAATCCGATCTGATTGATACGTTTTTGCTACTGCAACGGGATTTGACTCTGTTAAATAAATATCATATTTGATCGCTTTCTTTTGATTAAACCGATTAATCTTTGTATTTAAGCCTAATTCAATTTTACCAGCGGTTTCCTTGGCATTTAATTGTTTTCTAAAATTATTTTCCATAACGACCGTTGCCGTGGTTGCTCCTTGACTAGCAGAAAAAAAGGACATTGAAAAAGCTTCATTTAAATCTAGATGATTTTCTTCTTTAAAGTAATTTTTCCAATTTTGATCTTCAGCAGGAATAGATTTCCCTTCGCCAATTGGTAAGTAGTAATTATCCCCTTTGACATTTAAGAAAGAAAAATCTTTGGTTTGCCCATCCAACGTTAATACTTCAATTGCTAAATGATTATTTTTATTTTTGACAGTTATAGAAATTCCTTTATGAGGATAGGTCCAAGACACAGCATTTTTTTCTTCCTTAAGGTCTGCAATTGCTTCTTTTGCACCACCATCGAAAGTAAAGCTTTTTCCTTTGGACTGCACTGTTAATTTAAATGTTTGTGGATCCAAATGAAATTGCAAATCTTTCATCTGATATTTCTGATTTGACTGTACCAATTCGTATTTTTTTTCTTCATCGCTTTTTTTTTGATTACTGGACACATCTTGCTGAAAAGCAAAAAATAATGTAGTAGCCGAAAGAACTAATGCGCCCAATAATCCGATCACTATTTGTTTTCTTTTTTTGTAATTGTTCATAGTATCGCCTCCTATGAATGTAGCTTACAAAAAGAATGTGCAAAACTTATGCAAATTTAAATGGGAAGTGTAATGATTACAGAAAAAAGCCCATCATTTTGTTCAACGATACAATTCCCACCCAATTTTTCTACCGCTTGCTTAACAATGGTTAACCCTAAGCCCGTTCCAGCTAGATACGTATTGCGTGAGGCTTCGCCAACAACAAAAGGTTCTGTTAATTTATTGATCAAGGCTGGCGATACGTTTTCTGCTTGATTTCTAAAAGTTAATTTATAACTTTCTTCCCTTTGTTGCCCCTCAATCAATAAGGTCTTATCATTGCTGTATTTCATGGCATTGGTAATCAGATTACCAAAAATTAAATCCAACATTGTTTCATTTGATTGAATTTTAGTAAAAGAAAAACTTGTTTTAATGATAAACTCATTGTCAACATGATAATGGGCTTCTTTTTGTTTTCTGATATAGTCTGGCATATCGATTAAACTGTAGGCAAGTTCTTCTTTCAATTGGATACTGTAGGCCAGGATTTGAGTAATTTTTTGGTTCATTACTTCTAATTGTTGGTCTAATTCGTCTACAAATGTTGCACCGGCCACGCCCATCTTTTCGGCATCCACTAAGAGTTGCATCACCGCTAAAGGCGTTTTTAATTCATGCGCAATGCTCCCTGAAAATTCTTTCAACTGTTCATTTCTAGTTAACATGGTTTGTTCATATTCTTGTAGTGAACAGGCCATTTGTTGGATAGATTCTCCTAAAACGCCTAACTCATTTTTGGTTTCAAAATTTGTAACATGAAAATTAAGAGCGCTCATTTGGCGCGTGGCTCGCTCCATTTTGCCAATCGGTAAAATTAATTCTCTTCTTACATAAAAAACTAATAAAAAAATCAAGAGCAATAAAATGGATATAGTAGCCATAAAAAGAAGTGGAAATAATACGGCCACCGTTTCACGAAAGCTAGGAATCGAGCGACCGACTAAATATAATTGTCCTTGTTTCATAAAGAAACGTGCATAAAAATCATTCTTTAATTTTTTTTGATGGTATAAACGTTGAATCGTTTTTCCTTCGAGTAACTCCTGATGAGTGTCTTGATCAAGCCAAAATTTACTCAGGGTAATTCCTGCTTGATTTAATGAAAGGTGTAAACGTTCATTCAAGTCTGCTTCTGAAAACATTGACCAGCCTTGACCTTTGATTGTTACCACTTCATCACTAACTTTATCCGCCTGATTTTTTTCGATTAACTTTTGCGCTTGTTTCACAGGCTTTTCCTGTTGCCAATAATAGTAAGTAGGAAACATATATTGATAAAACAGGCCGAAAAAGAGCACACTAAAAGTGAAAATAACGGTCATTTTTTTGACTAAATCACCGGTTAAACTATTCTTTAGGAATTTCAAACTGATACCCCATTCCATAAACGGTTTTGATAAATTCTTTTCCTAGCTTCTCTCGTAGCAACCGAACAAAGCTGTCCACCGTTCGTTCATCCTTATCGGTATCCATTCCCCAAACTGACAATAATAATTGTTCCCGTGTCACTACTTGCCCTCTGTTTTGATAAAAATAATACAATAACTCATATTCTTTTCTAGTTAAACTCAATTTCGTGCCATCTACCAATACACCCTTTGCTTTAGGAAGCAAAAGCAAACGTTCGTTTACAACTTGGTTGATCACTCCTAAAAGTTTTGCGATACGAGTTAACAATAATTGGGCGTGAAAGGGCTTAGCCAGATAATCGTCTACGCCTGAAAGTAAGGCGGTAATTTCATCTTCCGGCAAATTTTTCGCAGTTAACATGATGATAGGAACATTGCGTTCTGTTTTCATTTTTTTGGCAACTTCTATACCGGAAAGTTTTGGCAACATCCAATCCAATACAACTAGATCAATTTTTCTTTGATAAAACTGACTTAACGCTTTTTCTCCATCGTCAGCTACTATGACTTGATAGCCTGCATTCAGCAAGATTTTTTGTAAGATTTGATAGATTTTTATTTCGTCTTCACATAAAAGAATTGTCAACATGCCTATTACCTCTCTTTATATACGTTAGTATTTTCTACGGGATAAAAGCTAGGGGAATTTCCAGTCTCTAATAGGTATTACAGTATAGCATAATTTTTTTAAGTTAGCGGATGCCTAATTTTACCTTCTAAAAAATTTAATTCTCTGGGGCCTGCCTATAAAATAATAGCAGCCGATTAGGCAAACTAATTTTTTAACGTTAACCGATTTCAATTCATGCACTCCTGTTTTACTTTATAAAAAAAGAGTGTCAGATAAAAGTACAAAACACTTTTTCCTCACACACTAAAAATAAATAAACGGCAGGAGCAGAAGCAACACTTGGGGAGATAAGTTGAAAGTCACAAAATTTTAAAAGTAATTCTCGAAAATATCAGTTTATTTCTTAGGGTTTAACACTTCAGTCCTAGCCTATTACAAAGACACTGATGGCTTTAATTGTCGAGAAGCCGCTTCTTCTACCGTCTTTTTTAGAAACCTGTGACAATTCTAAGACAGCAGCTCTTTTTTAAAACAAGGAAACCAAGCTTTTTCGTGGATCTGAAAAAGACTTTTTAGCACTGTTAATTATCAGAAAATTCTTTGCTTTACATTTTTCTTTTGTAGGATGAAGTCAACTCAATCGCGATGAGAAAAAATGAAAAATGTTATAAAATATGAAAAAGGCATTTTTACAAGTTTATTTTTAGGACTATCTTTACTTTTATTTACTTCGACCGCATATGCAGAGGAAGCAGAGCACCGAATCGCACAAATAAAGAAGCTAAACTATCTGGTAGAGCAAGTTTCGGGGGAAAAGGTTGGGAATTTAATACTAGTTTTAGACTTAGAGCTGTAATTAGCTGAAATAATTTGTTGACATACCTTAATAAAGTAAGGAAGGAGTAAAAGACATGTTTTTTAATCTTCTTATAGAAAAATACTTGCCTGATTTAAGGTAGTTCTTTTCTAAAATTCTCCACACGAATAGGCCAAAGAGTGCTATGCTACACCTAAAACCACCCAGCTAATCTTGCAATTGGGTGGTTTGGATTAAGTGCTCTGCCCATACTATAAATTCTGGGAATGAATAAAGGTTGATCGTTCCGGAGCTTTTTGTTCTCAAAAAAGAAGCTTTTGTAAATAACATAATTACTACCAAACAGACGCTAGTATAATAAGTGACCGGATTTTGTTCTCCGTATAAGCATTGGCGTTAATGAAAAATAGTCCGATGAATATCGTAAAAATGATTAGGAAGTAAGCAAGTGTTCGTGACGATGTTGGCTATCTCTTTTTTCAAGATACATCCATTATGAAAATATTTATCTAAGCAACAAATTCGACAGACACTCTTCATAACAAATTATTCTTAAACAACTTTTTACTTGAATTTAATATTATGCTTAGTCATAAAAAATAATGATTTCTAAAATCAGGTCAAAATCTAGCTTCTGGAATTTAATTCATTTTTTCTATACTTATTATTTAAATTAATGACTTAGTTGTATCGCCAGATTTAGCTTGTATGTTACCAATTTTGCGGAATATCAAACATTTATGCAATACTAATGACTTTCTTCCAGTTTTTCCTTATGCAAATAAAATAAACAATTCAATCTTAGTAGTAGTAAGTGTCAAGAAATTCCCCAATCGTCATTTCTTTTTCAACATGTTCATTACACTGTTCAGAACAAATAGCTAGTTTGTGGCATAAACCAATTTTTCTCAGAAGAAACTGTTCATTGCATTTTTCTTCTCGATGATCTACAATTTTAATTTTTTTATCTAGTATAATACTAAATGAATTTAATTCTTTACTTAAGCCTCGACCGATTTTTTTTACATAGCTTTCTTTTAAGGTCCATAATGAGAAAAAAACATCATAATTATTTGATTTCTTATCCATAACTTGCGACCATTCTTCATCTGAAAAAATGTTTTCAAAAAACTCAATATCTAGATTTGTATTAATTTTTTCAATATCAACTCCTACCTCAGTATCACTGATAGAACAACATACAAAATCCCCAGAGTGGCTTATATTAAAATAGATATTTGAAAATCCTTTAATATATGGTTTCCCATAATAGTTCTTAAAAAAAGCGATCTCTGAGTTTTGGGATGGATATACTTCATTTACCATAGCTTTTACAAGTAACCCTGCTATAAGAGATCTTTTTTTATCTACATAAAAGCGAAACTTTTCAATTGAGTCTCTTCTATCTGCCTCTATATAGTTCAACAGAGATTTCCATCTTTCAGGTTCAATTTCGTCACTTATATTTACTACTATTGTATATAACATATTTGCTCCCTCTCAAATTATTGGCTAATTCAAAATACATTAATTAGTTAGTTGATAAAGGTACTTCAAGCTTTTTTTTGTTTAATGATTAGAAACGAAAATACACTTTTCCTCCATTGCTTGATAAAATGGAGTTGATCGAAAACTTTTTACAACTTCTTGTTCTATCATAAATTGTATTGGCGGAAATCTCTCTCAAAACTTTTCAATTCATTTACCCACAACAAATGTATCAAACTGATACGCTGGAAATTGCTTGGCTTAACAGACAAAAATCTTTGTTCCCCTGAATATTTGCTAGAGTATCAGAATATAAAAGGTCTAACTCGCTGGTTATAAAAGGTAGGTCAATCCACCTTACCTTTTGAGCCTCTGCATCTATTTTATGAGGTGTAATAGTTGTTATGTCATTATTTTCTGCTGTTCACAAAAACTAAGGCAATGACTGTGCTTTAGCTTCGAAAAAAACAAACTTCCTTAAAGTTAAAAAATCATTCTTTTCTTTTTCCAATAGTGTCCGCTCTATTTCTAATTATTTTTTAGCTACCATTAACAAAGGCGTTCCAAACATGATCATATCACCATTTTTTACATATATTTTCTTAATGGCTGCATTCTTTTCCATGACAACTTCATAAATAATATTTAAACAAGTGATTGAAAAAATTTTAGTCCCTTTACTGAACCATTTATTTTCTGACAAGCATTCTTCAAGTTTAACTGTCCCTACTAATTTGGAAATAAATAATTCGTGATTCAACAGTAAAAGCTGAACATATTTTGTAGCTATCTGATTTTCCTTAGAAATTCTCTGTGATAAATCACATACTATATTATCATCTATATACAAACCGTTATTCTCCATAGCTACTCACCTTCTTGAGCTTCTATCCCTAACAACCTCCTGTAAGAATGTTAAAAAACTATCAATATACTTTTTTACAGTAGGTACACTTGACAAGCTTTTATCGCTCTGCCAAGAGTTAAACATTTTCTATTATATTTACGATACTTTCAATATTTTTATTGATGTAAAAGTGATTCCCTTTTAGACATTTAAAAACAATATTATTAGCACAATATTGACTCCAGAATCCAATCGTTTCTGCAAGTTTTTTCTCTTCATCCCCCCATATAACCACTGTATGAGTTTTGATTCGTTCTTGTTTTTTGAGAAATTTATAATCGCGAATATTGTCAAAGTCCCTTCTCACTACAGGAACAAGAAGATTAACTAAATCAGGATGCTCCATAATTTCTTTGGGTGTCCCTCCTAGTTTAATCACCTCTTTCATATAAGCCATATTATCTAATTCCGGATTAGGAGCATTTCCTTTTTTTCCAACTAATTTAGGTGGAGGACAACTGGAAATAATAAGTTTTTTAGCAGAATAACCAAACTTTTCAAATAATTGATAATATAATTCATAAGCCAACAGACCTCCCATGCTATGACCGAATAAAATATAGTCTTCTCCATTATTCAAAAAAATTTGTGATTCGATGTCCATTTGCATTTCCAAAAAGCTTGAATAGAGCTTACTTCCGAAACGTTCTCCCCTTCCATTCAACTTAATAGGAATCATTTCAATATTTTTATTCAAAAACTTGGTAAACTTGTAATAATACGTTTGATCTCCACCTGCAAAAGGTAAACAAATAAGTTTCATATTTTAACACCTCCAAAAATTAATCGAATACAAATTGATGCCTGTAAGTCTCATAGTAATAGCCTTTCTTTTCAAGAAGATCACTATGGGCACCTGTTTCAATTATCTTTCCCTCTTTTAATACTAGAATATGATTCGCATTCATGACTGTTTTAAGTCGATGAGCAATAACTACTACAGTTTTGCCAGCAGTAGCTACGGCTATTTTATCTAATAGTTTTTCTTCAGTTAATGTATCCACACTGGATGTCGCTTCATCCAATAATATTAGCTCAAAGCTTGCTAATAAGGTACGTGCTAGTGATAATAGTTGCTTCTGTCCATTTGAAAAAGGATCATTAACAGCACTAATCTGAGTCTCATATTGGCTTTTTAAAGAATTAATGTATTCATGAACTCCGACCATTTTAGCAACTCTCTCAATATCCTCTTGACTTGCACTAGGCAAGGAAAATTTTATATTCTCTGAAATCGTTTCAGAAAATAATAAAGTGTCCTGTAATACAAGCCCCATGCGTCCTCTTAATTCATCTATGCTGTAATCACAAATAGATTTATGGTTAACCAGAATCTCCCCTTCAAATGATTCATAAAATCTTTGCAATAAATTAATTATTGTCGTTTTCCCACTTCCCGTAGTTCCAACAATAGCAAGCTTTTCACCTTTTCTTAATTTAAAAGAAATGTTATGTAATACTTCTTTTTCACCATAACTGAAGCTTACATTTCTAAATTCAATTTCTTGAATCTCAGCTAACTCTTCTTTTTTTTCATTTTCTGTTTCACAAGGCTCTTGATAAATTTGAAAGATTCTACGAATACTAGTCTGGGTCGTTTGAATTTTTGCATAGGATGTAGCAATATCAATCAAAGGTTGATAGAAATCATGACAAAACTGAACATAGGTAACAATTAGCGCAATACTGACACCAATATTATATGTGTCTAATAAAGCAATATTTGCTCCATAGAAGATGATCAAGCAGGTATTCATCATATAAATGGCTGTAGCGATTGGCTGGATCATTCCTGAGTAAAGTTGCGCTTTGTAAGATACCATACTAAATCGCTTATTATTCTGATTAAATTTTTTTAGCACATTTTCATATTGGTTATTTAGAATAGTTACTTTATGTGTAGAAATTGCTTCATCTAGCATGGAATTTAACTCAGCCATTTCAAATTGCTGTTTTTCAGTATAATACTTCCCTTTGTATGCTAGTAAAAAAGTAATAACTAGAAGTAGCGGGGTAAGACAAACAGTAATTAAAGCCATTTTCATATTAAAAATAAACATTGCAGCTAAAAAACCCAGAAGGAGAATACTATTTGAGAGAAGTGACAACACAGTATCACTCAAGCCGCTCTGTATATTATCTAAATCATTGGTAAATCTACTGAGTAAAGCTCCATTTTTAGTAGAATCTAGACGGGAAATGGTAAGTTTCTGAATTTGTTTAAGCAGCTGAACTCTCATAGAGTGGGAGATTTTACTGACCACATTTGCAAACTCAAAACTATAGTAAAATCCTGTTAAACAGGTCAGAAGAAAAGTAATAAAAATTATCCCGACTAAATAAACAAATTTTGTATTAGTCAGATCATTTGCAATCGCATTCTCCCCTATTAAACCAATAGCTGTTCCTAAAAGAATTGGAGAAATTACCTGTAAAATTGTATAGAATAAGACTGTAGCAAAGATAACCCCCAGTTTTTTCTTAAACCTCGAAAAATAAAAATTTAAGAAATCGAGTGAATTTGAAAACTGTTTCACAGTAAATCCCCCTTTTGAGACAAAAATATTTTTTTGTACTTTATATTATTGTCTAATAATTCATCATGTGTGCCACAACCAACAAGATGTCCTCCATCCATGACCAATATTTGGTCAGAATCCTTTATATTTGCTACTTTCTGGGTAATAAAAATACAGGTTTTATTCTCTAAAAAATCGTTTAATTTTCTAAGTATACGTGATTCAATAACTGCATCCACAGCACTCGTTGAATCATCAAAGATAGTTATTGGAGATTCGGATATAATTCCTTGAGCAATCGCAATTCTTTGTTTTTGCCCTCCAGAATAATTCGTTCCTTGTTCCTCAATTTTTTGGTCTATTCCATTTTCTAATGAGGTAATAAATTCTGCACACTCAGATATCTCTAACACCTTTTCAAGCTGTTCCTTCGATGAGTCACATCTTCTTTGAATAATAGATTTTCTAATGGTTCCTTTTAAGAGTATTGGTTTTTGCAAAATATATGAGATCGTTTCACTTAATGTTTGCTTAGATAACTGCTTGATATTTTCATTGCCAATTTTAATATTTCCCTCATCGACATCATATAGTCCTGCTATTAGATTAGCGATCGTTGTTTTTCCAGAACCGCTTTCGCCAATTATCCCAACCTTTTTACCATATTCAATACTAAAAGACACATTTTCAATTGCATAGTTGTCTGCTCCCGAATATTGGAAACTCACATTTTGAAACGTTAAAGGTGCAGTATAATTGACTAATTCCGTTGTCGTTGAATGTTCCGTTTCATATTCAATTATTTCAGCTACCCTTTTTAAAGAAACTAAGCCTCGTGCGGTTCCAATCATTATTAATCCAGCAGTTATAATTCCGACCATTAGCTGCAACATATAACTCATAAAAGCAACAACATAACCGGCTCCTTTTAAGTCATGCCCAAAATACAAGTATCCAAAAATTACAACCATCAATGTTGCCAAATTACCAAGAAATAAAAAAGCAGGCATAACAAGTGAAACACTGCGGTTTATAATCAAACTTGTGTCCTTTAACTGATTGCTTGTCGTACTAAATTTTTTCAATTGCTCTTTTTGCTGAACGAAGCTTTTTACTAGTTTTATACTGTTTAAATTCTCTTTTGCCAATAAATTTATAGACTCTATCTCCTTTTGAAATGAGCTATACTCTTTTGAAATTTTTTTCATGACAAAAACGGCAAGAAGTATAACAGAAAGTACAAGAACTAAAATAATCCACCACATTTTTGGCGCCGTTATCAGAGCTAAGAAAAGGGCTAAGATAATCAACAAAGGCAAACGAAAAACTAAAGTAAAAATTGTTCCTACCAAGGCTTGTATTTGTGTAATATCATTTGTCAATCGAATGACCAAGCTACTTTCAGTAAAGTAACTAATATCTGCCATAGAAAACTTCTGTATATTCTTAAATGCTGCTTCTCGCATATCTCTAGCTATTTCTTTTGACACATAGGCAGAAACCAGAGTTGAAATCAGACCTCCTAATAACCCAAATAGACTAAGAACAATGAGCTGAACACCAAGATTATTAATCTTGGTGTTACTCCCACTACTAATTTTATCTACAATTTCTCTTAATATAGATGGCTGCCACAAAGAAGCGATCACAACAAGAAAATAAGCAAAAAATACTGCTAGAATCTGTTTAATATATTTTTTTAAATAGTCAGTTTTCATATTAATCTCCTATATTAATTCAATTCTTTCTTTCATATCAGTAACGATTCTAGACAATCGTTCATTTGAAAAGATTTCAGTATTATAATCAAAAAGCCAGCTCATTGACCCGTTCTTTTCAATAACGGTCAATTTTAAAAAGTAAGGCCACTCTGTATTCTTATCCATATCAAAATTTTCTTGGTTTTCTGCTAAATGGAAATTTTTACTATAAATCGTATTGTCAAATTCTCCCATAAAATTATAGGAAATCTCTGGCTGTGTACTTTTTTCACGACTTTTTCCTTATATTTCAAATAGCCATAGCCAATTCCTTTATTCGGAATCGCTTTGAATACTTCATTGACATAACCAAGTACATCGACTTTTTCGGCGAGGCTGAATGTTATTGGATACACAGCTGAAAATCGACCTACAGTTCTTGATACATCAAGTGAGCATTTTTCTAAATATCGGCCATAATTTCCTAAAGAAACTTTATAATTGCCATGACCATATTCCTTTTCAAGGGATTTTAGGAGTAAGGCAAGTATAAATTGGTCTTCCACATTTTGTTTCTCACGACATTTAGCATAAATTTTATTTGATAATGTTTTGGTAAGATCAACTTGAAGTCTTTTTACAGAACTTATTTTTTTGTTTACATTTTTACTTGCCAATGATTTCACCTGTATAGTTTCCATATTATTCCAAAAATCACGTTCATCAGAAAAATCAGTTGAAGCCATTGCGTTTGTCCATTCAATAAAGGATACCGTTTTGGAAGCTAACTTCCCTTCATTTCCCCCTTTTAATTCATCATAAAGATACGTAATGTCATCTAAAATAATTCGCCACGATAAGTGATCAACTACCATCTGATTAATGACCAAATTCAAAATTGTTCGATCCGGATAATGTTGGATACCAACCATCATATTTTTTCCATCACTTAAAGATATACTTTTATGAAGCCCAGTTACAAATTCTTCAACTTTCAATGCTTCAAAGGTATCAAATGTAATCTCTTTCACTCCATAATTAGCGTCTTTTGATATAACAGCTTTCCAATCGTTTTCAGCATTTTTTGTAAATATTGTTCTTAATGCATCATGGTGACTCAAAATTTTATTCATCACTTTTTCCAAATCACGGATATCAACCGTTTTATTTGTTTCTATATTGAAAGACAAATTATGATGATTCAGTGTTCTAGAAAAATTTTCAATCATCCAATTTTGATTTGGAGTCAATGGATAAGAACCTTCCACTGCTGAGCCTTCCCACTCATCTTCAATCTGAACAAGGTGTTTGGCTAATCGTTCAACTGTATTATAGTGATAAATATCAGAAAGACTTATACTATAGCCTGATTTCCGTAAATGATTAATTAGCTGGATTGATTTTAGAGAATTACCCCCCAACTCAAAAAAGTTTTTCCCATAGACTTCTTGATTTATATTCAAGACTCTTTTCCATGCCTCACTAACGATTTCTTCTTCAACACTCAATTGTTGAAAATGCGGTTCCGTATTCTGACTTTCCAAGTAACTATCTATCAATAGTTGATAATTTATTTTTCCATTCGATAAAAGTGGAATTTCTTGAACTTTCCTACAGTTAGATGGCAGCATAAAAGCAGGAAGCTTCTTTTTCAACTGTTCTGCTAATTCAGTTTCGGTTTGACTGCCAGTATAAAATAATAGGAGTGAGTCATTATAAAAAATTGTGTTCGCTTGAGATATTTCTTCAATGTTTAACGCAGTATTCGTTATTTCAGATAATTCAACTCGATAGCCCATATGCTTGACTTGATTGTCTTTTCTTCCCACGTATTCAATACATCCGTCAGAATCGTATCTGGCTAAGTCCCCCGTCGCATACAGTCGTTTTCCATTAATCATATAAAAACATTGTGTATTTAATGCGGTATCTTTTAAATAACCTGGACTCAAATTTATTCCGTATATGAATAATTCACCCATCACATTATTTGGAACCTTTTCTAAACTTTTATTCAAAATTATTGCTCCCGTATTCCAAATAGGAAAACCGAGCGTTTGGATGGTCTCATTCTTTTTTATCTCTTCTTCACTGATAGAATGGACAATACATCCGACAGTTCCTTCAGTTGGACCATAATGGTTGATAAAGTTTACCCATGGCAATTCCTTTTTAAAATTTCGGATATTATACGTATGTGCCACTTCTCCTCCAAAAATAACTGTACTCAGTGACGTACATTTAGAAAAATCTTTTGGATTCAAAGTTGAAAAAAGGCTAGGAGTTATTTTTAAATAGGTGGTTCCCGCAGCTTTCATCCTCTTGGATAACTTTTTGGAGTCTACATATTCATTTTTATCTACAATCAGTATTTGCCCTCCATTCAGTAGTGGTACAAAAACGGAAGTATAGCCCAAATCATAATTTAACTGTGATGTTAAAATAGCTTTCGAAAAATCAACCTCTGTCAACTCATTTTTTATAGTTACCGCATAATTTGTAAGCGCCCGATTCAAAATAGGAACCCCTTTAGGCTTTCCTGTTGTTCCCGATGTATGAATGATATAGGCAATGTCCTGTTCCTCTGGAGGCGTGTCTGGATACTTGCCAAATGACGAACAAATCTTTTCATCAATAATAATGATCTCTTTTGGCACTTTATTAACAAACGTTTCTTTTGTAATCACATATTTAATGTTATTATTCTTTAAAATACTAGCATTTCTGGCAGTCGGAGCCTCGCTATCTAAGGGAACAAAGATACACCGATGTTTCATAATTCCTATCAATGAGACTAAATAACTTTCAGAGTTAGGTAGTAAAATTCCGATTTTTTCTTGTTTTTCAACCTTCAAACGCATAAGATAAGCTGCCACATTATTTGAATACAAGTCAAGTTCTTTATAAGTAATCGTTTTATGATTATATTTAATTGCCGGTCTATCTGGATATTTTTCGACCACTTGCTTAAACCGTTCTTGAAAATTATCAGGAAAAATCGGCTTCTTTTCCAAAGCCAAAAATGAATGGGCATTGCAATCTAATTCAATATCTGAAACTTTTGTTGTTGCATTCACTTTATTTAGCAAGGTTATTACAGTCAAAAAATCTTTAGAGAATTGATCAATTTCTTTTTTGCTAACAAGCGATGGCTGATGTTGAATCTCAATTTCAAAACCATTTTTTTCCGGAAAAACATAAATACTAATAGGATACTTGCTATTACCAGTATTAACTGGAATTTGACGTATCTCCAAATTACCTGAGTGAATAGTTTGTTCTCTAGATTCTTGAAAAGCTAATAAAACTTGGAAAAAGCTTGTCTTGTCAATTCCCTTCTCTTTAAGTAGGTTATCCACAGTTCTAGTAGCATTACGTTGATTATCAAGAATTCCAGCAACTGATGTTTCAATAGTATCCAACAATTGAATAACTGAGTCCTGACTTTTCAAAGATGTACAAATTGGTAATGTTTTGACAAACATCCCTACCATCTGTTCTAAATCCGAAACGCTTCTTCCAAGAAACGGACTTCCAATTACTGTATTGCTTTCGCCAGTATATTTGTATAAAAGGATGGATAATGCTAGCATAAACAATGCGAAATTGTTATTTTTATTCTCAGACAAAGCCAAACTAAAATGTGGAACGTTAAATTTTATTACCTTTTTTTGCTGATTATTTCTATCACCTAAAAAGGGTAAATGTGCTTCTTTAAGCTCATATTCCAACTGATTATGCCAAAAAGAATTGTTCATACCCTCATTAGCAGAACTATTGTAAACCCATTCACTGTAGTCATTAAATTGAATATCTAATGGTTCTAAACTTCCACCACTATAAAAAGTTAGGAAATCCCGTTCAATTATTGGAATCGAATAACCATCAGCAACAATATGGTGCGTCTCTATTAGCAAAAAGTTTTGTTCATTTTCCAGTTTGTATAGCTTCGCTCTTAATAGAGTATCTTTTGAAAGATCAAAAGGTTTTATGAATCGCTCAGTTTCAACTTCACTATCAAAATCCGATACAGTTATCGTTTCAAAAGAAAGTTGCTGAGCATTTTCGATCTGAACAATTTCTCCATCAATTTCATAAAAATTTGATTTTAAAATTCGATGTCTTAACATTAGCTTTTCGAGTGCCTTTTGTACTTGCTTTTCATCTATTTTACCTTTTATCTCCATACAGATTGAAATATTATACATAACAGACTCAGTTTGTATCCTTTGAGCAAGATAAATTTGTCTTTGTTCATAAGTAACAGGATAAAATGGCTTTTTCACTGCTTTTGGAATCGGTTCAGCTTTTTCTTTTTGGTCTTCAGCCTGTTCAATGACTGCTGCTAAACTCAAAACAGTCGGATGTTCAAAGATCTGTCTAATTTCCAATTTCTTTTTAAAAAATTTAGTAACATGGTTCACCAATGTGCTCGCTAAAATAGAATCTCCACCTATTTGATAAAAATTATCTGTTACATTAATCTTGTTAAGTCCAAAAACGTTTGCCCAAATGAACGCCATATCTCTTTCAAGTGGGCTAAGTTCTTTTTCCAGACTGATAATTTCAATATCTTTTAATTCTAATGTGTTCTTACTAGACCAATGTCTGGTTTCAGCAAAAGGGTATTTGGGTAATGAAATTTTTTTTCGATTCTCTTTACTGTATCTTTCGCTCCAATTAATTTGCTTTCCATCAATAAATTTTTCCCGAAGCTCTGCATTTTCAGTTGTAATTTCAGTTGTAATTACTTCATGGGACAAATATTTTTTTAAGTCTTGTATGAGCTGACTACGATTTTTTACCACAAACACATATCGAAATGCTAATTTTTGTTTTGCTCTATTATTGGTATAGGCAAAATCAAAAATATCTACATCCGAATGCATTTCGAGAAATTCAATATAACTGCGAATAACCCTATTGAATGAATCTTTATCCAATGCGGAAACACAAAGTATCGCTTCACTTTCCGTTTTAGACTGTTTTATTGTGACATCTGTTTCATCATAGCTTGACAACAGCATATGACAGTTTGTTCCGCTAAATCCAAATGAGCTAACCCCCGCAAATCGTTCAGGAGTATCCCAATTCTTATTTTTACTAAGCACATAAACTGGACTGTTGACAAAATTTATAAACAGGTTCGGCTCATTGAAACCAATTGTTGCTGGAATCATTTTTTGTTTCAAAGATAAAGCGACTTTAATAAATGATGCGATACCAGAGGCTCCAACACAATGACCAATATTTGGTTTTATCGTACCAATTCCACAAAATTGCTGTTTCGTTGTAAACTTTCTAAAAGCATTTGTAATTCCTTTAACTTCAATTGGATCTCCTAACACTGTGCCCGTACCATGGGTTTCAATATAGGAAATTTTCTCCGGATTGATTCCCGCTTTTTTCCAAGTATCGACGATTAATTCAGTTTGAGCAACTTGATTTGGCGCAGTTATTCCGTTTGAAGCCCCATCATTATTAATTGTACTTGTTTGTATAACTGCATAAATCCGATCATTGTCTTTTACTGCCTGAGCAAAAGGTTTAAGAACCACAGCTCCGGCTCCTTCTCCCCAAGCAGTTCCAGCTGATTTACGATCAAAGGCTCTGAACTTACTATTTTTAATTTCAATATCCATCATCATCTGTTCATCCAGAGGTAACTCAAAAATATTTATACCTCCAGCTATTGCCATTTCACATTCTTTATTTCGCAAAGAGGAACAGGCATAATGAACTGCAACTAAGCTGGAGGAACAGGCAGTATCAATCACAACACTTGGTCCTGTTAAATTTAAAATATAAGAAATCCTACTAGCAAGTATTCCTGTAGAATTCCCAGTAGTTGCTAAAAAATTATTTTCTTGAATAGTGGAAAGATAAGAAAATTTCATATCTCCAGTGTGGTCAACGCCAACAAAAATACCTGTTCGACTTCCTCTTATTTGTTCATTTCCATACCCAGCATCTTCCAATGAATGATAAGCAGTCTCCAGAAAAATTCGTTGTTTAGGATCCATAAGAGCAGCCTCTTTAGGAGATAACCTAAAAAAGCTCTCATCAAATTGATCAATCTTAGGTAAAAAACCTGCTTTAAAAAATTGATCTTCTCTTACATCTGTAAATATCTTTTGGATGTCTTCCATTCTATTTGTCGATAGTGATGAAATTTGTGATTTATTAGCCAGCAAGGAATTCCAAAATGCTTCACTATTTTCAGAACCAGCAAAATGTGCTTCTAAACCAATGACAGCAATTGCTTCATTATTCTGGACTTCAGATTGTGGCAAATTTCGCAACAAATTAGCGGCAATTTCTGGCTGCAGTTTTTGCTCCTTGACATAATCTAGAATAATCGTTTTTACGTTTTTTGAATTCACATTTCACACTTCCTGATCAATATTAATTACTGCGCTAAATGTTTTTTCATCTTTTGCACATATTAACTGGACCAAATTCCTTGCCTGCAGCATCACACTTGGTAGTCCTCCACCAACTAGCACCCAATGTCCAACCATATAAAAACTATCTAAATTGGGAAGTTCTCTTTTTACTTTGTCTTCATGAATAAATGAATATTCCTCTTTTTCCCATCCTAAAATAGAACCATTCATATTGTTGGTATATCTTTCAAATGTAACTGGTGTAGCAACATCAATAACTTCAATATGACTTTGAATCCCTTTAAATTTCTCTTCAATTGCAGCAATTGCTTCATCTGCAATTCTTTGTTTCTCTTTTCGATATAATTTTCTGTTATTTGTATATAAATCCTGCCAATAAAAGTAATCTGTGTGCAGTGTAATAACAATGCTTGAGGTTCCTTCTTTCACAAATGATTGATCTGAAAAAACATTAACATGAACATTATTTATTTCTTTATCCGAACCAACTTTTATAGTATGATCAAAAGAGACATTAAAATATCTAGGCAAGTCCTGTTTATTTGTGTTTAAACCTAGACTGACTCTCATTTTTGCGTTAGTAGGCTGCAAGTTTTTATAAACAAATTCAACATCTTCATCCACAAATTTTCCATCAAGCATTTTAAAAATTGTAGTGTAACCATCACAGGCACTAATGACCATATCCGATTGCTTAATTTCACCATTCTTCATTTGAACGCCTACTGCACGATTATTTTCTACAATAATTTTTTCAATCGGAGTCTTCAAGTGAATCTTGCCCCCAAGTTGTTCATATCGTTTTTGTATAGTCTTAGCTATTTCTAAAGAGCTATTTAGCGGATATCCACATGTTTCCATATCACACCAACCTAATGTTGAAAGAAAATATGACATATAGGTATCTGGATTAAACCAAAAAACTCTTTCAAAGTTTTCTTTAATAAAAGGTGATTTAAATTGTTGAGCAAAGTCTCTGATTTTTATTTTCCACTCTGTTATCGTTCTCATGTAAGGACCAGCAGTTTCTTTAAATGTCAAAAAGTCCTCATAAGTAAACAGTTCTGGAGATTTTTCAAGATTTATATCACTATTGGAAATCGTTTTTATTGCTTGATACATTTTATCAATGAGTTCTTCATCTTCTGGAGCAAAGCGCAGAAATTCATCTCTAAGCTTCTCTGCATTTGAATACAAATTAAATTCGGTACCATCCTTTAAGTATGCTCTGGCATAAAGTTCATCTTGTTTAAATTTTATAGCTGGGATAACACCAAGTTCTCTCCAAAATTTATTAAATATATGTTTTTCTCCTGACCCAACTAACCATGTAATTCCTCCATCAAATGTGTATCCTTTTTTTTCCCAAGAGGTACATAATCCTCCAACTTGCGGTTCTTTTTCAAAGATTTCTGTTTCATAACCATTCATTTGTAAATAGCAGCCAGCTACCATTCCTGCAACGCCTGATCCGATGATCATTATTTTTTTATTATCCATTTTAGTACTCCTTTAATCTAATTTTCTTAACGTATCTTCAACATTTACTGATCCATTTGATAAAGCCTGCATCATTTTGACTAAGTCATTTTCATCATCAGTATCGTCATTAGCCACCGCAGAAGCATTTTGATTCCTTAATTGTTCTTCAATATAATGTGCCAGTTCTTTTACATTGCCATAGGTAAAAATATCAGATATTTCAACGATATCCGGAAATTCATTATCTAAAATCTTTAATAGATGCGTAGCCATAATTGAGTCTCCTCCGAGAGAATTAAAGCTTTCGAAAACATCTACTTCTGATAAATTTAAGACATTAGCATAAGCCGTTGCCACACGATTTTCAACTGTTGTTAAGGTCTTAGTTTGCCCGGTAATTTTTATTTCATCTAACCTGTTCGTTTGCGTTGTCTCATTTTTCATCGAATGTTTATTTACAGAATTTATAAGCGTTTCAGAGATTTTTATAGGCAATACATGTTGAGCTTGAAAAATGAGTTTGGTATTAATAGAACCAACAACCATATTACTTTTTTCCAGCGCAATCACCTGATTCAACATATTGATAGCTTGTTCATTTGTAAGGGAGTGGAAAAGAACATCACTTTCATTGATACCAAATCTTTTGGCCATTCCAACTTCACTCCAGGCAGGCCAATTTATGGAAAATGCTCTGTATCCTTCTTTTCTTAGGTTGAAGACATAAGCATCCATATAGGCGTTTGCTGACGCATAATCTGTTTGACCAGAGCCGCCAAACCATGCGACCATTGATGAAAAAGTTACTAGAAAATCCGTTTTTTCATTTAAAAAGAGATGACAAATATTTTCTAATCCATCTTTTTTAGGCAACAATACATTTAAATAATCCGTTTCCGACTTATTGTATACAAACCCATCTCCAGGATTTCCGGCACAATGAAAAATACCATCCACTTTACCAATTTCTGCTGACAGCTTCTCCATATCAGACATATTTGAAACATCTCCACTGTATATATGGACGATACTATTGCTATTTTCAATACGTTCAATTATTTCAATTTGCTTTTTACGAGCAGCATCATCTATTGAATGCCAGTTTTCCTTCAGTGGAAAGTCCGTCCTGCTTATCAAATAAAGCTCAACGTGATTTCTTCTAGAAATAGCCTCGGCAATAGTCAATCCCAATGAACCCAGACCCCCTGTAATTAAATATTTTCCGTGGTCTTTAATTATTGGTTTAGTTATCATTGTTTTTTCATTTGGTTCTTCAAAAATAGCAGGGATGTATCTTTGATTTTGCCTAAATCCAATCAAGAATGATTCATGTTCAGCTAAAACATCTTTCAGAACTGTCGTCGTTGCAGTTTCATTATCAATATCGTAAACTCGAAAAACCATTTTAGGAATTTCATCTCGGATTGCCTTAAAGAACCCTGTAATTTCAGCAGAAGTAGCAGTCAGTTTTGTTTCACTATTATCAACGCAATGTCCATAATTGATAAGCAAATTATACTGTAAGTTTGAATTCATCTTCATTTGCTGAAATGCCTTAAATAATTTAAAGTAATGAACACTATCCAGTGAGCGTGTTACATCACTTTCGCTATTCCCCAAATGCGTTGCATCTATTATTTCTGAGATATCTTTTTCCTTTAATTTCCTAAATAATTCAAGATAGTTGTCGTAACTCTCAGGATTTAAACTTAAATCACTAAGTGTATTCTTATCACGCTTTCCTATAAAAATCAGTGTTGTGTTATCCGGATTTTCCTCATAAAATTGTTTTGCTCTATTTTCGCTGGACTGATCTGCGCCAAACATAATAATCCGAGTTTTTTTTGCTTTCTCAGATCTTTGCGTCATTTCATTTAGCTCTTGTGGTTTCCACTTTATACTATAAAACTTATTGTTCAACGTTGATCCAGATCCGATCACCCGATCAGTATTTGTAACTTTTTTTATTACATAATCACTGGCTTTTAAGAAAACCTGATTGTTTTCATCAATTAACAAGATATTAAATTTTTTCGTTTCAGGCCCTACTTCTGTTTTTATAACAAGCGAGTAAAAATGGCTGGGCATTCTATCAAAGATCTCGATTTTCCCATAAGAAAAAGGTAAGAAAACCTTTTGTTCATCCTCACCAATAAATAGATTGACCGCGTTATCCAACATAGCCGCGTGTAAATAATGAACTGTCAAATCAGATTTAAACTGATTATTGATTTTTAGTTCTGCCAGCTGTTGAGTAACTTCTCCTGTAGAAGCTTTTTTTTGCGCAATTGTTTTAAAATTCAACCATCTAGGCCCAAATGAAAATGTCTCATTTTTTAGTGTATTACTTTTATATGTTACACTCTTTTTGTCAACATCGTCTTGCGCATAAAAACTACTGACATCATAGTTTTTTTTGATCGTCTCATTTAATAGAAAATGCCCTTCACAGTGAATAGTCCACTCCTGATTATATTGACTGCAAATTGTAAATAAGTTTTTTTCTTTGTCTAATATAAGCTGGATCTTTTTTGTTGCCTCTTGCGGAACCACAATTGGAGAATTAAAAGTGACATTTGACATGGCAATATTGCTATGTTTATAATAGTTTGACACAGCTTCCCTTATCATCTCAATAAGTGCTGTTCCTGGTAGAACACTGACTCCCTTTATTTTATGATCAGTTAATGCCCATGTACTTTCATAAGAAAATTCGGTTGAGTAAATTTGCTCTCGGATTGAATCAATGGTCAATTCGTGAACAAACGGATGAAGCCTCTTATGTCTTTGTTCGACTTTATCAAAGGACTTAGGCGTGCCCCAAAAAGGTTTTTTCATATAACTATAAGAAGGTAAGCTGATAATTTTCCCGCTATTTTTTTTGAAAATGTAATTCCATTTAATAGTGGCACCTTGAACATAATAATTTGCAACTTTTTCAAGATAAGAGCTGCTAGAATCATTCAATTCTGTCCTCTCAACAATGTTATTTGCGCTAATTGTCAATTTATTTAAATCATCTTGATACATTTCTCCAGGTACAATGGATTCTCTTCCTGCTGGTATAACTTTATGAAAACCATATTTACAGCTCTCGCCCAATTCAAAATCAGGAAATGATTGCGAGATACTTTTTAACCTTTTCAATAATTGTTCAGTACTAATAACTACCAGTGCAAGGCGATAATTAAAATGGTCTCTTCCAACTGTGGTTGTATAACTGATGTCTTCGATTGCCAGCTCTTTATTTTTTTCTAATTTTTTTATATGGCTTTGGATATTTTTCAACAAGGATTTTTCTTCTTTTGAAGAAAATACAACAATATAATTTTTATTATTTTTCACTTGTTCATCTTTTAAAATTGAAGTAGTTTCTGGAGCCTCCTCTAAAACTACATGGCAATTTGTTCCGGCAAATCCAAACGAGCTTACACCCGCTCGTCGTGGTTGATTGGCTTTTTTATTCCATTTTTGTTCTTTGGCTACAACGTATAACGGGGTATTAGCAAAATTTAAGAATTGATTAGGCATATTAAAATTTATCGTACGGGGAATTTGCTGTTTTTCTAACGATAATATAACTTTAATCAAGGAAGCTAATCCTGAAGTAGCAACCGTATGACCCAGATTGCCTTTAACAGAACCTATTCCGCAAAACTGTTTTTTGTTTGTATAGTTTGAAAAAGCATTTGTAAGTCCCTTGATTTCAATTGGATCACCAATTTTAGTTCCTGTACCATGAGTTTCAATATACTGAATACTCGCCGGATCAACTTTTGCATCTTTCCATGCATCTACTAAAACTTGTTCTTGAGCACAAGCATTTGGAGCTGTAATTCCATTTGTATTTCCATCATTATTAAAGGCACTTCCCTTGATGAGCGCATAAATGTGATTTTTTTCTTTTAATGCTTGGCTAACAGGCTTTAAAATAACTGTAGCTACACCTTCACAAAATAAAGTGCCATTTGCCTTGTCATCAAAGGGTCTTAATGTATCATCTTCTGATTCCATTAAAGAATGTGGAAATTTATTGAAATATGGAAACGAGCTTAGAGAAACACCACCAACAATAGCCAAGTCACTTTCCTTTTCTTGGATTGACTTACAGGCAAGATGAACGCTTGCTAAACCAGAACTGCAGGCTGAGTCAATTAGTAATGACGGTCCTTTCAAGTTTAAAAGATAATTTATTCTACCTGCGATTAAGCTTGGCCAGTTGCCTGTCATACTGCTGGATTCTTCTTCCGTGATGAATCTGTATAAAGTATCATTTATCGCATCTTTCCCAATGAACACAGCTGTTCTGCTATTATTTAGCTTTTCTTTCGTGTAGCCAGCATCAATCAATGCATCTTGAACATTTTCCAACATAATTCTTTGATCTGGATCAATTGACTTCGCTTCATTTGGTGATATATTGAAAAACTTAGAATCAAACTTATCAACATCTGTTAAGTAACCACTTTTTCTAGTATTAAAAAGTTCTTCTTCACTTACAGGCTTACAATTTAAAAATTGTGTATAAGCTTCATTTGTAGAAATTGTTCTAATATACTCTAATCGATCCTTTGGAAAGTCAATTTTGCACTCTTTTTCTTCCAACAGATTTTTCCAATACTCTTCTTGATCTGCTGAATTGGAAAAGCGACATGCAATACCAATAATTGCGACATCCTCCTTCTTATTCTTTTCAACTTCCAACAACATTTCTTTTGCACTTTTTGGTGATAGCTGCTGATTTGAAACTTGTTGAAGAATAAATTCTTCTATTTTTTCCATAACGAAGCTCCCCTTTATCTATTTATCTCTTCCACTGAAATTTTTCCCTGATGAAGTGCTTCAAGTATTTCATCAAGTTCATCAACTGATGAAGTACTCTCAACCTTCTTTTTGTCATCTTTCTCTTGATACAAAGAATTTAAATATTGACTCATTTCAACAATTGATGGATATATGAAAATATCAGAGATGTCAATTTTCTCTGGGAACAACCTATCTAGTTCTTTAAATAAATACGTTGCCAGAATGGAATCCCCTCCCAATTCAAAAAATTTAACTGAATGATCCGTAAGTTCCAGCTTAAAAATATTTTCCCAAACCTGAGCAACTGCCTGCTTTATTTCTTCCTTGGTATAATGTTTAATAGAAAAATGATTCTTTTCATCTACGGTATGGTTTTCTGGCTGCCAGCTATTATTTATATTCCAATCAAGATGCAGTCCAGTTTTTTCTGCTTGACGTTCCAATTCATTAATATCTAAATCTGCAATTAAAACATATTTTTCCTCTAGGCTCAGTGCATAATTCAAAGCACTTAGTGCCTCAGCAGAATCCAGTGGTCGATAACCCTGATTGTTATCCAAAATCACCTTTTGTTCTTCGCTAATCAATCCTATTGACTTCCAGGCACTCCATGACAATGTTTGAAATTTTATTTGCTCATATTTTGTTGCTGCCCACTGACTAAAGGCATCAAGAAAAGAATTTGCTGCAACATAATCTGCCTCTCCAGGAGCTCCTAGTAAAGAATTAATTGAGGAGAATGAAATAAACATTTTTAACCCATGGTTCTTTAAATGATCTAGTAAAATTTTTGCACCTAGAACTTTACTAGAAACAGCATGAAGAAAATTAGAAATATTTGTATTTTTAATAAAACCACCGGCTTTTTGACCTACGCTAAGAAAAACAATATCAATAGTTTCGTATCTTTGTTTTACTTTGGTAAGGACTTCTTCTGCCTGCTTCTCATTTGAAATATCCAAGCTATAGTAATCAAAGGAGGCTCCGTATTTACCAGCTAGTTTTTCAAATTCTTTGATTTTATTTACTAATTTACCTTTGCTTGTCCTGCCTACAACAATAATGCGGTTTCGTTCTTTTACCAAAGACTGAATCAGCTTAGTACCAATTCCTCCCAGTCCTCCTGCAATTAAGATTGTGGAATCTTTTATCAAAATGTTTGGTTTATTCGAATTAGGAATTGCTGATATATATTGTGTATAGCGTTCATTTTTAATATAACGTACAAATTTTTCTTTATCCTCTAAATCTGCCGCCTCTTTTAAGACAACCATTAGATCCGTTTCTTTGTCATAATCAATTAATTTGATTTGATTTTTATTTGCTTCTTTTCCTAGTACTTTTATTAATCCCTGTTTAACCCGTTCAAATGGGTTAATCTCTTCTCCACTAGTTTGATTTTTTGAATAAGCATTTTTCGTTAATAACGTAACAGAGGTTTGATTATCCATTTGTTTGACTAACTCTTTCATTTGAGCAAAAAAATGCTCCACAGAATCGAAAGATTCTAAGCTATCAGATACAATGATTATTTTTTTATTTGAAGTTTTCGAATTTTTGCTTAGTTTATAAAGCTCTTCCAAAGAAATTAGATTGTGACCACTAATTTTTAGTTTTTCCTTAATTTCATTATCCTCATCTCCAATGACCACAATTGACATTGGCTCTGTCTCTTCACTCAAATAATGTTTTGAACGTTTCCATACAGTTTTATAACATAACTCGTTGCTATTATTTAAAGTATTTATTTTCCTTACTACATAATCTATAATCTCGCAAATAACTTGCCCTTTTAGATCTATAACGCTGATATCAAATTTTCCTAATTTATCCTCTGTACATGGTTTGACCTTTAGGAGAACATAAAACTCTATTGGAATTGGTGCATAGATTTTAATATTTTTATAAAAATAGGGGAGATAAAATTCTTTTCCTAGTTTAAATGTTGCAGAATTAACCGCACAATCCATAAGACTTGGATGAAAGAGATGATTAGAAAATTCACTACGGTTTTCTTCTTTCAAGCCAAGCTTACAAAATACTTCATCCTCGTTGTAGTATGCTTCTAATGACGTTTGCCAGTGTTTGCCCAGATGAATCTCCTTTTTTCTGACTTGTTCTTCCACAATCGTTTCTATTATCATTTCATCCGTTTGTGTTTTAGTATATTCTTCATTTTCTTTAGCTAAATCAAAATTTATTTGAGTTTTCATCCGGTCTTTAATCTTGGCTAGATCCTCTTTTTTAGATATGATATTATCACTCATTGAAAAAGACATTTCAGCCGTTTTCTGCTCTTTATTTTCACCATCTAACATAAAAAATGCTACCTCGAAATGGTCAGAACAATCAGTGATAATCGTCTTTAAAAGCTTTTTTTGATTCTTTTTCAATTTAAATAGCGTAAAGAAATTGACATTTTTAATTGTAATTACACAGTTAGGATTATAATATTGTTTTATAAACTGTGTAAGCATATCAATGTAGGCAGTTCCAGGTATCACGCTAAACCCTTTAATCTTATGCTCCTCAAGTATCCAACTGGACGAAGGTGAAAGTTCATTTTCAAATATTACTTCATTCTTTTTTTCTTGGATTATTCTTCCGAGCAATGAGTTAGAATCTGCTGAAAAAATAGTTGGATTCGTGATCCACAGTGAATTTTTTTCAAATGAATAACTAGGTATACTGACTTTTGGAGCAGTATTTCCTTCATAATATTTTTCAAGATCTACATATTCATATTCGCAAAATGACGCCATGACTTTTTCTGGAGAAGCTGATGGATCTAAAATGGTTGCTTTACAATGAAAATTACCAATATAATCGTTTAATAAAAAATTTGAAAATGCTAGTTTCTTGAAAATAATCTTTTTCTCATCAGCATGTTCCAGCCCCTTTTGCAATATCTTTTCAATACTTTTAATAGCCTCTTCCTTGCTGTCCACCAACATTCCCAAACGATATTTACATTGTCTTCTTGAAAGATTGAGTGTTTTAGCAATTGTCGCTAATGGAGCCCTTGTTTCCTTCAGATACAATCTAAAATTGTTTAATATTTCTAACATTCCTGACACACTGCTTGTTGAGAATAGAAGCGGAGTAGTTTCAGCTTTATTAGCGATTCTGTACTGTACTTCCGGAACACTTTCTAAAACAACATGCGCATTAGTTCCACTTAGACCAAAAGAGGATACACCACAGATCATTGGTGAATGAACATTTTGAATTAATTTCGTATTTAAATAGAAGCTACTGTCAGAAAAATTTATCAAATGATTAGGTTCAACAAAGTTGTAACTTGCAGGTATTAATTTATTTTCAAGACACAAGGCTGCTTTAATAATTCCTGCAATTCCAGCCAAACTGTCAGTGTGACCAATATTACTCTTTATCGAACCCAAAGCACAAAATTGTTTTTTTCCTGTATATTCTGAAGAAACGCTTGATAAAGCTTCAAATTCAATCGGATCTCCCAAAATAGTTCCTGTTCCATGTGTTTCTATAAAGGAAAAATCTTCCGCCGTGACTCCCGCTTTACCCCAAGCATTCTTGATTACCTCAATTTGAGCATCACCGTTTGGTGCAGTAATTCCATTTGATTTACCATCCTGATTGATGGCACTTCCTCTAATCACTGCATAAATATGATCGTTATCTTTTATTGCTTCTTCATATTTTTTTATAAGAATTGAGCCACAACCTTCACCACTATTTGTTCCAGAAGCTTTGTTGTCAAAACTTCTCACAAGATAATCACTAGAAGTATTACCAATTTTTTCATCTTCACTGATTTCAAACTTTGGACGAATTTTTATGTTTATTCCCCCAACAATAGCCGAATCACAATCATTTGATAAAATTGACTGTATCGCCGTATGCAGAGCTACCATGGAGGATGAACAGGCTGTATCTATTACAAGAGCTGGCCCATGGAGATCTAGTAAATAACTGATTCTGCCAGCAATCATTGACTGGATATTGCCCGAAGTTGCCAATCCTTGATTTTTAGACTCAAAATTTCTAATTAGCTCATAGTACTCATTACCGCCATCATTGCTTAGGCCTAAAAAAATACCAGTTTTCTTTGACAAATTATGAATACTGTATCCAGCATCTTCTATCGTTTTCCATGCGGACTGAATAAATAATCGCTGACGCGGATCCATCAACCTTGCCTCTTCACCAGGAATATTAAAAAAACTGTAGTCAAAAGAATCCACATCGTCCATATAGCCCAAAGGTGTATAAACCTTACTTTTTTGAGACATATTGAATAATTCAGCTAGCTTTTTTCTTTGTTTAGGAATTGTACGAATTGCATTCTTATTTTCTGCAATCAGTTCTAAAACCTCCTTCTTTCCTTTAAATTTTCCTAAGCTGCAGTCCAACCCAATAATGGCAATATGATCCTTATTTTCTTCTTCATGAAGACTCTTTACAATTTCAACTAGTTTAACCAATTTTTTTCTCCGATCATTAAAATATTGTATTAATAGTCATACACCTCAGCTAAAACAGCTTTTGCAAATCCCTGAAAATTTGATTTAATTAGCAATTCTTCCACTCTTTCCACCTGCTCTTCAACCGGAACTTTTTTCACGTCAAGAATTCTCTTTAATTGTTTAATAATTGTCAAGACATCTTCCTGATCATTGATCTCCTCATTTTCTTGGCTAGCTTGTACAAAGTTTTTATATGGCTTTATAACCTCTTGCTCGTACTCCTCATTATCCCAATTTCGATTTTGGGTACTGGCAATAACTCCTAAAACTCGTCCAATAAATGAATACTCCGTTTGATTTTGCCATTCATTCCCTTGTTCATCTAACTTTTTCTTTATATCTTGTGCATCATCTATATCATCTAGACTATACACTGGTGTATCTGGAAAATCTTTCAAAAACATTTTTTTCAGTTGACTTTTAGCACCTACTTCTATAACCATGTCTGCTCCACTATTGCAAATATACTGACATGTTGAAACCCAATCTACAGGGTTTATCATCTGTAAAGATAACTTATTTTCAATGTCTGAACCATTTTTGTACGGTAAACCATCACTATTTGAAAGCAAATCAATCGTGGGTTTGCGAAATTGAATCTTTTCCAGCTCCTTTTGAAATTCAAAATTTGCATCCTTCATTAATGGTGAATGAAAAGCATTTTTTACATTCAAATAGAGCCCAACCCCACCATGCTTTTCAATTATTTCCACAACTTCTTTGACATCTGGAGCAAATCCAGAAATTACATTATTTTGGATACCATTTAGATTAGACAGACAAACTTTTTTACCAGATTCACTGGCATGATCAATAATTTTTTTCAATACCTCTGTATCCATTTCTCTTATAGAAACCATAATTCCTTCTAAATTTGATGAACGCTCCATCAACGTTCCCCGTATAGCTACTAATTGAATTACCTCTTCAAAAGATACAGCGTTGGAACAAACTAAAGCTGCATACTCTCCAAGGCTATGTCCTGCCATAACAACTGGATTCAAGTCAACTCGATCTAGCAATTCAAAATATTGAGCAACTTCTAAAGTAACTAGTGCCGGCTGTGTATATCTAGTTTGATTAATTAGGTTTTTATCCGTCCCAAATAATATATCGTTTAAATCAAAATCTAATACCTGATTGGCAAGATCGAGGTATTTTTTCCCTGTGGTGCTTTCTTTCAGCAATTTTTGTCCCATTCCCCAATACTGTGTTCCTTGACCTGAAAAGATAAACGCCTGACTTTGCATAGTAGAATCATCCTTCCAATAGGTAATTGACAAAAACTGTCAATTACCTATTTTTTTTAAAATTGTTTCCAACATATTGCTTAGCTGATTTAATTCTTTTGAACTACCAGCCTTTTTTCCTAAAAGAAAAATAACTTCTCTTTTTCCTGAATCAATAAAAATCCCTTTTTCTTGTTTCTCAATTTCAACTGTTTCCTCGGATAGTATCCAATTAGTCTCTTTACTAGTAGTTTTTGAATAATTTTCGGTTAAAAAAGTAGTTGAAAAAGCTTGGTTAATTCTTTCTAACAACTGATCACTCTCTTCAATCCCAGCAAGTGATACCAGTCGCTTGGTTCTCTGATTATCTCTGTATTCTTGTATCACAAGTTCTGTGCTGTGCTCTACTGCTGAAATAAGCAAACAAAATGCACTTATTACCGTTATTCGAAACCTACTTTTAGCTAATTTCCTAAAAGTATCAGGCAAAATCAAATGCTGATTGTAGCACGTATTTTGTGCTTCAGTATTTTCTTTAGTCACTCCATATTCAAGTTTCTTTGTTAATAAGCTGATTGTAGGATTGCTAAAGAAATCACTTACGGAAAGATCAACATTAAATGTTTCATTAATTAAATTTACTAATTTTATTACTTTTAGTGAATTACCACCTATATCAAAAAAGGTGTCCGTTGTTGAAGTGATTTTTATTCCGAGAATATCAGACCACAGTTTACTCATTTTTTCTTCATTTGAATTTTGGTAAACAGTCTTTTTAACCGTTTGGTTCTCATTTAAAACAGGTAATTTTCGCAGTTGTTTATTATCAATTTTCCCGTTTAAATTAAGCGGAAGCTTCCGAACCTGTTTGATCACCTTCGGCATCATTTGAGACATCAAATTTGATGATAAATAGTGTCTATATTTTTCGGTATCTAATATTACTTCATCATCATAAAGCGAGATATACAAATGAATTTCCTTGCTGTTTTGATTCTTCTCAGTTACAATCACAGCGTCTTTAACCCCAATAAATCTTTTTGCAACTTCTTCAATTTCTTTAAGTTCAATTCTGACACCATTTATTTTGATTTGATTATCTATTCTTCCTGCTACTTCAATTTCGCCATTAGATGACCATCTAGCTAAATCTCCAGTCAAATATACTCGGCGATTTATTACACCACCAAGTGTAATAAAGGCTGCTTCATTTTGATCTGGATTATTTCTATAGCCGTTTGCCAATGAGTTACCAGAAATAGCCAATTGACCGTAACTACCCAAAGGAGCTAATTGATTATCATCATTTAATATATAAAGTTCAACATTTTCAATAGGCTTTCCTACTGTGATTTTCTGATTTAATTGAACTTTTTTAGCCGTCACCCAGATTGTCGCCTCTGTTGGACCATAACAATTATATATGGCAAGAGGTTCGATTTTTTCTAACTGACATATTAATGACTCTTTTAAGACTTCTCCTATCAAATAGACCATTCTAATACTGCTAAGTTCTAAGTCAGTCTTCATTTCCTCAAGGATTACTTTTACTCTTGACGGGGTTGTCTGGATAGCATTACATTCATACTGATTAATTGTTTCCAAAACACGGGCTGGATCCTTCGATTCTGTGTTATTTAATATTGTAAGCTTTCCACCTTTTATTAAAGGAAAGAATGTCTCAGAAATAAAGATATCAAAAGAACAAGACGTAATCGAAATCATATTTATATCCTCTTCAATTTCAACTGCTTTCTGGCTGTAAGTTATAAAATTTGCTAAGGCCCCAATAGAAACTTCAACACCTTTTGGCCGTCCAGTTGAACCAGAAGTATATAGAATATATTGCAAATCACTACCATTTACTTTTTTCCATTCCGTTACAGCAGAACAATCCAACTCAGTATATTCTTTCAGCTGAATTACTTTAACCCCTTTAAAATAATCTTCATGGTTCATTTTTGGGGATAATAGTAAATCACATTCAGAATTTTTAATCATATATTGAACTCTTTTTTCTGGTAATTCTATGTCAATCGGCAACATTACCGCACCGACTTTCATTATTCCAATCATCGCAATCAATAGTTCTACCGATTTATCAAAATATAGCCCTACAACATCCGAAGGTTTAACCTTATGTTTCTTTAACAAATTAGCAATTTGGTTCGATTTTTGATCTAGATATTCATAGCTATATTTTTCTCCACGATAGATTACAGCTACCTTATTAGCATATTGCACAAAATTTTCAGAAAGAATTGCCATTAAGCTAGGAACGTTTACTGGATAATCTGTTTTTCCATTTGTTGAATGACTAGTCAGAGCTAATAGCTGCTGTTGTTCTTCTTCATTCAGTAATGCTATTTCGCTGAGAAGCATCTTATCATTTTCCGAAATCTGTTCTACAATGGTCGTAAAACTGGCAATGAATGATTGAATGGTATGCTTGGCCAAAACACTTGAATGATATCTCAATCTAATTTGAAGTACCGTTGCTACACCAAAAAATACTTCAAGAGCAAATTCCGTTTTAGAACTCGTCTTTAAAATTTTATAATCAGCTGGAGTGGCTTCTTTTTCATGTTCCAAATTCTCAAAAACAACAAGCTGATTAATCGTCTTATTGTTGATTGATGTACTTGAAACAATATCTGCAAGAGAATAAAAATCAACATCCATCATTTCTAATGTGTCCTGCTTTACCTGATCTATCAAACGATCAATTGTCTGGCAGTTTTTCGCATTAATTCTCACTGGAATTGTGTTAGCAAACATCCCAATTCCATTAGATACTCCTTCAAAATCTCTATTTCTTCCTGAGACAACTGTTCCGAAAATAATATCCTTACTATTTGCATATCTTTGTAAGAGCAGACCCCAAACAACATTAATGATAATGCTTAATGTTGTTTTATTATTCCGAGCAACGTTCTTTAATTTTTCTAAAATCTGTTTATCAAAACTAAAATCAATTTGTTCAACAGCGTCTTCTTGTCTGGTCAAACCTTCTATTACCGGAAATGTTATTTTTGAGTCGTAGTCCTTCAGGTAATTCTGCCACCAAACTATATCATGTGCTGTTTTTCTGCTATTTATATAGTCAGCATAGTCACAAAAACATAATTGATCCTTTGATAGCCATACCTTTTCACTCGAGATCGCCTTAGCAAATTGTTCAATCAAGAGTGTTTTGCTCCAACCATCTAATAAAATATGATGAAAAGTAAAAATAATACGATCCAATCCGTCAAGACAGAAAATATAAGTTAATCTGACAAGTGGTCCATTGTTCAAGTCAAAGGGTTCTTCTTGATCGCTTTCAATGATCTTGTCAATGTCTTTTGTTAGAACTCTTCTATAACTAATTTCAACGCTATTTTTTGAAGCTATTATTTGTGCTGGCTGTGATGATTCCTCACTATAAACAAAAGTTGAACGCAGAATCTCTAATTTTTCAGCAAAGATATTGACAGTGTTGATAAATTTTTCTCGTTCAATCTCACCTTTAAGCTCGATAACCGTTTGTTCAACATAGTTGCTGCTTGTAGGATCCTTTACCCATTCATAAAATAATCCTTCTTGTGTCGGCATTAGCGAATGCATTGCTTGAATATTAGGATATTTTTTTAACAGCATGTTGATTTTTTGATAAAATAGTTTTTGCTCATCTTTGACAACTTCTAATTTTTGCTCTGAAGAGAAACTTGTATTTAGTGTACGTAAAGCTTCTAGCTCTTGCTCCAAGACAAGCTTGAAGCTTTCTTTATCAAAAATTGGATCTAGTATTCTCGATTGCTGTATTTCAAAAATTATTTTATTTCTTATGAGTCGACAATTAATTTCAAGGGGAAAAGAAGACTTGTTGCCATCAGAAATATCACTTCCAACATAGGTTTCATCTAGTTCAAACAAATCAGAACTCAAACGATCTGATACATCACCAATATAGTTGAATTTAACTTGTGGCAATGAATTTTTCTGCTGATCAAAATTAGCGAAATAACCAATTCCCATATTCTTTACTCGCCGCATTAAGTCTTGTATCGTCCTCAAGTGTTCTAAACCACTTTGTCCCAATTCACAGTCAAAAGCAAGTGGATAAAATGTTGTAAACCATCCAATACAGTTATTTATATCCAAATCTGGAGATAGTGTACTTCTGCCATGACTTTCCATTAAAATAGGTACTTTTTCTTTCTTCGTTATTTTAGATAAAGCATAAACGATACAAGTTATTATTAAATCAAAGGTTGTTGAATTTAGCTGCTTATTCATTTTTTCTAATGAATCACGATCTACTTCCAGCTTTAAATCATATTTAATAAACTGTGGTAATTTCTCTTCAACTGATTTCAATTCAAACAAAGGTGCTGCTTCCTGGTTCTTCCAAAAATCGGCTTCGTTTTCAAATAAGGTAGTATTTTCAAAAGTCTCCGCCCAAATAGCATAAGGTGTATCTTCCTTACCTAGAATATTATTCAAGCCTTTTTCAAAGTCATTCAATAAAATAGACCAAGAGACTACATCCATGATCAAATGATGGAATACAAATAATAATTGGGAAGTATTTTTTGATCTAATAAAACGACATTGCCAAAGTGGCCCTCTAAATATATCTATTGCAGCTGCAGCTTGCGAGCTAATTTTTTCAATTTGTTCTTTTTTGTCTTCATCTACTCTTAAAGTATACAGTTGTAAATATTCGGAGATTTGACTATCAGCAGTTTTTAAAACACATTGTTTAATTGTATTTTGTTCTGTGATAAATTTAGTTCGTAAAACACTATGTTTTGCAAGGATTTTCTCCAATGTAGCCGTCACTGCTTCATAGCTAATATCTTTTTTTAAATTTAATAATAAAGACTGATTGTAGTGATTAGGCACTTGAAACTTCTGTGCAAAAAACCATCGTTGAATCGGTGTTAATGGATAACTTGTATTTTCCTTCAAGCTAGTAAATTCTTGCGTTTGTTGTATTGGCTTAACAAAATCAAGCATTTTTTCTAATTGAGGATGTTTCAAAATATCAGAAACCTTTAAATTGTAGCCTTTATCTTTCATCTCTGAACTAATAATTATCGCTTGTATGGAATCGCCACCTAGTTCATAATAATTATCAGCCAGTGTCACTGATTCAATTTTTAAATTAGCAGAAATTGTTTCTATCAGTTCTACTTGATTAGAATTAAGCACCACTTGAGTTTCTTTTGTATTCTCCAACTTATCAGTCATTTCGTGCAGTTTATTTTTATCTATTTTCCCATTTATCGTTAATGGAATTGCTGAAATTGGGAGAAATTTATTAGGTATCATATAATGGGGTAATATATTTGCTAATCTATCTCTAAAATATTCAGCTGAAAATCTTATTCCCTCTTCCAAAACTAGGTAACTGGTAAGAGTTTGAGTACCTGATGAAGAGGTTTCTTTTAATACCACAGCATCTTTGATAGTATCCATCGTTTTTAAGGTATTTTGGATTTCTTCTACATCTATTCTGTACCCATTAATTTTTATTTGTTCATCCATTCTTCCAAAAAATTCAATTACCCCAGAAGTCGAACAACAACATAAATCACCAGTCCGGTAAAGGATATTGCCATTATTTTTAATAAACTTTTGCTCATTGGAAATAGGATCATTTAAGTATCCTTTGGCAAGACCATATCCGCTAATAAATAGTTCTCCACTTTCTCCAGCTTTAATATTTGTCAGATTCTTACCTAAAATATAGACTTTTGTATTTGCTATTGGCTTCCCAATTGGAACACTTAATGTTTTTATATTAGGATCAAACTCGTAAACCATGCATCCAACTGTTGCTTCCGTTGGTCCATATTCATTGAAGATACGAACATTGTTTATTCGTTTATATACACTATCCGCCAAATCATGTAGTAAATTTTCTCCGCCAATGATAAATGTATGGATACTTTGTGAGAGCTTCTTTATTTTTTGAGCAATTTTCAAATGTGCCGGAGTCATCTTTACAATGTTCACCATTTCATCTTGCAAAACATTTTGAATCAAAGCTAATGGATCATCATCGTTAAAAATCTTGGTTGTTCCACCACTAGAAAGACAAGTAAATAAAGAAGTAACAGTTAAATCAAAGGATATTGAAGAGAATAATGCTATTACATCATTGTTCGTTTTCATATATGTTTGTTGACTCCAGTGAATATAATTTGCCAGCGCCTTGTGTCCTATGATGATTCCTTTAGGTTTTCCTGTCGTACCGGATGTATAAATTACATAAGCGGGCAAATCCATTTTACGTGTCTTTTGGACATCTTCCAACGCTTCAATAGAATCGTACTGGACCTGGAGTATTTTTGAAGTATATTCTGAAAGCTTGGCAGCATAATATTGATCAGAAAGAATCAGTTGTCCATTATTTTCATCTAGAATTTGTTGAATTCTTTTTTTCGGATATTCAGGATCTATTGGAAGATAGGCTTTTCCAGCCTTCCATAAGGCTAAAATTGATATTATCAGCTCTTTTCCCCTTGGCAATATTATTGGAACTATTTGTTGTACCAAATTAGATGCTCTTATTTTCTGTGCTAATCCATTCGCTTTTTTATTAATTTCTGAAAAAGTAAAGTTTTTACCGTTTTCAACTAAACACAAACGATTTGGATAAGACGACGCAATCTCTTCAAAATCGGTTAAAATAGAAGTTTCAACAAATAGTTCATTTTGCGGTCCTTTACTACATACAATAAGTTTATCTTCTTGTTCTTTCATATTCACCTCAATATCTTCTATTTTTAACTCATGCTTTTCACTAATTAAAGCTTCTAAGGTCGATACATAAGCTGTTTTTAATTTCTCAACACTCTCTTTTGGTACACCTTTTTTTCTAAATTCAATAATACAATTTAAACCTTTTTGACTATCAGATACTAAAAGTGAAAGCATAAACTTGGCTTCGTTATACTCTGGCTCTATTATTTCGATTTGTTTTCCATTAAAAGGTAATAAGTTTCGTTCTTTTTCATAAACAAAAGCAATTTCTGCAAAAATATCAGTAGTGCTAACCTGCTTGTCTTTCACTAGTTTAATAATTTCTTCATAGGGTAAGTCACCATGTTCAATATCATCCAGTAAAATTTGTTTTGTAGATTCCAAATAGGCTTTCGTTTTTTCTTTGGGATTAATTTTAAAGATATGTGGAAGTGTATTTACAAACATTCCCATTGTCTGATTAAACTCATCTCTATCACGTCCAGAATAGTTCCCGTTAATCACCAGCTCATCTTGTCCGCTTATTTGAGATAAAGTAAGAATAAAACCGGATAACAATAAGTTATACTTAGTAAGTCTGTTCTTCACACAAAAATTAGTAATACGTTCATTCAGCTGACTGTCAATTAAGAACTTATCAATTTCTCCAGCAAATAGATTGTCTGTCTCTTTATCCTCTGTAGCTTGTTCCTTACTTTTCCAAAAAATTTGTTTAGGATGCACTCCTGAAAATCGCTTAGACCAATAATCCTTTAAACCTTGTCTAGTCGTCTGAAGAGATTTAACCTGATATTTTGTATATTCTTTGTATTGAAAAGCTGATCTACTAAGCGGATCATTATTATAACTACGAAAAACTTGATCTAGAAATAGGTTTATTGATTCCGCGTCCATCGCTATGTGGTGGACATCAAAAAGGATCATAGTCTCTAATGAAGCAGATTTAAATAATTTATACCTAATTGGAATTTCCTTCATCAAATCAAATGAGTGGATATATTGATTAAGTTGCGAACTGCTATGGAGAAATTCTACCGCTATGGTTTCCCTTTGAATATTAAAATCAGACAAAACCTTTTGATAAATCTCGCCATTTTTTACATAATAAATGGTTCTAAGCACTTCATTATTTTGAATCACCTGATCCACTGCTGAATAAAACTTATTATCATCAATATTTACTGGAATCTTTAATAAAATTGGAATATTGTAAGCAGTGTTGCCAGGCTCTCTCATACTCAAAGCCAGTATCCTTTTTTGCTGAGAAGAAGCAATATAATCTTTAGATTCTTCTTTCTCTTCAACTTGTAGTTGTTCACTATTATGACTTGATAGAATCATTTGTGAAAATTTCTTAAATGTTTCACTTGAAATTAGGTCCTTCAAAGTAACCTTTTTGTCCAATTCGCTTTTTACTTTCGCCAAAATTCTGATTGCAAGAATTGAATTACCACCAACGTCATAAAAATTATCTTCTATTTTAATTGCTGGATCGCCCATTACTTCACGAATAATATGAATGATTTGCTGTTCTTTTTCAGATAAGACATTATCTGTTTCATTCGGTAAGCACTTTTTCTTTGAGAGAAGTTTTGTTATAGATTTATAATCTTTTTTCCCGTTTGCAGTAAGTGGCAGTTTATCAAAAAGTTTGTATACAGAAGGCCGCATATATTCGGGCAGTTCATTATTCCCTAATTTTTTTACAGCTTCCAATTCTTCGTTGCATTTAAGAACAAGAGCAACCCCTAATTTGTCACGATCTATTTGAACTACTGCAGCATTTATCACAGGCTCAAAGCGTTTAAAGGTTTCTTCAATTTCGGTTAACTCAACACGATAACCCAAATGTTTAATTTGAAAATCTTTTCTGCCAAGAAATTCTATCGAGCCAGCTTGATTAAATCGACCTTCATCCCCAGTTGCATACATTTTAGCTCCCGGTAAAAATGGATTTTCAGTGAATTTTTCTTTTGTAAGCATGGAATTATTTAGATATCCTGATGCAACGCCTTTACCCGAAATAAAAATTTCTCCTGTCATTCCTAGTGGAAGTTGTTGGTGATTCTTGTCTAAAATGTATACTTTATTATTTTTAATTGGCTTTCCAATACAATTGTATGAAGATTTTTTTTCTAGCTCTTCAATATTAATATGGTTCAATAAACACCCGATTGTCGTTTCTGTTGGGCCATAATGATTTAGAAATTCAACTTGAGGATTATACTTCAAGAAGTTCAAAATGGCTTTTGTATCAGGTAATTCGCCCCCTAAAAAGATTAGTTGAAGAGAACGACATTTTGAAAAACACTCAAATTCAAAAGTAGAGAACAAGCTTGGAGTAACTTTTAAATAGGTGACTCTATTTTTCATAATATAGTAGACGATGGTCTCACTATCAATGTACTCTTCTTTATCAAGAACAGTCACTTCCCCACCAAATGACAGTGGAACAAATAATGCAGTAAAACCAAGATCAAAATTTAACTGTGATAGTACGATGGATGAGCGAAGTCCTTGTTTACCAACTTTTTCAATCAAGCCATCAATATAATTAGAAAGTGATTTATTTTTAATCTGAACACCTTTAGGTTTTCCTGAAGTCCCAGAAGTATAAATGATATAGGCCAGGCTTTCAGGATCGTAGGTGGATATTCTTTCATATTTCTCACTGTTAACTGACAAAACATCAATGACTGGTAAATGGTTTATTTTGGTTTCATTATAATCACTTAATACCGCTTTGCAGTCAGATTCCTTTATAATCCAGTTATTTCTTTTAATAGGTGCATTACTATCTAGCGGAACAAATACAGCTCCCATTTTCATCACAGCTAAAATTGCTGGTAACATTAATTCTGCATTCTTACATAGCAGAGCGACGTTATCATCTTTTTTAACATTATTGCATTCGAGACTATGGGCGATAGAGTCAGCGTAATCATTCAATTCATTATATGTCCAGAAAGAATCTTTACCATTCAATGCTGTACAATCCGGCTGAGATTTTACAAGGCCTTCAAATCTCTCCAAAAAGGTTGGTGATACTTCCGTTGAAATTGGTTCTCCTGAAAAAAGCTCTAACAATTCATTTTCTTTATCTGAAACAATCGAAATTTTTGCTAGTTCAATTTGTGGCTTAGAAACAACTGTTTTTAAAACCAAATTAAAAATTTCATACAACTTATCAATATCCTCATTACTGTACTTCTTCAAATTGTAATTAAATTCGACTGCGATTTTTTCATTTTCAAAAATAAAGTTTATTCCAAAATCGTATTCAACCTTTTCATATGATCTTCTCATTTCTATTGAAATATCCTGATTCTCTGTTTTTAAATAATTAAAAGTTTGTGGATAGTTATCAACTATTATCTTGTGTTGAGGAGTTGAACAGTCTACTAATCCCATTATCTCACTAATAGATAAATTACTATTTTGTGGAATATTAATGAAGTCTCTATTGACTGTATGAACAACCTCATCAAACCGATTGTTTTTGTTAATTATTCTTATTGGAATTTGTTCAATACATAAGCCAATAATACGTGTCAGGTCGACTTCTTCATTTTCTCTGCCGGAAATGATGGAACCAAAAACAACATCATCTGTAGCTGTTATCTTTTGTAATACAATTCCCCAAACACTAGTAAATATGTCACTAAGATTAACGCCAAGCCTTTTCTTTGCAGAATTAACTGATTGAAAAGATTCTGTTGTTAATTTAAATTTTTTTCTTCTCATTTTATCTTCTTGGGATTTTTCACCAAGATTAAATGATGGAACATTAGTCTCCTCTTTATAACCGCTCAAATAGTTTTTCCAATAATTGATTGCTCCTTGCTTGTCACCTTTAAAATAGCTTTCAAGGTAGTCTGTATAGTCCACAAAATTATCTTCCAGTTTCTCTCCAGCCAATATGCTAAAAAAACGTTCAACAAGCTGATTCGTTCCCCAACCATCCATTAAGATATGGTGATAAGAGAAAGCTAGAATTTTTGTATTTGAATCTTTGACAATACAATGGAGTCGAATAAGCGAATCCTTTAATAAGTCGAAACTGCGATTTGCTTCTTCTTCAAGATATCGCCAAATCTCATTTTCATCCTCTTCTTCAATAATATTAACTTCCCCTATGCAATTCGGTACAACTACCTGATAAACATCTGTCAAACCTTCATATCTAAATCTCGTCCTCAATTGCTGATTGTTCTTTTGAATAAGTTGGAAAGTAGTTATTATTTTCTCAGTAGAAATGTCCCCTTTTATTTCAAAAGTAATTTGCTCTGAGTAATTGTTTGATTCAGGTTTTTTCAGATAATCATAAAATATTCCCAGCTGCATTTTTGTTAGTTTCTGTATTGCATCAACATGATGAAATTCTCGAACAATTGAATGATAATCTTCATTTGTTAGACCTTTACAGTTGTAATCCGACTTTGTCTTAATTACTCCTTCAATAGCCAAACAAGTCATAACGATATCTTGAAGAGATTTTTTATATGCTGAAAGAAATTCAATAACTTTTGATTCTTCAATAGCAGTTGAATAATTAACCTCGGTTTTAAAGAGCCCATCTAATACAAAACAGTTAATTTCTATTTTTGCTAACTTTTTGTTTAACTTTCCGATTGTATTTGAAATTGTTTTTGGTACAATACGATAATTTTCTGTTTTTTTAGCCGTAATGTCTCCCAAATAATTAAATGATATTTCAGCATTTTCTTGCCAATTTTTAGAATCTATTTTTAGTTCATCTCTGTATTTTACTAATGAAAGAAAATGTTGCCCATCAGAAGGAATCTCTCTTAACGCTTCCTTTGTAGTAATAATTTGCTCCTTCATTCCTTTTAGAGAATTATCTAATTTGATTGGATATAAGCTTGTAAACCAACCAACTGTTCTGTCCAAACTCAAATTATCTGCTAAGAAATTTCTACCATGTCCTTCTAGTAAAACGGAAATTGTCTGTTTGGAATATGTTTCATTCACGGCAGCACTTAATGCTGTCAATAATAAATCGAGAACTTTAGTGTTAAACGCTTGATTAGCTTTGGTTATAAGTTTTTCACTTATAGAACGGCTTAAACAAAAATCAATATTTTTACTATTTTTATAGATTAAATCTTGATTGTTTACTTTTTGAATCACTTCTTCCTCTTGTTTCTGTAAAACTTGTTGCCAATAAGGAATTTCATAATCAAATATGCCTTTTTTAACTTCATTTTTTAAGTAAGCAGCCCATCCATATGCTGAGGTTGATTTAGCTGGTAAGAGCCATTCAGTTCTTGGTCTATTCAATAAATAAAATAAATCTTCTAAAAGAATCAACCAAGAAACTTCGTCAATCATTAGATGATGAATTGTAACAATGAGATAGCTGTTATTTTCACTCAATAATTGTTTTACTATAATAGCTCTTCCTGCTTCAAGGTCTAACTGCTCCTGACACTCACTTGCAATTTTTGAAATACTTTCTTCATTAAGACGAGCAGTATTGAGCGTAATTGTTTCAACAAAAATGTTCTCGGATTGATTAATCTCATCTACCGTTACTTGTTTTAATTCTTTTTTCGCATACTTCATCTGGCTCCGCAAAGCATCATGGTGATAAACCAACTGTTTAAAGGCTTCCAGTAATAGTTCATTGCTATAGTTTGTGTTTGTCTGCAGAATATATGCCTGATTAAAATGATTGGGCGTTTTTAACTCTCTATCAAAGAACCATTCTTGAATTGGGAGTTGATTTACAACTCCATCTTGTATCATAGTTTCTATTTTCGGACAGTTTTGTCCGTTTTTAACTTTTTCAGACAAACAACTAATTGTTGGAGTTTCCATTATTTGTCGAACAGATAAATGAATATTATTTTTCTTGAGTAAAGAAGACACACTAATTGCCTTAATAGAATCTCCACCGATATGGAAAAAGTTATCATCTGTAGAAATTTCTTCTTGTTTACTGTGCAAGGCACTAGCAAACGCTTCTCTTATTTTAACTTCTAATTGATTTTTAGGAGTTCTAAAAACTTGATTAGCTCGTTCTTTTTTAATTTTCGGAAGCATATTTCGATCTACTTTACCACTATTGGTCAACGGTAACTGATCTAATTGTTCATAATAATGTGGTAACATGTAACTAGGTAACTTTTGGCTCAAATGTTCTCTTATTTTATTTTTATTCAAATAGCTATCTGCAACATAATAAGCAACTAATAACTCATCTTTAAAAATTACTACTGTAGCTTTTATCCCGTCAAATTGAAGCAATTTAGCCTCAATAGCTTCAATTTCAACTCTATTCCCTCTAATTTTAATTTGAAAGTCATTTCTTCCTACGTATTTTAAATCCTTTGACGGCATATATCTCACAATATCTCCCGTCCGATAAATTCTTCCATAGTTAGATTTAATAAATCGCTCTTGTGTCTGTATTTTATTATGGTAATAGCCTGTAGCTAATTGCGGGCCGCCTATATAAAGCTCACCGATTCCGCCTTTAGGCACCATTCGAAGAAACTCATCTAAAACATAAACACTGGTATTTAATTGAGGGGTTCCAATCATTGTAGCACTATCCCCAGCTGCATATTCATGTAATGTTGTGCTCACAGAAGCTTCTGTTGGACCATATGCATTAAAAACTTTGATTCCAGCTTTTAAATAGAAATCAATGACTGGCTGGCGTGTCTTATCTCCACCTACAATTAAGGTATCTAAAGGAAGCAATATATCAGTATTTAGAATAACTGGTGGTAAAATAGCGATGTTTACTTTTTCTTTTAGAATAAATTTTGCTATCAGCTCTAAACTTAAACGAGCTTTTTCCGGTAAAATAGCTAACCTATTTCCAAAACATAAGGCCGAAAATATTTCCATTACGGAAGCATCAAATATATAATTTGCATATTGTAAGTAGGTGTTATCGCCTTCACTAATTCCAAATGTTTTGGCTTGAGAATAAATTGTGTTCACTATTGCCTTTTGATTTACCATAACTCCTTTTGGATTACCGGTTGTTCCCGATGTAAAAATTAAATAAGCTAAATTTTCACTACTTATACTTGGTCTCAAAAAACGAAATGAAAATAGATCTGCTTCATCAATTGTTTTTTCAGTTACAATTAATTTAGCTTTTGTAAGTTGGCAAATAGAATCAATTCTTTGCTGAGGAAAAGATAAATCTAATGCACAAAATGCTGCACCTGTTTTCATTATTCCAAGAATTGCAATTATAGCTTTCTCTGATTTTCCAAATAATATCGGAATAATATCACCTATTCCAATATTGTAATTTTGATCTAAAAGGTGCGCAACCTGATTTGCTTGTTGATCTAATTGTTCATAAGTTAGTTGTTTTTCCCCCGAGATGACTGCAATTTCTTGAGGCTTATTTTTCACTTGAAGATCAAACATTTCTAATAAGCTGTCAAAAGGAATCTCCTGATTAATGAAAGGGATTGCGTCACTTTTATAGGAAAGCTTGGAAAGTTGTAACTCTTTCTGATCAATTATTTGTTTTAAAATTTCTAAATAGGTTTCTGCGATTGCGTTAATTGTTTCTTTTTTAAATACATCCGTTGAGTAATTGAAACATAAATTGCTTTTATCAAGCGTTACAGAGAGATCAAAACTTGACACCGGTAGTTCATAACTAGTATCAATAGAAGTAAAAATTGACTCCAAATCATCATTAACTTTTCCAAATTCCTGAATAGCAAATGTTGTTTGGAAAATGGGATTTGATGAAAAAATTCCTGAATCTATTTTTTGATCCTCTACTATTTTTTCAAATGGAATATCCTGATTTTTGGAATGATTAAGAAGAATATCATTTATTTTTGCAAAATAGTCTGCAACAGTGTCATTCCAGTCGATTACGGATCTAACTGGTAAAGTATTAACAAAAAAGCCTATTAAGTTGTCTGTATCTGCGTAGTGTCTATTTGAAAATGGCGAACCAACTACTATATCCGACTGATTTGAAAAGGATGCAAGTGTAATAAAATAAGCACTTAGTAAAACCGTAAAAGGAGTCGTTGCATTATTTTTAGCGCTGTTTTCAATTTCCCTCATGACTTCCTGCTCAAGCCTGATTGTAACGGTATCTCCTTTACCCGAAAAATATTCTGGTCTATCAAAATCATGAGGTAAATTTAACTCTTCATAATTAGTTAAGTGTTTGCGCCAATAGGGCAATTGTCTATCTAAAATACCACTGTTAATGAATTTTTTTTGCCACACAGCAAAATCCGAATATTGAATTTCCATAGTGTGCATACGGTGATTATTGTATGCATTTAACAGTTCATTAATAAATATATCTAAAGACCAACCATCAAAGGCGATATGATGAATACAAATCATTAATTTATTTGAATGAATATTCACTCGAATCGGAATTTCTTCAACAAGGTCAAATGGTTTCAGAAAAAATGTTCTGTTGTTTATAGGAACTTGAGTTACTTCAATATTTTTGTTGGATATTACAGGCTTGTCGTCTATAAACATCGTTCTAAGAACATCGTGTCTATTTACTACAACACTAATGGATGAAATAAGTTTTTCAATATCTATTTTTGTACATAAAGTAATAATAATTGGGATATTATAAGCAGAAGTTTCAGTATTTAAACAATTCAAAAACCACAGTCGCTCTTGGGCATAAGACATTTCTTCAGTCTTTTTTGTCCTTGGTAAAATCTTAGAACAATCATCCCCTTTTTCTTTCACCTCAGCGATATTTTTAATCGTTTTTTCTTCAAATAATGTATCTGAAGGTAATTTTAACTTTTTGGCCGCTTTCATTGCAGATAATGAATTCATGCCTACTTCAAACAAATTTGTTTCCGGCGAAAGATTATTAAGCCCAAGAGTTTCTTCAACCACAGATTTAACAAGACTTTCGGTATCAGTTACTGAATATTCAATAGTTTCATCCAAATCTTTTGGAAGCGGTAGCTGTCGCTTATCAACTTTTCCATTAATTGTCATAGGTAATTGGTTTAAATGTTTAAAAAAGTCCGGTATCATATATTTAGGCAGCTTGTTCTTTAATTCATTTTTTAAATAAATTACTGAAAGCGGGGTATCGCTTACATAATAAGCGATCAAGCTATTCTTGTAGGTATTGCAGACAACTTTTTTTACCTCACTTAGTTCCTGTATCCTAGCTTCTACTTCATTTAATTCAATCCGATATCCCCTAACCTTAACTTGAAAATCATTTCTTCCCATAAATTCATAGGTACCATCTTCGTTCCTTTTAACTAAATCACCAGTTTTATATGCTTTACCTTTACAAAAGTCATTTTTGATAAATTTTTCTTCTGTAAGAGTTGCTTCACCAATATAACCTCTTGCAACCTGTACTCCACTGACAACAAGTTCACCAATTTCTCCAGTTTTAACCAATTGTCCCGTTGAATTTAAATTATAGAATTCAACTCCAGCCTGTGGTTTTCCAATATTGGTCGCTGTATCTCCAAGTCTATATTCGTGCAGAGACACAGATACAGCTAGTTCAGTAGGACCATATCCATTAATTATGTGAACATTATTTTTAGTATACTTATCCAAAATTTCCGTATTTGAAGCTTCCCCTGCTACCATTAGAAAGTTTAAGGGAAGTAAAGTATCTGTATCTAACATTGCCGGTGGAATAATAGCACAATGAATCCGATTATTTTTGATATACTCAGAAAGCTTGTAAATATCTAAACGTAGCTCACTTGGGGTAATAACTAATTCATTTCCATACAACAATGTTGGGAAAATCTCAATGACAGAAGCATCAAAAACAAAGTTTGCATATTGAAGGTACTTTTTTCCCCCATTTTGAATATTGAGTACTTCCGCATGAGCTTTGACTGAATTTATGATACTCTGGTGTTCTATCATTACCCCTTTTGGCTTACCTGTTGTTCCTGAAGTAAAAATTATATAGGCCAGACTATGACCTGTAATTTCCGCTACAGGATTTGTCTCTGAATTACTGAGCTTTTCTGTCCAAAACAAATCATCAATAACTAGTGGGGCTGCCACTTTGCTTACTATGTATTGGATCCTTTCTTCGGGATATTCTTTTGAAAGTGGAACAAAAGCAGCACCTGCCTTTAAGATTCCCAAAATTGAAATGATTATCTTTTCAGATCTGTCAAGTAAAATAGGAATCTTATCTTCTTCTTTTATTCCTTTAGCTAACAAAGTGTTCGCCACTCTGTTAGCTTTAGCATTCAAGGATCTGTATGTTAATTTTTTGTGTTTAAAAGTGATGGCTACTTCATCAGGGTGTAACGAACAAATATGTTCAAAGCGAGATACAAGTGTTTTAAAATTATTTTCAGCCTGCGCATTTTTTTCATTTTGTGTTTTCATTTTCATTTCACCTTCCATAAAAAATTAGCTTTAAAAAGTCTAATTATTCTGTCCGTTAAATCCATCTTGATATTTCTAAATTTTCTAACAGAGAATTATGGTTCTTAGTTTCTATCTCTAAAATACAATCTAACCGAATTTAAACATAATCCACCAAAGATAAATGTGGCAATTTGCATATTAATAAAATAGGTTAAAACAGCTAGTACAAGATATAAAATGCTATAGGTGATATGTGAGTTCTCCTTCATTTTAAGACTTCCTCAAAATTTTTTTTGGAATTAAATGAATATTGGCGATACAAAATAATAAAACGGTAAAAATCATAAAAACAATTAAGCGAATTAAGACATTAGACATGTCAAAGCTTGTGGTAGTCCAATTATTTGCCAGCTCTGTTCTAAAAGAGTTAAAAGGAACAAAATCTGATATTTTTTTCATTACTCCGGTAAAATTAAAACCACCCATTGTACCTGTAATAATCCCAATTCCAAAATATGCTACCATAGCAATCCCTTGAACAGCATTGAATCCTTTAAAAAACCACGCAATGGTGAAAGCTAAAAAATAAAAGGAAATAGTTAATATTAAAATCCCGCAAATCATTAAAACTACTGCGTCTTTACTAGGAACAGGTAAAGGAAGAACAATTTGTAGCACCAGAAAATAAATGACACAAATCCCACTGACTAAGAAAAGGATTGAAATAAATTTTGCAAACATTTGTTTCAGCTTTGTATAACCAAATAAAGAAAATCGTGTAGAAATTCCATCTCCAATGTCTTTAGCAAAAGCTATTGTAAAAGGCAACATAACTAAACCCAAAGGTATCATCGGTAGACACATGGAAAAAATTGTCTCTGAAAGTACTTTATTTCGCTCTGCATCATTGGAAGCATGATAACCGCCGATAGCTAAAACTAATGGTAATATTCCTCCGACGATCATTCCTATGCTGTATCCAAATGTATTTTTCAATTCAAATTTGATATAATGTTTCATCTTAATTCTCCTAACATTTTTTACTTTGACTAATAGCATTCAAATAGATAAGTTCAATATTGTCATTTGAAATGGAGAATTTTTTACCTAAGCTAGCTAATACTTTAATTCCTTCTTCTTCTTCCATTTTATTGGCAAAAGAGAAAGCCTGCTTCCCTTTATCACTGACAATTTGGATTCCTGTTGGAAGATCGAGCTTCTCTTCGTCTCCTTCAACAATAACTGTTGAGTAACCAATATATTTTTTAAATAACTCCCCAGTTCCCCCAAAATCGACCAAGCAACCTTTATCAATAATTAGTAACTTATTGGCCAATTTTTCAATTTCATCGAAATAATGTGTTACTAATAATAGTGTGGCATTTTTCCCTGAATACCACTCTTGAATTTTTTCCATTAATCTACTACGTGCTTCAAAATCCAAACCTGCTGTCATTTCATCAAAACAAGTCAGTGGTGCATCCTGATATAAAACCATTATTAGTGTTAATCTTTGCTTTTGCCCCCCAGATAATTGCGTTACTTTTTTCTTTAGCAAACTTTGAAAATTAAAAAAATCAATCAATCCCCTTAACTTTTCATCTTTTTTTAGTGTGGTTTTCAACAACCCTTCCATAATCGTTTGGCAAGTTAAAATATTTGGATATGGATTTTCTTGCATATGAACAGCTATACTTTTTGGCTTTTCTATATATCCTGTATAAGCTACTTGATTCGTAAGAGCTTTTATCAATGTTGATTTCCCCGCACCATTAGCACCTATAATACCAACAATTTCATTTTTTTTAATATTTATTTCACCATGAATATTCAATGCAGTAAAATCTTTATACTTAACTTGAAGATCTTTAATTTTTAACATCGTTTTCCCCCTATCATATCTAGTGCATTATGATTTATCTCTCTTAATTTTTTTTAAATAGTTGTTTAAATCTCTGGCAATTAATCTATTCTGGAAGATTACAACAATGTATGTAACAAAATAGACAAATGCTATACTTAAAATTAGATTAGTGAGACTTTGGATACTATAATCTGTAATAAACAAAATACAGATAAAAATAGTGGTTGCAACATAATGAATCAACAAAGAAATCAAGAAGCTGAATTTTTCAACCTCGAAAATGCTGGACGTAACTCCTGTAAATATTGAAATTAAAAAAACCATTGTGATCGTTTTACTGGTCACAGTCGTTGAACCATTGAAAAAAATAAGAGCTAAATAAATAAATGATCCTGTACCTAAACCTGATGCTATTTTTGAACGCCATTCCATTTTTATATCCTCCATTATTTTCTTTAGAACTTTTTAGGTGGCAGACAACTAGTTAAGTATCATGGATCAACTAAGTGCATACTACCTCACTTTGTACTATGAGTACATATTCAAATACACAAGCGGTCATTTTAAATACATAAGCGGTCTAATTACTAATGTTTTGTAATGTTTTTTTTACATGAACTGCGTAACGTCTGCTGACAATCAATTTTTCATTTCCCACTATTTCCAAAGCTAAATTCCCATTTTTTTGTGCAATAAAAGCTTTGATATACAAAGAATTTACAACTGTACTCTTCGAAATTTGCACAAATTCATTCGGTAAGATTTTACAAAAATTTGAAAGAGAATCCTTAGTTATTAGTGTGCTACTTTTTGTATATAAAAATATTTCTCGCTCCAAATACTCTAAATATAGAATATCCGAAATTTTTAATTGAATAAATTCCTCTGAATCAATGTTTTGTGCAACAATCGTGTAATTAGTATCCTTTAAAAAGCTGATTGCTTTTTCTATTGAAGGTGTCACTTCAAAAATGTTAAATACTACTGATTCCTTAATATCTAGTTTTTCTAAGATTTTATTGATCACGATTTTCATTAATAGGTCACTCCTTCTATATAGTACAGTTATGTTAAAACTTTATGAAAGAAGCATAGTTTCTATCAGAATAAATAGAACAAAATAATTTCTCTAGCTTTTTCTTACAAAAATAATATAACAAATTTTATTTGCTACTTAAATTAGTCAATTTCATATTTATTAACATTGATATAACAACCTTTTTAACACTTAAAAATATTTTACCACCCTTAAAAAAAATATAATTTTTCATTGATTCCAGCGGAAAAACTGGTTGTTTTAGAGAAATCACTATAATTACCTACCCATTGATACTATCAGCTTTCATCTGATTTTTCATGAAATCTGATACGATAAATAGGAGTTTGTGCAGTTCTTAAAATTATAAAACTAACTCATATATCAAATATTTTATTAATTTTGTAACGTAATAATTATCATTCGCAACTGTTACAAACTTCGCATATTGCTTCATATCTTCGCCAACATTTTCTACAACATGGCTCTATTTTATATATTCAAGCAATTCTTTATCATTATAAGTATTTCCAAATTCTATCATTTGATCCGAAGCAATCCTTAATTTTTCATCTCAAATACGCATGGACTCACCTCTACCTACCCCCTTATTCATGATGTCAATCCAGATTTCGCTACTAAAAACTTCTCATTGAACTTAGGCATCATCTTATAACCATAGCTTGCTTTACTATTATGTTCAGGGGAATAAATGGTAAATTTATTGACATCTATTTCATTTGAATATATCCTCCACAAAGGAAATGTTAAAATAAAATATTCTTAAAAAAGACTCGTACTTTTTATGTTTCTTAGATAAATAAGCAGACTCTAAATCTCATAAAATCAAGATATCATTTTTTTAAATGAAATCATCATTTTATAATTTAATGAGAATATAAGGCTCTTGAAAATAATTTCTCCATTATAATTAATCAAGCTGCCATTATCTCTAATACAAATAGGATTATTTTTTAACTCAAAAAAAAGATAAGTTAATGTATATAACGGGCGACCACTAGCTCTTGCAAAGCTGATCCAACTCTGAAACATCTGAATTAAACATAAGTGGAAGTTCTCCCTTCTCAGTCAAAAGCCTACGAGCCGTATCTGTAGCTATCAATTGAGGATATTTTCCATCTTTTTCACATCCTTTTTCTTTTATTTCATACCCAATTAAAAAAATAACAGGTGGATTTGAGCCAATAAATAAGACACTTTTTGCGAGAGTTTTTTTATGCAACTAAATGACTTGTTCAAATTAATTTCGAGATAAATACACCAATCTGCTGCGAACTCTTCGATTATTGTAAACTCTTGTATAAAATTAAAAATTTCGACTTTCGCTTCTGGAAAGTTTTGATAGACAGGTCGTTGTACACGTGTTCTTTTTTAATAATGTGTGGAAAGACTCAATTCCTGCATTATCATAGAGTCAGCTTTTCGGCTGTAAGAATGGCTGATGTTTAATCCACTCAGCTTTTTTTTCATACTTAATACTTTTGTATATTGCGAGCCTAAATCGGTATGCAAAATTAATTTATCATCAATAATACGATTTAAATTGACTTCGTCAAGGTTTTTTCTCCGATTTCTGTTGTCATTTGTTGAGTTTAGACCGGTTGTTAAAAAATCTTATTTCAGTAGGTTTGTCTAGTTTTTTTTATTCTTGTTGTTGGTTTTCCAGCTCTGAATTTCTTAATTATGATTGATTGAATCCCTTAACTTCTCATTGATTGCAGAACGCAGTTAATACTGATTTTACGATATTTTGTGTATTACTATGCTAACAGATAACGAATTTCCCCAGCTCCATAGATACAATCACTTTCGTGATAGATACAAGAAACACGTCTATCAAGCAATTCTTGTTGCTCAATTCGCCTTGAGTGAATGGGGCGGGTTTTCCGATAATAAGTAGCTCTGGGAATATCAAGAAGTCGGCACATTGTAGAATACTATGATGGCTTGCTTCGCTTTCTTGACGAATAAATTCAATCACTTCTAATTCTTTGCCAGTAGGCCGAGTACTTTTTTAAGAAAACAAGCTCTTCAGATTGAGTTTTCAAAGGATCCAATTTATTTGTGCTTTCTTCTTGTTCATTTAGTACTGCGATTATCAACAATTGATGTTTTTGAGAAACTTCTTGGAAACTGTTCTCGTAACTAGTAATGGTTGTTCTAGCTATACCATTTTCTATGATAATTCTTTTTGAGTTAATTTCTTCTTTCTCCTCATTTGCAAATTTTTTTGACCTGACAAGCTGCCTGGTTTATTTTTAGATACAATGAAAGCATCTCCTACGGAGATGCTTTCATTGTATACTATTCAAATTAAATGCTCAAAGATTTGCAACATTTTTGCTCATTTTTCTTAAATAAATAACATTTCTGAAAGTAAAGAACTATTTTAAAAGCCTTTTTTCGCTTTGGCAACAAATCAAGAACGTTTGTCTATTTGAATTTCCTTACCAAAAAAACTATTTCTTCGGTTCGTCCTCGTCCATTTTCAAGACAGCCATAAAGGCTTCTTGTGGAACTTCCACGGAACCGATTTGTTTCATTCGTTTCTTACCTTCTTTTTGTTTTTCTAGCAGTTTCCGTTTTCGTGATACATCGCCGCCATAGCATTTTGCCAACACGTTTTTCCGCAAGGCTTTAATGTCTGAGCGAGCGACGATTTTCTGACCGATAGCTGCTTGAATTGGCACTTCAAATTGTTGACGCGGAATTAGTTTTTTCAGCTTCTCAACAATAGCTTTACCCCGTTCAAAGGCAAAATCACGATGGACTATAAAACTTAGAGCGTCTACTTTTTCGCCATTAAGCAAAATATCCATTTTTACTAAGCGGCTGGTACGATAACCGGCCATCTCATAGTCCAACGAAGCATAACCTTTCGTGCTTGATTTTAATTTATCAAAGAAATCAAAGACAATTTCTGACAGTGGAATTTCATAGACAACATTGACACGATAATCGTCTAAATAATCCATCGTAACAAAATCGCCACGTTTTCTTTGGGACAATTCCATCACAGCACCAACGTAATCATTTGGCACCATAATTTGGGCTTTTACGTAAGGTTCTTCGACGGTATCAATCGTTACCGGTTCCGGAAATTCAGCTGGATTATCCACTACCACCATTGACCCATCGGTTTTATTCACATGATAAATTACAGAAGGCGCCGTTGTGATTAAAGATAAGTTAAACTCCCGTTCTAAGCGTTCTTGAACCACATCCATATGCAGCAAACCTAAAAAGCCGCAACGGAAACCAAAACCTAAAGCTTGAGAAGTTTCCGGTTCAAATTGCAAGGCAGCATCGTTTAACTGCAATTTTTCCAATGCTTCACGCAGATCATTATAACGAGCGGTATCAATTGGGTAAAGACCGCAATATACCATTGGATTCATTTTTCGATAACCAGGCAAAGCAGCGTCAGCCGGATTATTAGCCAGTGTAACTGTATCCCCCACACGTGTATCTTGAACTGTCTTAATGCTGGCGGTAATATACCCTACATCTCCTACCATCAAATAATCACGAGCAATTGGTTTAGGAGAAAAAACGCCTACTTCCGTCACGTCGAAGGTTTTGCCATTACTCATCATTTGAATTTTATCACCAGGGCGGACGACCCCATCAATAATTCGCACATTTAAAACCACCCCACGATAACTATCGTAAATGGAATCAAAGATGAGAGCTTTTAGCGGTGCTTCCACATTGCCACTGGGCGCTGGGACATATTCAACAATTTGTTCTAAAATGTCTTCAATTCCAATTCCAGCTTTAGCACTGGCTAAGACCGCTTCTGAAGCGTCAATTCCGATTACATCTTCAATCTCCGTGCGCACACGCTCCGGATCTGCCGCCGGTAAATCAATTTTATTGATGACCGGCAAGATTTCTAAATCATTATCTAAAGCTAGATATACATTCGCTAGCGTTTGGGCTTCAATTCCTTGGGCCGCATCTACCACTAGCACTGCACCTTCACACGCTGCTAGACTGCGAGATACCTCATAAGTAAAATCAACATGTCCAGGAGTGTCGATCAAGTGAAAGATATAGGTTTCCCCGTCTTTAGCGGTATAACTTAATTCAATTGCGTTTAACTTAATTGTAATCCCGCGTTCTCTTTCAAGATCCATTGAATCCAGTAATTGGTCTTGCATTTCACGGCTGGAGACGGTATTGGTCTTTTCTAAAATACGGTCAGCTAAGGTTGATTTTCCGTGGTCGATATGGGCAATAATCGAAAAATTACGGATCTTTTGTTGTCTGGCGCTCATTTCCTCTTTATTCATCATTTTTCCTCATTTCCTTTAAGCAATCAAGCGACTACTGAATCTTCCACTTGTATAACAATCAGGCAAATTTGCTCCTGATTCATTAAAAATAACAGCTGGGTGGCTAAATCTCACAGCATGTATTGGTTGGTTAGCTTATCTTTTTCTTCCTCTGATAAAACGAATCAGCACTTTTCATTATAGCAAGCTTTTTTCAAGAATTAAAGCACTTTTCATTGCTACTTTTAGCAGCCGGAAGTAACAGCTGACAGTTTTTACTTATTTTTGGTATACTAAGGTAACTACACTTATTGGAGATGAAAAAATGGACGACCGAGAGTTTCGCCAAAATTTAGAGATTAAGCCAGTAGGACAAGAACACGTGGCTCAGTTTAATGAATTGCTGTCTTATGTATTTCAAGTGACCGAAGCAGATATTGAAGAAAGTGGCTTTGAAGATAAACGGGAATTCATTAAATCAAAACAACCGATTTTGGAACTTTCAAAAGTATTTGGCTGGTTTCATGAAAATAAACTAATTTCACAAATTGCGATCTATCCTTGTGAGGTTAATCTTCATGGAACACTTTATCAAATGGGCGGTGTAACAGGTGTCGGTACCTACCCGGAATACGCCAACCACGGATTGATGAAGGATTTGATCATCACAGCCCTCAATCAGATGCGTAAAGATCAACAATGGATTTCTTACCTTTACCCATATAACATTCCTTACTATCGACGAAAAGGTTGGGAAATTATGTCTGATAAATTAACCTTTAAAATTCGTGATACGCAGCTGCCCAAAACCGTGCCGGTACCTGGCATGGTGGAACGGCAAGCCGTTGATCATCCCGACGTTTTTGACGTCTACGCTCGTTTTGCTCGCCAAAATCACGGAGCCCTAATTCGCAGTGCGTTTAACTGGGAAGAGTATTGGCGATTTGAAAATGAAGAAGAACGGACGGCTGCGGTTTATTACGGTGCCAATCAAGAGCCTTTAGGTGTGCTGTTTTACTGGGTGGCAGATGAAGTATTTCATATTAAAGAAATGTTTTATTTAAATCAAGAAGCCAGAAACGGCTTATGGAATTTCGTTACTGCTCATTTTTCGATGATCTACTGGACAAAAGGGGACATTTATAAGAATGAACCACTAGCATTTTTATTGGAGGACAGTCAAATCAAAGAAACGATTGAACCATATTATATGGCTAGAATCGTCGATGCAAAAGAACTATTGTCATCTTTCCCCTTTGCTACAACGGCTAAGCCATTTCATTTTGTACTAACAGATCCAGTTGCTGAGTGGAACAATGGCATTTTCAGTTTGATCTGGGATGAAAATGACCAAGTAACGATTACGAAAGAGCCTTTAGGCAGTCCAGTCTATCTTGACATCCAAACGTTGACTTGTTTAGTGATGAACTATCGCCGTCCGGCCTATTTAGCTCGTATCGAACGATTAACCACTGATAAAGAGACCTTAAGAACACTAGAACGAATCTTCCCCGATCAGGAAGCTTATTTCAGTGATTATTTCTAAGTATGCTTTAGCAATCAAGATCAGCAGCCATCTGTTTCGTTAGGTGTTTGAACCGTCTTTAATTAACCACCAGCTAGCTACAGACGATCAAGTACTAAATCTTACTAGAGCTTTCAGATAATCTCTACTTACGAAGAGACAAGCTTTTAGCTTGGCTCTTTTTTTATGAAAAAATTCAAAGAACCCTTTACAAAAGGAACGAACGTTCGTATAATAAACCTACTATTATTGAAAGGTGACTTTACGTAATGAAAGATTATGAAGTAATTCCTGCTTTGCTAGCTGCAGCATTACAAAATACCGTTGTTTTACATTTCCCTACTATCGAGAAAAAAATGAAACGCGGTCATGAGCTCCCAGAGTCGGCAAAAACCTATTCAGCGTGGTGGACCAAACAACCGCATTCATTTTCTTATGCTTGGCTGGCACAAGGCTTCCAAGTAGAGAGCGTTGATTTAGTTAATCAAAGAGTTTGCTTTTTCCGACAATCACGCTAAAATAAGAGCAGATTGTTGAAGGAGTGAACTTGATGAATATTTATTTTGCCGGCCCCATGTTTGCTAGAGCTGATTTAATTTATAATGCTTCCTTGGTTGAAAAAATTCGTGGGTTGGATCCTGTGATTACAGTGTACTTGCCTCAGGAAAATGCTGCAATCAATGATAAAATGGCTTACGCTGACAGTCAAATGATCGCCTTAGCCGATACTGACAAAGTACTAGCCAGCGATTTACTTGTGGCTTTATTAGATGGCGCAACTATTGATGCAGGCGTTGCTTCTGAAATTGGTGTTGCTTACGCAAAAGGGATTCCCATATTGGGCTTATACACGGACAGCCGACAACTTGGCGCAACCAATCCTAAAAAATTGGCGGCCTTAACGGAAGTGACAGAAAATCAATTTCACTACGTGAACTTGTATACGGTCGGCTTAGTGAAACTAAATGGCCGGATCGTTACCAATGAAGCAGACCTTTTAACCGCCATCCAACAGTTTATTGAGGAGCAAAGCTAAATTTCCTTGCATATATATTTCTTTTCTCTCCAAAATTCGTTATGATGAAAGATAGGACGAATCAGGAGGGATTTTTTTGAAACTAAATTTTGAAGATCGGCAAGAGAAACTTATTTTTTACAGTCTAGTGGCATTTGGTCTAGCTACCTTAGGTGTTAATCTTGTAAAGCTGTTTCTTTTACAGCCGGTCCGACAATACCAAATCTTAACTATTGAAATGATCGCAGGAATTGCTATTCTCTTTTTACCTTTTGTATTTACCAGATTAACAGGCTTGATTTTTCCTAAGATGGTTCGGCTTTATTATTGGTTTTTCCTATGGATTTCAGTCTTTTTGGGAACCGGCTTGCGATTGATTATTATCATTCCTTTTTGGGACAAAATTTTACATGCCGTCAGTCCGATTTTACTGGTTGCCGTTGGTTATGGGGTGATCGGCTACTGTTTACGAGACGCTGATTTCAGCAAGATCAGCCCTTGGTTATTTATCGTGATGGGCTTTGCTTTTGCTGGGGTTTGCGGAGTTTTCTGGGAATTTTGGGAATTTATTTGTGACAGCATTGCCAACCTGAACCTACAGCGCTATATGACAGAAGCCGGTGTGGAATACGTAGGTCGAGCCGCTTTAATGGATACGATGGGAGATCTTTTCACTAATACGATTGGCGCTCTCATCCTAACTGTTTACAGTATCACGCAACGGAAAAAACCTGCTTATTTTAAAAGCTATGCATTTAGAAAAGAAAATCGCCGATAAGCAAACAGCTGAGCAAAAATCACGTACATTCCAGTACAATTGCTCAGCTGTTTTATTATTCTCTAAAAAAGAAACTAAAGCTAAAACTCTAAAAGTCCGACACTAAGAATGACCACCTAACTCAAATTCGTTTAACTAAATTTTGTTGACCACCTGAATAACTATCGTCTTTCCTAGTTCAAGTAGCGTTTGACTATTTCGTATGCTGTAACTTTTACAGACTATAAAACACCAATCATTCGAACATAGCTTAAATAAAAAAATAGTTTATTTTCCTTGTGCTTTGACAATCCGACCAAATGTCCTTACTTTAAATTGGCTGTAAGAGCAACGATAATTGGGGATACCTGCTATTTTTTCTTATTTCTCCTTGCTTAACTTTATACAGTTTATTCATTGTTTACGGCTGCAAAGCCTTTTAACATTCGCTGCAAGCCATCTACTAATTTCGTTTGAGAACAGCCAATATTTAAACGTAAGAACCGTGCGCCATTCCCTCCATAAATAGCGCCATCCATAATGGCAACTTTCCCGATGGACACTAATTTTTTTTGTAAATCAGCGACTGATGGAACAGCGTTAGAAACATCTAGCCACATCAAATATGTGGCTTCTGGCTCCACAATTTTGACTGCTGGTATATATTTTTGGACAAATTCTTTCACCAGTTGTCGGTTGCTTGCCAAGTAGTTGTTTAACTCATCAACCCAAGAACTACATTGCTTGTAAGCGGTCATGGTAGCCAACATTCCAAAGACACTGGCAGAAGATAAACCATCCGCATTTTTTAAGCGGCGCTGAAAAGCTTCCCGCAACTGATTATCAGGAATTAGTGCATAAGCAAAAATCAATCCGGGAAAATTAAATGTCTTAGTTCCGCTAGTGACAAGCGCTACTTTTTCATATTGGAAACGAGTGATCGGCAAATGAATTTGGCCGTTTCCTAAAATATCCATGTGAATTTCATCGGAGAGCAAAAAGACATCATAACGCTGACATAACGCAATAATTTTTTCCAATTCCCAAGCTTTCCAAACACGACCGGTTGGATTATGGGGCGAACAAAGAAGCAGTAGCGTATTTTCTGGCTGTGCTAAATGTGTTTCTAAGTCATCGAAATCAATCCGGTAAGTATTTCCTTCGTATATTAACGGATTTTCAACCACCCGGCGATCATTTTCTTGAATTACTTTGAAAAAAGCATCGTAAGCAGGGGTTTGAATCACAATGCCCGCCCCTTTTTTAGTCAACAGCTGAATCAAAACAGAAATTCCATAGATCACAGTGGGTGTATACATCACCCACTCACAAGCGATAGAAGTTTCAAATCGTTGTTGATACCACTGTTGAATCGCTTCTTTTAAGTCGCCATGATTCCAACGTGTGTAGCCAAAAACCGGATGATTGATGCGCACAGACAATGCAGACAAAACTGCCGCTGGAAGCTCAAAATCCGTATCTGAGATAGTGAAGGGAAGCAAATCAGCTTCCCCAAAACGGTCTTCAACAAAATCCCATTGGGTACAATAGGTTCCTGTTCGATTAATCAATGTATCAAATGACATTTTCTTCACCCTCTGCTTTTTCTCTAACCTAATATTGCATCTAATTGGTTACGAACGGTAGTCACTTTTGTACCAATAATTACTTGAACATTCTGTTCATCTAAATGAACCACCCCAAGAGCACCTAAATGCTTTAGTTGCTCATCATCAACTTTCTCACCATCGGTCAAAACTAAACGTAAACGGGTAATACAATTGTCTAGAGACTGAATGTTTTCTTGCCCACCAAGTGCTGCCAAAATACCAGCAGCGTCATAGCCACCTTTTTTCTTGAAGTGAACCTCTTGATCCGTATATTCCGTATCAGCTAACATTTGGTCCCGTCCTGGCGTTTTTAAATCAAATTTCGAAATAACTGTCTTAAACACTAGGTAATAAACAACAAACCAAATAGCACCCACAATCAAAACCCACCACCATTTCGTACCATTGCCTTGAAGTAAACCGAAAATAACAAAGTCCAAAATTCCACCATCCGTATTTCCAATCGCCACTCCCAATAAAGCCATAACCATAAAGCCCAACCCAGTCATCGCTACATGGAATAACCACAACAAAGGGCTAATAAATAAGAACAAAAACTCAATCGGTTCTGTAATCCCGGTAATAGCTGTCGCAATGACGCCGGACAGTAACAACCCTTTAATTTTAGGACGATTGGCTGGCGCTGCAGTTTGATACATAGCCAAAGCAGCAGCCGGCAAACCAAAAATAAAGGTCGGCATTTTTCCTTGTGATAAAAAAGCAGTGGCACTACCTGAAATAGGCAAGTTATGTTGTAGCTGTGCATAAAAAATAGTTAACGCACCAACAACTTCCTTCCCATTAACTATCGCTGAACCGCCTGCTTCTGTAAAACGAATCATGGAAACTAAAATGTGATGCAACCCAAATGGCAGCAATAACCGTTCCCCTGCTCCAAATAAAAAAGGACCAAAAACGCCGGAATGTTGAATCAATTGACCGATCGCCAGAATTAGCATGGCGAATAATGGCCAAATCATGGGCACCAACAAGCCTACAATGGCTAACGCCAGTGAAGTAATAATCGGAACAAAGCGGGCCCCGGAAAAGAAAGCAAAACTATCCGGCAATTGGATCGTATAAAATTGGTTATGCAGTTTGTAGACAATGATACCGGCTATAATCCCTCCTAAAACACCCATTTCAATTGTTTGAATGCCAAAGACCATCCCTTGTCCGGCTGCTTGTAATTGATCGGCAGCAGCTAAGCGATGCGTGTGTACCAGATAAAAATTAATCGCCAGATTCATCACGATATAACCAATAAACCCTGAAAAAGCAGCGACACCTTTTTCTTTACGAACTAATCCCAGCGGAATAGCCATCGCAAACATGACCGATAAATAAGTAAAAGCAAAACCACCAATTGTGGACAAAAACTGAAAAACAATTTTTACTGTGGGTTGTCCTAGAAATGGTAATGTTTTAATCAACGATTCACTGGAAAAAGAACTACCTACACCTAACAAAATCCCCATAAAAGCTAATAATGCAACCGGTAGCATAAACGTTTTTCCTAAGCCTTGAAAAAACTCCCAAAATGTTGATTTCCTTTTCTGTGTTTCCATGTTGACTCCTCCGTTCAGTGAACATTTTTACAGAATTATGATTGCGCTTTCAAACTATAAACTTATTATAGCTGGCAACAAAGAAAGAAAAAAGAGGTACTGCCCATTATGTATCCCCTTACATTTTTTAGTAAGCCGTTACTTATGGAAGACTTTGAAAATGATTATATGATTGGTTCCTTTTGCAAGTGATTCGCATACATTAACAACACAGTGTCAAATACACAAATCGTAGAAATTCTTGAGTTCAAATCTACTTGTTCGTGGTAACGTGTGGTGCCTTTGGCAAATAAGGTAATAGTGGATAATTTTTCTAAATTGCTACCTTTGGAAGAAATAACACTAATCACAGGAATTTGACGCTTGTGAGCAATTGTCGCATAGGTTAAAATCCCTTTCGTTTCTCCAGTAAAACTAATAAAAATAGCCAAGTCATTGACGCTTAAATTTTGGACAGCAGCCTCTTGTTCATCCCAGTCAGAGCGAGCATAGGCTTTTTTCCCTAAAAAGGTCAGTTTCCGTGCAAAGTCAGTAGCAACTGGAAAGCTGCCCCCTAACCCGATAACTTCAATTGTATTGGCTTGGTGAAGCATCGCCACCGTTTGAGTTACTTTTGCTTCATCCATCTGCTGAAATGATTCATTAACGTTAGCAATAATTTGCTGCGTAATTACTTGAAAATGATGAAGTTCATTTATTTCCATTTCATTTTGGGATTGTTCAATAGCGTATTTAAGTTCCTGAAATCCTTGATAGCCCAAGTGTTTCGCTGTGCGAGATATAGTAGCGGTTGAAACGAATAATTCAGCAGCCACTTCATAAATCGTTTTTACGGGGATTTGTGCTAAATGCACGAAAATATAATCAAGCACTTCATTTTCAATTTTACTTAAGTTCGTGCGCTTTTTATCCAGACGCACAATCAAACTATTCGTTTGCAATCTCTTCACTCCTTTTCAAGGCTACGTTAGGAATTGAGCCCTTCACTACTAATTTATGGATAGCTCTTTTAAAGTATACTATTTCTCCGAAACGGATTCTAGCTAAAAAAGAGAGTGAACCGAACGATCCACTCTCTCGTTTTTTTCACTTTTATGCTTCTATTGCTTCATTGTTAAACACTAGTTGATTGTTCAATAAAGTAATGGTAACTTTGGTTTTAGGCATAACTCGTCCGGAAACAATTTCTTTAGCCAAAGGCGTTTCCACTTCGCGGGTGATAAATCGTTTCAACGGACGTGCACCATAAGCTGGATCATAGCCACTTTCAGCTAACCAGGTTTTCGCCTCGTCTGATATATCTAAAATGATTTCTTGTTGTTCCAAACGTGCGGACAACTGTTGAATCATTTTTTCGATAATACCTTTGACATTGTCTAAGCTTAGCGGCGTAAATAGAATTGTATCATCAATTCGATTTAAAAACTCTGGCTTAAAGTGTCCTCTTAAAAGTGTTAGCACTTGCTCTGATACAGCATCTGGAATCGTACCTTCAGCCGTAACGCCTTCTAACAACAGTTGAGAACCGATATTGCTAGTCATGATCAGCACCGTATTTTTAAAGTCCACCAAGCGCCCTTTACTATCCGTTAAGCGCCCATCATCCAATACTTGTAATAAAATATTAAAGACATCCGGGTGCGCTTTTTCAATTTCGTCCAATAAGATAATGGTGTATGGATTTCGACGAACCGCTTCGGTTAATTGACCGCCTTCTTCATAACCCACGTAGCCTGGAGGCGCTCCGACTAAACGAGAGACGGTGTGTTTTTCCATATACTCGCTCATATCAATTCGTACCATATGATCTTCTGAATCAAATAAGTTTTCTGCCAAGGCTTTGGCTAACTCAGTTTTTCCGACACCAGTCGGACCAAGGAATAAGAAAGAACCAAGCGGGCGATTCGGGTCTTGAAGGCCGGCTCTTGAGCGGATGACAGCGTCGCTGACGGCATTGACTGCTTCATCTTGGCCGACAACTCGTTCATGGAGCGTTTCGTTCAACTTCATTAATTTTTCTCGTTCACCTTCAACTAACTTGGTGACAGGAATTCCAGTCAAACGACCAACTACTTGGGCAATTTCATTTTCCGTAACGGATTCTTGAACCATTCTTACATTAGCTTTGGCGTTTTTCGCTTCTAAGTCTTTTAATTCTTGCTCTAATTGAGGGATCGTACCATGACGTAATACAGCGGCACGTTCCAAATCATAATTATTTTCCGCGTCTTCCAATTCATGTTTGGCTTTGTCAATTTCTGCCCGTTTATTGGAAACAGCGTTAACTTCTTCTTTTTCAGTTTCCCACTGCATTTTCATGCCATTGGCTTCTTCACGTAAATCTGCCAGTTCTTCTTGCAAGTTAGCCAGACGTTTCTTGCTGGCATCATCAGATTCTTTTTTTAAGGCAGCTTCTTCAATTTCCAACTGCATTAAGCGTCGTGTTACTTGATCGAGTTCAGTAGGCATAGAATTCATTTCCACGCGAATCGTTGCACTGGCTTCATCTACCAAGTCAATTGCCTTATCTGGCAGAAAACGATCGGTAATGTAGCGGTCTGACAAAGTAGCCGCAGCAACGAGCGCATTATCATGGATATTCACACCATGGTGAATTTCAAAGCGTTCTTTCAAGCCACGCAAGATGGAAATCGTATCTTCAACTGTCGGTTCTTTCACCAACACTTTTTGGAAACGGCGCTCCAAAGCTTTATCTTTTTCCATATACTGGCGATATTCATCTAAAGTGGTCGCTCCGATTAAATGTAGTTCACCACGTGCCAGCATCGGTTTTAATAAGTTGCCGGCGTCCATACTGCCTTCTGTTTTGCCGGCGCCAACAATATTATGGATCTCGTCGATGAACAAAATAATGCGCCCGTCACTTTTTTTCACTTCTTTTAGTACGGCCTTAAGCCGCTCTTCGAATTCACCTCGAAATTTCGCACCAGCAATCAGCGCGCCCATATCCAATGAAAAAATCGTTTTATCTTTTAGATTTTCTGGAACATCTTTGCGAACGATTCGTTGAGCTAAGCCTTCAACAATCGCTGTTTTACCAACACCAGGTTCTCCAATGAGAACCGGATTATTTTTTGTTTTCCGTGTTAAAATACGGATGACATCCCGAATTTCCTCATCACGACCTATAATTGGGTCTTGCTTGCCACTTTTTACTTGTTGAACTAAGTCAACTCCATATTTTTCCAACGCTTTGTATTGTTCTTCTTGATTTTGAGAAGTCACACGCTCTCCTCCTCTCATGGCTTCAATCGTTTGACGTAGTTCTTTTTCATTAATTCCTTGATTAAGTAAATATTGTGTCAAACGGTAGTGCTTGAGTTTCATTAATGCTAAAATAACCATTTCCGTAGATAAATATTCATCTTGAAAATCAGCTTTTAGTCGATCGGCTTCTGATAAAAGATTAAATAAATTTTGACTAATCGCCTGACCATATTGTACATTGCCACCTTGCACACTTGGATATTCATCTAATACACGATCCACTTCCCTTTCAAACTGTTCCACATTCACGCCGGCATCTGTATAAAAATTGCGTCCAAAGTGATTAGGCTGTAAGAAAATTTTCCACAGATGAGCGATATCAATTTCTTGATGCCGTCTGGTAACAGCTATACTCTGGGCTTCTGCTATTGCTTCTTGTAATGTTGTTGTCATTTTTTCATTATTCATTTAATTACCTCCTGCTAAGCAATTTTCCAAAAGGTTTGTGTTCATTAATCATTATCTATCGTTTTGATTTTTTATTCAAAGGAAATCATTTATTTTTCCCTATACGTTGATCATACCTCTTTGGTCAGCAAAGGTCAAATATTTTCTCCGCAAATTAAAAAAAGTGAGACACAGGTCAACTAGACAAGGTCTCACTTAAAAAACAATCAAACGGCTCTACCGGTTATAAACTATTTATAGTAACTCACCGAAACGTTTGATATAAATTTGTTTAACAAACATAACTAAGATCAAATATGCGGCAATAGTGACAAAAAGCAAGATAAAGTAAGAGCCCGGCAGCACCGTTAAGCCTAGATCAGCACCAAAACGCGTAAATGGTAAGATTGTTCCTACTGCGATTCCAATTGAAGTCACCAGCGTCAAACTATGAGACGCTCTGCTTTGTAAGAAAGGAATATGCGGTGTCCGCAGCGTATGAATAACTAACGTTTGCGTCCAAAGTGATTCTACAAACCAGCCAGCATGGAAAATCGCAATAAATAAAGCTTGTTGAGTTGGCGCTAAATCGTGGAAATTACCGCCAAGAACTTGCGGACAAATAACAAAATAAAGCAAAGCATAGGTCGTCACATCAAAGATGGAACTAGTCGGCCCAAACCAACGCATAAAGGAACCAATCGTTGAAGCTTCCCATCTTTTCGGTTGATCTAAGTATTCTTTGTCCATAGTATCCCATGGGATCGACATACAAGAAATATCATAAATCAAGTTTAAAAATAGCAATTGTAACGGCAGCATTGGTAAAAACGGTAAGAAAATGCTGGCGATGACAACTGAAAACATATTGCCAAAGTTGGAGCTGGCGGTCATTTTTACATATTTCATTATATTGCCAAAAGTGGTACGTCCAGATAGTAAACCACGCTCTAATACCATTAAGTCTTTTTCCAATAAAATTACATCGGCTGATTCTTTGGCAATGTCAACAGCGGTGTCGACGGAAATCCCTACATCAGCGGCTTTCATCGCAGGTGCATCATTGATACCGTCGCCCATAAAGCCAACGGTATGCCCTGCAGCTCGCAAAACTTCTACTAAATCATTTTTTTGCTGCGGTGTTAATTTCACAAAAATATTGTAACGTTGAGCTGCTTGTTGATAGTTTTCAGCTGACAATTGCCCTAAGTCCGCACCGGTGATAACAGCTTCATTATTTAAGCCCACTTGTTTACAGACAGAGCGTGTAACCAATTCATTATCTCCCGTTAGAACTTTCACGGTAACGCCATGTTGTTTCAACGCTTCTAATGCAGCTTTGGTCGTTTCTTTTGGCGGATCAAGAAAAGCAAGATAGCCAATTAACACCATATCCCGTTCATCTTTAACGGAAAACTCACCTACCACGCTAGGATTGGTTTTTTGCGCTACCCCTAGAACTCGTAAGCCGTCTTCATTCAGCTCTTCGACTGTTCGTAAAATATCTTTCCGTAAAGGCTCCGTTAGACGCATTACTTGACCTTTCAAATCAATATAACTGGAAATCTGCAACATTTCTTCAATGGCGCCTTTAGTGATCATTTGGTTTTTTCCTTCTTGATCGGCTATCACCACACTCATCCGACGGCGTTCAAAGTCAAATGGAATTTCATCAACTTTTTGATAATTAGTGACGTCAATATTCAACTCTTCCTTGGCGGCATCAATGATGGCCACATCTAACAAGTTTTTCAACCCTGTTTGATAATAACTATTGAAAAATGCATGCCGCAAAACTCGCTCATCTTCTTGACCGTTGCAGTCTAAGTGATATTCCAAGATAATTTTATCCTGCGTTAAAGTTCCTGTTTTATCCGTACAAAGAATGTCAATGGCACCAAAATTTTGAATAGCGTTCAAATTTTTGATGATGGTGCCTTTTTTAGCCATAGCAGATGCACCTTTTACCAAATTAGTCGTGACAATCATCGGCAACATTTCCGGTGTTAAACCAACGGCAACCGATAAACTAAATAAGAAAGCCTGCACCCAGTCACCTTTGGTAAGTCCGTTTATGATAAAGACAGCTGGAGCCATTACTAACATAAAACGAATGAGTAACCAAGAAGTTTTACTGATCCCCACTTCAAAATTGGTTTGCGGATTTAAGCTAGTGACATTTTCAGCGACTTGGCCAAATAAAGTTTCATTACCAACAGCGATCACGATCCCAACGGCACTCCCACTAATGACATTACTCCCCATAAAAGCTAAATTTTCATGTTCAGTTTCAGCATTTTCCGCATTAAAAGGAGCAGCACTTCTTTTTTCCACCGGATAACTTTCACCAGTTAGCGCAGCTTGTGAGACGAATAAGTCCTTGGTTTGAATTAACCGCAAGTCGGCCGGAATCATATCTCCAGCAGAAAGTTTTATCAAATCGCCACAAACAATTTCCTCAATCGGAATTTCGCTTGTTTGATTTTCTCTGACTACTGCGGCTGTTACTTTGACTAAATGATTTAATTTTTCAGCGGCTTGGTTGGAACGAACCGATTGAATAAACGTCATTGTCCCACTGATAATTACCATTGACACGATAATTAACACACCAACTAAATCTTTGTCTTCAGGAGCTGCGATCACATAATCCGTAATAAAAGAAATAATAGCTAAAACCATTAAAACAACAGTAAAAGGCGTGATGTAAGCCTTAGCGATTTCTTTAAAAAGAGAAGGTTTTTCACCATGAGAAATTACATTGGCGCCGTATTGTTCTCGCAAAGACGCTACTTGATCTTTGGCTAATCCTTGTTCTTGTGTTTGCCATTTTGCAAAAAGTTCCTTTGGTTGAGCTTTGGCAAATTGTGCATAGTTAGTGTTTTTAGTTTGTTTTTTCATTTTTTTCGCCTTCTTTCCCCTAAAATTTCGTAAGCTTACTTTAGAATGGACTTGCATAAAGAGGAAATCACGACAAGCTGTCTAGTGATCTAGTACTCGTGAGCCAACCAGATACAAGTGCTTTTGTTGATTTAATTGTTTATCCAAGTCCATCAGCTTCTGACTACTTTCATCCATGGTTACTCATCTCCCTTTGATTCATCTAGGCTACTGTCTTTAGCATAACATTTGTTTGTAAAACAAGCGAAACATGCGCGTCAGCAATAAAAAAAACCTTTCACTAAAACACAGCGAAAAGTCATCATTGCCATAAAAAAAGTTCATCTTATCTGATCTAATCGTTGAGTTTTAGCACTATACAACGTAAAAAGCAGAGCTTTTAGCTACCTTATGAAAAGCCTTGTAATCGACAATTCCTGTTCTACCCATTGGCGTCTCTCGACATTTTTGGGCAGTAGCTTATGTTTGTATAGGAGCCTCACCTAACAAATCTATTTAATTTTTGGTACAGACGTTACTATAGCATCGATAAAATAGCTTGTCAACATAAGACGTAAAAATATAAACTCTGATAAAAACTAATTGAAACGCTATTCAAAAACTTTACTCAAATCATTTAAACAATAAATATAATTATTTATTAACAATTTAAGCCATAGACTTAGACTAGATTATGCTAGCAAATCACAAGGTAATCGAAATTTGGGGCATATGGTGTTTCACCCAAAACGCTTAGCCAAAACCGTGAAACTATAGTAAAAACCGAGCGTTTACAAGGCGATGAGCTTAAAAACATTTAGCTTGCTGAAGGTGATGGACACCGAGCTCTAATTTACCAACTTATAGATAAAGAACCATTAATTTTATCGACCAACGAACCAACCAGTGCATTGGACAAAGCCGCTGAACAACCTATTTTAGCTTTTTTATGAACTTCAAAAAGGCTGCCAACTGGTTGTCCAGTTTAATTGTTGCCCACAGCTATGAGTAAGTCTTTACTATTCACCAAAAACGACGAATAGAAAACGCACCCATATTCAAAAATTTGATATAAAGGCGACATTGATTTAACTTCCTTTTTCCTTTAATAGTATCCCCAATGATTTAATGTAGTAAAATACAAAAGAGCAGCACAAGGACCGGGATCATAAACAAAAAAACCTTTTATATTTAAGATTCACCTCCTAGTAATACTAGTTTTAAAAAAATTTCTTCTTGCTTAAACAAATATATCCTATAAACGTACGTTTTATCATTTCTATTTAAAGTCAACGGTAATTCCATTATGCTGTAATAAGTCAGTAATTTGCTTATTTTCATCTGATGAATATTTAACGTTAGATCTAGAAGCCATTTAAGTTTAGTCTTTGAGCGCCTAATAACTCTTTTTTAAGTTTGCTAAGCTTTTACCGTGTTTATTCAGGTAGGAACATCTCACTTCTTTTATAGTAAAAAGCCACTCAACTATCACAGAGTGGCTGTCATTGTCTCCTGCTAAAACCAAGGTCTTTAAAGTAAGAAAAAGGCTGCATCTATCTTTCACTCTACGCCAGTTAATCTCTTTAGCAAGGGCAAATAATGTTTTTAGCAGAGTGTTTTAGTCTGATGACTGTCCATAGTAGGCATGTTGCCCGTGTTTACGATAATAATGCTTATCCAATAAGTACTGTGGAATCTCACAAATGGCGGGATTTAATTGTTCATTTTCTCGCGCTATTAAACAAATTTCATCCAAGATCAAACTATTTTCAACAGCTTTCATGGGGGAAATACCCCATGTAAAAGGTCCGTGTCCATATACCAATACCCCCGGAACCTCATTAGGCTGCAATTTTCTCTCTTTAAATGTTTCAACAATCACCTGTCCCGTATTCTTCTCGTAAGCACCAGTGACTTCAGCTGCTGACAACTGACGCGTACAGGGAATTTTTCCGTAGAAAGCATCGGCATGAGTCGTTCCATAAGCCGGCAAGTCCCGACCTGCTTGTGCCCACATTACTGAATTTGTTGAATGAGTATGCACGATTGCATTAATTTGTTCAAACGCTTGATATAACACTACGTGAGTCGGTAAATCTGAGGAAGGACGCAAACTATCTGCTGCCAATACCTGACCAGTTATATCCGTTACTACCATCTGCTCTAAGGACATTTCTTCATAGCTCACACCACTTGGTTTAATAACGATTATACCTAATTCACGGTTGATTTCACTAACGTTACCCCATGTTAATTTGACTAAGCCTGCTTGAGGCAACGCCAAATTAGCCTCGAAAACACGTTGTTTCATCGCTGCAATTATTTCTTCATGTGACATCGTAACCTGCCTCCTTCAATTTTGAATAGAGATATTTTTGCGCTTGTTGAATTTCTCGTCGATAATCTTGGCTCAATTCACTCCACATTTCAATCAAAAAAGGACCGTCATAACCTAAACGTTTCAAATTTCTTAATAAACCAAGAAAATCAACACAACCTTTCCCAAAAGGTACCTCACGAAACTGACCTTTATATTCCGCCGTGACAGGATACGTATCTTTTAAGTGAATTGCTGTAATCCAGTCGATGCCTTTTTCCAACTCTCTAGCCGGATTATTTTCCGGCCAAGCAGATAAATTACCCAAATCCGGGTAAACTTGCAGATACGGCGAATGAATTTGCTTTTTGATCTCTAGAAACTTTGAGATGGAATTCATAAAAGGATCGTCCATGATCTCAATAGAGAGAATCACACCATACTTTGCAGCTTCCTTTATACTGGCCTTGATCCCTTCAATAAAGTCTTCTCTAGAGTTCATTGATTTTTTTTCATAATAAACATCATAACCGGCTACTTGGATTACTCTAATATTTAATTTATGCGCTAGCTGAATCGCTTTGGACATGATTTCTTGTGCCTGCTTTTTCTTTGCTGGGTCACAAGAGCCAAATGGAAAGCGACGATGACCACTCAAACAAAGTGAATGAATCCGGCCCTTTGTTTCATACATATCGTTTCTCAATGCGTTAATTGTTGTTTCGGACCAATCTAAACGAGCCAGTCGGGCATCGGTCTCATCAATTGACATTTCAATAAAATCAAATCCCATTGCTTCCACAAGCAAAAAACGTTTTTTCCATGAAATATTTTTTGGCAATGCTTTTTCGTATATTCCAATTTGAACCATTTTACTGCCCCCAAATTCGAATGATTTCATTTTTAAAACTTTGAGCCGCTATTATCGGATCAGCTGCTGCTGTAATAGCACGACCGGCAATAAAGGTATAAACATCGATTCCTGCAAATAACTTCAATGTAGCTACATCTAAGCCACCAGTCACCGACACCTTAAAGCCCAATTCTATCAATTTCTTGACTTTTCCTAAATCTTTTTCACCCCAAGAGGCACCTGATAATAACGCATCGCGACTTTGATGATATATCGCTTGTTCGATTCCAAGCTCGCGCCAAGCAATCGCTTGTGCATAAGTCCACTCACCATACAGTTCCACCTGTAACGCTTCAATTTCTTTTTGCGCCGCTGCCATCGTAGGAAGCGTTGCACAACAAATAACCGTCATAAAATCAGCTCCGGCATTTGCGACGTTTCTCGCCACCGTTGTGCCAGCATCGGCACATTTTGTATCAGCAACCAATTTTTTTTCAGGAAACAACTGTCTCAAACAGCGAATCGCTTTTTGTCCTTCCTGCAAACATAAAATTGTTCCCACTTCAATAATATCTACGACAGAGCCAACTTTAAAAACATCTGCCAATGCGTGTTCTAAATCATTATGATCTAAAGCAATTTGTAGGTTCGGTCTCGTCATCTTAAATTCCTCTTTTACTTAGTTTTTTGATACAACTCTGATTCCACAAATTTTGCACTAATTTCTTTGGTTGACATCACATTTTTTACGCCGATCACCGTCACGCCCTTTTTCTCAGCTTGTGCAAACATCGTTAAAAAATTGACAGGTGTAAAAACAACATCGTATTGGGTCGCCGAACTTTTGCCTTCTGAGATCGCACAATGGTGAATTTTGGTGATGGGTACCTTCAATTCTTGCATCGCTTTTTCAACACTTCTCATCATCATCAAACTGGTTCCAGAACCATTTGCACAAGCTACTAAAATTCTCATTCGTATTTCCTCCAAATTCATGATAGATTTTTTATCAAACACTTAAGTTAAATACTAAACATCAACAGATTACCCTAAAGGATTAAATCTGTTCTTGATATTTCTCAGCATATTGTTCATAATCCTCCACAACCATAAAATATCCCTCTGGATTTTTCCTATATTGTAATTGAGGAATCGCCAATAGACCGATAACAACCACAGCAATTCCAATGTAGCCTAAAGCTTTCATAATAATTGTAAATATCGGCCAAGCAGTGGCCCAATCAAACATTCCGATGTAGCCACCATATTGTGACATACCAATCCACGTGGCAAATAATGCGGATCCACTCACTTGAATTAGCCCTGAAAAAAACGGAAATAGACAAGCGGCTTTGAACCCACCACGATTATTAGCAAAGACGGCAATAACCGCATTGTCAAAAAATAAGGGAATAAAACCAGCAATTACAATTGTTGGCGATTTCAATAAAATCAGTAAGCCAATCATTAAAAACTGGCCTAAAGCGCCAAATAAAAAGCCAACAGTTACGGCATTAGGTGAACCAAACCCAAACGTTGCAGCTACGTCAATCCCGGGAACAGCTCCAGGTAAAATCGTATTGGATATCCCTTCGAAAGATTGTGTCAACTCATCTACGAAGGTTCGAACACCTAATTGCAAGATCGCCAAATAAACAGCAAAGTTTAACGATGTCGTCATGATATAAAATAAGAAACTTTGATCTGCTTTCATAAATTTAGCTTGAATTAAATAATCTTTGCCTAACACCAACAGAATAATTCCAAAGAAAAACAACATTAGTATCGAAGTGGCTACCATATTTTCGTTAAAAATGGATAAGAAACCAGGCAATTGAATATCTTCCAACTTTTTATCCATTTTCTCCGACTTGCACTTACTTTGATTCCGTATTTTCATCCACTCAGCCAATTTGGCAAAGAGAAAAATACCAAACATTTGTTGATGAGCAACTGCAAAACCAGCACCTTCGGTCAGCTCTTGCGTAATGCCCACAGTTAAGTTAGAAGCGACAGCCCAGTAACAGCCTAAAATCAATCCCATAAAAATTAAAACTTGAATGCGGCCCAGATTTGGGAAGCAAAACAATAAGACCCAAAAAGCAGTAGCTGCCTGCTGAATTTGGACATTTCCTGTGGTGAAAACTGAACGTAATTTGGTAAATTTCTGGAAACGTACCAATAAAATATTCATAACAAATGCGATTAATAACAAAATCATCACATCCCCAAATGTCCGACCAAAAGTTTTCATTAAACCAGCATCGACTGCATTTTGCCCAAAATACGGGTCGGTCACCATCGCATCCAAATTGAAGCGTTCTTTCAACCCTACTAAAATTGGTCGAAAATTATTTACCAACCCACCTGAACCAACAGCCAAAATAAAATAACCTACAGTTGCTTTTAAAAAACCAGCAATACATTCATAAAATGGACGTTTCAACAAAAGATAGCCTAACATTACAATCAAACCAATTAAATATGCCGGCTGCGTCAAAATGTTTGTCGCAAAATAGGTCCAAATACGTAGTAACCAATCTCCCATTCCGATTCCCTCCTATAAATCAAATGCTTGCATCACAGCTTGATAATCTTCAATTGAGTTAGTGGCAATCAGACGATCAATCAAGCCTTCCGTCAGCAATAATTCCGATAATTTTTGAATATTTCCCATATGTTCCTTTGCATTTTTCGCTGCTAATGTAAAAAACAAAATAGCTGATTTCTCTTCAGTTCCATTGCCAAATTGAATCGGTTGTTTCAACTTCGTAAATGAGATTGCCGTGCCAAAAACGCCAGAACTATCGGCTGATGAATGCGGCATCGCCACATTCGGAACAATGATAATGTAGGGCCCATATGCTTCTACGCTTTGAATAATTTCATTCACGTACGATTGGTCAATAATTTTTTGATCCAACAACTGTCGGCAACTTTCAGCGATCGCATCGTGCCAATCCGTAATTTCCTTATCAGAATAGTTGACTAGATTATGATTCCAAAAATATTTAAGCATGCTGCTACTCCTTTCTCCTAAAGGAAGGATGGAAATGGTGTATCATTGCCTATTGAAAAAACATCTTCAAAACCACGATCAAAATTAAATTCAAGATCGTCTTTATTGATTGGATAAGTAAATTTTCCACCGACTTGCCAGATATAAGGTTTAAATGTATACTTCAAACGATCCTTCTTAAATTGCCAAAGAGTAGTGATTTCCTTTGGATCGGCCATAAAGTTTGCCCAAATATCATAGTGAACAGGAATGACGACTTTTGCGTTTAATGATTCAGCCATTCGCAATAAATCAACTGAAGTTACTTTATCAGTAATGCCGCGTGGATTTTCGCCATAAGCACCTAAACAAACGTCAATTCGATGTTCATTCCCGTGTTTAGCGAATAAATTGGCGTAATGAGAATCTCCCGCATGATATAAATTGCCCCCTGATGTTTCAAATAAATAGTTCACTGCGATTTGATCCATATCTTGTGGCATTTTTCCTTTTAGTGTCACTTCCGGGTCTTCACAAGTGATTAAAGCCGTACGGTCAAAGGCTTCCAGCACCACTATATTAATGTTGTTGATTTTGACTTCATCTCCCGGTTTGACCATAATGGTCTTTTCTTCAGGAATACCCCATTTCAGCCATGTATTTATGACTTCTTTCGGTCCAATAAATTTTGCTTGTGGACAATTTTGATGCACGGCTGCTGCCGTATTAATATCTAAATGATCGGAATGGATATGTGTGACTACCAAAGCATGAACATTTTTTATTTCAAAGGGATCAATTACAAACGGCTGTGTGCGGAGATTCGGTTGCATTTTTTGCACACCACTCATCCGCATCATCTGATGTCCTTTTTTCATCAATCCGGTTCCATGGCTTCGTTTTCCAGTACCACACCATAAATCACATAAAATATTGGTTCCTTCATGACTCTTTAACCAAATTCCAGTACAGCCTAACCACCACATGGCAAAAGTGCCCGCTTTCACTTTCTCCGTTTCAATTTCTTCATTCAAGTAAGTACCCCACTCAGGAAACGTGCTTAACAGCCAACTTTCTTTAGTTATTTCATTGATATTTTTACTCATAACGATTGCTCCTCCCATAGATTTTAATAGAATTGACACTTAAATCTTAAAGGGGATTCAAGCTTATGAAAACCCTTTTATATGACTTTCTATCCTTTATATGATTTTTTACGCCATTTAGTTGATTTCTTCAGTACAATGTAAACGGTTAAAAAATTTTAAACGAATATCTTATTCAATCTTATTATTTTAAACTTTCACATCTTAATTCGGAGGGAACACAATGAAAAATTCACTGGTCAACATTGAAAAACGCCAACAGAATATTTTGGAGCTGCTCCAGCAAACAAAGCAAATGACAACGCTTGAGTTAGCAGATTCATTAGGTGTATCAGTTAGTACAATTCGCAGAGATCTACTTTTATTGGAAGAAAAAAATGATATCAATCGTCAGTACGGTTATTGCTCCTATAACTATGAAAACAAAACTGATTTTGATCAGTCTGGTCCTGAACGAATTAAACGAGCAATTGCCAGAACGGCTAGTAAATACATCAGTGACTATGACACGATTTTCATTAATTCAAGTTCAACAGCCCTGAAAACGTTGGATTTTATTCATTCCAATCATCTGACTGTCGTCACTAATAATGTAAAAGTCACTGCTTCTCCCCACAAAAACAATTGTAGTTACATTTTAACGGGAGGAGAGATGCGTTTTCCTAAAGAAACCTTAGTGGGAGATATTGCTCTAAGTACGATTGCTTCAATGAATGCGGATATTTGTGTGATTGGTTGTAGTGGGGTCAGTGTAGAAAATGGCGTTACGACAAAAATATTGAATGAATCCACCATTAATGAAGTGATGATTAACAAGACAGTAAAATGCAAAATTTTAGTTGCTGATCATCGAAAAATCGGCTTGACTTCAAAATTCAAAATTGCAGATGTAGCTATTTTTGATTATCTGATCACAGATAATTTCTGTTCACCAAAACTCTTAAAGAAAATCAAAAATACCGGGATAAAAGTTGTTCAGGTTGATTGAATGAAAGAATGAGAGCGAGAAATTCTCCTGGCACTGTAAATAACCCAGTTGCCAGGAGAAAACAGAGCCAAAAGCTATGAACAAAACTGTAAAGTAAGCTTGTGTTGAAAAAATACTTACGTATACATTACCACTAATTATAGTGCTCTTTAGTAAATAGTTTTAAATAAAAAAGGAGTTGGAGGAGAAGTATTAAATCTAAAAAATAAGAGGGAATTTACAAAACTTGCTTTTAAAATTTTTGTGAATCTCAGCTTATTTCCCTATAGAATTCCTTCTATTACATCATTTATTCGTTTTAGTGTATAAAGGAAGAGTATTCCTTACTTTTGTCTCACATTCTTTAAGTTAGCTATTTCTTTGTTTTATCTTAAACTGATGTAAAAGTAAATTTACTCCGTTAGCAAAACAAAACTATATTTTCGCTAATCCTATAAAAATCTCCACGGGTTTTCTTAATATTACTTACCCAATGCCTTTGGACAGCCCAAATATTATTTGTCTATAAACAAACAGAGACGGTAGTAAGACCTGACTTTGAATCACGATCCAGGGTGTAATAATTTACACTGTCAGGGGGTTCAGTTCACTTTAAGTGCAGATAATTTCTAAGTGTAGAAATTAAGCTTTCTTCTTTTTGAAATTAGATTATATTTAACTTTAGTTAAAAATTACGGATCTATTTCTCGTATAATGACGTCGTTTTGTTCTAGCTCCTTTAAGACATTGGTAATAATGTAAAAGAAACGGAGCCGATATATCATTTCAAGTTCTTATTACGAAAGCATTGGAGTCATCTATCACTTACTTATCAAAGAATTGAATAAATAAACCCCACTGCTTAATCCGGATTAAAATAACAAAAGAACATGGATGAGAAAAGCTATCCCCCTTTGTAAAATAAAAGTAGCAATTAGCCAAAACTGGTGGATAAGTCCTCAAATAGCACCACAAGACACTCATAATATTATGACCATACGATTTTTTCTTATTCATTTTTACATGCAATAAGCTGCTAAATTAACAAGCAAACTCGAAACGTTAAAGTTTTATCTAACGTTTCGAGTTTGCTTTAGAGAATAAATACTTTTTATTGAAAACTTAATGTTGCTTCTCGTGCTAAGGCTAAACACCCAATTGTTCCAGCATTATTACCTAATTCAGGCGTTACGATATACTTTTCAAGTTCAGGCGTTTTCACATAGTCATTCACTAGCTCTTTGAATCGGGTACGAACTTTCTGAACTAAGTGCTCTTGTTGCATCACGCCACCGCCAAAAATGATCACATCCGGCGAGAACATCAAGGTCGTGTTATAGGCACATTGAGCGATGTAATCCGCTTCGATCTCCCAATAAGGATCGTCTGCACTTAATTCTTGGCCTTTACGTCCTAACCGTTTTTCAATAGCTGGACCTGCGGCCATGCCTTCCAAACACTGGCCGTGGAAAGGACAATTACCTTCAAAATCATCTTCCGAATTTCGACTTACCAGCACATGTCCCATTTCTGGGTGGCTAAAGCCTTCAACGAAATTGCCTTTGTACAAAGCACCACCGCCGATACCTGTACCGATCGTATAATATACGACACTATTAACACCATTGCCGCGACCTTTCACATATTCGCCATAACAAGCAGCGTTCACGTCAGTCGTCCAAGCAATTGGTACAGCAAATTCATTTTTCATCATACCGACAAAATCATAATTCTGCCATGCTAGTTTAGGCGTAGAAGTGATGTAGCCATAGGTTTTTGACTCTCGATGAATATCGATGGGACCAAACGAACCAATGCCAATGCTAGCCAATGAAGTTGCGTATTTCTTGAAGAAGCCGATTACTGAGGTCATTGTTTCTTCTGGTGTAGTCGTCGGATAGCTGACACACTCAACGATTTCCAAAGCACTATTTCCTACAGAGCAAATAAATTTTGTGCCACCGGCTTCGATTCCGCCAAATAACTTTTCCATTAAACTTCACCTACAATCATTTAGATTCATTCCACATACAAGGTCACAAATTTCGCATGCCCGACATTTTCAAGCTCTATTGTATCATTTTTTATTGACAGTGGTTCCTTTATTTTCTCTTTCAAGTCAACTTTTTCCGCAACCTTAATGGGATGATTGAATGTAATTGCTGCATGTCCTGTCCCCTTTACTAAGCCATTATAAAGACGCAAGATATAGCCTGGTCGTTCTTCTGCTTTTTTCAGAGCACTTAAGGTTAAATTACCTTTTATTTTAAGTAAGCTATAGCTTGCAGGCAACGTTTGTGCTACAGCTTCCAAGGTAAAAATCAAACGAGAATTTAAAAAATCGGCATATTGATAAACTGTAATGGGCGTTACCGCTTGCTTCGCCAATTGAGCCACATTTGCTTGGTCAAATCCTTCGGCAAAATAAGCCACCGAAAAATCAAAACTCATCGTTTTATGGCATTGTGCATCTGGAGTAGCAATTACCGACTCCCCGGAAGCACGGCCAGGACGATACAACAGATTCTCTTTCCCCATAAAACCATAGGTTCGGAAAATTGTTAAGCGAATCGTATCAAATTGTTCACCAATAATCTCATATTCCCGTACCCCTTTTGGCATGACCGCAACACCACGAGCTTCATCAAAAAGACTAGCAAAAGATTGACAAGTCTCGATTGCAATAGGCTGTTCATTCCATTGCTCCTTATTCGCTTTCCAAAGAGCCATTTCTTTTTCGAAGACGACCGGACGCTGCAGCGTACCAAATTGCTGATCAGCGATGGAAAATTTCGAAGCGATATGAGTATCAAATAACACACAAACCCGGTGGCTATCCACCTGTTGATTTTCAACGGTTAGTTTAAAATCAATGATAGGCGACTTTTTCTTTAAAACAACTTCAAGAACGATCGGTAACTCTACTGATACTTTCTGCTCAGCTCGTTGTGTTAGATTCTTCGGTACTTTTAATAAGAATTCCAAACGTATTGACTGATAAATATCCGATTGCCGAACCGTGATGATCGGTTCAAAATCAGCTGATGAAATCACCCAATCCTTCACTGGTGGAGAGTAGTTGAATGAATCGCCAGCATCGCCATTTTCCTCAATGATGCCTTGATCTTTGTAGAGAACACCATTGGTTTTATCTAAAACATCTAGCGAACCGTTCATGTTAATTGTCATTTGATAAAACTCATTTTCAATCATATTGCTTGACCGTTTTTGTATCGCTACACTGCTATCACCTTTTAAATCAATTGTCAGTTGGGTATAGCCGCTACTTGGTATCTCGGTGGTTTCGATAGCGATTCTGGCTTTGTAGACTTTTACTGGCAAGTAGATTTCTTTCACCGGGTTCAACACATTGCCTTGATTCAAGACATATTCTGTTTGATCAATCCATTCTAAAACCGTATATGACAAACAATTCCCTGATTGATCAAGAAGTGCGAATTCTTTTTGTGGCAAATAGACTTGTGCTTCAATCACACCATCACGCTCAGTTTCAAAGGTATTGAACAAAGTGAGGGTGATTGCTTGCGCCTGTGGGTTATTAATCGCCATTGAAATTTGACGTAGCGTCAATTCTACTAAATTTATAGAAAGATCACGGGCTTGCTTATAGCGTAAATAGACATCTTCATTAGTCGTATCCGATACACAAGAGCCGATGGAGTCATGTGCTGCGTTCTCAAACATTAGCTTCCAGATTTCTTTAACTGTTTCTACCGGATATTCAAAGCCTAATTGCAATGCCATCGTTAAGATTGGCTCCATCACATTCACTAGATAATGTTGAATTTTAGTGTTCATTGCTTTTATGTCGGAACGGGAAGAAAAAATCGTCTTGTGAATACGCATTAATTTACCGTTAGTCAGCTCTCCAGCAATTTCTTCTAAGTCCGGGTGACGTTCTTTAACAGCAGCGATATAGTTTTCAATTGTCGAAAACTGTAGTTCATATTCATCTTGGTAAAGCTCATTCATTTGCTCAATCAGTTTCGGTAAATTCTCCCGTACCGGTGCTTGATCGAAACCATTAGGAAAATAGACCTGGTCGGTGGAGCTGCGTCTCCAAGTAGTCTTAAATGGTTCTTCATGTAAGAATTCAGCTAAATTTGCTTCCGTTTCAGGAATTGCCCCGCCAATATAATAACCGCTTGGGATTTGATAGACATTGACTACCGAACCATCTTCCCCACGCCATTTATACTCTGTATGCCTTACATCATCATCACTCACACCTCGCCAAAACATTGTATCACAAATACCAAACTCACGATAAATTTGCGGCATACTGGCTGCTTGTCCAAAAGAATCCGGAACATAGCCCACATTCATATAAGCGCCGAATGCTTCACAAGTTTTCATGCCATAAAACATGTTGCGGACAATACTTTCTCCTGAAATCACCAGTTGATCGGTTTGGGTATACCAAGGACCAATTATCAGCTTGCCTTGTTTGACAAGCTTTTTTATCCTGTCTCTATCTTGTGGACGCCATTTTAGATAGTCATCTAACAAAGACGCTTGTCCATCTAAAACAAAACTGTTGTAAGGATTATCCTTTTCCAGTTGTTCCAAGACATTTTTCAGATCATGAATTAAATAGATTTTTGAACGGCTAGTCGTAAAATACCATTCTCGGTCCCAATGAGTGTGAGGGACCACGTGTACAGTTTTTTTCATTGAAAAGCTCCTCTCATTTTGAATAAAATAGGTACTCAACGATTTTTATCGCCAGTACCTATTATTTTTTTACCTTATTCGTTTTCGAAAGTGATATCGATGTCTTCTAATTCAATCTCTTCTGATGATTCTTCTTGTTTATTGAAGTTGACGAATAATGGAGCAATAAATCCGATAAAGGCAGCACCGACAAATAAACCAACCAAGTATGCCCAGCCGTTGCCAACTGTGAAGAACCCATAAATTCCTCCAACTGGCGGCATTTTGGCATACATTCCAAGCGCAACACCTAATCCAGAAGCAATCGCACCGCCAAGCATATTGATTGGAACTAAGCGCAGCGGATTCACTAAAGTAAATGGAATCGCTCCTTCTGTAATTCCTATAAAACCCATTACAAAATTATTGCGTCCAGCATCCAATAATTCTTTGTTGAAACGTTTTTTATGAAATAAAGTTGCTAGCGCATACCCAAATGGTACCGCACAAATTGCGACATTCACGATAATAGCTGGTAAATAAACGCCTTCTGTTAATAACACATTTCCGGCCATCCAAGCAGCTTTATTCACTGGTCCCCCTAAATCAGAACCGATCATCGCTCCCATAATCATAGCAAGCAAGATCTTGTTCACATTGTTTTCGATCATATTGCGGATCCAATCAACTAGACTAGTATTGATCCAGGCCAGCGGAACAGATAGCAAGGCCCCCATCACGATGGCTACCGATAAGGTTGCAATAAACGGCAAGATGACTAATGGCATAACACCTGAGAATGACTCCGGTAATTTAATTTTTTCTTTCATCCATTTTACTAAGTAGCCAGCTAAGAAACCAGCGATGACAGCGCCTAAGAAGCCGGCATTAGTACTAGTTGCCACTGCTCCGCCAATAAACCCAGCGCCTAATGCGGCTTTGTCACCAATCGAATAGGCAATAAATCCAGCTAACACCGTATTGATCAGGCCAATACCGGTCCAACCAACCTGTTCAATCAAATAAAGTGAGTGCCTGAAGCCTTCTGCTTTTGCATATGGATCTAAACTGGTTATCCCCATGCCAAGAGCAATCATTTTGGGAATTGCAACAACTAGGGATGCACCAATAATTAACGGCAAGATAAAACTGATCCCGCTCATTAGGTGACCTTTGAAATCTGCTAGTATTTTTTTCATCACAATTGCCTCTTTTCTTTAATCTGCCTGTCTTTGTTGAACAGCAGCGACACATTTTTTCAAAACAGCTTCCGGTGCTTTAATGCAGGCATTGATATTTACTCGAAGCTGCGGTTTTCCCTCAAAACGTTCCATTCCAACAACTTTTTGATCCGTTGCCAACAGTAAAAAATCGGCCTCGTTTGCTTCTGCTGCGGTAATCTCATTGACTTGCCCTAAAGCTCCTTGTTGTTCTATCTTGACGTCATACCCCAATTTTACGCCGGCTTTTTCTAATGCTTTAGCTGCCATTGGTGTGTGTGCTAATCCTGCCGGACAAGCAGAAATTCCTACGATTTTCATATCATTCGCTCTCCAATCATTTCTTTTTTTATTAATTCAACCAATGTTGCTTGACTATCTGATTGTTGAATTTTCTGAATAAATTCAGCTTCTAACAAAGCCGTCGCTAAGCGGCTTAACATTTCTAAATGGACTGTACCTTCGTCTTGCTTGGGAACCATTAAAGCAAAAACAGTTTTTACTTCAGAATCATCGAAGGTCTCCCATTCAATGCCATGCTTCAAACGAACAAATAAAACTGTTGGCTCCACAATCGTCGTTGCTTTTGCATGAGGAATTGCAAAACCATCCTGCAAGCCAGTGGAACATTCTGCTTCCCGTTCATTAAACGCTCGACAAATGTCAGCCGCATCTGTAACATAGCCTAATTCATAGGCATAATTTGCAATAACTTCAAATAATTCTTCTTTTGTAGCGGCCGCTACATCCAAAAGAATATTTGATTCTTTAAAGTCCATACCGGAGGCTCCTTTCTAGTAGTTTTGGCATTTATTTGTTGATTCATAAAACAAGTGCCCGCCTGCTAAAGATTAGCTAATTCATTCGTAGGATGTTACATATTGGAAAAAATTTAGTATCCTTCGAAAGCACACCATTTTATTAAGCTGCAAACGTAGCAAATAAAACTGGCATCGTTTTATACGTCTAATTTACGAGCTAAAGAGCTTTATGTAAACACTTTCATTTTCCGATTAATTTGGCAATTAGTTAGTAATCCATTTTCCAAAAAGACTTCCAACTTTTTTGGAAAACTGTAGGACCCATACACCATTCTAATCGTTTCTTGTATATTGTATAATTAAGTCAAGTCCGGAGGTGAACCAAGTGTCAAAGCTTACTTATCAACGATTAGATGACCTATTAGAACTACTAGTTAAACAAACCATGCCTTTTCCAATTAAGGAATTAGCTAAAAGCTTTGCAATTTCTGAGCGAACGGTGCGGACAGACATCGCAAATCTGAATGATCTATTAAGCAATGTTGGAGCTACAGTCACTCTTGTTCGAGGAAAAGGTTATTTGCTAACGATTCATTCTAAAGAACAATTCAATACCTGGTGGGTAGAAAGTATGTCTTCCATGAACTCCTTGTTAGCAACTAGCGAAGAACGTCAGACATATTTACTCTTTCTTTTATTTAAGAATGAAAGCCCTTTATCCTTAGACGATTTTTTAGACCAACTTTTCATTAGTAAAAATACCTTTTATTCCTATTTGAAAAGTGCCCGGGACCATTTATTAACCTATCAATTAAAAATCATTAATCGGCCAAATATCGGCTTTGAAATTTTAGGAAACGAATTTGCGAAACGTCAGGCAATTAGTGATTTGTTAATTGAAAAAGACTTGCAGGAATATTTGATTGGTTTTACTGAAATGGAGCTGGCACTATTTGATACGATTGACTTGGATGTTTTAAAGGAACTAGAGCTTAACTATCTCGCACCTTTGGCATTATTAGATTCAGATTATTATCATAAAAACATTCTCTCTCATTTTGCCCTAGCAATCAGCCGCTTTTTAGCAGGACATGAGATAAGCGAAATGCCTTTGCAGGTGCCGGCCTTAAAGCAACAAGCTCAAAATGCACTATGCCAGTTTTTAAGTGAGATCGACCAAGCATTTAATATCCATCTTACTAGTGGCGAGAAGGACTATTTTACTTACTATCTAGCCGTGAATGCTCCACGTTTAGTTGAAACAGCTTCCATCAGTCATTCTTCTGTTAAGGTAGCTCGCTTAGTTGTAGACGAATTATTGCATGCACTTAAACGCACGGCGAATTTTAATTGGATTGAAGATAAAATATTAATTGAAGACCTGACTTCTCATATAGAAGGCTTCATTAATATGAACCTAATGGAAGCCCGGCGCGATAACCCGTTATTAGCTACCATTCAAAAGTCTTTCCCACAAGCGTACGATTTATGTCTCACTCATTTAGAATTAGTTGGCCAAAAACATGGCTTATATTTTTCTCAAGATGAAGTCGGCTATATTGCCTTACACATCGCAGGCGCAATGGAGAGAAATTCCATCAGCACTCATCGAAAATATCGTGCGATACTCGTCTGCGGAACTGGACGTGCCATGAGTCGGATCATCGAAGCTAAGATCAAGAAATACTATCAGGAAACAATTGAGGTAGTTGATCGTCTTTCATATGTAGAGCTGCAATACCGCAATCTTGCCACTGTTGATTTTATCATCACTACGGTCTTGTTAGAGCCTTTGACTATCCCTCATATCTACATCAACATGACTAAATTAGACCAAGAAATCATTAAAATCGAACCCTTCATAGAACATTTGAATGAAGCAAACGGTGAAATTTATACTCTATTTCGGGAAGAATTTTATCTTCATGAAAATATTGACGATAAAGAGGTTCTACTAAAGAAAATGACTCGGCAATTATTTCAGAAAGGCTTTGTTCCAGAGAACTTTCATGACAGTATTATGCATCGGGAAGCAATTAACCAAACCAATATCAACGAGTGTCTAGCACTGCCTCACCCCATGTCGCTATTAGCTAAACGATCAGCTGTATCTGTAGCAATCCTTCCCAACGGCGTAGATTGGGGGAACGGCGAGCAGGTTAAATTTGTTTTTCTTCTAGCCATCAGCAAAGAAGTGTATGAAGATATAGAAGAAATATACAGCATACTATTAAAATTAATGGAACGTGAAGATATTCAGCAAGCCATCTTGGAGCAAGACGATTACCAACACTTTTTAAAGCATATTAAGCAATTGTAAAAGGAGCCCAGAAAAAATCTCGACTCCTTTTTTACTAGTACCATCTTTTTCCTCCCCTAAACTGACAATCACAAGTTGTTTTCTAGCAGTACCTCAATTCTTAAGCTATATGTGCTCAATATTTTAAACACCAATCCATTAGACTACTCATAGTACCATTCGATTTTATATATTCCTCTCTGAAACTGTAAGTGTGAGCTATTTTATTGGTGAAAGGCTATTTGCCAGAAATAATCATAACTACTTCCAGCTTAAGTTTTGCAGTATTTTTTAACTTGAATAAGCCGACCCGCTCCTTACTCTACAAAAAAGAAATTTATTGATTCTAGAAGTTAACATACCAGTAATAAACCAGCGCTATTTATCCTATCAAAAGAAAATACCCCTTATTTTTACTAATTGATGTTTCTATACAAACTAACGCTGGTCCCCCCATAATTTTCTTTTTTTGACTGTAAGAATCTCTGCTTCCCTTCCTTGTATTTCTTACTACCCAGTTCAATCGCTTGAATGATAGCAAAAATGATTAATATCCCACCACGTTTTTCATTTATGGAAACCATATGGCAACCAGAAATCAAACGTTTAAAAAATCTTTGGTAAAATACAAAGTCAATAACTTGGAATGACAAGTCCTTTTTTATTGGCATTTTTTGATCATTTTTAATAGCTACTATTTATAAGCCCTTCATGCCGCCTATAGAATATCTATCTTTTGCCTAGCATTGTAATTAATACACCTCATCGTTGACTTACAATAGAGAAGAAAAAGCTGCTAAAAAAAGGGTAACCATTCTTACAAAAATCATCTCCAAAAGAAGGGTTCTAGCTCCTATAACAGGTTTAACCAACACTCCCTTCCATCTCATAACTAATCAACCGATTCAACTCAACCGCGTATTCCATCGGTAATTCTTTAGTGAATGGTTCAACAAAGCCCATGACGATCATTTCGGTGGCTTCACTTTCAGTGAGGCCGCGGCTCATTAGGTAGTAGAGTTGTTCTTCTGAGATTTTTGAAACTTTAGCTTCATGTTCTAGAGATACTTGGCTGTTGTGAATTTCATTAAATGGGATGGTATCGGATTTAGATCGTTCATCCATGATGATTGTATCGCACTCAATATGGGAAATGGAGCCGGTACTTTCTTTACCAAAAGTTACCTGTCCCCGATAATTTACTTCACCACCGTCTTTTGAAATTGATTTTGACACAATGGAGCTGGAAGTATTCGGTGCGTTGTGAATCATTTTAGCACCGGTATCTTGAATTTGGTTGGCACCGGCAAATGCGATTGACAGCATAGTACCACGGGCGCCTTTGCCATCTAAATAAACGCTTGGGTATTTCATGGTAGTTTTAGCTCCTAAGTTTCCGTCAATCCATTCGACGGTTGCACCTTCGTAAGCTTTAGCACGTTTTGTTACTAGATTGTAGACGTTATCTGACCAGTTTTGAATGGTAGTATAACGGCAATAGGCATCTTTTCTAGTAAAAATTTCTACGATTGCTGCATGTAAACTATTGCTGGAATAAGTCGGTGCAGTACAGCCTTCTACGTAATGAACACTGGCGCCTTCATCAACAATAATTAAGGTTCGCTCAAACTGTCCTGTGTTTTCAGCATTAATCCGAAAATACGTTTGCAATGGTACATCAACTCTCACACCTTTTGGTACATAAATGAAGGTGCCGCCAGACCAAACAGCTGAATTCAGCGCCGCTAATTTATTGTCAGTTGGCGGTACCAATTTAGCAAAGTACTCTTTGAATAAGTCCGGATATTCTTTCAAAGCGGAATCTGTATCCGTGAAGATAATGCCCAACTTTTCAAACTCTTCTTTCATATTGTGATAAACAACTTCTGATTCATATTGAGCGGAAGCGCCGGCTAAGTATGCCCGTTCTGCTTCAGGAATCCCAATTCGTTCAAAGGTTTCTTTGATTTTTTCTGGTACATCTTCCCAGTCCCGAGCAGGCTTGTCACTTGGTTTTTGATAATATTTAATTTTATCAAATTCAATATCTGATAAATCAGGTCCCCAATTTTGCATCGGCATTTTATTGAATTGGGCCAATGATTTTAACCGAAAGTCTAACATCCATTCCGGTTCACCTTTTATGCGAGACATTTCCCGGACGACTTCTTCGGTCAAACCGTCGCCCGTACTGAAAATTGGCTTTACGTCATCGTGAAAGCCAAATTTATATTCTTCTAATTCAGGTACAGTACTCATTAAAAATCACCCTTTCTTTTCATTTTTGCAGTGCAAGTTACCGGCCTTACCTTGTCCGCCTTGTTCCAAGGCCTGTTCCAAAGCTTTCCAAGCCAGCGTTGCACATTTAATGCGTGCCGGAAATTTAGCCACACCGCTTAACATCGCTGCATCGCCTAGTTGTTCGTCGTTTTTCACTTCATTGCCTAAGACTAGCTGTGAAAAATCCTCCGCTAATTGCTGTGCTTCTTGAATTGTTTTTCCCAGTACAGCATCTGTCATCATACTGGCACTGGCTGTACTGATGGAACAACCACTGCCTTGAAAGGCAATGTCTTGAATTACATTCCCTTGTAGATCGACTGTCAACTCAATCACGTCACCACAAGTCGGATTGTTCATTTCAATTTTTCGACTAGCATCACCTAATGTTCCGTGGTGATGGGGATGACTGGAATGATCCAAAATGACTTGTCGATATAAATTATCTAATTTAGAAAGTGCCATGTTGGAAAAACTCCTTTGTTGCAAGAAGTGCTTCAACTAAACGATCCGCATCTTCTTTCGTATTATAGAGATAAAAACTGGCCCGTGCAGTTGCTGCTACATTTAAGTAAGTAAGTAAAGGTTGGGCACAATGATGACCTGCTCGCACAGCTACGCCTTCCATATCCAAAGCAGTAGCTACATCATGCGGATGCAAACCATCGAAATTAAATGCAATAACTCCGGTATGTTGCAGCGGATCCTGTGGGCCGTAAATCGTTAGCCCGTCAATCGCCTGTAGCTTCGGCAAAACATACGTTACTAGTTCTGCTTCATGTTGATGAATTTTTTCTAGTCCAATTGATGTTAAAAAGTCAATTGCTGCCCCTAAACCAATCGCTCCGGCAATATTTGGGGTTCCTGCTTCAAATTTCCATGGTAATTCTTTCCATGTACTATCCTGCAAGTGCACAAAATCAATCATTTCACCGCCAAATTCCACTGGGCTCATTTGTTCCAGCAACGCTCGTTTGCCATATAAAACACCAATACCGGTCGGTCCACACATTTTATGTCCACTAAAAGCATAGAAATCAGCCTTCAAGGCTTGGACGTCTACGGGCATGTGAGGCACAGCCTGAGCTCCGTCTACTACCAATACTGCACCGTGTTGATGCGCCATGTCAGCTAGTGTGTTAATCGGATTGATCACCCCTAAGACATTTGATGCATGAGCGACTGAGACTATTTTTGTTTTATCTGTGATCTGCTGACGTGCACTTTCTAACTCAAGCCTACCGTCTGCAGTCAGCTCAATATATTTTAACGTTGCGCCCTTTCTTTGGGCCAATTGCTGCCAAGGAATCACATTCGAATGATGTTCCATATAAGAAATAACTATTTCATCACCAGCTTTAACTGCCAAATCGCCATAGCTTTGAGCAATCCAATTTAAACTGGTCGTCGTTCCTCGAGTAAACAAGACTTCAGCAGTCTCAGCTGCATTGAGAAACGCTTGAACTTTTGCCCGAGCTTGCTCATAATTTTTCGTCGCTCGTTCCGCCAATGTGTGAACGCCCCGATGAACATTCGCATTATCTTGTTCATAGTATTCCTTTAAACAAGTTAACACGGCCTTGGGCTTTTGGGTAGTAGCTGCATTGTCTAAATAGACTAGAGGTTCCTCATTGACCTGCTGAAATAAAATGGGAAACTCCTGTTGCAAACGTTCAGCATTCATCATGCATTCAACTTCCCTTCAATTACCTCAATCAATTCATTTTGTACTTCTTTAATAGGAATAGCAGTAATCACTGAACCTAAGAACCCTCGAATAACCAACCGTTCTGCAGCTTCTTTACCGAGACCACGACTCATCAGATAATACATTTCTTCTGGATCCACTCGGCCCACGCTAGCAGCATGACCGGCAGTCACTTCATTTTCATCTATTAATAAAATTGGGTTAGCATCGCCTCGTGCTTTATCAGACAACATTAAGACCCGACTTTCTTGTTGTGCGTCTGCACCTTTGGCTCCTTTTAAAATATGACCGATACCGTTAAAAGTCAGCGTTCCACGTTCACGAATCACACCGTGTTGTAAAATATGGCCAATGGAATGTGGCGCTTTATTGGTTACACGGGTATCAATTGCTTGTGTTTGTTTACCAGCGCTAATGGCTACAATTTTCACTTCAGCATGGGAGCCTTGGCCAACTAAATCAGAATCAAAATCAGCGATAACATCGCCATCATTCATAACTCCCATTGCCCAATCAATTGAAGCATCTTGCATAATGTAACCACGGCGATTCATATAAGTCGTCAACTGTGCGCCTAATTGGTCCACAGCGGAAAACTTCACTTTTGCCCCGGCTTTAGCAATCACTTCCACTACAATATTCCCAGAAGCTTTGGCTGCGTCATTGCCTTCTGATTGGAAACGCTCCAAATAACTAAATTCACTATGCTCTTCAGCTACAATCAGTACATGCTTAAAGAACGGCTCAGCGCTTGCCGTATTATGAATAAACAAGGCTTCAAGTGGTTCTTCAATAACTGCGTTTTTAGGTACATATAAAAAGATACCGTTATTCATAAAGGCCGCATGGGCAGCTGTCAATTTATCTTCTTCCGGTAAAACAGCTTTGGTCATATAATACTCTTCGACTAGCTCCGGATAGTCTTGCATAGCCGAAAAGATATCTGTAAAAATAACGCCCTGTTCAGCTAAGCTAGCCGGCAGTTGTTCTAAAAGCTGTTGACTGCCACGTTGAACGATCAACGGATTGTCTTGCAACTGATCAAAACTTGGAACACTGCCTTCATTTGTAGTTGCTGCTGCTTTTTCATGGACATTCAAAAGCGGCCAACGCTGAAATTTTACTCGTTCAATATGTGGTAACTTAGCAGCATCAGCAAATTTTAGCGCCTTGGTGCGCAATTCAGTCATCCAAGCCGGTTCGCCATGTTCCAAAGAAAAGGCAGTGACATCATCAAGATAAGCGCTTAGTGTTTCGTTTTTCATTGATTGTGTCCTCCTTACATTTCTTCTTTATATTCGATTCCTAATTCTTGGCTAATTCCAGCATAACCTTCAAGTTCCAAGCGTTTGGCTAAATCCGCTCCTCCTGTTTTCACCACTCGGCCTTCCATCATAATATGCACTACGTCCGGAGTGATGTAGTTAAGCAAACGTTGATAGTGCGTAATGATCAAAGCGCCAAAATTCTCGCCGCGCATTTCATTCACACCTTTAGAAACGACTTTTAAGGCATCAATATCAAGACCAGAGTCAATTTCATCTAAGATGGCAAACGTGGGTTCCAGCATTAATAGTTGTAAAATTTCGTTGCGTTTCTTTTCCCCACCGGAAAAGCCTTCATTTAAATAACGTTCGGCCATTTCTTCCGGCATGTTTAACAAAGCCATTTTTTTATCTAGTTTTTTCAAAAATTCCATCACAGAAATCTTGTGGTCTTCATCGCGTTTTGCGTTAATTGCAGCTCGCATAAATTCAGCGTTGGTAATACCAGGAATTTCACTTGGATATTGCATGGCTAAAAATAAGCCTAAACGTGCACGCTCATCAACTTCTAAATCCAAGATGTTTTGTCCGTCAAATAGAATTTTGCCTTCGGTTACTTCATAGTTAGGATTGCCCATAATCGCTGCTGACAAAGTGGACTTTCCAGTTCCATTCGGCCCCATAATCGCATGAATTTCGCCAGTTTTCATGGTTAAATTAACGCCTTTTAAAATTTCTTTGTCTTCAATTGATACGTGTAAATTGTTAATTTCTAAAACAGACATGTATAATTCCCTCCAACTTTATAAAATAAATGTAAGTTCTCATCCATTTTAGCCTAATTGAGAATGAAGCGCAAACTGAAAAATAAGAAAATAACACCTCATTTAATGAAGCATTTCGTTATCTATTACAAAATGAATGAATATCTATTGGAATATAACGTTACCTCAAGATAAAAATTATTCTAATGTAGTTGTTTTTCAATTATTTCCCCGATTAAATAACTTTTAATTTTCTGCTAGAACCTATAGGTGAGTTTAGAACAATTTTTGCTAGCTGGTCATTCTGTTACAAGCAATTTGTTACAAGCAAAAAGAGGCGGACCCGCGTCATTCGACTTGCGTCCACCTCATACTCAGCATTTGAAATACTTGCTGTTCGTTTATTCATTAACTGGAACGACAGCACCTTTCCATTTTTTGGTAATCCAGTCTTGTACGTCTTTGCTGTGAAGAACTTCCACTAATTTTTTCACTTTGTCACGCTTTTCGTCGCCTTTGCGAACAGCGATAATGTTGCCGTAAGGTGAGCTTTCTTTTTCAAGTGCGATGGCATCTTTTTGTGGATCCATGCCTTTATCCACTGCAAAATTAGAGTTGATCATTTCAGCGGCTCCTTCTTCATTTTCATAAAGAGTTGTCATCATGGCCGGATCACTTTCATCATTGAATTTCAAGTGTTTTACGTTTTTGTCAATATCATCAAAAGTTGCCGTTGTCGGTTCCACTCCTGCTTTTAAGGTAACTAAGCCAGCATCCTTTAAGATTTGAATCGCGCGACCCCAATCGGTTTTGGAGTTGCTGACATAAATGGTGGCACCGTCTGGAATCTCTTTTAGATTTTTATATTTTTTGGAATAAATTCCCACAGGTTCTAAGTGAATGGCACCGGCGTTTACAAAATCGTAGTTATTTTCTTTGACAGCTTCATCAAAGAAAGGAATGTGTTGGAAATAATTAGCATCGATATCTTTGTTGGCTAAAGCCTTATTAGGCAAAGTGTAATCGGTATAAGTTGTAATTTCCAAAGTAACGCCTTCTTTTTCTAACAGTGGCTTGATATGTTCCAAAATTTCTGCGTGCGGCGTTGGTGTTGCACCGATTTTCAAGACGGATTCGTCATTTTTTTTACTGCCGCAAGCTCCTAAAATTAGGGTAACTACAGCTAGTGTTACGATAGACCATAATGTACGTTTGTTCATTTTTTCCCCTCCATTTTTAGCGTTTGTCAATTTTTTTCAAAATGATATCTCCAATAAATTGGATTGCAAAGACGATTAGTAAGATACAAACTGTTGCGATCAAAGTCACGGTATTTTGTCCTCGCTGGAAACCGTCTTGATAAGCTAAGCTCCCCAAACCTCCGGCTCCGATGGCAGCGGCCATTGCCGTATAACCTACCAAGGAAATAGTCGTTACCGTTAAACCGGAAACAAGTGCTGGCAAACTTTCCGGCAGCAGAACCTTCCAAATGATTTGGAGACGATTGGCGCCCATTGCTTGGGCGGCTTCAATAACTCCTTTATCAATTTCACGAAAAGCAATTTCTACCATACGTGCGTAAAATGGTGCCGCTGAAATAATCAAAGCTGGTAAAGCGCCTTTAACGCCAGACATTGTTTGCAGAATCAAGGTTGTAAAGGGAATTAGCAGCACGATTAAAATGATAAAAGGAATTGACCGGAAAATGTTTACGAAGATTGCCACCAGCCAATACAGTAATTTACTGAAAAAGCCTTGACGTCCGGAAGTTTCAAATAATAAAAGTCCTAAAATCAGTCCAAATATTCCAACGATGATGATGGAAATCCCAGTCATTGCTAGCGTTTCAATTGTTTTTTCTTGTAGTTTCGTCCAATCAATTTGTGAAAAATCAAAGAAACTCGCTAATCCTTGTCTATTCATATGCAATCACCTCAGTTTCTACTCGCATCTTGCTGAGGGCAGCCACAGCAGCTTCAATTTGCAGCTCAGTTCCTAACAGCTGAATATATAAAGAGCCGACAGCACCTTGCTTTGTTTGTTGAATATTTCCTTGAATAATACTTACTTCGACATGATATTCTTTTACGATCTGAGAAATAATTGGCAGCTTCGCTTGTTCTCCATGGAACACCAAGCGGACAATCTTCCCTTCCGGATACTGTTGCAATAATTCTTCCAAAATTAGTTCAGTTTCTTCATTATTTTTATCTGATTCTTGTTGAATAAATCGTTTAGCTATGGCGGTTTTTGGTTTCTTGAAAATATCAATGACATTGCCAGTTTCCACGACCTGACCGTTTTCCATGACTGCTACACGATTACAAATTTTTTTAATCACATGCATTTCATGGGTGATTAAAACAACTGTCAAGCCTAATTCTTGGTTGATCTTCTGTAACAATGCCAATACTTCATCTGTCGTCTGCGGATCTAAAGCACTGGTAGCTTCATCACAAAGCAGAATATCCGGATTGTTAGCCAACGCTCTGGCAATTCCTACCCGCTGCTTTTGGCCGCCGGATAATTGGCTCGGATAAGCTGCTTCTCTACCAGACAAGCCTACCAACTTCACTAACTCTTCCGCCCGTTGTTTACGCTGTTCCTTCGCTACACCGGCTATTTCTAAAGGCAACATAATGTTTTCCATCACCGTGCGAGACCATAGTAAATTGAAATGTTGAAAAATCATACCAATTTTTTTGCGAAAGTTCCGCATCTCTTTGTTTGAAAAGGCTGCGATGTTTTGGCCTTGAATAATAACTTCTCCACTCGTGGGGATTTCAAGCCCATTTAACAAACGGACTAACGTGCTCTTTCCGGCACCGGAATAACCAATAATACCGTAGATATCGCCTTCAGCGACAGTCAAATCAACAGATTGAACAGCCGTAATTTTACCATTTTTGCCGGAAAATTCTTTTGTTACCTGATGCAATTCAATTAAAGGCATTTGTTCTCCTCTTCTCTCATAAAGTTACTGGACAAAAAAAACTTTCGTGCTTTTGTCTTAAAACAAAAGGACGAAAGTTTGCACTTCGTGTTACCACCTTAATTCACTATCATTTCACAATAACAGCCTCATACGGTACTTGACGATTCGTATACCGTGGTGCTGTAACGGGCACTCCCGTAGTAAGTTCACTTGCGCTTGCTTACTCAGCTCAAAGACCATCTTCCATTCCAGTTCCGTTGCCCTTTCTCAGCAGCCGGGGCTCTCTTTAAACGTGCTTAAAATGTACTCTTCTTTTCAAAGCGTTCTGTTGCTATTTGAATTGATGAAATTATAGCAAGGATAAAAAGTCTTGTCAATCTTTTTATAGCTTTTCAAATTCACTGTCTGAAACATCAGTTAAGACCGCAATCCACGCATTTATTTGGTCATCATCATCCAACACACTTGGATCATTAAGAGCAGCTTCATTAATAGCTTTAACGGTGCCACTTAATGGACTGGTGAATTCACTGACTGATTTTTCTGCTTCAAGCTCAACCAGCGTGTCACCAGCGGTTAGCGTTTGTCCAACTTTAGGAAATGTTGCAAAGCTGATTTTTCCTAAATCATCTTGTGCTGCAACAGTTAACCCGATTTTATAGCCTTCTTCAATCGGCAAAACCCACAAATAGTCAACTCGTTTCATCTTTGTTTGCGTCACTTTTCCAGCACTCCTTCATAGTCAGATTCTTTAAATCCTAAAGCTATTAATTGCCCGTCTTTTACTAAAATGGGGCGCTTAATCAACATACCATCTGTCGCCAATCGCTGACTAGCTTCAGTTATTGAAAAATTCGCTACTAAGTTTTTCAACCCTTGTTCTCGATAGCGCATGCCACTAGTATTAAAGAAACGGCGCAACGGCCACTTGCCTTGATTCATCCAATCAGCCAACTGATCAGCTTGTGGTGGATGTGTAATCATATCAATCGTTTCATAAGTAAGTTTTTTTTGATCCAACCAGGCCTTGGCTTTTTTGCAGGTGGAACATTTGGGATACCAATAAAATGTAATCATCGTTTTCCACTCCTCATTTTTCCAACTTCTTTTTGGTAACGCATGGACATAATCAAACCAACACCGATCATATTTCCTAAAATTGAGGAGCCTCCTTGGCTGATAAAGGGAAGCGGAATGCCTGTTAACGGTAGCAAACCAATGTTGGCACCAATATTTTCAAACACATGGAACAGAATCATCATCACAATACCTGTGGCAATGTAAGCATAGAATTCATTGTTCGTATCAAAACAAACTCGAATCATACGATAAATCAAGATAAAGTATAGCAAAATAATAAAACAGCCGCCAATAAAACCAAAATTTTCACCGATAACTGTAAAAATCATATCGGATTCTCGTACAGGCACATAGACGTTACTGACATTAAATCCCTTACCGAATAAACCGCCAGAGCCAATCGCCGTTAAAGCTAGCGCCGGCTGGAACGACCGATCACGATCATTGTGGAAAGGATTCAGCCATAAATCAATCCGCTCAAATTGATAGGATTTAAAGCCAATCGAGTATAAAAGATTTCTACCTGTATCTGTCGTAACTAAATAAATAGTTCCAGCTGCCAAGATGGCTACGACTGCAACCGAAGGAACAATAATCTTCCAAGAAATCCCTGACATTAAAAAGACACCGCCAAAGATTGCCAAGAAGACTAGCATCGTACCAAAATCATCTTGAAGCTTAATTAAAACGACTACCGGTAACGTAACCAACAGCATCTTGCCAATCAGCCATAAATCGGTCTTAATCGTTCGCACTGCATATCTCACATTATGCATCGTAACCACATAGGCTAACATCAAAACAAAGGCTACTTTCATCAGCTCAGAAGGCTGAAACGTAGTGCCACCAATGCGAATCCAGTTCTTCGATCCGGTCTGAGCTGCTAAATTGACGTCATAAAATTTCAATAAAAGCCCCATCATAATTAAGCCAATCACATAAAAAACGGGTGTCAAACGCCATAATAATTTCGAACTAAAGTGCATAACCACTAAGATACTGATGCCCCCAACCAAGTACCATAGACCTTGTTTCATCAGCAGTGTGCTGATATCTGGCTTACTGGGATCGTTGTACAGTGCTACATAAAGTGACAACATGCCGATTAACGATAACAAGAAAACCGGCAAAATCACGCCATAATCAATTCTACTATCTAAATTTAATTTTTCTTTTTTATTCATTCGTCATCCCTTTTCTTTGGTTCATACGTTCTTTATTATAGCTTTCTCAACGAAGAAAAGAAAGTAGATACTGTTGATTTCAGAAATTCTTTAGACAATTTAACCCAGGCGTTCCAACCAGATCGGCACCATAAAAAGTTAGTCTAAAAAAACTGACTAGTATACTAAAAAGAACAGATCACAGCAAAAAATAAGAAGCTGCCAGGAGTCAGAAGCGCTGACACTGGAACATCGCTAAAAGCACACTACATCACCATTTGATTTACTGCAATTCCAAGAACCAGTAGCATAGTCATGGTTAAAACAGAAGCTGAACTACTGTAGAAACGGATCACCAATTAATTTTCTACTGATAGTCCAGCTTATGGCCTTATAGATACATCAATAATCTCCCGCGAGTGACGGTCCGTTTCAACTTTTTGGAAGTCAAGCCAGATATCCCTTACCATCAGAAAGTATACGTTCATTATTTAATCTTATACCAAGGCTGATTGTAGCGCTTGTGTAACAAATAACGTTTTCTTGTTTGTCCTTGGTAACCAGTAAAATTGTCTTGAAGATTGTGGGCTTGATACATTTTTACACTTCAGAACAGGCAACTTAGACCAACTATTACAAAAAAGCTCGTACAACGTCAAGTGGCACTACTTAAATAGTATTTTTTTAATTTAAGAAATTGGATATAAATACTTATTATAAAACTTTTTCACCGATATTTCACAGTTGATTTTTTGAGGAAATCGCTTGAACAAATAAAGAATTGTGACAAGATTGTTAGTTATTTCGATGGCTATTCAGTGCTTTTGCTGTATATAATTAGATAAAAATTAGAAAAGAGGGGTTTTTTTGAAAAAATTGATTGCTTTGATTTTTATTGTACTGTTTGGTTTTATCAGCTGGAAATGCTGGGAATACTATCAAACTACTTATGTTGGACAAAATTACTATGCTGTTATTAAAGCACCATTACCTGAGGAGACTGATATAAAGGATATGGACGGAAAAGTTATGGGTAAAGGGTATAAATACACGGTAGATGCCTTTAATAAAACTGGAGATAAACGACAACTTAATTTGGAAGTCATCACAACAGGCGACTATGCAAACGGTTCAGCTTTTCCGGAAGGTACAATTTTATTATTAAATGCCAGTGAAAAACGGATCATTAAACAGCTAATTATCTCTAAAGAACAAGTACCAGACAACCTCAAAAGCAAATTGGGACTTTCTTAAGAAGTCATTTTAACCAGCTAGTAAGCTGATTTTTCGGCTATTAAAAATGGTTTTTTTAATCAATAGATAAAACACCGCCCAAGCAGCATAGCGAAGCTCTCGCCGAGCGAATACATGAATCTATTTTCTACTACCAAAACCAATTAAAAGCGAGCTAAAAAAGAGGCAGGGACAGAAGTATCGAACGCTAAACAATAAGCTGACATTCACAAAGGCTTTACAAGTAATTTTCGTGAATGTCAGCTTATTGCCGATAGAGTTCCTTCTGCTCCTGCTCTTTATTTGCTTTTATTGTATAAGGCAAAGGTAAAAATACCTTTGCCTTATACACTTTGCTGTTGTCGGTCGATATGATTCAACCTGTGAACGAAAGGTTATTAGCGTTTAAAAATATCAAATGAGTGTTAAGGCATCTTTTCATAATCACTTCTGTTAAACATGTTTTCTGGCTTTAAAGAAAACTACAACTCCCGATACAACTAGTAATCCACCTAGTATTATTAATAAGAGTGATTTCTTTGCACCTGTTTTAGGCAAATGGCTACTACTATCATTTGATGCTGCTGAAAATCTTTGCTCATCTTTATTTAGTTCTATTGTAGCTGTAGACTCCTCTTGGCTTGGTGCCATAGGATTTACAGGTGGTTTTATTTCATTGATTTCAGTAGTTTCTACAGCTGCTTCCAGTGTACCAGTTTCTGTGGTTTGTACAGATGTTTCTGATTCAGTGCTTTCTGTGATTTCTGCAGGTGTTTCCGGTTCAGTGCTTTCTGTGGTTTCTGCAGGTGTTTCCGGTTCAGTGCTTTCTGTGGTTTCTGCAGGTGTTTCCGGTTCAGTGCTTTCTGTGATTTCTGCAGGTGTTTCCGGTTCAGTGCTTTCTGTGGTTTCTGCAGGTGTTTCCGGTTCAGTGCTTTCTGTGATTTCTGCAGGTGTTTCCGGTTCAGTGCTTTCTGTGGTTTCTGCAGGTGTTTCCGGTTCAGTGCTTTCTGTGGTTTCTGCAGGTGTTTCCGGTTCAGTGCTCTCTTCTTCATCCGCCAGAATATATTTTGCCGGTTCTAAATTAGTCACCTGATATTTTTCCACTAGCTCCTCCGGGGTAAATAATTCTCCAGTAGATGTGTTCTTCCACTTAGTCACATATTGTCCTGTTTTTTTATTTAAAATTTCAGTAAAATTTGAATTAGAGGTGTTAAAATGAAATTTTCCACCTAAAACAACTTCCGTTAAAGCTGTATTAAAAAAAAACATCTGCAATGATTCAGATTCCGGATTAAGTTGTGAAGTATCAAGATTACTTAGATCTAAGCTTTTTAAGCTACTACATAGAGCAAACATTCCTCCCATGTTGGTGACTTTAGCTGTATCAAAGGTAGTTAAATTTATGGTTGTTAGATTTTCACAAGCATAAAACATAGTCATCATATTGGTAACTTGTGACGTATCAAAATTACTTAGATCCAGGGTGCTTAAGCGACTACAGCCAGAAAACATCCAGCTCATATCTTTTACTTGGGTTGTATTAAAATTAGTGACATCCAAAGTTGTTAAGCTGATACAACTAGAAAACATGGAAGCCATATTAGTGACCTGAGATGTATTAAAATTAGTGATATCTAAAGTCGTTAAGCTGATACAATTAGAAAACATGGAACTCATATTAGTGACTTGAGATGTATCAAAGGTACTTAAACTTAGGGTTTGCAAATTTTTATTAAAGGAAAACATTGAGCTCATATCTGTAACCTGAGCCGTATTGAAATTGCTGACATCCAGAGATACTAAGCCGCCACAGCTACTAAACATAGCACTCATATTTGTAACCTGAGTCGTATTAAAATTGCTGACATCCAGAGATGCTAACCCCTTACAGCCACTAAACATATCGCTCATATCTGTAACCTGAGCCGTATTGAAATTGCTGACATCCAGAGATACTAAGCCGCCACAGCCACTAAACATAGCACTCATATTTGTCGCCCGAGCCGTATCAAAATTGTTAATATCCAATGCTGTTAATTTGATACAATATCTAAACATAGCACTCATGTTTATTACTTGGGATGTATTAAAGTTGCTGACATCCAGAGATACTAAGCCGCTACAGCCATTAAACATAGCACTCATATTTGTAACCTGAGATGTATCAAAATTACTGAAATCCAGCGTTGTTAGATTGTAACAGCCACTAAACATGGAAGCCATATTGGTAGTTTGGGATGTATCAAGTTTATTTAAATTTTCGATACTGGTTAACTCATATAATCCTTCAAATAATGAGCTACAATCAGCTGAAGCTATAACGCCTTCTTGAAATATAATTCGGTTCGCATTTTTTCTAGCTCCATATTTATTTGGCTTATATGGTGAGTCAGAAGCAGTGCCCAACTGACCGCCATAAATCCTCAATGTCCCTTCTTCATCATATGTATAGTGGCAAGTTCCCCAACTTCCTTCTTCAAGGATTCTCGGCTGGCCCTCACTGCTTATTTGCATAGTCGCATGCGTCTCTGCATTAGCATTTCCACAAAATACTCCCACGCTACCTAGTAAAAGACAGACCATTAAAGTTTTTTTCATAAAATTCCCCCTTAACTTTGTATAACATCATTATATTTTATTTTTTTATATTGTTTTTTCCAATTAAGAGTTTTTTTGGAGAAAAAAATGATAATAAAATGAAATTATAATAATAAAAAATGCGAATCCCCTAAATTAAATGGAAAATCGCAAGTGATTTGATTAAAATTATTATTATTTATTGATTTTTTGTTGATTTAAGGATCCAGGGAGCGTAGTTTACATTTTTACAGCATCTTACTAATTAATAGATTTTTGATACTTGTAAACAAGTGATTCCATTCATAAAGGTCCAGATAATTTGAAAGAATGATATTTTTTTTAGCTACTGCTACTTCAGCATATTTATCAGTAATTATCAAATCAGCTTTAGAAGAATTAACTTTTATAAATTCAATGCTCCTATCAGAAAAAACGGTCAGGATTTTCGTTTTTATAAATTCAATTGTCCGATAATCAATTCTGCTATTGATAAATATTCTTATTTTGGGTACATAATGCATTTTTGTTTCTAAATATAAGTGTACAGCTAAATAATACAATTGATTTTCATAAAAATATATATTCCCCATTTCTTTATTTGAATGCTTTTCAACATACTTTTTTAGAATAGCATTTATCTTATGAACACCTTCAAAATCTTTAGAATTGAAAACAATATCTTCTAATTCCAAAGTATTTAATATAGAAATATCCAGTAAAGTAGAGATATTGAAAAGCAACAAAGCTTTCCGAGTGATCTCTTTAAATGTTTCATTACTAATAGTAGGAATAAAACGATCTCTCCATTCTTCAAGCATACGAATGAAAAAAAGAACGCTATCTTGATTAGTATTAAATATCTCTTGATTGGTTTGGCGCACATAATCTTCTCCAACTAGCATCGGAGCTAAAACTTGAAGTAATATACCCATGTATAAGTATTCATTTTCTAACTTTCTAGGGTATAAATTACTAAATGTTGGGAAAAGGTCCTGAATAATTGTTATAGAAAAAAAGTTATAAAATGTAAATAACTTTTCATTTTGGGGATCAATTAATGGTAAAAATTTTTTCTTTGAAATTCTTAAAGAAAATGTTTGGATTAAATTTAAGATCTTTTTTCTGGTTGCTGACGAAGCGTTAATTGTCATGCAAAGTTTTTTTGTATTATTGAGTACTTCGTTTTTCCTTAGTGTTGGAAAAATCCAAACATTGCTGGGAATGCACTGGTTAATAAAACTAAAAATAAAAATTCGAAGATTAATTTCTTCTCCTTTTAGCAATACTAATAGTCTTTTGTTAATCGATATATGAACTTTATATTTCTTAAGTATTTGGTTTGTTTGCTTGATAATCCTATACAAATGTGAATTACTAATATGAAGCTTATCACTTAATTCTGAAACTAATAAATTACGTCCTATAACATATTTAATCAGCTGAAAAATTGGTGAATTTAAAGAATAATAGTAACTTAAACTAGGATAATAAAAAGAAGATTCAGTTTTTTCAACATCTATATAATATAGCTTCGATTTATTTTTCTTTATAACAACATTTTTATTTATTTCAGACAAATCTTGATTCAACGATCGAATGTATTTTTGGATTGACTTAACTGGGAGCTTTAATTCCGAAGATATATTTACTAAGTTAATACCATTAGAATTTGAGATTTTTTTTAAAATATCTAATTTATTTATTTCTGAGGAAGAAATAAATTCTTTATACATAATGAGGCTCCTTTCGAAAGTAATTGTGGTTTCTAATTTATCTTTATTTCTATCATAGGTTTTAATCTCTGTAGTGTCTAGAAATACACTCTGAAACCAATATATTGCCGCGATATTAAACAAGGAAAAATTTAACTTTGCGGGGTTTACCAGTGACCAGTTATCAAGAAATATTAGAAATAAAAGTAGCATTTCTTAAATTTTTGAATGATTAAGATAGTTTTTGCATATGTTACCTCAGTCAGGCTGAAAAAATAACAAAATCAAGTTATGCTTATTAAAAAAATTTCTTACAAGGGCTTCCCTGACCGATGATTAGAAGAAAGCATAAAAAAAATCCTTGATCTAATCAAGGATTTTTTATGCCAGCTGCAGGATTCGAACCTGTGACCTACGCGTTACGAGTTTGCCTATGTTGTTATTTATCTGTTTAAAATCGAGTAAACTAGCTATTTTTTTTACTTATTTTATCTTCAATAACTGAATTATAATAGGTGTAATGCCCATATACCTGCCCACGAACGTTAAAATTTTATGTTATTTTATTTATTTCGTTAAGTTTTTCCCCGTTAATTTTCTCTTTACATAAGGAACAAACGTTCGTATAATATTAACGATGTAGAAAGTTTAATATTATGGAGGGCTTAATAAACCAGCTAAAATGATTCGTTTTTTACTTTCTTATGTTATTTATCTTTGTTCCATTGAGCCTTTCGCAGATAAAGTCACAGATTTTGGGATAATCTAAAAGCTTTTAAGTACTTCAAATTACCAAAAAAGAATTCTCAAAAAATTAGAGAATTCTTTAAATCGAAAACTATTTATACTTTATGCTTTTTCAAAAACAAGGCAAAAATTGTATTCTGCACTATTATCATTGATTACCGAACTAGTATTTGGATCAAAAGCAAGAAACATGGGCTGAGCAACACTCATCACTATTTCATATCCTATTAATCCGCCTGACAATTCGTGCCGTTGAAGATACCACTGATCCGCATTTTCTTTTTTTTCATTATAAACGCCTCCTTTAGGATGCCAAATGTTATGTCTATAACCCTTTAGATATTTATTATCAGTCACATTTTTAATATAATAAGCATCTTCACGCCTAGGAGAGGAATCTTCTAACGTATACCTTTGTGCTTTATCTTTAGTAGGAGTAAAATACAGCCATTTATAATACAAACTACGGTGATTTTCAAAATAATAAAGGTTATTTGGTAACTTGTATACAACAGCTCTTATATAGTAATCATTAGTACTTGAAACAGGGTTCCCTTCAGAATCTACTATCGGCTGTGATTTTCCACCTGTCGAAAGCAAATTATTTTCATTAGTTTTAGCCAGTTGATCTGCATTCACCGTTATTCCATTGCTAAAGAAGAGACTTAAAAAAAATACTGTCCCTAAAAAAAACATAGTAATCATTTTCCTAAAATAAATATTCGGTACTTGTTTAATCGCATACATTGCTTATTCTCCTTTGTGTTTGAAATATTAAACTTGATTAAATCTGTCCTTATATTTTTTTACCCTTAAAATAGAGTTTGATCTAACACTCCATTCAAGTGAACTCATAGGTTTTCTCAACCAAATATTTTATAAGGATCTAAATTACCAAATTTTAGCATTTAAATTGTTCAATTAATCCTATATACAGCACTAAAGAGTTTGTCTTTAGGAGATTTTATTCCAACATAAAAACTTGTATCAATTAACCTGATTAATAATTTTATTTATATTACATTAAAATATTATTATTTACGTGATTATATCAAAAAACTTTATTTCTGAAATCATTTTCTCAGGATTCTTGTGGCAAAGTGAAAAAAATAGCGCACAACTCCTCAATTATCCCTTTAATATGCTCTTTTATAATTACTTACAAAGCCACAAATAGTCAAATCCTAATTGCAGAAGATTTCAATTTGGATTGAGGTTTCCAATTGCAATATAATTTACATTTCTTAGTTAAGTATACTACAAACTAAATGCTAGGTACACCAAAAACCGCCATTTAGGTTTAAGCGGATTTCGAGCTGTCGGTAATTTTATTATATATAAATTAATATAAGTCAAATGTTTTTCATGTTCCATTTACGTCACTTTGACTAATTTTTCATTTGTACCAACTTTTTTTACTGTATTGAAACTATTAGGTAATCTTCAGATATTTTATACAACTGGTTATATTTATCCAATGTCAATCCATGCATTATTCCTCCAAATTGTATAAACTATTTTAACAAAAAACTTATATATCAAAACAGATACGATTATATTTACTCTATGTACCGCCCTAGAAAAATCTAGGGCGTTTATTCTATCCGTAAATTAAATGCTCCACCCCGTACGTACTCAACCAAACGAAGCCACTGTTCGTTAAATTCACCCGCATAAATTGATAGCCCTTAATCATCGTAGGCGTGTCTGCACTGCGAACATGATCCGGAATAAAGGCGAAGTAATCTCCTGTGTGCAATGTTTGGTCAGGCAATGTAGCACCCGTGGCCGGATCGATACGATCGACGTCCTCAGGTAGAATGCCATTGTCTTTCCACTCGAAATCGACCGGACACAAATAGTTATTACGGATTTGCCATACGCCATTATATACTTGTAAATCATCCACCCGATACCCGAAACGTCGTTTGGGTGTGGGAGATGGCGGTGTAGGTTGTCCACCTGTTGCATAGTGATCCCATGCAGGTTTATCTCCATAAAAAATATTCAAATCTAAATGTTGATCATAATTCGGTAGTACACCATTTGAGGTGTATTGGTACATGGCAACGGCTGGAAACCCACGTCCTGCTGGTAGAGTAACATCGCGATAGCCACTTGGTTCGTTTTCCCCATAATCTGCTAACCATAAGCCATAATTTGCTTTTCCTATAGCGGAAAAGTCATAAGCATTCAACGCAGCTGTGTACGTATAAAACAGTGGCCGTATGCCGGTTTTTTGATAAACCGTATCCAATCATGCTTTCGCCCAACTCACATCTCCTTTATTATCGCTTTCCCAGTCTAAGAGAAGCATAGCTTTTCCAATATAGCCTTGGATGTTCTTTAGGAAGAACGCTGCCTCTTGCTCTGGTGTCCCTTGATAGCCCAGTTCATGAGCATAGTGATAAACTCCTACTTTTTTTCCACAGCTCACTGCTTGTTGAAACGCTCGATCACAATCCGGATTTACATAGCCGGTTCCTCCAGTTGCTTTAATAATCACAAAATCTGAAGGAACTTGTGCAATATTGATCCCTGCTTGCCAGCTTGAAATATCGTATCCATTTAATGTCATTGTTGTTCATCCTTTCTTGGTGTTTGATAATTTAAGGCTTGCGGACTATCTTTAAAGCTATGCGTTGTTGGATCGTTCACAATTCCTAAGATGGATAACACCATAAATACTGCATTTACGATGTCTAACAGTTGCTTATTCATCGCATCAAGTTGAAGCTTATACCCAAACGGTGCAGCAACTACTTGTGCCAGTAGTAAGAGTGCTGGGATCAAAGAAAGCCAAAACTGGTAATTTTTGATACGTACTTTCCAATTAATCATGTGTCATTCGCTCCTTTCGTTTAAAAATTATTTGATTTTGTTCTTCTAATTTGATCAGACGGATAGTGTATTCCGTAATCCATCCTGCTCTAGCAATTTGATCGCTAGTCCAATCCGTCGCTCGTAAGAATTTTGCTAAGTCTTGATTTAGTTCAATCGGATGATACTTTGATAATTGATCAACTATTCCAACATCATCTTTTTTTAACGTCTCCATAAATTGTTTTTTAAAAGTCTTTTGTGCTTTTTCGCTGAGATCTGTTCGTTGAATTTCCAGTATCCCTTTGACATTTAATGCATTCATAAAGGCATTTAATGTAAATTTTTGGTTTGTATTTTGTAATTTCAATTCTTTTGATAATGCAATTAGGGGGAATTCCCTATCATACCGTCCATAGAACAGATACGAAAATGATGGACTTGATTAGCTGGTATCGCTAGTTCATCGGGCCTTTCAGAATTGGGAAACGTAACATCATACCAAAGCGATGTATTATAATTATCCTTATTCACCGTCACTTGACTGGAGCTAAGGTACACTAACGTATCAATGCGTCCTATTATGTTAACCCCATAAATACGAGCGTATGCATTTCCTGATAGCAATAACTGAGCAAATATTGCTTACCAAAAGGTATACCCATTTGTTATACGATTAGGCGTCTTTAGTATTTTGCTCACTTGTTTTTTTGTTTCATATTCTATGGCCGCAAGATCACTACTCAGCAAGTGGATGACGGAAAAGATATCTGAGTGTTATAATGCTTGTTTTGTATCCACATAATCTCCTGAAAAAATTAATCGATTCCCATCAAACTGGATTCCAACATTTGAATAACCTGCTTGAATAGTGGAATAATCTTTTTTTAAGCTTCTAAACAGCATTACTTATCACCACCCTTTGCTCGATTCACTAATAGAGCTAGCAATAGTAGGGCAATACCTAACGCACCTAATCCCACCAATACAGGGTTAAAAAATAGACCATTCGTACTAAACAGTACAAACCGCCTGAGAATAAAATAGAATGTATTTGAATAAAAATTAACTCTCTTAGCATTGTTGCTTAAAACTATTAATGAGCATGCCTCTTTAAAGACAAAAGCCTTAATCTTGACAGCATTTATAACAGGCGCTCGTCAGGGAGAAATTGCCGCACTCGAAGAAAAACACATCGATTTTATAGATAGAGCTATCACTTTTAATCAAAGAATCACAAAAGGTGCTGACGGTAATTATAAAAGAGCTGACGGTTTAAAATCGGACATTTCAAAAACTATACCTGTACCAGATAGTTATCTAGATGTCATTCGTAACTTTATGCTTATTAACAAAAAAGCTCGAATTGCTTTAGGAGTTGATCCAAATCATAAATATATCTTCGGGTCGCCTGAAGGCAAATTCGAGTTACCCACCTCTCTTTATCGGAACTGGATGCGTTTTGCTAAAAAGCATAATTTACGTGAGATACGTTTTCACGATCTGAGACACACCTCCGCCTCTTATTTGCTAAGCAACCCTAATATTACCGTTAAAACTGTGCAGGAGCATTTAGGTCACAAAGACTACCGAACAACGATGAATATTTATGCCCATGCGTTAGAAGAAAACAAAAGAGAAACAAGCAACATGTTTGATAATATACTAACACAATAAGCGTTATTTAAAATTTTTTTTACCCATTTCCTGCCCACGTTTCTGCCCACGAAGAAAAAAATCGAAAGGACAAAAAAATAGAAACCCTTATATATCAAGGATTTCAACTATGCCAGCTGCAGGATTCGAACCTGTGACCTACGCGTTACGAGTGCGTTGCTCTACCAACTGAGCTAAGCTGGCCCGAAACATAAACATTATAAGACGTTCTGTCCCAATTGTAAAGAGAGAATTGTTATTTACCGGATAACTTTTCATAGAAAAGCGCTACCATTAGATAAAAGGAGCCTTTTTTAAAGAAATTGTGTTATAATAGAAATATCAAGAAAGGAAGTTTTGATTTATGTCCAATTTCAATGGTACAGTCAGCCCTATTGTTCCTTCCGAGTTTGGTGAAGGGTTCAACGTTGATACGCAGGTTACTTTTTCAGTGCATGGCAAGAAACAAACCGGCATCATTGTTAAGCAATTAAAAAACTCTGCCGTCGTAGAACTTGATGAGACACAAAGCAACACTAGCTTAATGGTTCAAAGTAATGGTGTTGTCGTCATTAATTATAAGCATTTAACGAAGTTATAAACATCCGCTTGTTGTGGATGATTTTCTTTTTTAAAAAAATAAATGCCTCAAAGTCGCAAAGATTTTGAGGCATTTGTTTTATCAATTAGTTGAGTCTGGAAATGGTTGTATTATTTAGTTCCAAATAAACGGTCGCCGGCATCGCCTAAACCAGGTACAATATAGCCGTCTTCATTTAATTTTTCATCTAAAGCAGCTGTGTAGATGTCAATGTCTGGATGTGCTTCTTGTAAAGCTTTAACTCCTTCTGGAGCAGCTACTAAGCAGACAAATTTAATGTTGCTACCACCACGTTCTTTTAAAGCGTCAATTGCCATAATTGCTGAACCACCAGTGGCTAACATAGGATCAACGACAAATAATTGGCGCGCATCAATATCTTCTGGCATTTTTACAAAATATTCAACGGGTTCTAAAGTATCGTGGTCACGGTATAATCCAATATGACCAACTTTTGCTGCTGGAATTAGCTCTAAAATTCCGTCTACCATACCAATACCGGCACGTAAAATCGGAATAATTGCGACTTTTTTCCCGGATAAGCTCTTTTGTGTCGATTCACCAATTGGCGTTTCAATCACAATATCTTCCAATGGCATATCTCTTGATACTTCATAAGCCATCAACATGGCAATTTCATTTACGACCTCACGAAAAACTTTGGTTCCGCAATTTTTATCACGGATAATTGTTAATTTGTGCTGAATTAGCGGATGATCAATTACTTGGAATTTTCCCATGTTCATTCTCCTTCAATCATTTGTTCTTTCCTATTGTAAAACAAAATCGAGTGATTGACTAGTCAATCACTCGATCTTTTATTTATACAATGGATATTTTGTTGTAAGTAGGTGAACACCTTCTCTTACTGACTGTAAAACTTGCTCATTTTCATGGGCACCTAAGGCTTTGACAATTAGTTTTGCAACTTCTACTGCATCATCTTCTTGGAAACCGCGTGAAGTGATAGCCGGTGTACCAATCCGAATACCACTAGTTTTAAATGGACTTAGTTGTTCAAATGGAATTGAATTTTTATTAACTGTAATATTTACCTGATCCAAAATTGCTTCGGCTTCTTTTCCATTTAATCCGAAATCAGTCACTTCGATTAAGAGTAAATGATTATCAGTCGCACCACTGATTAGTCGAGCTTCCGGTGTTTGATTAAAAACTTTTGTCATGGCTTGAGCATTGGCAATCACTTGCTTACTGTAGTCGATAAAACTTGGATCTAAGGCTTCCTTGAAAGCGACTGCTTTAGCAGCAATCACATGTTCCAATGGACCGCCTTGAATGCCAGGAAAAATACTGCTGTTAATTTTTTTCGCTAAAACTTCGTCATTAGTTAAAATTAACCCGCCTCTCGGGCCACGCAATGTTTTGTGAGTGGTGCTCGTTACAACATCAGCATAAGGAACTGGATTGGGATGCAATCCAGCTGCAACTAGCCCGGCGATGTGCGCCATATCCACCATTAATTTTGCGCCAACTTCATCAGCGATCTCACGGAATTTCGCAAAATCCAGAGTACGGGAATATGCACTAGCACCAGCAACAATCAATTTAGGTCGGTGTTCTCGCGCTAAGATTCGCACAACATTATAGTCAATCACTTCAGTTACAGGATCCACACCATAGCTAACGAAATGATATGTTTTGCCACTAAAATTCACGGGAGAGCCATGGGTTAAATGACCGCCGGCTGCTAAATCCATCCCTAAAATAGTATCTCCCGGTTCAATTAAAGATAAATAAGCAGCGGTGTTCGCTTGGGAACCGGAATGGGCTTGAACATTAGCAAATTTAGCACCAAACAAATCTTTGGCACGCTCAATGGCTAAATTTTCTACAATATCAATGTATTCACAGCCGCCATAATAGCGTTTGCCTGGATAACCTTCTGCATATTTATTGGTGAGGATACTACCTTGAGCGGCCATTACTGCTGGAGAAACGACGTTTTCCGATGCAATTAGTTCCAAGTTTTTTTCTTGTCGTTCACGTTCTTTGGCAATTGCTGCCCATAAATCCGGGTCAAATGTTTGATAATCCATTCCACAACACCTCAACTTATTTTTTAATTTGATTCTACCATAAGGAGTGTACCAATTCATTACGTTTTGATTGAATTTAATTAAAAAATATTACGATTGGCCGCTTTTTTTAATCGATTCATATAAGCAATGCCCAATCCTTCTTCAGGAAGCCCTTGAACAAAAATTAAATCCGCGCCTTGTTCATCTAAGTTTCGCAATCCAGCAAACAATGCTTTTGTAGCATTTTCAACCGTATTTGCTCCATAAGAAACTACCAAAACATCTTCATCAATCATTTCTTTCGCTAAAAATTCCGGGAGTAATAGGCCAATTTTTTGTTGCTGTTGCCGGCCAAAGGCTACAGCAGCCTGCCATTTTTCATTACTTACTTCCGGAACAATCCAAACCGTGGCTTCTGGCGAGTAGTGCTTATACTTCATACCCGGTGCTTTAGGTGTTTTGGCAGCGCCGACTAAATGCTGATCAACGGTTACTTCATTAATAACAGCAGCCAACTGAGCTTGTGTAATTGCTCCCGGACGCAAGATCACTGGTCCCTGCTCTGGTTCACTTAAATCCAGTACTGTTGATTCAACACCTATTTTGGTCGGACCGTCATCTAAAATAAAAGCAATTTTTCCTTGTAAATCGTGAGCCACGTGTTGGGCAGTCGTCGGACTTGGTCTGCCTGAAGTATTGGCGCTAGGGCCTACAATAGGAACGCCAGCAGCTTCGATTAGCCGAAGGGTACACTGATTGTCCGGCATTCGAAAAGCAGCCGTAGACAAGCCACCGGTCACGACTGATGGAAAGGTGTCCGGTTCAATCGAAAAAATCAACGTTAAAGGTCCAGGCCAAAAAGTGGTGATTAGTTTTAAGGCTGCTTCTGACAATTTTTTTACATAGTTACGCAACATTTCGACGCCGCTGACATGAACGATCAGGGGGTTATCGCTAGGTCGTCCTTTCGCTTGATAAACTTTTTTTACTGCTGTTTCATCTAAAGCATTGGCGCCTAAACCATAGACTGTTTCTGTAGGAAACGCCACTAACTGTCCTGTTTTGATAGCCATTGCCGCTGTGGCTATGTCTTGTTCTGTTAACATTTTCGTTGTCATCTGCTGACAACTCCTTTCCCTGTACCCAAATCGGTGAGTGGTTTTAATCAGCAATTACGATACGATCACGACCAGATAGATCTTGCTGAATCCGCAGCTGTTTGTCTGGATATGACTGTGCAAGTATTTCTTTTACAGCAGCCCCTTGCTGATACCCAATTTCAAAATAAATTTTTCCGGCTGGTTTCAAAAATGATTGGCTTTCTGTAACTAATTGTTGATACATTGACAAGCCTTGATTTTCAGCGAACAGAGCTTTTTTCGGTTCATACAAGCGAACACTAGGATCCATTAATTCCCACTCTTTAGAACTGATATACGGTGGATTAGAAATCAGCACATCAATCGCTACAGCCCTTAGCGCTTGGAGACCGTCACTTTGTAGCAACTCAATGTCTGCTGCCAAAGCTTGCGCATTGTGTTGAGCTACTTTCAAGGTGTCAGCTGAGATGTCAATGGCGATTACTCGCCATTGAGGTCGTGCTAATTTCAAACTGATAGCAATAGCACCGGTTCCTGTGCCTACATCCACAACAGTCCGTGGTGCTGTGTCATTTTCCACTAAGCACTGCTGAACAAGCTCTTCGGTTTCCGGGCGTGGGATTAGCGTATGTTCATTTACTTGAAAACGATGACCGTAAAATTCACTAAAACCCAAAATATATTGGGGTGGATAATCTTGTACTAATCGTTCAACGTCTTGAGCCACTTGTTGTTCTTCAATCACCGGCATAGGCTCATGCAAGTGCAACAGCCATTGAGTTTTATCCCAGCCTTTTCGTTCCAGCAAAAGGTACTGAATGCTGTAACCTTCCTTGCCTTTGGCTTCTAAAAAAGAAGAAGCCCGTTGTAGGACTTCAAAGTAGCTGTTACCCATTTTGCATCTCTTCTAGTTTAGAGGTTTGATCGTATAAGACGAGTGCATCAATAATTTCGTCTAGTTTACCAGCTAGGATTTGGTCTAACTTTTGAATCGTTAAGCCGATGCGATGATCTGTTACTCGATTTTGTGGGAAGTTGTAAGTCCGAATGCGTTCAGAACGATCTCCGGTTCCTACCGCTGATTTACGGTTGGCATCGTATTCACTTTGTGCTTCTTGTTGAATTTGATCATAAACACGAGCTCTTAACACCTTCATCGCTTTTTCGCGATTTTTTAATTGAGAACGTTCATCTTGCATCGCAACAACAATTCCAGTCGGCAAGTGAGTCAGCCGCACTGCTGAAGCTGTCTTGTTGACGTGCTGACCACCAGCACCGCTGGCATGGTAGATATCCACTCGAATGTCTTTATCTGCTAAATCAATTTCAACTTCTTCGGCTTCCGGCATAACTACCACTGTTGCAGTTGATGTGTGGATCCGTCCTTGAGATTCAGTTGAAGGTACACGCTGGACACGATGAGCACCGCTTTCGTATTTTAATTTTGAGAAGACATTTTCTCCGGAAATCATCATAATCACTTCTTTATAGCCACCAATTCCCGTTACGTTGGCCTCCAACACTTCGACTTTCCAGCCTTGTGTTTCTGCATATTTTTGGTACATATTGAATAAATCCCCTGCAAATAAGGCTGCTTCATCACCGCCAGCCGCTCCGCGAATTTCCATGATAATATTTTTATCATCGTTAGGGTCTTTCGGTAATAAAAGAATTTTAATGCGTTCTTCTAACACGTCTTTTTCTTTTTTTAAATCAGCTAGCTCTTCTTTAGCCAGTTCCGCCATTTCGGCATCCAGATTTTCTCCTAGAAGCTCCTCTGCCTCTTGGATACCTTCCACCACTTTTTTGTAGCGACGGTAGACTTCAACCGTCTCTCTGGTGCTTGCTTCTTCTTTAGATAAAGCCATAAATCGTTTCGTATCATTGATCACTTCCGGGTCACTCAGCAGTTCTCCCAATTCTTCATAGCGATCTTCTATTGCTTGTAACTGATCGTACATGATGATTCTCCTTACTGTTCCATTTTTCTAATCATTTTTTGCAGGATGCGCTTTTGTTAGTTCAGGGTAAAAATAATGTCGTCGACAAACAGGATAATAAGCTTCGTTACCGCCAATTTGGACTTGATCACCTTCGTAAACCGGCTTGCCATCAATATAATGTAAGTTCATCGTTGCTTTTTTGTGGCAAAACCAACAAATCGTTTTTAGCTCTTCTAATTTATCTGCAAATAAAAGTAAATATTTCGAGCCTTCAAATAATTCATTGCGGAAGTCGTTTTTCAATCCAAAAGCCATGACTGGAATCCCCAGTTCATCTACTACACGAGCAAATTCAATAACGTGGTGTTTGCTTAAAAATTGAGACTCATCCACCAATACACAATAAGGCGTGTCAGCTAGTCCGCAAACTACGTCATACACATTCGTTTCTTCAAAAATTGGAATGGCCTCTCTTTTTAAACCGATTCGGCTGGAAACCATCCCAACGCCATCTCTTGTATCTAAGCCGCTAGTCATAATAACAACCGGTTTATCTTGTTCTTCATAGTTATGAGCTACTTTCAAAATTTCAATCGTTTTCCCGCTATTCATTGCGCCATATTTAAAAAATAATTGTGCCATCGTTTGTCTACCTTTCCCTTTACTCCTTACGTATTTTACTATATTTTCAAAGTTTTTTATAGTAGTAAATTCAAACCTTACATATCAAAGGATTTGATCGACAGGATGATTTGCTTATTCGTCCCTATACTGGCCCGTTTTTTGAAATACAAAAGGATGAGGCAGCTAAATTCCCTTTCATTAATGGAATAATTACCTCATCTCCTTTATTGAGAAATTCTATTGGCTTATTTGCACTTGTTCGACTCTATTCATCTGTCTTTGCTTTATCCTTTGGAGCGTGACCTTCACATTTATTTTATGATGTTTCCTACTCTTACTAATAAGGTTAAAAAGATATGGCTAAATGGATGGCTATAAATTATCCGCTTCTTAAGACAGAATTAATTTTCAGCTCTTTACTTCTTCTAACGTATGAAACATTAATCAAGGATTTATTCCTAATCTATCCAGCTAAAATAACCAAGCCTAATATAATAATCAAATGATAGCTCTTTGGCTTTTGAAATGGCTAACGGAAACTGTCTCCGCTCATTATTTCTACTTGACCCTTTTTCAAAAAATATCGCTGACACCTTTTCTCCTCTACTTGTAGAACATGTAATACGTTAAATAAACATTGTTCACGCTGTTCTTTTTTTGCTATACTGTTTTTATGATAGACAGGAGGTCGTCTTGTGAATCGTTCGCGACTGTTATGGATTGCTCAACGGAAAAGCAATCGGTTTGTAGCTAAAAATTTTACTTCTATTCAAATTATTGTGTTGTATTACATTTTGATGGTTCTTCTTTCTTATATCTTGTTTTGTCTGCCTTTTTTTCGAGCAGCCGGATCGCAGGTATCTTTTATTGATTTGTTCTTTTTAGCTGTTAGTACAGTCAGTGTAACTGGTCTGACAACCGTAGATATTCATTCCGTTTTTAACAATCAGGGGATCATTTTACTGGAAGTATTGTTTCAAATTGGCGGTTTGGGTATTATGATGATTTCTACTACTTTCTTTATTTTAGCCAAGCGCAGAATTACATTAAAACAACGACAATTGATTATGACGGATATGAATCAACCAAGGCTTAGTGGAATCGTACGTTTGATTCGTTCAACATTGATCATTATTGTTTTCTTTCAAGTATTTTTTGGCGCTATTTTTTCTCTTTATTTTTATTTTAGCGGCTATTATCTTAATTGGCATGAAGCGATTTTTTATGGATTTTATCAGGCAATTTCAGCTGTAACTAATTCTGGCTTTGACATTACCGGTGATTCGATTGTGCCTTTTGCCAACGACTCTTTTTTCTTAGTGATGATTATGTTTTTAATTTTTGTAGGCGGTATCGGGTTTCCCGTTTTAATTGAAATTAGAGAATGGTTGTTCTTTAAGAAAAAGAAACATAGACGAGCTTTTCGTTTTTCACTTTTTAGTAAAATCGCCCTGCTGTCTTTTGCCATTTTATTTGTTAGTGGTACAATTTTTATTTATTTGTTGGAAAAAGATCATTTTTTTGTGGGTATGTCAGCAGGAAAGCGGTGGATCACCTCCATGTTTTATTCCATGACTACTCGTAACGCCGGTCTTCAAATTAATGATTTGGGTGACTTTCAAGTAACGACGTTAATCTTTTTTTCGTTACTGATGTTTATTGGCTGTAGTCCAAGCTCTGTCGGTGGTGGTGTACGAACTACTACTATTGCCATTATTGGCTTGTATCTATATTCTTTCTTAAAAGGTGAGGACAATATCAATATTTTTGGACGCAGAATTGATAATGACGATGTCCGTAAATCGATTGTAGTATTTATGCTGTCTTTATCCATGTGTTTTTTCTCCGTATTATTTTTGACGGCGACTGAGGATTTGCCTTTGATTTCAATTATTGTTGAAGTAGCCTCAGCTTTTGGAACTACCGGTTTATCCTTGGGCATCACTGGTGACTTGACTACTGTTGGCAAGTTGATGATTGCTTTATTAATGTTTATTGGTCGGATCGGTATGTTGTATACTTTAATGCTTTTTGTTCCGAAAGAAACAAGGGATTTAGGATATGAGTATCCTTCTGAAAAGATTATCATCGGTTAAACTATTGCTAAAAGTTAAAAAATAAAAAGCCGTTCATAACTAAACAACGCAGTAAGCAACTAATGTGCTTACTGCGTTGTTTATAATTTGTTTCAGAGGCTATTGTCAAAAGCTGAGAGAAAGATGGTAAATTTTCTTGCATGTTTTCTATGGACTAGTAATAAGCCACTTGGTCCAAAAGCAAACTTGATTTTATTAGCTACTGTTATTTTTTAAAATGTTCCAACATTTTTGCATAGCTTTGGGTACGTTCTTGCGCGTCTGTTTGCGTTTTATTCAACAATTCTTCAACGGCTGCTTGATTGCTTTTAATTGTATGCAACGCAGAGAAACGCGTTTGTTTTTCAAGGAAGCTACGCATTTTTTCAAAGTCAGCTTTTTTGTAATCAATCGTCATAGGGTCTTTCCCTTTTTCAATCAATAGTGGATTGTAACGATACAATTGCCAATAGCCCGATTCAACGGCTTCTTTGGCTAATGCAAGTGTGGTGCTCATTCCCCCTTTTACTCCATGGTTAATACATGGGGTGTACCCGATGATTATGGATGGTCCTGGGTAGCTTTCAGCTTCTGCTATTGCCTTAATTGTTTGCATGGAATTAGCTCCGAGCGCCACTTGAGCTACATAAACATTACCATAGGTGATGGCCATCATGCCTAAGTCTTTCTTAGTTGTTTGTTTACCTCCGGCAGAAAACTTAGCGATGGCTGCTGCAGGTGTTGCTTTTGATGTTTGCCCGCCGGTGTTAGCATACACTTCATTATCCATTACAAAAATATTAACGTCAGCTCCGCTTGCCAGCACATGGTCGATACCACCAAACCCAATGTCATAGGCCCAACCATCACCGCCGATAATCCATTGGCTAGGTTTAACAAACCAATCACGTTGTTGATAAATTTGCGTCAAAAGCGGAACACTTTGGTATTCTTCCTGTAAGGCAGCTGCTAGCTTGGTGGCCCGTTGTTGTGTGCCTTCACTTTCCAAATAATGAGCTAACCAATCTGCCATTAATAACTGCAATGAGTCGGTACCGCATTTTTCAGTAAGTGCAGTCTGAATTAAGGCTGCTAAATGAATTCGTTTGGTTTTATTGGCGATATACATACCATAGCCATATTCTGCGTTATCTTCAAATAACGAATTGCTCCAAGCTGGACCTTGGCCACACTCATTCGTAGTGTAAGGCGTAACTGGAGCAGAGCCACCCCAGATAGAAGAACAGCCAGTTGCATTAGCCATTATCATCCGATCGCCGAATAATTGTGTTAACAACTTGATATAAGGGGTTTCGCCACAACCTTCACAGGCTCCTGAAAATTCCATTAACGGCTGATTAAATTGTGAACCTTTAACTGATAGTTTTTTGACTGGATTAGCTTTTTGGCGCAAAGTCATAGCAAAAGCCCAATTCATCGCTTGTTCTTTTTGTTCTTCATACGGCTTCATCAAGATTGCTTTTTCCTTGGCAGGACACGCTTGGACACACAAACCACAACCGGTACAATCTTCCAAGGAAACTTGTATGCGGTACATTAAACCATCGGTGCCTCTCATCTCTCGAGTGAAAAAGCCAGTAGGTGCTGCTTCAAGTTCAGCTTCATCGGCTAAAAATGGTCGAATCGCTGCGTGCGGACAAACAAAAGCACATTCATTACACATTGTACATCTGTCCATTTGCCACTCTGGCACTTCAAGAGCGATACCACGTTTTTCATAGGCTGCCGTTCCTAAAGGAATTTCACCAGCTTGCATGCCATTTTCAATCAAATCACCCACCGTCAACTGATTTCCTGCTTGTCGATTAATCGGTTCTAAAATATTGGCAACAAAGCTAGGTAAGGCAGTATTTTGGGGTTCTGGTTCCACAGTAATCTCTCGCCAACCAGATGGAATTTCCACTTTTTGGAGGGAATCAAAGGTACCTGCGATAGCTTGAAAGTTTTTTTCAACGATTTCCATTGATTTCTTTCCGTAAGTTTTTTCTACCTCGGCTTTTAGTAGCGGTAGATATTCTTTTCGATCCATAATATCCGTAACTTCAAAAAAAGCAGTAGACATAACGGTATTGATCCGCCGTCCCAAGCCGGATTCTCGTGCTAATTTGACTGCATTGATAATATAAAAGTGAATGTTGTGTTCAGCGATATATTGCTTAAGTTTAATCGGTAACAGTTGGTAGACTTTTTCTTTGTCCCAAATAGTGTTCAATAAGAAAATACCCCCATCTTTTAATCCCTTTAGTAAGTCGTACTTGTGAAGGTAAGATGCATTATGACAGGCAATAAAATCGGCTTGTTCAACTAAATAAGTGGAAGTAATTGGTTCTTTACCGAAACGTAGATGGGAAACCGTCAAACCACCTGATTTTTTTGAATCATAACTGAAATAGGCTTGCGCATAAAGATCGGTGTGATCGCCAATGATTTTAATCGCTTGTTTATTGGCACCCACTGTTCCATCGGAGCCAAAGCCCCAAAACTTCGCTTGAAACGTAGAGCTGGGAGTTAAGTCTAAAAGTTCCGCTTGCGGTAAAGAGTAATAGGTGACATCGTCAACGATACCGATTGTAAAGCGCTGCTTTAACTCATTAAAGGGCAACAGTAGGTGATCATAAACAGCTTTGATCTGGTCTGGCGTGACATCCTTTGAACCTAGACCATAGCGACCACCAATAACCAGGGGACGATTTTCATATTGATATAATGCGCTTTGAACATCGAGTAATAATGGTTCACCGTCTGCACCAGCTTCTTTCGTACGATCCAAGACAGCAATTTTTTGAACCGTTCGCGGAAGTTTTGCCAATAAGTTTTCTGTTGGAAACGGACGGTACAAGTGAATATGAATAAAACCAACACATCTGCCATTCCCGTTTAAGTAATCAACTGTTTGCCGAATGACTGGCGCGACCGATCCCATAGCAATGATCACTTCCGTTGCATCCTCCACACCGTAATAAGTCGTTAGGTCATAGGAGGTTCCCCGCAATTCGTTGATTTGTTCCATATATTTTTGTACAATAGCTGGCATAGCTTCATAGTTTTCATTTACCGCTTCTCTTTGCTGGAAATGAATATCGGGATTTTGTGCCGTCCCGGAAACAGTGGGATGATTAGGATTCATCCCTTTATTTTTGAAGCGTTCGACCGCCTCTTGATTAACTAGCTGCTTCAACTCAGCATAATCTATGACTTCAATTTTTTGCAGTTCATGACTCGTTCTAAAGCCATCAAAAAAGTTGACAAAAGGTAGACTGCCTTCAATACTTGCTAAATGGGCAACTGCGGATAAATCCATTACCTCTTGCACACTAGCTTCGGCTAGCATACAAAAGCCCGTTTGTCGCGTGGCCATAACATCGCCATGGTCGCCAAAAATACTTAAAGCACTGGTGGCCACGGCTCTAGCGGCCACGTGAAAAACGGTTGGTAACAATTCTCCGGCTATTTTATACATATTTGGAATCATTAACAGTAGACCTTGAGAAGCTGTATACGTTGTAGTTAAGGCTCCCGCTTTTAGGGAGCCATGAACTGCTCCGGCAGCACCAGCTTCTGATTGCATTTCAATCACTTGAACTTTTTGACCGTAGATGTTTTTTTGACCCGTTTCAGCCCATTCATCTACTAGCTCAGCCATGGTGGAGCTTGGTGTAATAGGGTAAATGGCTGCCACTTCGGTAAACGCATAGGAAATATAAGCTGCTGCTGTATTTCCGTCCATTGTCTTCATTTTTTTCATTAATTTCACCTTTTATCTTTCCTCAGACTTATTTGCTACCAGCTTTTTTTTTTGAACATATTGATCGATCTGGGCTGCCGCAACTTTGCCGGCACCCATTGCTAAAATCACGGTTGCAGCTCCGGTAACGATATCGCCACCGGCAAACACCCCTGGAATGGAAGTTGCACCGGTTTGAGGATCGGCTTCAATGTAGCCCCACTCCGTTAATTTTAATTCAGGAAAAGTAGCTGATAACACACGGTTAGCACCTTGTCCAATCGCTTCAATTGCAGTATCTGCGGCAATGACAAACTCACTATCGGCGATGAATACAGGCCTGCGTCTTCCGGAAGCATCAGGTTCTCCTAATTCCATTTTGACACATTTTACGCCGCTTAAATTTCCATGGCCATCATCCACGTAAGAAATCGGGCTAGACAACCAGTAGTATTGAATGCCTTCTTCCACAGAATGGTGGTATTCCTCAATACGTGCCGGCAATTCTTCCAAAGAGCGACGGTAAACAATACTTACAGTTTCAGCACCCAGCCGTTTAGCCGATCGAGCAGCATCCATCGCTACATTGCCACCGCCAATTACGATCACCTGTTGTGGGTGCTTAATTGGTGTATCATAATTTGGAAATTCATAACTGTGCATTAAATTAATTCGCGTTAAATATTCACTTGAAGAATAGACACCATTTAAAGCTGTTCCAGAAATTCCCATGAAGTTAGGTGCACCGGCACCGACTGAAATATAACAAGCATCAAATTCAGCTGAAATTTCAGCCATAGTAATAGTTTTACCTACTACCACGTTCGTTTCAATTTTTACGCCCAATGCTTGAATGCTTGCAATTTCTTTTTGAACGATCTTTTTTGGCAAACGAAATTCAGGAATACCATAGGTGAGTACCCCGCCTGCTTCATGAAGAGCTTCATAAATCACCACTTCATAATTCAGCTTCGCCAAATCACCGGCAACTGTTAATCCAGAAGGGCCTGAACCGATTACTGCCACTTTCCCTACTTTTGCTGCGGTTGTTGATATCTGTTGAGAAAATGTCTGATTTTCTAAGGCCCAATCTGCCACCAATCGTTCTAGTTTTCCGATGGCTACAGGCTCGAAATTTTTTACTTGACCTAATTTGCAAACTTGTTCGCATTGTTTTTCTTGAGGACAAACGCGACCGCAAATAGCCGGCAAATTGCTATATTTGCCGATAATTTTTGCTGCTGCTGATAAATCACCTGCCTGAATACAGCGAATAAAGCCCGGAATATCAATCATCACAGGACAATTCGCAATACAAGGTGCATTTTTGCATTGCAGACAGCGCATCGCTTCTAATTGGCCTTCTTGCAGCGTATAACCTAAACAAACTTCAGTAAAATTTTCCCGGCGTTGCAGTGGATCTTGTTCGGTGATTGGCGTTTTTGTTCTACTTTTTCTAGCCATCGTATGTCACCTGTACTTTTTGATAGTCGGCAAAACTAGCGGTTTCTTCTGCTCGATATTGTTTCATCCGGCTGATAAACTCCGTCCAGTCTACTTCCGTACCTTTAAATTCCGGTCCGTCGACACAAGCAAATTTAATCGTACCGTCAATCGTTACACGGCAACCACCGCACATCCCGGTGCCGTCAATCATAATTGGATTTAATGAAACATAAATAGGTACCTCATATTTTGCAGCAACCAGCGTACAAAATTTCATCATAACACTCGGGCCAATCGCCCAGCTACAGTCAATTTTTTCTCTGGCGATTACTTGTTCCATCGCTTCTGTAACCAGGCCTTTAATTCCTAAAGAGCCATCATCAGTAGTAATAATTAACTCATCGGAAGCTTGGCGACACTCTTCTTGTAAAATAACTAATGAAGCCGTCTTTGCGCCTAATATAGTGACGACACGATTGCCAGCTTCTTTTAATCCCTTGATAATCGGATAGATTGCCGCAATGCCAACGCCACCGCCGATGATTATGACTGTGCCGTAGTTTTTAATTTTAGTAGGCATTCCCAAAGGTCCAGCTACATCTAACAAAGTATCTCCTGTTTTAAGCTGGGATAGTTCAGCAGTTGTTTTGCCAATTACTTGAAAAATCAAACGAATCCAGCCTTGCTTTGCATTTACATCTGCAATCGTTAAGGGAATTCGTTCACCTAATCCATCAATTCGTAAAATGACGAATTGACCCGGTTCGGCTTTACTCGCAATGCGAGGCGCTGATACCCAAATATCATATTCATTTTCAGAAATTTTTTGATTTTTGGTTAGTTTAAACATTTATGTCACCATTCATAAATCACATCCCGCTCCCTTCTTTTTAAACGAACTTGACTGAATTAAAGATTACTAGTCAATTCACTAACGAATCGTTGTAAAGCTTCAACATCTTCATCTTCTGCATTATTTTCAATCTCTACGGTATCAGCTACTTTTTTGGCACCTGCTTTAACCATGGCTTCCACAAAATCATGAGCTGATTTACAGAACATGTCTCCGTAATCACGATCGCCTGAACCAACTACGCCAAAAGGCTTGTCAGATAAATCCTTTTCTTGTATTTCGTCGTAAAAGTCTTCAAATTCAAACGGAAGCTCTCCTTCACCGTAAGTGTAAGTAGCAATGACACAAGCATCGGCATCATCAAAAAAATCAGCATCTACATCTGAACATTCTTCTCGTTCCACGTCAAAGCCTGCTTCTTGAAGGGTGCTTTCTACTATTTCCGAAATTTCTTCTGTGTTTCCAGTCATACTTGCATAAATAATTTTTACTAAAGCCATAATGACCCATCCTTTCTATTTTTTCATAATATTTTCAGTACAGCAGAAATGTAAACCCTTTCATTTGTGCTGAAACAGTTTGACAAATTCTTTTTGTACCAGTCAAAAAATTACCTTTTTCACATATCATTTTTGTGACCATGATAGAGGACCGTCTACTTTTAAGTGCTATTTTTGTGCTATTTCATTTACACTATACCATTAACATCTTTTTAAAACAATATTTTTCAGATAGAAAAAATAATTTTTAGCATACATTCAGGTCTTACTTTATTGCTGCTTAAATATAGTTAAAAGAGCCCTTTTTTCTTACCTAAAAATAAAACTGCCTCTAAGACTGCTCCCCCTAGAGCACGTGCTTTATCAGAAATCGTAAAACAGTCCACAACTTGTGGAGATCTAGGATCCACATCGCCACATTTTAGTCCTTTGGTACAGATTACTTGGTCAGAAATAAGCCCTCGTAAAACGCCGTTAAGAGGTGACGTCACTAAGTCTTGGTCAATATAAAACAGCGGCTCGCCTTGTTGCACGACAGCGCCAATCCGTTTAAGATGGCGGATTTTACCGGCTGTCGGAGCATGAATCACTCGTTCAGCACTTTTACCGCCAATTTCTCCTGGAATACCTGTATTAGGCAAAGCTTGCCCTTGAAAATACAGCCGTCCTAAATAATGACCACGCATCGTTTCTACAACGACATCCACTTCTTCTGGAGCGGAAAAGCCAGGCCCCAATGCAATTGTAACTGGTGCCAATGTTGACTTAGTGCCTAAATTACGTTTAGCTAAAATTGCATCGACCACAACTGATGGTTTCAAAAGTGTCAATGACTCAGCGTGAGTATCAATTAATAGCGGAATTTGATTTTGTTGCCAACAAGCTGCACACTCTTGCCATGAATTCACTAAAACACCCTTCAAGTCTTCCACTTGCTGGACTCCCTGAAAGACGGCATTACATAAGGCGACCGTTCGCCGAATCGCCAAAGGACGGGCAGTTTCTAAAACAACTACTTTAAAGCCAGCATGATAAAGCTTTTGAACAACGCCTGTTGCCAGATCTCCACCACCTCTTACTACAACTACCGTATCTTCAATTGTAGTCTTTATCGTTCCCATAAAATCACCCCCTCTTGCGTTTGAATATTACAGGCAATTACTTTACTTAACCGTGTAAGCAAGGAATGCGGCAGTAAAGAGGCGACTGTTCGTGCCTGCAGTAACTGGCTGGCTGTCTCAACTTGATTTAAACATAAAATTCGTTGCCCACGACTTTTTGCCCATAAGCCGACAGGACTTGCAATAATATTTGCCAGAGTTTCTTCAAGGATGATTTGTCCTGCTTTAGTATCGGTACTCCGTAAAAAAAGCGGTAAACGATGAACCGTAGCAGAGCTAATGGTTTTGCCTAAAACGGCGATTGGCATCAAGCCGATAGTGATAGTGGTCTCAGGAATAATCACTGGTTCAAATGTTTCCCAGCCTTTTAACGGCAATTGTTTTGAGCCGTCTGCTTCTAAAAGGACTTTATCAAATTTCGCAAAAAGCGAGCGAAAAACCGCCGGAGGTATCCTTAATTTCGTGTGTTCTTTAGTGAAACGACCAGCTACGGTAATACCTGGTCCATCTGTACCTAACTGATCAAATTGCTCACTATAAAAATAATCGTAGCAAGCAGGCGCAGGATAGCCGATTTTAGTCGTCGTACTGACCAGTACACGCTCTTTACGATAACATTCAGCCAAGTACCACATCAGACTTGTTTTGCCACCGCTGCCGATTAGCGAAATAACTTGTTGTCCGTTGATTTGCAAACAATCTTTCAAGCAGTCCATTTCTGGTACTTCCTTTCTCCAGCATGCTTTTCAATTTTAAAAATTGCTTTAACCGGTACTCCTTCATCAGTTAACAGCCCATAGCTTTTTTCTAAATCAGCTTCATTGATTCGCAAACAAACTCCACAAAAATCCCCAAGGCTGGCAGGTAGCGGCACGACTTTTACCAGAATCTGTTGTGCAGTTAAATATTTTTCACTGTGAATTGCATAATGGACATTGGGAAAAGTGAAGAGAAATTCCATTTGACCACCTCATATCATAATTACTTTCTCACAATTAGCCATAGTTTCAGCAATAGTATACATATTGGTAATCGTGCCAATTGCCAAGGTTTCCTTGATTTCATAAAAGTCTAAACAAGCGCCGCAAGTACTGATTTTTGTTCCTTTTGCTGCCAATGTGCGTAAATCCTCAAGTACAGTTGAGCTTTGATTTGTTAAATAAACACCGCTGTTAAAAAAAAGCACCTGCGTAGGCGGAGCTGTTAATTCAGTTAATGAATAAATATAGCTTTTCAATAAAATTTTGCCTAACGCTGAAGCACCCGTTCCCATTTCATCACTGCTGATTGCAATTACCAAAGACCGCTCCGCGGATTGGGCTTGGGAAAGTTGAAATCCTTGCGGAACAGCTATCACAACAGCGTAATTGCCATCAATCGTTTGTGAATGGTCAATTTTCAACTGCCAGCCGGCAGCCATTTTTTCAAGGTTACTGACAGCCACTTCATTATCAACAAGAATTGTTAACTCTCCACCTGTTTTTTGAAGTTCTTGGATAGCTTTTTTTGCTTCAATTACTGGAATTGGACAAGGCTTCCCTAAGGCATAAATTTTTTCCATTGGTATCTCTTCTTTCTTATACAATAATCACAGAATGCTCAGTGGTTTTTTCACAAACTTCACCAATAATAGCGGCAATCGGTTCTACTTGCTGAATGGCCGCCAAACAATCAGCTGCCTGTTCCGGTGCAACACTAAACAACAAACCGCCGGAAGTTTGCGGATCAACTAATATTTCTTGAAATGCAGGTGAAGCTGTGGACAAATCAACTTTATCTGAAACAAATTTGCGGTTCCTTACTGCTGCTGCAGTCGCCAAAAATGCGGCTGCATACTGATAAGCTTCTGGAAGTATTGGCAATTGGTGAGTATCGATAACTAGTGTAACATTTGTACCAGCCATTTCGACTGCTTGACCTAACAGGCCGAAGCCGGTAACGTCAGTTGCAGCATGAACAGCGAAGTTTTTGACTTGAGCGGCAGCATATTTATTCAGTCGTTCCATTGACTGACGGGCAGCCTCAGCCGCTGCTTTTGACGCAACATTTCCTCTAAGAGCTGATTGAATTAAACCAACGCCCAAACCTTTCGTAAGAATCAAAACATCCCCAACTTGTGCCGTGTGATTTTGTAAAATTTTTTGCGGATCAACCCAACCAGTTACAGCTAAACCATATTTGGGTTCATGGTCATAAATCGAATGCCCGCCCGCCAAAGATGCCTGTGCTTCTTTGAGTTTAGCGGCTCCACCTGCCAACATCTCCTTTAAAAATATTTTAGACATTTTTTCTGGAAAACAAACAAGATTTAATGCAAACAATACTTCACCGCCCATTGCGTAAATGTCGCTTAAAGCATTGGCTACAGCAATTTTGCCAAAGGTGAAAGGATCAGCCACCATCGGCGAAAAAAAATCGACTGTCGAAATAATCGCTACTTTTTCGGAAATTTGATAGACGGCTGCATCATCTGCCGCATCAAATCCCACTAATAATTGAGGATCGTTCAGCTTTTGTAGACCATTTAAACAACCAGCTAACTCGACTGGTCCAATTTTGGCACCACACCCACCAGAGGTACATTGAGATAAAAATTCCATCGCTTTACTCCTTCACGTGTATTCCCGTAAAATCTCCGCCAAAGCCAAAAGTGCATAATCAAGCTCAGCTATTGTGGTTTCCCAACCGAAACTAAAACGAAGCGCGCCAGTGTTAATCGTTCCAGCCGTTTGATGAGCCAGTGGAGCACAATGCAAACCTGATCTAGTGATAATTTGATAGCGTTCAGCCAGTAGTTGTGCTAATTCACCTGAATCCAGTTTTGGGGCAACGATAGAAACCACTGGTACAGAAGCAGCCGCATCTTGGGTTCCTAAAATTTCAACCGGCAGTTTCGTTAAACCAGTTAGAAAGTGAGCTGTCAGCATATTTCCATGGTTGGTAATTGAGGATAAGCCCAATGTTTCAATGGTTTCTATGGCGCTTTTTAAACTTAAAATACCCATCAGATTGGGAGTTCCCGGCTCATATTTATCTGGCAAAACCAACGGCTGTCGTAAAGAAGCAGAAGCACTACCAGTGCCTCCACAAAGCCAAGGATCTATTCGTTCTTCACTTGCTTTGGCTAAAATAAAGCCCCCAATTCCCGCTAAGCCCATCAAGCCTTTATGTCCGGTAAACACCAAGACATCGGCCGCTAATTCAGCAAGGTCTAAAGGCAGAAAGCCAGCCGTTTGGGCACTGTCTAAAATAGTAAATAAACCATAGCTCTTCGCAATTTTAAAACACATTTTTACAGGCAAAATAGTTCCCAAAACATTTGAAGCATGGGTCATCACCAACGCTTTTGTTTCAGGACGGATCGCCGCAATAATTTGTTGCGGATCTAACCGCCCTTCTTTGGTACAAGGCAGGTAGGTAACCTGAATATTCTTTTCAGTCATCAAGCGCTCAAGCGGACGAGTAACGGCATTGTGTTCTACTGACGTAGTTAAGATATGATCACCCGGTTTTAACAGCCCATTTAAAACCATATTTAAAGAAGCAGTTGCATTCGGCGTAAATATTACATGTGCCGGATCTGGTGCGTGAAAAAATTCAGTAATTCTTTGACGGGTCGCAAAGACAAAATCCGGTTCATCAATCATCTGCATTCCCCGCTGGCTGTTGATATGATTGTTCGCTGCTAAATATGTGATTAGTTTTTGGACAGTCGGTTGAAATTTTTGATTTGACGTTGCCGCATGATTTAAATAAACAAACTCTTTCACTACTTACGCTCCTTTTGCCAGCTTCTTTGCACTAGTTGTTGGTAGACTACTGGGGTATCTACATCAAGTAAACGTTCCGGTTCCGACACTTGAATTTTGCGCCATGCCTGCTGATGGCGCTGGCGGACTAAACGTCCGCCTGCACTACCTCTGACTGACAGCAGTTCAGAACGAAACCTACTGCCAAAAAAAATTGGGCTGTTCGGTGTTTGTTTTCTATCGACAGGAAATACGATTGTTTCCTTGGAATAGGCTTTAAAAAGTGGCACAAATAATTCTGGCGTCAGCAAAGGTTGATCGACGGTCAAATAAAGATAGCCATCACCACTGGCAGCTTGTGTGCCTAAACGGACACTTCCGCTTTGCCCTAACTGTGCTTGTTCATTGATGACCACTTTCAGCTCAGAATCAAACGACACTTTTTGATTGTTTTCCGGTGACAGTACTAAAATTCGCTCAGATAAATCCAAGTGCCGGGTTAACCTTATAACCCGTTCCAAAAAGGTAGTCCCTTGATAGGTTAGAAAAAGCTTATTGGCACCCATTCTGGTTGAAAAACCGGCAGCCATGATAATCCCACTTACTTTCAGCATTGATCAGGCTCCTTTATACTTCTTTTTGCTGATTACCGTTTATGTGTTATTTTTTCTTTTTTTGATAAAAAGTATCAGTCATGGGTAAAGTTGGGCGTAATTTTCCGTCCCAAGCGTAATAAGCTGCTGCCAGAGCTGGTGCCGTAGGAATGGTAGCAAGTTCACCAACTCCTTTTATTCCGTATGCTAGACCATCATGAATATTTTCCGCTTGAATCAAATGAATTTCAATGGGCGGAACTTGTGTCGCATTCAATAAGCCAAGTGTGGCATATTTAGCTTTGACGTAGCCGTCTTCCAGCACAAATTTTTCAGTTAAAGCATAGCCCATTCCCATGACGATACCACCTTCAATTTGTCCTTCAGCTGCTTTAGGATTCACCACTTGGCCAATATCATAGGCCGCAGCAATCTTAGTAACTTTGCCTTTTTCATCTAAAATGGCTACTTCAGAAGCATAGCCGTAGCCAGCATGACTAACAGGATTTTTCTTATCGTTAATTAAAGGATCCGTTTCGGCTGAATATTCACCGTAAAATTCTTTCCCCTCCAAGTCAACTAAAGGACGCCCCATATCTAATTCATAACGCAGCTGCATAGCAGCCCGCCTAGTCGCTTCTCCTGTGAATAAAGATTGGCGAGAAGCTGTAGTGGTTCCAGAATCCGGCGTTCGGCGTGTGTCGGGTGCTTCGGCGACGATCATTTCCGGCGGCAGATTTAACGTTTCACACGCTACTTGTGTCGTAACAGTAGCCATGCCTTGGCCAATGCAAGCAGCGCTAGTGCGTACGTGAACTTTTCCTGCTTCCACCGACACGATACAACGACCGAAATCCGGAAGACCGACACCGATGCCGCTATTTTTAAAGAAGCAAGAAATACCAGCAACTGTAGCTGTTTCATAGCTTTCTTTCACTGCCAACAACGTTTCTTTCAAGGCTGAATTATGAGAAACGATTTGCCCATTAGGCAAAGCATCTCCTGCTTCTACAGCATTTTTATAGCGAATCTCCCATTGGGAAAGTCCTACTTTTTCAGCGAGTAGATTCAAATTATTTTCGATAGCAAAAGCCGTTTGACAAACACCAAAGCCTCGAAAAGCACCAGCCGGCGGATTATTAGTATACACAGCAAAGCCTTCTACATCGATATGCTGGTATTTATAGGGTCCAGCCGCATGCGTACAGGCTCGCTGTAAAACAGGACCGCCCAATGAAGCGTAAGCACCAGTATCCGCATAAATAACCGCTTTCATAGCTGTTAAGTTTCCTTGGGCATCACAGCCGGTAGTAAAGTCCATTTCCATACCGTGACGTTTCGGATGCACCATCAGGCTTTCTTGGCGAGTGAATAATACTTTGACGGGTTTTTGTAAACACCAAGCAGCTAGGGCTGCATGATGCTGCACACTCATATCTTCTTTCCCGCCAAAGCCACCTCCAACTAGCTTAGCTTGCACGTGAACCTTTTCTTTTTCAAGACCTAGCATACGAGCAACTTCTCGCTGCTCATCGTAAATACTTTGGCCGGCACTATAAAGCAGAATACCCGTTTCACCTTCAGGCATGGCAATCGCACATTCCGGCTCCATAAAAGCATGTTCGTTAATAGGGACTGAATAATGCTGAGTAACAACATATTCAGAGGCTGCCAATTGTTCTTGTGCATTTCCACGAACTAAATGTTCATGGGATAAAATATTGCCTTTTTCATGAATAGCCGGTGCTCCTTCTGCCAATGCTTCCTCGCAAGAAAGAATGGGAGGCAACTCTTCATAGTCGATCTCAACTAACTCTTTGATCTCTTCAAGCGTTGCTTTATTTTTTGAGACGACTAATACAATTGCATCTCCAACATATCGGGTTACTTCGCCTTCAGGAATTAAGACATCCCAATCTGAAATAAACTCCAAGTGACCGATTTTATTATTGCCTGGCACATCAGCTGCTGTTAAAACAGCCTCACAATCAGGGTGGGCTTTGGCTTGTGCTGTTCGAATTGCCAGCACTTTTGCACGAGGATAATGACTACGAATGGCAGAAGCATAAAGCATCCCGTCAATGGTAATGTCATCGACGTAAATTCCCGTTCCTAATGTTTTTTCATCTGCATCAACTCGCTTCAAATCAGTACCCAATTTGCCACTAGCTAATTCAACAGGAATTGGCGTATCTTCTCGAAGCATTTTAGCTGCTCGTTGAATCGCTTGAATAATTTTCACGTAGCCAGTACAGCGACAAATATTGCCGCGAAGCGCTTTTCGAATTTCTTCTTCACTTGGTTCTGTTTTTTTGTTAAGCAAGCCATGCATCGACATGACCATTCCCGGAATACAAAAGCCACATTGAACCGCACCAGCTTTAGCAAAAGCATAGGCGTAAACATCCTTATGACGCTGGCTAACGCCCTCAATTGTGGTGACTTCTTTGCCTTCAAGCTTGTCCAAGTTAAATAAGCAAGCTTTGGAAGCCCTTCCATTCACCAGCACAGTACAAGCGCCACAAGATCCTTGATTACAGCCATTTTTAGTTCCAGTCAAATGCAAATCCTCTCGCAGAAAATCCATCAGCTTTTTGTTTTCAGTACAGGTTGTTGTGTTGCCGTTAACAATTAATGAATACAATCTTCACACCTCAGTTTCTGTTATAAGTTTAGTACTTCACACAAGCCCATTATAACATAAATTTCTACTCTAAAAATTATTTTTTAGCAAAAAATAATTTTATTTAATTTAATCTAAACCAATTTGAGCAGCACCAATTGCACCGACATACTGAGCAAGTTTCGAATCGGAGTAGACAGTCTGCTCGTGTACTCTTCAATCAGTTCGGCCATAATGCGACTATTGGACAAGCCTCCGGAAAAAAAGATCGGGCCAGCTATAGGCGTGACTTGCCGCACCTGATTGCTGATACGCCTGGCAATTGAATGTAGTACACCGAGAGCTATATCTGCTCTTTTGGCTCCTTTTCCGATTAAGCCAATCACTTCTGATTCAGCAAATACGATACACATGCTGTTAATTTTAATGGGGGTTGCCTCAGCCACAAAAGAATCTAGATGCGTAATATTTTCTCCCAATGTGCGCATTAAAGCTTCTACAAAACGACCAGTTCCTGCTGCACATTTATCATTCATATTAAAGTTTAACACTTTGCCGTTTTGATCCAGCTTAATTGTTTTGCTATCTTGACTGCCAATATCGATAACCGTTTGAAGGCCGCTTTTTAAAACCGAAGCTCCTCTAGCGTGGCAAGTAATCTCTGTCACGGCTTTATCTGCTGCCAGGAGATTACGACCATAGCCTGTTGCCACCATGTATGTCTCTGAAGCTGGAGCAAGTTTAGCAACGATTTTTGACGCAGCTTTTTTGGAGTCTCCTGAGGTAGGAGCAAGTTGCTTTCTTACCAACTGGTTGTTTTCAAAAAGCACGCTTTGGTTGTGGTTGAACCGCTGTCTAAGCCAATTACTTTCACTGTAATCACCCCGCTAACATTTCGATAAAAGCAGCAACACGGGTATTGATCTGTTCCAAATCTACTGGAGAATAATCCGTTTTTAAATATAAATAAGATATATTTTTGGCTTCTTGGCAAAAGCGTCTAACCTTCATTGATTCAATGGCATATAGTAGCACGATTGTAGCACCATATCCAAAACTCCATCCACTTGATAGGTATCGATCATTTGATCAAGTAAGTCAAAGCGGCTAGTATTATTGGACATACAGGCACAGCCGATGTCGAGGTATTTTTCCGCCAACGCTTCATAAACATCCGCTTTTTCTTCATCGACCAATCGTTCAACAGCTTTGGCAACCGTGCAATTTTCAAAGGCTACAATGGTGCCCCCGTTTGCTTCTACGGCATGGATAACTTTTTCAGTAACGCCACTCATTGGAGAACCAGTAATTAAAATGCGGGGCTTTCCACCTGGTTGCTTTTTTTAGGGTATTGAGTGCGAATACTATTGGTGGTAGTCGTTAATTTTTGAATTAAGTCGTTTTTTTCAAATGTATAGTTTGCCCCATACATGACTTTGAAAATTTCTGACCCTTCAAAGGCCGGTGGATTTAATTTACCTAAACTATAAAAAGCTTTACGTGCTTCTCGTTCTTTATTTTTCATGCGAATGGCTTGACGGATCTGCCCTTCAGTAATTGTCATTTTAAGAAAGCTTGCTATTTTTTCTTAGAAACGCATTATTTCTGCTTTCCATAGTTCAAAAGCTGCTCTTGAATTACGCATATTCGGTAGCTGCATTAAATACAATGGTTTGAAATCAGCCATGTACTCATACATTTTCTTCTTGCCATCACATGTTGTTTCCCCCACTACTAAATCGGAAAAATAGAAAAATGGGCAGCGATCAGTCTTCCCGAAACCATAACTGGATTTAATCAAAGGACATAGATTCCTTGGCAAATCTTCTTCGGCAGCGGCGATGGTCTCATCTGAGGTTGAGCAAAGACTAATTTGAACTGCATTTGCTGCTAAAACCAGTTTTTCTGGCAGAAATGTACAGTAGACACCGATTACGGGAATTCCTTTTTCCTTGATTGGCTTGACTTCGATAAAGCCTTGGCGTCTTGCTTCATCAAATTCGGCAAATATTTCAAGTAATTCTGTTTTGATTTGCATTTCCGGTCTCTTTTTTCAGCTACTGTGCATGTACTAATATCTTAGCTAATTGATCAGCGTTTGGTTGCGTATGGTAAAACAAATCATAAAATTCAGCGACTGATTTTTTCAAGTTTAACTGATACTGTTCAGGATAAATTAATTGTCCTAACCATTGAATGCCGATCATTCGGTTAACAGATGGCGGTGAACTTAAAAAATTGTAGGGAACAGTTGGTACTTGGTATACTCGACCTTCTTTAACAGCCGTTAACTCTTGCCAGGCAGCGTCTGTCGTAATCAACCGATAGACGTCTTTTGATTCCGCTAAAATGTAATCAGGTTGCCATTGTAGTAATTGTTCCATGGAAACAGTCGTACCGGCACCGGTAGAGACCACATCGACTCCCGTTACTACATTTTTGACGCCAACTTCATCCAGCACTTGAGCATGAAAAGAACCTTCTGCATTGGTGTTTAAGCCAGCTTTGCCAGCTGCGTAATAAACACTTTTGCGTTTTGAGTCCGGCAGTTGCGCTTTTACTTGCTCTGCTTTTGTAATAACTTGTTGACAATAATGACTTAACGGTTCTGTTTCTTGCGTATTCCCTAACAACTCGCCTAGCTTTTGGTAAGTTTCCCCCATATTTTTTAAATTAGCTTCAATAAAAATAGTTGGAATAGCGAGTTGATCTTGCAATTTATCCATATCTTCTTTAATGGTCTTTTTTACTTCTCCAATATCAATGATCACATCAGGTGCTGCAGCGCTTAAAGCTTCCATATTCAAGCTAGCACTTTTACCGTAAAATTGACCGAAAACTGGTAAAGCTTGATACTTTTTAGGGATGTATTCTTGGGCTTTGGGCGCAAATGATCCGGACAATCCAACTAATAAATCCGGTGAGCTGGTATATAAAACAAGCTGTGCTAATGAGCCGGAAGGGGCGATTTTTTTAATTTCTACCGGCACTTGAACTTTACGATCGGCAGAATCTACAAACGTTCGGGTAGCAGCTTTGGTTTGTTGACTCGTCGTTGTCTGCTTTTCAGTAGTATCTGTTGATTGTTCCTTACGATTCCCGCAGGCTACACTAGTCAGCAGCACTATGCTGGCAAGTAGCCAGAGTTGAAATATTTTTTTCATTTTTATTATCCTTTCTTTGTGTAATAATTATAGGTTGGACCCGCCTATTTAAGGAAGCCTTAGCTGGTTGTTGGCCTACGAGTAATTCTACCCAAAATTTGATGATAAAGCGTGCCAGCCAACACATCTATTCCATGATGAAAAAGCGTAGAACATAACGGACAACTGGTGCCTACTAGGATCGTTTGCGCATTTTGGGAAAGCTCCAATAGTCGTGGCAATGTTTTATTAATCAGCGTTAAGCCTGAAATATAGACTAGTTCCATTTCCAGTAATAAAAATTCACTGACGCTGGCTGAATGATCCCCTGCTTTGGGTGTGAGTTCAAATATATAAACCTAATGTTGAAACTGTGGGTAACGGTCCACAAAAGGAAAATGACCGATCATACCGTTTTTTTGCGTAGAACGGCTAGCCAATAAAGCAACAAATGTATCTTGATAAGTAAGACCAGCAGACCTACTCAGTTGCTTTAATTTGCTAGTTTGATGATAAAAGCTGTTACTAGCAGCCAAACCTAAACTAGCTCGTTGAAAATCTCATGACTTTACTAAAGCAGTGACTTCCTGCAGCTGAGCTCCTTGATATTTCGTAAAAGAGAAAGAAGAACTTTTAGCACAGTTCATAGCACTGCCAATCGTACCGTTGCTGCAGGCAAACAGCCAACTATTCGTTTGCGCCACCTCATCCAATTTTATTCCCGGATGAATTCCTTCAATAATTTCATCATAAAGCTTACACATAACAAGTCTTCTTTCCATTCAAAACTAAGCGAAGTGATTATTTAGGTAAACAAATCTGCTGTGGATAACTATCTAATTGGTGGACTGCTATTGGTACTTGATATATTTCTTCCAATTGTTGGCTAGTTAATATTTCTGCTGGTGGCCCTTGCGCTTTTAGACAGCCGTTTTTTAACACCAACACTTGTTGAGCATATTGCAAAGCGTGGTTTGGATCATGCGTTGATTGAATCACCAAATAACCTTGCGCTGCTAAAGATTGGCTCATTTTTAAGACCATAATTTGATTGCCGTAATCCAAATTAGCACAAGGTTCATCCATAATCAGAATCTTGCTTTGTTGGGCGATTGAACGAGCGATGATTACTAACTGTTGTTCTCCTCCACTGATAGCCGAAAAAGGTTGGTTTTTCAGGTGGCTAATCTTCAAACGGGTTAAGGTCTCTTCCACCCGCTGTATTTCTGTTTTTTTGGGCTGCTGATAGCTTTTTAATCCCACCGCCGCACCCATTAATACCATTTCAAATACAGTAAAATCAATAGTCGTTAGTGGCTTTTGCGGAATATACGCAATTTGTTGAGCGAGTTCGTTTCTAGAGTAATGCTTAGTAGCCTGACCATTAATGGTGATCGTACCTGATGTCGGTTGTAAAATATTCAATAAACACTTAAATAAGGTACTCTTACCGACGCCGTTTTTGCCCAATACACACACGGTTTGTCCAGCTTTTAAATTAAAAGATAAATTATCTAACACTTTTTGATGACGGCACGCATAACTCAAATTAGTAACAGTTAACATTTGAAACCTCCTGACTTTTTAGCGAACAGCTCGACTATCTTGCACTAATAGAATTAGAAAAATGGGTGCTCCAATAAAAGAAGTCAAAATACCGATTGGAATTTCACTAGTGGTCAGCAATCGAGAACAATTATCCACCAGCAACAAAAAAGAACTCCCTAAAAGAGCGGTGGTGGGAATGCTAAAACGATGATCTTGCCCTACCAGTATCCGCGAAAAGTGGGGTACAACCAAGCCGACCCAGCCAATCAAGCCGCTAACTGAAACGGCAGCAGCAGTAATCAACGTTGCACAAGCAATAAAAACTAAGCGCAAAAATGAGCTATTCACGCCTAAAGTCAAGGCTTCTTCTTCTCCTAGAGCGAGCATATTTAACTGCCAACGCAATAAAAAAATAGGAAGCATTCCTAACAAAATTAAAGGAACGGCAAAAAAAACATTGTGTTGATTGCTAGAGGCCAGACTGCCCATCAACCAATAAGTAATTGCCGGCAATGTATTAGTTGGATCACAGACTAGCTTTAAAAATGAAACTGCGCTAGAAAACAGCGAACCAATCATTAGACCAATTAAAACCAGCTTCAAAGTAGCTGTACTGCGTAAAAAACGATCGATAACTAACACCGATCCTACCGCTAAAAGGCCAAACAAAAACGATAGACCGATAACTTGCTGATACGTCAGTGCAAAAAACAAAGCCGTGGCGGCACCAAAAGCTGCGCCGTTTGACGCTCCTAAAATATCTTGTGAAATCATGGGATTTTGGAAAATAGCCTGATAAGTAGCTCCAGCAATGGAAATACCGGCACCAATTACGGCCGCAAGAATAATACGTGGAAACCGAATTTGAAACAAAACTACTTCAACTTGTGAACTCCAAGTCTGTTTAAAAGGCACCACTTTGTTAAAAGTTGCCCGCCAAAAATCTGTCAAAGAAATAGGAAATTTCCCCAGAAAAAAGGAAAGCAGAAAAATCATTAAAAAGACCAGGGCACTCCCTAGAACAATCGTTGTTTTCTTACAAGTTACTGATTGGTCGTTTCTCATGTTGTCTCACCTACTTCATTCATCGTTTGGCAGCTCGTTTCATGATCAATTCTCCGGCAACACTAATTGCCAATTCCGCTGGCGTTTCAGCTTTAATGTTTAAGCCGATTGGCATATTAATCCGCTGAATCTCAGCTTGTACAAAACCACTTTCCCTTAGGCGTTTAATCTGAAGGTCGATTTTACGCTGACTGCCCATAACACCAATATACTCAGGTGGCTTCCGCAATAATTGGCGCGTCACTTCAAAGTCAAACTTATGACTGCGAGTCATGACTACGGCATAATCCGTAGCTTTCAACTGAACACTTTTTTCAATATGAGTTAAATCAGCCAGCACCCTTTGATCAGCATCAGGGAAATAATCAGCCGTCAAAAGTTGGGGTCGGTCATCGACAACAACACAATAAAAATCCAATTTTTCCAAAACCGGCACTACCGCTTGAGCCACATGACCACTACCAAAAACGTAAACATTCCCCCCCTTCAATAGCGGTTCAATCCAATATGAACATTGATCGCTAATCACTTGAGCGGTGCTTTCTTGAAAATCTATGGTAGCAACGTCTACTCCTAAGTTACCAAGTAAACCAGTCTTAGGACTATAAAAACCAATACCATTGCCGTTAGTAGCTGTTGTCGCTAAAAGCAGCCAACCTTGCTGATTTTCAGCATAACAATGATTGATTTTTCTGCAAATTTGTTCAATCTGCGGATCATTACTAGCAAAATAATGAAATGAAACTTCTACGTTGCCACCGCAAACCATGCCAAGATCAGCGATATCATTGGGCGCCAAAATAAATTTTTCCTTGGAAGCTTTTTGTGTCTTTAAGACGTCTTTCGCTAATTCTTCAGCACGAAATTCAACTGCGCCGCCACCGATTGTCCCTGCTACTCGGCCTTCATCGGTCACTAACATATGTGCTCCCTTGCCTCTTGGCGTAGAACCAACACTGGAAATAACGGTCACTAAAACGGCCGCTTGTTGTCTTTCAAGTAATTCATTCAGCTGTTGAAAAATTTCCTTCATGCTTTTTCTCCTTATTCTTTATTGTTATTGTTTCTTCACAAAATATTTCTTTAAACTGTTGATTGGTTTGTTGATAAATTATTGTTTGGAACTGTAAAAATTTATCGGTTAATGCTTGACTGGCAGCGGTCACTGTTGAACCACCACCGTTACTGCCACCAACACTTTTATTGATTAACGCATAGCCCAACTCTTCTTCCGCTCTTTTGATAATCCTCCAAGCTTTGTTGTACGACATATTCATTTGTTTTGCAGCGGTATTTAAAGATCCTGTAGCTGCGATTCGCTGAAGCAGCTCTACCACACCGGGGCCAAAAAAAGCTTTATCCGTGCGTAGCTTCAAATTCAAGGTATAATTAAACGCTTCATATTCTTTCATGTGATCCCTCCTTTTTTTAATTCCGTTATACTCAAAACAGATAACGACAGTTAAAAAAATTATGCTTGCAGTAAAGTAAGAACTCGCCTCTCTAATACAGCACGATTACCAGCAGTTAAGGATAAAACTACTCCGCCCTGGGCCGCAATCGCAGTAGTTAAGGCACTTCTTTTTTGAATCAGCAGCTGCTTTGCTTTAGCTGGCAGCTTTTGCGTTTGAAAGTTTTGTTCTGATTTATAGACGCCAATTATTTTTCTCGGTTGTTCGATCAGTGCTGTTAAAGCTTTTGTAAACTGCGGTACTAACAACTCAATTCCTCCGATTTCATCCAATAAAATAAGATCTACTTTTATGACCTCAGCCTCTTTCAGCAATAACAAGCCAAATGTTTCAAACACCGCAAGCTTTTGACATCGGGTATTATTGACCGTTTGGATAAAAAAATTATCCCGATTCATTGGCTGAACTTGTTTAGTAAGAAGTTCTTTGGCCGCCCGCAGCTCAAAGCCTAAAATTATTCCTTGATGGTTAAAATGGCGTTTCACATAAAAACCACCAACGGAACATTCCGCTTTTTGAATAGCTGATTGCAACAAGCTTGATTTGCCTACCATCCGCGGGCCTTGTAAAAATAGTTTTTTCATATTCAATTTCCTTTGATTTTTAAAATAAAATTTATGAAAGAGTTGCACGCCTAACAATTCTCACCGAAAAGCCACGCAACTCTTCATGATTTGTTAGCCAAGATTTTTCTTAGCTCACAAGAAGCTGGTACCGTTTTAAAAATCACAGGATCTCCAGCCTTTTCCAATGACTCTGTTATATCCTACTCGGGATTTTCTATCTTACTTCTTCCTACTTTTCACTTTGACTTAGCAATAGCCGCTTCTTCTTTCAATAAGATATTTAGCAAAACTGCGACAAGCGTAGTCAAAATAACTTCTGAGTTGCCAAAGATGGTAGTGACCCAAGAAGGAAAGCCGATTAAACTTCCTTCTGAAAGAGTGACACCAACTCCAAAAGCCAAAGAAATACCGACAATTCCCGTGTTACGAGGTGACAATTTTTGTGAAGAAATCATCCGGACACCTGTCATCGTAATTGACGCAAAGACTGAAATGGTAGCACCACCAATGACAGCATACGGAATAGTCGTTAAGATTGAAGCCATTTTAGGTACAAAGCCGGCAACCAGTAAGATCAGTGACGCAAAAACCATCACATACTTATTAATTACCCTAGTTACTGTTACTAAACCGACATTTTGACCAAAAGTCGCAACCGGGACGGAGCCAAAAAAGCTGCCAATCAAATTAGTAAAACCACTACCCACAATGCCTCCTGACAGTTCTTTATCTGTCGGCTCACGCTCCATGGCACCAACTGTGGTGGCTGTGAATTGGCCAATCGCCTGAACTGCATCAACAATAAACATCACTACTAAAGTTAAAATCGGAACAATTTGAAATTTCATACCGAAATGAAGCGGCGTGATAAATTGAAACAAAGCAGCTTCCTTGACTGGCGTAAAATTAACCATCCCTATACCTAAAGAAATCAAATAACCAATCACCATACCATTTAAAATAGCAGACAATTTAAGAAAGCCGTTTGAAAAATAGTTAAAGTAAAAAACAATTGCGAAAGTCAATAAGGCCACCAACCAATTTTTTACAGAACCAAAATCCGTATTTCCAGCTCCGCCGGCCATATATTTAATCGCCACCGGAAATAAAGATAAGCCGATGCTTAAAATCACTGTACCTGTCACAATTGGCGGAAACAACACACGAATCTTACTGATAGATAAGCCCACTACAATCACTAGTAAACTACCTACTAACTGAGCACCAAAGATCGTTGCAATACCAAATTCACCACCGATTGCGATTAAAATCGGAACATAAGCAAAACTAGCGCCCATCATAATCGGTAGTCGCGACCCGACTTTACCTGCGAGAGGAAAAAGTTGAATCATAGTTGCAATTGCTGAAAAAATTAATGAAGTCTGAATAATAATGGTCGTATCGCTAGCGTTCAACCCACAGACTTTTGCAATCATGATGCCAGGAGTAACGATTCCTACAACAGCTGCAACAACATGCTGCAAGCCCATAGGTATAGCTTCTTTGATCGATAGCTTTGCATCGTAGTCAAACAATGCTTGTTCTTCTTTTTCAATCATAAGCAAATTCCTTCTTTATTTTTTTCGTTTAAAAGGAATGCGTCAATTCCTCGCTTAAACTCCGCAATCCTTTTTCCGCCAACTACGCTTTTTCATTAAGCTTTCACAGCAATTGCTTCTACCTCAAATAAACCACCTTTAGGCAATTCCGCTACAGCTACACAAGAACGGGCTGGCAAGTGTTCTTTGAAATACTTCCCATAGATTTCGTTAATTTTGCTAAAATCAGACATGTTTTTTAAAAAGACCGTCGTCTTGACTACATGGTCATAAGACAAGTCTGCTGCTTTTAAAATAGCTCCTAAGTTCACTAAGGCTTGTTCTGCTTGCTGCTCTACCGTTTCTTTCATTACACCAGTTTCCGGATCCAAACCTAATTGTCCAGAAATATATTGTGTTTGACCGGCTACCACTGAATGTGAATACGGGCCGACCGCTGCTGGTGCTTGTGGAGCATTCACCATTTTGTTTGTCATCTACTCACTCCTATCCTATTAAGCGTTTTCATTATTTTACTTGTTGAATCATTGTTCCTGTCTTTCCTTCAATGCCCGCTTTGGCTTTCTCCAATAAAGTGATCAATGTTTTTCTTCCCGGTTTTGATTCAGCAAAACGTATCGCCGCTTCTACTTTAGGCAACATTGACCCTGGGGCAAACTGGCCGTCCTTAGCATATTGCTTCATAGTTTCAGTAGTTACTTCACTAAGTTCTTTTTGAGTCGGTTGATTAAAATCAACACAGACCTTTTCGACAGCAGTTAAAATGATTAATAAGTCGGCATCCACCTTTTCTGCCAGCAATTCACTACAAAAATCTTTGTCAATAACAGCAGGAATACCGCTTAAATGCTCACCATTTTTTACCACTGGAATACCGCCGCCACCACAAGCAATAACTGTTTGGCCTGCTTTAATCAATGCTGCAATTGTTTCAATCTCCACAATTTCTTTAGGTTGTGGTGAAGCCACAGTTTGACGATAGCCTCGACCTGAATCTTCTACCACCGTTACTTGTTTTTCTTTAACTAAACTGTCTGCTTCAGCTTTGGACATAAAACGGCCAATCGGCTTGGTCGGATGATGAAACGCTTCATCTTGAGGGTCCACTACTACTTGACTAATTACCGTAACGACAGGTTTTTGCAGCTCGCGCTTGACTAATTCTTCTCGCAGTGCATTTTGTAAATCGTAGCCAATGTAGCTTTGACTCATGGCAACACATACCGATAAAGGAATTTGAGGATACTTTTGAGGATCAGTTAACGATAGTTGTTCCATAGCTAATTGAATCATTCCCACTTGAGGGCCATTTCCATGAGATAAAATAACTTCGTGGCCGGCTTCGATAAGATCTGCAATTGCTGCTGCCGTGTGTTTCACTGCCGACATTTGTTCGGTTAAATTATTGCCTAAGGCATTTCCACCTAAAGCAACTACCACTCGTTTTCCCATCTATTCAATCCTTTCTATTAATTATTTATTTTAAAAGTAAGATACTTCCCCTTGAACTAGTAAACTCAATGGACTGCTAAGAAAATACTGCTCAATGCATGAAGTAGGGCCCGAATTCGTGGACAGCAAATTCGATTTAGAACAGTAGTTTTCTTAACTGACAGTGCAATATTCATGGTCTTGGAAAGGTATTGCATTTCAAGTAACAGACAAATAATTTTACAGCTGAAATACAATGAAGCAACTTTACAAAGAAAGCCTTTGTAAAACTATTATTTCTATCACCATTGAAAGAGAAAGTATCTCACTCCATGCCAAAATTATTTGCTGGCTAAGGGGCTGCTTTTCTGCGGAAACTAGCCAACAAGGTTTTAAGCCTACTACTTAACAGTTCTGGGAACGGCTTTTGTGTGAAGTTCTTTCAGGGTCGCTTGTGGGTTTTTCACTTTGCTTAAAAAGATCATTGCCGCAATAATATAAGGCTTATAGCTGGCTTCTTTATAAAGCTCCACTCGGTAACGATCGAAAACAGAAGCAGCTACTTCCCCTTCTTCACAGCTAACGCCGGTAATATCAGCCGGTAAGCAATGCATGTATAATGCCTTACCTTCTTTGGTTGTTTGCATCAGCTCTTCGGTACATTCCCAATCTTTATGTTTGGTATTTTCTGCTAATAGTTCTTTTTCCAAAGCATCAATACCGGCTTGATCCCCGTCGCCGTACAATTGCGTCCGTTTTTCCATCGCAGCAAACGGTGCCCAGCTTTTAGGATAGACAATATCTGCATCTTTAAAGGCTTCGGCCATGCTATTTGTTTTGGTAAAAGAGCCCCCTGCTTCAGCGGCGTTTTTTTGCGCTACTGCTTCTACTTCCGGCATAATTTCATAACCTTTAGGATGAGCTAAAACAACATCCATTCCTAGGCGAGTCATTAAGCCGACGATTCCTTGAGGAACCGATAGCGGTTTGCCATAGGATGGTGAGTAAGCCCAAGTCATTGCAACTTTTTTTCCTTTAAGATTTTCAATACCACCGAATTCATGAATTAAATGGAGCGCATCAGCCATCGCTTGTGTAGGATGATCGATATCACATTGTAGGTTTACCAAAGTCGGCCGTTGTTCCAACACACCGTCTTTGTAGCCTTCTTGTACCGATTCTGACACTTCGTGCATATAAGCATTGCCTTTGCCGATATACATATCATCCCGAATACCGATAATATCTGCCATAAATGAAATCATATTCGCTGTTTCCCGAACTGTTTCGCCATGAGATATTTGGCTTTTTCCTTCATCAAGATCTTGTACTTCTAAACCTAACAAGTTACAAGCTGAGGCAAAGCTGAAGCGCGTCCGAGTGGAATTATCACGGAATAATGAAATGCCTAGTCCACTGTCAAAAATTTTGGTGGATAAATTGTTCTCTCTTAAATAACGCAATGTATCCGCTACAGTAAACACCGCTTCCAGTTCATCCCGTGATTTTTCCCACGTTAGGAAAAAATCATTTTCATACATTTTGCCAAACTCCAGTTGATCCAATTTTGCCAAATACTCGTTAAACGTTTCCATCTCATTTCTCCCTTCAGTTGCGACACGTTCGTTTTGTGTCGTTTTGTGTCAATGATAATTTTGATACGATTCAATTTAGTTGAACCAAGGCTAGTTCGCTTCACAATAGACACTTGGTAAAGCCGCATAGACTGCCGCACAGCGTACTAGGTCATCTTTCCAAGTTTTTTCATTAGGTGCATGGGCTTGGGCTTCGGCACCTGGGCCAAATCCAATACAAGGAATCCCGTTTCTGCCCATGATCGTTACGCCGTTTGTTGAGAATGTCCATTTATCCAATAAAGGCCGAACTTTCCGACTGTCAATCGTCGCTGCACAGCCTTGACGAACATCTCCGTATAAATTTTTATGCGTTGTCATCAAAGCTTCCGTAACTTGGTGGTCTTCCGGAATTACCCACGTTGGGAAGTAACATTCAATCGGGTAGGCTAACCCAGTGTAGGACGGGCGTTCGTAGTCATACATGGACACTACTACACCATCCCCATATTTCTTTACAGCCGGTAGATTCCGAATTTCTTCTAAACAGCTTTCCCAAGTTTCCCCAGCAGTCATCCGCCGATCTAATGAAATGGTACAACCATCGGCTACCGCACAACGACTTGGTGAAGAATGGAAAATCTGAGAAACCGTAACCGTCCCTTTGCCTAAGAAACGTGCTTCCTTCCATTCAGGATTATACTTTTCATCAAGCATTCGTACTAAGCCCTTGATAACCGTGCTTTCTGTGGCGCCATTATTATTTAACGCACGTACGTCTTGCAAAATATCCGCCATTTTATAAATAGCGTTGTCGCCTCGTTCAGGGGCCGAACCATGACAAGAAACGCCTTTCACTTCCACTTTGATTTCCATACGTCCCCGCTGTCCACGGTAAATTCCGCCATCCGTCGGTTCTGTAGAAACCACAAATTCCGGACGGATATTGTCTTCTTTAATGATGTATTGCCAGCAAAGACCATCGCAGTCTTCTTCTTGAACAGTAACGGATACTAATACTTGATATTTATCGTTTAATAGACCTAAATCTTTCATGATTTTTGCACCATAGACGGCTGAAACAATCCCACCTTCTTGATCAGAGGTCCCACGACCGCCGATCTCAGTTTCCGTTTCATAGCCTTCATAAGGGTCAAATTTCCAATTGCTCATTTCACCGATACCTACTGTATCCATGTGTCCATCAAAAGCAATCAGTTTGGCACCTGTTCCCATATAGCCTAATAAGTTTCCCTGTGGGTCTATTTCGATTTTGTCAAAGCCTAATTTTTCCATTTCAGCTTTGGCGCGTTCTATTTTTGGGCCTTCTTCGGCACTTTCTCCTGGGATTTTAACTAAATCACGGAGAAACTTAACCATATCCTCTCTATAGCCTTCTGCTGCCGTATTAATCGCTTTGAAATCCATATTCCTTACCTCCATAAGATTTTTTTATAGTTAGCCGGATCTGTGTCACCTTCTGTGGAAAACATTAAAACAGTCGACTGCTCATCAAGTTTTAGCATTTCCCGCAATTCCTTGTAAGCTGGATCCTCCATGGCTGCAGCAAGGACACCCATCGATACAGCACCGGATTCACCAGAAATTACTTGAGGATCTCCTTTTAAAGGAGCCCCTAACATACGCATACCCTTTTCTGTGACCCAATCGGGAGCCGATACAAAAACAGCCGTATGATTTTTCAAAATATCAAAGGAAATTGTATTTGGCTCACCACAAGCAAGACCGGCCATAATCGTTGATAAATCGCCGTCGACAAAGCGTATTGAGCCATCTTTTTGCAAGGCAGATTGATACAAACAATCCGCAGCTTGCGCTTCTACAACGACCATCACTGGTGGATTCTCAGCGTATAAGTTAGCAAAATAGCCAATAACTGCTCCAGCTAAACTGCCGACACCGGCTTGGACAAAAATATGGGTAGGCGAAGTGGCGCCAGCCGTCTTTAATTGTTTAGCTGCTTCCAAGGCCATCGTACCGTACCCTTGCATAATCCAAGTGGGAATTTCCTCATAACCAGCCCATGCAGTATCTTGCACCATCACACCGTTTTCGGTTTCTGCGGCCATTTTGTTGGCCATCCGGACACATTCATCATAATTTACCGATTCGATGGTTACTTTGGCACCTTCTTTTTCAATATTTTCTTTGCGGATTTGGGTGGAACCTTTCGGCATTAACACGACCGCTTTTTGACCTAATTTGTTGGCAGCCCAAGCAACTCCCCGTCCGTGATTGCCATCAGTAGCTGTAAAAAAAGTTGCTTGACCAAACTCCTGCTTCAGCTCTGGAGAAGTTAGAACTTTATACGTTAGCTCTGAGACATCTTTGCCTAACTGTTGCGCAATGTAATTGGCCATTGCAAAGGAACCGCCCAGCACTTTAAATGCATTCAGCCCGAATCGATACGATTCATCTTTTACAAACAGTTTTTTAATACCTAGGTAGTCCGCTAGATTAGTCAACTCTGCTAATGGCGTCTGACTGTATTGCGGAAAGCTTTGGTGGAAAGCCAAGGCTTTTTCAATAGGTTGTTCTGACATCAGCTTAGCATGCTGATCAGCCGTTTGGGGCATGTTATTTTCTACCCACTTTATTTTTTCCAAAAATTTTCCTCCTCTTACGATAGTTGTATTTAAATACTGGCAAGCAAGCTTACGAGTATTTATGGTTAATTTTACGAATGACAAATTTTCCTTTTTTGGCAGCGACCACGCGGCCATCTTCTGCGACTTTTTCTCCTCTCAAATAAACAGCTTTTGCTTTCCCTCTGGTCATCATACCTTCATAAGGTGTATAGTCGACATTTTGGAGTTGTTTTTTGGCAGAAATGACGCCTTCTGTGTGAGGCTCCCAAACAACAAGGTCTGCATCACTGTTAGGTTGCAGAATCCCTTTTTGCGGATATAGATGAAACTGTTTGGCTATATCTTCTGAAAGTAAGGCCACCATGCGTTCTAAACTAATTTTGCCCGTAGCTACACCATAGGTATAAATAAGCTCTGGTCTCGTTTCGACTCCCGGCATTCCGTTAGGAATTTTACTAAAATCAGCTTTACCTACTGTTTTTTGTCCTTGAAAATTAAAGCTGCAGTGATCAGTGGAAATCGTATTGATATCGCCATTAATCACACCGTCCCACAACGCTTCTTGATCCTGGATACTCCGTAACGGTGGCGAACACACATACTTAGCACCTTCAAAATTAGGACGATCATACAAATAGTCAGCTAATAGTAAATATTGAGGACATGTTTCCACATAGACCTGTTGACCGCGTTTGCGTGCACGCCGAACAGCGGCAAGAGAACGTTCAGTGCTTAAATGGACGATGTTGACTGGTAGATCAGCTAACGCTGCGATCATTAAATAACGCTCCACCGCTTCTGCTTCTACAGCTGCCGGTCTGGATCGTGGATGGTAGTGAGGACTGGTATGGCCTTTGGCAATCAGCTGTGCGACCATTTCATTCACCAGATCACCATTCTCACAGTGGACACCTAACATGCCTTGATACTTGCGAATAATCGTCATGGCTTCAAATAATTCGGCATCCGTCGTCCTCAAGTTGTCATAAGCCATATACATCTTAAATGAAGTAATACCCGCAGCAATCATTTCACCAATTTCAGCGGCAATATCAGGATTCCATTCGATAATAGACATGTGATAAGTATAATCACAGGAGCTATTATCTTGAGCTAAATCATGCCAAGCTGCCAGACAGTCTGTTAATGAACTGCCTTTATTTGGTGTTGCCATGTCTATAACTGTGGTTGTCCCTTTAGCAACAGCTGCCTGACTACCGGTAGTAAAATTATCAGCTGAATTCATAGCTCCCTTGCCGTTATTTAGTTCAAGATGCGTATGGGCATCAATAAATCCTGGCAATAAATAACAGCCAGAGACATCTTCCACATCAGCTCCTGCAGCAGCAAGATCAGTACCCATCTCAACGATTTTTCCCCCTTCAATTCTTACGTCTACCTGTCGGCGCCCTTTGGCGGAGACCACGACGCCGTTTTTTAAAAGAGTTGCCATTTTTCCATCTCCATCCAATTTCAAATTTATTATTTATTTCTAACAATTACATTTGCAGACAATACTCATATTGATCAATCATCGTTTTCATTAAATCAATGATATCTGTTGGCAGTACTAATTCCTGATCTTCCAAATTAACGGTAGTTACGTTCCCCCACAGCCGAACTAGACAGCGTTCAGTGATTGGATCAATAACGTAGAAACCAGAATTGGTGCTGTTATGAAAATCAGCTTCTGAATTAAACAAAGTAAACTTATCTTTGTAAGGGGCACTTGAATAAGGACAAAATGTCTCACAATTACCACATTCATTACACATTCGATCGATGTGCACAATTTGCGGTTGGTCATTTACATTGACCACAACATTGGCCCGATTCGGACAAACGTCTACACAAGACTCACAAACAGTCGAGCATTCTAAGCAAAGATTCGCTTGCCCGCATTGTGTCTCATCCTCTTCCAAAATCCCCCGTTTCCTGCGAACCGACTGCCGATCTGAATTCAAATTGGTTTGTTCGTAGTGTTGATTGTAAACATGACAAATATTTTTTGCTGCTTTTGTCGCATCAGCAATCGCTTCGACAATTGTGGCCGGGCCTAAATGTGCGTCACCGATGACGTAAACGTCTCTGAGATTTGTTTCCAGCGTCTTTGGATTTGCGATCACTTTGCCCGATTGATCAGTACGAATACCGATGGATTCATAAAATGCTTTATCCACTTTTTCACCAACAGCTGCGACAACGGTATCCGCTGGAACAGTTGTAAATATGCCTGTTGCGACTGGTTTTCGCCGACCAGACTGATCTCGTTGACCAAGAGTCATTTTTTCACACTTTAACAACCCTTTTTCCAATTTTATAGGAGCTAACAACTCCTTGAATTCCACTCCGTCTTCTAGCGCCAAATACAGCTCCTCCTCATCAGCCGGCATGTTGCGTTTGTCTCTTCGATAAACAACTGATACTTTCTGAACGCCGGGAAGCGTCGTCGCTGCGCGAGCACAGTCCATCGCTGTATTGCCGCCGCCGACCACTACAATTTGCTGACCGTATGGATTTATGTTGGGATTCTCACGATTCGCTTTTAAAAATTCCAAGGAATTGATAGCTGTACCGGCTTCTAAACATAGTCGTCCATGCTGCCAAGCCCCAATTGCATAAATGACATTGGTATATCCTTGTGCTCTCAAGTCTTCCAAGCTGGGTGCTGCTTGACCGGTTTTAAATTCAGCGCCCATAAAGCGAGCCATGGCAATGTCTTTTTCAACTGATTTCATGGAAATTCTGAATTCCGGTACAATTTGGCTACATACACCGCCAATGGTCTCAGCTTTTTCAAAAACCGTAACTGGCATTCCTTCACGAGCCAATAAGTATCCAGCAGAAATACCAGCTGGTCCGCCGCCGATAACGGCTGTTTTCGGAGCATCCTTTTTCTGTACAGGTTTTTCCAAGGTTGCCATTAACTGATCGTACGCATGTTCAGCAGCTTCTAATTTTGCTTGACGAATCTTGATTGAGCCTTCATAGAACTGGCGGGTACATTTCGTCATACATGGATGAGCACAGATCGTACCGGTAATAAACGGTAACGGATTTTTATCTACGATGACTTTTAATGCTTCCAAATAGTTGCCTTCACTTACATAACGCAAATAAGCAGGAATGTCTTGATTGATAGGGCAACCGCCACCGTCACTACGGCAAGGAGCCATATAACAGTTAATCAGCGGCACGGTTTTACGTACTTTCGGAGTTGTAGCTAATTTGATTGATTTTTGGTAGCGCGCTTGCGTCTTGGCTTTTTTTACAACAGCTGCTAATTTCGGTAAATCAACTTGGACAGTCGTTGGATAGTCTGAATCGTTTAATAAATTAGCCACTTGCTGAATACGCTGATAGCCGCCTGGTTTTAGCAAAGTAGTCGCCATAGTAATCGGCCAGATACCTGCATCAAATATTTCTTTAATATTAAATATATCTGCTCCCCCTGAATACGAGATCTGCAATTGGCCGGCAAATGCATCCGATAACTTCTTCGCCAACGAAATACTAAGTGGAAAAAGGGAGCGGCCGGACATGTACATCTCTTCTCCAGGTAGCTCGTCTGCGGTAATATCAACCGGAAAAGTGTTGGTAATTTTTACACCAAAGTTCAACCCTCTTTGATCAGCTAAAGCTTGTAGGCGTTGAAGCATAGGAACTGCTTCTTCAAATTGTAAATCTTCTTGAAAATGATGACCGTCAAAAGCCATGTAATCAAAACCCAGATCATCCAGCGTTTTACGGGTATATTCATAACCTAGCATGGTAGGATTGCATTTGATGAATGAGTGCAAACCTTTAGTTTCCAGTAGGTAAGAAGTAATACGTTCGATTTCATCTGAGGGACAGCCATGCAACGTCGAAAGAGTAATTGAGCGACAAACGTGCGGACTAATCGCTTCAATATAAGCTGCGTCTACTTCTTTAAACTGAGGCAAACACTTGTAGGCAGCTTGCTTACAAGCCTGCCAGATTGGTGTCTGCTCGGCATTTTGCATATCGTCGATATAGCGATCAATCTTAGGAGATTGAATACCAGCTAGATCGTAGCCGACACTCATATTAAAAATAAAGCCGTCAGGATCTCCCAGACCGAGCTCTTTGCTGAGCAACTTTAGCACAAACCAAGCTTTTACGTACTCATCAAAAGCTTGCGGAACACGCAATTCAGTTGACCATTCCACGTTATAACATTCGTCTTCAGCAGCAATACAAGGTTTGTTGACTGGCAGATCTTCCCCATCAATAATTTGAACGGTTTTTAATTCAAAAAAGCGTGAGCCTGTCAGGTAAGCTGCGATGATATTTTGTGTTAATTGCGTATGTGGTCCTGCAGCCGGACCACAAGGCGTTTCCATTTTTTCACCGAATAAGCTTAGCTCTTTAGCAGGATTAGCACGATAAAATTTTCGAATACCAAAGATGGTGCCTTCATTTTTATATTCCTTCAAAATCCAATGTAACAAACTGTCAATCGAAATCGGATACATGATATCACTCATACGAGTCACTCCTTTTATTTATTCAGCTCTGCTTTTGTTTTCCCTGTTTAGCAGCAGCAACTGTTTGATGCTAACAGCAATGATCATTTAATCATTGATTCGTTGCCAAAGGGACTGTGCTTGAACTTGTGCATCATGCCAAATTTTTTCTTCATCAACTCCTTGGACTTCACGATTTCTCATACGAATTTGACCATTAATAATCGTATCGGTAACCATCGAACCGTTCATTCCAAATAAAATATGCCCGTTATAGTTTTCCTGTGTCATCGGGGTTGGCCCTTGGTAAGCCAAAACAATCACATCTGCTGCTGCTGCTGTTTCCAACACCCCTAATTTTTTTTCGAAATAACGATTGGCCATCTGAGGATTGTTATCAAATAGCATCGTAGGAATTTCGGCCCAAGCCGCAGTAGGATCAGCTAGCTGATGCTTATGAATTAAATTGCCGACTTTGTAAGATTCAGTAAGATCATTGGTATAACCGTCTGTGCCTAAGCCCATCAAAATCCCATACTGATTGAGCATTCGCATCGCTGGCGGACAGCCGACTGCATTGCCCATATTCGATTCAGGATTCGTCACTACCATCGTATCGGTATCGCGTAACAGTTCCATCTCATGGGGATCAATATGGATACAATGAGCAGCCATTGTTTGCGGACCTAGCATTCCGAAATCAAAAAGCCGATTTACGATTGGTTTGCCATATTTTTTTAACGAATCGTAAACATCTTGGCGATCTTCTGCGATATGAATGTGGTAACCGATCCCAGACGGAAGCTGAGTCATGCAATATTCTAAGGAACGATCTGACAAAGTGAAAGCTGCGTGCATACCCATCATTGCTTTTTGCATGTCATCTTCACGTTTTTTGCTCTGATTGATAAACGTAACATTTTCTTTCAAAGCTGCGTGCATTTTTTCCATACCATCACGGTCAGAAATTTCATAGCATAGGCAAGTACGAACGCCCAGCTCTTCAGCAGCTTGCGCTAATTGCGACAAACTTCCTTCAATTGCTCCATAACTAGCATGATGATCAAACATGGTAGTCACCCCATTTTTGATACTGTCAAGATATGCAATTCTTCCGCTATGATACGTATCATCAAGATTTAAAGTTCGATCAATTCGCCACCATTGTCCTTCCAAAATATCCATAAAATTTTTAGGTGAATATCCTTGAATACTTAAGCCACGAGCAAAGGTACTATAGATGTGGTTGTGCATATTGATGAAACCCGGCATGATTACGCCGCCTTTTGCATCAATGAATTCCGCTTGGGGAAATTCTGCTTTCAACTCAGCAGTACTGCCTACTTTCTTAATAACCGTTCCTTCAATTGCCACACAACCATTTTCATAAAACGTTCCTTGCACGTCTCTGGTGATCAACCGGCCGTTTCCTACTAACAACATCGCTGTTCCTCCTATTTGTATTCATTTTTAACTATAAAAGTAATCGCTTTCAAAATAGATAGCTCACTTATTCACGAACTTATAAGCCGTTCCTTGTAAAAACTCTTTTCTTCCAATATTTATAAAACGCTTTCATGATTAACGCTGCATTTGCTTTTTGCTGTGCTCGTTTAGAGTATAACACTTAACCTAAAAAAAACAATGCTACCTAAAAAATATTTTTTAGCGTTTCGTGCTGCTTGACTTGTGTTATATTATGCACCGTGATATTATGATACCTAGGCAGTCATAGCAAAGTTTAGCTTGTGTGCTATCTTTCATAATGTGTACTATTTTATTTATTCAAATCTATAAATACCCAATAAATTTTAAAAATAAAAAGATTGGTTTATTTTACTTAGAAAGGAGAATCTCATGCTTTCCGATGATAAATTACATTTTTTAACACAAGTAGCAAAAGGACTAGCTGGTCAATTTGGCGAAAATTGTGAAATTGTGATTCATAAAATAAATGAAGATAATGTTAATAATTCGATTGTCTCAATTGAAAATGGTCATGTCTCTTCTCGTCATTTAGGCGATGGTCCTTCTCAAGTAGTTTTAGAGGCACTGAAAAAAGAGCCTGATGAACTAGAAGACCATATCAACTACTTAACTCGCACCCACGATGGCCGCATTTTAAAATCAAGTACGATCTACTTAAAAGATGATCATGGCAAACTGGAAGGCATTTTTGCAATTAATTACGACATCACTACGTTGATCGCAGCGGAAACAACCTTACAGTCACTGATTACTGTAGATAAAAAAGATGACGAAAAAGAGCCTGATTATATTCCACAAAACATCAACGAGCTCTTAGATGATTTAATCCAAGAATCAGTTAAATTAGTTGGCAAGCCTGTTCCTTTAATGACCAAAGATGATAAAATCAAATGCATTCAATTTTTAAATAGCAAAGGCGCTTTTTTAGTGACTAAATCAGGAGATAAAGTAGCTAACTTTTTCAATATCTCCAAGTACACTTTATACAGTTACATTGATGCAAAATAAAAACGCTGAATCAATAATTTTATACCAACAAAGGCTGATAAAACAGTGGAAACATTGTTTTGCCAGCCTTTTCTGTGATGTGTTAAAAGCAAGAGACATTTTTATTTTCACACATTTTTTATATTATAAGAAAAGGTAAAAAAATTAATTTTTCTTACCAGTTATGGTATGATAGATTGAGTTTGTTGTTAGCTTGAGCTAACGATTGTTGAGGGAAATTGGAGGAAAACAAATGGGAATTCGAAGTCAAATAGCTATTGCAGCTGGGAAAACATCGCAATGGCTGTTACGAACTTTTTTTAAAGGCGGTAGCAGTTATCCCGGCAAACTGGCATTAAAAATTGATCCTAAAATCTTGGATACATTAGCCAAAGACTACGAAATCGTTGTAGTGACCGGTACCAACGGAAAAACGTTGACGACTGCACTAACGGTAAATATTTTACGACAGGAATTTGACCATGTCTTAACGAATCCGACAGGTGCCAATATGGAACAAGGAATCGTTTCTACATTTTTACAAGCCAAAGCTAAAAAAGGGCAGCAAAAATTTGCCGTGTTGGAAATCGACGAAGCAAGTTTAAGCCGTGTAACTAAATATATCTACCCGAAGCTATTCGTATTTACCAATATTTTTCGGGATCAAATGGATCGCTACGGAGAAATTTATACTACCTATCGCTTAATTGTGGATGGGGCCGCAGCTGCTCCTAATGCCACCATTTTATGTAATGGAGATTCACCTATTTTTAACTCTTTAGAAACTGTTAACCCTAGAAAGTATTATGGTTTTGACCATCTGCCACCCAAAGAACAGCTGGCTCATTACAATACAGATGGCGTACTCTGCCCAAAATGTCATCACATTTTGCATTATAATATGATTACTTACGCCAATTTAGGAGATTACTATTGCCCAAATTGTGGATTTAAACGCCCTGAGCTTGATGTAAAGCTAACTAAAATGGTTCATATGGATAATACTTCTGCTGAGTTCATCATTGATGGCGCAACCTATCAGCTTGCTGTAGGCGGCATGTATAATGTTTACAACGCCTTAGCAGCAAGTGCCGTTGCGGAACATTACCAAGTAGCTCCGGAAAAAATCCGAGCAGGACTAAGCTATGATGAAAAAGTATTTGGGCGTCAAGAAACGATCATGATCGGTGACAAGCAATGTACACTCGTACTTGTAAAAAATCCTGTAGGCCTCAACCAAGTAATTGACATGATGGCACTTGCCCCCTATTCATTCTCATTTGTCTCTTTGCTAAATGCTAATTATGCAGATGGGATAGATATCAGTTGGATTTGGGATGGCAACTACGAAGCCTTGGCAGAAATGGAGATTCCAAAAGCTATTGCAAGTGGAGATCGTCATGAAGATATGGCGTTGCGCTTGAAAGTCGCAGGAATTCCAGAAGATCAGTTAATGGAAATAACCGATTTAAATCATGTGATTGAAACGATTAAGACCTTGCCGACTGAACATGTGTACATCTTGGCAACTTATACAGCCGTCTTACAATTGAGAAAAGCATTAGCCGCACAAGGTTACATCAAGGGAGGTTTGAACGGTGTCTAAAGAGTTACATGTTTGCCATTTGTACGGCAATTTACTAAATACGTATGGTGATAATGGCAACTTACTAATGTTAAAGTATTTAAGTGAAAAAATGGGCGTCACCTTTCATTCCAAAATCGTCAGCATTCACGAAGAATTTGATCCTGAAAAATACGATTTAGTCTTTATAGGCGGTGGTCAAGATTACGAACAAGTCATTATCTCAAAAGACATTCAAAATAAAAAAGCAGCCTTAACTACCTATATTGAAAACGACGGAGTCATCTTAGCGATTTGTGGCGGTTACCAATTTCTAGGGCACTATTATATTGGTGCGCAAGGTGAAAAAATTAAAGGCATCGGCGCTTTGGATCACTATACGCTCAGTCAGGAAAACAATCGCTTCATCGGCGATATTGAGATTTACAACGAAGAATTTGACGAAACGTATTACGGTTTTGAAAACCATAACGGCCGTACTTTCTTAGGAAAAGGAGAGCGGCCACTAGGCATTATTAAAAAAGGTCATGGGAATAACGGTGAGGACGGCGGCGAAGGTGTCATCTATCGGAATGTTTACGGTTCTTATTTCCACGGCCCTATTCTAGCTCGCAATCAAAATCTAGGACGCCGCTTAATAAAAACTGCGTTGAAGCAAAAATACGGTGAAGCTTGATAAAAGAAGTTAAGTCAAAAGTCTTTAAGGTTCAAACAAATGCAAAAAAAAAAACGCCAATCTGCTTTTATTAGTGAAGGGATCTTACAAAAGTTCCGAAAAATCGGAGGTTTGGATATCCTTGATTTGTAAATAACGGCTGGAACAAAGCTATTACTTAGTTTTGTTCCAGCCGTTTTTATCAGCAATTTTGACTGCCGGGCTCTGAAGCGATAATCGTAAGATCGCCTTCCAAACGCCAGCTGGGAATATCTGATGGAAAAATAAAACTATCTCCTGGTTTTAATTCAAATTGATCAACATCAGCTTTGGCTTTATCTTCGGTAATTAGCCGGCCAACGCCTGCTACTACCGTAGCCAACGTATACGGCGCTTGTTTTTTTACACGAAGTACACCGGCAACTTGCCATTCATAAACATTAAAGAAGTCCGTTTTTACGTAAGTGATGATACTTGAACGGCCTTGATTATGCTGTTGAATCCTCAAATCAGGTGTTTTAGCTGGAACCGTCGTCACATCAATCGATTGCTGAATATGCAGCTGACGAGTATGACCTTCAGCATCCTTACGATCATAATCATACACGCGGTAAGTCGTATCACTGCTTTGTTGCGTCTCTAAAATCAAAATACCTTCACCGATCCCGTGAATCGTTCCACTGGGCACATAGAAAAAGTCCCCTTTTTTAACTGGTACTTTTCTTAATAAATCATCCCAACGACCGTCGCGAATCATGTCTGCTAATTCCTCTTTGGTTTTAGCATGATGGCCATAAATGATTTCTGCTCCCGGTTCTGCATCAATCACATACCAGCATTCTGTTTTCCCTAATTCTCCTTCATGCTGTAACCCGTATGCGTCATCCGGATGAACTTGAACTGATAAATCATCTTCCGCATCTAAAATTTTAGTGAGTAATGGAAATACATCACCTTTGGCGCCGCCGAATAATTCGGGCTGTTGCTGCCACAATTCGTCTAATTTTTTACCTTTGAAAGTTCCATTTACTACTGTACTGACGCCATGAGGATGCGCACTGATCGCCCAATCTTCTCCAATTTTGGCGCTAGGTAAATCAAAGCCAAAAACTGAGTGCAAGCGTTGGCCGCCCCAAATCTTTTCTTGAAAAACGGGTTGTAGAAATAACGGTTGCTGCATTTGTCATATCCCCTTCCAATGCCTATTCGCTGCCATTATACCACTAAAGCCTAGACATTTCATTAACCATGGATGATTTCTCTTTTAAATATTGCTGAATTAATAAATCACGTTTTTGCAAGTACTCGACTCGCTGATCTTTCGGATGAACCCGATTCGATAAAAAGATAAACCCTTCTTGCACTTTTACATCCATCAACAAAAAAGTTCCAGTATAGCCAGTATGATACAACAAAGGACGTTGATCCTTACCGAAATATTTCAAGTCCCAGCCCAATGAACGACCTCCATTTTTTGTAGGAGTTTGATCTTGCAATACCGTTTGTATAGTCTTTGCTTTTAAAAATTGACCGCAAGGCGTACTGCCTTGATTCAGATACATGCTAACAAATTTACTTAAATCATAACTGTTGGTAAACAGTCCGGCATTGCCGGCATGTCTTTGCAAAATAAACGCCTTCGGATCATGGGTTTGACCGCGAATCAGACCACGAGTCGGATGAAATTCCGTCGGCACACAACATTGCACTTGTTGAGGTAAAAAGCAGCTTTCTTTCATCCCCAGCGGCTCTAAGACTTGCTCAGTCAGCACTTGGGTAACGTCTTTGTTAAAAAGTTCTTCCAATAAAAAACCCAATAAAATGGTACCGGTATCGGTGTAAACGACCTTTTTTCCTAGTTGAGGGCCAGCCGTCAGACCCAAATAGGCTTGTTTTAATTCCTCAGCAGTTAGCTGATCACGATTTTTTATGTAGCCTTGAATATCGCCTGTATGAGTTAACAAATGGCGGATGGTTAACCGCTGCTCTGAAAATTTTGGATAATAATAGTGAAGTGGCCGATCAATATCAAGTTGACCTTGTTCCATTAATTGTAAAATAACTGTAGTCGTTCCCACCACTTTGGTTAAAGAAGCTACGTCAAATAACATCTCCGGCCTTAGTGGTTCAGGCGTAGGCCAAATTTGAGCCTGTCCCCAACAAAAAAATTCCTTTTGCTGAGGCGTCAAAAAAGCAACACTCACTCCAGAAAAAGTCCCTGCTGACATTAATTTAGCAATCATCCCTTTAGTCTTCTCATACATCACGACATACCTTCTTTGTTTTCATTTATCTAGAGATCTTTTCAACGCACTAACAATGAATATTTCTGCTTATTTCTTTTGGAAATTTGAAAGCGGAACAAAACATTGTTTCCTGTTTTGTTCCACTTTTACTTAATGGTAAACCACCATTCAATTCCAATCGGATCAAAAATCGTTAAAATAGATTTCTTCTTATCAATAAAAAAGTCCAGTTCTAACGTTCTTAAATGCGCTTCCATCTGCTCAATCTGACTTGTGCTTGCTACTTTAAAAGATAAAAAATCCAAACCAATGTGAGGATCAGACAGCTGGTCAAGCTCCTCAGAAACTACTTCATGAAAAGACACCAGAAATTTTCCTTTATTTACTGATACCATTTCTGGTACCGGTCCTTGCTGGAGTCCTAAGACTTCCTGATAAAATTTTAGCAGCTTTGTTTTATTGCTGACGTTCAACTGTAAACATCCCACAAAAGAACCTGCTGCTAAGCCTTCATGTTTGGCTAGCTTTTCTGGCATTTCTTGTAGTAAATCAAAGTCCTCAGCGACTGCTGCCCCTTTGTTTCTTTCATTGAAAGGATCGTAGTATATCTCAAAGCGATTCCCTTCCACATCTGTAGCGATCAGACTGATCAGTGATCCTTGCTTTTTGGTTGCATCAATTGGATGTTGATGCCTCATAATACGATGTGCAATTTTAAAAAATTCTTCTTTGGTAGGTACTTTAATTGAAAAAAGCGCTAACTGCTTCATTTCTCCGTGATAAGCTGCAGCAGATCGCGTTTCTTCCAGAATTAATAATTGGGTTCCTGCTTCTTGCGTTCCAAAAATTGATAGATTATTTTCTTCTGATTTTATGACCAATCCTACAACTTGCTTGTAAAAATCAACCATTTTACCAACTTCTTTGACACGAATAGCAATGGTTCTTGCTTCAATATTCTCTGCCAACTTAAATGTATCCATTCGCCTTCCTCCCCGAATGCTTGCTCTCAAACTTAACTATTCCTTCAACGGCTTCTTTCAATAACAACAACTATAACTGTCAATAGTATCTCCAAATAGAACTCTAAATGAAAGCAATAAACTGAAAATTTCATTTGTGATTCTACATAGAAATATTATATAATAATATTACTTTTATAGCTATTATTGAAAGTAAGCATAACTATCATACCTCTTTTTCAGATAAATTCATAGGTCAATTTTTAATAGATTTTTTATTATTTTTGTGCTAATTGTTACCTTTCTAAAAAGCTAAAGAAGGTGAGACTAACATTGTTATAACGTTTGTCTCACCCATTCAGTCTTCATCTCCAATTAAGATTATGTTATTTTTTGGAAAAGTGGCTTTGCGTAGTATATACCTGGTTATATTAAGTTCAATTAGAAAATCACTTGATATCTTTTTATCGTTGAGTTTTTGATTATTATGCAACGTCTTCAGAGAATTGGCTATTGTAAAGATCAGCGTAAAAACCATCTTGTGCCATCAATTCATCATGGTTACCTGTTTCAACGATTGAACCGTTAGCCATCACAATGATGTTGTCAGCATCACGAATCGTGGATAGACGGTGAGCTACAACAAAGCTAGTTCGATCTTCCAACAAGCGATTCATTGCTCGTTGAATCAATATTTCCGTCCGTGTATCAACGCTCGAGGTCGCTTCATCTAAAATCAAGACATCGGGATTGGCTAAGAAAGCTCTAGCAATCGTAATTAGTTGACGTTGACCTTGAGAAATGTTGCTGGCTTCTTCATTCAACACTGTGTCGTAACCTTTAGGTAACTTCCGCACAAAATCATCCACATGAGCTGCCTTAGCAGCTTCAATCACTTGTTCTTCGGTTGCTTGTTCGTTTCCATAGCGAATATTATCATAAATGCTGCCGGTAAATAGCCAAGTATCTTGCAGCACCATAGAAAAATGTGACCGCAATTTGTCTCTAGAAATATCACGTGTATCAACACCGTCATACTTAATACTACCGTCCTTAATATCGTAGAAACGTTCCAACAAGTTGATTAAGGTTGTCTTCCCAGCACCTGTTGGTCCTACAATAGCAACCATTTGGCCTGGTTTGACGTTTAGAGTAAAATCTTCCATCAAAAGCTTATCTGGCGTATAGCCAAATTGAACATGATCGAACTGTACTTTATAAGGACTATCAGGTACAGGCGGAATGCCAGAAGTTTGATCAGTCATTTCTTTTTCATCCAAAACTTCAAATACTCGCTCTGCTGAAGCGACAGTTGATTGAATAGTGTTCATCAAATTAGCAATTTGTGTAATCGGCTGAGAGAATTGGTTGGTGTATTGTAAGAAGGCTTGTACATCCCCCAAATCCATGTTCCCGTTGGCGACTTTAATTCCACCTAGGACAGCGACAAAAACGTAGCCTAAGTTTTTAATAAAATTCATCAAAGGCATGATAATCGCTGAGATAAACTGTGCTTTCCAACCGGCTTTATACAAGCGCTCATTCTCCGCTTCGAAAACAGCTTGATCCGCTTGTTCATGGTTAAAACTTTTAACAACTGTATGACCGCCATAAGTTTCTTCTACTTGGTTGTTCAATAAGCCTAAGCTTTTTTGTTGTCCAGCAAAGAATTTTTGCGATTTTGGAGCGACAATCATAACAACAACCAAACTTAGAGGAACTGTTGCCAGAGCTACCAGCGTCAATTGCCAGCTGATAGTCAGCATCATCCACAATACACCAATAAAAGTCACAACACTAGTAATCAATTGGGTTAAATTTTGTTGTAAGGTACTGGCGATATTATCCATATCATTGATCGCCCGTGACATAATATCTCCGTTGCTATGAGTATCATAATAAGAAATCGGTACTTTGTTCATTTTAGCTTCTAACTCATGACGCAATTCATAAACCGTACGCTGCGAAACTCGGGTCATAATCACTTGTTGTAAGAAACTAAAAACGGCTGAAATCAAATACATGCCAATCACCAATAACAAAATTTGGCCAATTTTGTCAAAGTCAATCGGGAAAGAGTTGACTTTCATTCCCTGTTGCATTTGTCCGACACCTTTTAATACACCGTTAAAAATTTCAGTCGTCGCTTTCCCTAATACTTTAGGACTTTGAATTTGGAAAACGACAGAAGCAACCGCTAAAATCAAAACTAAAACAATGGCAATTAGTCGGTTTGACATATATTTGAAGAGACGTTTCACCGTCTTCCAAAAGTTCTTGGGTTTAGGTCCTTTGACCCCCATGCCACGGCCCGGTCCGCCGCCCATAGGTCCTCTCGGTCTTGCACCGGCTGGTTGACTCATGCAATTTCCTCCTCTCTCAATTGAGAATGAACAATTTCCTGATAAGTTTCATTTGAGTGCAATAATTCTTCATGGGTTCCCTTGCCTACCAGTTTGCCTTCATCCAAAACTAATATTGTGGAAGCGTCCATAACAGTGCTCACTCTTTGAGCTACTAAAACGACGATTGCTTCTTTGATGTTTTGTTTTAAAGCTGCTCGTAATTTTGCATCGGTTTTAAAATCCAACGCAGAGAAAGAATCATCAAAAACATACAAGTCAGCCTTTTTCACTAAAGCCCGAGCAATTGCTAGTCGTTGCCGCTGACCGCCAGAGAAGTTACCGCCGCCTTGTTCCACATGACTGTCCAATCCTTGTTCAAGGCCTGAGACAAAATCCTTGGCTTGCGCAATTTCCAAGGCTTTCCAAATCTCTTCGTCAGTAGCGTTTGGCGCGCCGTATTGCATATTTTCACGAATCGTTCCAGTAAATAGCACTGCTTTTTGAGGCACAAATCCAATTGTATCCCGTAAGTTGTGCTGTGTTGCAGCTTTGATGTCGATGCCATTAATTAAGATTTTTCCGGCTTCGATATCGTAAAAACGGGGAATTAAATTAACTAATGATGTTTTTCCAGAGCCTGTTCCACCAATGATTGCTACCACTTCGCCAGATTTTGCTGAAAAGTCGATATCTGCCAATGCTAATTTTTCAGCACCTGCATAACGATAGTTGACATGTTCAAAAGCTAAGCTGGCATTTTTTCCTTCTAAAGGAATCGTTAACGGATCTTCACGATCAACAATATCGTTTTTCGTATCCAAAACTTCGTTAATCCGATCAGCAGAAGCTTGGGCACGCGGTACCATAACAAAAATCATTGCCAACATCATAAAGCTCATTAAGATCTGCATGGCATAAGTCATAAAGGCAATTAAATTTCCGACTTCCAAATCCATTGATGCAATGTAATGTCCGCCAAACCAAGTGATGGCTACATTCGTTCCGCTCATAATCAAGGTCATTAACGGTATCATCAAAGCAACAATCGTATTTACTTTAATCGCTGTTTGTGTATAATCTTTGTTTGCTTGGTCAAAGCGTTCTTCTTCATAGCGTGTTTTATCAAAAGCTCGAATCACACGGACACCGGTTAAACCTTCCCGAAAAACCAAGTTTAGGCGGTCGGTTTTCTTTTGCATGCTTTTAAATAAAGGCACTGCAAAATACATAATACCCCCTACTAACACCGCCATGATCGGCAAGACAACTAAGAAAATTTGCGTGAGTTGCGGGTCCTTGCTATACGCCATAAAACTAGCGCCAATCAAAGTAATCGGTGCATTAATCATCAAACGCAAAAACATTTGAGTCACCATTTGAATTTGAGTGACGTCATTCGTAGTTCGAGTAATTAAAGAGGCGGTACCGAATTTATCAAATTCATTGTTAGAAAAGTTTTCGACTTTTTGATAAATCTCAGTTCTTAATTTTTTACCTAATCTTTGTGATTCACGTGTAGCAAAAAATGTATTTCCTACCGAAGCGGTAATTCCAATTAAAGAAAACCCAATCATCACAAATCCTGTATGCCAGATATAATCAATATCGCCTTTGGCAACGCCATTATTAATGATGTTGGAGGTTAAGGTAGGTAAATATAAATCAGCGATTACTTGGATGATCATAAAGCCGATCGCTGCTAATGCCGAAATAAGTGACAAGCGTCTTACCAATTTTACCATTCGTTGATTCCCTTCTTTCTACTTATAGGCTCCGTCACGCAGCCAATGTAATTTCATTTTTAATTGTTTCACTGTTTGTTGAATATCGTAATTAGGGTCGACCTTCATTTGGCGATAACCGTCAGCAATTGATGAAAAAAAGGCATGCATTGCCATCTGCGTTAACCACTTAAACTCAGTTTGGTTGCTAACATTGATTTTAGAAATATCCACTATGTTGTAGAGCCGTTCCGTATATTCATGATGTTCTTTATGCTTGTGATAATGTTCTTTTTTATCAGTAACCGCTAAATCTTTGGTCACTCGATTGGAGGCCCGAAAATCCATATTCATAAAGAGATGCCGATAAAAAGAAGCATTCTCTCCAGTTAAAACTTCAGTGACTAGCTTTGAAAAATAAAGATCCAAGCCAGCAATCAGGTCGCCGTTTGCCATAATAATATGCTTTTCAATATCTCGTTCTTTGTCTTTACGTAAAGAAGAGAAATAATAGAAATAAAGATCTTCTTTGTCTTTAAAATATTGATAAAAACTACCTCTAGGAATTTCAGCTATTTTTACAATATTGGCAATGGAGGCATCTTGCAAAGATGTTCGAGAAAATTCAATACGTGCTGCTTCTAGCAAACGTTTTTGTTTTTCTACCGGTAAATGAAAAAAAGTACTTGTAGGCATAACTGTTCATTCTCCTTCCTCTTATGACAATTTGTCATATGACACTTTGTCATTATAGCACGTCCCGAAGAGATTGCAATAGAAAATAATGAAAATTTTTCGTCATTTTCTATTTTTAAAGAACTTTTTATTTTTCCTTTAGCCATAAAAAAAGACGGATCGTAACCGCCTGTCTGCTCCTCTCATTCACCGATTAGCTACGCATCTTACCTAGTAAGTCAAATGACAACCATCTGACTTTTAAGTATGGTAGCTATTCATTTACAGGCTCTTTGTTTTCTTGACAAACAAAATGGCGCAACTGGGCTACAACTTCTGAAAAAGACGGATTTGCATCAATAATTAGTCCGTTCGGTACTTGCGCTAAAGCTGTTTTCACTTGGATTTCTTGTTCATATAACTGTAAACGTTCCTGAATGACTGTTGCCTGCCTTTCTCGTTGAGATAACCGGGCGAAGACATTTGCTTTTGAAACATCGAAAAATATGGGAACAACGCTATCACCGAAACGTTCAGCAACCGCACAAAACCCAGAATACGTTAAAATCACATACGCACAATGCTGGCGCGTTTGTTGCAAAATAGCTTGAAGACCGACACCATAATATTCACCGTGATATTGGTCATACTCAACCAGCTCATGTGCACTAAGCAGTGTTTGAAAACTTGCCTTTGTTTCAAAATAATAATCTACTTGATCCACTTCTCCCGCTCGCTTTTGACGCGTAGTATGGGAAACCACTTTATAGTTTTTTGGAAAAACTGCGGCTGAAACAGCCGTTTTCCCGGAGCCGCTAGGACCCATAATCACAAAGAGCTTATGCTGTAAATTTGTCATGTCAGCAACCTCCTTTGCTTCCTATTATAAATGAGAACAAAAAGAATTGAAATTGAGGTACACCCAAAACATAAAGGGAGTGAAGCATAGTCACACAGACTATGTCTCACTCCCTTAAAAACTAACGAAGCCATGAGCATCCTGAAGTTACCTAAGCAGTAACGCTGATGACATTCGTTGTAAACTCTCGATTGCTTTCAATCCTCAGGCTGGAATTGAAAGACCAAATTTGATCCAATCTTTTAATCTATCAGGAAAATTATAAACAGCTGGATCAGCTTAAATCAGTTCCATTAGTCGCAATAACTTTTTTATACCAAGCAAAAGATTTTTTCTCATAACGATTTTTGGTTCCATGACCTTCATCATCTAAGTCAACATAGATAAAGCCGTAACGTTTACTCATTTCACCGGTTGAAGCACTAACAAGATCGATACAGCCCCATGGCGTATAGCCCATCAAGTCCACGCCATCGACAATAGCTTGGGCCATAGCTTCAATGTGTCGGCGTAAATAATCAATCCGATAATCGTCTGCTACATGGAAGTTTTCATCTACTTCATCAATTGCACCTAACCCGTTTTCTACGATAAACAAAGGTTTTTGATAGCGATTGTACAGCTCATTTAAAGCAATTCGTAAACCATCAGGATCAATTTGCCAGCCCCACTCACTTGCTTCCAAGAAGGGATTACGCACACCACCTAATAAATTTCCTGCAACTTTATCTGCTTCTGTGGCTGTTTCATTCACTGCCGAAGACATATAGTAGCTGAAACCGATATAGTCCACCGGATATTGTTTTAAAAGCTCCAGATCGCCGGTCTCCATTTGTAAATCCGTTACCCCATACTTTTTAAACATTCTCTGTGTGTAGGCTGGATAAGCACCTCGAACTTGTACATCAGTACAATAGAAATTAAACTCTTGATTTTCGATCATGGTAGCTAATTGATTCACTGGATTGGCATCAATGCTGTAAGTTGTCGCATAAATAATCATACAACCGATTCGTAAATTGGGATCCAATTCATGTGCAAATTTCACAGCTTGACTGCTAGCCACAAATTGATGATGCCATGCTTGAAAGATATTTTGATAGTCACCAGCACCGTTACTTTTTACTAAGCCTTGGCTTAACGCTGGAAAGTGGAATGCTGAATTAATTTCATTAAAGGTCATCCAGTATTTTACTTTTTTGTAAAAACGATTTAAGACGGTCTTAGCAAATGTTTCATAGAAGCCAACAAGCTGACGGTTTTTCCAGCCGCCATAGTGTTTGGCTAAGTATAACGGCATTTCATAATGAGAAATGGTAACTACAGGCTCAATATTGTATTTCAAACATTCATCAATCACTGCATCGTAAAATTTCAATCCAGCTTCATTAGGTTGACTTTCATCGCCATTTGGAAAAATACGTGTCCAAGCAATTGAAAAGCGATAACACTTGAAACCCATTTTGGCAAAAAGAGCAATGTCTTCTTTAAAGCGCTCATAATGATCGATGCCGACATGGTTCGGATAAATGTAGTGATCTTCGTCAATGGTCCAATCGAACGTATCACTACCTAAAATGGCAAAACGTTGTTTTCCTCCAGGCATGGCATCTGCAACAGACAATCCTTTACCATCCGCACAATAAGCGCCTTCTAGCTGATTGGCTGCTGTAGCTCCGCCCCATAAAAATCCTTTTGGAAATACAGCTTGATTATTCATGTTCGTTTCCTCCTATTTTAAATAATACATTATCTCACAATTGTTAAAAAATCTTCTCCATGGAGTACTTCTTGTTGATCCATATCTAACACATCCAGATAGTCTGTTGTATTGGTAACCACAATTGGCGTGATAATTGAATAGCCTGCAGCGTTGATTTTATCCAGGTCAAAAGAAACTAATAGCTCGCCTTTTTTCACTGTATCTCCTTGTTTTACTGCTAATTCAAAACCCTCGCCACCAAGTTCAACAGTGTCCATCCCAATGTGCATTAAAAGTTCAACACCTTCTGTAGTCGTAATACCAACTGCATGTCCTGTTGGAAATAATGTAGTTATGGTACCATCAGCTGGCGCATACAACTTACCTTCCGTTGGCTCAATGGCAAGACCTTTGCCTAAGGCACCGGATGAAAAGACTGGGTCTTTCACTTGACTTAAAGGTAACACATTTCCTTGTAAAGGGCTTGCTAAGATAATTTTATCATTTTTTTCGGGAGCTGTAGCATTTGAATTGGTAGTTTCTGACCCGTTATTAGTGGCTACAATAGCATCTGTTTTATCTTCAAATTTTAAAATCAAGGTTAAAACAAAAGCTAGAATAAAAGCAATGACGGTACCAATGGCGGCAGCCATCATACCTGCTGTATCTTTCGTATCCTGTGGGATAAATCCTGGTAAGCTTAACAAGCTAATCAAACCAAAGGTAAAATTTTGTACCTGGCTAAATCCGATAAAAGCACCACCGACCGCTCCACCAATACAAGCTGCAATAAACGGTTTTTTCAAAGGTAAGTTAACCCCATAAACAGTTGGTTCGGTAATACCAAATAAAGAAGTTAACATTGAAGAGAGCGCCAGGCCTTTTAATTTCACGTTTTTGGTTAAGAAGAAGACTGCTAAGGCTGCACCGCCTTGAGCCAATACAGCTGGTAATAACATCGGCGTCATTGTCTCAACACCAGCTTGTGCTAAGTTGACCATCATAATTGGAACAAATCCCCAATGCATGCCAAACATAACGAATACTTGCCACAAGCCGCCCATCACAGCACCGGCAACTAAAGGACTGAAGCCATAGATGTTATTATATCCTTTGCCAAGTAGATCACCTAAAATAGTACCGATCGGACCAATTACAATAAACGTTATAGGAGCCATCACAACAAAGACTGCTAAAGGAACGCAGATAATTTGTAAGAAGGCCGGAATCACCTTTTTGAAGAAACGCTCAACGTAACTTTGGACAAAGACTGCCAGTATAATCGGAATAACCGAAGAAGTATAGGCGCTTGCTCCCACAATCACCGGTATGCCAGCAAAACTTAAAGTCTTTCCGGCAACAGCAGTAATACTGGGATGAACTAGCGCCATTGCCAAGCAGACAGCCAAAAATTGGTTCGTATTGAATTTTTTAGCCGCTGTAAAAGCTAGTATAATCGGCAAGAAGGTAAAGATCCCGTCAGCAATCGCAAATAAAACAACATACACTCCAGAAGTATCTTTCAGCCAGTTTAATGTCAAAGCTAAAGTTAGAAACCCTTTTAAAACCCCTGCACCAGCTAATGCTCCTAAAAATGGTGTAAAAATAGAAGAAATAATATCAATTAAACGATTAAATATGTTGCCTTTGGGTTGTGCATCCTTTGAGGTACTATCAGAGTCTAAACCGCTATGTGCCAGCAATTCCTTATAGACTTCATTAACATGGCTGCCGATTACTACTTGATATTGACCACCACTACGAACTACTTGAATAACATCGTCATCAGCGTTTAACTTTTCTGTATCCGCTTTGCTTTCATCCTTTAAATTAAATCGTAATCTAGTCGCACAATGAACAACACTATAAACATTATTTTCGCCGCCAACCGCAGCCAACACACGTTCAGCAATTGCTTGATTTTTATTCATGTATAGCTCTCCTTTTAATTTTATTTAGGTATTAAAAAAAACCTAAACTGAAAAAAACAAATTGACCTTACTCCTAACAGCTGCGCACACTGTCAGAAATAAAAGTATCTGCTTTTTCAATCTAGGTTTTGCCTGCAAAACAGTAACAATCCTGGTGATTGATAGCTTTCGTAAACTATGTTTTTACTACTCGCTGAATGTGAATGGTTAAACAAATCATTTCGGTTTGGTCAATTGACTTATCATAGGTTTTCACTAAATAATCTTGAATTCGCTGAACCGCTTGAAAAGCTTTAGGATATTTTCCTTGCACTAAGGCAAATAAAAATTCGTCTTCCTCATCGTGCCCATCATTTTTCAAATAACGTTGAGCAAAGTATTGAAGATGTGTAACCATCCGCTGATAATTCAATGATTCCTCATCAAGAGACTGACCAAAATAACGTCTGATAATCGTTAAAATATCACGAACCATTCCCGTAGCTGCCATCGTTACTTGCATATTGCCATTTGCTTGTTCACTATTGACAATATGAAAAGCGATAAAGCCTGCTTCATTTTCTCCAAAAGCTACGCCCAATGTTTGCTCAATAAGAACGATTGCCTCTTTAGCAATTGCAAATTCTTTGGGATAAAACTTTTTAGTCTCAAAAACTAACGGGTTGGGAATCTCAATGCCCTCTTTCGCTCGCATCACAGCATAGTGGATGTGGTCGGTTAAAGTAAGATAGATGTTAGGTGATAATTCTAATTGTAACTTTGCTTCTGCAACATCAATGATTTTCTTAACTACATCGACTTCCTCATCGGGAATATCCGCAAATAATTGTTGGAATTGTCCTGCCATCACGGTATCTTTTAAGACAAATTCTTTTTCAACGAATGTCGGATCAATCGGGTCACCGACAACTTTCTTAAAAGCTAAGCCTCGGCCCATATAGACGATTTCCTCACCTTTTGGTGTGGTGGAAAGAACTACGTTATTGTTTAAAATTTTCTTGATAATCATCTGGAACCCCACTTTTACAAATGAAAAAAACCTAGAATCCACCCATAGAAGCTTGTGTATGGAAGATTCAGGTTTTGCCTGCTGAGCAGTAACAATCCTTATTTGTAGAAATATCATAACATCCTTTCCAGCAGAATGCAACCCTTTTCATAACAAAAAATGATATTTTAATATAAAAAAACCATTTTTTCTCATAAAATAACTAACTTATCCTTCTATTGATTTTAATAAAGTAGCGGAAATTCTCAGCCAAATAACATCTATGAAGTTTTTTTGATGAATTATTAAGAACATATAAACTTTTTATCCCCCCCTTTGCAAATAACAATAAAAGGTGTAGAATTCGTATCGTTGAGTATAATAAAAAGAAGGAAGGATCCTTATTATGCATTATTCTATTTCTATTAAAGATTTTGAAACACTTTATGCTACTAACTCAATTAATGTCATTGACATTCGAGATACTCATAGCTTTTTAGAATCACATTTAGCAAGTGCAATTTCTTTACCAACAACTGTTTTACCTAACGCTTTGTCTCAATTAGACAAAGAAGAAGTTTATTATATTATTAGTTATAACGGCAGACGCTCTGAAGTAATTGCAGGTTTTATGCAAAGCAAAGGATATAAAGCCATTCATGTCATCGGCGGTATGAAGCAAATCGAAAAGGAACTGTTGGCAGCTTAATAAAAAAGAGCGATAGTTTAACTAAAAAGCAAAAAATTATTTACACTTAGTCGTAGCTCTCAGATTGCTTTTTCTGTCATTTTTACTATTTTAAAGAAATAGGCATACGTCTGATAGACGTATGTCACTTTTTTTTTAATTTAAAAAAATTGTGCAAATAGGTTGCGTATTCTTACTTTTTATTAGTAAAATAGCTATGGAAATTCATTAAAAAAAAACGATTATTTAAGGAGTACAACTATGACAAAACTACTTGCTGTTAAAGGACACCCACTAACCAAGGAAGAATCTCGTTCAGTATTAGCTTTTGAAACTTTTTTAGACGCATATCGTGCAGCTAATCCAGCTGATGAGATTGAGATCTTGGATCTTTATGAAAATAATGGTGTGATTCCTGAAATTGATGCTGAATTACTTTCCGGTTGGGCTGCTTTAAGAACTGGAACTGATTTTACTGAATTGAATGAAAACCAACAAGAAAAAATTGCTCGTTTCAACGAAGCAACAGAACAATTCTTAGATGCGGATAAAGTTGTAATTGCCAATCCGCTATGGAACTTAAACATTCCAACTCGCTTAAAAGCCTGGTTTGATACTATCAATGTTGCCGGTAAAACGTTCCAATATACCGTAGAAGGTCCAAAACCGTTGACTAGCGGCAAAAAAGCGTTACACATTCAATCAAATGGCGGTTTTTATGAAGGGCAAGATTTTGCCTCTCGTTATGTTGAAACAATTCTGAACTTTGTCGGTGTTAACCATGTCGACTCTTTGTTTATTGAAGGAATTGATCATTCCCCAGAACGGGCAGAAGAATTATTAGACACAGCCTTAACCAAAGCGGCCGAACTTGGAAAAACTTTTTAAGCCAAACATAAATCTGCAACAACTAAAAAGTGAGATACTCAATAGTACCTTGGAGACAAACACCTATTGTTAGGTCTTATTAGAAAACACCGCCTTAGATAGATAAAAGCAAAGACTTAGCTCTTTGTAAGTCTCATCACATTACAAGTTCCTACTCATAAAAAAGAATGGGAGACCTTAAAAGAAAGCCTTTAGGTCTCCCATTTATTTACTTTATAAAAAGAGTGCGAACTGAAAGGAAAAAACACTTTCCCTTCACACCTTAAAAACGAATAGACGGCAGAAATAGAAGTCACTCTTTCAGAAATAAGCTGACATTCACAAAAACTTTAAAAGTAAATTTCGTGAATTACCTCTTGTTTCTTACTATCTAACACTTCTGTTCCAGCCTCTTTTTTGATTTGTTTGTCTTCTTATTAAGAGCTTTCTTCCTCTTCATAAAGAGTCGATATTGCCTTATACCATTCAAATGTATGGGTAATCACTACTTTAGCTGCTGCATAAAAAGGAATTCCTACTATTACGCCGACAATCCCAAATAGTTTCCCTGAAGTTAATAGAACTAATAAAATAGTCACTGGATGAATCGCTAGTTGACTACCCAATACAAGCGGTGAAATTACTCGTCCTTCAATGGTTTGCTCAATGATAAAGACAAGCAAGACCTTCACCAACAACGCTGGCCCACCAACGATCCCTAAGAAAACAGCCGGAATCATAGCCAAAAATGACCCTAAATACGGAATCAGATTTAAAAAACCAGCCACAATTCCAATAGTCACTGCGTAGTCCAACCCAATGATGGAAAAACCGATAATAAATAAAACAGCAACGGCAAACGCAACCGTTAACTGTCCTCTGATATAAGAGGAAACTTGATTGTTCACTTCACTTAAAACCTTATAAGTCGGCTGCCGCATTTTATTAGGTAAAAAATGAAGCAAATACGGTACGAGCTGACGACCATCTTTTAAAAGATAAAATAAGATAAAAGGCATAGTTATCAGTGCCACAGCAACAGTCACTACCACTCCAAAGAAATTGCCTAAGCCTTGGACAGTAAATGTTGAAACACTTTTTATGATGCCCCCTAAAGAATTAAGCAGCTTATCACCAATACTTTCCAGTTGCGAACGAAACTGTGCCAAAGAAGGATCACTTAGTAAAGCTTTCATTTGTGCATCAATCTTATCGACATATTGAGGAAAGTGATTGATAAAGCTAATAGTCTGTTCTTGGATTTTCGGAACAATAACGATACCACCCCAAACAAAGAATGCTATCACCAGAATAAACAAACCAACAATGCCCCACACTCGCGGAATACGTTTTGTTTGTAAAAAATCTACGACCGGATTTAATAAGTAATACAAGATTCCCGCCATGATGATCGGTAGACCGACCACACCAAAAAATTGCCAAATCGGTCGAAATAAATACGAAACCTTGGTAAATACCAAGAGAATTAATAAAATTAGTAACACAATTACCAGTGCTATCACTACTTGATTATTTAAAAACCAACGCCAAAACCAAGAAAAACGTCTTTCTTTTGAATCTTTATGCTCCATGTTCTGATGCTCCGTGTGCTTGATAATCAATAATCGAACCAACCTTGATTTGCGGCAACTTATGAGGCTCTAAGTAAATACCGTTCATGATCGGATCGCTTTCAGGAAAGACATCAAAAACCAGAGTACAATGGGCGATACTATTTAAATTATTGAGGGCGTAAGGGCCGATGTGAGCGATCGTATAGCTTTGCTCATCAATCTTGATTTGATCCCCCACTGCTAATTGAAGGGTTGTTTTTTCACTAAATCGTTGAACTACTGAGTATTCTTTTAAAGTGTCAGTGGCTGTTTCACCAAAAAGAATGACCATTTGCTCACTTCCGCTGAAAGCCTGAGACCCAATTGCCTTAATAACTGCTTGCATGTATTTATCTCTCCTTCATAGTATGTTCCCCATTATTATACCATAGAACATTTTTGAAGAAGATTGTTTTCAATTTGAAAAGCAAATTACTTGTCTGCCAATACTAATGTTCTGTAAGTACATTCTTATAAAAATAACAACTGCCACTGCTTAAGCTCTCGCCTTTATCTGTATAATTCTGAGATAAAAAAAGTCTATCCAATAAAACGTGGGATCTTTTTGCGTGTGATTGCCTGCAAACCTGGCAACCAACTAAGTAAGAGAATAGACTATTAAAACATTTGTTTCTTAACAGATAAACACAAACGGGAGCGTTACCGGTTTTATAGAAGGTTGATCATACTCTAAATTTGGGACTTGAAGTAAGAGAAAGCTGTCGCTGATTTTTATTAACAGCAAAAACACGAATATTTTATATAAAAAAGAGCTTCAGATCCCGCATAGGCAGTTATTTAAAACCGAATCCACTCAATTTTGACAATTTCAGCCTAGTACTTTAAGCCGACAAAGGCTATTCAGTCCTATTAAATTCAAATCGATGATATCATTTAGACAGCTTAACGTATCAATGCACTTTTTAAAAACGTTACTTATTCGTTGGAAAAGCACTAAATATGCCGACTACAGCACATTTAACAGATCGATAGGCAGTAGTAACTTTTACATTCATTGCCTATTTTAAGCAAAAAAATAAAATAGTGAAAATCATTCAGGTAGACTACACTTTTTATTAGGTTTAAATTTTTTACGAATTGCTACTAAGCAATTCGTAGTTTTGATTCTTCCGCAGAAAACGCTAAGGCAGCTTCCCCTTCTTACAGGGTTTATTTGTTCGTAAGTAACTATATTGGGCATTGTCTATGTAAGCTGTGGATAGAAATTCACTAATCTATCAGTTCCGCAGCTCTATCGCCTCTACCAAGCCGATTTAGTAGCAAGCGCTCCCAACTCTAATAGCACTAATAGCATTGTTTTTTGGTTACCTACTCATTGACAGCACATGCTTTTTCGATAAAGTACAAAAAAGTAGCTGGGACGCAACTAAACTAGTTTTGTTCCAGCCACTTCTTACAAATAAACGGTAACTAAACATCAGTTTCTTCGGCAATTTCATAAAATTCCTTAAAACGATGAAGCAGATTGGTCGGTTTTTCCTTCAACTACTCGCAATCCTAGTGACTTTTAGCTCGGTTTATATACGTTTCTAAAATTTAAAATAACAATCGTTTTATTGAAGGAAGGTCATAATGTGAGCCCATATTTTTTCGTCAAACACATCTTTGGGATTGCCATTGCCAATCATACCATAGCCGATCATAGTTCCGACAACAAATAAAATAATTACAAGGGCAATCACAACCAAAATTTTTAATAAGGTTATGACAATATAGCGGGATGAACTCATCAGTTTTACTCCTTTAGTTTACAGTTATTGCTTGTTTTGCTGTGACCGTTTCTTCATCTACTCGTTCAATTTTTGCGCCAAGTTTTTGAAGTTTCTGGTGGAATTGATAATAGCCGCGATCTAAATATTTTAAGTTTGACACGCGCGTAATACCGTTAGCCCGCAAGCCTACTAGAATTAGTGCGGCAGCTGCACGTAAATCGGTAGCTTCAACTGCTGCTCCTTGCAACTGACGAGTACCGTTAATGATAGCTACATTACCATCAATCTTCACATCAAGATTCATGCGTCGCATTTCTTCTAAATGCTGGAAACGATTTTCAAAAACTGTTTCGGTAACTACGCTGGTTCCTTCTGCCAATGATTGAATAGCTGTCATTTGAGCCTGCATATCTGTGGGAAATCCAGGATGAGGCATCGTTTTGACATCCGTTGGTTTAATATATTTTGGTCCAATTACACGAATACCAGCAGCTTCTTCGCGGACCGTAGCTCCCATTTCAATCAATTTTGAAATCAAAGGACGATTGTGCTCTGAAATTGCTTCTTCAATTAAGACATTCCCTTCAGTCATAGCAGCAGCTACCATAAAAGTACCAGCTTCAATACGGTCTTGTACGATAGAATGTTCAACAGCGTGCAAACGTTCTACCCCTTCAATCCTCATCATTTCAGTCCCGGCACCAAAAATATTGGCCCCCATTTTGTTCAAGACATTCGCTAAATCAACAATTTCTGGTTCTCTAGCTACGTTTTCAATAATGGTTGTTCCTTTTGCTTTTACGGCAGCCATCATAATATTTTGAGTAGCACCGACACTTGGGAAGTCCAAGTAAATGGTATTGCCGATCAATTCATCTGCAATTGCTTCAATATATCCATTTTTTTGAATTATTTTAGCTCCTAAAGCCTGGAACCCTTTCAAGTGCAAATCAATTGGTCGTTTCCCAATGGCACATCCACCAGGCATGGCCACTTTAGCATGACCGTTACGTGCAAGCAATGGTCCCATCACCACGATGGATGCTCGCATTTTGCTTACATATTCATAGTTTGCTTCAATTCCTAAAGGTTTGGTGGCGTCAATTGTAACTTGATTGTTCGCTTCATCAAAGGCCACATCTACATTTAAATGTTTAATAACTTGATTCATAGTAAATACATCAGATAAAATTGGCACATTATTTAAAGTAGTAATTCCTTCTTCCGGGAGAAGAGAAGCAGCTAAAATTGGCAAAACTGCGTTTTTTGCGCCTTCAACTTTAACTGAGCCGTTTAACTTATTACCACCATGGACAATAATTTGTTCCATTTTGTTCCCTCCAAAAAATTAGAATAGAGACTATCTATCCAAAATCTTTTCTATTATACCATTATTTTTTGATAAATAGTACCTTTTTTTACCCAAAGCTTCGATTAAGAAAACCGGACAAGAAAAAGATTGCGGCACAACGCGATAAACTCTAGCATAAAGGAGCTGACTAGATAGCCGAGTGCGATCGCAAAAAAGACCAATAGCAATCGTATTTGAGTAGTATACCGTGCTTTAAAAAATTGTTCAATTCGTAAAGCCTGCAACCCCCAAAAACTTATGTAGATGAACAGCAAATGGCTAACGATTCGAACAATCGCATCCACACCGTAAAATTGCATAAAAAGCCTCCTTCTAATGACTAGAATTATTCTATCATAAAAAATAAAAAACTGATAATATTTTTTCTTCAAACTGAAAAAGAGCCCCTTTTACAAGAAAAGCTGTGTCAAAATAAGCAATCGATACCATATTCTCCTAGTCTTTAAATATCAAAAAACACAACAACAGCAGCTTTCTCTCCCTTTGTAGTTCTTTGCACCAATTGCGCCGGCATGTGGCTTTTAGCCCTTGACCGTGAGCAAATGCACTACGACAAAAAGCAACGTTTTTACCTGCTCTTAGCTCCGTTTCTCATCTTTTATTATAATTAGGAAGCTCACAAAACGTTCGCCAAATAAAAAAACCAAGCAGTCAGCAGGCAATAATCATTTATTCCTCCTTACGCAATCTCGTAACTTTGGAAAACTTAGGTTATTGCTTGTCAACGGCTGGTTACTGTTCACACAGTTATCTTTATTGCGATAATTACTGTAAAGCACCATTTGCTTTGCAATCAGTGTTTTACAGTAACTTTTCGATTTTACGGCTGTTTGCTGCTGTCTCAGCCATTTTTAGTGCATATATTTTAATCTGACTATTCATTCTAATGTTTTTAACAGCTTTTTTCAATTATGAATGTTTAGAGACTTTAATCCGATTAATTGCCCGATGAAGTGCAACGGTAGCACGGCGTAGTTCGTCTGTGTCGGATTTTTGTTTTGCTTCTTCAATTAAGCGTTCTGCACGTTGTTTTGCTCGTTCCGCTCGAGAAACGTCAATATCACGTTCTCTTTCCGCACTGTCAGCTATAATTGAAACTAGATTATCACGAACTTCCATAATGCCGCCATTAACCGCAATCCAGTCTACGTGAGTATCAGAATCGGTGCGTTTCACTCGAACTTCATCAATTGCCAAAGGAACGATAATTGGTGCATGTTTTGGTAAAATACCAATTTCACCATCTGTGGTTTTTGCCACGACGATGACAGCATGATGGTCATAGACTAAACCATTAGGCGTTACTACATTCACAGTTAAATAGTCCATTGTGCTTGCCGCCTTTCTAATAGTTTAAGTGTTTCGCTTTTTCTACCGCTTCTTCAATTCTGCCAACACTACGGAAGGCTTCTTCTGGAAGATCATCGTGTTTTCCTTCTAGAATTTCTTTAAAGCCTTTGACTGTTTCAGCTACTGGTACATAAGAACCAGGTTGTCCTGTAAACTGCTCAGCTACGTTAAAGTTTTGCGACAAGAAGAATTGCACTCGGCGAGCACGTCCTACTAACACTTTTTCGTCATCAGATAATTCATCCATCCCTAAAATAGCGATGATATCTTGAAGTTCACGATAGCGTTGTAAGATATGTTGTACTTCTGATGCTACTTCATAGTGTTCTTCGCCAACAATTTCAGGTGCTAAGGCACTTGAAGAAGAAGCTAGTGGGTCTACCGCTGGATAAATCCCTTGTTCTGTTAACTTACGTTCCAAGTTAGTTGTGGCATCTAAGTGAGCGAAAGCAGTCGCTGGCGCTGGGTCAGTATAGTCATCGGCAGGCACATAAATCGCTTGAATCGACGTAATAGAACCTTTCTTAGTAGACGTAATCCGTTCTTGTAATTGCCCCATTTCTGTTGCTAGCGTTGGTTGGTACCCAACGGCTGACGGCATCCGTCCTAACAAAGCGGATACTTCTGAACCGGCTTGTGTAAAACGGAAAATATTGTCAATAAAGAGTAGTACGTCTTGACCTTCCACATCACGGAAGTATTCGGCAATCGTTAAACCGGTTAAGGCTACCCGCATCCGTGCACCTGGTGGCTCATTCATTTGTCCAAACACCATGGCAGTTTTTTCGATAACGCCAGAATCTTTCATTTCATAGTAAAGGTCATTCCCTTCACGTGTCCGTTCACCAACACCGGTAAACACTGAAATACCACCGTGTTCTTGTGCGATGTTGTGGATTAACTCTTGAATTAACACTGTTTTACCAACACCGGCTCCACCGAAGAGACCAACTTTCCCACCTTTTAAGTAAGGCGCTAGCAAGTCAATAACTTTAATTCCAGTTTCTAAAATTTCATTGCTGGTACTCAATTCATCAAAAGCCGGCGCTTTTTTGTGAATCCCACTGCGGGGCGCATCTGCTGGAAACGGAGCTTCCAAATCGATAGTATCTCCTAATACGTTAAACACACGGCCTAAGGTTTCTTTTCCGACAGGTACAGAAATGGATTTCCCTGTATCGATAACTTCCATTCCTCTTTGTAACCCATCAGTTGATTCCATTGCTATAGAGCGAATAACGCCGTCTCCAAGTTCTAAAGCAACTTCAAGTACTACTTTTTGTTTCTCCTCGCCGTTTTTATAGACGACCAAGGCATTGTTTATGTCTGGTAAGGATTGATCTAATGAAAATTCCACGTCTACAACGGGACCAATTACCTGAACAATCTTTCCTGAACTCATCTTTCTTTCCTCCAGTCCTCATAAAGTCACACACTTGCCGCTGAATAAAAGCCTTGCACTCTGATGATCAAGCAGATTCAATTTGATAGCTGTTCACTTTTCAAAATAGAGTTTCTTAGCAAATAAGTTAGGATTTTTTGAAATAGTCATAAAACACACCGAGGTACGAATGAACGTCGCAACTTATCCAATGTTTCTTCATTCCAAGAAAATTCCAGCTTATTGCCAAAGTAATTGCTATAGTCGATAGAGCTTTAAGTACTTTTATTTAGCTGATTATCATAGTTTTGCTATTTAAGACAGTTGTCTGACAGACTTTTGTCCTTAATACATCAAGCGTAAGACCAGATTATTCCAGTGCAGCTGCACCAGCTACGATTTCTGTAATTTCTTGAGTGATCGCTCCTTGTCGAGCGCGGTTATAAGAAATCGTTAAATCACTTATGATATTTTGTGCGTTGTCTGTTGCTGTTTGCATCGCAGTCATCCCTGCGGCATGTTCAGCCGTTTTGGCATCAATAATTGCTCCGTAAATCAAGCTTTCCGCATATTGTGGTAACAATTGATCCAAGATGTCCTCTTTAGAGGGCTCTAAAATATATTCTTGATCATAAGAAGCTGCTTCACCAGGATCTAAATCGGAGATCGGTAGCATTTTTTCCACACGAAATTGACTAGTCAATGAATTGATATGATGGTTATAACAGACGTACAGCTCATCAAACACCTCATTTTGATACATAGTCGTTGCGGCAGTTACGATTTTTCTTACTTCATCAAAGCTAGGTTGGTCTGTCAGCCCTCTAATTTCATAAGAGACGTCCATGCCGCGAGCTTTAAAAAAGTCAGCTCCTGTACCACCAATAGCAATCAGTACATATTCGTTTTCATTTTCATGATCTTCTTTAATCATGCTCATTGTTTGTTTTAAAATTGAACTGTTGTAGCCACCAACTAGTCCTTTATCTGAAGTAATAACAATGTAGCCGGTCTTTTTTACTGGACGAGAAGCTAGCATTGCGTGATAGTCACCGCTAGCGGAGCTGCCACTGGACGCATAGCGCAAATCACTTAACTGTGAAGCAACCAAATGCGTAACAATCGAACGAATTTTTGATGCATATTCTTGAAAACTTCTAGAGGCTGACTCTGATTTCGTCAGCTTCGCTGCTGAAACCATTTGCATAGCTTTGGTGATTTGACTTGTTTTCTTTGTCGAAGCAATACGTTGCTTGATTTCATTTAATGAAGCACCCAATTTTGCTCACCTCTCTTATGCGTTTTCGATTGTTGCTAATTTATCTTGAGTCGTTGATTCTGCACCGTTTGCTGCAGAAAACATCTCTTGGAATTCTTTAATCGCAGCATCTAAACTTTCTGAATCTGGCAAGTCTTTGGTAGTCCGAATCGTTTCAAAAATATCGGCATGATTGCTGTCAAAATAGTCGAACAATTCTTGTTCAAATGTCAAGATCTTGTCTACGCTGACACTGTCTAAAAATCCATGCGTTAATGCGTAAAGAATGACAACTTGTTTTTCAACTGGAAGCGGCGCATGCAGTTTTTGTTTTAAAATTTCGACTGTTCGGCGTCCACGATTTAATTTTGCTTGCGTTGCCGCATCTAAATCGGACCCGAATTGGGTAAAGGCTTCTAGTTCACGATAGCTAGCCAAGTCCAAACGCAAAGTGCCGGCAACTTTTTTCATCGCTTTAATTTGCGCTGAGCCACCTACCCGTGACACAGATAACCCAGCATCTACGGCCGGACGTGTTCCTGCGTAGAACAAATCACTTTCCAAAAAGATTTGTCCGTCGGTGATGGATATTACGTTTGTTGGAATATAAGCCGAAATATCGCCGGCTTGGGTTTCAACGAATGGTAAGGCTGTCATTGAACCACCGCCTAATTCATCACTTAATTTTGCTGCCCGTTCCAATAAGCGTGAGTGCAAATAGAAGACATCCCCTGGATAGGCTTCACGACCTGGTGGACGACGTAATAATAATGAAAGTTCACGATAAGCAACCGCTTGTTTGGATAAGTCATCAAAAATGATTAAGACATGTTTGCCATTATACATAAATTCTTCACCCATAGCAGTTCCAGCGTATGGTGCAATATAAAGTAATGGCGCTGGCTGTGAAGCACCTGCCGTTACGACAATTGTATAATCAAGAGCGCCGTATCTTCTCAAGGTTTCAACTTGGCTACGAACCGTTGATTCTTTTTGACCGATAGCAACATAAATACAGATTACGTCTTGACCTTTTTGATTGATAATGGTATCGATAGCAATTGAAGTTTTCCCTGTTTTACGGTCACCAATAACTAATTCCCGTTGGCCACGACCGATTGGCACTAGAGCGTCAATGGCTTTTAACCCTGTTTGCATTGGTTCACTAACTGACTGACGTTGCATAACTCCAGGAGCTGATGCTTCCACTGGACGTGTCCGTTCTGTCTTGATTTCGCCTAAGCCATCCACCGGTTGTCCTAATGGGTTTACCACTCGTCCAATCAGCGCTTCTCCCACAGGAACTTCCATAATTTTTCCAGTTCGTTGTACTTTATCACCTTCACGAATGGTTTCAAAATCGCCAAGGATAATAATCCCAACATCATTCGTTTCTAAGTTTTGTGCCATACCGTAAGAGCCGTTAGAAAATTCTACTAACTCGCCGCTCATTGCATTTTCTAAGCCGTGAGCACGGGCAATTCCGTCTCCGACATAAGTAACAGTTCCGATTTCTTCAACAGCAAGTTCTTGCTGATAATTTTCGATCTGTTCTTTAATCAAGGCACTGATTTCTTCTGCTTTGATCGCCATTCAATTCACCTCTTTAATTGTGCTAAAATCTTATTTTAATAACAATTGTTGAATCGTTTCCAGTTGTTTTTGAATACTGCCGTCAATCACTTTATGATTGGCTTCAATGACAACACCACCGATAACATCTGGATCAATCAAGTTGATGAGATGTGCAGTTTGATAGCCTAAAAGTGCTGCAGCTTTCGCTTCCATGGCCTGATGTTGTTCCTTAGTCAATGGAACAGCCGTAGTAACGGTACCTAAAACAATTCGTTGATGTTCATCATAACGATGTTCATATTCGTCGATCATCAACAACATGTCGTTCATTCGACCGTAGTTGTAGACCACAGCTAAAAAGTTTTTCATTAAACTATCAAAACCAGAAACTAATTTTTCCATGATCACGTCTTTTTCATAAGGTTCTAAACGGACATCACTTAAGATTTCGCCAATTCCGGGAACTTGATGAAAGACTTCTCTAAGAATCAATAGTTCTTGGTAAATCGCTTCGGTTTGGCCTTTTTCGTTCGCCAACTCAAACAAAGCTTTTCCGTAGCGTTTGCCGACTGTATATTTATCTAGTTTCATTGGCTTTACCCAAACTTTCAATGTAAGAATTAATCAACGTTTCATGAGCGTCTGGTGTCAATTCTTTATTTAAAATTTTGGCTGCAATTTGTAGAGACAAATCCGCTACATCACTTTTCACTGAAGATAACGCTTCGTCTCGTTCTTGAGAAATGTCCATACGTGCTTTTTCTCGTAAACGAGAGACTTCGTCGTTGGTTTCTTTCAATGCTTTTTTGCGTGTTTGCTCTCCGCTCTCTTTCGCATTTTTTAAAATATCAGCTGCTTCAGTTCTGGACGAAAGTAATTGTTGTTGACGTTCTTGTTCCATTTTAGCTGCTGCTACTCGAGATTGCTCTGCAGAATCCAAATCGTTGGCAATTTTCTCTTCACGTTTCGTTAAAATATCTACGATTGCTCCCCATGCGAATTTCTTCAATAGAAGCATCAAGATTAAAAAGGCACCACTAACGACGATTATTGTGCCTAGTGTAGTACTAGGAGCCGTTTCACCGACTACCAATTTAGTAAGTAGCATGAAGTCTCAACTTCCTTTCCTGCAAAATCGGATCAGAATTTTTTACAATAAATGGTTCATTCCATTCATTTGAAAACTCTGCAAGATAGAAGAAAGCAGTGACGGTTCCGAAAAAATCGGCGTCCTGCCTCCATTTTATTTCTTATTTGGTGAACAAAAGTAATAAAGAAACAACTACACCTAAGATTGGCACAGCTTCGATTAAGGCTACTCCGATAAACATCATTGTTCTTAATTGGCCAGACATTTCTGGTTGACGAGTCATTGATTCGATTGTTTTTGAGATAACTTGTCCGTTACCAATAGCAGCTCCTAGAGCAGCTCCAAAAATTGCGATTGATGCTGCGATATAGTTTAATCCTTCCATGATGTAAATTCCTCCTAAAAGTAAGTTAATTTTGTGTATGAATTAGTTCTATTCTTCTACTTCAATTTTGTGTGACATGTAAACCATCGATAAGGTTACGAAAATAAACGCTTGGATGGTTCCGATAAACAATGAAAAAGCAATCCAAATCATTTCTAGCACAATGGCTAGTGGCGCTACCCAAAGTCCTACGCTTGAAACTGTACTGGCAATTAAACCCAGCAAAACTTCACCAGCGTAAATATTCCCGTACAAACGTAAGCCTAACGTTAGCAAGTTGGTAAATTCTTCCATTAGCTTCACCGGTAATAAGAAGGTCAATGGTCTTAGGTAACTGTTAACAAAATAGCCTTTAAAACCAAAACGTTTCACGCCGAACAAGTGAGTTAAAACGATCATCATCAATGCTAACGTTAACGTTACCAAAGGATCGGCTGTTGGGCTTTTCCACAAACTGATATCATCGCCTACGACGATTTTTGTTACTAGCCCTAATGTATTAGAAACTAATACAAACATGAAAAGGGTGAATGCCAGTAAATGAAAGTTGCTGACTTCCTTCCTGGGCATATTGTCGGTAATAATTCCACGAACGAAATCAATTAACCATTCAATGACGTTTTGTTTGCCTTTCGGTTTTAATTTCAAATTTCTTGTGCAGAAATAAACGAAAGAAAAGACAATGACGCATGTTAACAGCACCATCAGACAAATGGTTCCATCAAACCAAATTGGCCCGATATTGAAGAGCAATTTCTTCTCTTCCAATTCATTTCACCTCTTTTCCAACAATCTCTCAGAAGTAAGAACACTTCTGTGTGCTAATTATAACCACTGGTATCATACCACCAACCATTAATAATTTCAAAAAAATTTCATGAAAATATGACACTTTTTTGTAATTGATAAAACAGACGATTTTCTCATTTTCTTCATGATACAGAAAGCCTAAATAAGTGGTATTCTAAGTGAAATAATCAGTTGAAACAAAAATCGAAACTTTCGTTTCTTTAACACTCTAACAAATATTTTTCATAATATAAAGAAAGAAAAACAAATATGCGAAAAAGAATAAAATACTCGTTAGCGAGACTGGTTCTTTAATGTGCGGCTAATTTGCCGATCCACTTCTTTGCGTTTTAAATCTTCTCGTTTGTCGTATTGTTTTTTTCCCTTAGCCAAACCTAGTAATACTTTAGCGTAGCCATCTTTAATATAAACCTTTAAAGGAACCAGAGTAACGCCGGTATTTTTCGTTTCGCCGATTAATTTGGCAATTTGCTTCTTCCGCAATAAAAGCTTACGAGTTCTCAACGGGTCGTGGTTAAAAATATTACCTTGTTCGTAGGGACTGATGTGTACGTTGTATAAAAATACTTCGCCATTACGAACGCGAGCAAAGCCGTCTTTCAAATTAATACGACCATTGCGAATTGATTTGATTTCCGTTCCCTGCAGCACAATGCCGGCTTCCATCGTATCTACGATAGTATAATCATGTCTTGCTTTTCGATTTTGTGCAATTATTTTGCCTTCTCCTTTTGGCATAGTCAATCTCCACTTCTATTTTTTCTTTTTCGTTTTTTTCTTTTTGGCAACTTCTTTGTAAAAAGGCTTTTTGCCTTTACTTTTTTTCTTGTTACCTTTTTCAAATTTTTTCTTTTTTAATTTTGTTTGTTGCCCTTGGCGATTCTTTTCCTGATGACGCCGCTTAGAAGAGCGTTGTTTCGGTGCATCAATCCGCGTCACTGCTTCAGCTTCCAAGAGTTCAAAATCCACTTCTCGAGTATCTGGATCAGCTTTTTCAACTCGTATACGTACTTTTTGACCAATTTTTAAAGTCATCCCTGTCCGCTCACCAACTAACGCCATATGGTTTTCAATAAAATGAAAATAGTCTTGCTTAAGGCTGTTGACATGGATTAGGCCTTCGACTGTATTCGGCAGTTCTACAAATAAACCAAATTTTGTCACTGAACTAATAATTCCATCGAATTCTGCACCAATTTTTTCAGCCATAAACTCAGCTTTTTTCATCGCATCCACTTCTCGCTCTGCTTCTACCGCCCGTCGTTCCATCTGAGAACTATGCTGGGCAATATCAGGAAGCAAGGCTGCCCATTTTTCTTTATTGGCTTCTGATAAATCTTGACTGTAGCTACGAATTAAACGGTGCACGATTAAATCAGGATAACGCCGAATAGGAGAAGTAAAATGTGTATAGTATTCCGCAGCCAAGCCATAATGACCTTCGTTAGCTTCAGAATACTTAGCTTGTTGCATACTCCGTAATAACATGGTATTGATAACTGCTTCTTCTGGCTGATCTGCTACTTGTGCCAGAACCTTTTGCAAATCTTTAGGCGTGATATCTGTTTTGGTTCCTTTCACCAAAATCCCTAAAACAGCAGCAAAGTCAAAAAAACGTTGCATTTTTTCTTCTTTTGGCTGTTCATGAATACGATAAATAAACGGCGCTTTCATATCACAAAAATGTTTAGCTACTGTTTCATTGGCCGCCAACATAAAGGATTCAATCATGCGCTCGCCAATTCCGCGTGTTCTTAATAAAATATCTTCCGGTCGTCCTTTAGGATCGACCAAAACTTGTGCTTCATGATCTTCAAAGGAAATTGCGCCTCGTTGAAGCCGCATATTTTCTAAAATACGATGTAATTCAGCCATTTCGTTAAACATCGGCACAAGCTCAGCGTAACGTTGTAATGTCTCGGGCGTTTGTTCTTCTAAAATTTCATTGACTGCTGTATACGTCATCCGTTCAGTCGTTTGAATCACACTTGGAAAAATTTCATGAGTTACTACCGTTCCAGCTGCTGTAATCTCCATTTCACAGCTTAGCGTTAAACGCGGAACTTGTGGGTTTAAAGAACAAATGCCATTTGATAAACGTTGAGGAAGCATCGGAATTACACGATCAGTCAAATAAACACTGGTCCCTCGTTCATAGGCTTCCCGATCCAACTGGCTATTTTCCGTCACGTAATACGATACATCTGCAATGTGAACTCCTAAGAAATAATTACCGTTGGCTAATTTACGTACTGTAACGGCATCATCCAAGTCTTTGGCATCAGCCCCATCAATGGTTACAATAGTTTGCTTACGTAAATCTTTGCGGCCGACCAAATCTGCATCCGTTATAGTATCAGGCGTTGCATCTGCTTCGGTCAATACTTCTTCCGGAAAGGCTGTTGGAATCCCGTGAGCAACCACAATGGATAAAATATCCATTCCCGGATCATTTTTATGACCGATAACTTTAGTCACCAAGCCTTCCAAACTTCTAGGATATCCTTTTTCCGGATAATGAGTAATGTCAATGATCACTATGCTACCGTCCGCTGGTTTCAGACCTTCTGTTGCAATAGATACCGTAAAATTAGCTAGCTTCTTTTCTTTAGGAATAGCATACCCATATAAGCCCGTGGTTGCCATTTCTTCCGGACCATAAGCCACAAATTCACCCACTACCTGAGTTACGGCTCGTTGGTTAACTGTGACTATACGTCCTTCTGCTCCACGATCTGATAAAGCATCGGCTTGGCTCAAAATGTCAATAGTCACCTGATCTCCATCCATTGCATAATTCGTTGCTTCTTTAGGAATATAAATATCCGGTTCTTCCGGATCAATAGTTACAAAGCCAAAGCCCCGCTCGTTGCTGCGAAATGTTCCTACTAGCACTAGGTCTTGCAGCGGCAAGGAAATTTTGCCTTTTTTGGTCAGAACGATCGAATGTTCACGCTCCATCTGAGCGATTGTTTGCACCAGCAATTTAAAGTCAGCACTTTTTTGTAAATGCAGACCTTGAGCTAGCTCTTCCATCGAAAGGCTTTTTTTCTTTTGGCCTTCCATATAAGCAATAATTTGCTCTTTAATTGTTTGTTTTGTCATTATTTCTCCTCATTCCAAGATAACGAAGCTAAAAAGCTCAGGACATCTTGTTCTAATTGTTTGTGATCTGGTCCTACCGTGATCACGTGACCACTTTTGGGATACCAATGGAAAGTGATTGTAGTTTGTGTTAACTGAGCCATCGTTTGCCAAACTCCGTCAGGCTCTATCATTTCATCTTGCCCAGCTTGCGCAATAAAAACCGGTAACGAAACAGCCGTCAGTTTAGCAGCGGTAAGCTGCGCTTGTTTTTCGATTGCTTTTAATTGCATGGTTACATGTTTTTCAATCTGTTGCAATCGGGTTGCTTTTTCAGCAGTTGCGACGCCAGCTACCGTCAGCACTTGTTCCGCATACTTTAAAAAGTTTTCTGGCACATGATTTTTTACCGGCAAAATCGGAGAGCAAAAAAAGCCCCCACCAAGAACGCCCGGCAGACCTTCCGTAATCGTTCGCATAGCAAAGATCCCGCCCATTGAAAGTCCAAAAATAGCGATGTCGTGATAGCCCTGTTCCTGTAAAAAAGCGATAGCCGCTTGTGTGTCTTGCCACCATTTTTCACCGGATTGTTCTAAAATATCTTCCGGCCGCAAGCTTGCATGTCCAGAAAAATTAGGGGCATAAACGGTGTAATTGGCTTTTTCTAAACTTCTACACATCATCCGGACGTCATTGCTACTGCCAGAATAAGCATGTAGTAAGAGAACAGCTTTCGATCCGTTTTCAGAAAAGAAAGGTTTCGGTAAATTTATTTTTTGCGCCACATTGTTCACCTCAGTTTTATTTTATCATAATATTGAAAGAAAGCCTTAGGAAATGATGAATACTCTCATAGCTGTAACTCAAAAACAGGTCGGAAGGTTTTCTCAAGGAGAAAACTTTCCGACCTTAAAAATTATTAACTGCAGCGAAAGCCGATTACGTCAAAAAACACTAGCTGATAAACTTTGTCACTATCGCTACAAATATCCAGCATGCGATTATTTAGAAGATAAGAACGCCAAAAGAAAGAGTAAGATCATCCAAATTCCGCCTAAAGTAGCAGTAGAACGTTGCATTACCGCTTCAAAACCACGCGCTTTTTGTTTTCCGAATAATTTGTCGGCTCCACCAGTAAAGGCACTGGCTGCACTATTTTGTTTGCTAGGCTGCATCATTACTGTCAATACAATTAAAACGGACAAAATAATAACCAGCGTTAATATAAAACTATACATGTTTAATTCTCCTTTTTCATCCAAACTTCATCTATTTTACTGTAGCATATTTCACAACCAAATACTAGTAAAAATTCAAGAAGCCTGAAACAGATTTCCTCAAGTAGGATTGCTAAGTTATCAAAGCTTTTTAGCTTATCACTATTTGATCACAGCTGTAATTAAAGGCTATCCGTTTCACTTCTTGGATGTTTCATTTTTTCAATACGTCATTATATGCCGTTTTTTCTTGAAATTCTTTTTTGGCAAAAGGACATAATGGAATGATTTTTTTCCCTTCATTGCGAGCTTTCTCTACACCGTGAGCCACTAATTTTTCTGCTAATTTTTGGCCGCGATAAGCCGGTTCAACGAAGGTGTGGTCAATAATCATAATATCGGTTCCAGCATCAGACCAAGTCATTTCACCAATTTCTTGTTGCTCGTCATTAACTAATACTAAGCGATTGCGCTCTTCTTTAATATCCATTGTTGTTTCCTGCCTTTCAAATAGATTTTTGGACGCCATTTAGACTGGTAGTGACAATCAGGTACCCTTCATTTCATTAGTCGTATTTAAAGCAAAACTAAAGCATTCACCGACTGCTAAAATCTTGTAGTTTTGGAAAATAACGGCTATTTGTGGGCAGCAAACTAAAAAATAGTGCTACTTGATTGGCTTATTTACAGTAGCTTTTAGTCGATGACTAAACTTACCGTGATGGCTCAGCTTTCTACTTACGATTCATCACCTACCACTTCTGATGGCTATCCCTCATTCAATAAAAAAACTAGCTTTAGTTTACCATTAATAAAGCTAATTGTGCACAGTAAGCTCTCTGCCGTGACGAGCTTTTAAGGCAAATAAAATTGAAACAGTGTCGATTACTTCCTGCAACGCAGCTCCTAATAAAGCTGGAATAATCCCCGTACTAGCTACCAACATTAAGGCAACACAGATAAAAATACCAATTAACACAGACTGTCTGGCAATGCGCATTGTGTCTCGTGAAATCATAATGGCTGTACTAACTTTTTCCAAATCGTCTTTTAAGATCACCGCATCTGCTGTTTCACTAGCTGCAGTTGAGCCATGAGCGCCCATAGCAATACCGACATCAGCAGCAGCTAAAGAAGGCGCATCATTTACGCCATCACCTACCATCACTACCGGGTGCTGTTCCTTAGGAATAGCTTTTAACGTTTGAATCTTATCTTGAGGCAGACATTCTGCATGGACTTCTGTAATGCCGACTTCTTCTGCGATAGCTTCAGCAATTTTTTGATGATCCCCTGTAACCATCAATAAACGTTGAACTTGCATATGCCGTAATTGAGTCATCGTGGTTTGTGCTTCCGAACGCAGCGTATCAACAAAAGTGATGCACCCAAGATATCGACCGGCTCTTGCAACATAAATAGCAGTTTGATTCATTGAATCAGCCACTGTTTCAGCTACAAACGATTGTTTGCCGACACGCACTTCTTCTCCGTCAATGTAGGCTTTAACACCAGAGCCTGTTACTTCTTCTAGTTGCGTCACTTCTTTTAACTGATAGCCTTGATTTTTTGCATACGAAACAATGGAACGGGCTAGAATGTGACTGGATTCTTGTTCTACGCTAGCAGCTAAAACCACTAATTCTTCTTTAGTTATTGGGTTTTGCGGTTGCACGTTTTCAACTGACAAGGCTCCCTTTGTAATGGTTCCAGTTTTATCAAAGGCAACAGTTTGAGCCGTAGCTAATTTTTCCAAAGTCGTTCCTGTTTTTACGATAATTCCGTTACGGCTGGAGCGGCTCATTCCAGCAACCAAAGCAATTGGCGCAGCTAAAATCAAAGGACAGGGAGAAGCCACCACCAATACTTCTGCAAAACGAGTTGCATCTTTTGAAAAAAACCACGCAAGACCAGCTATAATATACGCCGCTAATGTAAAAGGAACTGCATAACGATCCGCCATTCGTACAAAACGAGCAGGTTTAGCCTCTGACTCTTTTACTAATTTGACAATTAATTGATATTGACTATCTGCTGCTTTCTTTTCAGCTACCATTTTAATGGAACTATCTCCATTCACTGAACCTGATAATAAAGGATCTCCATTCTTTTTGGAAACCGGCCGTGATTCTCCAGTTAAAGAAGATTCATCCACCGTTGTATCTCCGGCTAACACGTAGCCATCTACCGGCACAATTTCTCCTGGTTTAACCATCAACTGTGCACCAACTTCGATTGCATCAACGGTTTGTTCCACTACTTCGCCGTTAATTAGCTGATGTGCTTTTTGAGGCGTATGTTTTAATAACGTACGTAACTCTTTGTTGGCTTTGCGAGCTGCATAATCCTCCAAAGAATCTCCGCCTGTCAACATAATTAATATCATCAAACTAGCGGCATACTCACCTACTGCCAAAGTAGCCACGATCGCTGTAATTGCAAGGATATCAACGCCATATTTTCCATTTTTAAGCGTTTGAATCATATCAATCAACATTGTGAAAGCTATAACTGAACCTGTAATCACAATGATACCTCGTGAAAGAAATGGTTGGTGCAAGCCATATTCAAAAAATAAAGCTAAAATTCCTGTTATAATCGTAATCGTTAATTTTGTTACGTTCTTCATTCTACTATTCTCCTCTTATTTGCCATTTTCTAGTAACAGAGTACTATTAATTTTATGAAAAAGAAAGAGAAAAATGCTAATTGAAAACGAAAATCATTTCCAACGAAATGTTGATATATCAACGTTTAAATCTAATCTAAAGTGAGAATCATTATCAGTGTAGTTTTTTTGAAAATTTTCAGAAAAACCATTTTTTTCGCAAATATTTTCTTTCCATTTTATGATAGGAGTATCACTAATTTTGGAGGTATGAAAATGATTCCTAAAAAAATTCACTATTGTTGGTTTGGCGGAAAAGAAATGGGCCCTGAACAAAAAGCTTATTTAAAAAACTGGGCTTACCACTGCCCAGATTATGAAATTATTCGTTGGGATGAAAGTAACTTCCCTATTGACCAAGCTGGTGATTATGTTAAAGAAGCCTACGAACAAAAAGAATGGGCTTTTGTCTCAGACGTAGCACGCTTACATGCTTTAGTCACTCAGGGTGGGATTTATTTAGACACAGACATGGAACTTTTACATTCACTTGATCCATTTTTACAGTATCCGGCCTTTTTTGGTTTCGAAATTGAAACAAAAATCTCAACTGGGATAATTGGTAGTGAGCCAAACCACCCTTTATTGACAGAATTTTACCATGATTATGACGACCGTCATTTCATCCGTGCTGAAAAAACGGAAGATGTGGAAACCAACGTAATCCGTATTACTAAAATTTTGGAAAGTTACGGCTTAAAATTAAATAACACACATCAAGTCATACGCGATGCTGTTATTTTCCCGCGTGACGTCTTTTCTCCTAAAGATTATATAACTCGCGAAGTTAATTTAACGGAAAATACCGTGGCAATCCATCAATTTTCTGGTTCCTGGTTATAAAAAACGAGGATGCTTATAAACAATTTCCATAGAAATAGTTTAGCTACTAAAAAGTACATCACAAAAAGCAAGGGAATCGACGACAACAATTGTTGATTCCCTTTTTTAAAAAATAAATGCTTATTTACAATCCTTCAAAGAAAAAACTTCCTGCCTGTCACGCACAAGTTCCCCATTACAATTATTTCGTCTACAAAGCCCTTTTCAAATAAACATTGCTCACCCTCACACTATTTAAGCTCAATGAAAAACAAGGGATTTATTGCTGCTAAAAACACCTAGCTATCAACATCTCGAAAAACTTGCAGTTATGCCAACTAAAAGCAGCTCCCACTCTTACCACGACCACAGAATTTATTAATAAAGTCAGCAATGCACACCGAAATAAAAACAGGTACCGAGCCACAGTGAATTTCAAACCAAGAACGAGCTTCCTTTAAACGTAAATAAGTACATAAATCAGCTTAATAAAATTCATTATAATAGGAAAGCTCTTCATGATATACTTCAAGCAAAGAAAGCTATTATTTTTGTATTTAATATAAATATTAAGGAAATGCGATGAAAAAGAAACGAATTTTTAACTTGATTGTGACCGTCTTATTACTAATGGGAATTGAAGGGAAATTTTACATGGATAAATAACGAGAGGTAGCTCAAATTGTTCGTTGGGAGAAAGTCGCTGCGAAACAGCTCAAAATTATTTTCAACAGTATTGAAGAAATTCAGTTTTCTAATACTTATAATTATAATTATTTAGCTGGATTTGTTTCCATAGGAGTAAACATTACTTGCAACAAAAAAGAATATCAACAAGTAATAGAACTTCCACCTAATAAGGAAGTATATCCTTATTCTTATACTCCTCAGAATGGACTAAAAGAGGGGATCACGAATTCTATTGTTAAAGTATTATATACCAATAAATCTAAGAAGGAGATCTAATTGTATCCAGACAGAGATTTAAATGAATTGAATCAAAAAGGATATTACGGTGATCCTGATCATAACAATAAAGTAACCTATGTCGCAAAAAAAGATAGAGAACTTACTAAAAATGAAGAAAATACAATTGTAATAGGTACTAAAAATAATCGCAAAAGTTATAAATTCCTCGCTTCTGCCAATGTGGCTCAAAACGGATATTAAGGATTTGCCGTAGTGCCTGTTACAGCGGAATATCCTGATGGAGATATTAATGATGTAGCGATTGTTTCAGCTGGTACTACCTCGCCAGCTCCCTTTGGTGTCGGTTCAGACGTTGCGACTGATTTTATCACCGCTATTTCCGGATTTAATACAGCAAATGGTGGTTCAGTGCAAACGGCTCAAGCAGAGCTTTTCGTAAATTATATCATCAATGACTTAGGATATACCGTTACACAGCTAAGTGGCTATAGTCAAAGCGCCTATATGTTAAAAATTGGTGCTAAATATCACTTACCTACCACTGTCTTTAATGGATGGTTTTTGTGCGACTGTCTAAATAAAAAAGAACGAGCATACATACAGAAATATCCGGAAATGTTTCGCAATTATCGCAAAACAAAGGATACCGTGGTCAAATACTTAGATGGCAACAATCGCGCTAAAATTGATGGAGGAGGCACTATTTTTTGGTTAGAAGGTAGTAGTCATAGTCTAAAAGATTGGGAATTTGATGAAAATGGTCAGCTGCTATTTCCTCAAAGTAACAATACCATTGTCACAATGTCTTCAATTATGCATCAAGCAGCACTTGATAGATTAAAGCTCAGTGACGTAAGAAAAAAGTTCGTCGCTAGTGGAGGCAAGCTAACCGCTAATGAAAAAATTTACTTAGACGACAGTGAAACCCTTATTCTTCTAACAACCGCACTAAAAATAAATGATACTATCTTAGCAGATTTAAAAAAAACCTATGTAACAGCAGAATCTCAAGCTGAAGTGCTTTGGCAAAAAGCTGACCAAGCAGCCCAAACGATCGGAGCTCAGCTTAGTTCCGCTGAGGCTGCCACTGCTTTGGAAATTGGCGGTGTTTTAAAAACAACCCTTATCGATCAGCCAGCTATAGAATATGAGCAACAAATGAAACTTGTGACTAAGTAAATCACTGAATACAAGACAATAATCGTCGAAATCCGAGCTAGCATTGCCAAACTAATTGCTAAAGTTCAAGAAATAGCTGAGCAAATTCAAGGTTAAAGGAGTGCAAGTTAATGACGAACTTTGAAAAAATAGCATCGGACTATTGGCAGAAGCGGCAGCATTATGAGACAAAAATAGATGCTGTCCTTATCACTAAAAATAAAGGCCTTCAAATAATCGAAGAGCTAGCCCAAACTACTTATTATTACGTCAACTCGATTACCGATGAGCCAGCTATTTTAAATGATGGCTTACAAGCTTTATATTCATTAAGCGATGAGCTCCAAGACGACTGTCAACAAGAACTCAAACAATTAGACCGGCAGTTAGAAGAATCGGAAACAAATTATCGACACCAACTATAAAATGAAACCTAACAAGGAGGTTACAGAATGCTTGAAGAATTACTAGCAGAAGTATGTAAAACTGGAGAAAAACTATTGATCCAACGGTCAATTGCACCTGCAGTCATCATGGAAAGTCAAAAGAATCAGAAAAAACTCCAAAAGACTTTTCAAGAAAAAGTGACTATTTTACAAGAAAGTATTCAAGCAACAGCAAAAAACCTGGGCAGCTCGCTAAAAGGACAATTTGGAACAAAAGCTCGTGAAACTTTAACGACTCAAACTGAATTTCTAAGCAGCTTCTAATCATCAGCGTCCAAAAGATAGTGTTTAAGCCCGTCAAATAAAATAAGCAATAATAGTCCAGCTTCCTATAAAAAAACTGAACAAGCCACCAGATGGCTTGTTCAGTTTTTCGCTATAATGCTTATCTTTCAGTAAAAAGGTTGATCATTCTTTTATTTTACTGCGTTTCCATTTTCGGCTAATTACTGGCCATTCTTTCGCTAATTTTGACATAAGTTTGGCCATGAAGTTAAAGATTGACCGACTACCCAAAATAAGTGGCAAATAGAATAAAACATTTCTCGTAAACAACGTTGTATACATAAAGAAATTGCCGAAGAATAAAAAGCAAGCTAGAAAGCCGGCTAATAGTAACCAAACCATGATTTTTCTTCGTTTGTCTAGCGGTTTTGCTACTCGTCCTAATACTTGAAAGCCAATGCACCCTGTTAACAACACACACATCGTAGATACTTCAGCATGAGTTAAATCAAACCAACTACCGGCTAACTGCAACGTAAAAATACAAAAAATAACGGTCAAAGCTCCCGGAAATGAAATCCGCAAAATATTAGTTAAGAAATGGCCTTTAATTCGTTCGTAGCTAGGTTTCAATGCTAAGATAAAGGAAGGCAACCCGACCGTTAGCGTGTTGATCGGCGTTAATTGCAATGGCGCAAATGGATAAGGCAAGGCTAAAAAGATAAAGGACACGGCCAGAATAGCAGAATAGATGGTTTTTACCATATACATAGCTGCTACACGTTCAATGTTATTAATCACTCGTCGACCTTCATGCAATACCTGAATCATATTACCAAAATCAGAATTTAACAAAACCACATCAGAAACAGCCCGAGCTGCCTCACTGCCGCTGGCCATCGCCACACTAACATCTGCTTCCCTTAAAGAAAGAATATCGTTGACGCCATCACCGGTCATACAAGTTGTATGGCCGTTTTCCTTTAACGCCCGAATCAGTTCTCTTTTCTGATAAGGTGTGACCCTTCCAAAAACCGTCTTTGTTTCTACCAGTTGCTGATAATCCACCTCTTCAGGCAAACTGCTCATATCCACAAAGTTTTCCGCCCCTAAAATACCGGCATTTATGGCAATATTAGAAACAGTCACTGGATTATCACCGGAAATAACTTTCAAAGTGACATCTTCATTTTCAAAATATGAAAACGTCTCTTTGGCGTTTTCCCGAATTGTATCAGCTAAAACCAGGATAGCCAAAGTCTCCATTTTCTCAGGAAACTGACCGGCTGCTAAGTCTTCCGAAAATCCTACCAGTACTAATACACGATGTCCTTTTTGGCTATATAAATCAATAATCGCTTGAATTGCTTCCGGAACTTCTGAATAAATAAATTCCGGTGCACCCATCACATAGGTTTCATGCTCTTTAAAACTGACGCCGCTCCACTTTCTAGCAGAAGAAAATGGCATAACTGATCTGACTTCCCATTGTTTTTGCTTTAAAGGAAAACTGGCTCTTAATGCTTGAGCCGTTGCATTTTGATCAGCTAAAGCCGTCATAACTTGACCTAAAACATTTTCCACCGTTGGTCGGTCAAATGGCGCTTCTACAATGAGCTCTTTAAAATAAAGAGTACCATCTGTAATGGTTCCTGTTTTATCCAAACAGATCGTATCTACTCGAGCTAAAGTTTCAATACAAGCCAGTCGCTGAATCAACGTTTTCTTTTTGGCTAAGTTGGCCGCACCTACTGCAAAAGCCACACTGGTCAAAAGCATAAGCCCTTCAGGAATCATACTGATCAATGCTCCGGAAACTCCTAAGACCGTTTTAGGTAACGATTGAGTGGAAAGATACTGAGACCAAAATAACAAAAGACCAATTGGAATAATCGCAAAAGTTAAACTACGAATCAACAGATTTAAGGAACGCATTAATTCAGAAGTTGATTGTTTCTCACTTTTGGCTTCCTTGGATAATTTGGCTACAAAATTATCCTCTCCAACGGCGGTTACTTCTGCATAAGCATAACCAGAAGTGATAAAACTGCCACTCATTAACGGATCATCAATTTGCTTTAAAATATTATCTGATTCACCGGTTAACAACGATTCATCCACTTCCAAGCCGTCTGTGTAGATCACGGTCGCATCAGAAGGAATCTGATTGCCAAGCGTCAGATACAAAACATCTCCTAAAACCAACTCTTCTTGGTAAAGTTTCAGTAAGTGTTGATCCCGCAACACAGTAACTTTTGTTTTATTGACTAAAGATAAACGATCAATCGTTCTTTTAGCATGAATTTCTTGGATAATACCGATGGCGGTATTGACAATAATAATCCAAAAAAACAAAGCATTTTTAGGATAACCAACTAAAAAGACAGCGACTGCTAAAAATAAGTTGATAAAATTAAACAAAGTTATACTGTTTTCCCTAACGATTTGACTGGTTGTCCGTGATAAATCTTCTACTTCTTTATTGTACTGACCACTTTGATAGCGTTGTTGAACAGTTTGTTCCGATAAGCCTTGAACAGATTCCGGTATCCGGATCAGTTGTAAATTCTCTTCTTCATTTTCATCTACATCTGCCTTAACATCATCGTTTTGCTTTGTACGTTGCCACCACTTTTTCATTTAACCGACACCTCCCTTTTTTATTCTAGTTGATTTTTCAAAGTTTTTCACATATTTGTTTATATTTTTTGAGTTTCTTAAAAACACTTACAAAAATGAAAGAAAGCTTGTTAGTTTGTTGTTATTTGAAAAGTAAGTTTTCAATAAAAAAAACGCAGACCCTGCTGTTTTATTGTAGCTTACTAAGAAAAAAAGTGAAATACCAGTTTATTGACTGTTATTCCACTCTTTTAAAGATTACCATAAACTATAAGTTACACACATTATAAAACTTTCTATCCAATACTTTTATCTATTACCAATCTTCAACCTTATTCTTTCCAAAAGGTATCGAAAATAGAAATCGGTAAATGGCGCTTATGCTGTGTTTTTTTATACCAGCGTTCAATAATCGCTTGTTCTTGATCAGATACTTTTTTACCTTCCAGATAATCGTCAATCGCATCATAGCTAACACCTAACGCTGCTTCATCAGAAACTAAGGGTTTATCGTCTTCTAAATCAGCTGTTGGAACTTTCAAATATAATGCTTCAGGAGCCTGCAGCTCTTTTAATAACGCTCTACCTTGACGCTTATTTAAACGGAAAAGCGGTAAAATGTCCGCACCGCCATCACCGTATTTTGTAAAAAAGCCAGTAATATTTTCAGCAGCATGATCCGTGCCAATTACCGCACCGGCATGAGCACCAGCAATAGCATATTGCGTAATCATTCTTTGACGAGCTTTAATGTTTCCTTTGTTAAAATCGCTGATCGTTACGCCAGCTTCTATTAAAGAAGCTGCCATAGCATCGACAGCTGGCTGAATGTTAACACTCAAAGAGCTATCCGGCTGAATAAAAGCTAAGGCAGCCTTAGCATCTGCTTCATCCACCTGTTTCCCGTAAGGTAACCGAACTGCGATAAATTGGTAACTATCATCGTTGGTTTCTTCACGTATTTCTGACATAGCCATTTGCGCTAATCGACCCGCTAAAGTCGAGTCTTGTCCTCCACTAATTCCTAAAACAAAGGTTTTTAAAAAAGAATTTTTATACAGATAAGCTTTCATAAAATCAATGCTTTTACGAATTTCAGTTTGTGGGTCAATTTCTGGTGCGACGCCTAATTCAGCAATAATTTTTTCTTGTAAAGATTCTATCATGAGTCCCTCCAATTAGTTTGGTTTGATTGTTTGCACATCTTTTCTAACTTTTTCCAATAAGTTCATCTTGTGATTCCAGCAGTCAACAGATAAATCAACTGGATATTTTTGGGGATTCAAATCGCGCTTGTACTCTTCCCAAAGCGACTCCAAATTTTCTTTGGCATATTGTTTGGTTTCTTCCAAACTTGGTAATTGATATACCAGTTCTCCATCTACGAAAATATCTTGCAACACCGGACGCGCCTGGAAATTACGTACAGTTTTATTAATAAAGGTATGCAGAGGATGAAACATAAAAATTTCATCGGCTGTTCGCGGATCCTCATTCCAAAGCGTCACGTAGTCACCTTCTGATTTTTGATCTGACTTACGAGTAATCCGCCATACTTGTTTTTTACCTGGTGTAGTTACTTTTTCAGCATTGCTGGACAATTTAATTGTATCTTTCATTTGACCGTTTTCGTCTTCGATAGATACTAATTTAAAAACCGCACCTAATGCAGGTTGATCATAAGCGGTAATCAATTTTGTCCCAACGCCCCAAACATCAATTTTCGCTTTTTGCATTTTCAAGTTTAAAATCGTTGCTTCATCCAAATCATTGGAAGCATAAACTTTCGCTTCGGTGAAGCCGGCTTCGTCCAATTGTTCACGAACTCGTTTAGAAATATACGCCATGTCACCACTATCAATCCGAACGCCTAAAAAATTAATTTTATCTCCCAATTCTTTGGCTACTTTAATCGCACTCGGAACACCTGATTTTAATGTATCATAGGTATCCACTAGGAAAACACAGTCTTTATGGGTTTTTGCATAAGCCAAAAAGGCATCGTAGTCATTACCGTAGGATTGGACAAGAGAATGAGCATGGGTACCACTGACGGGAATGCCAAAAATTTTGCTCGCACGTACATTGCTGGTCCCATCAGCACCGCCAATATAAGCAGCTCTGGTGCCCCAGATAGCAGCGTCCAATTCTTGTGCTCGGCGTGTACCAAATTCTAACAATGGATCATCGCCAATGACAGATTTGATTCGAGCAGCTTTAGTAGCGATTAATGTCTGAAAATTCACCATGTTTAAAAGAGCTGTTTCAATCAATTGACATTGAGCTAAAGGTCCTTCAATTTGAATTAATGGTTCATTATTAAAAACCAAATCCCCTTCAAGGGCTGAACGAACGGTACATTGAAATTTAAAGTCTTTAAGGTACGTTAGAAAAGCTTCCGGATAGCCGCCGACTTCTCGTAAATAAGCAAGGTCTGATTCAGTGAACGTTAAATTTTCTAAATAATGAACAAGTCTTTCCAAACCGGCGAAAATCGCATATCCATGGTTAAAAGGCATTTCTCTAAAATAACATTCAAAAACGGCGTGTAACTCCGCACGACCTAATTCCCAGTAAGTTTGCATCATATTGATTTGGTACATGTCTGTATGCAAGGTCAAACTATCATCTACATATTTATTTTTCATTCTGAAACTCCTATCTTGTGATCTACAAAAACTTTTTGTTTAATTATAACAGATATAACAATGAAAATTAAATACTTCTAATTACAAATTGCTAGGCTTTTTCTTTTTTAAATATAAGCCATTTACTAAAAAAGTAATTGAGGACAATAACCACTACTTGAGTGATTACTTTGGCCCACAGATCGGAAAACTGTAATTTTTCAATAAACAGAACCATCAACCCCATATCAATCACAAAAGACAATGCCCGGTACCAATAAAATAAAGCCATTTCTTTAAAAAAAGCCGATCGACTGTTATGTTGACTAGCAAAAACAAAATATTTATTGGTATAAAAAGCAAATAACACCGATAAAAACCAACTAATCGGATTACTGATGGTGTACTTTAGCCCGAAGAAATCTTGACAAACAAAAAAGACGATGATATTTACTAAAGTAGTAGCACCACCAAAAAACAAATAGGCAATAATTTCTTTGTATTTTTGAAATAATCCTTTCACTATTCACGCATCCTTTCAACTCTTTATTTTAACAAAGAAGTTAATGAAAACCCAGTTATTTATGTAAACTTAACAAGTGTAAGCTTTTTAAAGAAAAAAATTTTTTTCTAAAAAGGACTTGACCTTACCGTAACGGAAAGGTTTAAGCTTTGACTATAATGAACTTAGCAGGAGGAAACGAAGATGGAGTATACGATCAAACAAACGGCTGAGCTTGCCGGAGTCACCCCACGAACACTGCGCTATTATGATGCAATTGGACTTTTAAAACCTGCGCGAGTCAATACGGCTGGTTACCGTATTTACGGCAGTCGGGAAATTGATCAATTGCAGCAGATTCTTTTTTATCGCTCGCTTGATTTAAAGCTCGATCAAATCCAGGCAATCTTAGCTCAGTCAGACACACAAGTCCACGCTTCACTGCAAGCTCATTATTACGAATTAATTGAAAAAAGAAACCAGCTGGATCAATTGATTCAAACCATCAAAAAAACGTTACATTATCAGAAAGGAGCATTAACAATGACCGACTCAGAAAAATTCATTGGCTTAAAACAGGCAAAATTAGAACAAAACGAACGCCAATATGGCAAAGAAATCCGGGAAACATACGGGACAGAATCCGCCGAAAAGGCAAACCAAAAGTGGTTGAGCCTCAGTGAAGCAGACTATGAAAAAATGCAGCAAACTGAAGCAGAATTATTTGCCTTGTTAAAAAAGGTATTGGTCTCCCAAGACTATAACGCATCAGAGGCAAAAGCAGCTTTTGAAAAACATCGCGATTGGCTGCAATTTACCACACCACATTATAGCGCTCAAATGCACAAAAGCTTAGGAGAAACATATGTCGCAGATCCACGCTTTGCCGCTTATTATGACCAACGTGTAGGTGAAAATGCAGCACACACACTTTGCCAACTTATCCAGTTATATGGGTGAAAACATCATAACAAGATTCAAAAAGAATAAATAGCAACAAGCATTGTTTCATAAATATTTTTATTTGCTATAAACAAAACTGATAGAGTGTGAGATAAAAGTAAAAAATACTTTTTTCTCACACTCCTCAAAATAAAATAAGCTGTGGGAGCAGAAGCAATGCTTTCAAAAATAAGCTGAAATTCACAAGAAATTAACAACAATTTCCGTAAATTTCAGCTTATTTCTTAGCGTTTAACACTTCTACTACCAACTTCTAGCGGCTTAATTTTTTCTATTACTTTTCAATAGAAACTCTTACATCGCTTTCTAAGTTTTAAGGGAAACTTAAAAAGGCGAAGACGGAGCAATTCCTAATTGAAGGCGATCTAATGGTTCACCATACATTCCGGCCCAGCCATCAAATCCGGCGACAGAAGTTCCATCATCACAACAAATCGGCAGCCAGCCTGATCGTAGAGTCGTTTGCGAACGATAGTAAGCCTGAGAAAAAGCTTGTCCTTTTGGTGTAGTGCAATAAATTTGTACTCCATCAATTGCTTCGCCTGGCATGCCGGCACAGCCATATACCTTATCATTAGGATTACCTTTGTTTACCCAATCCAACCAACCGCTTTGTGCTGTATGAACACGATAACGCAAGTCGCCTTTATCCACTTTGATATAATCATGACTATGAAAAGGCAGTCCCGCAAAGCCATCAGAGGTAGACTGATTAAAATTCGTTACCTCTGGCAGCCAAGCACCACCTAAAACTCGTAGTCCATAATGGTTGTGTTCCTATTGATTAGCGCTTTTTGCTTATTATATAAATGAGTTAACTGAAAGAATTATAGCCATCTATACAGCAGAACCAGCTTTCATTCTTACAAATACTTCGCAACCGGATCTCCTATATCTAAAGGTAGGATCAAAACGTTCCATTGTCGAGCTATTACGGAGCGTATCGGTCTTTTAGGTCATTCTGGAGACAGCGCAGCCTTTTCCAACTATAACCATGGAACAAAAAAGGAAACAACAAATAATAGCTAAACTAAGTCTTTTTTCATTTTTTTAAGATCTTTGCCCCTTTTCTGCCCCTTTTGCTTTATATTTCTATGTAAACAAAAAAAGAACCCCGATTTCTCGGAGTTCTTAATTGTTTCTTACATCATGCCGCCCATGCCCATAGATGGATCCATAGCCGGTGCTGCTGGTGCTTGTGGTTCTGGTTTGTCAGCTACGACTGCTTCAGTGGTTAATAATAAAGCTGAAACTGAGGCAGCATTTTGTAACGCAGAACGAGTTACTTTCGTAGGATCCACGATTCCTGCTTCCACCATGTTAACCCATTCTCCAGTTGCCGCATTAAACCCTACACCTAAGTCAACATTTTTAAGTTTGTCAACGATAACTGAGCCTTCATAGCCTGCATTTTCAGCAATTTGGCGGATTGGTTCTTCTAAAGCACGTACGACGATTTTCACACCTGTCGCTTCGTCACCTGTTGCTTCAATTTGAGATACTTTGTTTATCACATTGACTAGTGCTGTACCACCACCGGAAACCATACCTTCTTCTACGGCAGCACGAGTTGCATTCAATGCATCTTCAATACGTAATTTTAATTCTTTTAATTCAGTTTCAGTTGCTGCGCCGACTTTTACAACAGCTACGCCGCCAGCTAATTTTGCTAAGCGTTCTTGTAATTTTTCACGGTCAAAATCAGAAGTTGTTTCGCTGATTTGGTTTTTAATCAATTGAACACGGGCGTCAATAGCCGCTTTTTCGCCAGAACCTTCAACGATTGTTGTGTTGTCTTTGTCAACCACTACTTTGCTGGCATTTCCCAGGTTTTCGATAGTTGTATCTTTTAATTCTAAACCTAAATCTTCTGTAATAACAGTACCGCCAGTTAAGACAGCGATATCTTCAAGCATTGCTTTACGACGATCACCAAAACCAGGTGCTTTAACAGCTACTACATTGAAAGTACCACGAATTTTATTTAATACTAAAGTAGGTAATGCTTCTCCATCTACATCATCAGCGATGATCAATAGTGGACGGCTTTGTTGTAAGATTTGTTCTAATAAAGGTAAAATATCTTGAATGTTAGAAATTTTCTTATCAGTGATCAAGATATATGGATTTTCAAGGACTGCTTCCATCTTATCATTATCCGTTACCATATATTGAGATAAGTATCCACGGTCGAACTGCATTCCTTCAACTACATCTAATTCAGTTTCAATCCCTTTAGATTCTTCAATAGTAATTACGCCGTCATTGCCAACTTTTTCCATCGCATCAGCAATCAGTTGTCCAACTTTTTCAGAGCCGGAAGATACAGCTGCAACTTGAGCAATCGCTTCTTTTGAATCAACTACTGTTGAAATATTGTGCAGTTCTTCTACTGCTGTTTTCGTTGCCAATTCAATCCCACGACGAACGCCTAAAGGATTAGCACCAGCAGTCACGTTTTTCAGGCCTTCACGTACGATTGCTTGCGTTAAAACAGTTGCTGTTGTTGTACCGTCTCCAGCAATATCATTTGTTTTAGAAGCAACTTCAGAAACTAATTTTGCTCCCATGTTTTCAAAATGATCTTCTAATTCAATCTCTTTAGCGATGGTTACACCGTCGTTAGTAATTAATGGTGAACCGTAAGATTTTTCCAAAACAACGTTACGACCTTTAGGGCCTAAGGTTACTTTTACTGTATCTGCTAAAACGTCTACTCCACGAAGCATTGCTGCACGTGCATCTTCTGCGAATTTGATATCTTTTGCCATGATTTCGTCACCTCATAATTTTTATTTGTGTTTTCTTTTTCCTTGCATTAACTAAAAAATAGTTATTATTCTACAATAGCAATAATGTCTTTGCATGACACGATCAAATATTCAGTACCAGCATATTTCACTTCTGTACCAGCATATTTTTCAAACATAACAGAGTCGCCAACTTTTACTTCAGCGGGAGCTTTTGTACCGTTGTCTAAAACACGGCCTTCACCTACTGCGATAACTTCACCAGTTTGAGGTTTTTCTTTAGCTGCTGAGGCTAGTACAATTCCTCCCACTGTTTTTTCTTCTTCTTGTGCGACTTTAATGACTACGCGATCGCCTAATGGTTTTAACACAATAAATCCCTCCATTAAAAAGTTTATTTTTAGCACTCGTTACATTAGAGTGCTAACTCACACTATTTATAATACTCATTTCTCCAATTGAATGCAAGCCTTTTATGCTATTTTTCTAAATTTACCATCGGGATATCTTTTTAAAGTCTCTTTTAATTTTAAGCTACGTACTTTTAGTCATTTATCATTTTTTTATTGTAGTTCACCTATCATTTTTTTCGTGGTAAACTATAGATATTAAGGAAGAGGAAGGATGGAAATGAAATGAAACAGCGAATTATACTATCTTTAATTGCTACATTCATTTATTTTGTGATCGCTAATCTAGGTAATCTTGTGTTTAGTGTTACTGAAGGTATTGGCTCAACTCTTTGGGAGTCACTGTTCTTCTTTTTGTTTATTTTTCTTCTGTTAGGTTATCGCAATAACAATCACAAAAAATAATCTTTGAAAGGAGTATGTATGAATTTACGTAAAACCAGTATGTCGATGATTTTGATCTACTTAGTCGCTTTCTTCGGGCCCATGCTTTTTCTAGAAAGTTCAGCTAATATGGTGATCAACGCTACAACTATTTTATATATACTAGGTGCCATGGTAATGATCGGTCTATACTTGAAAAACACTGAACCAACTTTAGTGAAGCAGCAAGCAACTCTTACTTCACCTGTTTTTATTTTCTTATTAGGAGTAAGTGGTATTTTTTTAGCGCTGATTATCCAAGGAATCATTTTTAGTATCGAAATGTCCATCACCGGTACACCCGCTACTTCACAAAATACGCAAAACATCGTTAAAATTATACTCATGAACCCTTTATTTATTGTAGCAACAACGGTTGGCGGGCCAATTATGGAAGAATTTGTCTTTCGACGTTCATTTATCAATCTAATTCAGCCGTTTTCAAATTTCTGGCTAGCAGCAATTATTAGCTCAGCGATCTTTTCCATTGCTCACCAAGACGGGCATTTTTTCGTTTATTTTGCCCTAGGCTTTTTCTTTTCTATTCTTTATAAAAAAACCGGGAGCATTTGGACTTCCATCATTGCCCATTGCGGAATGAATACAATTGTTATCATCGCACAATTAGCCCTTCATTATGGATACTTACAAGCACCTTAGTTTGAACGCTTGAGGTTCTTCACTTTATAATGTGTCATACCTTATGAGTAAAATAACCACCGATCAATAAAAAGCTAGAACAGAAAAAAAGCGAACTCTTTTAAGAGCCCGCTTTTTTCTTTATTCTTCTGTTGCTAATAAATCGTTGTCGTGATGTAAGAAGTAAATTAATGTTTGTAATTCATTCGTCATATCCACATTTTGAATTAAGACTTCAGCCGGTGCTACCAATCGCGCCGCTGTAAAGTTTAAAATTCCTTTGATGCCAGCATCTGCCAATTGATTGACGACTGCTTGTGCTTTACGAGCAGGCAAAGTTAATATAGCCACTTCAATTTGTTGAACTCGGATTTGTTCCATCATATCTTCAATTGGATAAACAGGAATACCGTCAACAATTCGTCCGACAATTTCTTCGTTCACGTCAAAAGCACAGCTAATTCGAATACTGTTGCTTTGGTGAAATTTATATTTCAGCAAAGCGCTACCTAAATTTCCGACACCAATTAAAGCCACATTGGTCAGTTCATCTTCATTTAACGTTTTGGCAAAGAAATTCATTAAGTTTTCAACATCGTAACCGTAGCCACGTTTGCCTAATTCACCAAAATAAGAAAAATCACGGCGAATAGTCGCACTGTCCACTTGGACCGCTTCACTAAGTTCAATCGATGACACTTTCTTCTTCCCGGCATCGTGCAAAATTCTTAAATAACGATAATATAAAGGCAGGCGTCGCGCCGTTGCTTTTGGAATAATTTGATCTTTCACAATTGGAACCTCCAGTACTTTCACTAACTAAAACATTATCCTCCTAGTATAATAGCAGTATTTCACAATAAAAAGCAATTTTACAGCTCAAAAAGATGATTTTTTTAAAAGCTTGTGAAAATAACTTCCTTTTTTTGAGCATTCGTAACTTTAAGATAGTAATATTTTTTTATGATTTATGCTACACTAAGGACAATAAGCTTAGAAACGAGGACTTATCATGATTTTATTACAAGCAAATCAAGTGGCACGTCATTTTGGCGCTGATACTTTGTTTGAAAACATACATATGGAAATCCATAGTAATGGACGAATTGGCTTAGTAGGTCGGAATGGTGCCGGAAAATCTACTTTATTAAAAATAATCGCCGGCATTGAAGCCCCAGATACCGGTTCTATTTCCAAAAATAAAGCAGCTACTCTTGGCTATCTCGCTCAAAATACTGGCTTGACTTCTGAAGAAACCGTTTGGACTGAAATGACTTACGCTTTCAAGGAAGTTTTAGCGATGGAGCAGCGAATGCGTGAGCTAGAAGTCAAAATTAGCGAACTAACGCCGGATGCTCCGCTTTATGAAGGTACCCTGAAGGAATACGATCAGCTGCAACATACCTTTACCGAAAAAAACGGTTATGGCTATGAAAATGAGATTCGCTCAGTTCTACATGGATTTGGCTTTGGCAAAGCATTTTATCAGAAAAAAATCAGTACTCTTTCCGGTGGTCAAAAAACACGATTAGCTCTAGCCCGAATGCTTTTGCAAAAGCCGGATATTCTAATTTTAGATGAGCCGACGAACCATTTGGACATTGATACATTGTCATGGTTGGAACATTATTTACCGGGCTATGCCGGCGCTTTGCTGATTGTCTCACATGATCGCTATTTCTTGGATAAAGTTGTAACAGAAATTTACGAACTGAGTCGCCAAAAGATGCACCATTACCCAGGAAATTACTCAAAGTACTTGGAGCTTAGAGCCGAACAGCTGGTTAGCGAATGGAAAGCGTATGAAAAGCAGCAAACCCAAATAAACAAACTGGAAGAATTCGTCGCAAAAAATCTGGCACGGGCTTCTACTACAAAGCGTGCGCAAAGCCGGCGAAAAACCTTGGAAAAGATGGATCGCTTAGCACGTCCGCAAGGGGATGAAAAATCAGCTCATTTTCTTTTTGACATTGAAAAAACTTCAGGAAATGTCGTCTTGCAAGTGGAGGAGGCAGCGATCGGCTACGATGCTCAACACATTTTATCAGAACCAATCAATCTAGACGTTCGCCGTCAAGAAGCAATCGCATTAGTTGGCCCTAACGGTATTGGTAAATCCACGCTACTTAAGTCCATTATCGATCGCATTCCTTTGATTAAAGGCAGCAAAGTCATCGGAACCAACGTCTCGATTGGCTATTACGATCAAGAACAAGCAAATTTAAATGGTAATAAAACCGTTTTGGCAGAACTTTGGGACGAACATCCCACCACTCCAGAAAAAGACATTCGCAACGTCTTAGGCAGTTTTTTATTTAGCGGTGATGATGTGGAAAAAACTATTCCGCTGCTTAGCGGCGGTGAAAAAGCCCGCGTTGCTTTGGCAAAACTTTCCATGAAGCGCGATAATTTTTTAATCTTAGATGAACCAACAAATCATTTGGATATCGATAATAAAGAAGTCTTGGAAAATGCTTTGATAGATTATCAGGGAACACTTTTATTTGTCTCTCACGACCGATACTTTATCAATCGGCTTGCCACCAAAGTCATCGAATTGTCCGAAAACGGCAGTAAGCTTTACCTCGGCGACTATGATTATTATTTAGAGAAGAAAAAAGAAGAAGAAGAGTTAGCACAAATGCTGGCAGTTCACCAGCCAGTAGCTAAAAAAACAATTCCCACTAGTAAAAACAACTTTTATCAAAATAAGGAACAACAAAAAATCCAACGTTCCTTACAGCGAAAAATCACCCAGATAGAAGAAGAATTGGCGCAGATAGATGCGACGATTGATGATATTGAAAAACAAATGAGTCAACCTGAGATCATCGAAGATCATGTGCGTTTATTAGATCTCAATCAACAGCTAGAAAATTTGCGTCAACAGCAAGAAGAATTATTGACCGAATGGGAAAACCTCAGCTTAGAATTAGAAGAGCAACAAACAAATAATTAACGAAAGGAAGCGGACCATGGCAGCCAAAAAAATGAATATTACGAAACCGAAATACCAACAAATTGCTGTTGATTTGGCAGAAAAAATTTCTAATAATAAATTTCATATCGGCGATAAAATTCATGCCCGTTCAACCTTGGCCAATCAATACCAGGTTTCCCCTGAAACTGCTCGCAAAGCCATCAGTGTCTTGGTTGATTTGGAAATTGTCAAAGCCAAACACGGCAGTGGTTTTTACGTGGCTTCAAAAGAAAAAGCCCAGGATTTTGTCACACAATATCAGGACGTGCAAACCATATCCGAATTAAAAGAAGGCTTATTGGAAAGCGTACAAAAACAAAAAGCTGAACTAAATCATTTTTCAGAAATTTTGGATCAGCTAGTAGCTCAAACCAAACGTTTTGATCGCTTGAATCCCCTCAATCCAGTAGCCTTTACCTTGACAGAAGAAGCAGCTCATCTAGATGCAACCATCAGTGAGCTGAATTTATGGCAAAGTACTTCAGCAACTGTTATCGCCATTAAACACGGCGAAGAGCTGTTAGTTTCACCTGGACCCTATGCAAAAATCGCAGCCAATGATACTATTTATTTCGTTGGACATGAATCTACCTTGCAAAGAGTCCAAAATTTCTTTTATCCATAAAAAAAAGTGACTGTTTTCAAAAGAAAAATAGTCACTTTTTTTAAATTATTCTAGAAAAACTATCAAAAAAAAGCCCTGAAATCCTTCTGTTTCCTTAATTCTTCCTCTTTTCTGAAATTTTCTAAGTAAATTTGACAAAAGTGACCACACGATGTTATTCTAGTGTGGTCACTTTTCGAATAAGGAGGAACGACGTTTTGCCCAAAGTAAAAGTTACTCACCTTACCAAAATTTTTGGTAAGAAAACCAAAATGGCTTTGGATTTAGTCAAAGCAAATAAAAGTAAAACAGAAATTTTAGAAAACACCGGTGCAACCGTCGGTGTTTACGATGTGAATTTTGAGGTTGAAGCCGGCGAAATTTTCGTTATTATGGGTCTGTCCGGCAGCGGAAAATCAACGTTAATTCGTTTATTAAATCGTTTGATTGAACCAACCTTAGGAGATATTTATATTGATGGAAAAAATATTTCAATGATGGAAAAAGAAGAACTTCGCGAAGTTCGTCGTAACAAAATGAGTATGGTCTTCCAAAATTTCGGACTTTTCCCTCACCGAACTATTTTGGAAAATACTGAATATGGCTTAGAAATACGTGGCGTTTCAAAAGCTGAACGCAAAGCAAAAGCCGAACAAGCGCTGGCTAATTCCAGTCTGCTGCCTTTCAAAGACCAGCTTCCCAGCCAACTTTCCGGTGGAATGCAACAACGAGTTGGACTAGCTAGAGCTTTAGCCAATAATCCTGAAATTTTATTGATGGATGAAGCTTTCTCAGCACTTGACCCGTTAATCCGCAGAGAAATGCAAGATGAACTATTAGATCTGCAGGAAACTGTTAAGAAGACAATTATTTTTATTACACATGATTTAAATGAAGCTTTACGAATCGGTGATCGAATTGCACTTATGAAAGATGGACAAATTATGCAGATTGGAACTGGTGAAGAAATTTTAACCAATCCTGCCAATGATTATGTACGAACGTTCGTGGAAGATGTCGACCGTTCAAAAGTCTTAACTGCTCAAAATATCATGGTACCGGCCTTAACTACCAATATTGAAATTGATGGTCCGACAGTTGCCTTAAAACGAATGCGCCAAGAAGAAGTTAGCTTGTTGTTGGCCGTTGATAAAAAACGACAATTAAAAGGGGTGGTTCGTGCAGAAGCGGCCTTAGAGGCACGAAAAAATGGTACGCCTTTAGCTGATTGCGTTGATCCAATGATTCCAGTCATTGACAAAGACATGGTTGCTAACGAAATCTTCCCGATTATCTACGATGCTCAAACCCCGGTAGCTGTAGTTGAAAATAATAAGTTATTAGGCGTTGTAATTCGTGGGAGCGTAATTGAAGCACTTGCAGAAACCGAGGTGAATGAACATGACTAATTATCAACTACCCGTAGCTTCTTGGGTGGAACAATTTACTGCTTGGATGACAGCTACCTTTTCAGGTGTCTTTGGCTTTTTCCAACACATTGGTCAGTCCTTAATGGATAGCATTACTTCTTTGTTGGTTGCTGTTCCACCTCTCATTTTTATTTTGCTTTTGACTGTTGCTGCCTTCTTTATTTCTAATAAAAAAATCGGCTTAAGTCTGTTTACGTTATTTGGACTACTATTTATTTACAATCAAAATTTATGGTCCGATTTGATGAATACTGTAACATTGGTTTTACTGTCCAGCATCCTTTCAATTATTATTGGCGTGCCGTTAGGAATTTTGATGGCGAAGAGCCAAAAAGCCCAAAGTATTTTTACACCGATGCTTGATTTTATGCAGACGATGCCCGGTTTCGTTTATTTGATTCCAGCAGTAGCCTTTTTTGGGATCGGAATGGTGCCTGGTGTATTTGCGTCCATTATCTTCTCATTGCCGCCAACCGTCCGCTTTACCAACTTAGGAATTCGTCAAGTACCAAAAGAATTAGTGGAAGCCGCTGATTCCTACGGAAGTACTGCTTGGCAAAAGTTAATTAAATTAGAATTGCCACTAGCGAAGAACACCATTTTAGCAGGTGTGAACCAAACGATCATGCTTGCTTTGTCCATGGTAGTGATCGCTTCTATGATTGGCGCTCCTGGCCTTGGCCGTGGTGTATTGTCAGCATTACAACGGGCACAGGTAGGTAATGGCTTTGTTAATGGGATTGCTTTAGTTATTTTAGCAATTATTATCGATCGCTTTACTCAACATTTAAATAAAAAGAAAGCTAATGACAAAGTTGCTGCCACTAAGAAAAAGCGTTGGCCGATTGTTACAGCTGTACTTGTTGTGATTGCTGCTTTAATCGGTTCTGCCTTTTTCTCTTCCAATTCGAAAAATAAAACTATCTCACTAGCTTACGTGGAATGGGATACAGAAGTAGCATCTACCCACGTGGTTGGTGAAGTCTTAAAGGAAATGGGCTATCATGTTAATATGACGCCTTTAGATAATGCTATTATGTGGGAGTCTTTAGCTAAAGGAGAGACAGATGCTATGGTTTCCGCATGGCTACCAGGCACCCATGCTCAACAATACCAACAATACAAAAACCAAGTTGATGATTTAGGGATAAATTTAACTGGCGCTAAACTTGGCTTAGTCGTTCCTAGCTACATGAAAGTTAATTCAATTGATGAACTTTCACAACAAGCAGGAAAAAAAATTACTGGTATTGAACCAGGTGCCGGCGTTGTGGCTGCTGCTGAAAAAACACAAAAGGCTTATCCTAATTTAGCGGATTGGACCATTGACACTTCTTCTTCTGGAGCGATGACCGTCGCTTTAGGTCAAGCAATTAAAAACAAAAAAGACATTGTAATCACCGGTTGGGCTCCTCATTGGATGTTTGCTAAATATAATTTGAAATATTTAAAAGACCCCAAAGGAATGATGGGCAAGGCCGAAACGATCCACACAATGTCTCGGACTAATTTGAAAAAAGATGATCCTAAAGCTTATAAGGTCTTAAAAAACTTCCACTGGTCAAAAGAAGATATGGAATCTGTCATGTTAGCGATCAACCAAGGAACAGATCCGCAACAAGCAGCCAAAAAGTGGATTCATTCTCATAAAGAGCTTGTGAATGAATGGAAACAATAATTTAGCTAAAAGCGCTACTTCCCCTTTTCCCTATCAACAAGAATAAGGATACCAACAGCAGGAAACTGGCCGTCTCAAGCCAACTCTTTTCCTGCTGTTTTTGTTCGTTTATTTTTTTCTGCTTACCCTTTATTGTAATGCTAAAAAAATGAGCGTGCTGCGACTCTTTCATACAGTAAAAACTTGCTATTTCCCTACAGAATAAAACACAGCTTACTTTCACTTCACTAACGCCAAGGGCTTAAAATCAATTAGCGAATAAACATTCCAAAGCTATGAAAAAAGAGCTGTTGGCTTTTCCTTTTGCTCCGAACGGTTTTTTAAACTTTAACCGGTAGGAAGCAGCAATTTATGCGCTTATGCCATCAAAATATGAAAGATGTCCAAGATTCAGTTCATTCAATCAAAATCTGATGTAAAAATGTTACAGCAGGACTAATAAGTGAAATTGGAGGCAGACACAAAAAACCACCCAGTTGGGTAGGCTGGGTGGAAAGGAGTTATTTTTACATGAGGAATAAAAATGAAAAATGTTAATCTGTTGGGTTATTTTGTTGGTATACTTATATATTACCTGCCATCTATGAAAAAAATATGGCCAATTTCTTGGTTTTTTCTTATGAAATATTTAAAAATGGTTTAACAAAAAAGCAGCTGCTATTTTTCATTGATCAACTTTCAATCAATTATGACCCACAATACGATGTGGAAGATAAGGTGCTTCCAAATAGTCTACTTCCTCCGGCGTTAAACGAAAATCAACTGCCCCAGCAGCGGTTTCAATATGGCTAAGTTTAGTAGCACCGACAATTGGAGCTGCCAAATTTTGTTTTTGTAGCAGCCAAGCTAATGCGACCGCTACTTTGCTGACTTGATGTTTTACAGAAAGCTCCGCTACTCGATCAATAATAAGTTGATCTTTAACTGCGGTTTCGTCATATTTTTCTTTTTGAACTTGATCGGTCGTTTTTCTAAGGGACGTTTCTGCAGCGGTTTTAACTAAACGACCTGAAGCTAAAGGACTATAAGGCGTCAGTGCAATCCCTTGGTCTACGCAGTAAGGTAACATTTCTCGTTCTTCCTCCCGGTAAATTAAATTCAAGTGATTTTGCATAGATACAAACCTTGTCCAGCCATTTTTTTCAGCAATGTTGTTCGCTTTTTGGAACTGATAAGCGTACATGGCAGACGCACCAATGTACCGAGCTTTCCCTGCTTTGACTACATCGTGTAATGCTTCCATCGTTTCTTCAATTGGCGTCTCATCGTCCCAACGATGAATGATGTATAAATCTACATAATCCATCTGCAAGCGCTGTAAACTTTGATCAATTTGCGAAAGTATCGCTTTTCTGGAAAGGCCTTGACCATTGGGCCCGTCAAACATTTTTTGGTGAACTTTTGTTGCCAGCACAATTTCATCCCGCCGAGCGTAATCTTTTAACGCTTGACCTAAAATTTCTTCACTACGTCCTAGTGAGTAAACATTTGCTGTATCAAAAAAATTAATACCAAGCTCTAATGCTCGCTTGATTAAAGGACGGCTTTCCGACTCTTCTAATACCCATTTATGCAACCACTTATTAGGATCACCAAAACTCATGGTTCCTAAACAAATGCGGGAAACCTCCAAACCCGTCCGGCCTAATTTAATATAGTCCATCTTCGTTCCTTCCTTATTTATTTTCCGTTAAAAAGTGTGAAACCAATAAAGCTTTACATCTAATTCGCTAACAGCTGAAACTCACTGCTCATGGCACTTTAATACGAGTATAGTTATAATTATACTATAAAAACTAAAAAGTTGTTCTCATGTTTAGTAATTCCTAACGTATCCACCTTGGTTACTTAGCCATTTTCCTATCTAAGAAAGAAAAAAATCCAAGTGAAAAGCAGAACAAAAAGAAAGTAACTTGAGACAAAATTCCTTCTCGATAGATCTCAAGCTCTTATTTTTAAAATTCACAGCAAGACAGAAAAAACGCCATAGCTCCCTTTCAACTTAGTAACTACTAAACAGCCGAAGCCAGCAGAAATTCCACAAAAGTCATACAATCACTTTTAAGAACTCCTGTCTCTTTCGACATTCGTTACTTCTGACCAAACACTACTGTGACCTTTAAAAATTCTTATCGTTGAAAAACAAAAAACTGATCGCCCTTTTCTTTGTTCATTATAAATAATCGTACAAAATATAGTCGCTAATCCTATTTTCAATGAGTATTCACTGTTTTATTTAGTCTGTTTATTTTTTTTGTATAGTACAAATAGAACGAACACTATGATTCCCACACCAAAAACGTAAAAGAGCGATCTGATTTTTGTTCCCGTCTGCGGCATAATCGAGTCAGAAGAAGTTGTACTTACTGGTTTTGATTTTCCCTTCGAAGCACTAGTAGTAGTCGACGCTGGATCCTCTGCTTCTGTTATGGTAATACGGATGGCTAAGGGTGCTGCTTTGTTGCCGTCCGCATCAACAGACGTTGCTGTCAACTGATAATGACCAACTTCACTAACATCTACAGTTTCTATTCCATTTAAATGAACCGAAATAGTTTGATAGGCTTGACTGCTAGCGCTTAAGCCTAACCGCTTTATCCATTCATTTTCAGAATAACGTGTTCCTTTTGGTTGTACTTTTAAAGTATAAATTGTATCACCAGTGATGACAGGAATAGCTGTATTTACCACAGTTACGGTTCCTACCACATTTTCTGGTGCATTTCCATTTGCGTCTTTCACACTAAAGACTACAGGATAACTTCCTAATTTAAAAAGATTCACATTTGAAGCATCAACATTAATTTTCGTTTGAATTGTTTTATCTGCAATATCCGTAGCTAATACGCCGAAAAAATCAACCCAGTTTGGTGCCTGAGTATTGAGCTGAATGGTACGTATTTGATTGCCAATTGTTAATTCAGGTGCCTGTTGTGTCAGTAATGCTTAATTTTAGTATTTTTGTGGCAATATTCCCGTCTTCGTCAACAGCGGTAGCTTTCACAAGATAATCGCCTACTACATCACTAGTAAATACTGTTGCAATACGCTTATCCGATTGGAGTTCATAGGTTATTGGCACCGTTCTTTGGTAATAGTCGACAGTGGTTTCACCAAAAATATTTCCTAGTGTAAGGAGTTCAGTCGTTGCTTCCACTTGTTTATCGGTAATATTTGCTAAAGTTGGGGGAATAGTATTTTTAATGATGACCGTTATTTTTATGGGTTTAGCTTGATTACCTTTTGGATCTTGCCCGCTTAAAATCACTTGATATTGTCCAGGCTGATTCCAGTCTGTAATCACTGCTGTAAGGTTACTATGAACGACCAAATCATCAAATTCTTCATCAACAATAGAAGCGCCAATACTCCTTAAAAATTGTTCTTCCGTAACGATTTGATTCACTTGGCAGACTAATTGCTTTTTCTCCACGTGAATAGTCGGCAACGGTTTAGTAACTTTCACGCTCACTTGTTTACTTACTGCGTTCTTTGACCCATCTTCTGCAGTTATTGTTACAGTATACGTACCTGATTGATCTAAATGAACGGCTGTGCCAAAATCTGAAGAAACTGACACATCACTTGATGAATTATCCCTTGTTTCTATATTCATATCAGCCAAAAACTTCGCTTCATCCACATTTGTGTGAATTGAATACTCAATATGTTCCTTGCTTTTTAATTCCGGAGGTGTTGTATCAACTACATTTACCAAAAGAACTTTTTTTTCTGACGTATTGCCGATTGCATCGGTCGCATAAACGTTAACTTCTTGCCTGCCCAATGTTGTGTAGTCAAGAGTTGAATCGTCAATTGTAATTTGATTCACGTCAATCGGTCGCCCGATTGCATCAACAGCTGTAATATTATATTTTTCAATAAAATCAGCTTTCGTCCAACTATGATTACAACCTAATTCAAAATCCACCGGTTCTGTAGTTCCAGCCGTGATTGTTGGGGGTTCTGTCAATAAAAAGAATTCTTGTTCACTAGTAGTTTGGTTGCCCGCTAAATCAGTTGCTGTTGCATGCAGAGCGTAGCTACCATTTGAATGATCTCTTGCTAAATACCCTAAAACCGTAGGCAGATTTTCTCCATTGTTCGTAAAGGGGCCATATAATTTTGTTTCAGATTGATCACTGGCAGTTAGCCACCAAGATATCGTTGTTGTTGAATCGTCTTGAACGGTTATTGTCATATCTGTTGGATTATAGAGTTGATCGTCCTTTATTTTAATATCTATAATAGGTGCAATAGTATCAGTAATATAAAACCATGTAGTACCATGTAAAAGCCCTGTTTGTTTCTCATAAGTTAAAGTCAACTGGCCATTCGGATTAGCTGAAGTGAAAGCTAAATGGTTGTTCGCTTTTGGCAGCATCGTTAATGTATACGTTCCTTGTTCTTGAAGGTCTAATTTTCGAAAAGAGTAGCTGCCATTTTTATCGATACTCGTTTCAGCAATAATTTGTTCCTTTTTATCTTTCAGTTGAACCTGCCAACCTTTTGCTAATTGACTGCCGCTTGGTCGGTTCGTTCCCTCCTTATCTTGGAACATAATCATTCCATCAAGGGTGACATAAGAATAAATTGCCGCTCCAATATTACGAACTTCTGGCAAAGCACCGCCAACATCCGTTATCCTAAATTCTGCTTTTCCGTTTAATTGTAACCAGCCATGGTGCTGTGGATCTGTTTGATCAGGAAGAATGCGCGCCGTACCAGTGGTGATAAAGTCACTGTTTTCAGGCAATGTCACTCGAAGTTTGTATACACCAAATTCTAAATCGCTAAAAAAGAATAACCCTTGTTTTTCATTTGCAGTATCGCTATTCGAAGTAGTGGACGCTACATAATCAAAGGAGCCTTCGTTATTTTTCTTATATAATTCAATAAGCACACCATTTAAACCCGGTTCTTCATTCAACGAACCATCTTTATTACGATCTGAAAAAACGATACCTTCAATCAGACCATCATTTGCCGGTGTGGTTGCTCTTACAGAAGTCAAGCCTAATTCTTGTGCTAAATAACTTTGATCAGATTTGACTCCGCGGTATGCCAACGTATTATATGCCACTTCTCCATTACGAGCAGCATCTCCCGGCAAAAGTCCGGTAAAGGAAAATTCTACAATATCCCCTGGGTTAAAATCTTCTGATAAAACAATTTTAATTCCTTTAGCGTCAGAAGGAATTGTTCCACCTGAAGCAACTGGCAACCACCCATCCCCAGCGATATCATTTCCTACTTTATCAAAGCGCTCAGGCGTTTTTGATGTTGTATAAAAACGAGAAACAGGAATATTTTCACCATTGACAATCACGTTCACTTTATCAGTTGCTAAAATAGTATTTTGAGAGCCTTTTGGTTCACCGGTGGTAATTCTTGTATCCCCTTCATAGGGAAACATATTGATAATTTCGAGATTTTTTAAGGCACTTGAGCCACTATTTTGTAAAGTATAACGAAAATCTACTTCCTTTCCGGGAATAGAGACTCCAGTGCCTGTAGTCCCTGAAATCCACTCTGCATCTTCAGACCCTTTTACGTCTTGCTTTGAAAGGACAGTGGTAGAATTTTCAACGTTAATATTTTGAATGTAACTTACGTATCTCCGCTCATTTGCTCCTAACGCATCAGCTACTTCCGCACTTAAGGTTGCTGTTGTGTTAGAGCCAGCAAATACTTTGGAAGTATCATAGTTTGCTTGACTTAAAGAGCCAGCCCCAAATTCAATCGTATATGCGCCTGATAGAATTGTATTAAAACTTAATTTAAATGCGCCATATAAAGCGGTATAATAGTTGCCTACACTGGTAAAATCCAGCTCACCGGAAATTTTCAAACTAGCAAGAGTACTACCGTCTTCCAATGTGCAGGTGGCAAATTCAGTTGGATATATATTGGAAATATCGTTACTTACTAAACTATTACCGTTTAATTCAGAAATGACTCGAGCCGCCCCTTCTTTTAAACTTTTTACTTTGACTCCTTTTGGAACTTTGATGAATAGATACGGATTTTTGATACTGCCTTTTGTTCCTGGCGGTAGGGCTAATGAATACGCCATATCATAGGAAGAACCAATGAAGATATTTCCTTGATTTTTGGCAGAATCCGGCATCGGTATCCCGTGGAAATTAGCAGAGGCGACATTCGTGATAAGACTGGGCACCACTTCTTCTTTGTCGGTATCTTGAACGGCAATTTCAAAAATTTTTTTCTTGCTTGGTTGATCATCATAGTACTCATGGGTATTTCCTTCAAAATCATTATATGTTATCGACTGAACTCCAAATAATAGCTTAGTATCTTTTTTTGCTGAAACATTTTTTACGTATAATTGAGCCTGATTACTTAGATAGTACAAAGTTGGCGCATATTTAACGCGAATTTTTGTGATCCTCTCAGCATTTTCTATTGCAGTAAAGTCAGCTTGCCTACGATCGGAAAAAGTTAGATTTCGATACTTCTGTTCACCTTCTAATAAATACTCAACAGTGTTTAATGGATTGTAATCAGAGAGTTGAATCGGTGCTAATCCAGAAGGAATATCATACACAAATGTCAAATTTTTAACACCCTCACCACCAGAGGCTACACCTAAATTAGTTGTCAATTCAAGAATGTCATTCGCTCGAATGGTTAATTTATTAATTGTATGGTTAAAATTAACAAAGGATGCATCTTCATAAACGATCGTTTTTCTCGTGGTAGTATACACCAGCGTATCTCCATTATAGATTTCATAGCTTGTCTTATATTCTCCTGGCGCTGTTCCTTTTGGAACAATCACTGGATCGTAGAGATTGATCTTAGTACAATTTAAATCACCAAAGGTCATCGTTAGTGATTGGTTGGGAATGTATTCTTTAATTTCACCAACTCTTTTCCCTTCGGCCAAGGCAGAAAATTCTACATCTTTCAATTCTGTTGGTACGGCATATGACCAGTTAAAAGACTCATCATGAAACACTTTTTTTATTTTCAATTCAGAAAAATGGACTGGCTCACCAGAACTGATGCAATATTGGTTGATCCGAGAGATGCCGTTAGCATAGCCAGAATTATTATTCCAAATTGGTCGACCTTCAAAACCGGTCCAGTGATTTTCAATTAGCACATCTTTAGAAGTTGCTTCAGGATATCCACTGTTTTCACTAGATTGAATCACAGTAATAGGTGTAATATCTTCCGGGTTCACTGAAATACTGCCAGCTACACCACCTTCTTTAGCTTCAAAAGAAAGTGTTGGTTGATACGTTTCATCTTTTTTAGCGGAACCATTTAATCGAACGTTAATATTAAAACTGGTATTCAATCCATCTAAGCCATTTTTCCAACGAATCACTAACTTTTTTGTTACGTTGTTATACACCACATTGTTAGTTTGATATATAACGGTTGGGTAATCTCCACTTAACAATGTTAAATTAGTGTTGGATAAATCAAGGGTTAAGACGCCTTCATCTGTCACAACACCAGAAGGGAGCAATAAACTAATCGTGAGTGTCACCTTATCATTTTCATCACTTTTATCCAAAGTAGTTTTATTGGCAGTTAAGCTGAGCGTAGAATGTAAACTTGCTGTGGAATCTGATTTAATATTTTTACTTTGATAAGAGTCTAATTCCTCAGTTGTAGGTATTGTTGCGGATTTCTCTTTAGTATCAGTTATAGTGGCAAGGGGAGGAGCGTCAGTTTTCTCTAACGAAAGTGTGACAATAGGCTGCAAAATATTTGTGATTAAAATCACGAGAAATATGATACCATAAAAAAATTTTTTTCTTCTCAATTTTTTCCACCTTCCTATCTACTTACTCTCATTTTAATTTTTGGTACTATGTAAAAACTACTTTTTATCTCCTAGCACAAATTAAATATATGTACTATTTACTAAAAAAGAAGTTGTATTTTTACCTACAATTTTAAAAAACGTTTCACGAACCGACTTTGTTACTTTTGCTAATGAACGATTACTTATCAACCATTATAAAAAGGATCTCCCACAACTCACATTTTCTCATCTTTTTATTATAAACAAGATTCAAAATAGAATAGAATTATTAACTATTTTTTATTTTTTAACTCTTTCCCCTGACTTTTAAAGGTAATATTTAGTTATATTTGATTAAAAAAAGATTAATTTTAAATAAATTATAAAATATAATTTACTACTTGTAAAGATGTTTTTCAATACAACAGAGCTTACCACTTTGTCTTAATTTTCCCTAATCAACTACTAAACCCTCATATAAAAATTTGATAAATACATGTTAATAGGCGGTAAGACTCTCCTTCTTCAAAAAATATCAATCGAATTTTAATTTTTAATTCCCTATGTTAAGACTAGTTAAATTTAAATTAAAAATAAAAAAGAATAGAATTCATATGAAAACTCTACTCTTTTTATTATTGTTTTTATAAAAATAGAAATAAATATTAATATTTAAACTTACTCTTTGAGCACTACATTATTTCCGATACATCTTAAATTCCAAAAACAAATCGTTGTAGGTACCTAGATATTTAGCGCCTAAGTCTTGATAGACTTCTAAATGGCTGATGGTTTCATCATCCGGATAAAATTGTCGGTCAGTTGAAACTTCTTTGGGCAGTAATTTTTTAGCTGCTTGGTTGGGTGTTGAATAACCGATATATTCTGCATTTTGAGCAGCATTTTCCGGGCGCAACATGAAATTGATAAACGCATAAGCGCCTTTGACATTCTTAGCAGTTTTAGGAATAACGATATTATCGAACCACAAGTTAGACCCTTCTTCTGGAATGACATAATGTAAATGTTTATTGTTAGCCAACATTTCCGCAGCTTCTCCTGAAAAAGTTACTGCTGCTGCACTTTCTTCGTTGATCATATACATTTTAATTTCGTCAGCTACAATCGCTTTGACATTGTTGGTCAAAGTATTTAATTTGTCCGTTGCTCGGCGCAGCTGTTGATTATTTTTACTGTTAAGAGAATAGCCTAAGCTGTTTAAAGATAGCCCCAGCACTTCTCTAGCCCCATCAATCAGCATAACATTATCTTTTAATTCCGGGCGCCACAAATCATTCCAATGCTGAATTTTTGATCCATCGATAAACTTATCATTGTAAATAATCCCCAACGTACCCCAAAAATAAGGAATTGAATAACGATTACCGGGATCAAAAGATTGATCTAAAAAACGAGCATCGATATTGTTCAAGCCTTTTAATTTTGAATGATCAATCGGCAGCAGCATATTAGCCTTCATCATTTTTTGGATCATGTATTCTGAAGGAATGGTAATATCATAAGCTGTGCCGCCTTGTTGAATTTTCGTAAACATCGCTTCATTTGAGTCAAACGTTTCATAATTTACTTTGTAGCCGGACTCTTTTTCAAAAGCTTTGATTAGCTTAGGATCGATATAATCGCCCCAGTTATAAATTGTTATCGTATCAGCACCGGCCATTCCACTCGCTGTTTGCAGCTGCTGAACACCTAAAAACAGTAAAATAATAATGCCGACAATGCCGATGAATAAGGATTGTAATTTTCTCATTGAAGTTTTGCCACCTCGCTTTGGTCCCGCCGAACTTTCTTCAGCCGTCTGGCGGTATTGTCTTTACTGATAAAATAATAACCAACTACTAAAATCATGGAAAATATAAAGACCAGCGCACTTAAGGCGTTGATTTCCAAACTGATGCCTTGACGTGCCCGCGAGTAAATTTCAACTGACAATGTAGAAAAGCCATTACCGGTCACGAAAAAGGTAACTGCAAAATCATCCAAAGAATAGGTAAAGGCCATAAAATAGCCAGCGATAATTCCCGGTGCTAAAAACGGCAAAATAATATTCTTGATGACTTGCAAGTTATTCGCCCCCAAGTCTCTGGCTGCATCAACCATCGAATCATTCATCTCTTGAAGCTTTGGTAAAACCATTAAAACCACAATCGGAATACTAAATGCAATATGCGATAGCAACACACTAGTAAAGCCTAAGCTAATAAAGCCAACTGCCGTAAAGAAAATTAAAAAACTAGCACCGATGATGACATCAGGTGAAACCAGCAAAATATTATTAAAGCTCAACAAGGTTGTTCGACTTTTTCTCCGTTTGGTATAATAAATCCCCATCGCTCCAAAGGTTCCGATAATCGTCGCTAATAAAGCCGACAAAAAAGCCAACAAAAATGTATTCACTACAATAATCAACAAGCGGGTATCTTCAAAAACGGCCGTATAATTCGCTAAAGTAAAGCCAGTAAATTTACTCATAGAATTACTGTCATTAAATGAATAGAAAATTAAATAGAAAATTGGCGCATACAATAAAGCAAACACCAGCAGTAAATAAAGATAAGATGCTTTGAATTTTTTCTTTTTCATTTACTTGTCCCGCCCTTTCTTTTTCTTCTCACCCGTTAAAAGCATGACCAAAAACATCGCAACAATCAGGATTACGCCAATGGTAGAGCCCATGCCCCAGTTTTGAGTTACTAAAAAATGTTCCTCAATCGCTGTCCCTAATGTAATCACTCGATTGCCACCAATTAAACGAGTCAACATAAATAGGGATAAAGAAGGGATAAACACAGCCTGTACGCCGCTTTTCACGCCGTTTAACGAAAGTGGAAAAATAACACGTCGAAAAGTTGCTGTACTATTGGCACCCAAGTCATGACTGGCACTGATTAACGATGGATTCATTTCTTCCAATGCATTAAAAATAGGTAAAATCATAAACGGAATTTCAATATACGTAGCGACAAATAAGAAACTAAAATCAGTAAATAAGATTTGGTGAGTACCTAAGCCCATAAACGATAAAAACTGATTCGCACTTCCGTGAATACTAAAAATTCCAATGAAAGCATAAGCTTTCAGCAATAAATTCACCCACGTAGGTAAAATCACCAACATTAACCAAAGCTGTTTATGCTTTAATTTTGTTAAAAAATAAGCAGTAGGATAGCTGATCAGCAAAGTAAACAAAGTGATCAAAAAAGCGTACCAAACCGAATTAAACGTCATACTTAAATACGTACCGGAAGTAAAATAAGTTTGGTAATTGCTCAAAGTAAGCTGACCGTTCATATCGAAAAATGATTGGTAGATAATCATTAATACAGGTGCAATAACAAACAACACCAACCACATTGCATAGGGAATCGAATAAATTCTGCGTATATTTTTCATTGTTTCGTCCCCTTTCCTTTTACTCTTCGTAACTTTCTAAACGCGCATCAAATTCTTCCTCTGATTCATTAAAACGCATCACGTGCATATCTTCTGGCTCAAACATCAGCCCAACTTTCGCACCTTCTTGAGCTTTTCGAGTTGAGTGAACCATCCATTCATTTCCTTGTTCATCAAAACAAATAATTTCATAGTGGACACCACGAAACAGCTGTGTATCTACTGTTACAGTCAACTTGCCGCGCTCAGAAGCCGTAATCGTCAAATCTTCCGGACGAATGACAATTTCCACCGGCTCATTAGGACGCATTCCACCGTCTACACATTCAAATTGTTTGCCGACAAACTCGACTAGATTGTCCTCGATCATCACACCAGCAATGATATTGCTTTCTCCTACAAAGTCAGCGACAAAATGATTAATGGGTTCATCGTAAATAGCTACCGGTGTTCCGCTTTGAACAATATGTCCTTTGTTCATCACGAAAATTTCATCACTCATCGCCAACGCTTCTTCTTGATCATGTGTAACAAAAATAAACGTAATGCCTAAACGCTGCTGCAAATCACGCAATTCGTACTGCATGTCCGTTCGCAGCTTTAAATCCAGCGCAGATAACGGTTCATCCAACAGTAAAACTTTCGGTTCATTGACAATAGCTCGAGCAATCGCCACTCGCTGTCTTTGGCCCCCTGACATTTCACTAATTTCACGAGTCTCATATCCCGGCAGCTGTACTAAACGTAACGCTTCTTTCACTTTGCGTTCAATTTCACCTTTGGAGAGTTTCTTAACTTTAAGCCCAAAGGCTACATTATCAAAGACATTCATATGAGGAAACAAAGCATAATCCTGAAAGACCGTATTCACTTGACGCTTGTTAGCCGGCACCTCATTGATGCGTTGACCATCAAAATAAACATCCCCTGTCGTCGCTTCTGTAAAGCCAGCCAAAATACGTAAAATCGTGGTTTTGCCACAGCCGGAAGGCCCCAATAAGGTATAAAATTTTCCTTGTTCAATGTCAAAACTAACACTTTTTAACACTTTTTCGTCATCGTATTGTTTCACAACACTTTTGAATGAAATGATTTTGTTCCCCACTTTTCAATTCCTCCGTATCTATAAATAAGATTCCGTAGCTACAATTAAAGCGCGACTTTTTCCTTTTGAATGATTTTTGATTTGATGAGGTTCAGTCGCTTGATAGTACACTGTTTCCCCTTTTTTCGCCGTATATTTTGCTTCGCCTAATAATAACGTGATTGCACCATCAAGCACATAAATAAAAGTTTCCGATAGAGATGGTTCAAACGTTTTATACTGGCCGTTTTTATCAAAAGTTATGACCACTGGTTCCATTTCTTTTTCATTCGAGGCCGGAATCAACCATTTTAACTCATACCCGTGTTCCTCATCATAATAACGGGTACATTCTTCGGCTGTATACACAATTTTCTGCTCTGCCGTCTGCTCGCTAAAAAACTGTTCTGGTGTAACACCTAAAACTTCTAATATGGAAAAAAAAGTTTCCATAGAAGGTGAACTTAGATCTCGTTCCAACTGTGAAATATAACCTTTGGTCAGATCTGTGCGTTCCCCAAGTTCTTCTTGCGTTAAATTCTTTTGTATCCGTAAATTTCTGAGCTTCTCGCCTATTTCCATAGCCCCACCTCATTTTTGACGCTTATAATTGCAAGCTTAGTCGGTCAATAAAAAAGTTTTGTAATACTAAACTTATAGTTTAATGACACCTTCTTTAGTATACGAACTTTTGGTAAAAATGCAACTATTTTTTCTCTCTTAATTCACTGAAACACAGAAATTCTTTTGGTTCAAAGAAGAAAGCTAGCCGAAAAAAAACAGAGTGTGGTAAAATAAAGCTACTTTAGCAGTTTGCTAACATAAGGGAGGCTGGTCGATGAAGACCTTTACCGCTTTGACTATCAAACAACAAGCAACAAATCTTAGCACCCAATTGGAAACCATTACGTTAGCGGATTTATCTCCAGGTGATGTCCAAATTCAAGTTGCCTATTCATCCGTCAATTATAAAGATGCACTAGCTGTTCAAAAAAACGGTGGCATAATTCGACAATATCCTATGATACCAGGTATTGATTTAAGCGGAACGGTCGTCGCTTCAACAGATGAACGATTTAAAAAGGGAGAACAAGTACTCGTAACTGGCTATGGCCTAGGAGTTTCTCATACCGGAGGGTTTTCTGAATATGTTCAAGTGCCCGGTGATTGGGTTGTTCCCTTGCCGAAGGCTATGTCTTTGAAAGAGGCTATGATTTATGGCACGGCTGGCTTTACAGCTGCTCTTTCACTGATGGCTTTGGAAAACCATGGATTAATCCAGCAAAAACAAGCAAAGATTTTAGTCACCGGCGCATCCGGCGGTGTTGGCAGCTTGGCTTTAGCTATGCTACATAAATGTGGCTACACTGCCATCACTGCTTTAAGCCGCAAAACACAAGCTTTCACTTCCTTAAAAGCAATAGGCGCAACCGATTGCCTTGCCGTCACGGACTTTTTACCGGAAAAACCAAAGCCGCTGGCTCAGCAAACATTTGCTTATGGAATTGATACGACTGGCGGAAGAATTACCAGCGCATTGTTACCACAGATGAATTACGGCGCCAGCATAGCACTTTGCGGCAACGCAGCCGGTATTCAATTGGAAACAACGGTTTTACCTTTTATCTTAAGAAGCGTTAATTTGCTGGGTATTGATTCAGTCAACGTTCCAATGTCACAACGCCTAACAGTTTGGCAGCGTTTAGCAACTGATTTAGCAGTGGCTGACCAAGCACTTTATCAAGAAGTTACATTAAAAGAGCTTCCTTCTATTTTCACGGCATTACAAGCAGGACAACACATTGGACGAACCATCGTTCGAATTGCATAAGGAGTTAAACTATGGAACTATTAATTACTGCCGGTGGAACGTCAGAACCAATTGATCAGGTTCGTTCTATCACCAATCATTCTTCTGGCGGCTTAGGCAAGATGATTGCCGACCAGTTTTTACAAGCTAACCACACGGTCACTTACGTTACAACCAAACAAGCCTTGCGCCCGCAACCTCATAAGCGATTATCCATTAAAGAGATTGAAACTACAGCTGATTTGGCACAACAGTTAACTACTTTATTTCAAGAAAAACAATTTGACAGTATCATTCATTGTATGGCGGTTAGTGACTTCACCAGCGAAACAGCGATAACCGAGGCTGATTTTATTCAAGAATTAGCCCAAAATTTAGCGACGACAGTGGATACGCAAACACCTACAGACATAGCTGCAGCTATCAAAAATACGTTAAACGATATAGGAACGCGTCCGCAAAAAGAGCAGAAGATTTCATCAAGCACTGAACGCTTATTGCTTTTTTTAAAGAAAAATCCTAAAATTATTGCGATGATCCGTCAGCAGCAACCTGAAACCATCTTAGTGGGCTTTAAATTATTAGTAAACGTTCCTAAAGCAGAATTATTAAATGTTGCAATGACAACCTTAGTCCAAAATCAATGTGACTTTGTATTTGCCAACGATTTGCACTACGTTCACGCTATTGATCATCAAGGCTATTTACTGCACAAAGATGGAACGGTCACCCCCGCTCAGACAAAACAAGCTATCGCAGAAACAATTTGGCGCAACGTAGAACAAGTTTGGAGGAGCAAAAAATGAAGACTATCTTACTAGGCGTGACTGGGAGTATTGCTGCTTACAAAGCTGCTGATATCACCAATCAACTAAGCCATTTAGGATACAAAGTGGAAGTGATCATGACACAAAGTAGTACCGCGTTTATTACACCTTTGACATTACAATCACTTTCAAAGAATATCGTTCATACAAATGTGATGGCAGAACCTGATTCAAGTAAAATTAATCATATTGAGCTGGCGAAAAAAGCAGATCTCTTTTTAGTGGCACCAGCTTCTGCTAATACTATTGGCAAATTAGCCCATGGCCTGGCAGATGATTTGCTTTCAACCGTGGCCCTAGCTTTTCCACGAGACATCCCTAAACTTATCGCTCCGGCGATGAATACGTATATGTATGCAAATCCACTCGTTCAGCGGAATCTTGCTACTTTAAAAGAAAGCGGATATCAAGAAATTCTACCGCGAGAAGCTTTATTGGCTTGTGGAGATTATGGTCGCGGTGCGCTTGCCGCAGTCGCAACAATCGTTGAAACTGTTACAACTGTTTTATCAGAAACCACAAGGAGTTCACAATGAAAAACACTAAACAATTTACTTTAACCGCCTTATTCCTAGCTGTTTTAATCTTATTAGCGGTGACTCCCTTAGGCTTTATCACTATTGGTCCTTTAAATGCTACAACTATGCACATCCCAGTTATCATCGCTTCGATTGTGCTAGGTCCTAGAATCGGCGGCATTTTAGGTGGTATTTTTGGTGTGATTAGCTTAATCAGAAACACCTTAATCCAAACACCATTGTCATTTGTTTTCACCCCATTTGTGCCGGTAATCGGAACAAATCACGGTAGCTGGAAAGCTTTGCTGATCGTTTTGATTCCACGAATATTAATCGGTATTGTGCCGTATTTTGTATTCAAAGGTTTTACACATTTAACTAAAGAACGTGGAAAAACCGTTACGTTATTTATTGCAGGCTTAATCGGTTCAATGACCAATACGATTTTGGTGATGAATATGATTTATTTTCTTTTTCATAATGCCTATGGAAGCGTGATTGGCCAAGGAGGAACAGTCATTTATGGTGCGATCATGGGAGTGATTTTAAGTTCTGGAATTCCGGAAGCTATCGTGGCTGGCATTGCCACTGCAGCCATCAGTAGTGTCTTACTGCGCTTAATGAAAAAAAATGCCACACAAAAATTATAAAAAGCGACTAAGCCAAAAAAGTTATAAAGGTTCGAGCAACTGGAAGAAAATATACCCCAGCAGCTTTTTATAGTGAGGAGCTTTAATAAAATGGCAGCAGATCTTGATGCTGGTCACCGTTTTTTCGTAAAAAGTGGCTGAAGCAAAACTAAAAAATAGTTTTGCTTCAGCCACTTTATTGTATACTAGCGGTTTTTATAGCATACAATAAATGTCCACTCGTAGAACGGGCGCTTTTAATTGTCCTTCAACTATTTAATCTATCTACTTAAACGGAGCAACCTATTCCTTTTTCGTCATGCTATCTCGTAAGTGATCTGCGCTCTCTTGTTCTTGGCTAAACTTTTCAATCATTTTTTGATTTATTCCTACCTAACCTATGTAATATCCATTTGCTGAAAACGTTCGACTGCCTTGATTGTCTTTTAAATTTGCCTGACGCTTATGAATTATTAATGAGCGTTTCCCTTTCAAATAGTTTACAAAAGCAGATACTACTAGTTTCAGTGGAATTTTTATTAAAATATGAATATGCTCGAAGCAAGCATGAGCTTCCATTCGCTCTTCATCTTTCATTTCACCCAGTTCTCTCAAAATTACCCCAATATCTTTTCTTAGTTTTCCATAGATTGTCTCTTTTATACTTTGGAATGAACAAGATATGATATCGACAATTTCAACAAGTATGTTCAACTTGATTAGATAACAGGTAACTTGTTCCTCTCTATTTGGGGTTTGGTTGGTAACCTGATCCCATTATAGATTAGAGTTTTTTTCTTGGTATAGTACAACTTTATAAGTTTTATTGTCACACTCGCATAGCATGTGGTTTTACAAACATATAATAATTGCCCCCCACCCGTGTGAACAGGTAAGGGGATGATCAGCCAAGCCAGCTGACTTTATTTTTTTTGTTTTCTGAGTTTATACGCATATTCACTGGCTTTAAATAACAATTTATTTACCGGTAAATCAAATTCGCCAATAAATTCATTAATTGTCGGATTGAAATTAGCCTTAAATTTTATAAGTCCATCATTTAAACTGCCTTCCAAGCCGCCCATGTTGCAGCTTTGACAACCACGATGGAAGCATTCTTGGATAGCTTCGTGCCAGGTTAAATAAGCAGGCATATACCGTTTGTAGCGCTCATCCATACCGGCATATAAAATTTCACTCGTTGAACCAAAGGTAATCGCTAAAGCCCCAGCAATCGTTGCGGTATCTCCAGAATGCGCAATATTTTCTTTAAGCTCATTTAATTCACGAGTCAAAGAAAAATCTAGCTCTTCCAAATTATGCCGTTTTTTTACTTGATTTTCCCGTAATTTCGCTATATCTACTTTGTTTTTATCATAACGCTGCTGTACTTCTTCCAATCGTTCCTTGAGATTTACTTGCGCTAGCATGATGAATGACTGTTCCGGATAAATAGTTAAAAGATTTTTAAAATACGCACCGCTTCGCAAAGAAATATGTTGGCGCTCCGTTGTTAACTCAATCACATGAGCAAAATCTTTTACAAGTTCCATTTTGCCTTGTTTAACGATTACACCTTTTTTTTCCGCCATCTTAATCATTTTTTTCGTACTTTTAGACAACGCATCTTCACTAAAATCTTTTTGATAAATATTCGCTTGAAATCTAGGCTGGATTGTTGCATCCATTGCCATAGTTAAGCCCTGATGTTTAGCGCCACTGTTAATAATATTTTGAATGATTGCTTTTGCATTCTCATGAACTTGTGGTTCTTCGTCAAGATGAAAATCTTTGTAATGAACAGCTGGATCCATTTTGACAAATAGCGCTCGCTTTTGTTTACCAAATTTTCTTAACTCAGCCATAAAATAAGCCAGTAAGTCTTGATTAGTATAATCTAACACGGGGCCTCTTGGTGTATACAGCATGGTGAAACCTAATGGCAAGGGTTTAATCAATACTAAGCTGGAAGCTACTAAAGTGCCGTTGTCATAAACACCAACAATCTCAGAACCCCAATTATCCTTGACTTGCGCCCAAGCAGATGATTGTAACAAGTTGCAAAGGGGATGATTTTCGACAAATGTATCGTGTTCTTTTGCTGCAATACCGATTTTAAATTCATACATGGCTAAACTCCTCTATCTTGTCCTTTTTGTATTACCTTATCATAATTTATCCTAAGAGAACAGTAAAGTTTTTCATGAAACTTTTTAGAAAAAATAACGTAGACTCTAAATTAAAAAAGTAGCTCAAAGCACAGCGGCTTCGATCTACTTTCCCTATTAATTATTTCTATCTATTAAACACGTTTTTCAAAATGAAGCCCTAAATTAATGAAATACATGATAGGTGCTGATAGGGTCATGATAATTGCTTCACTAAGAGCCAGCCAGCCATACGTCGTCCAAAAAGCAGCACCGCCTGCTGGAACTAACATAAAAGCAATTAAAATCATACTGACAGTAAAAAAGAGTGTGTTTAATGCCAAACGCAGCGGAATACTTTTTACTTTCTTTTGAATGAGTGCTGTTAAGCCTAACGCAAGAAACGTTTGACCGCCGCCATATAAAACGTCTAAAATACCAAAGCCAAAAAATAGATTGTACACAATAACACCACCGAAAACGCCCCACATCAGCTTACGATTAAAAACGACTAAGTGATTTAAGCTTTCAGAAATTCGAAATTGAATCATTCCAGAAGCAACAGGCGCCACTAAGAGTGTCAGTGCAATATAAAGCGCCATAATAATCCCGTTTGCGACGACAACTCGCAAATTTTTACCGGTTGTTTGAACTGTCATTTGATTTGTTTCCTTCTTTCTCCGAGTTTTTTTTACAAGGGATGGTTGATGAACCTTGAACTCAATTGTAACATAACATACAATGATTAAAAACGTTGAATTATAGGCATTTCTACAATATTAGAAATTTTTTATTTATCGTTTTTTATCATTGTTTTACTTTTTTTGTGGCAAATTTGTGGCAAGTCCCTTCTTTGGACAAATTTTATACCTCTTTAAAAACCAAATATACTTTAATAAAATTTCTCAATAACCCTAATTTTACTGATGTTATAGCACAACAGTACATTTCTAATGATTTAAAAAGTGGAATGAAGACACCAGAAACTTCTGTAAAATATGTAATTATCGGTAATGATCATAAAAAGCCGATTCCTGAAAAATCAATAATTGCCTCTGAAGACATGGGAATTGATCTAATTCCTTGGTCTGATAAATATAAAATACTATCGCTTAAATAGCCTACTCCTTAGAGATAAAGGAATAGGTTATTTGTTTATGGACCATACAGGACTTCGCTCCACTCCTCTAAGACAAATACTACTATGTCATCTTTCTATCTCTTTTGACTATTTGTATTTTGACAAATTACACAAAAAGGATACATACAAAGCAATATATCCTGATAATCATGTTAAAAATATAAAAAGAGCCGTCTTGTGGGAAGGCGACTCAAAAAAAAAATTTAACTAGTAAATGTGATACTCTTCACCTTTTTTATCTTCCTTGCCAATAATCTCAATTACAAGATGATGCGGTATACAAATTGATGTCTGACCTACTTCGCTTATCCAGCCAGTCTTAACCGCTATTTGATCGGGACTGTTATCCTCTTTGTCTCGTATTTTTCCTTTTTTGATCTCAATGATATTATATTTCCCTTCTGATGGGTAATAAGTTTTTTCCATGTGGTTAATTGTATTAATTTCAAATTTATCTACTTCTTTTCCGTCAATTTTTACAATAGCTATTTTAGTATTTACCTTTGGTTGGTTAATTTGATGAACTGTAAACACTGCTAAGGGAGCGAATGATAAAACTATGCATGTTAGGATTACTATATAATCCCATAGCTTAAATTGATGTAAAATTCTTTTCATAATGCATCACCTATGAAAGTATACCACCTAAATTTTTTTAAAAAACCTCCCAACATAGCTAGGAGGTTTTTCAGTATGAAACGGCCTGCAAGAGGAGGCAGGTTTATTACTATTTGGAAGCTAAAATTTAGCCACTCCTTAATTATAAATTCGGTTGAGCTAAATGTCAAAAAATATGCCAAGTAAAATTAACTATTATGTACCGCCCTAGAAAATCTAGGGCGTTTATTCTATCCGTAAATTAAATGCTCCACCCCGTACGTGCTCAACCAAACGAAGCCACTGTTCGCTAAATTCACCCGCATAAATTGATAGCCCTTAATCATCGTAGGCGTGTCTGCACTGCGAACCTAATCTGGAATAAAGGCAAAATAATCTCCTGTGTGCAATGTTTGGTCAGGGAATGTAGCACCCGTGGCCGGATCGATACGATCAACGTCCTCAGGTAGAATGCCATTGTCTTTCCACTCGAAATCGACAGGACACAAATAGTTATTACGGATTTGCCATACTCCATTATATATTTGTAAATTGTCTAACCGCTAACCAAAACGTCGTTTTAATGTGGGAGATGGCAGTGTGGGTTGTCCACCTGTTGCATAGTGATCCCATGCAGGTTTATCTCCATAAAAGATATTCAAGTCTAAATGTTGATCATAATTCAGTAGTACACCATTTGAGGTGTATTGGTACATGGCAACGGCTGGAAACCCACGTCCTGCTGGTGGCGTAACATCGCGATAGCCACTTGGTTCGTTTTTCCCATAATCTGCTAACCATAGACCATAATTTGCTTTTCCTATAGCGGAAAAGTCATAAGCATTTAATACAGCTGTATACGTATAAAACAGTGGTCGTATGCCGGTTTGGTTGATGAACCTTGAACTCAATTGTAACATAACATACAATGATTAAAATTGTTGAATTATAGGCATTTCTACAATATTAGAAACTTTTATTTATCGTTGTTTTACTTTTTTTATGGCAAAATACACTAGGAACTCTGCCGCCTCTCACAACCGACCCCTTCTTGGGGAGTTTTTTATATGAAATAATAAGTATAGTCGTTTCCGATGGTGCTTTAACCTCTATATACTTTTTAACTCTTAAGCGAAAAATATATATAACTATCACTTTTACTTAAAAAGAGTATAATATGAAGTGTCTTACCTTTACTAAAAATTTAATGATGTATAAAAAGAAAGGGGGGATTAATTTTGGACATCTTGATTATGTTATTAGTTTTCATTCTTTTCATATTAATTATTTTAAAAAAAATCACCAACATTAAAGTTATCAGTTTATGGTTATTTATTTGCGTTCTTTGCTTAGTGTTATACTTTTTACATGCAACAAGTGCACTAGATATATCATTATAAAATAAGGGAGTAATCTTATGTTTGAAAATTTATTAAAAAAATACGGATCACTTTTAGGATTATTATCAAATTTAGCTTTCATCATGGCCTTTCTCCTTGTTTTATGGGGAAGCTTAAGCGCACAATTTTTACTACATGAATTACCTTGCCCACTCTGTGTTTTACAAAGATATTCCATGCTATTAGCATGTATCGGACCAATATATATCATTGTAAGTCAAGAACAAGGTTCCTTAAACCCTCAAAAATACATGATTGGGTATGGAATGACTATCATTAGCTCTTTATTAGGTGCACTTTTCTCTGTTAGGCAAATTCTTTTGCATATTGCACCAAATGATCCAGGATATGGAGGAGCCTTTTTAGGTTATCACTTTTACACTTGGTCATTCATAACCTTTTTAATTTCCATCATTTATTGCGCCGTAATGCTACTTTTATCTAATTTTTTAATACCTTATTATAACAACGAGAATAAAACCATTCGTTTATTAAACAAATTTGTTTTATACATCTTTTTATTCACCGTTTTTGTTATATTTATTGCTATAATTGCTGAATTAGGATTCAATTTCAAGCTACCTGATGATCCAGTTCATTATGATTTATTCAGTTAAAAGCAAGGAAGCTCTGCTAAAAAACCAGCATAGATTTATTGGAGGCATCGTTACAAACTGAAATGATATACCTCTTTTTAGGATAAATTAAATTTGAAGGACATGTTTTTAAAAAGAAGAAATGAATAAATGTGTCCATTGAAACAGTAAAGCTTTGCTTCCATATAAAGATCATATGCCTAAAGTAAAATATTAATGAAATAAACGATAGATTTTATAACAATTCAACATATTCGATTTGATAAATCGTTGTAGGAAATGTTTTAAAAACTAGAATAAACTTGAAAATCAATAACTTTTTTCAGAGATAAAAATTACGTTTAAAATAGCTATGAAATAAGAGGAAAAACAAAATTTCTCTTAGATTGGATAAATTTGCTAAGAATGATGCTAGAAATAAGTCTGTAGAAGAGGAACAAACTGTACTAAAAATTGTAAAGATATATTTGTGAAAACCCTTGAAAGCAGTACAAATCTTAACATTTTTAAAATTTGGTTTGTGATAGCCGCTAAAACGTTCTTAGCAGATTTATTTAATAAGACCTATAGGACAGTTGGCTATTGTTTTAACTTTGATGAGCCTTACATTTGGGTATATCTCAAAGACTAGAAGAAAATATAGACTCTGAAATTTTTCAAATTTATAAATTGTTTTTTTTTTTAGGATTTAGACACATTATGTGCGGATATATTGCAATTAGTAGAATGGAAAGCAAACTTTTGGATAACTAGAGATGTGATATAAACACATTAAAAAAACTTTAAGTATAAAGTAAGTGGAGGTATTTAAAGTTCAAAAGCCAAAAATTTACAGCCTGCTAAAAAGGATTCATCGAAGGTAGCATGACTTCTGCTATTGAAAATATGCAGTAATTTTCCTCTGATGCTCCCCTTTATAAGAAGGTTTTAAAGCTTATAGAAATCTTAGGTTGGGCCTAACAACCTACCATCTGTCAGAAAACGTAAGATTTTAAAACTTTAAATTTATTAATATGAGAGCTTCAAATGCAATTGAAGATAAAATAGCTAAAGCTTATTACAGAAATTAATCCACGTTTAATTAATAAGTTAAATTCTTGACTTATGTTGCTCCATAATAATGGCAGACAATTATACCAGACAGATATCGCACTTATCAACTGTTAACGCTAACCTTAATCCCGTTGAGAATCACATATTTAAAAGACGTTTATAAAATGTTTTTTTACTCATCTCTACCACTGGTGGATTTTTTTTAAATTTGTTAACGTGCTAGTAGCTTTTTGTTGCTAGAAACTACAGCTTTTATTAATATGATCTTGAGGTGAACGATATGAAAAAACTGCTACGTTTCTTTTTTAGTCCTAATTACTACATGGATCGTTTAGACGATGGTTGTGGTTGTATTTTTCTTTTTTTAATTGGTATTGCTTTGGCAATAGCTGGTATATTTTATCTCATTAATCATTAATAAAATTTTTTAAATTTATGGATAATTTTCTCTTTATACCTAATTTTAAGGTTTCAACTTATTATTAATATCTAATGCTTACATTTTTTTATTCGCTTCAATGAAAAGGTACTATAAATAGATAGAGCTGAAAGTAGAGCGAATTACCTCCCTGAAATTAATTGGTTAAGAATATGGACCAAGCGTGAGACAAACGTAAAAATTACTATTCCCTTACACGAAAAATGATTAAACAGCAGGAGCAGAAGGAACTCTTTGAAAAGCGGAAACTTACCAAAAATTTAAAAGCAATTTCCGTAAATTTCTTCTTACAATCTAGAGTTTAACACTTCTGTTCCAGCCTCTTTTCTTCTATCCGTAAATTAAATGCTCCACCCCGTACGTGCTCAACCAAACGAAGCCACTGTTCGTTAAATTCACCCGCATAAATTGATAGCCCTTAATCATCGTAGGCGTGTCTGCACTGCGAACATGATCCGGAATAAAGGCAAAGTAATCTCCTGTGTGCAACGTTTGGTCAGGCAATGTGGCACCCGTGGCCGGATCGATACGATCGACGTCCTCAGGTAGAATGCCATTGTCTTTCCACTCGAAATCGACAGGACACAAATAGTTATTACGGATTTGCCATACTCCATTATATACTTGTAAATCATCCACCCGATAACCGAAACGTCGTTTTGGTGTAGGGGATGGTTGATTATACCGGTAGACATAGTAATAAGGTTGACCCACCATCTTGTAAAAATCGTCTACATTATTGATCGATATACCATTTGCATAGGCATTGCAATGAATGATAGTCTCACTATCGTCATAAAAAATACCTGTGTGTCCGTTAGCACCTGCTGATTCTCCTTTTTTTCCCCAAATGAAGACATCCCCTTTTTCGGGATAATAAACCGGCGCTTCTTCATAAACAATAGAAAAATTGTTTTGTACTAAATACGCATGTAAGGTTTCCGTGTTGGGTACATACCCGAAATCTGTTCCTCCTGCTGCACGTAAAGAAGCATAAACAGCTCCACTGCAATCAGCAGTGCCATCGGCACCTGTTCTTGACCCTTCCATGGAGTAAGTAACTCCTTTGTTTTTTAGCTCAACCATGTGTTGGATGGCTTGATTTACATTTACTGTCATTGTTGTTCATCCTTTCTTGGTGTTTGATAATTTAAGGCTTGCAGACTGTCTTTTAAGCTATGCGTTGTTGGATCGTTAACGATTCCTAAGATGGATAACACCACAAATACTGCATTTACGATGTCTAGCAGTTGCTTATTCATCGCATCAAGCTGAAGCTTATACCCAAGCGGTGCAGCGACTACTTGTGCCAGTAATAAGAGTGCTGGGATCAAAGAAAGCCAAAACTGTTTATTTTTGATACGTACTTTCCAATTAATCATGCATCATTCGCTCCTTTCGTTTAAAAATTATTTGATTTTGTTCTTCTAATTTGATCAGACGGATAGTGTATTCCGTAATCCATCCTGCTCTATGGTCTTCGCAGTTTTATCCAAACTTTTCGGTATCTGATTCGTTTGGATAATCAACACATAAAATTTCACCAACCCGAAAATCAATCTGCCGAGAAACGTAAGGACCACAAGCCAATCCTCAACAGAATAGTCCATAATTTTCATCCTCCATCTGCTCTTTGTACATAAAAAGGTGCTCTCTTATGGGGCCTCTTAGGACGGCTATACGGGGTACATCTAAACTTTGCTGCTTCCTCGGCTCACATTCACTTGGCACTTGAAATGGTTTTAAAATACCACTCCAATTATTGTCGACGGAGCCTACAATAGTAATATTCGGGTTTCCCCAATAGCTTTTAATGAACAGTTGCGCAATTAAAAGGCTTGACTTTAAGGTATACGTTTATACCTACGCAATAATTACCTGAATAGCAGCTTGCAAAAATCTGCTTTCCGCTAATTACAAAATCGCCTAAGCTGTATATTCCCTTTCCCCTCTTCTTTCCATGGTAAATTCTAAATATCTAAGTATAAAACCTTTAGCTGAATTCTATACTCAAAACTGAATTGAAACAGGTCAACCCTATCCACCCGAGCTTAGTTGCAATCTCCATTAACTATTCATTATCTCTTATTTCAACTAGCAGAGGGATGGAGGATTAAATAAACCTACTCACAATATGTATTGGTATATTATAAAGCGCTAACTCACACGCTTGAAGTAGCTGGAGTCAGACAGCTGGTTCTTTTTTATAGCTTTTAGTTCTCTTTTGATTTTAGTTTTGTCTAAATAAGTAGTTTGAAATGTCAAAAACATAATTTCCCAGCAGTATTAATCTTTTCACTTTATGTTTGCTATTCGTGATAAGCTATAAGCAGACATACTTTTCATCTTGGGGCTAGTGGCATTACGCACCTCTTTCTGATAGACAGCCAGTCGGCTGCTATTTGTTAAAGATTAACTCGCTTTTTCTATGTTTTCCTAAATTGGTATGTTAATTTTTTATAACGATGAAACACTGTACATAATTACTGTCTATGGTATTATTTAGTTAACCTTTTTCGATTCTCTTTTTTAGAGAATTGGTTCATATTTTTTCTATGTGTTCGTCAGCTGCAATCCGTTGTTGTCGAATGCGAAGAGAATTTCACAGATAGCCAACCTTTCGTCGGGTTGGCTATTTTTTGACTATTATAATTGGAATCAAAACGCCAAACTGGTTCTTTTATTTAATTAATAATAAGTAAGTCTTCGGCTTTTTCTCTGATTGTCAGACCAGTTCTTTCCTCGTTCGTTCCCTCTACCTTTGATACCATCGCCTTCCTATTACTGTCAGCCATTCAAGCTGAAGTTTGCCGGTGTCAATAAGTTTGTGTTTGATCGTTGATACTGATTACTTTTCCCACTTGTCATAATCCCCTGGCTAACAAAATCGTACGAAAAAAATATGCCTTGTTATAAAATCAAAAAGGATTTTAAACAAAACATATTTATTTGCTTTCTTATTTTTTAAAAATGGTTAAAAAAGTTCTTTTCTTTATTCGCTAACTGTTGCCAAACATCAAAAGCTTGTTTCAGTGCTTGAACATTATGAACTCTTAAAATTTCGACACCTTGCTGAGCGGCAAATAAAGAAGCAACGGCTGAACCAACATCTCTTCGGGCTGGCTCTTGTTCCCCTGTTAGGGCACCAATCGTTCTTTTACGAGAAACGCCATACAACAAGGGAAAAGCTTGATAACGAACGGCAGCTGGATTTTTTAAAATTTCGATATTGTCGGCCATACTTTTATGAAAACCGATTCCTGGATCAAAACAAAGATTTTCCAATGGAATCTTCAACGCTTGACATTGTTGCACTTTTTCTTGATAGAATTGCTGCAGATCTTTTGCAATCGGTAAGTTTTTTCTAAGACGTGAATGCATAATAACTACTTTAACGTCAGGATATTCAGCTAAAGTTTCAGCCATATTGGGTGTGTCTAGTCCTTTGACATCATTGACAATCGTCGCACCTGCTTGGATGGCAGCTGCGGCAACTTCAGGATAGTAAGTATCCACGGATATCGGAATTGGACTGATTGCATGAATCGCTTCAATTACAGGAATGACACGTTCTGCTTCAATTTCAGCGGATACTTCCTGATAGCCGGGACGAGTGGACTGACCGCCAATGTCCAAAAGATCAGCTCCTTCTAAGATCAGTTGCTGGGCGTGAGAGACCGCAGCAGCCACAGAGGTATATTTTCCACCGTCTGAAAAGGAATCCGGTGTCACGTTGACAATCCCCATAATCTGATAAGGCTGTCTTAAATTCATAGCTGCGCCTCCCCTAATTTCTTTATCATTTGCCGTAGTGCTTGAATTCGTGGGCTGTAAGTGGCCCGTGCTTCAGCTGTAAGTTGCGCCAAGGTTTTCTTTTCATTAGGTAAATAAATAATTGAATCAAACCCATAGCCGCCAGTTCCTTTAGGCTCAAAAGCCAACTCACCTTGCAAGGAAGCGGAAGTAATAATTTTTTGAGTCCCCATTAAATAAAGTAGTGTTGCTCGCAGCGTTAGCTTTCTAGTTAGCTTTTTCCCTGCAAAAAGGTCCAGCAGTTCTTGATTTTGTGCTTGCGGCTTACTGCTTTTAAAAAATCGATGCGTATGCAGTCCTAAAAGATCAGGAAATGCAGCCAGCTCTAAGCCGCCATCGTCAGTCAATACAGGGCGTTTTATTTGACGCTGATAAACCAAAGCTTTTTGATACGCATTTTCTTCGTAGCTGGCACCATTTTCAGCCGGCATTATTGCTGACTGCCCATATTTTTGATAAGATACAAAACGAACTCCTTGATCGTTCACAGCTTGCTGCATTTCTTGCAATTTCCCCTCATTATTCGTGCCAACGATAATTTCCATCTTATGGTTTAATCTCCTGTAAAAATTGCTTTTTCCATTGCGGCTCTTTAAATAAACCATCAAAGTGGTAAGTCTTCGTTACGCTATGTTGCGAGCGAACTCCACGCATCATCATACACAGATGTTCTGCCTCTAGTGCAACAGCGATCCCTTTTACAGGTACATTATTTTTTAATTTTTCAGCGATCATCACCGTTAAATTTTCTTGTACGCTGGGACGCTTAGCACAATATTCCACCAGCCGTGGTAATTTGCTTAATCCTAGAACTTTCCCTTTTTCAGGTATGTAAGCAATGTGAGCTTTACCAAAAAAAGGCAGCAGATGATGTTCACACATGGAATAAAACTCAATATCTTGCACTAATACCATTTCTCCGCCATTGTTGCTGTCAAAAAATTTATAGTCCGTAAATTCAGGGCCGATCAAACCGGCAAATACTTCTTCATACATTTTTGCTACACGTTTAGGCGTATCTAGCAAACCAGGGCGTTGCGGGTCTTCACCAACAGCTTCCAAAAGTTGCTCGATAGCTGCTTCAATCTTCGCTTGTCGTTCCATTTTTACCATACCTTCCTGCTTTGCTGTACTTCCGCAGCATTACCGCTTACCTTAATCCAATCAGCCAGCGTTTTTCCCCTCAATTTCTGCTCTTCATATACATCCTGCAACGGAATTAAAACAAAAGAACGTTTCGTTAATTCTACATGAGGAATTGTTAGTTGTTCTGTGTGAAACTGTTCATTACCTAACAGCAAAATATCAATATCAATATTCCGTGGCCCCCAGTGGATTTTGCGTTGACGTCCCATTTCTTTTTCAATTCCTTGTGTTTTAGTTAGCAGCTCTGGCCCAGTTAATTGAGTCTCAATTTTTAATACTGCATTTAAAAACTTGGGCTGCTCTTTATAGCCATAAGGCTCTGTCTCGTATAAACAAGATGATGCTAATACAGTAATTTCAGGAGCAGCTTGCAGCAATTTTCGAGCTGTTTTTAAATTCTCAAAGGTATCACCAATATTACTGCCTAAAGCTAAATAACCAATCATCTTATAGCTCCTGTTCCATTTCAATTTCAATATTATCAAATAAGCCCGGCATCGGTACACTGTACTTACGAATCCGAATAATTATTTTCCTTAATTGCGTTCCGTAAATGTGCGCAATTTCATCAAGGATTCCAGCTGCTAAACCTTCCATCAAATCATAAGAGTGGCGCTTAACGTGGGCTGCGATCAAGTCATTAACTTCAGCATAGCTCACCGTCTGATTCACATCATCGGATTTACCGGCAGCCGCTAATGGTAATTGCATTTCAATATCAATTTCAATTTGTTGTCCTAATTTTCTTTCTTCTGGCAAGACGCCATTTTTAGTGAAAAACTTCAAATTATTAATTCGTATTTTATCCATGAAACTCCTCCGTTATGCTCTGAAAGGTTGATATTAAATTTTTGTTAGCTCTATTTTAAGGGAAAAAACAACAAAAAGATAGCTAGGAAATTTAAAAAACAAGCCCTTCTCTCGAAACAGGCATAAAAAACCGTAGAAAAATAGATAAGTCGTAAAATTATCGGAATTTTCTGATTTTTTAGCTTGCATTTAAAAGCTACTGGCTGTCAATTGGTAAAATGAGTAAGGACAGTTAACCCGATGATTTTTATATGGAAGTGTAGCAACGCTCTTGGAAATTTCAGTTAAATCACTTCCTTTTCCCTTTTATAATCTTTGAAATTTTCCTTTATGGTTATTTCTGCAAAAGGAAATCCCTTAAAAATTTCTGCATTCGTTTAAATTTTATTACTTTTTCATATGCTCGGTTTTCCTGTTTAAGACTATATTGGAGGGTTTCTATAGACGTAGTTCTTCATTGATTACCAGCGGCTGATTATATAAAAATAGGAATCTGCTAAGAAAACATAGGCTTGTATGCCTGGAAATAAATTTGTTATATGTTTTACTGCTTCCTACTTTTTACACCCGACTTATGAAGCTTCACTGAATTTTTCCATGGTACTTTATTAAAATTGGGGGTTAATTTGCCAACAGCTTCACCTCTTGCATGAATTCTAAAATCATGCTACGTTTATCTACCGCTAATACAAAAAATGGTAAAATTTACATAACCAGTTAACAGATTTACAAAAACAATCTGCTTTCATACATTAAGCGTTTTACTATTCCTATTACCTGATCCAGTACAGAATGAACCAACAGGTACTAATTATTCTGTTGTTTAAAACTTGTTCGTGTTTTTGCTACTTTCATTTTATTAAATAATTTATTCAATTATAATTTCAATGTAGAAAATTAGGAGTTTTAACTAACAGTAAAAATTATAAGAAAGCTTAAAAAAAATTTGCCAATCATTTTATAAGCAAGCTGGAATTTCATACTTTTCTTTCGCTTCAAGTTAAGTGAAATTAAAGACATGATCAAAATTCCAGCTTGATATATGAATAAAATGAGAACTCAAATTTCGTACCAGTACATTACATCGAACTCAATTTTAGCTGCCACTAAGATGCCGCTTCAGTTTAAAATTTTCAACTAAGACCTTGAAGGAGCATTATTATGGTAAAGATAAATGTTTAGCGAGTAAATAACTTGTGGTAAAATAATCGTTAAAATTAGCAATAAAGTAAATTCAAAGCCTACAAATTCTAAAAATTTATTGTTGATGACTAAGGATTCGATTCCTACTACAGGTACGGAAAGTATGATAGATAGAATAAAAATATAAAAATTCTGTAGGAAAAAAAGGGTTCTTAAATTTGCCGAACTGAATCCAAGCCTCTGATAATTTTCAAAGTTTTGCTTACTCTTTTTTATATAATAAACGGAAAGAAAAATAGTTCCCAGAATACTTGCAATAGATAAGACAAGACTTAACAATGTTAGATTTTTTTGTATTTTTTTTTCGGATTCTAAGAATGTTTTGACTTGCTCTTCTTTTGAAGAGATGGTTATTCCTTTGTCTATTTGTTTTATGTGGTTGCTAATTTGATCTAAGTGCTGAATATTTTTCACATAAATCATTAACACTGTTGTATTATCAGCAGTTAATTTAGAATTGTTTAGTAGCGGATTGGCCTCAATATCATCAAAACGCGAGTCCATAATACCAGATATGCTGGCTTGGTATTTTCTATTTCCGTACTCTAAAGTAATTTTTTGGCCAATTAAATCACTCAACTTGGTGGATAGCTTTTTTGCAATGGAAGTAGATAAAGCAATTTCATTACTATTCCTTTTTGGCAAGCGGCCAAAAACAAAGTTTGTTGTAACAAAATTTGTAGGTAGTTTATTTTTGATCTCGATTCGATTGTTGTTCTGATCGGTCAAAAGGATATTTTTGCTAAAAGTTCCTCGGTCAATATACGAAATCTCTTTATTATTGTTTATCTTGTTGTATACTTTTTTTAATTTCTCGCTACTTCCATTTAAATAAAGCATTTTAAGCTGTGGGTTATCGCGTACATATTTATTTATGTTGTATTCAAGCTTTTTACTAACAAACCCAACAGAGGGGATAGCGATACTACTTACTATAATGATAAAACTTAAGAGAAGACACAAATATTTATTCTTTTTCAAAAAATTAGATGCATGCAAATGTAATTTGATACGAGGGAGTCCTTCAGCATCCTTACTAGCATCTATTGGATCGTTTGATGGTTTAGAATCTGGCTGTAAAATTTTAAATTTGCCATTTGCTAAAAAAAGTAATTCATCTGCTTGACTAACTAAAGATTTATCATGAGTAATCATGATGATTTTTTTTGTTTTGCTAAGTTCTTTTAACTTATCTATTACTATTTGTTTATTTTCTTGGTCTAAAGATGAGGTAGGTTCGTCGGCTAAAATCACTTCTGGGTCTTGAACGATAACTCGTAACAGTGCTGTTCGTTGTTTTTGTCCACCACTAAGCTGCTCAATTTTTTCACCCTTTACATCTTCTAAACCAAATTCTTTTAATAAATGATCTATATCTTTGTCAGATGGCGCACTGTGTTTACTTTTCTGGATCATTATATTTTCTAGAACAGATAATCCTTCAATTAGCCCGTAATCTTGGGGAAGATAACCGATATTAAAAAAATGTTCAAAACTGCGCTCATCTTTTGAATAATCAACCCAATTTTTCCCTTTATATAGTACTTTCCCTTTATAATTTGATAAATATCCACCAATCGTTTTTAACAAAGTTGTCTTCCCAGCTCCGCTATCTCCTGTAATTATTGAAAGTCCATTTAAAGAAAAACTGTGAGAGATGCCTTTTATAACAACTGTATCATTATATTTTATAGTAACGTTTTTCATTGTTATCATTGTGATTAATCGTCCCCTTTTATCAAATTATCTAACGGGGTTTTTTTCCATACAAATAGAGTCGTCGCAAAGATAATTATACTTAACACCAATAATTCAGCATAAAGCGGAATTAAGAAATTACTCGTAGCGTCAGTTGCAAATTTTTTGCTCACTACTATCACACAAGGATACAAAACAGTAGTCAAAACTAAAGAAAAAATTAGCCAAAATAGAATCAAGCTGCTTAGTAATTTTTTTAAATTTCTATTATCGTAGCCTAGTGATTTAATAATTCTAGCTTCCTTATTTTGGAATATGCTGAATAAAAGTATCGCTATGATAACTAATACAATGCCGGTATATTTAATAATAGATCGTGTAGCATTAGTATTTTTAGTCGTGTTATCAGAAAGAGAACTTAGATTGCTTGCATTTTCGAACTGTCCTATAGGCGTTAACCCTGATTTTTCCAATTCTTCTACTAGCGGGTTTATATATTCAAGTTTTTTCACTCTTAATTCAATACTTTCTTTTGAAGTATCTTTACCTGCATAATTATAAATATCATCAACTAACTTCTTACTGTATATAAAGCCGTCATCAAGTGAATAATCTGTTTTTTCTCCATTAGGCCCAGTTGTTTCTTGATGGCTATTTACAACACCAGATATTTCACCATCAATCTTTACTTCTTTAAATTTTATTTCTTTTGATTGGTTTTCATATTGAACCGCCCCGTTTAATTGAATATTTTTACCAATCACATCTTTATTGCGTATGTTTAATTTCTGTAATAAACTGGAAGGCACTAAAAGTTGATTTTTATTATTATCAGGCATTTTACCAGCTAGCAGTCCTGAATTTACAGGCATTGAATTTGACCCTTTAATTGAATAATTGGCTGTCAATCCATTAATAGTTATTGTAAGATTACTAAGCGGCATTAATGGATAGATTCCCTCTAAACGCTTGTCATTTTTATATTTATCAAAAACTTGTGAGACATCCTGAGTTAAGGATTGCTGATGGTTTTGATCTCCATTACTATTCCCTGCACTAATAAAACTGCTAATTAAACTAATATTATAAAGTCCATTACCATATTTACTGATTAATTGATCAATTGCTTCATTATTCTTTTTAGTTACTTCTGTAGAATTTCCAGAAAAGAATAGGATCCCACCCAGAAATGCTAAAAAGAAAACTGCTAAAAATAAATACCATTTTCCCTTTAGGATATTAAAACTATGATATAAAACTTCCCTTTCTTTTAAACTTTTTTTATATAATTTAATGGGAGCGTCACCCAAAGGATCGACTTTTTTCTGCTCAGAGGTAATTTTACCATCTTCAAGTCGGTAAATATTGGCATTTTGGGGTATCATTTGTTCGTCGTGAGTAACTAGTAGAACGGTTCTTTCCTTTGATAATTCAGAAAACAAATGCATTAGTATAGCGCCATTTTTACTATCTAAGGCACTCGTCGGTTCATCGGCAATCAGAATTTTGGGATTATTAATCAACGCTCTGACAATGGATACGCGTTGCTTCTCCCCACCAGACAACTTATTAACTTTTGCGTTTTTCTTACCACTCATTCCAACAGTGTCTAACAAATTATTCATTCTAACTTCTACTTCCGATTTTGTTAAGTGATTGAGGACACCAGCTAACAAAATATTTTGTTCAACAGTTAGATAGGGAATCAGATTATTATCTTGATTCACTATTCCTATACAATTAAAATATAGGTCTGAATTTCTATTCTTTTTTAGCTTTAACAAATTTTCTCCATCAAGCTCAACTTTACCGGTATAGTCCTCTATAATTCCTGCTATTATTTTTAGCAATGTAGTTTTTCCACTACCGGATTTTCCGACAATAACGTTCAAACCTTGATTAATTTCAAATGAAACATTATTTAAAATTTTCTTTTCGCCATATACTTTTGTAATTGACTCTAATCTTAACATATTTCCCTCCGAATTCCTTAAATATTTTTTGTTGTTTTTAATTCATAAGACATCCTCCCTACTAGGAATTTCTCCCTTTTTCCTTGTTGTAAGGTTAGTTTAAATTGTATTAACTATTTTCGAATTTAATATGAAGAACTATGCCTTATAAATTAAAAAAAATTTAACCATTTAGTGAAGTTTCCTTTGATTAATAGAAAATAATTGAACAAGTTTTATATATGAAATAGTTTTTTGTTATAACTTTTGGTGAAATTAACTTGAGTGCAAATTAGTCAGCAACTTTGAATTTTACGATGGGGTAAAATTTTTGAATCCAATTAAAAATAACCATTTTCCCTCATAACATTCTTTACTAAACCACTAATCACGCACCTGTCGCTTTATAATAAAACTTAGAAAGACTTAATTGTGGTATTATAAAGATTTCCTTGACAACAATAGAAATATTCTTTTTGTTTATTTTAACGAGTGTTAATAATAGTAGAATCATAGTATCAGGTAGTATGGGAGTAGAAAAATTTTTAATAAAGAACTTTCATAGTCTCACTTTTTAAAAATATACTTATTGGCCATGAAAAATTACAGAAAATTAGTTAAAATTCATGCTCTTTTATGGTAATAAAGACAAACGATTTTGTAGTTAGGGCGCATAACGACTGAAAGCTTTTTGATATAAAAAGAAGGTAGCGCCTACTTTACGCTACCTTCTTTTCAAGTCTTGCTTCCTTTATAAAATGGTTTTGATTTCTGATATTGTCTTTTTTTTGGTCACGCAATTTTTGAAATCTACAATTCTTTCTAAGCTCTCCTCACATTGATAATTTCTGGTCAGATGTTCGCCATCTTGTTCAAACGGTAAAAGATCTTCCTCAGTATAATACTTTAGCGTACTATATCTTACTTATGTCAATCTTACCAATTCACCAATCGTAACATATTCTGATTTTTTTATTACTTCCAAACTTCTTTGTCTTGACATATAGCCTCTCTTTCAATAGCTCATCTCTACTAATAAAAATATAGAATTGATATAATTTATACTAGCTGACACTGTTTTTCTATTATCTGAATGCTTTATTTCTTCCAGCCTATTTTTCAACTCTTTTTGTTCGAACTTAGTTTAATCAACTATTTTTGTTCTAGAAGCGCTACTAAAATAGCAATTTCTTCACTGAAACAATTCATTGCTAATATTTCAGATTTAATCATATCAATAACATAACTTACCGCTTCTGATGTTGGAAAATATTTTATTAAAAATGCATACCCGATTCAGATCGTTTGACTACTTCTTTATTTTCAAGAGAATAACCAACTGCATCAACTAATTTATGTAGCTTTTTATCTGAAAAAGATAACAAACAGGCAGCTAAAATAATGACAATTTTGACTTAACGCTTTTTTTCTTTGTAATTTTAAAATTTCAGCTCCTTACTTGGTGCTCCGTCTGTTATAATAAGAAATTGTTATAGGAGGAAACTCATGGACATTCATTATTATCTTTTAATTAACGGGCAAGCAAAAGGCGGGTACGGCGCCCAAGCTGCCAAAAAAATAATGCAACAGTTACAGAAGCGAAAATTAGCTTATACCATTTACTATACTGAATACGCCGGCCATGAATCGGTGCTCACAGAAGAACTGGCTCTCACAACTTTAAAACCGTGGACAGCCAACCAGAAAGAAAAAGCATTTCCGCTACTGGTCGTTTTAGGTGGTGACGGTACATTGCATAATGTTTTAAATACTTTAGACCGCTTTGATCCAACAATTCCTTTAGGCTATCTTCCTTGTGGCTCCGGTAATGATTTTGCACGGGGCGCTGGTATCTCTGGCAATGTTAACCAAGCCTTGGCTCAACTTTTAAGCGTTGAAGCACCAAAAGAATTACAAGTTATTCACTATCGAGAAGCCAATCAAGAAGAAGTGGGTTTAGCTGCTAACAATCTTGGTATCGGTTTGGATGCCGCTATTGTCGAAAAAACGAATACTTCCCGTTCCAAAAACACCTTGAACAAATTTAATCTCGGTTCTTTTTCTTATCTTTTTTCAATTTTGCACGTTCTATTTAAGCAAAAAGGATTTCCTATTTTAGTGGAAGCAAATGGAAAACAACACACTTTTAGCAAAGCCTTTTTATGTACGGTTACAAATCATCCTTATTTTGGCGGTGGTGTAGCGATTTTGCCAAAGGCTGACCCTATGAAGCCAGTAGTGGATTTAGTAGTTGTCGAACGTGGTTCTTTGTTTCGAATTTTCTGGTTGATTTTACTTTTAGCTCGAGGAAAACACACAGCAGCTAAGCAATTCCATCATTTTCATTCAAAAAAAATTCGAATCGTTTCCACTTTGCCTCAATTTATTCACGCTGACGGTGAAATTCTAGGTCAGCGCAGCGTCGATTTTGCTTTTGAAACAACACCACGCTTTTTTTGGTTTTAAGCGCTGAAAAAAATAGAAACAGCAGTAATCCGTTCCAAATAATAAATTTCTTAAAAAAGCCACATATTCCATAAACAAAGTATAGCTTGGACTTCTCGCAGTATATCTGAACTGCCCTATTAGAAATTTACGCTTCAAAGTAAAAAGTACACAGCTGATCAAATTAAGTTGCCAGTTTGGACTTTCTTTCGAGCGACAATTAAGCAGAGCGATTTAGGGGATAACTTTAAACTTCGACAATTGACTTAACAGAATCGCATGAGCGAAACACTGATTGATACCAAAAAAGTATTACAAGACAAATTGAACAGACTCCTCACTTTTTATGCCAGTTCGCCGAAAATCTTTGCCCCATTGCCGAACTAGAAGCGTTGGTTAACCAAAGTGCCACCCAAGCAGGCGGTGTGTGGACAGGCAGTAGTTGTTCCATTCCAAAAGACTACAGTGGACGACCACCGTTTCCCAAAAGTGGCAACTACGAGCAGAAAAGATAAGAAAACAAGAACAAGCCTTTCATGAAGCGAGAGTCAAAGAGCTGAAGCAATACAAAGTGTATGCAGCGGTTTATTATGTCATTAAGCTGTCAATTAGTATAAGGCTTTTTTTGTAAGAAACTTTTTCTAGTCATTTGGAACATGCGATTGATAGGTCTAGCTAAATTTAATCTGTTAAACTGTACTACCGTTTTTTATGTATCAAAGGTTGAGTTTTTGAGTCATTTATAAGAATTGAAACGCAAAAGAAAGAAATAATTTATATTAAATTCTTTATCCATAAAACCTATAATCCCTTTATTGATGACATTGAAGACTTGATTTTATCCCCAAATAAAAAAGTCGGTTAAAATCAACAATCAATGATTTTAGCCGACTTTTTAAGATCGGAAAACCTAGTTTTCTAATTGATTTTTCCTGTTTCTCTAGCTTTCAGATAAAAAGTGAGCTGGCGTTACTCCTTCCATCCCAATCATAGGATCGATTTTATTTTGTTGAATCATCTGCAAAGTTAGATATGGTTCTTTTTCTGATTCGCTGAGCTGATCGGTCTCACTTTTACTTGAGGTTTTCTTGGCTTCATCTTCAAAAAACAATGAAATAGTCTCACCATAATCTGCAGCAGACTCATTGATTGTAGCCGGCCGCTCTTTTTTTACGGCTGCGTCATAATCATTAGCTGACTCTTCATTACCATTTTCTTGATCAAAGGGAGAGTCTTTCGTTAACCCATCTTCATAAGCCGCTAGTTTTGTCCGAGTGGTTAAAGACATCTCATCAGCCGTCACAATTCGCTCTTTCAGCATTGTTAAACGGCTTGCAGACTTATTGGTTACACAGGCTTCAAAGGCTCGTCTTTCTCCTAAAAGAATCAACAATTCTTTACTGCGTGTGACCGCTGTATAAAGTAAGTTTCGTTGCAGCATCCGATGATATTGTTGAACCATTGGCAAAATCACCATTTTAAATTCACTGCCTTGAGCTTTGTGAATCGAACAGCAATACGATAATGTAATTTTATTCCACTCATTTCGCTTGTAGGTCACTTCATTGCTATCAAATTGGATAACTAATTCATCCACTTTATCCTCTGATTCTTTGGCTAAAATAATGCCGACAATTTCGCCCATATCACCATTAAAAACATTTAATTCCGGTGTATTGACTAGTTGTAGAACTTTATCGCCGATTCGGTACACTGTATCATTCCATTTGACCTCTTTTTTGCGTCCATCGTTAGGATTAAAAATCTCCTGCATCATTTTATTTAACGCATCAATCCCAGCTACACCACGATACATTGGCGCTAATAATTGAATGTCTTGTGAGGTAAAGCCCTTCGCCTTTGCTTTAGTCACAATTTGACGGACATACGTTTCAATTTGATAAGCATCACTGGCAAAAAATGAACGGTCTTTTTGGTTTACGGTAAAATCTGCAGGCAAACGTCCTTCTTTGATATCATGAGCCAACGGAATAATGCTGGAACCATTGCCTTGACGATATATTTCATTTAATTCCAGCTGAGGAATTTCCTTTATTTCCAATAAATCATGCAGCACTTGCCCAGGTCCTACTGAAGGCAGCTGATCTTTGTCTCCTACTAAAATGACTTGCATATTGGTCGGAATTGCTTTAAAAAGCGTATTGGCTAACCAAGTATCCACCATAGACATCTCGTCGACAATCAAAAGTCCGCCTTCCAGCTCTTTTGCTGATAAGCTAGGATTTTTCTCACGACCAGTTAAGCCTAGTAGCCGATGAATGGTACTGGCCGGCAAATCAGTCGTCTCGTTCATACGTTTGGCCGCTCTGCCAGTCGGTGCCGCCAATAAAATAGGAAACATCTCTTGGGTATAATCTTTCACATCTAAAGACAACCCATTCAACTCAGCAAAAAGGGAAACAATACCATTAATGACCGTTGTTTTACCAGTTCCCGGGCCTCCTGTTAAAAGAAAGAGTGACGATTTGATCGCTTGTTCGAGTGCCGCTTGCTGTGAAGCGCCATATTGAATGTCCAAACGTTTTTCAATGATGCGAATTGTTTTCTCAATTTCTGCTTGCTCATAGTGAATTTCTTTTTTGCGTGATAGTAATCGTTGAACTGCCGTTCCAATGCCCCACTCAGAAAAGTACAAGCTATTCTCAAATAATTTGGTTTCTTCTTGTTGCATTTTTCCGGTTTGAACTAATTCGATGATTTGATTAGCCACTTGTTCAGGTTGAATTTCTATAGGTCGACTGGCTTCCAAGGTCCGAATTGTTGCTTGTAATAATTCCTCAGCTGGCACATAAGTATTTCCCGAACGAACTGAAAGATCAAAAATTTCATGAAGTACCGCTGCACGAATCCGCACGGCAGAGTCCGCTTGAATGCCCAGTTGCTCAGCAATGCCATCGGCTCGTTTAAAGCCAATTCCTTCGATATCTTCCACTAGTTGGTAAGGATTTTCTTGGATAACCTTTAACGTTTCTTCTTTATAAGTTTGATAGATTGAAAAAGCCAGCTGACTCCCGAAGCCATAGCGATTCAAACCAACAATTACTTGTTCCATGCCATGATTTAAACGAATTGTCTCCACAATCGTTTGGCGTTTTTTTTCATTTAAAATGCTGACTTCTTTTAAGGTTTCAGGGGTTTCGATGATACGATCAATCGCATCTTCTCCTAAAACTTCAACAATTTTTTCGGCAGTTCGTTTCCCAATACCAGGAAATTTATCGCTGGATAAATAACTGACAACGCCACCGGCAGAAGTCGGCCGTTCTTGCTGATAGCTATCAATTTGAAATTGGCGTCCATAGCGAGGGTGATCGACAAAATGGCCGTAAAAACGATAAAGTTCCTGCTCTTGAACTTGTCCGAAGCTACCCGTAACGACAATTTCTTTCTCTAAATAGTCAGTGTTCGTATCACTCACTTTCACTAAAACTACTTTGTAGAAATTACTAGGATTTTCAAAAAAAATTGCTTGAACGGTACCTACGATATATTCTTTTTCAGTCTCTGCATCAAATAACGTCATCCTCTCGCCTGTCACCTCTTTTCTCAATTTCTTGGATATTACTTGGTTAAAAACGATGTATCATTCCAAATTTCCAAGTGGTACGGTAATTTATTGTCAGGTTCACTAGTTTCTAAAACTGACAAACTATTGTTGCTTAAACCGCCCATTGACCGCAACTGATCCATATTTTTACCAGCCATTGACTGAATGGCAGCAGTCATTGAAGCCCCATGACCTACAAATAGTAATGGGCCACTACTGTTCTTAACAGCTTCCGTCACTACTTTGGTAATTCGCTCAATGGCTGAAGTGATCGGCTCTCCTTGAAAAGCTGATGGGTCATATTGATCCAAGCGATAACGCATATGCTCCAATTGTTGTCCGTATACCAGTTTCATTTCTTGGATTAACTGTCCTTCCAGCGCTCCTAACCCCAACTCTTTCAGTTCATCAGTATAAATGATCTCAGCAGGTTGGTTTAATTCTTCGTTGATGGCAATAGCTGTCTTTCTAGCTCGCAAAGAAGTACTGGAATAAATCGCTTCAAAAGGCACATCTTTGAGAAATTGCCCCAATAATTTGATTTCTGCGTAACTTTCCGGCAATAAGGGAGAGTCCCCTGACATTCCTTGAAAACGTAGTTGTTGGTTCCATTCTGTTTTGCCGTGACGGGTAAAATATACTTTCATTTTTTTACTCCAAACTTTATTTATGGTGATTTTTTCTTCCTATGATTTCTGCTTTTCAGTGTATCATTTTCAGTGAGAAATTGCCATGTTCTTTCTTTGTAAAAAAGAAGATATAAAAAAGCGCAAGAGGAATCATCCCTGCTTCTTGCGCTTATGCATTTAGTTTATTCTTCCTCACTAGATTGGGTAATCATCACTTTTTTATTACGATAAGGCTAGCTTTTGTTTAATCCAGTTTGTCGTTTTCGTAATGATGACTCAATTCTAAATTGGGAAATCCTTGCTGACGGAGTGCCTCATAGACAATCAATGCAGCTGTATTGGATAAATTCAGTGAACGAACGTGTTGATCATTCATAGGAATTCGAATACATTTCTCTGCATTTTCCCGCATAAAGGCTTCCGGCAAGCCTGTTGTTTCTTTCCCAAACAGAAAATAATGATCTTCTCCATTAGCATAGTTCCGCTGACTATAGGTTTGATTGGCAAACTTTGTGACTAAATGCAAATTTTTTCCGTTAGCATACGTTAAAAAAACCGCTAAACTTTCATGATAAGTAATATCAACGTCATGCCAATAGTCCAAGCCAGCACGCTTTAAGTGTTTATCATCCGTAGAAAAACCTAACGGCTCAATGAGATGTAATGGTGAATTGGTTGCTGCACAAGTCCGAGCAATATTTCCAGTATTCGCTGGGATTTGCGGTTCAAATAAAACAATATGGTTGGTCATCCGTTTGTTCCTTTCATCGTAAGACGTGAATAATAACAGACAAGTAAAGTTAGTTCATTTTATAAAAAGTCCATAAAAAAAACGTATCGCCTCGGTGTCCAGCACTGCGAGTCGTTACGTTAGTGAAGCTCTTTTCACTAACTTTTATCAGAACAGGAACCTGATAAAAACCAATGAAAAACAACTTGCAATTAATATAACACCATTGTTAGACCTTTGCAAGGTTTTTTTCGATATTTCTTCACAAAAAATACTAATTTTTTCGTCCAACTAACATGCGGACGTCAATCGTGATTGCTTCCAGAGGATTTTGCTGCACCTTTTGCTTAATGGTTTCTGCTACTTGCCACTCCAACGGCGACATTTCCAGCAAGTCCAAACGTCGTTTTTGTGGGATTTCAAACCGATAAGTGATTCGTTTATCAGCAACTATGTGTAATTCCTCACTAAAACGCATACGAACTTTATTATTGGAATAGCTCTGTTTTGTCTGATCATCAGGATAAAAGGCTTGTCGCAGTTCCTTTAAATAGTGAACTTCAGGAATGACTTTAATAACGAGTCCATCAGGAGCTAAAACTCGCTGAAATTCGCGATAGTGCGAAGGGGAAAAAATATTTAAAACAACATCCATACTATTATTAGCAAAAGGTAAGTTTGTTAAATCTGCTACACACCAAAAAGCGTCAATTGGTTGATTACTGGCTAGATAAATCCCCGCTTTTGATAGATCAAAACCAATCAGCTCACCTTTTAACCCTTTATGAGTTAATTCATGCAAAAAACTGCCTTCTCCACAACCTACATCTACGATCGTTGTTGCTGAAAAAAGATAACCAGCCATTTCTGTCAGCAAAGGTTCATACATGCCTGCTTGGATCATTTGCCCGCGTGCAGTAAACATTTTTTTATTATAATCGGTTTGTATCCCGTGATTCAAAAAGTAAAGAGTGCCTTTTTTAGATAAGTCAAATTGATGCTTATTTGAACAAATTAGACCATCTGCTTGAGCAGTAACAGCATGCTGACAGATGGGACAGCGAAAATAAGTGGCATGGTTATGCAACCACTGCTGTGCAATTTCAATTTTTTTTAACATCAGATAGCTCCTTTTTTATTCTTATTAATCCATTCACTTAGTTGAGCGTTATGGCAATATTTTGGAACGAAGCAGAACTATGGTACAATGCTTGTGAGAAAAACGCAAGGAGCGGACCAGATGATTAAAGAATTTTGTGCAGAAAATTATACGGAGATTCCCATAGCAATTCAAAAAGGAGCGAAACGAATCGAATTATGCGATAACCTAGCCGTTGGCGGAACAACTCCTAGCACAGGAGTAATCGAAGAAGTCTTAGCCTACGCAGGAGAACATAGCGTTCCGGTAATGACGATGATTCGTCCACGGGGCGGGAATTTTGTTTACAATGATATTGAACTAAAAATTATGCATACCGATTTAATTGAAGTCAAAAAGCTTGGAACCGATGGTGTCGTTTTTGGTTGTTTAACCGAAGATAATTGGTTGGATGAAGAGGCTTTAGAATTGTTGATTGAAACAGCTGAAGGTTTGCAGATTACCTTTCATATGGCCTTTGATCAGTTATCAAAAGAAAAACAATTACAGGCTATTGATTGGTTAGCAGAAAAAGGTGTTACCCGCATTTTAACTCATGGTGGAGCAGCCGACACACCAATTACGGCAAACTTTGACCATCTGCAAGAATTGATCGAGTACGCAAACAATCGTTTGATCATCTTACCAGGCGGCGGTATCACTACTGACAATGCACAATTGGTTCAGGACACTTTACAAGTAACCGAAGTCCATGGAACAAAGATCGTTTGACCTAGCAATCAAGCAGAAGCTAGCAGCAAAAGACCTACTCCCAGAATTACGGACACTAATTTTCTTACTGAGATAAAATCATTTACTGCCACTTGTTTAGCAAGTGGCTTTTTGTTTCCCAGATTGGCATGGTTAACTAAAACCAGCAAAAAAGGTCAGCGATGTTGATGTGCTCAAAACTAGCAACCAGTACCAGAACCTTGGCTAAACAAGCCCCGCAAAAGAAGACGAGCATCACTGTTTCAATACCAGTGAGTTTCTCGTCATTTTTTTATTGATGCATTGTTTCTGCAACTTTTCCGGCTGCTTCTCTTTCTCTGTTTAAATAAAATATTGCATAAATAAGCTAGCGATGTTGAAGTAAATCAGCACGCTGGTTAAGTCGCTTAACGTAGTGATAAAAGGACCGCTGGCAACGGCCGGATCAAAACCCAGTTTATCCATTAACATTGGAATAAAACTACCGGCTAAATTAGCTACGGTGATAGCACACAACATCGCCATACCAATGACAAAACCTAGTGGCAGATTGTGTTGCCAAACACCTACAACCACCATAATCGTTACCCCGGTAACAGCTCCTGTGACGATACCGGTTAAGACTTCACTTAAGATCAAGCGTACGAAGTTACTGTCTTTTTCATCTTTTATTGCTAAACGTCGTACAGCCACCGCCAGTGATTGCGTTCCGGCGTTACCAGCTGTTCCGGTAATCAGCGAAATAAAGACGGCTAAAATGCTAGCTTTACTAACCAACACTTCGTAATTACTAATCAAAGAAGCCGTAGACATGCCTAAAAAAAGTAGTGTAATCAGCCACGGCAAACGTTTGGAAGCGGCTTTAATTGGATTCTCACTAACTTCTTCAACGTCAACCCCGGCCAAACCAGAATAATCGCTGGCCGCTTCATCATCAATGACGTCAATAATATCGTCAACAGTCACAATTCCTAGCAAATGATCTTCGTAATCCGTTACAGGAACTGCTAGAAAGTCATAGTCACGAATCGTTTGAGCGACATCTTCTTGGTCGTCTCCTACATGGACGGAAATAACCCGCTCATTTAAAATATCAGCGATCATAGTGTCGTCCTCATTGACAATTAAATCCCGTAAGGAAATAACACCCACCAAATGATTGTCTTGATCAACTACGTAAACGTAATAAATCGTTTCAGCCATGTCAGCTTGATTTTTTAAAACATACATAGCCGAGCGGACCGTTTGATTCGCCACAATAGACACAAATTCCGTCGTCATGATGGCGCCGGCCGTTTCGTCCTCATAATGTAACAGTTTTTTGATTTCTCCAGCATCTTCGGCACTCAATAAGCTTAAGTACTTAGCTTTTTGACCTTTGTCCAGTGTGTTTAACAAGTCAACCGCATTATCCGTGTACATCTCTGCCAACATGCTTGCTGCATAGCTCGGTCTCATTTCCGCCAAGTAATCTTTCATATTTTCGTTATCTTCTTCAAGCATGTCAAACATATCCGCTAATTCTTTCGGCGATAAATAATTGTATAATTGCTGGCGGTCCTCTTCAGCCAAAGATTGATAAAACTGACCTTGTTCGTAAATATGCAAAGAGAGAAACATCTCTCTAAATTCATTGATATTTTGTTGTTCCAACGCATCTAAGAGAAGCTCAAATTGTTCTTCCATTTCTTGTCCTTCATTCATCGCTCACTTCTCCTCTCCATTTCACTCTTCAGATGGTACCAACTATTTTTTGCATGTCTGCTGCTAACGGAGAAGTAATCGTCAGCAGCTTTTGGGTAAAAGGATGCTGAAAAGATAGTTGGCTACAGTGCAATGCCTGCCTTGTTATTCCTTGATCCATAGCGCCATGATACATTTCATCTCCCAGTAAAGGACAACCAATCGCTTCAAAATGAACTCGGATTTGATGGGTTCTGCCTGTGTGTAGTCGAATTTTCACAGATGCTACGCGTTGGCTTCGTCGTTGTAACCAGTATTCTGTATGCGCCGGTAACCCTGCTGCTGTTACATGACGTTTTAACAAAGAAGATAAATCACGTCCAATTGGCTGCTGGATTTGCCCGTGAGCAATCAACTTATCGACAGCGCCTCCCACCAAAGCTTGATAAAGCTTTTCAACCTGTTTTTTTCGCAACTGCTGATCTAAACGAGCATGAGCAAAGCCATGTTTGGCAAACAACATTAAGCCGGAAGTATCGCGATCTAAGCGGGTAACTACGTGAATTACCTGATTAGCATAGCCTTGCTGCTGATAATAAGCTTTCACCCTATTAGCCATCGTGCCATTGGGATGATATTGAGCAGGAATGGATGGCACTCCCGCCGGCTTTTCCACCACTAAGAGATGTTCATCTTCATAGACAATTTCAATTGGTGTTGCATCTACCAAAAGCGTTTCATGTCCTGCCTCATCAGGAATCGTAATTTTAACACAATCGCCTTTGGTCAAATGAAACAAGACGTTTTGAACCTGCTGATTGACTTCAATTTTGCCACCTTGAAATTTAACCTTTGCCAACAAGCCTTTTGAAATCCCTTGCTCTTTTAAAAAGTACTTGATTTGTTGAGATTCTGTTTTACTATATGTCCATTGAAATTCCATTCGTTGTTTAATCCTCGCCAATAAAGGCATCCTTTACGCGATGCCAAAAATGCATGTGTCGATAAGAGGCAAAATGAATCCGTTCATCAGCAATCCGATAACAAACAGAATCAATATTGTCTTGATAAATATCCAGCTGATCCACCGTTACGAAATAATCGTTGCTTTGCTGTAATTTGATTTCCAACCATTCAGTATGAGCAATTACAATGGGTGAACCTAACGTTCTGAACACACGATTATTTAAAGAAGCAATTTCCGCTAATTGAAAAGCATTGATACTGGGATGCAGGACTGCTCCGCCAATACTTTTGTTGTAAGCAGTGGAACCAGTCGGCGTCGAAATCGAAAGCCCGTCACCCCGGAAACGCTCAAACAGCTCGTCTTTGATATACACATCAGCTACCATTGTACGATTGCCGCGTTTGATGGTCGATTCATTGAGTGCCAATAAATGCTTTGCAGGCTTCCCATCGCGAAAACAAATTATGACATCTAACAACGGATAACTAATACTCTGCTCTTGATGAACACAAAGACTTTCCACTAATTCTTTCAGTTCGTAATCCCGCCAATCCGTGTAAAACCCTAAGTGCCCCGTATGCACACCTAAAAAACGAACCTGATCTAACAGATGATTAAAACGGTGAAAAGCTGATAACAAAGTGCCATCCCCACCAACGGAAATCACCAAATCAGGCGAATGCTCATCAATGGGAATGTTGCTTTGCTCTAATAAAGCCATTAACTGTTTTGTTACTTTCTTTGATTTATTTTCACTATTGTGGACAATCGCAACCTTCATACTGCTACTCCTTTTCTTCTTCGGAGGGCTCTTCCAGCTTAACTTGGCTGTAAATCTCATCAGGCGACAAGCCTCTGCCATAAGAGAAATAGTGCTGTGCTTCTTGAATTTCTTCACGAATCAACGACATTTCTTCGTCCAACTGATAAGCCGCTTCGGCCGCTCTTTGCAACCGCTCTTTCATCTCTTCCGGAAAAACACCTTGATATTTATAATTTAAAGAATGCTCAATCGTCGCCCAAAAGTTCATAGCCAAAGTCCGAATTTGAATTTCAGCTAAAATTTTCTTTTCGCCAGTAATCAATTGGACTGGATATTCAATCACTAAGTGATAGGAACGATAGCCACTTTCTTTTTTATTCGTAATGTAATCACGTTCTTGAATAATTTTTAAATCGTTGCGATTACGGATGATGTTAACTACTTGATGAATATCTTCAACAAATTGACACATAATCCGCAAACCGGCAATATCTTGCATTTCCGCTTCTAAACGGTTTAAAGGAATATGACGCAGCGCTGATTTAGTCAGAATACTATCAACAGGTTTTACACGTCCAGTTACAAATTCAATCGGTGTATGTTTATTTTGTTCACGAAATTGCTTGCGAATTCCTCTTAGTTTTACTTTTAATTCTCCGACCGCCTGTTCATACGGCGCTAGAAAAAGCTCCCAGTCTCTTTCCATAAGCGTTCCCTCAATTTCTATGATTTTCATTCACAGCCTATTTTACCACAATCTATGGAAAAATAGGGCTTTTTAATAATTTGTAGCTGGAGCATTTTAAGTGAAATTTTTTTTCAATTTTAGGTCACTTTTCTTGACGAAACTGTGTCAAGTATGTAAAAATTAGATTAAATTAAGAAAAGAGTCGAGCTATGAGTGAACATTTGGAAATAGAATTTAAAACTTTGGTGGTGCAAAAAGATTTTGAACGTTTAACTCAATTTTTTGCACTGACCGAAGATCACTTTTTTTACCAAAAAAATTATTATTACGATTCCTCTGATTTTCTATTAAAAAAACAAAATATGGGCTTAAGAATTCGTACATTTTCAAACCATGCGGAAGTAACATTGAAAATTCCTGCACCTGAAGGATTATTGGAAATCAATGACTCCTTATCTCTTGATGCAGCACAACGCTGGCTTGACACGGATACAGCGCCTACTAGTGGCCCAGTTTATGAAAAACTCATCCAAATTGAAGTTGATCCCAACCGTTTACATGTTTTTGGTTCACTGACGACACGTCGTGCTGAAATAACAATTCCTTCAGGGATCTTAGCATTGGATGAAAATTGGTATAATCATCACCATGATTACGAGTTAGAACTTGAAGTCACAGATGCAGTCACTGGAAAAGCTGCCTTTGACATGCTGATGGAAAGGCTAACAATTCCCGTAATACCAGCCCCTAATAAAATTCAACGCATGTTTCAAACTTTGGCTTAAGAAAAACTTAAGAAAAAAAACAAAGCATTTTAACTTTCCATCGTTTTTTGTTAAAGTAAATTTATTGTCTCACTTTATGAAATAGTATTTTACAAAAGAGCTAAATTGGAGGAAGTATGAATGATTGAAATTTATCTGTTCGTCAATCCTTTAGGTGGCGTCTGTCTGGAAATCGAAAAAAATATTTTACATTTAGTGGAAACTGAAAATAAAAAGATTCAATTTCGATTTATTCCTTTATTGAACATGAAGACAATCAACACTCTTCTGAAACTAAATAATATCCCCATTCATGATATTGAACGCAGAAATCAATTGTTTGAAGATATTTATTCTGCTTCTTTAGATTATAAAGCTGCTCAATTACAAGGTAAAAAGAAAGGCCGTCGTCTCTTAATCGGATTACAAAAAGCTGTCGCCTGTGAAGGTCGCCGTTATTCCCCTCAATTAGCAGAGGACTTATTAATTGAAGCGGGCGGCGATATTGACATGTACCGTACCGATCGCAAATCTGCTTTTGTGAAAGAATCTTTCCAAACCGATCAGCAAATTGCTCGAGAAATGGGCATCGAAAAACATCCAACTGCAGTTGTTTATAATTACGCATGTGAGCGTGATTTTGGTGTCTTAGTAGAAGATTGTGATTCTATGGAAGAAATCAAACGTCTATGTCAAACAAGTGAAGAGACCCTTTACCAGTTTAAACATCCTTTAGAGTTAAACGGGCGCCAGGAACAACACGTGCTTAGAGGACATCTACATTTATTATAAACAGTTACCAGCATTATCCATTGAGCAAGCAAAAACACACTCCATCTCTGAAGTGTGTTTTTATAATTTTTTCAAGAACAATTATAATCTAGTATGAAAAAACCTTTCGACAATCAATAGTGATTGTTAAAAGGTTTTTTTCCTGCATATTTTTTCATTTGAAAAGTTTTCATCAAACTCAGAGTTGGTTTCCCATTAACTCAATTGTGCAATCAACGCTTCCAATTCATTCAAACGTGCTTCAAAAATCTTCATTGCATCAGTAATATAATCAGGTTTAGTCATATCAACACCTGCTTTTTTCATCACTTCAATTGGATAGTCACTGCTGCCGGCTTTTAGAAAATTTAAATAACTAGTTAAGGCATGTTCTTCATTTGTTAAAATTCGTTTTGATAAAGCAGAAGCTGCAGAAAAACCAGTCGCATATTGGAAAACATAATAATTATAATAGAAATGTGGAATTCTAGACCATTCATAAGCAATCTCTTCATCTTCTGCCACTTCTGATCCATAATATTTTTGGTTAAGTTTTCCATAGTAGTTGCTTAATAATTCACTAGTTAAAGGTGTTCCTTTTGCATCCTCCGTGTGAATAAAATGTTCAAATTCAGCAAACTGTGTTTGTCGGAAAATCGTTCCTTTAAAGCCATCTAAATAATGATTTAAAATATAAGCCCGAACTTTCGGATCTTTTTCTGTCTGTAATAAATACTCCGTCAAAATATTTTCGTTAGTCGTTGAAGCAATTTCCGCTAAGAAAATAGAATAATCTCCATAAACATAGGGCTGGTTCTTGCGAGTATAATAACTATGAACGCTATGTCCCATTTCATGAACCAACGTATACAATTGGTCTAAACTGTCATGCCAATTAAGCAAGATATAAGGAGCTGTATCGTAACAACCAGAAGAATAAGCCCCACTGCGTTTGCCTTGATTTTCTACTACATCGATCCAACGGTCGGTAAAAGCTTGCTTAACAACGCTTAAATAATCTTCCCCCATTGGTTTTAAAGCTTCCAGCGCTTTTTGCTTTGCTTCTTCATAGGAATAACGAATGGACGCCTCTCCTAAAATCGGTGTATACATGTCATACATATGCAATTCTTTTACGTTTAATAATTTTTTTCGTAAACTTACATAACGATGCAAGAGCGGCAAATACTCTGCTACCACTTCCAATAACGTATCGTAGACACTTTCAGGAATGTGATTATTCGCCAAAGAAGCTGCTCGTGCTGAAGGATAATTTCTGATTTTGGCTTTATAGTTATGCATCTTCACATGCGCACTAAGTGTTGATGCCAATGTATTTCTAAATTGTTTGTATACCTTATACAGCCCTTTAAAAGCAGCTTCTCTAACTGAACGGTCGGTTCCCTCCAACAATTGACCGTAAAGCCCATGGGATAATTGTACAGTTTGCCCGTGTTCATCTTCAATAGTCGGGAACTCTAAATCAGCATTATTCAAGACTGCAAAGGTATTGCTAGGTGCATCAAAAATCTCTCCAGCCCCAGCGAGTAAAGCTTCTTGGTCTTGTGATAAAACATGTGGGCGCCCATCCATAATATCTTCGATAAAATGACGGTACACTGCTAAGTCTGCTTCTGCATCAAAAAACGACCACACTTGTTCATCACTTAAAGTTAAAATTTCAGGTTCAAACCATGCTACTGTTTCGCTAACTTGGGCAATCAATGCATTTGCGCGAGCATATAAAGCCTGATACGTTGTATTGGTTGTATCCTGATCATTTTTCAAATGAGCATAAACATAAATGATCTCTGCCTGGCGATAGACGTCCAAGTAGTAGTTAATCCCCTTTAAAAAGGCCGCTGCACTGTTACCTAAGGTTCCTTTCAATATAGGTGCTTGCTTTAATTGTTCCGTCAATGTTTCATAAGCGGTATGAAAGGCTTGTTCATCAGGAAAAATTTTGGTTAAATCCCAAGTTAAATCAGGGGCTACTTCATTGCGAGCTGGTAATTTTTGAGCTTCAGACATGTTATTCTCTCCTTTTTTTATAAAATGTTACTAATTATCTTATCATAGTTTGGCAGGAGTGATTGAAATAAAGTTTAAAAATTTAGGATTTTTCGGTAATTTTCTAAAAGCTAGGCTAAGAGACGAGCATTCAGGCAAAACAACTCGATAATTATTCTTGTCTGGTCTGATAATTTGACAGTTAAGCAACCAGATAAAAATACATTGCGTACAATAACGAAGTACATCGCAGATAGAAATGTTGGGATAACTTCTCAAAGAGTCAACTTCTTGAGCAATCGAATTGTTAATTCTACGGATCAATGCTGCTTTTGAATGAGTTTTTGAGGGTAATTGCTTGAGGCTTTGCCAAACTTTGAACTTTAGGTAAAGATCAGAATGCTTGACGGGAAATAAACGGAGCCCCGGATAATAAAACCATTCAGGCAAGTATAGGATATGATACTGCTGCTGATATAAATAATACTGAATTTCACCTAAATATTTATTTTTATAACTAAATTGTTGCAGGATTTTATGGTAATACGCTTGTAGCAGCACTTCTAATGAATAGTTACGCTGAACGAATAATTGATTATTTTCAGGATAATTTAAGACTTCCATTAAGCTATTTTGGTAAAATGACCAAGTTTTTTGGCTAGCATACAACTGGTGTGTTTGTGTCTCTTCAATATGAAAGAAAAGTGTTAATGTCTCTTGCTGCCAATTCGCTTGCCATAAATAAAAACCTAACTGCCTTGAGTAGTAACACATCTGACGATTCAATTCTGTTAACTGCTTAGCAGAAAACAATTTCGCTCCACAAAGCCAAATTACTTGGTAGCCGGCTTGATGATACGCTTGTGTCCGTTGCCTGAATCGCCTCAAAGACAAAGGACTGCACTGAATTTCAAGCGCTAGCTGACCAAGTAGTAAATCTGGTCGCTGTTTTACACTAGGCAAATAAGGTTCAACTTCCACAGGCAAACTCTCTTTATGGCACCATTTTGCAAATAAGCGCTTTAATGCAAGGTGTTCTGGCGTTTCCGCTTCAGCTTCATAGTTACAGCTTTGCCCTTTGCAATGAGCAAAATGTGGGATTTTCAACGAGCCTAATTTCAAGATCACCGGTTGTTGACAGGCAGGACAAAACCACTTTTTGGCTTTAAGCCGCTGTAAGTTTGCAAATGACTGATCAAATAGCGACACCAGCTGTCTCCGTTTTTTGTCATAGGCAGTTAACATTTTTTTCACTCCTTCTCTTTTAAAGTACGTCATTTAAAAGAAAAATCATCAAAAAAAACGCTTATAATCAAAAAGCGCCAGCTCAAAATCGAAATTTATGCTTAATATTTATATGGCTGTGGGGAGAGCATGTGCCTGAAGACCCACTCGTGATGCCCTTAATGATAAACTCTACAAAGTTCCTAAAGAGCATTTTCTCTATAAACTTGTGCTGCTTGCTGTTTCATTTATTTTGGAACTAGGAAATAACAAGCAGTCTTGTATCTTAACTTTTTTCCCTATGAAAAAAAGCCGGACTCAGTCAAACCCGAGCCGGACTTAATAGTAAACTTAGCAATTTAGCCGAAATAGTAACGAGTTAGTTCTAAAGCATTTCGTTCCATAATCCGATTGCCGTATTCAGTCAACGCTTCTAAGCTAACGTTGGTAGTTTGAGCAAATTCAAGGATTTGAGCTACTTCATTTTCTACATGATCTTTTTCCAGTTCATCTAATAGGAAAAGTACTTGTAAGTAATAACGACCATTGTATTCATAAAGACTGGTAAGGATCGATTGGATATCAACCTCAGCGGCCAATTGAATCACATTGTCAAAATGCTCTAGCTCAAAAATCATATTTTTTATAGAATCATCGGAAACATCTGTCATCGCTTCACCGTAGTCAGCTTCTATTTGCTTGCGAATTAAATCGCTTACGTCCTGCGGTGTTTCATTCATCCCTTCAATTGATGCAAAATCATCTATTGCAACGTTTTTACTGATAAAAAGTTCTAAGCCATCGCTTTTAGGTAAAACTTGGAAGGTCACCGCTTCACTGCCTTGAAATTCGTCTTCAACGTCTACTTCTTCAAGAATGCTGTAAAAAAAATTTTCTACCTCTTTTTGGTTCCCCAGTAAGTCAAGAAAAGTGATACCTCTGTCAGCTAAATCTTCATTACCGATCAATACCCGAATCGTATTTTCATTAATATGTTCCATTTCCATATAGCTACACCTCACTTTGCTTCAATTAGGAACCTTCTTAGGTTCATTGTAGCGGAATCTTATCAAAAGTAAAGAGAAAAATCCAGCGTATTAAGCCAGAAATAAAATATTCTTTGACATCTTCTATTACTATTTTAACGTACTTTTCTTATATGTAAAAGTATCTGAACTAATTTTAAAGAAATCACAAAAGATAAAGATATGTTCTGATTTATTTGTACCTGTTAGGCTAAAACTTCGGCACAAAGACCAAGAAAAAGCTGGCAGCGTTTGGCTTGGTTTTCTCAATAGCAAGCGCTTTCCTCCCAGCTTTCTCTTGGTCGATAAAGAGATCGATTGGTGTAAGACACCGTGTGAACAGTAGTCTTACAAATTGATTGTTTCTAACTTTTTATTTTTTGTTCTAATTTTATAATCCTGCCATCAATTGCGCTTGACGCAATTCAAGCTGCCGAACATCTCTTGGTAAAAACCGACGAATTTCATCTTCATTAAAACCGACTTGAAGTCTTTTTTCGTCAAGCATAATCGGACGACGCAATAATCCTGGGTTTTCTTGGACTAGTGCAAGTAGCTCTTGCAACGGAAGCTCGTCAAGATTCATGTTCAATTTTTGGAAGACTTTTGAACGAGTTGAAATAATTTCTTCTGTTCCGTCCTCAGTCATTCTTAAAATTGCTTTCAATTCGGAAATATTCAATGGTTCAGAAAAAATATTCCGTTCTTTGAAAGGAATCTCGTGTTCTTGTAACCACGCTCTTGCTTTGCGACATGACGTACAACTTGGGGAAGTATAAAGTGTCAACAATGTGCATCACTCCTTTTGCGATTTTCATCACATTTTTGTAACAGAGAAGTTTACTGTATCTCCGTTTGTCTCCAGTATACCCAATTTTCACCTAAATTACTAGTGTTTTTTTAATAATTTTTAACACATTTCATATTTTATCAGACTTTACAATTATGTTTAATTGATTTTTTTTCATTAAAAATTTAGATATATTTTGTTATCAACCGAGTAAAACTAGTACAGATAAGCTATTTACAAGAAACTGTACTAATCCAATATTTAATGGAAAGAAATTACGGATAATACTGTGTACTTTTTGCTGTTTCACGGTATAATAGAGACAATGACGATGACAAATTCTGACAAAGGTGGTTATTTAATGAAGACAATATTTTCAGGAATACAACCCAGTGGTATACCGACAATCGGCAACTATATTGGTGCTTTAAAACAATTTGTTGATTTACAAAACGATTATCACTGTTATTTTTGTATAGTTGATGAACATGCGATCACTGTTCCTCAAGACCCGCAAAAACTGCGACAAAAAATCAAAGGTTTAGCTGCGCTTTACTTAGCCGTAGGGATTGATCCTAAAAAAGCAATTATATTCATACAGTCTGAAGTAAGTGCTCACGCCGAAGCCGCTTGGATTGTTCAATGTAATACTTCTCTAGGCGATTTGGAACGAATGACACAATTTAAAGATAAATCGCAAAAAAATGGACGTACAAGTGTGAGCTCCGGGCTTCTAACTTATCCACCTTTAATGGTTGCTGATATTATTTTATATAATAGCGACTTGGTGCCTGTAGGCGAAGACCAAAAACAGCATCTTGAATTAACCCGAGATTTCGTGGAACGCTTTAATCGTCGTTATGGACAAGCCAATCAAGAAATTTTAGTCAAACCAGCAGTTCAAATTTCTAAACACGGCAGCCGGATCATGAGTTTACAAGATCCTACCAAAAAAATGAGCAAATCTGATACTAACTCAAAAGGGTATATCTCCATGTTAGATGAGCCAGCGCTAATCAGGAAAAAAATCAAATCAGCCGTGACCGACTCAACAGGCGTCATCGAATACAATCCTGCCGAAAAACCCGGCATCTCAAATTTGATTACTATTTTTTCAGCAGCAACTGGTCAAACCGTTGACGAAATTGCCACTCTTTACCAAGGTAAAGGTTATGGCGAATTCAAGACAGATCTAGCTGAAGCAGTAGTCGCTTTATTAGAACCTATTCAAATACGCTACAAGGAATTGCTTCAATCAGAAGAATTGGATCTTATTTTAGACAACGGCGCACAAGCAGCAAGAGAAGTCGCCAATAAAACATTACAACGGATGAAAAATGCTGTAGGCTTAGGACGAAAAGCCCTTCGCTAAAAGATTAAAAAAAATTGCTGAAACAATTGCGAGAAAACTATACGTTCTCTAACTTTTGTTTCAGCTGTTTTATTTTCGGCTATTTTTTCCGAAACTGTGCGTCATACAATCGACGATAATAGCCGCCTTTTTCGAGTCATTCTTCATGCGCCCCTTCTTCTAAAATCCCTTGTTCGCTGACAACGATAGTTCGATCGGCATGTTTAATGGTGGCTAAACGATGCGCAATAATCAACGTAGTGCGTCCGCTGGCTTAAGAATTCAACGACTCTTGAATCACTTGTTCCGTTTCAGTATCTAAAGTGGAAGTTGCTTCATCTAAAATTAAAATCAGCGGATTTTTAAGAAGCATTCTGGCAATCGCCACGCGCTGCTTTTGGCTACCAGATAATTTGACGCCTCGTTCTCCAATCAGCGTATATAAGCCATCCAGCAGCTGAGCGATAACTTTTTCTAAGTGAGCCAAGCGAACGGCCTGTTGAATTTCAGCTTCCGTTGCCTCCAATTTACCATAAGCGATATTTTCTCGAATGCTTTCCGGGAATAAAAAGACATCTTGTTGGACGATACCAATCTGACTTCTTAAAGAGGCCAAAGTCAACTCATGAATATTCAGTCCATCAATAAAATATTCCCTGCTGTTACTTCATAAAAACGCGCCAGCAATTTGCACAGCGTGGTTTTACCAGAACCGCTCTGTCCAGAAAATGCAACAGTTTCACCGACTTCAATGTGAAGCTTGCTATGATCCAAGACATGCGTACCATCTCCATATGCAAACGAGACATCTTCATAGACAATCTCACCTTTTAAATGCGAAATCTCTATTGCATCAGGACGATCCACTATCGTTGGTTTTTTATCAATTTCTTCAGTGGATCGTTTAAACCCGGCAATTCCTTTTGGATAGCTTTCAATCATCGTATTAACTTTTTCAATTGGACGCACAAATACATACGATAGAAAAATAAAGCCAACGAATTGATCAGCAGTAATCTCACCTCTAATTGTAGAGCAGGCCCCAAAAATCAGCGCAAATACATTGATTAAGCGAATCAACAGATAATTATAGGCAAAACTGATAGCCATCACTTGATAAAAAAGGATTTTAAAACGGCGATATACTTGATGCAAGCCTTCAAAACAGCGCTTTTCAAGCGACTTATTGGCAAAAGACTGCGTTACTCGAATTCCGCTGACAGAAGCTTCAACGCCTGTATTAAACTCGCCTAAATCCTCATAAATTTGTATGTTAACTTTCGTCAATTTTTTTATTGAAAAAGACTAACGCTACAGTGATGAACGGCAGTAACATAAACATAGCAATTGCAAGCCGCACATGGATTCTAAGCTTAATACAAAGGCACCCAGCAACGTCATAATTGTAATAAAAATATCTTCCGGTCCATGATAGACTACTTCTGAAATTTCGAATAAGTCCGTAGTTAAGCGACTCATTAATTTGCCGATCTCTTCATTGTCATAGTATTCAAAAGATTGCGTCTTTAAATGTCCGTGCAGTTGGCGTTGCATATCTGTTTCAATATCCACATCTAATGTATGTCCGTAAAATACCATAACATACTGCAGCATGATATTTAACATATAAAATAAAAATAGACTGGCATAAGCTAAGGCAATATAACGAAATTGCCTTTAGGCATAATTTTATCGATTACCTGATAACCACCAACGGAAAAGCCAATTCTAACCAACCAGCCAGAATCGCACACCCAAAATCCAATAAAAACAATGAGTTGTAAGGCTTATAATAACTAAAAAACGCTTTAACATATTTTTTCTCTTTCTTTTTTCAATCATTTTCATTATACGGTAAGTTTTAAGGCAAAGGCTTTTGTTACATTATGCTTAGAAAAATAAGAGACTGCTCACTTTTTCTAGTTAACGATGCTTAACTTTTTTTGTTTATCCATTAAAAATGTTTTTTCACAAACTTTTGTTTTTAAGGAGAGCTCTTCTTAGGACTGGTCTACGTATTTTGGTAAAAACAACTATAATTTCTTTTATTTATCAAGCTTTCTATTCGTTTTTCAATTGATCAATATGAGAAAATTTTTGCTGTTAATTTGTGAAATTTTTCGTTACAATAAGATAGGATTTTTTATTTTGTTACACTACAAACCAGTTGAAGAGGTGCACTTTTTTAATGAAAGCAATTGTTTTTGATGTTGATGATACGTTGTACGACCAGCAGCAACCCTTTAGGAATGCTATAGAACAGGTATTTCCACAAGTAACTGCCACTGATTTGCATCAGCTGTATATTCGTTTTAGACATCATAGTGATGAACGATTTCCACAAGTAATGAGTGGTGACTGGAGTTTAGAGTTTATGCGTTATTTCCGCATTAACGAATCTTTGAAAGATTTAGGCTACGAAGAGGTTCATCAGAAAACGGCTTTGTTTTTCCAAGAGGTTTATGAAAAAGAGTTAGACAACATTGTGATGCATCCGGAAATAAAAAAATTACTGGATCGCTTAAAAGCTTGCCAAATTCCAATGGGGATTATTACCAACGGTCCAACGGATCATCAGTCTAGAAAAGTAAAACAATTACAATTAGAAAATTGGATTCCCAGTGAAAGAATTATTATTTCTCAGAGTACTGGCTATCAAAAACCGGAAAAAGAAATTTTTCATCTGGCCAGCCAACAGTTCCAAATGAATCCTGAAGAAACGTTATATGTGGGTGATAGCTTCGAGAATGACGTAGTTGGTGCCAGAAATGGTGGTTGGCACGCTCTTTGGTTCAATCACCGCTTACGAGCATTACCGGCAAATGAAACGGCTTTTTATCAAGCTGAAGTTACTTGTTTCACCCATCTTACCTCCACAATCGAAGCACTACTTCAACTCTCTGTTGGCGCTTTGGAAAAGTAATCTATAGCAACGTACTGTTGTCTCAGTTTACCAACAAAATGGGCAGCGTCTTAAAGTCGTCTCAGAGACGGTTTTAAGACGCTGCTTTCTTTTGTATTCATTTATACAATCAGTTACCGCCAGCGAAATTTAGCTGTTTCTTTTATTAACACTCCAAACGGTCTATTCCCTAATTTTTCAGGCTGGTTATTCGTTTTGGACGGTAGTATTTACCAGTTATTCGCCAATACTTAAAATGGTGCGAATATCTGCTTCTGTCATTTTCGCCAGCTGTTCGTCGTTGCCTTGAATCACTTTTTGGAACAACTCTCTTTTTTCTTGTTGCAGCGAATCCATTTTTTCTTCCACAGTTCCTTCGGCAATCATCCGCCAGACTTCAACGACGTTCTTTTGTCCCATGCGATGAGCTCTTCCAGCAGCCTGCTCCTCGACAGCCGGATTCCACCATAAATCATACAAAATTACCGTATCAGCACCTGTTAAGTTTAACCCGGTTCCTCCGGCTTTCAACGAAATTAAAAAGACATCTTTAGCACCAGCATTAAACGCATCGGCCATCGCTAAACGTTCTTTCGGTTTTGTACTCCCCCGTAAATAGAAGGTCTCCAAGCCCAGCTGATGTAACTCACTCTCTAACAGAGTCAACATACTGGTAAACTGTGAAAATAGCAGCACACGCCGATTGTTTTCTTTAGCAGTAATCAAAAAGTCTTTCAACTGGTCAACTTTACCAGAACCGCCGCGATAATCTTCCATAAAGAGCCGTGGATCACAACAAATCTGACGTAGCCGAGTTAAGCCGGCTAAAATACTGATTCGATTCTTTTTAAAAGTCGTATGATCCATCTGCCCGACACTTTCTTGCATTTGCTTTAAATAAGCAAGGTAGACTGTTTTTTGTTCTTCGGTCAAAACACTGTAAAGATTATTCTCGATTTTTTCCGGTAAGTCTGCCAGCACGGTTTTCTTATCTCGTCGTAAAATAAACGGTTGAATCATCTTGGCAATCTCTTCCGGAGCCATTTCTCTAAAAACAACTTTTGAAGGAAATAAGCCCGGCAAAATCATTTGGAAAATAGACCATAATTCATCTAAATTATTCTCAATCGGCGTCCCACTAAGTGCAAAGCGCTGCGGCACTTTTAAGCTTTTCAAAGCTTGGGCCGTTTTAGTACCGCTATTTTTAACCATTTGTGCTTCGTCTAAGATTAAATATCCTACTTGCAATTGTTGATAAAGTTCAATGTCTTGACGTAAACTAGCATAGGAAGTAATTAAGACTTCCTGAGCAGGCAATTGGGCTAGACGTTCTCGCTCCTGTTTGGAGCCAACCACAACTTGGGCAGTCAAGTCTGGGGCAAAGCGTTTGATTTCAGCCAACCAATTATATGTTAAACTTGCCGGTGCCACAATCAGGGCGATCCCATGATAACGCTCTTCTTCTTTTTCTGAAAGCAAATATGCAATCGTCTGTAACGTTTTTCCTAAACCCATTTCATCAGCTAAAATGCCGCCAAATTGATAATGACTTAACATTTTTAACCACTTAAAGCCAGCTTCCTGATAACTTCTCATAGTAGCCTGCAGACCTTGCGGTAAGTTTACTTTAAATGTTTCCGGATGGGTTAAATCCTGAACCATTTGTTTGAATGAATTCGAAAAATGCGTGTGTTGATTGTCTTCCAAAAGACTTTCTACTAACAAACCTTGATTTTTAGGTAATTGAAGCGTACCGTTTTCCGTCTTTACATTCTTTCTTAAGCGAGTTAAAACAGCGCTAGTATGATAGAAGGCTTCCGAATCAAATGAGAGAATTTCGCCCGTTTTCAACGTATAGAAAGCTTCGTTGCGCAGCAAGCTATTTAATACTGCATCCACTTCATCTTCGGCAATTCCAGATATATCAAAACGAACGTCCAACCAAGAATCTTCCTGCGAAACTTCAATGGTCGGTTGATGCTGTTGGGCATCTAAAAACAACTCTCGCAATTTCCGTCCCATCTTCACTTCACCTAGTTGACGAAAAGCTGGTATTTCAGCTTTAAAGAAATAATATAAGGCTTCGCCTTTAGGCAAAGCTTTTTCAAATCCCGTTGCCATTTCTCGATAACCGAACTGCTGCAGTTGTTGGATAATTAGTGCTTCTTGCTGTGAATTGCGAATCACTTCTTGGCCTGGTTGCGGCGCTATATTATGGCGTTCATCACTAGAAAAAACTGTTGCACCATATTGATAATCCACTCGAACGTTAATGGTTCCTTTACGTTTTTTGAAGACAAAGACTGCTGCCAAAGGCTGCTGGCTCACTACTGCTTTGACTTCCTCAGCAATGGTTACTGTACCAATTTTTTCCAATAGTGGTAAGACTTCACTGAACAAGTCGGAAATCGTTTGTTGTTGATAGAATATTTCCGGCTTTTCTAAGCGTTTCACCAATTGCTGCAACGTCGTATAAACTGCTTCTTGCTCCTCGGTTAACAGATAAACCTTATCACCAGCCATAGCCCAGTGATAGTGCGCCAGAAAAGCCGTCAAGTGATTGTGAATAGATAATCGAAAAGTAGCTTCATTTACTTTAGTTACATGAAATTCAAGGGGCAAGCTGTCTTGTGAAAAAGTCAAATAACGGACTTTTTGATGCTGATTAACAAACTGAAAATGCCCTGTTTCACACATCGCCGTTACCAACTCCTGACTACGGGCGATCGGCAATGCTAAATAACGACGATCAAGTTTTCCTTTCACTTGGACACCGTTTAATCCTAGCAATTGGCTCGTTTGATAAATGGCCGCCAACTCTTGCAGGAGCGTTTGAACTTCAAGTGGGAAAGCTGCTTTTTGTAAGGAGAATTGATGCTGTTTATTCACCATAAAAGTCGTTTCTTTACTGAAAGCTTGTAAAAATTCACCAAAATTTTTCACCACATAAGTTTTGGCTTTTGGCCCTTGCAGACCAACTTTAATAGAAATACCAATTACGGACAATTCAGGGTAGTAACTATTAGTTTCAATAACATCTAAAACAAATTCCACTTGCAACGGTTGTAACTGTTCTTTTTGCAACGGCGTTCTTAATTTCGCAAAGCCTTTTGTGAACATTGCCGCTGTGGAATCGGTCGTTTTTTCAAAGATTGTTGCCGGCTGATCCGTTTGAATGAGTCGCGAAACACCTCGCTGCTTCAAAGCCAGCTCAACAGCCACCGTATGTTTACAGTATTTGTGTTCCATCCAATAAGGACATTCACAAATATCCTGTTCTTTAGCCGTTCCATCCAATTTCACCAAATAAAGTTCATGACCTAACACTTCTGCCAACCATACTTTTTTTTCCGTGTTTTGAACGATGGATAACACCCGACCGCTTTTCATATACTCTCTGCCTCGCTCAACGATACGTTCCGGGATACTCCATTTCATACAGGCGCCTCCTTTCTAAACAAGTTGGTAACGGACCCGACTTTGTCCATTGCCGTTCGTTTGAATTTGTAATTGTTGCGGAATACGAGCTTTCAATTCACCCACGTGACTGATAATTCCGATCATTCGTCCTTCGTTTTCTATCGTTTCTAACGCCTCCATTGCCATTTCCAATGATTCTTCATCTAAGGAACCAAAGCCTTCATCGATAAACAGCGCCTCAATCATAACGCCACCAGCTTGTGTTTGAATCACTTCTGCTAAAGATAGTGCTAAGGCTAAAGCTGCAATAAAGCTTTCACCACCAGAAAGCGTATGTGCACTTCTGACAGAACCGGAATTATCGTCATAAATATTAATTTCCAAGCCCGTTTGATTTTTGTAGCTGCCGGCTTGACGGTTAAGTTCAAATTGATAGCGGTTATTTGTCAACAAGTCTAAACGCTGGTTAGCTACGTCCAAAACTTCTTCCAAAAAGTTTTGCAGCACATAGCGTTCCAAGCTGATTTTTTGCGGATTATTGCCATTTACGGCATCACTTAACTGTTGCAGCGCAGTTACTTCTTCATATTGATTATCTATTTTTTGCAAATTATTTTTTATTTCTTTTATGATCTCGTCATTTTTAGTGATTTTTTCTTGTAATTGATAGTAACTGGCTTCAGTCGTTTCAATCGCCAGCTCTAATTCGTTTAGATCCTTTTGTAATTGTGTAGTGTCAGCCAATGTATCCTGCGAAAGCTGCTGTTCAATTTCTGCTAACTGAGCTTGTAGCTGTTGCTGCTTTGACTCAAATTGCTCAATCTGCGTTTGAATGTCAACCAGTTCAGACAAACGAGCAAGCCATTGTCGAAAAGTTGCTTCTGTAATTGTTTGTTCCGTCAAAACAGCGGCCAAATTTGCTTCCAACTCCGTAAGACTTGTTGTCAGTTCCGCTAAATCAGCGTGCACATGTTGTTCTGTAGTCTCCAACACTAACTGCTCCTCTTGCAGTTTTTGCCCTTGTTTCTCCAACTGAGCTTGCAGTTGCTGCCATGTTGAGATTTTTTGGGTTAACTGTTGTTGCTGTTGTGTCAGCTGTTGGTAAGAAGCGTTCGGATCACTTATCTGTTGCTGGATGATTTGACATTGACCGGCTGCATTGGACAATTGCTTTTCAAAGTCACTGATTTTCAAAGCTTGTTCCGTTAGCAAATCAGCGTGAGTGGCCAATTCGTTAGTTACATCTTCTAGTTGCTGCTGCGCTACTTGAATATGAGCTAACTGATCATTAAGGGCCTGTTCAGCGTGGTTTAAAGCAGCAGTAATTGCAGCTATAATTACGCTTGGTTTTGCAGTAGACCAAATTTGATCAATTAATGACATAAAAGGAGCTACAGCCTCTTTTAATTGGACTTGATTTTGAGATAATTCAGCGGCTAATTCTGCCTGTTCTTTTTGCAGTTGTTCAAGTTCCGTTGCTAATCGGACCACCGTTTCCTCTTGCTGGTGCAAAGCAGTTTCATACGCATTTAGTTGTGTTTCTGCTGTTTCGATATCAGTCAACGTAACGGTTTGATGCTCTGCTTGTTCAGGATGTTCCAATGAGCCACAGACCGGGCATGGTTCACCTTCAATCAGCAGTAGGCGCAAGCGTTGAATTTGTAAAGCCGCCCATTGGCTTTTTTGTTTTTGGAACGCTGTTTGCAATTCATCACGTTTTTTTTGCTCATCCGTTAATTGTACCAAACATTCTTCATGTTGACGTGCCTTTTGCTCGAACTGCGTCGTTTGCTCCGTTAATTTTTGCCAATCGATTAAAACGTGCTGCCATTGGGCTTTCTGTGAAGCTAGAGTCAATTGTTCTTTTTCTACAGCAGCAGCTGTTTCACAACTGGTTGTTAATGCTTGTTTTCTGGTCTGTAATACGGCTTTTGCTTCCTGCAAAGCAGCTTGGTTTGTTAGTTCTTGTTGTAATTGCTGCTCAATTAGCTGACGTTCTTGCCGGAGTTGTTCGTACTGCTGATAAAGAGGCAGCTGTCGGGTGATTCTTTCTAACTCCGTTTGAGCATTTAAAATATCAGCCGCTTGTTCTTGCAATTGTTCTTGATCTGTTTGCCATTGCTTTCGTGCAGTTTGATTGTCGCTAAAGGATTGTTTATTAGCATCAAGGCGAGCTTGAGTTTGTGCAAGTACAGCTCGTTTTTCAGTAACTTTATCCAATAAATTTTGATGCTGTTGAGCCCAGTGTAACTGCTGCTGAACTTCTTTTAAATCGGCAATCAATTGTAACTGAGGCGCTTGTTGAGACTGTTGTTCCAGCAAATCTGATTTTCGCTGTTGTAATTTGAGTTGGGTTTCAACTTGATGTTGCTCTTGTTCTTTTTGTTGCTTTTCTATTTTCAGCAAATCCAGCTTTTGTTTGATTAAGTGCTGTCGCTGCAACAGTGTTTGCTGTTGTTGCTCACTCCAAGTCAGTGTTTCCGTTATCGGCAACTCCGTCTGCGGTTGTTCTAACCAGAACAGTTGCTTAGCCTTTAACTGTAGCGTTTGGTGGGTAGCTTGAATTTGGCTATTCACCGTTTTCAACTGCTCTTTAAGATTTTCAGCAAACATTTGATACAACTGCGTGCCAAATAAATTTCGCAGCACTTTTTCTTTATCACTACTGTTAGCGATTAAAAAGGTTCGGAATTCCCCTTGCGGTAATAAAACGATTTGTGCAAATTGATTGGCATTTAAATGAAGCAATTCTTGGATAACCCGGTCTAATTCACGGGCTTTTGAGTAGGAACGCAACTCTTTACCTTGAAGATCTTTGACAATCAAAGAAACTTTTGCGGCTTGTTTGCGGCTGCCCTCACCTTTTTTCTTTAACAGTTCCTGTTCTGGCTTCCGTGTAATTTCATAAAGAAATTCGCCGTGAGTAAAGGCCAAAGTGACTGCTGTCGGTTCGCTGGGATCTGCAAACGTTGAACGCATTTCTTTTCCTAAGCGTAATTTGCCCGAGCTCTCACCAAACAAAGCGAAGCTCATTCCATCAAAAATCGTTGTTTTACCGGCACCAGTTTTGCCACTGATTAGAAACAGCGAAGACTCCGCAAAACGAGTAAAATCAACCGTCTCATTTATATAAGGGCCAAAATTTTTCAGCGTAAGTGTCAATGGTTTCACGGCTACTTCCCTCTTTCTGCCTGTAACATCGCTGTCAGGCTGTCTTTTATCCATTGTAGTTGTTGTTCAGATAAAGGCTCTCCTGTGACAGATGCAAAAAACTCAGCGATTAATGTCTTCGGTTCATTAGGCGTAGCCGTTTTTAAAGTCGGTTGGTTTAATGTAGTCCGCCCGTTTACTCGCTCCATACCTAGAACTCTTGGGTATATTTGGCGCAACTGATTCATCATGTTGGGAATTATCGCTCGATCCGTCAACTGCAAATACAAATAATTTTCTCGCTCGACTGTTTGGTAAAAACTTGCGCTAGTTAACGTTTTAAAATCTCCACTCACTACTTGAATGTCTCTTAAAGGCGTTAAAGGATGAAAAGTAAAAGACACCTCCTGAGTCGTGTCTACCAGCCAAACTCCTTTCGTATGCGTCCGCTCTGAAAGAGAAAATTTGACAGGAGAACCGCTATAGCGAGCATTTACTGCTTGTAAGGCATCTTTACTATGAAGATGTCCTAAAGCTACGTAATCAAAGGCGCTTAATAAAGTGACCGGCACCGTATCTAAACCACCAACGGTCAGTTTGGTTTCAGAATCCGACTTTTGGCTACCGGCGGCAAAAAAATGACTGACTAAAACATGCTTTTTATCAGGAGAAAAAAGCTGCTGCATTGCTTCTATAACGGATTCCATCGCCTGTTCCACGGTCCGAATCGTATCATCTTCAAAATACAAACGCGCCGCAATTGGTTCAAAGTATGGCAATAAGAAAAATTGCGTATCTGCCATTTCAATCGGTTGAAATGCTTGTTCCAAACGAGTATGCAAATGAAAATGGGTATGCGTGAACCACGGGCCGCCCGTTTCCAGTCGAACACTGCTATCATGGTTTCCCGAAATCGCCAAAACCGGGAACCTTTCAGTCAGATTTAACTGAATCATCATTTCATTAAAGGTTTCCACTGCTTCTACTGAAGGCACGGAACGATCATATAAATCTCCTGCAATCACGACTGCATCAACTTGTTCTTGTTGTGCGAGCGTTAAAATCTGGTCAAAGGCATGCTTTTGTTCTGCCAACAAATCGTAGCCATGAAGCTTTTTACCGATGTGCCAATCGGCAGTATGTAAAAATTTCACTTATTCCACCACCTAAAAAAAGTCCTTCTGATCATTATAACAAATTTTCACCATTTTTTTTAGCGTCTCATAAAAGGTTACGCAAAACAAAAAGCGAGACAAGCGGCCAATGACCATTGTCTCGCATAAGTAGCGGATTAATGGCAAGCTGGATTTCATCTTGCCAGCGCTTATTACTTTTCTAGCTGTTCTTTTTTATCAGTAGAGTCATAACGAAATTGGGGGGCAATTTCTTGATCTAGTTGATCAAAAGCGGTCTGCATACGACGTTCTAATTCTACAATACCGGCTTTATCCATTTTTTTTATATCCGACACATCGATTGGTTCACCAAAACGTATCGTCACTCGTTTGCGCTTAAACAATCCACCTAGCGTTAAGGGACCTTGATATACAGCTGGCACTACGGGAACTTTTGCTAGCTTGGCGATCAACGCCACACCACCTTTTAATTCAGAAGAATGACGTGTACCACTAGGAAACATAATTAAGCTTAAATTTGTATTTTTTAAATATTTAACTGGCGTCTTTACTGCACTGGGTCCCGGCTTTTCACGATCCACTGGAAATGCATTGGCATGTTTTAAAATAAAACGTAAAATTGGATTTTTGAAAAGTTCTTTTTTGGCCATAAAGCTGAACTTTTTCGGTGAACCAGCAACAGCTAAATATAGCGGTTCCCACCAAGTGCGATGGGGAGCTACTAAAATATAATTGGCGTCTTTCGGGAGTTTTTCTTTATTTTCATAATGTGCGTTGCCATTAATTACAAACAAGATTACCCGCACGACACCGCGCATAAATGTAAAAAACATACTGTACTTCCTTTCTCATTCTTTGTTTTCTAGTATGACGAAAACAGCGACATTTGACAAGCCTTTTTTAAGAGGTTTCGTCCCTCCTTTAAAAGTAGTATAATACATGAGCAGTTAGAAGAAAAGTTGGAGGAACTTGCTATGTTATTACCTGGTGAGCGCATTGATCAGTTGTATGCCGATGATATTCAAATTATTCAAAGCAAAGATGTTTTTTCTTTTTCATTAGACGCTGTCTTGCTGGCAAATTTCCCCACCGTTCCCAAAAAAGGGCAAATTGTTGATTTATGCGCCGGCAACGGAGCGGTTGGTCTTTTTGTCAGTCGAAAAACTAACGCCTATATCGACCAAATCGAGTTACAACCACGCTTAGCCGATATGGGACGCCGCAGCATTCACTTAAACCATCTGGACAATCAAATAACCATGCATGAAATGGATTTAAAAGCTGCGACTACAGTTATAGCTAAAGACTCTATAGACTTAGTTTTGTGTAATCCCCCTTATTTTAAACATTTGCCTGACAGCCGGAAAAACCCCAATCCCCATTTAGCAATTGCTCGTCATGAAATTCATACAACGCTAGATGAAGTCGTTACAGTTTCAGCCGAATTATTGAAAACAAGTGGTCGTTTGGCATTGGTGCATCGGCCGGACCGATTTTTAGACATTTTACACGCCATGGAAAAAGCACGTATTGTACCTAAAAAAGCCCGCTTCGTCTACCCAAAGCTAGGGAAAGAAGCCAACACTTTATTAATTGAAGGCATCAAACATGGCAAAAAAGACGGTTTCCGCATCTTACCTCCTTTATTTACTTATAACGACCGCAATCAATACGACGTGGAAGTGCAGGCGATGCTTTATGGCAAATAATGCGGCCCATTATTTCTACGTACTGTTATGTGCTGACGGGACTTTTTACGGTGGTTATACAACTGAACCAAACCGTCGCTTAAAAGAGCATAATGAAGGCATTGGCGCCAAATACACCCGTTTAGCTGCTCGGCGGCCAGTAAAAATGATTCACACGGAAAAATTTGCTACACGCAGTGAAGCAAGTAAGGCTGAATATGCTTTTAAAAAATTATCCCGGCTCAAAAAAGAAAGCTATTTAAAACAGCAGCAGAAGAATCTTGGTCAACTCCGTTGAACCTTAAACATTTACTGCCGTCATACAATCATTAATCACACAAAGTGATAATGACAGTAAAATGGAAGAAAGAACAGAAAGAAAAGACTGGCTAAGAAGTTTTCAACTTCAAACTTCATACCTTCTTCTCTTTTAAAAAAAAGCAGCTCTATTGTCACTAGGCTAATCCCTTGTGACAGTAAAGCTGCTATCTCATACAAAGACAAATACAGGGACCATTAGCGTCTCTGTTTGGCACTCTTTATGAACGATTTCATCTACCGTTAATGAAGAGCGCCTTTTTCTATTTGGCTTTACGCTTACATTCATGTGCTCTTCGTTTATTTTCCACACCCGTTAAATATCTGCTGATGTGAAGACTTCTGAGACATCGTCGTCCTCTTCCAATCTATCGATCAATTGTATTAATTGCTCTTTCGTTGGTTCATCTAGCGTAACTACTGTTTGAGGAATCAAGGTTAATTCAGCCCTTGCCAATGAATAGCCCGCAGCTTCCAAAGTATCACGCACAGCGGTAAAATCTTCTGGAGCGGTGTAGATCTCAAAAGCTGCTGCCGACGTTTCCAAATCTTCAGCTCCGGCTTCTAATACTTGCTCCAGCATTTCATCTTCATCTACTGCTAAGCCAGCACGTTCAATAACTAAATAGCCTTTACGGTCAAACATATAATTAACTGAGCCGGTTTCTCCTAATGAACCACCATTTCTTGTAAAAGCTACACGTACATTGGTAGCCGTCCGATTTTTGTTATCGGTTAACGCATGTACCAAAATAGCGGTACCGCCAGGGCCATATCCTTCATAGGTAATTTCATCATAATGTTCATTGACACCAGCGCTACTAGCTTTTTTGATGGCACGATTTACATTATCGTTAGGCATATTAGCTGCTTTGGCTTTGTCGACAACTAAACGTAAGGCCGGATTCATCGCCGGATCAGGACCACCAGCTTTAGCCGCCATGTAAATTTCTCTGGAAAGCTTTTGAAAAATCTTGCCTCTTTTGGCATCCTGCGCATTTTTACGCCCTTGAATATTGTTCCACTTACTGTGTCCTGACATGAAAGTTCCTCCTTACACGAATTCAATTCCTCTTTATTTTACTCCTCTTAAGGATCCGCTACAAGATTAATTCCCCAGCCTTCTTAAAAGCCAGCACGTTTTCGTTAATGTCTATCTTTTTTTTCGAACTTTTCTCCAACCACAAACAAGCAAACAAAGGACTACCGCACTCAAAGCCCCTGCAGCATCCAATGCTACGTCTTGAAATAAGGGTGAACGACCGCCTGTAATCATTTGATGAAATTCATCCAACCCGGCATAGCCACTAGCTGCCAACCAAGCAACTATCCCCGTTAAAAATAGCCCCTTAATTCTTGGTACAAGACCGATAAACCAACTACCTCCCAGTAAGAAATAAGTCAGAAAATGGGCTCCTTTTCGTAGAAAAAATTCGATAAATTTGCTGTAACCGTTGGCTTGGATACTGATTTCACTTCCGCCGTAATGGAGAACTACACCTTTTAACTGGTCTTCAAAAGGATGATGGCTCAGCCACTTATCAATGATTCCTACTTGTGATTGCTGTTGATATGTTTGTGAGGAAGTAAAAAATAAGATGGCCATGATCACAAAGGCCAACACTAAGTATAAATTGCTGTCTTTTACATATTTTTTCATTTTCATCGCTCTTTTCTATTTTAAAATCTCTAAACTGCTATTTAAGCAATATTCTTCTCTATAGTAGCATTTTTTTCCTAAGAAACAATCACTCTTTCCTTTCTTATGATATACTAAAAAGAAAAATGAAAGAAGGATGAGAACATATGGACTATTCTTTAAATTGGGATTTAGACAGCATCTTTCCAAACGGAAGCGATTCTGCAGAGCTAAGCCAACGAATGATTGAATTAAAGAAACAAACGAATAGATATCATCAAATGATTGATCAGTGGGCACCACAAAGTGAAGCAGGGGCTTCTCAGCTGGCTGAAATTTTAACGCTTCAAGGGACAATTACAGATGGTTTTACGCAATGCAACAGCTTTATTACAGCTTTAAATTCTGCTAACACCAGCGATTCCAAAGCTAAACTTTTAGTGGGACAGCTAGCTAGCTTATTGCCGGCATTTCAATTAGCAGAAACAATTTTCACGAAAAAACTCACGAACATTCCAGCTAAACAGTGGCAGACATTGCTAAAGACAGAGCCTTTTCAAACAGTAGCCTTTCGCTTAACTGAACTGCGTCGAGACGGCGAAAAACTTTTGTCAGAACAAGAAGAAAATATCATCAACACGTTAGCTCTTGATGGATTACATGCCTGGAGTGAACATTATGACACGATTGTAGCTACTATTAGTTTACCTTTTACAAATGAAGATGGCGCTATTACCCACCTATCTGCTGGCCAAGCCTTTAATCGAATGATGGGCGATCCGAATCCACAAGTACGCCAAAAACTATTCCAGCAATGGGAGCAAGCTTGGAGTGAAAAAGCTCCGCTATTGGCTGATACATTAAATCATTTAGACGGTTTCCGCCTAATGGATTATCAATTGCACGGTACAACTGATTTCTTAGAAAAACCTTTAAACTATAACCGGATGAACCAAAAAACATTAAATGTCATGTGGGAAACTATCCAAAAAAATAAACAGCCCTTTGTTGATTATCTAACTCGTAAAGCACAGCTTTTCGGTAAAGAAAAAATGGAATGGCAGGACCAAGATGCGCCGATTATCTTAGGGGACTTGGAAGAGAAAACTTATTCATTTGATGAAGCTGCTGCTTTCATCTTGGAAAACTTTCGCAAGTTCAGCCCTAAAATGGCAGATTTTGCCCAAAAAGCTTTCGCACAAAGCTGGATTGAAGCAGAAGATCGCCCTGGCAAACGACCAGGCGGCTATTGTACAGAGCTGCCGGAAACTCATGAATCTCGGATTTTTATGACGTTTGGTAATTCCATCAATGAAGTAGCAACCTTGGCGCATGAACTTGGACATGCTTTTCACAGCAGCGTCTTGTGGGACTTACCAACGCTAAATCGCGAATATGCGATGAATGTCGCTGAGACAGCCAGCACCTTTGCAGAATTAATTGTCGCTGACGCTACACTAAAAGAAGCGACTACAAAAGTAGAAAAAATTAACCTTTTAGATACCAAAATGCAAAACGCGATTGCTATGTTTATGAACATCCATGCTCGCTTTATTTTTGAAAGTAATTTTTACGCCGCTCGCCAAAAAGGTCTAGTGGCTCCAGAAGCAATCACTGAGATGATGTTGACGGCTCAAAGAGAAAGCTATTTAGATAGCTTAGGTAGTTATCATCCACATTTTTGGGCTAGCAAACTGCATTTCTTTATTGATGACGTACCATTTTATAACTTCCCTTACACTTTTGGTTACTTATTTAGCATGGGAATTTATGCTTACGCTAATCAACAAGGTCGCTCATTTGAAGACCAATATATCGCTTTGTTAAGAGATACGGCTGCCATGACAAGTGAAGAATTAGCACAAAAACATTTACAAGTAGACTTAACCAAGCCGGACTTCTGGCAAGCCGGTATCGATCAAATCTTAAAAGATGTCCAACAATTTATGGAATTAACTGAAGAATACGTCACAAAATAAAACATGATTATTTTTAAGCTCCACTAACGGAACCTAAGAATTAATGAAATTGACGCTGAAAGACCCCAGCTGTTAACCATAAAAAGAGCTAGTTTCCTAATTTTTAAAGGTATCCCTGTGCTTGTTAAGAATCACAATCACTGGATAAGACTGCAGTGCAGCTGATCAGAATTAGCAAATATAGTCAACTAAAACTTTCAATATGGAAAAAAGAAGGAAAAGAACAACCGAGCAGTCGGCACTGTCACTTTTCCTTTCTACTATTTTCTTTGGAAAATGCTGATCAGCCTTCCAGTAAGTAACTTAAATCACTAGCACCGGTAGGATATAGCATAATTTGTTGGCCAATCGCTTCTGCTGGTATTTGCTGATCAATCATCAACGTCAATAGATTGATAAGCTCTGCTGCTTCATTACTCAAAACAGCGGCTCCCACCAGCTTATCACTAGCCTTTTCTTTAATAATTTTACTTTCAGCTACTGCTTCATTTAGGTGTTGATACGTAAACCAATGTGTCATATCTAACGTACTTATTTCATAGGCTTCATTTTTGACAGCTTCTGCGGTTGTCATACCAACTTGTGCTAACTGTGGCAAACAAAAAACAATTGTCGGCAAGGATGGATAGGCAATGGGCTGTGTGGTAACTCCCATCAGCAAATCAGCTAAATAATCGCCTTCATAACTGGAAATCGGTGTTAGTTTGGGTTGCTTTTTAGCTAAACAATCTCCTAAAGCATAGATCTTTTGGTTAGCAGTTTGCAAATACTCATTGACTTCCACGCCTTTTTTTGAATAGTCAACTCCCGCCGCTGCTAAATTTAATCCACTTAAAGCCGGAATGCGACCGATTCCACAAATTACTGCATCCGTTGCTAAAGTACCGCCAGTAGTTAATGAAAGTACTACCTGCTCCTTCTGTTTAGCAATACGCTCAACAGACTCATTAAAGTGAAAATGAATTCCTTGTTGCGTCATTTGTTGCACTAAAGATTGAACAAATTCCTCGTCAAATCCTTTCAACGGCTGTTCATTATGATGCAAAACATGAACTTCACTTCCACAGCTGTTTGCAATATTGGCAAGTTCAAAACTAATATAACCACCGCCAACGAAGACTAATTTGGGAGGCAGCTGAGGAAAACTTAAAAAATCAGTGCTAGTTTTAAAATATTCCTTGCCCGGAATATCCAAAAGAGCTGGCTGTTGCCCAGTAGCCAGAATAAAGGTTTGAGCCTGATACTCTTTTGTTCCAACGGTTATCGTCTGAGCATTCTTAAAAGCAGCTTTTCCTGTAAGCGTTGTAATATTGGCAGCAGTCAAACCTTGCTTTTGGGTTACTGAAACTGGCTGTGTAAATGTTTCTTTAAATGTCATTAATTGCGACCAATTAATAGACGGAACGTTGGTAAATCCATGACCATGTAATTGCTGAATCGCTTGTCTAGCATGGGTCGCAGCATATAAAACTTTTTTCGGATCACAACCGCGATTCGGACAAGTTCCGCCCCAAGCGTCGGCTTCTACAATAGCCACCTGTTTTTTCTTAGCTAGCTTGTAGGCAGCGGCCAATGCGCCGGGCCCACTACCGATAATTATCACATCAAATTTTTGTGCCACTGTTGCTCCTCCTTCACCACTTTTTTCTTCATTATAACGAAGCTACACTTTTCTGACGAATATTTCTCTATATAAAAAACCGCCAAGAACTACAAATGAGCTCTTGGCGACATACTATTTATTTGGTTTATATGAAAAAATAATAAACATCCCATTGGGGTCTTCGATTACTAAGTGATTTTCTTCTTTACTAAACACTAATTTCTCTTCCTGAACGAGTTGCTTCAATTGTTGGTAAGCCCTTTTATCAGGTAACCGAAACCGGTAACTGACTAATCCCAGTGCTGATTTTTTTCTTTTGGGTAGGAAGGCGCCATTCCATGTATTGATGCCAAGATGATGGTGATAGGAACCTGCTGCAAAGAATTTCGCTTGGCTGCCAAAATTTGACGTTCGGGTAAAACCTAGTCGTTGATAAAAACCTTGTGTTGCTTTTAAATCCGCTACCTGTAAATGAACATGCCCAATTTTAGAGCCGGGCACAAGCCCCAGCCACTTTCCATCAGCAGCTTGCAATAAATCTTCTACTGCCAGCTCTTCAGTGACACCGATAATTTCACCATTCGGGCGAATTGTCCAAGTTTCCAAAGGCCGATCCCAATAAATTTCAATACCATTACCTTCTGGATCCCTTAGGTAAAGAGCTTCGCTATACCCATGATCAGCTCCGCCTAAGTCCACCTTATTTTTTATAAACCATACCAGCATATTTGCTAAATCTTTACGAAAAGGCAAGAGAAAGGCGGTATGGTAAAGTCCTGTAGTTGCTTGGCTAGAACTACTCTCATTATTGGTCTTTTCCAGTCTCACTATGCTAACATCTGTGCCTTGAGCTGCCAATGTTGCCGATACTGTTGTTTTTGTTAACGTCTTTAAGCCAATGATCTTAGTATAAAAAGCAACCATTTTATCGATATCCGCTACTTGTAAAGTTACTTCTTCAACTATTGTAGCAGCCGGTAACTGATAAGTCATACCTATTTTCCTGCCCCTCGTATCATTAATTAAATTCGCGGAATCGTTGGTTATCGTCCATGTATTCTTTTTCACCAGCCGGTGCTTCGATTGAACCAATCACCATTTGTGCCCGTAAATTCCAATTGGCTGGAATAGACCACTCAGCTGCAACTGCTTCATCAATAACTGGATTGTAGTGTTGCAAGTTAGCACCGATATTGACTTGGGCCAAGGCTGTCCAAACATTTGCTTGTGTTAAACCTGTAGCTTGCTCAGACCAAACCGGGAAGTTATCAGCATATAATGGAAATTGTTCTTGTAGATTTTCAACGATATCTGTATCTTCAAAGAACAAAATGGTACCGGCTCCGGCTGCAAATCCTTGTAATTTCGCTTGTGTATTTGGAAATGCTTCTGCAGGAGTTAAAGGTTTCAACGCAGCTTCGGTAATTGACCATAGTTTTTTATGAGCAGCACCAAATAAGAAAACGACTCGTTGCGTTTGTGAATTAAAAGCAGACGGACTCTCTTTCACTACTTCTTTCACTAATGCGGTAATTTCGGCTTGTGTTTGTGGTAAGTTGTTTCCTAATGCGTAAATGGAACGACGTTTTTTTAACATGTTAATAAATTCAGACATACTAAAATCTTCCTTTCAAATTCAATTGTTTATTTTTAAATACAAACTAATTATACAACTTACAAAAAGTAAGTAAAGAATTATGCTCATTCTTTTTTAGTTTTGAAAATGATTAAATGCCTCTCACGCTAGTCGGCTGTTCTTCGTTCAGATTTTCAATTGATAAACTTAAAAGAAGTGATTCTATGGGCTCAAAATAGACTTACTTCTATAAGTTTTTTTGTTATACCTCTAAAAACTACGCTGTTTTCTTTCGTAACGTAAGTTGAAAATCAAATTTGCCGTGAAAATGCATAGAAAATAGTTGATATTACTTCCTATTTACTATTAATAAATCCTTGTGGAAGCCCCACTTCTTTATTATTCATTCAGTAAAGGTTTGGAATATAACAACTCTAAAGAAATGGATCAAAGAAGAGAATTCCTAATACCAAATAGCACCTGCTCCAATCAATAGCAGGTGCTAGTCAGTTTTTCATCCAAAGCTTAATCATACAAAAGACTGATTCGTTTTTAATAGCGTGAGACTTATTCAACCGACCAGCTTGGCATTGGCGGTTGATTTCAATCCACTCACTCTAAATAGAGTGAGACAACACACGAAACTATTTAAGCTAATGGATACAAGCAATATTTCAATCCACTCACTCTAAATAGAGTGAGACATTTAAGCAATGTACGTCCATTTTTTTCCAACACATTTCAATCCACTCACTCTAAATAGAGTGAGACCATAGTTATTACGCCGATGCTTATCGATACACTTATTTCAATCCACTCACTCTAAATAGAGTGAGACTTGGCACATTCATCACTCCTTACATTATTTTTAGTAAATTTCAATCCACTCACTCTAAATAGAGTGAGACAAAATGGAACAAGGATTAGTTATAACAACTTTTAAATTTCAATCCACTCACTCTAAATAGAGTGAGACCTTTAACTCTATCACAGTTTTCTAATTTGTCAAATTTCAATCCACTCACTCTAAATAGAGTGAGACATCAATCCAATCACCAATTTTTTGCAAATTGACAATTTCAATCCACTCACTCTAAATAGAGTGAGACCCATGCATACAGTTCGATGGTTGTATATTCATTTCATTTCAATCCACTCACTCTAAATAGAGTGAGACATGTGCACATCACGAGTAATACATTAATATTGATTATTTCAATCCACTCACTCTAAATAGAGTGAGACTCAATCCAATCACCAATTTTTTGCAAATTGACAATTTCAATCCACTCACTCTAAATAGAGTGAGACTGATTGTTCCCGAAACTTAGGAGGTTAAAACATATTTCAATCCACTCACTCTAAATAGAGTGAGACAGCAGCGAGAGTTAATGCGGGACTAACATTGAAAATTTCAATCCACTCACTCTAAATAGAGTGAGACTAAAGGAATCAACGGGATTGATAGTGGCAGAGACGATTTCAATCCACTCACTCTAAATAGAGTGAGACTGATCCTACACCACCACCACCTAAGCCTACAGATATATTTCAATCCACTCACTCTAAATAGAGTGAGACTAATATCACGACCAATACGTTTGGTGTAACGGTATTTCAATCCACTCACTCTAAATAGAGTGAGACCGGCGTAAAAGCAGGTGATTGGGCGCAAGTTTATATTTCAATCCACTCACTCTAAATAGAGTGAGACATCAATCCAATCACCAATTTTTTGCAAATTGATAATTTCAATCCACTCACTCTAAATAGAGTGAGACGGAGAAGAATGAATGTGGATTACTTAAAAAGTATCATTTCAATCCACTCACTCTAAATAGAGTGAGACAATTATCCGCTACACTAACAGCAAAAAATGTAAAATTTCAATCCACTCACTCTAAATAGAGTGAGACAAAAAGCGAATATCTAATTTATAAGCAAATTGGGTAAATTTCAATCCACTCACTCTAAATAGAGTGAGACGTTTAACCCATCAATCGATTACCCAACTCCCCGTAAATTTCAATCCACTCACTCTAAATAGAGTGAGACACCAATTTTTTTATCAATGCCTGTTAAGACAGGTATTTCAATCCACTCACTCTAAATAGAGTGAGACTGATAAAACAAGCGTAAATCATGGTGCAAAAAATATTTCAATCCACTCACTCTAAATAGAGTGAGACTTAGTGATTGATGGCATTATGACCTATGCACAAGATTTCAATCCACTCACTCTAAATAGAGTGAGACATACAATCATGAGATAATTATATAGAAATGTTCTATTTCAATCCACTCACTCTAAATAGAGTGAGACGATAAGCCAACAACTGAGCAAGAAACAATACTAAATATTTCAATCCACTCACTCTAAATAGAGTGAGACAAATCAAACTGTAGACTTCCTGTAACTGATGGTTATTTCAATCCACTCACTCTAAATAGAGTGAGACATTTCACCTCCCCTTCAAGAGGTTTAGTTGGTTTAATATTTCAATCCACTCACTCTAAATAGAGTGAGACTGTGATTTTTGTAGCAATAAAGGTTATATTTAGCATAATTTATCCACTATACACCTAAATGATTAGAAATTGATTAGAAATAATGCTGAATTGCTCAAAAAATCAATCAAAAGTTAGTGCGAATCCCCCTAGTTTTTTATGTGCACTTGGGGTTCGCACCTTTTTTATTAAAAAATTAATGGATCTTCCACGTTAAAACTTTCTTTAGCACCTAAATGCTCAACTTTGTTTTTGTAACGATTTCCTAGCTGGTAAAAACGCAGGCTGTCTACATTTTCATCAATTAAATCAATTAATTCTTTTTTTAGCCTAACTAACTCGGTAGCATCAACCACACACTCAAAGACAGAATGCTGCACACGTTGACCGTAATCCTGACATTTTTTCGCCACTTTACGTAAACGTTTGCTGCCACCAGCTGTACTAGTAGCTACATCATAGGTTATTAAAACTAGCACTTTTTCACCTACTTCCAAAGAAACGGTGGATAACCATCCAAATCTGCTCGTAAATATCGACTTAAAAGTAGAGCTTGTGCATAAGGAACCAAGCCCCAATTAATTTTTTCACTTAAAAATGGATGTTGAATGATTTCCTGCTTTTTTTCTTGCCAATTTTTGAAAAATATTTTGCGCCCTGTATCTGTCAGTAAAACAGCTCCGCTTTCTTTTTTAATAAAGTCTTTAGCAGTCACCATTTTTTTATTGATTAAAGTTAAAACAAAGCGATCGGCATAAATGCCTCGTAATTCTTCCATTAAATCTAAAGCCAACGAAATTCTTCCCGGACGATCTTGATGCATAAATCCTACGTAAGGATCAAGTCCAACTGTTTCTAATGCCGCAGCACATTCTTGTGCCAATAGCGTATAAGCCAGTGACAACAATGCATTCACATTATCTAACGGCGGTCGCCGATTCCTTCCATAAAAACCGAATTCAGCCTTTTGCTGTAAAATCATCTGATCAAATAATAGAAAATAACGATTAGCTGCCTGGCCTTCAATTCCTCTTAAGGACTCCAAATCTTCAACCTCACGGACAGCTTCAATGTATTTTTTTAGTTCAGCAGAAATTTGTTTAAACTGTTCCACATTCACCCGCAGCGGATTATCGCGAGTAATTCTTTCTAACATCCAGCGTTGATTGTACAATTTGCCAATGATAAAATGACGTGCGATTGCCAAGCTTTGTGATTCATCATCTGAAATCCGATATTGTTTTTTTCGTAACGTGACATTTCCGGTTGTTTTGCCTGTGACACGGCTGCCAAACTTCCCGCTTGAAGTCAAAAATGTTAAACTAATATTTTTTTCCGCACATTTGCGCATTAAGGCCGGACTGGCACCTAAATAACCGGAAGTAACAACGCTTTCCAAATTATGCAACGGTACTCGGCCTAATTTTGTATCATTTTTTAAAATAACGACATTTTCTCCATCTAAAGCTAGATAAGTATCAGGAGTTGTCACAAATAACGTATTCAGTAACTTTTTCATTCAGATAACCTCCGCTCTAAGTAGCGGTTCACCGTTTGTACGTTCATTAACTTAGGCAAACAAATATTTTGCAGAGAACATTTCTTACAAAAATTGCCGGTTTTTACTTTAGGCGTATAGCGTCTGGCCCAATGTTGATGCATTTCAGCTACTTTTTCTTGTAGCTCTGCTCTTAATGAACCGGTAATTGCCACTGCTTCTCGCCGTTTTGTTTCATGATAATACAAATAACCTTGTGGTACATTACAGACTAGCATTTCTTCTAAACAAACGGCTTGTGCTGTTAGCTGTAAAACATCGCTATGTTCCACCTTAGGTTTGCCATGCTTGTACTCAATAGGTACCGGCAAAAATCTACCGGTTTCACCCGCCAAGGGCACACCATTAGCATCTTGCACGAATTCTACCACATCACAAATTCCAGATAAGCCATAAGTTGGTGAATGAATCGGTAAAGCCCTGACAATTAATCGATCACGACGTTTTTCTCGGATCGCTGGCTGGTCAGCTTTCTCATGTAAATACTTACCTTCTAAGGTTAACACGTTCTCCTGCCATTGTTGTTCAACATGAATCAATGCCCACTGACGCCGACAAAAAAGAAAGTGCTGGATACCGGAGATCATTAAATAATCTTGTTCTTCGTACATTTTACAATCCGTCAATTTCAGTTAGCTTGATTCCTTCAATTGGTTCAACCGTAATTTCATAATCTGCCACGGATTTTGCCCGATCAACTTCTGGTCGTTTGATAATTTTCACGGAACGATGGACTTTAGCAGATGAAGCTTTCCCCATTTTATTAGGATGTTCCCACCAATAAACTTTTTCCACTGCCATGCTGCCATCAGGACGTGCAGAAGAAGCATCATTTTCAAATAGGGTCATTAGGGCTTCTTTAATTTTTTCAGCATCGGCCTCAGTAAATCCAGTTTTTTCGGCTAGTTGTACGTTAATACTGCCATTGAAGACATATAAGCCAAAATCAACGAAGTGCTTAGTCCCCATAGTATCAGAGCTTTTGCCGCCACCTTCGCTAACTGAGTTGACGCTTTTGGTAATTTGCATGGTATTAATATCGATTGGTTCAACACTAACTGCTGTTTGGATAGAAACGGGTCCTCTGACTCCCACGGATAATTCTAGTCCTTTAAATGCAAAGACTTGACCAAAACTTCGTGTATCAATCCATGTTTGACAAGCAACTTCGCTAAAGCGAACCACATCAGCTTTCTTTTTGTCAGCAGCGATTTTCTTTAACTCTTCAACAGAATCTACACGGTCTTTCAAACTTTTCAAGCCATCATCAGCCCGTTCTTCTGATTGCACAAAAATCCGTTCTCCTAAATCTTGCAGGCGATTACGAATTTTACGTTTGATGGCCACATCAGATATTTCACCATAACCCTCAAAGTTTTGGCGGGGACGGTTCCCATTTAAAGGATCACCATTTGGATTGGCATTGGTTACAGAAACAATTACTTTAAAATCAATTTTGTGTGCTAAAGTTGTCATTTTTTAGTCCTCCGTTTTTTCTTCTGATTTTTGTTTTAATGCAGCTCGTTGACTGTAGTAGCCTAATAAATATTTCCCATTCAAAGCCTTATCAGTATAGTCAGTTAGTTCAAAAGAAGCGCCGATTTCATCTAACAGCTTTTGGTAATAACTGCCTTGACCTCTTAATTTTGCTTGATAAGGAATCAAATTTGCTTGAATGATTTTCCAAGTTGTTACCGGATGGGCACTAAAGGCATTCATATAGCGAATGGCATTGGTGCTTCGTTTAATCCCAGCTTTATACAAGGCTCTTTCTTCTAAAATATCGGCTATTGCCAACATTCTGCCAAACAAATAATTACGATCCGTTTCTCTTTCATTTAACGACACATTTTTTTCCTCCTTTTTAAAATCAAAATGCATATTCATCACTGCGCAAGCAATGCTTAATGTTTTTTCCCATTCCCATCGCTCCATACTAACTGGATTTGATGCTCGTTGTAATAAGCTTCTAACAATATTTAACGGGATTTTTTTACCATCAACCACACATGGAAACAATTCGTGAATTGTATTTTTAATTAACGTATCACTGGATCTGGCACCATAAGCAGCTTCTGCAATATCTCTAAGTGCTGGTGCACCCCAAAAAGTATAGTGTTGTTTATTTTTAATGCCATAAGTATGTCGCCAAAAACAGCTTTGATGCCAGCTTTTAAGCCGTTGTAAATACAGTTCCTTTTCAATGGAGCGATCATATAAAATCCCCATTCTTCCAGGCGTTGCTGCATCCAAAATCATAATATGAATCGGTTCATGATAATCTAATCTAGCGCTATAACCTTTTAATGCCTGGTTAAAGTGCTCAGAAAATTGCTGATGAGTGGTATCAATCGTGACTAAAGTGCTAGCTTCTTCATCAGCTGCATAAAAATCAGCAAAAATACCATAGCTAGAGGCTTCCGGCTTTGGAACTTCAGCGTGTCCCCATGTTAAAAAAACACGACCATCAATGGTATATCCTTGCTTTGCGATTAACCATTTCAAAGCGTTGTGTCCTTTTTGCGAAGCTTCATAGCTGATTGAAGCCACTTGCTTCTTGTCTGTAAAGCGCCCAAGATAGGTAAAATTTTTCGAATCGTTCCCTGAAATTATTTTGGCCATATCACCGCCGTAACGTATTTTCGACGGATGGTTTTCCGTTAATGGCAATATTTCCCCCGTCACATAGTCAAGACCTGGTTCCGGTAACTCTTCGCTATAATAACGGATAAACGACTCAATTACTTCCAAATCACCCCATAGTGGACGAATTCCTTTGCTATCTTCATAAACAGAAAAACGAATGAAGGCCGTTGTTTGTTCACCACTTAGCACATTGAATAATAATGGCTTTTCACCAAATTCCGCTTCTAAATCTTTGGACCATTTTGGAACTAGCTTGTGATCCTTAACAAGCATAATAGGCGCTGGTCCTTGCACTAAATTCTCAATCAGGCAACCCTTTTCTAAGTAAGTTAAAACAGCTTGTACTAACGGGTTCGCATGCTTAGATTGGCACCATTTTTGCAGCTGTTCAATATATAACTGATAGGCATTATCCTTTTTGTAAACACCACCATATGCTTCAAAGTCACCAGCAACATACTGTAACCCATCGTGCAAACCATGCGGAAAAATCCCACTTGTGCGCCCCGCAGAATTAATCGTCACCGGCACCACAGTCGGTGCTTTTTCTTTCGGAATCACTTCTGCACGATAGAAATCACCAGCCGTTGTGACTGCCACATCAATTTGAGCATTTTGGTAAGCATGCGAGACCGGTAAAAGAACCACTTCCTTCCCAAAATTGGTATATTGAATCTTCCCCACTTGGTCAACATTTTCTTCATACGTTTGATAGAGATCGTTTAACCAACTCATCACTCAGCCTCCCTTGTTAGCGCATCAAATAATTGATCAGCTAATTCAATGTTTTCTGGCTCAAATTGCTTGGCGTACATTGGTCGTAATGATCGAACCAAGTTGCAGTCTTCTGGACGATCAAATTTGATAATGCCTTCTTTCATAACCGGCTTCCACAAACGAACGGCCAGTTCATCTTTTCCAGTCTCGTCAGGGTAGGATAGGCCGTGAACCATCGTACCAAAATGCAGTTCTCCTTCATAATCGTCGTAATGACCTTTTTCTTTTCCGAATTCAACAGGCTCGACATAGCCTTGGCACTCTCTTGTTCCCAGAAAAATATCTCTTCTGCCGCCAGCTTTGATAGATCGTTTTAAAATTTGAAAATGTTTATCTTCATTCCAGTCACCCTTTAGATCAGGCCGATAAGGATTAAATTCAAAATGAACTTTCACCTCATAACACGGTTTTTTTAAGTAGGTATAATAGGCTAAGTCACTAGCACTACTATCGTTATACTTCATAGGGCGAATGCCTTTTGATTCCATTTGAATCGGATTCATAATACGCACTTCATCAATATAATAGATAATGGTCGGCTTCCAATAGATGGATTCCGTAATGCCTTTAAGCGCTTGATAGGTAGGCACTTGATACGTCATTTTTTCGCCACCCATTTTCGTCAACGGATCAGTAAATAAGGCATAATCTCCGTAAATTTTAAACGCCAATTGGTTTTTCCGTTTCACTGCTGCTTCCTCCTTTTGCTTAATAATTTAAAAAAGAATTTCCGGCTAGTGCTTCCAGATCCAGACCAAACTCATCTGAATAAGCACTGTCTTTAATAGCCCAAACCTCACCGTTAAGTAAGGGATAAATCACGCCATTTTTTTCCAACTCGCTCTTTTGGTAATCAAATAGATTCACTATAAACTGCTGAGCCTTTTTCAGAGTGGGCGCATAATCTTCTGGCTTTAGAACACCATTGAGATCTGCAATCAGATTTTTTCCTTCTTCAAAAGGAACCAACACTGAAGTAGTAGGACTTTCAATGACTTGAAAATGTTCGGCGATTGTTTTCGGACTACTTCTAAATGCCAGCGTAGGAACTCGTCCATGGGCACGTTTATAATCGCTGCATGCTTGCTGACTTATGCCGAGTAAATCAAACAAGACATACCGCTGTCCGTTAACCGGATAGCCTAACCACGAAGCAAAATGCTGGTAGTATCGTTTAAAATATTCCGTTTGGCTTTGGTGGGAAAGCAAATCAACGGTGGACTCGTTTCTTTCGGCACGTTCTCTAAGCAACTGCATCGTAATTGCTTTTCCTTGAGCGATTTCAGGTAACCTATCGAGCTTTTCAACTTTAGCAGCAAGGTTGACTAGGTAGACCGCTTGTCGTTGAGCTTCGCCATGACGGTTGCATCGTCCAGCTGCTTGTGCAATCGAATCCAAACCTGCTACTGAACGAATTACTGCTTGGAAACTTATGTCAACGCCGGCTTCAATCAATTGGGTGGTAATACAGACAATCCGTTGATCAGCTTCTAATTTTTCTATCATTTCCTTAAGTAATTTTTTGCGATGGGTCGCACACATGGAAGTGCTTAGGTGATATATAACTGCGTCTGTTCCTTGTTCTTGCAGTTGACGATACAAATTCAAAACAGCTGATTTTGTATTTAAAATGACTAATAAATTGTTTTTTTCTTGTAAAATTGTCTGGGTAAAATCAGCTAATTCAGCGAGAGACCATGATTCGGCTTTGGTTTTATCAAGAACTTCTACTCGCTTGAATTGTTGCTCAATTTCCGTTAAATTAGCAATCATTTCCCCTGATTCATTCTTTTCTAATTTTCGTCCGACATATTCTAAAGCAGGTTGGGTGGCTGTACATAAGACACTGGTTGTTTGACCATAATTTTTTAAAAAGTTCAAGCACTCATTAAATAAATACGTACACTTAGTCGGTACTCCTTGTGTCTCATCAAAAATAAGCACTGCGTTAGTCAAATTATGAAAACGCCGCGGATTGCGAGTTCCTTTACTATAAATAGTATTTAAAAACTGAACCATCGTGGTAAAAATAACCGGCGCTTCCCAATTATCCTTAAGTAACGCTTGCTTGCGCTCAATTTCTTCTTGCTCCCTACTACCTCTTATTTCATTAAATACATTTGAATGATGTTCCAATATATGCTCTGCATCTTGCAATATTTCCCTAATTGTCGCAGCATTTTGTTCGATGATTGTCGTAAACGGCACCACATAAATAATTCGTTCTTTGCCATGTTTGAGAGCATGATGCAAACCAAAACGCAAAGAAGCCAACGTTTTACCACCGCCGGTTGGAATTGACAAAGTGTAGATGCCGGTTGATTTTGCTGCAAAGTCTTTACACTGAGCAGACATCTGACTGCGAAGTCGATTAATCCTTGTATCTCCTTTAAAAGAAGCAATTTCTTCTTCTAAAAGTTGCTGATACTGCTTTAAATACGCTGTGTTAGCAGATTTGCGGTACTCTGCTCGTGCTTCAAATAACATCGTGTTAGTACGGTCGGCATCTAAAAGACAGCTATATACAAACTTCAAGAGGAAAAAGGTACTATTTAATTTCATTGTGACCTTTCCATCTATCGAATAAAGCGTTCTCAATTCTGCTTTTGCCTCTTCAATTTTCTGATTAAAAGCTACTTGTGAAATCACTTCATCAAAAAAACGTTGTTTTATCTGACCAAAGTCTTTAATTTCTTTTTCCACTACTCGTGCCAAATAATCCGATTTCGCTTCTTTTAGTGAAAAAAAGTCCTGCAAGCCTCGACTGCTGTGATGGGAAATAATCGCATTGCCCACTAATTCAGCTAAAATCAAGGAAAAAGGTCCTTGTTGTTCTTGATGACAACAATCATATAGCAACTTTCCTCCAGCTGTTGAGTGATCTACACTGCCTTTGGTCACACTCGTAGGATCAGACACGGCTTTACGCAAATACTGTTGAAAGTCATCACTGTACTTTCCTAAATCGTGAAGCAATCCAGCTAAATAACAGGTCTTTTCCAAACCAATCTTTTTCCCCCAGCGGCCACTTAAGATCGCACTTTGCTGTAAATGATCTTTTAATAACTGTTCTTGATACTCCTCTTTCCTTATATGAGCAAGATACATATATTCACCTCAGTTCTTATTCATAATAAAATTATACCACTTATTTCTATTATAGTTTAAACTTTTTTTTAATTTTAAAGAATACAAATTTATTCTAAAAAAAAAGTACTAGCCCTAAATATGTATAAAATAAAATCGCACACTCATTTTAAAGCATGCGACTTGTTAAATAAAAAATTTTATTATTTTTTCAATCCTCAAACTGTTAAAAAAGTTTGCCAATTGTAAATATATGATCTGCAACGGATAATTATATCAATATATTCATAAATGAACAATCATACTTGAAATTTAGTTAAGAAAATAAGAAACTTTACCAAATAACCTATAGGTTATGGTAAAACGCCTATAGTAAAACTTTATTTTTCTTGTAAGGTCTTAATGGGGTTGGTAGTTTAATTATACTTTCTTTCTCTTAAACCACGCAAGTATAGAAAGCATTATTAGAGATAAGCCAGCAAGTATAGCGGTTGTTGCGGACCGTTCGCCAGTTTGTGGTAAACCGTCTTTATTTGTATTGTTGCTAGCTGGTTTGTTTATTGTGGTAGTGCTATTTTGTTTATTGCTATTCGTTTGGTTATTTGTGTTGTTTGTTTTTCCGTTGGTAGAAGTGCTCGGGTCGTTTGAGCTGTTTCCTGTATCATTTGAACCGTTGTTTCCAGTATTACCGTTTGAGTTATCTTCCTTAACTAGGTTAGCAATAGCTAAATCTAAGGCTTTTTGAGCTTCGTCAATTTCTGCTTGGGTGCTATTTGCGTTAGCTAATACGTCTTTAGTATTTTGCAAGACTTGTTTTAATGCGTTCATTGATTCTGTGGGGTATAGCCTGATTCCGTTAATTTAGATTCAGCGCTTGTAATAGTATGCTTCAACTTAGCAATACTTTGTTGTAGTGGGGTTTCGCCACTATCGACTTTTACTAATACTTTCATAGCTTCGGTTAATCTATCCGTCCACACATAAACGTTTAGTTGAATTTTGTCTTTTGAGCCCTTAATAATCTGATTATCAGGGTATTCGCATAACATTCTAAGTGATCCAGAAGCTCCATATATTTCTCCTAAAGAATCTAATTCGATCATCTTATTCCAAGATTCTTCAGTGTAGTTATAAGGGTCTAAAACCTCAAGTTGAGCCAATACTTTACGAGCATTAATTAAGTCTAATTCATCAGCTGTGAATGATTCTTCTGGTTGAACTGATTCGCTTGCTTCAGTCTCTTCTACTCGTGCAATTTCCTCAGTTGTTACAGGTATTTCTTCTACCTGTTCTGCTGATGGGATAGTTTCTGCCTCGTCAGCCAGTGCTTTAATCAGCCCAATTGTTAGCGGACAAACCAGTAAACCGACTGTTAATACTTTTGTCGCTTTCTTAATTCGTTTGCTTTGTTTTAATTTTTGTATACGCATATTCTTCAAGATTCAAATTCAGCTCCTTTGTTTTTTCTTTTTTTAAAACCATTCATCTTAGATAAGAATTGTGGTTCACCTCCGTTATGAACTATTTCAAACGGTCGTTAGGAAAATGTTTGAAAAAACAACAAAAAAGCTGACTCAACAAAAGTAAAAACCTTGTTAAATCAGCCAATAGAAGTATTTGTAATATATGTACAATTGCAAAATTAGTTATCTTTTTTAGACGTTCGTTAAGAAAAGAAATGGTTCCAAGAAAATTTTATCACATATAATTACTGTTTAAAAGTGTTATTTATGAATTTCCGCTTCGTTACGTGGCTTTCTCGCACTGTTTTATAGATGGAGCTACTTACCTTGAGGCGCTTAGCAATGATTTTTACAGACATAGCGTTAAGTTGGTATTGCTCTAATATTTGTTGTTTCTTTTTATCTGTCAAAGCGGGCTTTCCCAGTATAGCGCCGTTCTCTTTAGCTTTTCTTAGTCCTTCTTTTGTCCTAATTCGGATATTATCTAGTTCAATTTCTGCCACATATCCAAGAACAAGGCAAAGCAAGCGTCCAGTAAGTGAGTCTGTTTCAATGTTTTCTTGAAGTGAAATAAGCTTAATATTGTGTTGGTTTAGTTCGTCGATGATGTTTGCTAACGTTAACATTTTTCTAGTGAGGCGGTCTAGTTTGTAAATTTGTAATGTAATGATTTTATTTTGTTTAGCGAGTTGTTTGGCAAGAGTTATAGCTTTTGTTAGCTCTGGACGATTGTCATTATCTCCAGATTGTTTTCTGAAAAGATGATATCGCAATCTCGTAAAGAGTCTAATTAAGATTCAAACCCTAAATGTTGGTTAAGCGTACTAACTCGAGCATAACCGATTTTGACCTTATCTAACCTCTCTAATTCTTCTACTTTCTTTTTCTGCTGTTTTTCCATGTTGGAAACCTCCATATATATTATTTTGTGTTACATATATATGGTATAGCGAAATATCAGAATTCAATATGAAATTGCTGTAACAGCCCAGTTAAACTAGAATAACTATCTTTTAATTTTTAATAGATAGACTTTTACTTTAACGATAAGTATAATAAATTCATTATATAATAATTAAAAAATTAACATTAAGGATAAACCGATGAGAAAAAAACTGATTATAAGTGTAATTGTTGTGTTATTACTAATAGCAGGTATTGGAGGAGGATTTTATATGTTTAAACAGAAAGAAAAAGAGGCTCAGGTTGTTGAGTGGGAGAAAGTTGCGGCAAGACGTCTTAAAGAAGAATTTGCAGATATCAAAGAGCTTCGTTTTTCAGAGGAGTATAACTATAATCATTTAGCTGGATTTGTTGCAGTTGGTGCAGATATTATAACTGAAAATGAAAAGGATATTATCAGTCTTAGCCTCCCCATAGAAAAAGATGGAGCGTATGGATATGGAGGTGCAACAAAATTAAAAGACGGAAAAACAGAAACTAAAATTAAAGTTATCTATAGCGATTTAAGCGAGGAGGAGATTTGATTGTATACTGATGAAGAACTAAGTATTCTTAACCAAGAAGTTTATAAAGTTGACCCCAAATATAAGGATGGAGTAACCTATGTCGCAAAACCAGATAATAAGCTAACTGGAACCGAACAAAATATCGTAAGTATAAAAACTTCTGATGATGTAACTAAAAAATATAAAGTCATCGCTTCCGCGGATATTGACAACAACGGCTACCAAGGCTTTGCCGTTGCTCCTAGTACAAAAGAATACCCACAAGGAGATATAAATAATGTAGCGGTTATTTCAGCAGGCACGCATCCAGACTGGAAAAACCCGGTTGATTTAGTTACAGCAATCACTGCAAAAAATACCAGTGACGGTGGCTCACTCCAAACTAAGCAAGCAGATGATTTCGTGAATTTTGTGATTAACGAACAAGGCTATAATGTGACTCAGTTAAGTGGCTATAGTCAAGGGGCGTATATGCTAAAAGTTGGGGCAAAATATAAAATTCCAACTACTGTTTTTAATGGCTGGTTTTTATACGATTCCCTTAACGAAGATGAAAAGAAATTTATGATGGAAAATCCTTATCTGTTCAAAAATTACCGCAGACTAGATGATTCTACCGTTAAATATTTAGATGGCAATGATCGAGAAAAGATTACGGACTTTGGTACCGTCTTTTGGTTTGATGGAGAGAGCCACGGAATTAAAGACTGGAAATTCGACAAAAATGGCAATATTATCTTTGAAGCAACCAGTAGCCCAACTGTAAAAATGTCTCAAATCGCTTATCAGGCATCGTTGAAAAAATGGAACTTATTTCAGCTAAGAAAGAAGTTTAGTGCTAGTGGTAGTGAAATGTCTACCAATGAAGAAATATATTTGGATGATAGCGAAGCACTCCTTGTAGTGGAGGCAGCCGCAAAAATGAACGAAACCATTTCAAAATCACTCAAAAAGAAATATCAAAATGCTATCACACAAGCTGAGGAATTATGGCAAAAAACAGAACAAGCGGCGCAAAATATCGGCACAACCCTAAGTTGCATCGAAGAAATTAAGTCATTAGAAGCTGGAGGTGCTTCTAAACAAACAATCGTTAATATACCTGTCTCAAAACATGAAGAGAAAATTGCTAAAATCGATAGCCAAACTGCTGAATATAATTCTCTTATTGCAGAGATAAAAACGAGTATTGCTAAATTGGTCGCTAGCGATCAGAAATTAGCCAGCCAGATTTAACCATAAAGGAGGCAGACTATTGAGTCAAACCATTAAACAGTTAGAAAAAGATTACCTAAAAGAAAAACAGAAACATGAAGAGAAAATAGAGGAATTGCGTTATGCCAAACAAAAAGGTGTGCAGATTTTAGAGGATATTGCAGAATCTAGCAGATACTATATAAAGATGATTTCAGATGACCAATCACCCCTTTATGACGGTTTACGAGCGTTAGACGGACTTGGAGATGAATTTCAAGATAATTGCCAGAGAGAAATTAAAAAACTAGATAATGAGCTAGAGGATATAGAGTCAGATTATCGGCGGAATTATCAGAAATTATCTGAACAAAAAGAAGATAAAAAGGAGAAAACTGCTGAGTGGTAGATGATATTCTAAAAGAATTACGCAAGAACGGCGAAAAGCTTATGATTCGGTTGTCTGCTGCTGGAACAGCTTGCCAAGAAAGTTCCAAAAATAGTAAAGAGGTTGAAGACTCCGCAGAAGAAGAACTGGAATCTTTAAAGAAATACATTCAAGGGACAGCTGAAAGTTTGGGCGGTTCGATAAAAGGACAATTCGGAAAGAAAGCGCAGGCATCATTAGAGAAGCATGGTGAATCTTTGAAATAATCTTAATAGTAAAACGAAATTCGAAAATTCCCTTTTAACACGGCTTGCTGAAAGGGGATTTTTTTATAAGGCACTTTTTATTTTCGTTAATAAATCTGCAAAAAATCCATTTTCTAGATTGTAGCCATCAAGCCTATATTCACCACTGTCTAGTGCGATTAATTGCACTTGATTTGGTTCATCCTGATAATGAACCAGTTGCGCTACATCCAGAAAGTTGCTGCTTATCCGAGAGATACTTGTAACGATCATACTATCTATTTTTTCCAGCCTCTAGGTCTTGTGTATAAGCTTATTGAACGCTGGACGATCTAAGTTTACCCCACTTTGATGATTATCTATATAATGTTTGAAGTTTTGGATATTGTTTTCTTCACATGTAGCTATTTAGCTTGGTCATTTGTTTATCTATTGATTGCCTGTTGTCAGTCGCTGAGCGACTATATAAGGCGATTAGTTTGCTCATATATGTTCATCCTTTCATTTGGTTCTATTATATCAGGTTTTAGATTGTAAAAGCTCATCTTTTTCTGAGTCTAATTTTATTATTTGTTTAAAATTATTAAAAGTTGTTTGATGGAAGTTGGTTATTTGTGGGAATGGCTAATCATGCTCACTATTACCAGTAGTGACATAATTACTCTTCAACTTCCTTTAACTTGGATAGTAACTTCGACTTCCCATTTCCAAATACTGCTTAAAACTAATTTTATCCATTGTGAAAAAAATGAACTTACAAACGGTTCTACTATCAATTGATTTATCTTAATTCCCTCCTCCCAAAATACTAGTTTTAATAATAAAAATTTTTATATTAAGACACCAACCCTCCATGATTCTATTGTATCACACTAACTATAATTACAAGAATTACCCTCTTTTGATTATGTAGATATTTTATTTTTACTAGAAGTAAAACTTGAAATTAAACTATTAAATAAGTTTATACCTTTCTTAAAAAGATTCTTCTTAAATTAAGAATGTATATCATTAATACTAACCCCTATGTAATTTTCTTTCTTTTTCACTTCATGAATCCCTTTTATAGGACTATCCAATTGCTAAAAAATAATTTATTCAATACCGAGGTAAGATATTAATAATAAAATCAGTTGGTATAAAGTATTTATCATCTTTTTTTGTAGTTTGAGTAAATCCAAGTAATTCCCCACAACCTCTTCCTACTTTATCAGTTGTGGGATTGTCTACACCTTCTATGCAAAGTGCATAAAAGAATCGATGCTCCTATTAACCTAATTCAAAATACCAGTATTACATTTTGTTAGTTATATGCAAATTTATTATTGAAAATTTATGAAACAACTTCTAAACCATAAAAATTTAAACTTAATGAAATTGAGCTTTTGCAAGTTTTAGAACTACAAGACAATAAATAGAGCTTGGATTTACCACAAGCTCTGTTTATATTTAGTTATTAGCTTCAACTGTAACATTAGAGGATATTATTGAATCCGTTTTATTTTTTATTATAGCTGTGTAGGTTTTACCTTTTTTTACGATGTATACATAGTGAAGGTTTCCTTTAGGGACAAATTTATCTTTACCTGTACTATACGGAGTCAAGTATTCTTTTAGTTGATTATCATATAAAGTTATTTCAAAATCTTCTTTATGCTTTTCGTCTAGATAAATGTAAATTCGGACTTCTATATTATGGTCTGTAAGCTTCACTTTAATCTCTTTTTTCTGGTTAGGTAAAAATATTGGTAATTGATCTTTTGAAATAAAAAATAACAATGTTAATCCAGTAATAATAGAAAATACAACGCTAATTATTTTTATAATTTTTCTTAAAGTCATTTATACCCTCCTGAACCATAATACCATCTTCTGTATTATCTCCATACCCTGTTAGTATCCAGATAACGATGCCTACCAATGGACTAACAGAGAAACCAAATAAATAACATAATAGTTTTTTGAAATCTCCTTTATTTGCATTACTTAGAATTTGAGCAACACCAGCACCTATTTTCAGAGTTTCTCCATCTATAAGCAATGAACCTTGGCCATAGTAACCAAATAAATAATTCCCTAAATAGTCTGGATCCTTTTTGATATAGTCTGACCCTCCTCTTGCCCAAGGAGAATAATCCGATTCTCCAACAGTTCTACTCTTCAAATCTAGTGGTTTTGCTGTGTTGACCATATCAATAAATTATTTGTAGTTTAATGTATTTTTACCAAAGACATCAATAGCGTTATCGCCTAAATTTCTAGTTACTGCGTTAATATCAATAGCAAGCTTTTGTAATATTCCAGCAAGTTTTTTCTCAGCTGCAATCACTTCGGAAGAGTTAGCACCAAATCTTGCTCGTATTTTATCATATTCATCAAAAGCTGGTTTTGCCAATGAATAAAGGTAATCTTCATATACACGAGTGATTTTCTCGGCTTTTTCAGTAGGAGACAAACTTTTATCGGCTTTAATCCCCTGAACTCGTTTCGCATAGTCTAATGGCAAAAAAATATCTTTCCATTCCTTATTAATGCTTTTTGCCCAGTCAAGCTTTAGCTTAGTGATGTTGTACATGCCGTTAGAACCATCAAAGCAATTCGTCTTAGAAAGTGCAGATAATTCTTGACTGACATTATTAAGCAACGATCAGCCGTAGCGTATAAATCAGAACAAGAACTTTCTAAATCATACATTGATTGAATTTCTTCCCTAAGCTCATGAATTTGAATAGTAATTGAGTTAGAAACATCATCAGCATTAACATTTCTAGTTTCAAAAGATGGACTATTATCCATTTTTCCATATAAAAATACCTGTCAGGATAATCCCTAACAGGTATTTTTGGTATTAGCGATTGATTTCGTTCTACCAGCAAACTGAAGGCTGATACGTCCGCAGTAAAATTATCAGACTCAAAAGAATTAGTAATTCTTAAAGTTGTCGCACGAGAGAAATCATCTCAATTAACCCTTGAGCAACTTCACTGCCTTTATTTCCTGCTTTCGTGCCCGCTCTTTCAATTGCCTGCTCAATGGATTCTGTAGTTAATACACCGAACATCACGGGAATATCGGATTCTAAGTTAATATGTGCGACTCCTTTTGCCACCTCATTGGAAACTAATTCATAATGCGTAGTTGCGCCTCTAATAACTGTCCCCAACGTAATCAAGCCATCATAGCTATTCTTTTCGCTGAGTTTTTTGGTAATAAAGGGAATTTCAAAAGCCCCCGGTACCCAATAAATATCAATTTGTTCTTCTTCAACACCATGTCTTTTTAAATTGTCCACTGCTCCTTGTAATAATTTTTGATTGATGAATTCGTTAAATCGTGCAATTACAATTCCTATTCGAAGATCTTCTGGAGAATAATTTCCTTCATAAGTTGTCATTTTTTTACTCCTTTATCTTTATAGTGATAAGTATTGTCATTTTTTTACTCCTTTATCTTTATAGTGATAAGTATTGTCATTTTTTTACTCCTTTATCTTTATAGTGATAAGTAATGGTGGAACTTCTCTTTTTTTGTTTTTAAATATGCTTGGTTTTCCTTTTGTGGATCGGTTTCGATTGGTACCCTATCTACAATCGTAATTCCATCCCGTTGTAACTCTGTTACTTTCTCGGGATTGTTTGTAAGTAATCGAATGGACGTTGCGCCAATTGATTTTAAAATATCTGCTGCAATGTGATAATCCCGTTCATCTGGAGCAAAGCCCAATTCAATATTTGCTTCATAAGTATCAAATCCTTGTTCCTGCAATTGATAGGATTTTAATTTATTCCGCAATCCAATTCCACGACCTTCTTGGCGAAGATAGAGAATAGCTCCAGTTTTCTCTTCTTCGATCATTCTCATCGCTTCATGTAACTGATCGCCACAATCACAACGATGAGACCCGAAGATATCACCAGTTAAACATTCTGAATGAACACGGACCAATGTAGGCGATTGACTATTTTGAATATCTCCTTTTGTTAGCAGCAAGTGCTCACGGCTTTCTCCATCTTCATATATAGTCAACTTAAAATCACCATATTCTGTTGGTAAATTGACTGTTATATGACTGCTTTCTTCTAAAAAACTTACCAACTCCTCAATGGTAACCAAAGGTAATCCCCATTGCTCAGATAAATGAGTCAAATCTTTCAGCCTCGCCATCGTTCCATCCTCTTTCAGGATTTCACAAATATAAGCGGCCTCTACGCTATTAGCTAATTTGGCTAAATCGATAGCTGCCTCTGTATGTCCTCGACGTACAAGCGTCCCGCCATCCACAGCAATCAAAGGAAAAATATGTCCTGGCCTAAGAAAATCATTTGCTTTCGAATTAGAATCAGCCAACGCTTTAATGGACGTTGCTCGATCAAATGCTGAAATACCAGTTTTCGTATGCTTATGATCTACACTAATCGTAAAAGCTGTACCAAACGCATCAGTATTATGAGTTGTCATTTCTTCTAAAGATAGGCGTTGCGCAATTGTCTTAGATATTGGCGCACAAATTAGTCCCCGACCAAATTTGATCATAAAATTAACTGCCTCAGGTGTTACATATTCTGCTAATCCCACTAGATCTCCTTCTGATTCTCTATCTTCGTCATCCGCTACAATGATTAAACCACCTTTTTTCAGCGTCTTGATTGCTTCAGTAATACTACTCATAGTAAGTCATTCTCCCTATACATTTCAAATTTATTTCTCTGTGCCTTTACATATTTTCCAACAATATCAGTTTCTATATTAACAAGATGCCCTACATCTAAATTCCCCAAGTTAGTCAAAGATTTTGAATGGGGAATCAGACCAACTGAAAAGCTAGCTGTTGTTGTCTCCGTAACCGTTAAACTTACCCCATTAATTGCAATTGATCCTTGCGGAATAATTTCCCCTGCGTATTTGCTCGGATAAGCAAACGTCAAAACGATTGCATTTTGCTTCTCTATTTTTTTTATCAGCCTTGTGACAGTATCAATATGTCCCGAAACCAAATGTCCTTCAAAACGTTGCGTTATCAAAACTGCTCGTTCTAAATTCACCCGATCACCAACTTTTATTGTGGAGAAAGTAGTTCGTTTAAAAGTTTCAGGCATTATTTCGGCTTTAAAAAATGTGCTGGAAACCTTAACAGCAGTTAAACATACCCCATTAACTGCCATACTATCACCAATTTTGTAATCACTTAGTATACTCTTGGAAGTCTGAAAAGCGAGTTGGATCATTTGCCGGTTTCGATGAATTTCTTTGACTGTTCCTTGTTCTATGATTAATCCTGTGAACATTGCCTTCGTTTCCCCCTAACTCGGATGTCTTCTCCAAGCTGTTCAACTTCCAAAAATTCTAATTGCTGCTCTTCAGAAATTAAACGTTCACTATGAAACGACATCGGACTTTTTCCACCAAAAAGTTTGGGCGCAATATAACTGATGATTTCATCCCAGAGATTTTCTTCTAAAAAAGCGTCATGGATTTTCGCTCCCCCTTCTATATACAATGACTGAAGCCCTTTTTGTCTCATAGTTTCAATAAAGAACCGAAAAGAAAACTTAGGTGTATAAAAAATTGTTACATGGGGGAGTAGTTCCTTTCGTTCAGGATTTTCCGTAAATATCCAAACCGGACTTGTTGCAGTTTGAAAAAGATTTAGTTTAGGACTTTTAAAAATCCGCCCTCTACGATCCAAAACGATACGTACTGGCGGGAAAGTAGTTTCGGCATTGGGTAATAACTGCGGATCATCAACTAGAACGGTTTTGCTCCCCACCACAATTCCTTGATATTCACCTCGCTCTTTCCGTACTCTTGAAATTGCCTCGGATCCTGTTATTGAGTACCGTGAGCCTTTTTTTATAGAAATCCTCCCATCTAGTGTTACGGCCTGTTTTAGCGTAATATAGGGACGATCCTTTTCAAAAAAATAGTTGTAAAAAGGATTCAGTGCTCTACATTGCTCTTCTTCCACACCTACGATTACTTTGATTCCATGCTTTTGTAGAAATTCTTTTCCTTTTCCTGCTACCAAAGGATTCGGGTCAAGCTGGCCTATGACTACAGTCCTGATACCAGAGTGAACAATGGCTTGCGTACAAGGTGGCTGTTTCCCTTGGTGGTTACAAGGCTCCAAAGTAACATATAAAGTTGAATTAAACAGTTCTTCGGGGAAATCACAATTTTGAATAGCATTTACTTCAGCGTGGGACTCGCCGTAACGTAAATGTGCACCTAGTGAGATTAGCTGTCCTTCTTTTACAATCGCTGCTCCAACTAATGGATTGGTGAAGGTATTTCCCTTGCCTTTTTTTGCTTCTTCAATCGCAGCTAGCATGAAAGAATGGTGCATATAAATTCCCCCTTTCAACAAAAAAGCCCTGTGAAGTTAATCACAGGGCGTAGCTAAATAAACCTAAAGGAAATCGATTTTAATAAATAAAATCAACCCTCAGTCAACTTTTCTTCTCCCATCCAGACTTTAACTGTCGGTGCCAGATTCTCACTGGCTCAACCACAAAAATGTGGGTCACGGACTTCGAGTAAACTCGTCACCGTCGGTCGGGAATTACACCCTGCCCCGAAGAAATATTCAATTCGTTTAGAGTATATTCTTAAAGAACACGTCTGTCAACCTAAAAAATACCCTAGCAACAAAAGGTAGTAAGATCGACAGCATTTAATTACTGTTAGTCATATGAATAGAATAAGATTAATATATTCAGAAAACGGTGAAAAAAATTACTTAAAAAAAGTACATGTGCCAGATTCTGTAGAATTACTATTGGTAATAGATATATGAAAACTCACCTAAGTTTTTGGTGAGCTATATCCTTTAAAGATTAAAAATTTTTGTCATTTAAAAAGCAAAGTGATAGCTATGGTCTTTGGCTTGAATTGTTTAAGCATTTTTCGACTATTGTCTTTGCTAAAAAGCTGGTACTAAAGTGTCGTTATGCTTTTCTTCTAAGAATTTTTTGACAGCCGGACTAGTCATAGCTTTTTTTAGGGCTTTGATTTTCTCAGAATCTTGGTTATCTGAGCGAGCGACTAAGGAAATTGCAAAGCGATCGTCGATGGTTTTTTCTAATAAAAGCGCATTGCTTGGTTTTAGCCCAACTTTTGCAATGTAGGTAGGATAATTATAAACTAAGGCAACGTTCGCTTCGTTGTAAGCTTCTGCTAAATTTAGTAAGTCAACAGAAAGCCACTTTAGTTCCTTGGGATTTGCAGTAATATCTTTAATAGTACCATTAAAGCCGACACCGTCTTTCAATTGAATAAGTCCATATTCTGCTAGAATTGCTAATGCTCTACCTTCGTTGGAAACATCACTTGGCAGTGCTACTTGTGCTCCTTTAGGAATGTCTTCAATGGATTGGTAATTTTTGGAATAAAAGCCGACTTTTGCATTGTAAATTTTTTGAATCGCTACTAAATCAGCGTTTTTTTCTTGATTAAATTTTTGCATAAACGGTTCGTGCTGAGCAAAATTTGCATCGATTTCTTTGTTTTTTAACAGTTCGTTGTATTGGATATTATCGTTCACTTGAACAAGTTCAATCTTGTAGCCAGCTTTTTTTATTTCTTCACCAGCAATCTTCACTACATCGGTCATTGGCGGCATATGTGAAGCCACTTTAATAACCTGATCTTCTTTTGCAGTTTCTTTTTGTTTTTGACTGCAGCCTGCAACCACTAAGCCTGCAACTACTACTAACCCCACCAAAATACTTTTTTTCATAAAATTCCCTCCTGTTTAATGTTTTTGATCAATTTTTTTAGCTAAAAAGCTCCCACCGATTTGAATAAAACTAACAAAAAGAATCATTAAGCCGATCGCAGTATACATTACGGCATACTCATAACGTTGATAGCCATAGCGCATGGCAAAATCGCCAATTCCGCCGCCACCTACGACACCCATTACAGTTGAATAAGAAACTAGACTAATGACAACTGAAGTCAAAGCTAACACCAAGCCTGAACGAGCTTCTACATAAATGAACTCAAAAATCAATTGCTTTTTACTTGCTCCCAAAACATTGGCTAACTCCAACAGCGCTTCGGGTACATCCAAAAGCACCTGCTCCACTAAACGTGCATATAAAGCCACTGCAACAATCGCTAGAGGAAACGCCGCAGCATAAGTCCCAAAAGCAGTACCAATCAATTCTCTTGTAAGTGGGATTAAGGCCACCACCAACAAAAGAAACGGAAAAGAACGAACGATATCCACGTAGCCATTAAGAAAAAATGCCAATAAACGGCTGTACCGATAAACGCCTTTCCTGCTTAAATAAATCAAAGTCCCCAGCGGCAACCCCAGAAAAATTGCACCGGCTGTTGCAATCAACAGCATTAACAAACTTTGCTGCAATGAGAGGAATAATTCGGGTAAATAATAGCGTATCGTTTCAATATAAGTAGTCATCATTGCAAATGCTCCTTAATTTGTTGATAATAAGAAGCCGTGGCCGCTTTTGCCGTTGTTTTTACCTCAAGTACAGCTCGTAATCTGCCTTCTTCTAATACCGCAGCTCGCCGACACAATTGTTGAATCAGTTCTAATTCATGACTGACAACAATCATAGTAGTACCAAACACTTGATTGATTTCTTGTAAAACAGTCTTGATTTCTGCTGCATGATGGCCATCCAATGAGGAAGTAGGTTCATCGCAAAGTAAAATTTCCGGGTCCATCACTAACGCTCGCGCAATCGCTACTCTTTGTTGTTGGCCGCCACTTAACTGCTTAGGATAGGCGTCGGCTTTGTCCTTCAGATGAACAAAAGCTAACAGTTGACGAACTTTTTCAGGATTTTTTATTTTCGCTAGCTTTAACGGCAGTGCAACATTTTGAAAAACAGTCAGGTTTCCCAACAAATGAAATTGTTGAAAAATCATGCCCAATCGTTTTCTATGACGCAGCCGCTGTTGGTTTGTCAGCTGGCTTAAAGCTAAACCATCCATATAAATTTCACCGGCATCCGGCACTTCCAAAGTATTGAGTAACTTTAATAAAGTTGATTTCCCCGAACCGCTTTGTCCGATCACACCGAAGATTTCATGGTCGTTAATAGAAAAAGTAAGATTCGTTAACGCCGGCAAAGAACTATTTTTTTGTGCATAATGTTTTGAAACATGTTCAAACGAAATCATTGGGGCTCCTTCCTTAATCAATTAGCAAATGAACAAACTCTGACTTTTTGATATTGGTAAAGTACGCATTAAAATCAACGGTCGCTAACGCTTGGGCAATCGCTTCATACCGATAGGGCAAGCCCGTTAGTAATCTTTCGATATCTTTCGTATCTTTTTGAGCAAAATAATCACCGTAAATGGTAATGTCAGCAATACGTCCTTTTTCTACGGCAATTCGAGCGTCGATCATCCCACCGGCAAACTTTTCTTCTTTTTTGATTGTAAATTTAGGTGCCTCGCCAAACACCCAATCTGGATTAGCATATTTTTGAGCAACTCGCTCACCGATGGCTGCATCATCTTCAGGTGTCAAATGATATTTTCGATCGGCAATTTCTGCTAGTGAATTAGCTTGAAATAACTGCAGCAATAAGTGATCGCGGAATTCAGCCGTCGTTAACGACTGGTATTCTTTCGCTAGGTACGGTCGCAAATTAGTCACTCTGCCTCGCACTGATTTTGTTCCTTTAGATTCGATTTTCTTTTGAGATACAGTTAACACTCGTTGAACTTCTGTTAAATTCACATCGTACATTAACGTACCGTGGGCATACATTTTTTTATTTCTAGTGTACATTGCATTACCGGAAAACTTTTTGCCATCAATCATCAAATCATTGCGACCACTAATTTCTGCTGTAGTTGCTCCCATTCGTTGTAACGCTTTGACAATAGGCTTTGTGAACGCTTTAAAATCACCGAAGGCTTGATGTCCTTCTTTAACTACAAAGCTAAAACTGACATTTCCCAGATCATCATAAACGGCACCCCCGCCTGATAAGCGTCGCGTAACCACAATTTGCTTCTCTCTAGCATAGGGCAAATTTACTTCTTCATACGCATTTTGATTGCGCCCTAAAATCACACAAGGCTTTTGAATGTAGAATAATAGCAGCGGTTCGTCAAAGGAAAGCGTGTTCAATAAATAATCTTCTGTTGCCAAATTACGGCGAATGTCTTGAGAGGGCATGACTACGTACTGCATAACAATTCCTCATTTCTGTCAAAATAATGTTCTTTGCCAATTATAAATTTTAGCATTGTTTAAAATAAAATTACATATTTTTGCTCATATATTCTATAAAAACATTAAAATAATAGGTTTTACCTTAATTTTATATAACAGAATACCAAGCACCAAGATTTTTATAGTACACAAAAAAACCAACTTGACTTTGTAATAAAAAAGCCAAATTAGTTTTTAAGCAAAGTAAAGAGGGCTAACAATGACTTGCCCGTTGAATGAAGGAAGATACTAAGCGTATGTTTTGAGGTTGCTTTTCTTTAAAAAGCGAGACGGCTCCTTGACCTAATTGACGTAAAGGATGATGAATAGTGGAAAAATGCAGCACTTCACTAAGAAAGGTATTTTCTTGTCCTATTAAAATAAATCGATCATCGGTAATTTGCTGAATACCAGCTGCTATTTCATCACTATTAGCCAAAACGGCTTGTAACTTATGATCTTTTATTAATTGTTGGCCTACTTTTTGGCCATCAGCCAAGGTACGACACCCTTTAAAGAAACGGTTTGGCGCAATTGAACCAAAAACTTGCGTATAAACTTCTAACATTTTTCTCGTATTGGCACTGGCTGTTTGATCACGATTAACGGTTAAAGCTACTTCTGTGATTCCAGCTTGTTGAAGCTTTTGAAAGACGTCCAAATAAATAGCCTTTCGATCAATAAAAATACTAAAAAAGCTCGGATCTTCAATATTTTCACAAAAAACTAACTGCTGCTTGTAAGGCGCAAACACAGCGAGTTCATTGGCTTTTGAAAGTACAATCATGCCATCAAATGCGCCCGTAGCCAGTTCTTCTAAATAAGCACATTCAATTCGTTGATCATAATTAGTAGGCAAAAGCAGGACTTGCAGTTTTTGTTGAAAGGCTTGCTGGATGATGCCGCTGAGCACTTTGTCAAAATATGGCTGATCATTGTAAGGAATCAAAACACCAATAGTATTGGTTTTCCCTAAACTTAAATGGCGGGCTAGTGCGTTGGGTTTATAATTTAACTCATCGATAATTCGTTGAATTTTCTTTCTTTTTTCAGCTGCTACATAAGGATGATTGTTTAACACTCTTGAGACTGTCGTCACAGAATAGCCAGATAGTTTCGCAATTTCTCGGATAGTTGTCATAAATTCGTTGCACCTTTTTTCATTGAAAGATTTATAAGAAGGATAAATGTTTTTGCAGATAGTCTGCTACGCCGTTTCCATAGTCAACGAAACGATACTGTTTATTCTCACACTCAAAGGAAATTTCAATTAGCTGATCTTTTTTAATGATCTTGGAATGGGAAATTTTTTGATATGGAATTATTTCATGCAAGTTTCGATAATAGGCTTTGCCACTGGATAGCAATAGACCGTTGCTAGTTGCTTTAAGTGTGACAAAATAATAGTCCAAGCCTAACGCATCCGTCATTTCCACTATAACATTCATAAAACCTTCCTCCAATAACTTTTATTTATCCTTATCTTACTTTATGAAACCCGTCCCACAGCAAGCAGAAGTTCTAGAAAGAAACAAATAGCGAGCGCAATATAAAAGCTAAGGGCATGAACCCCCGCCTTTGAGCAAGCTTTAACCAGCAATAGCAACTGGCATTGTCAATAATTTTTCCCAACTCTAGCAAATTATTTTTTGCAATCTTAAAATTTACTCTACTTAGATCCATGTCTCCGTAAAACCGTTATTCCCTCTGAAATGAACCTATAAAAGTTATTGGAAAATTGCTTATGCTGATGTTTGGATACTTGATGATCAAAATATGCTAATGATCGAAAAGAACTAGCTGCGATCGCCTATTTTTCTTTTTCGCTCCTTACGTAGAATTTGTCTGTTTCTAACTATCTCATACCTAAAAAGGCACTGATTTACCAACATTTTTTCATAACACCTTGTCTTGCTATATAAAGCAAAGGTTCATTGAAGCACTGGCAGCAGTAAAAAAGAGCAGTTTGTTCAATAACTGACCACCTTATAAATTTAAAATCAGCGCATCTGTTTATTCGATTGATGTGTTGACTTGCAGTTTCATTTCTATTTTATTTATAAAGTGTTTTTACTTCCGCATCAATGTTGAAAAAAGTCGCTGTTTTTGGTCCGGAAAACAAAAACCAACCCAAGCTGCTAGCAGCTTGGATTGGCAGGTATCTTTTACGTTTTTTTATTTAAACGATGGTTAATTCAACCTCAATGTTATTACGCGTTGCTTTAGAATACGGGCATACTTGGTGCGCTTTTTCAACTAAATCATGCGCTTGTTCTTCAGAAACGCCATCAATATGTGTTTCTAATTGAACGCCTACATTAAAACCGCCTTCGTCATCTTGATAAAGAGAAACACGAGCAGTGACTGTGCTTTTCGCATCAATTCCTTCTTTTTCTAAAACAAGTTCTAAAGCGCTATTAAAACAAGCACTGTAAGCTGCTGCAAATAACTGTTCCGGGTTAGTGGCATTCGCTTTTTTTCGTCCAGGTGATGTAACCGCATAAGAAAAGCTATTGTCAGCTGAGTGGACTTCACCTTCACGTCCACCCACGTTGGTAATGGCAGTTTCATAAATTTTTTTCATAATAATTTCCTCCGTCAATTCTATTTATTCTCTGTCTTATTGACTATTGTAAAAGCATTCTATCATTTTAACAACTAAGAGGGCTTAGCGTTGACGCTAATCAGCGACCACTTGGACATTTAAATCCGCCAATAAAGCTAAGGCTTGTTCTTCTTTGGCCTGATCTTTGGCTGACACCAGTTGACGAGAAACGTAAAAATCAGCTTCCGGAAAAGCACTTTGTAATAAAATAACATTAGCAACTACGCAGATGTTAGTTTCTACGCCGGCAACTTCGATTCGCTTCTTTCCAAAATGATCCGGAAATAACTGTTGGCGAATTACAAGTAAACGCTCCGGCGGAATACCGTAATAATTTTTTTTGACTTTATTTTCGGGTTTTAAGAGCGGCAGCAATTCATCAACGATCGCCAAATCCCAGCGATCTTCGCTTTTCCCTTTTTCTTTGATGGGAATATCCTGCGTATAAAGAATATATTCACCTGCAGCGTTGCAGTTTTTTATTTTTTGCGCCAGTTTGGGAATCAGCTGTTCACTGCCTGAAAAGTACTTTTCCCCTTCAGGATGTAAGTTGCAATTTTGCGCATCGACAATTACTAGCATCATTTCTCTCCTCACTTTCCTTAATTTTATTATTCTACAAAAATAAAAGGATTTCAAAGATAACGACACTGTCCAGGCTTTTTTTCTCAGATTAAAATTTGTTAAAATGAGCGATGGAATTTTCATTCCGCTTTCATTTGAAATAGCTGTTCTTTTTGTTCTGTGATATGATGAATTGTGCACTATTGCACAATTATTTACGAAATGAGGGACAACCATTGACTGATTTGTTAGATTATCAACCATTAAACCTGTACACCAATTACAAAATAGCCGCTCAAAACACGCCAGATGTGGCCATCATTTTTGATGAAGAACTACCAGCATTCCCTGAACTAGGCTTGGAAACGACGTATCAACTCAGTCACGAAGCGGTTTTAAAAAGGGCCTATCAATTAGCGGCTCTCGGTGTAAAAAAAGGCGATAAAATAATCATCTATAAAAGCCCTAAATATGATACGTATTTGTTAGCAGTTGCGGCTTCTTATATTGGTGCTGTTCCAGCGATGATTTCTTATCATTTACCTTATAAAACAATTGAAGTCTTTGTTGACCGTTTAGAAGAGCCTTATCTTTTATATGATGAGGTAACGCAGGATAAAGTACGTCAAGTTAGCAATTGTCCGGCTACGAAAAAGATTGCAGTCGCTGACTTACTCCAAACATCAGCAGCTGTAGTTGAGCAATCAGAATTAGCGAAAGATGACATCGCTTATATGACACATACTTCCGGAACCACCGGAATTCCAAAACTCATCTGTCATTCCAATCATTCCATGGGCTGGCGCACTAAATGGCAAAAGACTATTTTTACAAAGATTGCAGAAAAAAAATTAATAGGGTTCCATATTTCACCAGTTCATTCGCGTTTTAATATTGGGATTTCCTCTTTAATGGCAATGGGTTTTCCAATGATGCCGTTAGCTAATGCCAACAGCGAAAAAGTTGCCGCTATGTTACAGAAATATCAGCCAATCGCCCTTGAAACTCATCCCAATAACTTTGTTCAATGGGTACGCTTAACCAAAGAACGACCGGCTGCTTTTGCTAGCGTGCGCTACTATCACTCAACTTTCGATGCCATTAACAATGCGACGATGGCTGCTTTCTTAAAAGCTTCTGAAATCAATGAGCCAATTTTCTTACAAGTATATGGACAAAGTGAATGTGGGCCAATGATTCTCCGAGCTCACACGTTAGACTCTTTACAAAATTCTGATGCTCGCGATATGGGTGTCGGTTTAGCAGGCTTAACCGAGGCACGTATCACCGATGAAAATGGCAACGTATTGCCAGCCTTAACCAATGGACACATTCAGTTATTATCAAAAGGCCGGGCCTTAACGTATTATCAAGAAGACGCTCGCTTTGCTGAAAACGTCTACGGTCAATGGTGGGACAGCGGTGATTACGGGATGATTGATGAACGAGGTCACTTATTTTTAAAAGACCGTCAAGTGGATTTAATTGAAACCATTGATAGCAATTTAGCGATTGAAGATCATTTACTAGACGCCTTAGATTTTTTAGAAGAAGTCATTATCGTTCGCGGCAAAGAAAATGAACCACAACCAATTTTGGCTGTAGTACCAGGAACCGAAATGGATTGGGATGCTTGGTGGAATCAAGTAGCAGATTTACCCCACTTAAATGAACCAATCATCATGGAATTTGATGAAATCCCTCATACAGCAACCATGAAAGTTCAGCGGCTGCAGCTAGAGAAATGGCTAAAAGAGCAATAAACCAGCTCAACACTTTTTATTCGGATAAAAATTAAATATCACCTAGTGCAGATTACTACTCATCTGCACTAGGTGATATTTTTTTAAAACAATGATACGTTCCATATTTTTCCAAAGCTTCTTGGTCTAAAGACACGCCGATTCCCAATCCGGTTGGCACCTTAATCTGACCATTTTCCAATTGAAACGGCTCGGTAATTACATCCTGATAGTAATAGCGCTCTGAAGCTGACAGATCTCCAGGAAAAGTAAACGCAGCTTGGGAAGCAAATTGTAAATTTAACGCACGCCCAACGCCTGATTCAAACATACCGCCTAACCAAACGAGCAAATCATGACTTTGACAATACTTTAAAATTTCCAAGGCAGCACTGATGCCACCTACACGAGGAATTTTCAAATTAATACTGCGACAGCTGCCCAAAGCCACCGCCAACTGACAATCTGCTACACTGCGAATATTTTCATCTAAACAAATCCGCGTCTGCATTTTTTGCTGTAAGTAGGCATGATTTAAAAAATCAGCAGCAGCAAAAGGCTGTTCAATCATCGTTAAGTGAAATGCGTCTAACCGCTGTAAATGGTCAAGGTCTGCCAATGAATAGGCTGAATTTGCATCCACCATTAAAGGCAATTGCGGAAACTGTTGCCGGATCACTGCTACCGGTTCAAGATCGTATCCCGGTTGGATTTTTATTTTTACTCTCTGATAGCCTTGCGCAACTGCTGCTTGGACTTGCGCTAATAATAGGGTCAAGTCTGTTTGAATGCCTAAACTAATCCCCACAGGAATCTGAGGTCGTACTTCATTAAAAAATTCCTTTAAACTTTTCCCTTCTCGTTTAGCATATAAATCCCACAACGCAGTTTCTAAAGCTGCTTTGGCCATCCAATTTCCTTTAACTTGAGCAAAAATGGTGGCGACTTCCCGTGGGTGGTTAATCGTTTGCTCAGCCACTAAAGGCAGCAGATGCTCGTTAATAATTAAGCGTGCAGTAGCTAAAGTTTCTTCAACATAATCAGGCTGTTCAAAGGGCACCAATTCACCGAAGCCTTGATTACCTAGCTCATCCGTTAAGATAAATAAATCAAAGGCTTTCTCGTCTAAGCGCCCATAGCTAGTAATAAAAGGAGACTTTAAGGGCAACCGAACTTGATAGACCTCAACTTTTTCAATTTTCATTTTCTCGGCCACCTTCCATTCTTTCTGTCACGTAAGTATAAAATGCAGCCGGTTGTTCCAAATGAATACAATGTCCGGACTTTGGAAAAATTATCAAGTGTAAGGAAGATTGCTCTGCTTGCATTTGACGAGCAATCCCGATAAACTTTCTATCTTCACTTCCTACCAGCAAGTTAGTGGGCACCATCGCTAATTCTGATAAACGACCCCAAAAACTGGTTTGTGCCCCCGTCCCCATATACCATAAACTGCTAGCTAACCCTAATGGATTTTGCGCCAATCGTTCTTGACGAATACGTGTTTGAACAGGTGACGGTAAATTTTTTTGCGTTGCAAACAACGATAAATTTTCCCAAAAGTTAACAAATTGTACTAGCGGTTCCGTTAACAAGCGTTCGGCTAACTGGTGATCTTTTTGAATTCGTGCTTGCCGTTGTATTCGTGTCGCCAAGCCAGGAGAGCCACTTTCCAAAAATAGCTGTTGCACTTTTTGCGGATAAGTCAAGGCCAAGGCTAAGGCTAACCGGGCGCCCATAGAATAGCCCAGTAAAGAAAACTGTGTAAGGCCTAACGCTGCTGTTAATTGAACGATTTCCTCTATTACAGCTGGCATCGTATAGACTTCCGGCAAGCATTCACTCGGCGTTTGACCGTGCCCTGGTAAATCAATCCCTAAAACATTATAAGGTGCAGACTTTGGAAAAACGGATTGAAAGGTGTGTAAGGTGCCGGTGAAGCCATGCAAACAAACTAAAGTGGTTCGATTTTTTTGATACGGCGTCAACCATTGATAATGATAAAAAGAGAGTTGACTCAACGATCTCATGCGTTTTCCAAGCTTTCTATTTTAGCTGCGATTGTCGTTATTATTTTTTCATACAACGCTACATTTGCTTGACGAGAACCTGTTACTTCAAGGATTTGAAACTTAGGCTTGATTTTTGCTGCTACCAAATAGTCCTTTAGTTGCTCCAAAGAAGAGATTTTTGTATATTCTGCTCCATATAATTGAGCTACTAGCGAAAAATCCAAGTCAATAGGCGTCCCAAAAATCGGTTCAAAATCATCCGCTCGCAACGTCCGCTGTGATAAGAAAGAGAAAATCCCGCCGCCATTATTATTTAGCAGAACAATCGTCAGGGGCAATCCATACCTTTTCGCTAACAATAAACCATTCATGTCATGGTACATCGCCAAATCACCAATCAACAAAATATTTTGCCGCTCAGGCGCTACAGCTGTCATCCCTAAGGCTGTAGAAACAATCCCGTCAATGCCATTGATTCCACGATTCCCCAACAGTCGATAATTCTGTTTAGTCATAAAGCGATCCAAATAACGAATAGGCATACTATTAGAAACAAACAACTGACCTTTTGCAACCATTTGTTGATGCACAGTTAAACTAGCAGTCATTTCATTGAGCTCTGCTGCGGGAACAGATTCGACCAATGCAGTCTGAACTGCATTTTCTAGGGCTTTCCAGCGATTCAACCAAGAAATGGGAGTTGGTTGCTCCAATTGAGATAGTATTTGTTGAATTAAGCTTGTTTCTGAAGCGTGGATTACTGTTTGCGCTCGTTTTAATTGATCTTGCCATTGACCATTGGCATCGACTAAATAAAATGTTGTTTTCGCCGTTAAGCTTTTCAGCCAGAGCATCACATTTTTTGCTACAGGCAGTTGCCCAAAACGCACCACCACTTCCGGCGCCATTTTTTCTGATAAGTGATTTGCAAATAAATCACTGTGAGAAAGAACATGGGAACTATCAGTCCCGCTGGTCAAAACGTTTGCTAATGGATCTGCAATTAAAGGCCAATTTAACGCTTGTGCCAGCTGGATAAACCATTGCGCAGCCTCTTTTGTACAAGTGCCGCCGACAACCAATACCCCTTTTTTCTGCTGCCATTGGTTCACCAATTCGATAATTTGTGTATTTGACAATGTATTCTCACCGCTCACAACTTTTACAGGCGGTCGTTGATCGGAGACCATCTCTAAATCTGGCAGCAGCGGTTCACGTAAGGGAAAATTAAAGTGAACCGGTGCCATCGGTACTTGTTGAGCGGTAGCGCCACTGCGAGCACCTTGCCAAAAAGCATAGTTTAACATTTCTTCACCGGTCTCCGGCAAAGCCATTTCTACAAATAGTTTCACATGACTTTGAAACAGCTGTAATTGATCCATCGCTTGGGGCGCACCAACTTGGCGTAATTCATGGGGACGATCTGTTGTCAAAACCACTAACGGTACATGACTAGCATTCGCTTCACAAATGGCCGGATAGTAATTGGCTGCAGCTGTTCCTGAAGTACAAACTAAAGCCACCGGCTGCTCACTGGTTTTACTTAAACCCAAGGCAAAAAAAGCTGCGGAACGCTCATCCACTTCAACAAAAGTTTGAATTGCAAGCTCACGATGTAAAAGCAACGCTAAAGGTGTTGAACGCGAGCCAGGGCTTATCACTGCTTGCTGAACACCACTGCTTTTTAGTCCATTAATAAAAGCCGATAAATACTCTGTCAAAACTTGTTGTGAATTCATTTAATCCTTCCTCCGATTCCCCGCAGCATAGGCTGAAATTTCATTCTGGTTTCCTCCCGTTCAAGTGCTGCTTGTGAAGCTTCTACAATCCCACATCCAGCATATAGAGTACCTTTTTTTCCGGAAAAAACGCCCGAACGTAACCCAACAGCAAACTCACCGCCATCTTCATTAGCAGAAATCCAGCCAATCGGCGCACCGTACAGACCACGACTCCCAGGTTCATAGTTTCGAATCCACTCTAAAGCCAACTGTTTAGGCTCACCGCCCAAAGCCGGCGTTGGATGAAGGTGCATAACACTTTCTAAGAACGAAACCCCTTTTTTTCTTTTACCTGCAATCGGAACGAATAAATGTTGTACATCACGATTTTCTAAAATAATTGGTGCTTGAATACTATTTTCAGAAGTAGTGATGGCTGCGATTTCTTTTGCTAAGCGCTCAACTACAATTCGATGCTCTCGGGTATTTTTTTGGTCCTTTAAAAGCTCCGCCCCTAACGCCTTCGTTTCTTCCGGCGTGCTGCCTGTTCGAATCGTACCTGCGATACAAGCTGTCGCAAACTCTGCTTTCGTGCCTAAAAGTAATCGTTCCGGCGTCGCTCCAATAAAAGCCGTAGCTCCGGCTTCCAAAGCAAATAAATAAGTGTTTTTTTGTTGTTGCGCTAGGTTTTTTACCACTTGATCGGTCTCGATTACGTGTTGGCTGTTAACAGCTAGCTGTCGCGCTAGCACCACTTTTTCCAAAGAATCACGCTCTTTTAACTTTGCTACCGTTCGGTCAACTGCCGTCAACCACTCAGTAAGAGCTACTTCTTCTGTTTGGATCGCTCCCACAGTAGCTGTAACCAGACATTCAGTGGCAGCTTCCTCAAGCTGAGCAACATTTTTTGTTAAAGCATGCCACTTTTCTGTTAACTCCGCTTCACTCGCCGCTGAAAAATTCAAAGTAAGATAGGTTTGCTCTTCCAAAAAAGTCAGCATGATAGTCGGTAAATAAAACAGCCCTTGCCCTAATAGGCCCCATTCATCTGTGACTGGCTTGACAACATCAAAAGGTAAGCCACCAAACAACAGCGAGCCAGCACCTGTTACCACCATATTTTGATAACGAATCACTGCTTGTCGCTGTAAAAAATGGTTAAGGTTGGCTGTAGTAGTTTCCTTACCAGTCAGCGTTAGCTCTTGCCCCAACCCAACCAAGGCAAAATCTCTTGAGGGCGTCTCCCAAAAAAAACGAGTTCCTTGGTAAAAGTTAGCCCCTGCACGAAAAAAATCATAAGCTGTTTGTTGTGTTTTTAAAGGCATCAGCCAACTAAATTGACGATACTGTTGCTGATAGGCTCTTCGTAATTCATCAGGTACGTTCATCTGATTAAAAACGCCTCTCTTTCTGCTGTCATTAACCGATGCTTGGCAATTTTGCCACTGGCTGTTTGTGGTAATGTATGACAAAAATAAATTCTTTGTGGTAATTTATACTTCGCTAAAAACTTGCCGCAATAAGCTTGAACCTCAGCCAACGTCATTTGCGTATCACCAATGATATAAGCCACTGGAACAGCTCCCCATTTCTCATCAGATTCACCTACCACTGCCACGGCTTCAACGCCAGACATTTGTTGTAACGTATGTTCAATTTCAGTTGGATAAATATTTTCTCCGCCGGAAATAATCAATTCACTTAAACGACTGACCAGATAAAGGTAGCCTTCGTCATCTAAATAGCCCATATCGCCGGTGCGGAACCAGCCGTCTGGCATCCATTTTTCAGGCTGACGGTGGTTTAAATAACCAGCTACTACATTAGGGCCTTTTAAAAGAATTTCTCCTACTTGTTGCGCTGCGCAAACTTGTCCAGGCTCATCAATAATTTTTAAGTGCATATTTTTTAGCGGTTTACCGGCTGAACCAATTTTTTGAGCTGCTTGCGTGAATTTTAAAGCGACTACTTGCGAACAAGTTTCCGTCATCCCGTAAGATTGGATAACCGGCACACCGTATGTTTGGCATAAAGCTAGTTTGTCAGGCGCAATCGGCCCTCCACCTAAAAGCATTCCTTTAAAAATTGAGCCATACCCAGTAGCTGGATAGACTTCTAATAGTTTTTGCAACATCAATGAGACGACAGAAATAACGGTTCCGCGATTTTCCATTAAATCAGCTGTCACCTGTTCCTCATCAAAATGTTGGTACAAACGCACACTACAACCTAGCACCAGTTGGCGTACGATAATGGATAAGCCACTGATATGGAATAAAGGAACCGGACAAAGCCAGCAATCTTCCGAGGTTATTTCCATATTTTCCTGCGTACCTAAAGCACTCGCTAAATGATTTTCAAACCGCTGTAAAACTCCTTTAGGTTTGCCGGTAGTGCCCGAAGTATACATAATTGAAGCAACAGCCTTAAGCTTGACATCCGGTCTGGTAAATGTTGTTTGCACTTTTTTTGTAGCTTTGACCATGTTGACTACTCTTATGTTCGGGATTTCAGTTATGATCTTACCCAGCTTTTCAGCAGCAATCACTGTCGTTACCTGAGCATCCGTCAGCTGATAAGTCAATTCTGGCAACGTTAAATGTGTATTTAAAAACAGAATTTCTCGTCCCAATTCCCATAAGGCCAAGATTGAAAAATACAGCTCCTTTGAGTTTTTGCTAAAAAGAGCCACTCTTTTTTCCGTTGCCGGCAATAACGTTTGGTACGTGGTCACCCAATAATTGACTTCTCGCTGAACTTCTAAAAACGTCCAAGATTCTTCCTGAAAATAAAATGCAGGAGCATCGGGACGTTTTTGTACTTGTGTAGTTAACCAAGTCATTGGTTTATGGGAATTTAGGGAATTGATTGAAGTTTGGTGTCCGTTTTTCTTTAAACGCATCGCGTCCTTCTTGAGCTTCAGCCATAGTATAATATAGAAGCGTTGCATCACCTGCAAGTTGTTGAACGCCAGCTAAGCCATCGGTATCTGCATTTAAAGAAGCTTTGATCATCCGCAAAGCAAGTGGGCTTTTCTTCAACATTTCCGCAGCCCATTCCATCGTGACATCTTCCACTTGATCTAATGGTACCACTGTATTAATCCACCCCATGTCCAATGCTTCTTGCGCAGAATATTGTTTGCACATAAACCAAACTTCTTTGGCTTTTTTATGACCGATCACGCGAGCCAAGTAGCCTGAACCATAGCCACCATCAAAGCTACCGACATTTGGCCCTGTTTGACCGAATTTCGCATTATCAGCTGCAATGGTTAAATCACAAACCAATTGAAGCACATTACCGCCGCCGATCGACCAGCCTTTTACCATGGCAATAACCGGTTTAGGCAGCACGCGAATCAAACGCTGCAAATCCAGTACATTTAACCGGGGGATATTGTCTTCTCCCACATAACCACCATTGCCGCGTACCTTTTGATCACCGCCAGAGCAGAATGCTTGGTCACCTGCACCAGTTAAAATAATCACACCAATATCTTCACGGTCCCGGCTGATATTAAACGCATCAATCATTTCCATTACAGTTTTAGGCGTAAAGGCATTATGAACTTGCGGGCGGTTGATAGTAATTTTCGCTACTTTGTCTGTTTGTTCAAATAAAATTTCGTCGTAGGTTTTGATCGTTGTCCAGTTTCTCATTCGGAAACCTCCTCTATTCTTCTCATCGTTTCTATTATACATAAGTTTAACCTTTTTTGAGGGAAACTTGCTTGTTTTCTTAAGAAAATTCAAGCTATTTTAAAAAATTTTCATTCCTGTATAATAAAAGAAGTCGATAGCACTTAAATTTAGAAAAGGAGTTGGTTTTCATTCATCTTTTAGAATATTTAGGCGTAAACATCCAAACAACTTCTCTTGAAGAATGCCGTTTGACTTTGTCAATTGCAGACATTCATCTACAGCCGTTTGGTATTTTGCATGGAGGCATTAATGGCATCTTAATTGAAACAGCTTGCAGTTTAGGCGCTAATGAAAACTTATCGGAGCAGTCCTATGCTGTAGGCGTTGATTTACAGGTAAATCACTTACGCAGCGTTTCAACAGGGACTTTAACAGTCAGTGCTAAGCCTGACCATATTGGCAAGTCAATCCAAGTCTGGCAGGCAACTATTTATGATGAACAACAACGTTTAATATCCGTTGGCCGTTGCACATTGGCCAACCGTTTAAAAGCAAAAGAACAACGACCTTAGCGAGTCGCTGTTCTTTTTTCTCTTTATTAAATATTAGTACCAACCGTTAGCCACCCAGAAAGCTTGTGCTGCTTCCCAAGAACCGTAACGACCGGCAACATAGCTGTCTGCTACTCGTTCTTGATTGGCTTCTGAGTAATCTCCATTTAAATAAGAAGCATCTAATTGATAACGTCCGATGTAGCGACCGTTTGTTGCACTATATGAACCGCTGGATTCTTTTTGAGCAATCCATTCTTTGGCTGCGTTGCCGCTCACTGCTGTGCTTGTTGTTGGTGTAGGAGTTGGTGCAGGAGTTTCAACCGGTGCTGTTTGTTCTGTTTGAACCGGTGCTTGTTGTTCTGTTTGAACTGATGCTGGTGCTTCAACATCTGTTGGGATTGTTAATTGTTGTCCTTCAAAAATCAAGTTAATGTTACTGATTTGATTTTTTTCTGCGATTGATTGGATCAATGTATTGTTGCCTGCAAATTGTTCCGAGATCGTTGATAACGTATCTCCGGCTTTAACTGTATATAAGCTGTCAGCATTTGCAGCTGATGTTCCTAAATATAATCCCATTCCTGCTGCCAATGTTGTTCCTAATAAAATTGTTTTAAGTGATTTCATGTTGCTCTCCTTCGTAAATATAATTTTGTAGATATTAACAACTCGGAACACTTTATCATTTTTTTATATTTCATAGGTAAAAATATCATGACAATTCTTTACAAACATAACTTTCATGTAACGATTTGTAAATTAAAGTAGGATATAATATGCTAATTGAAAAAAACCATAAATCAACAAAGTGATATTTACAAATGTATGTTTTTATAAAAAAATGCGAATGAAACAATCATAATTGTTTCATTCGCGTTTGTTCTTACTATTCAATTTTTTGATTGAAGGCAGAGTGCTATATTCTTCCGAAGTAGAGTTTGGCCATGAATACTAATACTTAATTATTTATTCAGTGCTCAGCTAAACTTTCTTTTCCTTTGATTAGCGCTACTCGGAAAAAATCAAGTGTATTTGTTGCTCTCACTACCCACTAAAAACAGCCACTCCTATATATGAACACCCCAGCAATTCAATCCTTTCAGCGAGCTTCAAGCCCCGTTTCGGTGCAATTTCATAATGATTAGAGCAAACTATACCGTAACTGATACTGAAACTTATTTTATATTTAAAACTGGAACAACAACATTTCTTTTCCTTTTTTTGTAAATACTCTTCCCTTTATTTACGATCACTAATTCTGCGGATTAGCTTGCAGTAATGATCCATGTGATTATTACCAACTCTTTATTTTTTTACTAATGCGAAATGCCCTATCATTTCGTCGATCTGTTTCAACCTTGCTTTTATCAACTCCCAACTTCACTAAATACCGGAGAATAAGCAGTCTTTTTATAAAAACCTGCACCGAGCCCTCGACATTTTCTTTTCAGAAAAAGATTAAATGCAGCTTATTCTCCATTTTTTTTGCAAACACCTTAGCACCCTAAATCAATAATCAGCTGTCTTAGTAGCAGTTCTATCAGTTATCGTCGAAAATACTTCAACTAATTTTTTTAAATTCTACGTAAAAGAACATTACAGTTTTCTTCAACGAGCTTGCTTACCTTCGCTACTTAAGTGAACCAACTTACGCTCTCTTTGAATTTGGTTGATAATTTTTTGATAGTCTTGCCTAGAAATCTTTGTTTCCAAAAAATCTCTTTTGGCTTTTTCTTCATGGTAGTTCAATGTTATTTCTGAATACACATAATTAACCCCTTTCACTTAAAAGAGTGCTGATTGATTTTTGCTATTCATATACATCAAGTTATTATTTGAAAGAAAGCCTTTAAAAACATAAGTTTTATTGTTATAATTAACTTGTTGTAGTCTTGCTACAGCAAAGAACCATAAACAGTTCATCTTCCTCAATATTGAATTGTCGCCCTACTTTAAGTCAGTGACGTGTTTTAGAGTAGGGAGGTTCTTTTTTTAATATTTGTTTGAAGGAACTTGATATTAACTCCCAACATTATTGATCAAAGTGCTAATTATGTTTGCAAAAAACAAGCTATCCCTCCTTTACTCATTCGAGATATCTCGTATTTAAATTATAAACTTTCTATTAAGTGTTAATCAAGGAATTTTTTTATGGATTTTTCCATTTTTTGACAATTTTCTGCGGTTAGAATTTTCCATTTTATATTACAAATTATTTATTATGTCAAAAAAAGGAAACATCGGTTTGTTTAATATCGTTTTTATTTACATAGTTTCAAATTCAGTTAATAAAAAAATAATATGTAATATCACTTGTGTAATCGAAAAGGAGTCCTTTTATGAATACGTTGGAGGCTTTAAAATTTTTCAGAAAGAAAAAACGCATTTCTCAAGCCAATATGTTACCCGGAAAAGACGCAAAACGGTACCATCGCTTAGAGTCAGGACAATCAAAATTAGATTATGAAGATCTCTTCACCGCATTGAACACATTAGAATTATCGTTCAAAGAATTTTTTGGCGCAATTGATATGGAAGAAAATATCCCTATTTTGGCAATCGATAACCAATATAAGAATTGCCTATATACGCTAGATGACTCTGCAGGGAAAAAGATTCTATTACGTTACTTTCATGAACTAGCAGCAATTAAAGAAAAAAACACGATGGAAACGGCACTTTACAATGATATTAAGGTTGTTTACCATCCTATTTGGCCGGAAATTCCCAAGATTGATACAGCAGATATTGAACATGTCTTAAACATCATTAAGAAGAAAACGTATTATACATACTACGATTACCGTATGACCGTAAATCCAATCATTTTTTTCGATACGGAAAAGGTTCAGTATATTTTGGAACGGATGTATCCAATTGAAAATCAAAAAAACCGTGACTTTACAACCGTTCGAATCGCTAATTTAATCTACCCTAACATTATTACCGGGCAGCTTTATCGCAATAATTTGGACCAAGCAGCTTACTATATTCAAAAAGCCAAGGAAGCTAATGTCCCTTATGACGATTACCATTTTCATTTTAATCTGCACTATCTAGATAATCTTACCAATTACTTAATAACCAAGGAAACAAAATATCTCACCAAAATACTGCAAGAAATCGAATTGCTAGAGCAGTTCGGCAATTTCGAACTAGCTAACGGAATCAAAGAAGAAGCTACCAATTTGATTTTAGGTAAAGATTTTTATAACTTAGATGAAGGTATTATTCTTAATAATTTGACTGAAACCCCAGATTAACTTTAATCTATTAAACTGAAATTTTTCGATCAAATGTCCATTTTACTAGCATTAAACATCCTAAGTCTTATCATGTTATAGTAGTTGCACGTACTAAATATATATGATGGGACTTTTTCGTTTTTGCTAAAGCCAGCATTAATTAGTTTCATATCAATGGTGTCTTAACCCACACCACCATTCAAAGAGGACTATTAAGGAATAAATAGGTTAAAAATTTTTATTTTTGTCAAAAAGAATATATAAATATCACATTGGAATTATATTAAAATTTTTTTATATATTTTATTTTTTACTATACAAAATAATTTATTATTTAAATATATACTATAATCCGAAAAAAACGAATTATCCCATATACAATCACATGAATTAGAACATCTACAAGTCGACTTCAAAAAAGAACAACATAAATTCGAAAACCAGTTAGAGTTGATTTTTTATGCAAAACAACGATTTAAACACCGGTTGGAAGAACTTGCCGAGGTTTATCATTATTACTATCAGCAGGCTGATTTCAGCGTACCGGTTAACATGAAACAGGTCTATCATTCAATTGACAATTGCCAAGCAGAAGGTCAACAATTAGTAAAACAAACTCTGCAAGCTTTAGAAGACCAACAAGCTGAAACGATTTGCTGCTATCACCAAACAAAACAACACATAGAAGAGCAGCTTGAACTTACGAAAAAGATAGAAAGGAATAAACGAGATGAACGAAACCGTAGAAAATGAATTAACTAATTTGGTGAAAGAATTAGAAAAAGCATTGATCCGAAATACATTGGCTCCGGCAAGCGTTCAAACCTCTGAAAATCAAAAACGACACGTTGAAACTATAAGCACAGCTAAATTAACCAGAATAAAATCCACTAGCGCAAGCTTTCAAAAAAATTTCCAAGCTGCTGCTAAAGGAACCTGGGTTTCACAAGTAAAAAAAGCCTTCAAAGCAACTGATCAAAAATTAGAACAACTTTAGCTATTAGTCACTAAAAAAATAACCCTGCAACATGTAACTAACATAAACTACTAGCAAACCGTTATTACGTCAAAACGTCGTTAGATGCCCTGTTTGATACATAAGACTTACGCCAGTTACCTTTAATTTAAAATCCCTGCATACTACTTTAATTGATGCCAGTTACGACTTTACAAAATAAGCTGACGGTTGACAGATTGATCGGAAACTATCTGCCAGCTATCAGCTTGTTTCATTTGTTCTCTTTTTCAAAAACTGCAATTAGTAGACTGTGTGCTTTTTCCTCAAAGGCTTACTAAGCCTATCTTCACTGCTTCTACTACATTTATCACTTCTGCATAACGCTTAGGGTCGCTGCCAAAACGGCCAACCAATACACCATCAATGGCATCATCAGCAACAATTAATTTGGCATTTTCCGGACTGACAGAACCACCATAAATAATCCGCAGAGCAGCCACTATTAGCTCCGGATAAAATTCTTCTAAAATATTTCGAATCATTTGACCAACTTGATGGATGCGAGGGGCATTTGAGGCACGCGTTTTTCCTACTGTCCAATAAGGCGTATAAGCAATAATTATTTGAGACAATGCTTCTTCCTTTATGCCCTGTAAGTCATTAAAAATTTGACGTTTTAAAATATTATATAATTGAGTATCTTCAGTTACCTTTTGATCTTCACCAATACACAAGATCGGCGTTACGTTATGCTTTAACGCTACTAAAGGCTTTTGATTGATTTATTCATCCGTTTCCCCAAAGAGACTCCGTCGTTCCCAATGACCTAATTCCACATAGGTACCACCAACATCAACTAATGATTCAATAGAGTATTCTCCACTATATTCACCGACTACAAAAGGAGCAATGTTTTGCGCCCCTAAACCGATTACACTCCCCTTTAAAACTGATGCCACTGCCGCCATAGTCCCCATTGAAGAAAAAACGACTTGTTCAATCGCCTGATGCTCTTGCAATAATTGAACCAGCTGTTCAGCAAAAGCTACGGCATCAGCACTTCTATTTTGCCTCATCGCCCAACTCATGGCGACAATTGGTCTTCTAGTTGTCATCTTGTTCGCCTCCTGTTTTAACGAGTTCTAAAATAGCTTGATAGTTTCGAGGCTCATGACCAAAGCGGCCAATAAAAACACCATCAACATCTGCGTTAGCAATTATTTTCCCGGCATTTTCTTTAGAAACGGAACCGCCATAGATCAGCCGTACTCTTTCAGCGGTCTCAGTAGTAACAAGCCCAGCCATGATTTCACGTAGCGCTTGATGCGCTGTATGAACAAATTCAGCAGGCGCTGCTTCTTTTTGTCCAATTGCCCAGCCCGGCTCATAAGCAAAGATTATTTGCTGAATTTCAGCCGGCGTAATCGTGTGTAGATAGGACGTAAGTTGCTTAGTTAAACGATTTCTAAAAGCTAATAGCGTCAGTTTTTGGTTGCCTTCATCAATGCAGACGACTGGCGTACAGTTACAAGCTAAGGTTAACCGGATTTTTTGATTGATTAACGTTGAGGTTTCATGAAATACTTGTATTCGCTCATGGTGCCCAATTTCCACATAACTGCCGCTAATTCCAGTAGCGTTTCAATGGAATATTCGCCAGTGTAGGTCCCATTTTGTGCAGACGTAATATTTTGTGCGCCGTAAGCGATGTTACATCGATGTTGCAGTACAGATTGTGCAGCTGGCAGCGCACCTAAACTTGGAAACAGAAATTGTTCGACTTTTGTTTCGCCTCCGGTCAATTGACGCAGGCTTTGACAATATTCAGCGGTTTTACTATTTGTATTTAAGTAGTTTTTTAAGCTCATACCGACTACTGGTCGACGATTCATACTCTACACCTACTCTATAATTTGAATGGGATCACCAGCTTTTAAGCTGGTCAACGGTTTTGCTTCCACATAAATTGTTCCCGGCAATTCGGCACAATCACTGCCATCTGCTTTAATGGTAGCATGACTGATCTTGGCTAGATTTTTTTGTACAATATCACCTACAGCTGTAATGACGAAGCGATTAGAACCCAATATTAACGTCTGCCCTGTCTTGATAGTGCCGGCTAAAACGACATCGCTAATTGTAATGCTGTAATTTTTAATTTGAGTCATAACGCTTTTGGCGGAAAACAACAGCAAAAATTCCTTCAGCTAGAAAGTGGGAAGCTTCCGGTCCAACTTTCACTACTTGACTTTGTAAAATCATATTTACTCCTCACTTTCTTTAAGCGATCGTAGCCTCTGAGCTGACATATTCCTCCATATTCGGTTGCGGATTAAGTTTTTCTTTACTGAAGCGTTTTTTCAGCCATTTATCAAAATAAGCAACTAAAAATGGAGCGACTAACAAAGTGATGATGCTAGCAGTTGCACATTGAGCCGTCGCCATATCTGCACACCGAGACAAAGCTGGATCAGCAGCAGCAACAATACCTGGCGTTAAGGCAGAATTTGCCGCTACTGTTCCCAAAACAGCCCCCAGCGGTGTTTTTTTCTTCAAGAATAAATTGTAAATAAAGAAATAAGCCACTCCGATAACTAAGGCTAACACACCTAACAAAACGCCAGACAAACCCGCTTGTAAGATCATTGCTACACTTGTATTTTCACCAATTGCAAATGACATAAAGATAATGACTAGTGGTTGCGCTTGACTACATAGTTCGAGAAAATTCTTATCAAAATTTCCCCAAAGGGCACCAACGAATAATGGGATAATCATTGCAACAATTTGCTATCAAGGAATGTTGGCTAAACCGGACATGCCCATGGCCACCATCATAATGAAAGGACCGTCTTTCATATAAAAAACAGAGATAGCACCGGTATCGCTGGCATTTCCATATTCAGAAGATAAAGCAATGTACAAAGAACTATTTGTACTTGTCAAAGCAGCAATTAACGCTAACGGAGTTAAGCTTAAGATGCCGTCAAAACCAAAAAAGTGACCGACCAACAAACCGATTGCCCCCCAATTAAAAACTTTAAGCCTAAAAGAACCATGCCTTTATAAAGTGGTTCACCCGCTTGTTTGAAATTGATAGAAGAACCGCAGATAATTAAGAAAAGCCCCATCATCGCTTGGTTTCCTTCTTTAAATAAAGCAGTCACTGGCCCGCCGATCGTCAGAGCTTCGGGAAATACCGTATTGATTAAAATAGCCAATAACAGCGGAACAATAATAAAACCGCCGGGTATATTTTTTAGTATGTTCAAAATGTTTCCTCCTTTCAAACCTTCACTTTTTCGCTGCTTCTTGGAAAATCCGTTCTACAGCAACTAAAGCTGTGTCTTCTTTTCCTGTCAAACCACCTTTACCAATAATTACTGTGCCGTCATAAGTTCCACCAATTATTCGCACTAAATCAGTTTGAGGAATTACATAATCAATTAAGGAAATACCGGAAGCACCTAATGTTTTTAAGGTTGAAACCACAGTGTCTCCGCCTGTCATATAAATTCCTTTAATTGGTTGTTGAGTTGCTGCCAAAGAATTTTTGACAATCTCTGAAAGGGCAGCATTGATGTTCGCAGCTGCTTGTCCTTTTTCGAAACCTCGATTTGCTTCAACATCAGCTAGATTTAAACGTGGACCGGAAACCGCCGTTTCTAATACAATGATGTTCGTCTCTGAATCTGTCAAAACGTTACTAACTGCTTCAATTGCCTGTTGCTTAACCAAATTGCTGTCAGCAGTTGCAAGAGCTAAAGGTGGCAACGAGATTTGTGAAACGCTTTCATTTTTACATAAATAATTAATTTGTTGCTTCGTTACGTTAGTGGCACTCCCTGCAACCACTATAATTTTGCCAGCTAGTAAAACTGCTTTAAACGGTAAAAAAGTAGAGCCCGTAAGCCTCTACTCTAAGAAAATTATAGTTGTAAGTGGATTAAAATTTTGACAGGTGCACACATCAAGCTAAAGATAAACACAGGGGCGTTTACTTGCTCAGCGCAAGACGCCCCTTTTCTCTTACTATTTATTAAAGATGAGTGACAAAGATGCGGTTACTCTGGCGGTTTCGCTCAGTTTTTTCATACTTACCTTTGTTATTTACAAAGATAACTACGTTTTTAAGGTGGAAGCTAGCTATTTTTCGCCGCTTGGACAAAGCCTGCCATTTCTTCATACAAGTTAGCCCGCAAGTCAGCAAGGGAAAAATCAACGAGTTGTTTTTCTTTGACTAACAGGCGACCGTTTACCCACACTGCTGTGACGTTTCCGGCATTTGCAGAATAAACTAAAGCCGAATACGGATCAAAGATAGGAAACATGTTGACAGAATCTGTTTCAACAAGAACCAGATCTGCTTGTTTCCCAACTTCTAACGAGCCAACTTTTTCAGCTAAACCTAACGTTTCAGCGCCGCCTCTGGTTGCTAAACGTACAATTTCTTTAGCGGAAAATAGCGCTCGATCGTGATTGTATGTTTTTTGAAAATTAGCGAATAATTTCATTTGACTGAACAAATCCAAAGTATTGCCGCTACTTGGTCCATCTGTGCCCAGACCAACGGTAATTTGGTGAGCAAGCATTTCTTTAATTGGGGCTACACCTTTAGCTGATTTGGTGTTAGCGCCAATGCAGTGGGCGATACGCACATTTTTAGCGGCTTGAGCGATTAGTTCGATGTCAGCCGATGTGGCAAAAATACAGTGAGCCATAATGAAATCCCGTTGAAAATAACCGAGCTCGTGCAGCCATTCAATGGGTGTTTGCTGATGGTTTTGTCGGAAGGCTTCAATCTCATAGGACATTTCCGAAACATGCATCGTAATAGGCGCTTCAAAACGCTCACTTAGCGCCAAAATTTTTGTTAACGTCTCTTGGTTGTTCGTGTTTGGTGCATGCGGTGCCAGAATCGGCATCACTAATTCACTGCGGTTTGACCATTGCGTTAAGAATTTTTCGCAGTAGTCCAAGCCACCGGAAGGCTTAGGACTATCACAAGTCGGCTGGTCAATAATGGTTTCCCCCACTAAGGCTCGGACGCCCATTTCCTGACAGCATTGTGCCACAACATCTTCAAAATAATACATATCACAAAAACTTGTCACTCCACTTAAAAGCAGCTCGCCAATGGCATAACGACTGCTGGCAGCCACCAGCGATTTTGTCATATGTTGTTCTAACGGAAATAAAAAGCGACGCAGTCGATCAGGAACATCATCGCCTAATGACCGAAACGGGATCATGCCGATGTGGGTATGCGTATTGACAAAGCCCGGCAGCAACAAGCCGCCGTGCCCATCCACTATTTCATCAGCCCCAAAAAGATGTGCTGGCAAAGTGCCAAGTGGTCCAAGAGCTGCGATTTGTTGATCTTCAATTAGCAAGTATCCATTTTTATAGGTAGTATCAGAATCATCCATCGTTAAAAGATAAATATTTTTAATGAGTTGTTTCATTTTGTAAAACCCCATCTTCTGGAAAAATCAGCGGGTAAAAAGCTTGTGTCTTCGTATCCATCATGCCACGATCCGTCACTTTAATCGCCGGTGAAACTGGCAGTGATAAAGTGGAAAAGGACATAATCTCATTAGCATTTTTATAGCCTAATTGCTGCATACTTTTACGTACTTGTTTTAAGCTAGCGCCTAATTCTTCAATCGGTGCTTGTGACAAAATCCCGCCAATCGGTAAAGGACAGCGCCCGCTAACTGTCTGCTCTTCTACAACTACATAGCCGCCTTGTATTGCTGCCAATTCATGTTGAGCGATAAGCATAGCAGACGGATCATTCCCCATAACCATTAAGTTGTGGTGATCATGAGCCCAAGTCGTAGCGATTGCGCCAGATCGATGCAACGGCTGATCCATCAAAGCATAGGCGATATTGCCATTTTTTCCATAACGTTCCATGACTAACAGTAACGCACAGTCGGCAGCTTGCCATTGTAAAACACCATCTTTCACAGGAATATCCTTCGTAATCCGCTGTGTGAACGTCCCAATCTCCTGCTTTTGGATCACATTACAACGTACCGTATCTTGTGAAGTTTCAACTTTTAAGCATAAATCAGCAGTTGTTAATTGTCGACAGTGAACGGTCTGACGGTAACTTTCAGGAAATGCCTCAACAACAGACGGATAATGGAACGGTGCGCCTTTTGTATAAACCTTTTCCCCAGCCTTATAAACACTTCCAATAGTAAAATCAGCCAAATCCTCCAGTAAAATAAAATCAGCGATACGTCCGGGTGCAATCTCTCCCCGATCCAATAAGCCCATCCGTCGAGCCGGTGTGTACGTTGTCATATAAATCGCTTTTTCAATCGGCAAACCAGCAGCTACTGCTTTTTTTAAATTTTCATTCAAGTGTCCGTGAAGCAAATCATCTGCCATAATGTCGTCAGTAATGATACAAGCACGTTCATAAAAATTATTGTCTACTATAACGGCCATGTTTTCCGGTGTAATGGACTTATTTTGAAACTGAATAAAGACGCCCGCCTCGATTTTTTCTTTTAAGGAGTCAGGAAACTGATGCGTATGGTCAGAAGAAATACCGCTATGTAAAAAAGCAGCTAGCTCTTCCCCATAAATTTTAGGACAATGTCCTTCCAGTGGCATAGTCGGTCGTTTTTGTTGGCACATATCAATGATCTGTCGAATTAAGGAATGCTTCTCATAAGCAATACCTTTAAAATTCATCGCTTCTCCAAGACAAATGATTTTTGGATGTTGGAGTAGTTCTGCTACTTCTGCTAAACCTATAACACCACCAGTCGTTTCCAGTTCTGGTGTAGTAGACGGCACAGAAGAAGGAATCGCATGAAAAATGTCCAACTCAGTTTCTGCCGCCATAAACTCCTGCAATCCCGGCAAGCCAAAAACATTGGCCATCTCGTGTGCATCTGCTACTACCGTAGTCACGCCGTAACGTAGAACTGCTTTGGAAAAAATCGTCGGTGTCGTCATCGAGCTTTCAATATGCATGTGAATATCAAGCAAGCCGGGAACCAAATACTGATTCTCGGCTTCAATCACAACTGCAGGCTCTAAGTTTTTCATTTCGTCTTCATGGATATAGTAAAATTTCCCATCCTTTACTGAAACATGTTTCTTCTTAAAGGTTTGGGACGCACTTTGAAAGACAAATGCATTTTTAATGATCATATCTACGTTCATTCTTATCGCCTCTTTATTTTGATTATTGGTTCATAATTCGGTTCCACTGATCAACCCAATCAGTAAGGTTTTTATTGACAAAAGTAAAGTCAATCGTTTGAGCACGTTGTGCAATCGGTCCGTAGGTTTTATTTTTTGCTTCTTCATCACTTAGTTTCACTTCGCTATTGATTGGCCCTTCATTTAATGAAACGGCTTTATTTTTTTGAGCTGTTGCTCCAATGCGATAGTCAATGAATTTATAGGCTAACTCTTTATTCTTGGCATTTTTCGGAATGTTAATAGTATTATAGTTCGCATAAGTACCGCTTTTGGGAACTACATACGTTACATTTCCCGCTGCTTTTTGGATGACATCTACAGCAAAATCGGCAACAACTGCTACGTCGATTTCTCCTGATTGAAACATATTAGCTAGATCAGATGATTTCGTATATGTTTTCACTACATTAGGTTTTAGCTGTTCCATCGCTTTAAATGCAGCAGCGCCATTATCTTTTGTGATCGTTTGACCTGCATGATCACTGGCTACATAAAGCATCAAAGGGCCAGCTGTTGTGGCGATATCCGGTACTGAAATCTTTCCTTTTAAGCTAGTATCCCACAGATCATCCCACGTTTTGATTTCTTTACCGACTTTTGCTTTGTTGTAAACAATACCAATACTATTAACAGCAATCGGGACACCTGCACCACTTTCGTAAACTTCTTTAGCGCCCGTTGTTAGGTTTTTCAAGTTAGGTACTTCTTTTTCGGTAATTTTTTCAAATACATCTTTATCTTTGCCTTGAGCTGAATTGGCTTGGGCTAGTTCAATGATATCAATTCCGGCGTTCGGGTTATTTAAAAGTTTGGTATAGCGATCAGCACCGTTCCCCACTTCCAAAGTTACTTTTGCGTCATTTTCTTTTTCAAAAGGTGCCATAATATCTTTTTTTACGATATCTTCACTTAAACCAAAGGTCGAAACGACTAAAGCTTGACTGCCTTTACTTTCTTTTGAAGTGTTTGCTTCACTGTTGCCGCACCCTACTAAAAGTAGGGTCGCTGCAGCCACTGCTGCACCTCCGAAAATCCACGTTTTTTTCATTATCTTTTTTCGCTCCTTCATAGGTTAGTTATCTAAAATTACTAATTTTTCAGCTGGAAAAACTAATAAAATAGGATCATTCGTTGCATAAATTTGTTCCGCAGAGCCATTAACCAACAACGTTCCTAGCTCTGTTGCTATCTCATATTGGTAACTTTTCCCTAAAAAAGTCCGCACGACTACTCGACCGGCTACCGTATCCTCATTTGCCGATGAAACAATTTCAATATCTTCCGGCCGAATCGTTGCTGTTGCTGTTTCACCATCAGAATCGGCAGCAGCAGTTGTAAATACTTGGCCGTTGTCTGCTTTGTAATGTTTTTCATCCACTCGAATTACAGAAAAGAAATTCTCAAAACCAATAAACTGAGCGACAAACTTTGTTTTTGGTCGACGATAAATCACTTCCGGTGTATCATATTGCTCGATGATTCCATTGTTCATAATAGCCACTTTATCAGAAATAGAGAAGCATTCTTCCTGATCATGTGTAACAAAAACCGTCGTAATCCCTAATCGTTGTTGAATCCGTTTAATTTCAATGCGCATCGCAACACGCAATTTAGCATCTAAATTGCTCAACGGTTCATCCAGCAATAATAATTCAGGTTCAATCACTAACGCTCGTGCTAGTGCTACTCGTTGTCTTTGGCCGCCGGAAAGTTGTTTAGGATAACGCTCCCCCAAATTTTCCAAACCGCAGATAGCTAACATGTTTTTGACTTTTTCATCAATGACAGCTTTTTTTTCTTTTCGTAGTTTCAGTCCAAAAGCCACGTTTTCAGCAATTGTTAGATGAGGAAATAGTGCATAGCTTTGAAACACCATGCCAAAGTTTCGCTTATGAACAGGAACTTTAGTCAAGTTTTGAGTCTCTAATAAGAACTGTCCGGCTTGCGGTTTAATTAGTCCGGCAATGACTCGTAACGTCGTGGTTTTCCCACAGCCGCTTGGTCCTAAAAGTGAAACTAATTCACCTTTTTTCATATCAATCGATAAGTCTTTTAAAATATTTTGCTTTCCGTCGTAACTGACGCGGATATCTTTCAAGTTTACAAAACTCACGTAATTCTCTCCTTTTTAGGCAATGGAAGCTAAGCCTAATGTCTTTTCAATTAAAAACATCAATGCGATTGTCAATAACATCAAAAGAACTGAAATCGCTGAAACAGTTGGATCATAGTTATACTCCATGTAACTTAACAATGACGTTGGCAGCATCGTAACTCCAGGGCCGGATAAAAACATAGAAACCGGAACATTGTTAAAGGAATTCACAAAGGCCAACATAAATGCAGCAAAGATGCCGGAAGATACATTTGGCAGCACAATTTGTATGAATGCTCGAAGGCGCGTACAGCCCAAAGTCCAAGCTACTTCTTCAATTGAATAATCCATTTGTTCCATGCTGGATCCCACAACACGAATGATGTAAGGCAAACTAATTAAAAAATGACCCATCAACAAACCTTGGAACACCGGCAATCCTAATTGAATAACAATAAATTGAAATAAAGAATACCCCACAACGATTCCCGGAATTACAGTGGGTGATAGAAAGAAACTTTTGATTAAGTTTTTCCCTTTCACTGAATAACGAGCCAGAGCATACGCAGCCGGCACGCCGATTAATAATGCCAATAAGGTAGCCAAGCCACCGATGATTAAACTTAGCTTAAAACTGCTCATAAAGGTTTCAGACTGTAAAGCTTTGGCATACCAATCCAATGTGAAACCTTTGATGGGAAATTGTATAGCCGCCGCAGTCCCAAATGAAGTCACAACAATTAAACATAGCGGTAAAAATAAAAATAAAAAGACACAAATGGCGATGATCGTCATCCCTTTTTGTTTATGCACGGTTCAATTCCCTCCGATCCACTCGTTTAGCTATACTGTTTAATAATTTCATTACGATTAATGTAACAACAATCATAATAAAAGCTAAAACACTCGCTGAATTCCAGTCCCCTAGCGTTGTCGCTTTCTGATAAAGAAAAGTGGACATCATCATTTTTTGGTTGCCGCCTAATAATTGGGGCGTAGTATAAGCAGTCAGCGTTCCGGTAAAAACTAGTATACTGCCGACAATGGTGCCTGGGACAGAAAGGGGTAAAACGATTTTACAAAAAGCAGAAAACGGACTGGCACCTAGCGTTTCAGCAGCCTCCAAAGTTTCGCCTTCAATTGTTTCCATGACGCCGACTAACGTCATAATCATAGTTGGTAAAAATAGATAAACCGAACCGACAATAATCGCAAATTCCGTATAAAGTAAATTCAATGGTTGATGAATAATGCCGAGTTTTATTAATAGAGTATTTACAACGCCGGACTTTCCTAAAATATTAATCCAAGCAAAACTACGAATAACTGAATTCGTTAGTAATGGGAAAAGTATCAAGGCCATTAAAATGCCACGCCATTTTTTGTTAACCCCAGCAATAAAATATGCGGTGGGAATTCCCAGTAAAATAGTAATTAGCGTCACAATTCCTGAAATACGTATCGTTCGCCAAAAGATTGAAAGATTGTAGCTGTCTTTAAAAAAATCAAGATAATTACCAAACATTACTGCCTGTCCAGCAAATAACGTTGGCCAAATGCTATTGATCAATGGCAGCATCAAGAAAAAAAGCAATAAAATTATTCCTGGAGCCACAATAAAATACGGAACATTTTTATTCATTACAACACTCCTCGTTCGTTTTTCACTGGTTAATTATAATCAACCTGAAAGATTATTTCAATATCAAATTCGTTTTTTCATTAAAAATATTCGTTATATCATAAGAATAACAAAAAAATAAAACAAATAGAGCGGAATTCTACTTTTTTTCCGATCATTCATTTAAATCTAGCAATAATTATTCTTTTTTACTGATTATTCTGGTATAAAAAAAGAAGCTACGATACAAAGCTACAAATTCCTATTTCGTCAAAGTTATCGGAAATAACACGAAGCGTACTGTCATAGGGAAATGCCATATTACTTACAATTTCTGGAAATGATGCCTTTATGGTTGCCTGGCAGTATCAAAAAAATACAATGTAGTCAATTGTTTCTGAAGAACAGGCTGTTTTATTGCAGGAGCTGTTGTTCAGCATTGCTTATAGCTGAAGTCCACCTAGAGGAAGTTTATGAGGCTCATTTGCTAAACATACTGCCGAATCATTCCAAAAAAACTCCCAAAAATCGTCGTTTTCACGCATGATTTTTTGGGAGTTCCTTTATTTTATGTGAATTCTATCGCTAATTTTTTATTTATATTCTGGTATTAGTACCAACCGTTAGCCATCCAGAAAGCTTGTGCTGCTTCCCAAGAACCGTAACGACCGGCAACATAGCTGTCTGCTACTCGTTCTTGATTGGCTTCTGAGTAATCTCCATTTAAGTAAGAAGCATCTAATTGATAACGTCCGATGTAGCGACCGTTTGTTGCACTATATGAACCGCTGGATTCTTTTTGAGCAATCCATTCTTTGGCTGCGTTGCCGCTCACTGCTGTGCTTGTTGTTGGTGCAGGAGTTGGTGCAGGAGTTTCAACCGGTGCTGTTTGTTCTGTTTGAACCGGTGCTTGTTGTTCTGTTTGAACTGATGCTGGTGCTTCAACATCTGTTGGGATTGTTAATTGTTGTCCTTCAAAAATCAAGTTAATGTTACTGATTTGATTTTTTTCTGCGATTGATTGGATCAATGTATTGTTGCCTGCAAATTGTTCCGAGATCGTTGATAACGTATCTCCGGCTTTGACTGTATATAAGCTGTCAGCATTTGCAGCTGATGTTCCTAAATATAATCCCATTCCTGCTGCCAATGTTGTTCCTAATAAAATTGTTTTAAGTGATTTCATGTTGCTCTCCTTCATAAATATAATTTTGTAGTCTCACATTGTGGCTACATGTCATTTTGTTTTTGTCAAACGACATGGCTTACTTTATCATCGATTTGCTCTTATTAGGTGAATATTCTGTAACAATTTATTACGAGAACGTTCGTTCTGTTACGATTTGTAATACAAACTTCCCTAAAGCTTCGTGTTATAGGATTTTACTTTTTCCAATTTTTTATAAAAAAAATGAATTATTATTTCAAAAATTACTTTTTTTCTTGAAATTTTAGTTTACATAACGAAATTATTACAAAATTTTCGCCAAAATAAATACATTTTGTATAAAAAAAAAGACATCATTTTCTATTTGAGTCAGCATAATTTTTTACAAGAATCAATAAGTATGGTAGATTTTTACCACTAGAAATTAGACCCTTTCCTTACTCACAAGTTTCCAGTTATGAACAAATTCATAGAAGTCATTTTCGCCTTTATTGGTTTCTAGTAAATAGGAGAGCTGCTTTTTAGGAAGAAAACGGGCTGCTTTTCCCTTCCTCATTGATCTATTTATTCTATCTGGTTTTATCTACTATTATAGAAGGAAAAATTTTTACCAGCCGGTTCAAATTCGGTATTTATACAATTTATCCGCTTTTTTCCCATTTCTACTATATTTATATTCAATCTTACGCCTCCTCCTATTATATTTATTCACTATATTTTATTTTTTGTTTTTTATTAGGGAAAAAAAGTTTTTTACTAATTTTTTTGCCATTTTTTCGCCTTGCCGAAAATATTTTAAAAGGCTGATGTTTTAACCGTTGGATGATTTTTCTTATCCTTTGTTCAGATTTATTAGGACTTTTTTTCTCTTTATTCCCACATTTTTATAATTGTTATTTTTTATTATAGGGCTTTTTTTATTCGCTAAAATCCAATACAAAAGTACTACACTGTAAAAGACTACATTTTTCAAGATGTTTTCATGGACGAATTTTCAGAATATTAAATGAATTGGAGTTTTCTTTATGGATGACAAAGAACAGTTGGAAAAACTAGATCGATCTTTTCTAGGACAGCCTAAGGGGTTATCAACGCTTTTCTTCACTGAAATGTGGGAAAGATTTAGCTACTACGGCATGCGAGCTATTTTAATTTATTATATTTATGATACAGTCGCAAACGGTGGATTAGGATTGCCTCAATCAACGGCATTAGCAATAATGTCTATTTACGGCTCAATGGTTTTCATGTCTAGTATTATCGGCGGGTGGATTTCAGACCGCTGGTTAGGTTCTCACAAAACCGTCTTTTATGGTGGCGTCTTTATTATGTTAGGACATATTATTTTGGCTACGCCATTTGGAGTACCAGCCTTATTTGTATCAATGATTACCATTGTAATTGGAACCGGGATGTTAAAGCCTAACGTTTCAGGGATGGTTGGTCATTTATACTCCGACGCTGATTTAAGACGTGATGCTGGTTTTTCTATTTTTTATATGGGTATCAACATCGGAGGCTTTTTAGCCCCATTTATCGTTGGTACTTTAGGTCAAGATTACAATTACCACTTAGGTTTCTCAATCGCGGCAATCGGTATGTTCTTCGGTTTGTTGCAATACCATTTCCAAGGAAAAAAATCATTAGCTGGAATCGGTAAAGCTCCTACAAATCCAATGACTGCTGAAGAACGTAAAAAATTCGTTCGTGCTTTTGTGATTGCTTTAATCGTAGCGGCAGTGATCTTTGGCGGCGCAGCAGTAATGGGCAAATTAACGATTGACTTTTTCATCAATACAATCAGTGTTCTAGGTATTTTGCTACCAATTTATTACTTTACGAAAATGTTGACGTCAAAAAATGTAACTCCAGAGGAAAAACCAAGAGTTTTAGCTTACTTGCCACTCTTTATAGCAGCTATCGTCTTTTGGTCACTGGAAGAACAAGGCTCTTCAATTCTAGCGCTTTTCGCTAGTGAACGGACACAAACTAGCTTGTTTGGTATCCCGATCGCAGCTAGCTGGTTCCAATCATTAAATCCAGTTTTTGTTGTAATATTAACACCGGTTTTCGTTACTTTATGGACGAAACTGGGCAAACGTCAACCTTCTACTGTAGTAAAATTTTCAATAGGTTTGGTTTTTGCCGGTTTATCTTTTGTCTTATTGATGTTACCTGGCTTATTATATGGAACAGATACACGAGTAAGTCCGTTATGGTTGCTGTTTAGTTTCTTCATTATGATTGTCGGTGAAATGTGCTTATCTCCAGTCGGCTTATCGATCACAACAAAGCTCGCACCGAAAGCCTTCGAGGCACAAACAGTGGCGATTTGGTTGTTAGCTGATGCCGCTTCACAAGCCATCAACGCCCAAATTGCTCGTTTCTACACGCCGCATACAGAATCAGCTTACTTCGGTATTGTCGGACTTGTAGCTGTAATTGCCGGCTTATTGTTATTCTTAATCAAAAAACCAATTAAAAATTTGATGGGGTCTATTCGATAAAAACATATAAAAAAGCAAGTAAGTTGGGAAAAACTTACTTGCTTTTTTTATATGTTTTTCTATCAAATTCTATTCTGTTTATACTTTACACTAGACATTAGCACCAATATACCAGCTAAGCTATAAACAAAAAGCATCATCGATACAAAGGGAACTGTTAGTTGAATAGTCACCTTGAGAAATGTTATTTTCAATTAAATAATTCATCTCAGCAATTTTTCGTTCTTGCTCAACGATTGGTGTACTTACCAAGCTACCACTTTTCATTGATTCCAATTGTTGCTCCTTTAGATGCAACTCAATTTCAGTTAACTTATTCATCTCATTTGTCTGTAGAGCTTTTAAAGCAGCCTTATATAAGCTATTTTCTGCCTTTACTTCTTCAATCACACCAACGGCAGATTTTTGAACTCAGAAATAAATGCTAGATTGTTATTAAGTTCTGTTTCATGTTTTATGGAAGCACTAATTAGCAGTACTATTTTAATATCATAGTAGTCAACTATAGCATAAGTTTAATGAAGCGAATCAGTATCCTTACATAAATAACAATTAAACTTCCTCAATATATTATTCCAGCTGACTCATTTCCTTTTTAACGTTAATCTTCAAATCCGTTTTGGTCGGAAACTTGTTTGTACCAATAGCCAGATTTTTTAATTGTTCGTTTCGTATCATCTTTTAAATCAACAGCAATAAAACCATAGCGGTTTTTGTAAGCATTCAACCAAGACCAATTATCCATGCACGTCCACATATGGTAGCCGCGACAGTTGCTGCCTTCTGCTAAAGCTTGGTGCACATATTTTAAGTGTTCTTTAACAAACTCAATACGGTAATCATCTTCAATCATTCCGTCGGCATTGATATATTGTTCTTCTCCTTCAACACCCATGCCATTTTCAGAAATATAGCAAGGAAGATTGCCATAATTTTCACGGAGATTGGTTAAAATATCGTAGATTCCTTTCTCATAAATTTCCCAACCGCGATAAGGGTTCATTTTTTTACCCGGCATGTCGTAATTATCAAAATAATCATCTGGCAACGGCCCATGACTGTGGTCAATCGGTGTTTCTTTCGCTTTAATTCGTCTTGGTTGGTAATAGTTGATTCCCAATAAATCAACGGTATTTTCTTTGATTAAGTCTAAGTCATCCGCTGCCATTTCTGGTAGCATATCCAACTCTTTAATAAGGTCTACTAAGTCTTGTGGAAATACGCCTTTAACTGCCGGCTCTAAGAAAGAGCGATTAAAGAAAGCATCAGCAATTGAGGCTGCTTTTACATCGGCTGGATTATTTTCATCCCTTGGGTAGCTTGGTGTCAGGTTTAAAATAATTCCGATGTCGCCGCCTAAATTCATTTCATGATAGATTTTAATTGCTTTGGCGCTTGACAATGTCTCATGATAAGCAACTTGGACAGCGTGTTTTAAATTAATTTCAGCTGGATAATGGAATTGATACAAGTAGCCGCCTTCTACCGGTACAATCGGTTCATTATGTGTAAACCATTTTTTGACACGATCGCCAAATAATTCAAAACACATCTTAGCATAATTAGCATAAGCATCTACAGTCTTACGGTTCAACCAGCCGCCTTGTTCTTGTAAAGCCATTGGCATATCGAAATGATATAAATTAATAAATGGTTCGATACCGTTAGCCAGCAATTCATTGATATAATCATTGTAAAAATCAACGGCTGTTTGATTCACTGCTCCGGTACCATTTGGAATTAAGCGGCTCCATTGAATAGAAGTCCGAAAAGTTGTATGTCCGGTCGCTTTCATTAGCTGGATATCTTCTTTATATTTTGTATAAACTTCGGATGTTTTTTCAGGTCCTACTTGATTAAAAAATTTTTTCGGTGCTTGTTTATACCAGTAATCCCAAATATTATCTCCTTTGCCATCACCAGCAACTCTTCCTTCAGTTTGTGGTCCACTGGCTGCCGAACCCCACCAGAACCCCTGAGGAAATGTATATTTTGTCATCATTTGAACACCCTTTCAATTACTTTTCTTTTATTATACTGCAAACAACATAAAAATCAAATCTTTTTAAATAAAAGACTAGACTTTTACTAAAACTGATGGTACATTACTTTTGTGCTCAATTACAAAATTTGGAAGAAAGAGGATGCCATTAACAACTTTATAGATTCATTAGGTGAAAAAATTATACGGTTGCCCGACAAGCTTGGCCGAAATCGTTGTTTAACTGTGTTGTAAGACGCTTTTATGCTTTCATTTCCATTAACTATATTTGGCTCCGTTTCTGTTGTGTTGAGCAATTTGTCTTTTTTTAATGACGTTACCAAAGGAACGCTTAACCAGTTACTGGGAAACGGGCAAAATACTACAATGTCCATCATGTCAGCCTTTGTTACCTTTGGAATTGGGTGTTACCTATCAAAAGCATACAATGTTGAAGGGATTTTTGGTGATGCTGCCGCATTTGCCAGCTTTTTACTTTTGATTCCTTTTGTCGCAAGCAGCGTAAACGGTGAAGAACTAACAGGTCTTTTATCGTTGGAGTACTCAGGTGCTAAAAGGATGTTCATCGGAATAATTGTCGCTTTTTTAGCAGCTGAAATTTCTTGTCGGATTACAAAAAAGGCTGGCAGATCAGCATGCCACAAGATGCTAACCCTGCTGTAGCAAAGTCATTGGTCGCTTTAATTCCAGTAAATTTTAACCCTTTTCATTTTTACTCATCAATACTCTTGAAGTTGGCGTTTTTCATACCAATTTGCATGACGTCATTTATAAACTGACTCAAAAACCTTTGTTGTAACTCGCTAGCAGCTTGTTGGCTACTTTATTGGCTCTTCTTTTCGTACAAGTTCTCTAGTTCCTTGGTCTTCATGGCCAAGTTATCATCAATTCCGTCATGGATCTGATTTGGAATACTCTATCGTTGGATAGCTTGGAGGCTTATAAAGCAGGCAAAGCGTTTCCTCTCATCATTACAAAGCCGTTTAAAAAAAACTTTTACAAAAGGCCTTGGCGGTTTAGGCATGACACTGGCAGTTATTTTGTTAATCGCATTTATCATGAAGCAAAAAACAATACCGCAATATCGTTCGGCTGACTGTGGCTCCTGGTATTTTCAAGGTGAACGAATTCGTCATTTTCGGGATGCCGATTGTTTTAAACACCATGATTTTTATTTCTTGGCTCATTGCATCGGTGATCATTACTACGTTGAATTATCTAATAATGGTAGCCAATCTTGCCTCTGCTCCAACTGGTGTTTCCGTTCCCTGGACAGTTCCCATTTTCTTAAGCGGCATGCTGGCTATCAACTCGGTGTTAAAGGGCCTTTTACAACTGCTTGATATTGTGATCGCCGGATTAATATGGTATCCTTTCTTACGATTACTCGATAACCAAACCTTGCCTGGTATTTAATATGATATAATAAATATACTATTATCCCATAGGAGGAATGCGCTATGCCAAAATATGAAGAAATCGCCAATATTTTAAGAGATCGTATTAAACGCGGCGTTTATCCTTCTGATTCTTTGTTACCAAATCAGACAGACTTAGTCCATGAATTTTCTGCCAGTAGAATGACTATCAAAAAAGCGATCACGATTCTTTCAATGGAAGGGCTTGTTTACTCTCGTAGAGGTTCAGGCACCAAAGTACTAAAGCATACTTTCTGGGAAAATGAAACATCGCCTTTCAATGTTTACCACGGATTAAGCAAAGACATGAAAGAAACCAATCGCGCATTAACGAGTGAAGTCATTCATTTCAGTGTCATGTTTCCGTCAAAAAATATTCAAGAAAAATTATCGATTGAAGAGCAACATCCAGTTTATAAGATTATCCGCTTGCGGATTTTAGAAGATAAACCCTATGTGTTAGAACATACGTACATGCCTACCGATTTAGTTCCAGGCTTAACAGATGAAATTTTAAAGCACTCTATTTATGATTATCTTGGTGAATTAGGCGTCCAGTTCGCTGGTGCATTCCGCAATATTCGTGCCGCTAAATCCGATCAATACGATCAGAAATATTTAAATTGCGCCACTGATGATCCTATTTTAGAGGTTGAACAAGTCGTTTATTTGGAAAACGGACGACCGATTGAATATTCCCGCAGCCGTAATCGCTATGATCAGCGGGGCTATTCCTTATTAGATGTGAAAGCTTAGCTAATAAAATAAAGGAAAAGAATACACCTTAGCAGGTTGTGTCCTTTTCCTTTATTTTTACGTCACTCATTTGTTCCCTGCAATAATTCGATTGCTTCCTTCACTTCTTCAAGTACTTTCGGTTCAGCTTCTGTCTCACTTAAAGCTTCTAACAAAGGCAACCATGGCAGCGGTTCTTTTTTGGCCAACTTGCCAAGTGCCCAAGCAGCTGTTGCACGAATAACCGGACGAACGTCTTGTAGACACTGCGCAATTTCAGGCAAGGCACTACGATCGCCTAAATTAGCTAAAGCGATGATTGCATTTCTTTGCAACGGCTTTTTCCCGCGCCAAGCACCTGCTAAATGACCAAATTTTTGTTTAAATTCTTTATTCGACATAGACAACATTGGTTTCAATTTAGGATAGACCACTTCAACTTCCGGTTCCATTTCTGTATGAAAGTGAAAATCTTTTCCGCGGTTGTAAGGGCACACTAGCTGACAAATATCACAACCGTAAATTACATTATGCATTTTTTTACGATATTCTTTTGGCATCATGCCTTTGGTTTGCGTTTGGTAGGACAAGCATCGTTGGGCGTTCATTCGTCCATCACCTAATAAAGCCTTCGTAGGACAAGCAGTCACGCAGCGTGTACAATCACCGCAGCCAAAGGGTACTGGTTCGTCGACTTCAAAATCAATATTCGTAATAATTTCCCCTAGGTAAACAAAAGAGCCGAACTCTTCTGTAATCAACAAACCATTACGGCCGATAAAACCTAGTCCAGCTCTTTGGGCAACAGCAACATCCACCAATTCCCCAGTATCCACTTGAGGCGCAAACCGCCATTGCTCTTTGGTTTCTAGATCTTGCGCTTGACTACGGATAAATTCAATCAACGCTTTCATACGCTCTCTTAAAATGTCGTGATAATCAATGCCCCAAGAAGCTCTTGCGAATTGTCCTCGCTTCTCGTCTCTGGGAATTTTTTCTTTAATCCGAGTTGGATAAGCTAATGCAATAGCAATAATCGTTTTCGGGTTTTCAAAGGTGCGTTCCGGATAAATTCGCTCTTCAATCACTTGATGTTCAAAGCCAGAATTATAGCCTTTGGCCCGTTGTTCTTTCAAAGAGGCTTCCAACTCATAGAATGGTTCGGCTGAAGCAAAACCGATTTTGTCGATGCCCAAGCGTTTGCTTTCCGCAATTATTTTTTCTTTTAATGTCATAGAAAGCCTCCAAAATTTATATCCTTAGCAGTGAGGATAATTTTACATATAATAAAAGATAGAGATGAAAAAATCAGAAGTGATAATCGTTTATTTCAAGAGAAAATGTGGTCAGTCACTTTCGAACGTTACTAAAGGTTTAGCCATTTAGACTTGGCGTGTATCACTTTTTACAAAATCGACAATATCGTCAGAAGCCGGTAAAACAACGTAACGGCTCTTTTCAGTATGTTCGTTAAATAATACATACAGTTTTTGGGTGCCCGCTTCATCGAAGCTTCCTAAATCCAAAGCGACAAAGCCATCACAAATGTCAGAAATTCCGTGAAATGTTTGACTAAAAATTTTTTTGGCAATAGCAATCGTCCGTTTTTGCTGCGCGGCTTTTTCAGCCGCCCGTTGCAGCGTATAGCCTTCATCTAAAAAGCGCTTGATCCAATGGACTTTGATCACCATAGGTAGTTGGTATTTACGAGCAGTATTATCCGATTTGGCAACAGAAGTGATATAGCCTTTGGCTTCCCAATAACGCAATTGTCGAGGTGAGACTTCTGCAAGCTCACTTAGTTCACTGATGCCTACTAGTAAGTTCTCTTCGTTTAATAGACGCTGAATTGTTTCAGACCACATTTTTTCACATCTCCCCTGATTATGTCTTTTTTAATTGTAATTTTTTTTACAGCTTTGTCAAGCAAGTTGACAAACTAACTATTTAGCTGTAAAGTAACAATTGCGCTTTAATGAAAATTTACAGATAAAAGGAGTGATTTGTGTGTCTACCAAAAAAGCCGTAGATATACACGGGAAACCATATAATCGGTCTTTATTGGTAATGGTTTTATTAATCGGTACATTCTGTACGGTCTTAAACCAAACGCTTTTGACCACTGCTCTACCAACTTTAATGAAGGAATTTGATATTTCCGCTTCTAGTGTACAATGGTTAACAACCGGATTTTTATTAGTCAATGGGATTATGATTCCCATTAGTGCTTGGTTGATTAACAAATTCAGTTCTAAAATGCTTTACATGACTGCCATGGGCATATTTTTAGCAGGAACTGTCATTTGTTTTATCGCGCCAAGTTTTGGTATTTTATTGACCGGTCGTCTTGTACAAGCAGCCGGCGTAGGTGTCTCAATGCCTTTGTTACAAACAATTATGTTGTCTATTTTCCCACCTGAAAAACGAGGAACTGCCATGGGAACAGCCGGAATCGTAATTGGTCTGGCACCAGCTTTAGGCCCAACCTTGTCCGGTTGGGTGATTGACTCTTATCACTGGCGCGATTTGTTTGGAATGATCATCCCAATCGTTGTTCTTGTATTGATTTTAGCAGCTTTCTTAATGAAAAATGTTATCGAACTGTCCAATCCAAGCATTGATCTTATCTCAGTCGTATTGTCTACCATCGGTTTTGGCGGTTTATTGTACGGCTTCTCTAGCGTCGGTGACAAAGGCTGGGGCAGCTTAGAAGTTATCAGCTTTTTAGCCATCGGAGTGATCGTACTTTTCTTCTTCGCTCGCAGACAATTGCGCTTAGAACATCCATTCTTGGAATTACGAGTATTTAAATCCGGCGTCTTCACTATTGCTGCTGTACTGGCCGGTGTAACTAATATGGCAATGGTCGGAGCAGAAATGGTCTTACCGCTATATATTCAAAATATCCGTGGCGAATCTGCCTTCCATTCCGGCTTAATGCTGTTACCAGGAGCTTTAGTTATGGGGATTATGATGCCGATTACCGGACGAATTTTTGATAAAAAAGGGGCTCGCCAGTTAGCCATTACCGGTATGTTTTTACTAACAGCCGCTACGTTGCCTTTTGCCTTTTTAACTAAAGATACGCCCATCATTTACATCTTAACCTTATATGCAATTCGGATGTTCGGGATTTCCATGGTAATGATGCCAGTAACAACATCTGGAATGAACGCTCTTCCATTGAACTTAATCAGTCACGGAACTGCCGTTAACAACACCTTTAGACAAGTAGCCAGCTCAATCGGTACTGCGGTATTAATCAGTATCTTAACCAATGTAACTACCAACAGCTTACCTGCAGACAGTTTACTTAAATCTGCGCCATTAGCTTATCGCGACCAAGCAACCACTGCAACTTTAAATGGCTATCATGCAGCCTTTATCGTAGCAACATTATTTGGTATTTTAGGTTTAATCATCGCTTTCTTCTTAAACAAAAAAGAAAGTAATCCGGTCATGGAAGTAGGTGCAAAAGAACAATGATCATAGCTTGTTTAATTATTAGTGTCTTAGGTCTTGCCATTGCCAGTGTTTTTGGTAAAAAACTTTGGCATAAACTTTTAATGATCCTATTCGTTATAGCTTTTATCGCTTCTCTTTATTTGATTGTATTGAATGATAAAAATCATTTTGGTATGACAAAAACAGAAACAAGTAAAGCCACCGTTTTAGTCTCTAGCGCCGACAGTCAATCAGGTCCAGCGATGCTCTTGTATCAACCATTAGGTGACGGTAAAGAAAAAGTATATATTTACAAAACAACTAAGTCTGATAAACTACAAAAAACAGATACAGAAAATATCACAAACAAAGTGAACAAGGATAGTCAAAAAGCCCAGCTCTCAGCCAAAACAACAGCTTGGACTTACAAAAAAAATTGGGCTAAGTGGATGTTTGGTATTGCTGGCAATGATCGTCAATTTGATCATCAGGTCAATACCTTTAAGTTGCCTAAGGAATGGCTAGTAGTAAGTGTCGATCAAGCCAAGCATTTAGGTACTTACCTTAAAGAACACCAAGCAGATATTCAAGTTCAAGCCAAACAATACGTAACGGAAAAGGTTACGGCGTTGATGATGGAAAACCCTAGCCTTTCACCAGCAGAACAAAAACAAGCTGCCGATAAATTCAGTCAAGAATTCCAACAACAACTTATTCAAAAAATTATTGATGGCAGCGTAAAATAAACCGAGTGATTAAGAGAAAAACGGATAATTTTGAGTCGTAAACAGTCCTTTATGGAAATTGTGCGGTAACTTTTCGTAAAGGTCTCTTACTGCCAGAAGGCTGTCTTTTTCGCTTATTACGAATAAATAAGCGCATGAAGGAAAGGAGAAACTTCCTTTCTTTTATGCGCTTTTATTATGGTTAGGCTAACGTAGTTGCTTTTTTTCGTTAACTAAATTTCTTCGTCGCCTTCCCAAGCTTGTGAAAACTCACGTTCAGCGAATAAAACTGCCAAGCCACTGATTTGTTTTAATCGCAGCAATTCATCTTTATCCATGCCAATGTTTTCCATGATCCATTTGTCACTAACACCAGCTTCTGTCAAGTGCTGAACAATTTTGACCATCAAATCAATGCTATGGGTTCCTCTTGCACGATTGTGTCGAATCGTACTGGCCATCCGTTCAGACAATGGCTTATCAATAACTGCCACTGGCAAACAATGCTCTTCCCTAGTTGCAATCTCTTCTGAATTTTTCATAACTAAGTATCGATGAAAGCCATCAACGATTTCATAGTGATCTTCTTCTTGAACATAATAGCAAACGATGGGCATCGTGTAACCATCTACTAAAATAGACTTTTCTAGTAATTTCATTTCTGCCGGAGCTACTTCATTGGGATTATAAGCATTTGCTTGTATTTTTTCAATTGGTACTTGAATGATATTGTATACTGGACTTACGAAATTTTTCCCCACAGTGCCATCGCCTCCTTTTGTCGCTGCAGTTCATCTTTGGTTTGACCAAAGCCCATGTATCTACAGGAAGTATCATTTTTCAAAATGGTGATGCACATCCGCTTGTAAGAAGGAATCAAGCGGAAATTTTTGATATTCACTTCGTCTGGATAAGTGAGGAAACGAATTACACGATATTCATTTTTGTATTTTCTTTTATTCTGCGGTTCGCCTAAGTCTTCAAACTGGAGACCGGTTTTCTTCAATTCTTCAATTGCACGAACCGGTAAAGCACCGCCTGTTTCTAACCAGTAGCGTTTAGAAGACAGGAATTTTTTGCGATAGATATTCCGGGTTTTTTCAGGTAGTGTTTTAAGCAGAAAATTCACATACGTCTGCCAGCTGTGTCCTGCCGGCAAGGTAATATTACGATAGCCGACAGCCTTTGAACCACCATAGATCGCACCAAAATTAACACCGTTGACACGGCCGATTAAATTCCCCCAAGTTTCCGGCTCGATGACTTTGTATAATTTTAAAGAATCTACGCCACAGTCGTGAAAAGGATTGGCTACCCGCATATCGTTGATGGAAAGCCCCGCTTGGTAATAAAGATCATACAATCGATTATAATCCCATTGAAATTTTGCATAGGCGGTCCAAACGTCTTCAGCGGTCCAATCATAGATTGGATAAAAGTTGAATATCTTAGGCGTTACTCGCTTGCTGTAGCGAATTCTTCCGTACATATTAAATGAGCTGTTACGCGTCACTGCATGATAGCGATGTAAACTTTCTTGCGCACGTATAGCAACTAAGATTGCTGTATGTTTGGCTTGTCTTTCTTTATGTAACCATTTGCCAAATTTCGTTTGGAACAGATAATCTGACATTCCCACTTCAAAAAAATCAAAATTGTGGTTCTCTAATGTAATTGCATTCTCCGGTGGTTGCCGCAACCAGAGATCCTTTTCTCCGGGATGCCATGGTACCCAAGTTGAATGATACATCGAAACACCACAAGAAGCGGAGATCGGCATACACAAATGATAATAATCAAAAAGAGATGCATATTTTTCCATACAACGTTTTACATAATCAATAGTGTATTGATATGTTCCCTCGTAATCGATATGGTAAACAGAGACTTTCGCTGTTGGCTTTTTAGCCTTGTAATATTGATAAACTAGTTCCAACAACAAACCGGAGTCTTTTCCGCCAGAAAACGCAATTGCAACATGATCAAACTTGGAGAAAACATAGTCTAAACGTTCCAGTGCTGCTTCATATACATTTTCATTAAGATATTTTTTTCCCATTTAGTAACAACCACCTAATGTTCCCTTTATTTTTTAACCAACATTTGTGTTATTTATAATTAAGAAACAACACAAATCAACTCTACTAAATAAACCATACCATTTCCTTACATTTTGTTTTCTTTTTATTTATACTATCGCATGAATATAGGATATTCAATACCCTTAATAAAATTGTTTAATTTTTCAAAAATTTTCCTGTTATTTTTTCATAAAACAACTCCACCAAAATTACAATATCACCTCTTTTTTCAATGATAACATTTTGTAATTTAATATCATTTACTTATTTTCAACTTACTTGTATTTACTACTGATTTTTCCAGCTAGTTTCTGTATCTGATCAAACCAATTGAACGTAGATATAACCAGAACCAATATCTTATGCTAACGGTTATTTTCACCCAAAAGTTTTCAATGAAGTTTTGCAAGTTTTTATTTTATATGTCAAAATAAAAGGCGGATTTTGTTTTTTTGGAGAAAGAAGGATAAACATGAAAAAAATTGCAGTTATCGGCGGCGGTATCATTGGTATGACACTCGCTAATTATTTAGATAGCACAAAATTTACTGTAACACTTTACGATGATCCACTCGGTCAAGCTACTAAAGCCAGCGCTGGCATCATATCGCCGTGGCTTTCAAAACGCCGCAACCGCAAATGGTACCGACTGGCGAAAGAAGGCGCTGCTTTTTTCCCGAAGCTCGTTGCTGATTTTCTCTTAGATAAAACAATTTATCAACAAACCGGTACACTTATCGTACGACCAGAATCTGCACTACAAGAGTTGCTTAACTTAGCCGCAGAACGGAAAAAAACGGCACCTGAAATAGGGGACATTCGTCTTCTAAAATTAGACCAAACAGCCAAGTATCTGCCTTTACTAAAACCGCAGCCGGCATTATATGTCACCGGAGGCGGGCGCCTGGACGGCCAAGCTTACTTAGCTCAACTCCAACTATTAGCTCAACAAAAAGGTGTACGCATTCGTAACGAAAAAGCAACGCTCAAACAAAAGAGCGCCGCTTGGCAAGTCTCAACTAGCACAAGTGAAGACCTATTCGATTTTATCGCTTTAACTCCCGGACCTAAATTAAAAGGCTTATTGGCAAACCTTGGCTATTCCGTAGACTTACGTCCGCAAAAGGGGCAGCTATTGGTATTTGAAACTGATTATATCGCTAGTGAAACCTGGCCAGTGGCTATGTTGGACGGTGAAGCAGACCTTATTCCTTTTCACAAAGGTAAAATTTTAATAGGCGCTACTCATGAAAATGAGGCAGCTTGGGATTTAACACCTACACGAACAGCTTTTGAACATTTAACTAAAGCAGCGACGCCTTTTTTAAATGATGCTGTAGCTTTATTTGCTCATCCTCAATATTACCAAGTAGGCACACGAGCTTACACAGCGGACTCTGCACCTTTTTTTGGTCCTTTACCTGAGTTGCCTCAGCTGGTAGTGGCTAGCGGTTTAGGTTCTTCCGGTTTGACGACTGGTCCTTATATCGGCTATCAATTAGCTCGCTATTTCAACACAAATAGCTTTGATGGCACACGCTATCAAAAAGATCTTAATCAGGTAATCTCCAAAGATACTTCGTTAATAAATGACATTAAATAATAAAAATAGGTACGACAAATGTCCCTGGGATCATTTGTCGTACCTATTTATGATTGTTTATCAACTTTTACTTTGCTATTAAAGACCAGTCATTAATAAGATCGAAGCCAATTCTTTTTTTCGGAATTCCGCTGGTAAGAAGACTCTGATTTCATCTTCATTATAGCCAATGTGGAGACGTCGTTCATCTACGATTAAAGGACGTCTTAACAAAGACGGATTTTCCTGTAATAAGTGAATTAATTCTTTGACTGTTAATGATTCTAAGTCGGCATCCAGGCGTGCATAAACTTTTGAACGCGTCGAAATAATGTCAGACGTTCCATTTTCAGTCAATTGTAGAATTTGCATAAGATCCCGTTCCGTCATCGGCTCCCGCATGATATTGTGTTCCACAAATTCAATGTCATGATCAAGTAACCACTTTTTGGCTTTGCGACAAGACGTACAACTAGGTGTTGTGTAAAGCTTTAACATTTGTATTCCTCTCTTTCCAAATAATGAGTATTGGACTTTTATTCCCGTCTTAATTTTCTACAATTCAAGCGTTGACCATCTGTCAGATCTTTTCGCAACTTCAAGTTATGCTCCTGTTACGATGCGATGACATTAGGAAATTATCTTCCTCTGCATTGGTCTAGATCATTATCCGACAGATAATAAAATTTATCAAGTAATAAGCACTCGCTTTATTTAAAAAAGCAGAAGTTTATTATAGACAAAAAATTATCCTTACAAAAAAACACAGTCCTCATACTAAGTAAATTAATAATTACATATTGTTGAGTTTTAAGCAACCTATTTTGCGGTTTTTTTCTACTAAAAATTAGTATTTTTTTCATTTATGCCAAGGACATAGCCTGTCAATTCTGTTAAACTATATAGAAGCATTACAGTTTATTTAAAAGATGGAGGCGCTTATGAAGCAACGCGAAATCGAAAAGTTGATCCGTAAGTATTTGATTATCTTTACAGTCTTAGTTTTAGTTATTATTTATTTTGGCCAATTAGTAAAAACTGCTGGCATCATTATGGGCGCTTTTACTAATATATTGCTGGCTGCTATGCTGGCGTACATCATTAACATTGTGATGGTACGAATCGAGTCTTTATTTACTCGTAGCAAGATTCCTATTATTACAAAAACTAAGCGGCCGCTTAGTCTCTTACTTTCCCTGACAGTGATCTTTTTTATTCTTTATGCTTTAATTGCTTTAGTCTTCCCAGCCATTTCAGAAGCAGTTAACATTTTGATTAATACACTTCCTAAATATGTAGCTGAGCTGCAACAGTTTCTACAAAGGCTTTTTAAAGACAACCCTGAATTTTCAAAAGCCATTGAAAATCTAAAGATTGACTGGCGCAAGCTAATTCAAAACGGACTTTCCATTCTCGGCAGCGGTTTAGGAAATATAGTCGGCCAAACAATCAACATGATTACAACCATTGCGGGAAGTTTGTTTACCCTGATATTGGTCATTATTTTTGCGATTTATATTTTGTTGGATAAAGAACGACTCATACGCATTTATGAACGATTAATGGCTCTTTATCTCCCGAAATCCAAAAAGCAGATATTGGACCATATTTTAACAGTTATTCATCATTCCTTTAGCTCCTTTATTGCCGGTCAATGTTTAGAGGCAGTCATTTTAGGTGCCTTATGTACCAGTGGGATGTTTCTATTACGAATGCCTTATCCTTTAATGGTTGGGACATTAGTAGGTGTGATCAATATCATTCCCATCGTTGGTGCTTATATTGGCGGCGCTGTAGGAATGTTCATGGTTTTTACTGTTGATCCTATGCTTTCCATCGGATTTTTAGTTTATTTAATCATTTTACAACAAATTGAAAGCAATCTGATTTACCCTCGTGTTGTGGGCAATTCAGTTGGTTTACCGGGAATTTATGTATTAGGTTCAGTGATGGTCTTTGGTTCATTAGCTGGGATTTTAGGGATGTTTTTAGGAATTCCCACGGTGGCTAGTTTGTATAAATTAGCCAAAGAGTATGTTGCCAAAAAAGAACAGGAACAGTTGTTAAAATATAACGATGAATAAACCGCTGAGGCAGCTGACAGCTGTTTAAATGTAACTAACAAAAAAAGCCCAAGTCATTGGCCAGCTGGCTGATTGGCTTGGGCTTATTTTAGCGATCTCTCTTTTTTTATTTTTGATCAGCTTCTGTTTCTTTCACAATGTAAATAGGTCGTTTTTTTGTTTCCAAGAAAATTTTACCGATGTATTTACCAATAATTCCTAAACATAGCAATTGTAAGCCACCAACAAAAAGTATGATGCACACTAAAGACGGCCAACCGCTAGTAGGATCTCCTTGAACCAATGTTCGAAAAATAATGATCAGCATTGCCAAAACTGAACCAACGCAAGAAAAAGCCCCAATATAAGAAGCTAAATTTAACGGTGTATCAGAAAAATTTATAATACCATCAATTGAATAACTTAATAAGTTCCAAAATGACCATGAAGTTTGTCCAGCTACTCGTTCACGGTTTTCATATTCTAAATATTCAGTTTTGAAGCCTACCCAACTGAAAATCCCTTTTGAAAAACGATTATACTCAGTCAGTTCTAAAACTGCATTGACCATTTGTCGGGTCATCACTCGAAAATCACGGGCTCCATCCACCATTTCCGTCTCGCCGATCCGATTGACGATCTTATAAAATAGTTTAGCAAAAAAACTACGAATAACCGGCTCACCTTCACGTGTGACTCGCCGTGTTCCTACACAATCCAAATCGCTATCAGTCAACATTCGAACCATTTTGGGCAGTAATTCCGGAGGGTCTTGTAAGTCAACATCCATCACTGCAACAAAATCACCGGTTGCTTTTTGTAAACCGGCATACAGTCCCGCTTCCTTACCGAAATTTTTTGAAAACGATAAATAACGGACACTTTCAGGAGCTTGTTGGTATAACCGTCTTAAAACCGTTAGAGTTTGGTCGCTTGAGCCATCATTAACAAATATATATTCAATCGGATGGTCCAGCTGTTGACGAATGTTTTCAATTTCATTAAAAAAAATAGGAATTGCTTCTTCTTCGTTATAACAAGGTACAACAATTGATAACAAAATGCTCACTCCTTTACTTGTCACACATACTTTTATTATAGCATAGCTTAGGAAGGGGTTCTAAAAAAATAGAGTCTCTTATTTGTAAGAGAACTCTTTTATTCAATGGTTTAGCGTTGCGTTAAATCTTCTTGATTTTCATGAAATTGGTAGATCGGCTCTTCTTTATCCGGACTGTAATCAACCGTTAAATCATAGCCTTTAAAAAACCAGTCATCCGTTACTTCAATATAATACGTAATCCCGTCTAGTTCTTCTTTAATTAGCGGCTGATCTGGAGCTTCAATTGACATGGCAATGGAAAAACCATCATGAACAGCTGTTTTGCCATAAATTTTACCATAAAACCGTACGCCGCTACCTGGTTCAAGACCAATTTCTTTCTTAAACCATTCTTGAGCTGCCGGTGTAACGATAAGTTTCATTTTTGTTCCTCCTTGCATGGTTCCCTGTTTTTATTGTAGCATAGCCAGTGGAAAAACAAATGTAAAGTGCTTAGCCATTCATTTTTTCATCTAATAAATCAACGTCATTCGTATCGCCAATTACTAAAAGATTGTCATTTTCTCGAACGATCTCCTCAGCTGCTGGTGAAACAATTACCTCAGATTTTGAACGACGAATGGCCACGATCGTTAAACCAAATCTTTGTCGAAAATTCAGCTCAGCCAACGTTTTGTTATAAAATCTTGCATTAGTAACTCGGATCTCCGCCAAAGAAAACTCACTGGATAATTCAATATAATCTAAAATATTGCGGGAAACTAGTTTGTGAGCAATTCGAATCCCCATATCTCGTTCCGGATGAACGACGACATCAGCACCAATTTTTTCCAAAACGCGTGCGTGATATTCATTGACAGCTTTGGCTAAAATATTAGGGACACCCATTTCCTTAACCATCAAAGTTACTAAAATACTCGCTTGAATATCTTCACCGATTGCGACTACTACATGGTCAAAGTTACGTATTCCTAATGAACGCAACGTCATTTCATCTTGTGCATTTGCAACCACTGCATGAGTGGCGATATTCATGTATTCATTGACACGATCTTCATTATTATCAATCGCCAATACTTCTTGCCCGGAGTCAATCAATGTTTGACAAATACTTCCGCCAAAGCGGCCTAACCCAATAATTGCATAATTTTGCTTCATCTACTCCATTGCCCCTATCTTTATTTAAAACCAGTATAACAAATTACAGGCAAATAATCTAAAGCCAAAATATAACAAAAAACTGACGTCACAGCAAAAGGCATCACAGTCAGTTTAAATGAAGGCTCCTCTATTATTGCAACTATAGGATTTATTTTATCAAGCCATGCTGAAAAGCGTAAATAGTTGCTTGTGTTCGATCATCGACATCCAACTTAGCTAAGATATTAGATACGTGCGTCTTTACCGTTTTTAAGGTGATAAATAAAGCATCAGCTATCTCTTGATTGCTCTTTCCTTGAGCGATTAACAGCAATATTTCATGCTCACGATTGGTCAATTCTTCATGCAAAATTGGTTCGTGTTTTTTCGCTAACCGTTCCATCATCTTGTTGGTAACTTCCGGCTCTAAAACTCGTTCGCCTCGATAAGTCGCTCGAATCGCATCAGCTATTTCATGAGCCGTTGATGTTTTCAACAAGTAACCGGCAGCTCCCGCTTCAATTGCGGGATACACTTTTTCATCATCAATAAAACTGGTGACGATAATGATTTTTGCTTCAGGCCAATCTTTCAAAATGGCTTTCGTCGCTTTGATTCCATCCATTTCATCCATCACCAGATCCATTAAAATGACATCTGGTCTTAACGCTAATGCTTTTTCGTAACCGATACGGCCATTTTCTGCTTCACCAATCACTTCAATATCGGCTTGAATCGATAAATAGGAAGAGACCCCTAGACGTACCATTTCGTGGTCATCCACTAACATTACTTTGATCACCGGTTATTTCCTCCTTTATAACAGGAACTTTTATTTCAACACTGGTTCCTTGTCCTTTAAAACTGATAATTTTCACTGTGCCGCCCATTCCCGCCACACGTTCACGAATGTTACTTAATCCATAACTACCTGCTTTATTCGCCTGTTCATTCATATCAAATCCCACGCCATCATCAACTAAACGCAATAATAGGTTCGTGTCTACTTGATGCAAATAAACTTCCAATTCTTCAGCTTTCGCATGTCTCAAAGTATTGGATAACAATTCTTGAACGATTCGGAAAAGATGGTCTTCAATGTTACTGTTTAAGTGGACATCTTCAATATCCCAAGTTAACTCGATTTTTATTTTTGTTTCCAATTCTCTTAATAATTGCTCGACACCTTTTTTTAAACTTTTACCTTCTAAACTTATCGGGCGCAAGTGTAATAATAACGCACGCATTTCCGACTGGGAAGCATTAATAATATCAGAGACCATCGCCAATTGTTTACGATACGGTTGAGCTGCATCCGCTTGCTGCGCTTGTTCATTTAAAGCTGAAAGCAACATCATAGCAGCAAATAATTGCTGACTGACAGAATCATGTAATTCTCGAGCTAAGCGATGCCGTTCAGCTTCTAAAATATCTTCTTTCGTTTGTCCATCCATCATTTGGGGACGACTATTCAATAGTTGAAGTTCTTTAGACATAGCTAATAATTTGTTACTGATGGCTATAATGTCTTGGTCAACTTGTCCGATGTATTGATCATTCGCTGCATGTCGAACTACTTTGCGAATTAAGGGACTTTCATAATTACCGTTGGCTAACAAACGTAATTTCTCTTCTACTTGATCGTACTGAGTTTTTTGTACAATTGAGATCAACAAAAAAGTAAATATTCCGACTAAAAAAGAGATCAACAAAATATGAACAAATAGAGGAATGTAAAACACTTTCCTCTGAAAGAGTTCCAAGAACCAATGGTTTTGCTTAATTGAATGAAAGTAGGAAAATAAGGTTATCAAAACTACTATAAAGGAAATTGCAGCGGCATACACAGACAACATCTGCCTAGAAATCCGGCCACTCATACACGAATCACCTCTACATCTCCAACTAATGTGTTTGTAATAATTTTTAAGCGTCGTAAATTGGTATCATAGTCACTGCTGTAGATTTTCAACGATTCATTTTTTAATTGATATTTTTCTGTCTCAAATTCAACATTACCATAAAACGTGGAATGCTCCAACAAAACTGCAACACCTAAAGGCACTAAGACTCTAGTACGTCCAAAACCTTTGCGGATGATAATGATGTTATCTTCTTTAGGAAGCAATGTATTGCCAAGATCAATAATCGTATCACCAGATAAAATATCAATATTGATATTATCCCATTCGTAGATACTGCTACCAATCCGTTCATTAGCAAACCAAGCACGTTTAAAGCGCTTGCCACTTTTTGGTTCTCTTGCAGCAGTTTCTACCATAATCATCTGCTTTTTTCGCCAAGGTGTCCGCTGAGTAAAATCCACCCCAGCAATTTCAACGCCTTTAAGCCCAATAAATAGAATGGCAAAGATTAGCATAAACCAAACGGCCGAACTATTCATTGCGCCAATTACAATCAACACAATACCTAAAATAGTTTGAAAACCGAAAAAATGACGGTTTTGTTTTTTGGTTGCTGCATATACCAGTAAGATCCCCAATACCAGCAAAATAACCAAACCAGGATTATGTATAATTTGCCATAACGCAAATAAAAATAACAATGCTTCGCCAACCATAAAAAAGCGCCACGGACTCATCTTGCTCCCTCCTCTCCGTTAATTCTAGCATACCAGCTTCTACCTTTTAATAGTAGTTGCTAGCGTTGGATTTGACCATAGGACTTTAGCCCTAAATTCCCTTAAATGCAGCAAACAGGACAAGACACGCTGTTCTCACAACTGCTGCCCTGCCCTGAATATGCTGGTCTTGAACACACTAGCTAACTTTGATAATTTTAACGGTCATATCGCCGCCAGGTGTAGCAATAACCACTTCATCGCCTAAATGTCTGCCGATCAAAGCTTGAGCAATCGGCGAATCATTAGAAATCTTGCCGGAAAACGGATCCGCTTCAGCACTACCGACGATCGTATATTCTTCTTCATCACCATCTGGCAATTCTAGAAAAGTAACGGTTTTTCCAATAGATACTTCATCTTTATCAACGCCGTCATTGTCGATAATTTCAGCAAAACGAATCATATTTTCCAAAGTAGTAATTCGGCCTTCGACAAATGCTTGTTCGTCTTTTGCAGATTCATACTCGGAATTCTCGGATAAGTCCCCGAAACTTCTAGCCACCTTAATGCGTTCTACAATCTCTTTACGTTTGACGGTTTTTAATTCTTCTAATTCTTGTTCTAATTTTTCTTTTCCTTCTTGAGTCATCGGAAATACTTTTTCTACCATAACTAATTTCTCCTTTTTAACTTACTACAGTTGTTTCACTCTTCTCATTGAAAAATTCCGCTTTCAATCCAGAAAAGAGTACCACGCTTTATGCTAATTGTAAATAAAATTAGCTCTTTTTTTAGACTATTTTTTTTTATTGTTTTTTTAAGTAACTACTTTTTAGAAAGTGAAACGAGCTTTCTTATTTCAAAGTCGGCTCGCATTCCTTTGGTATTTAGCTATTCTGCGCTGTTATTGACATATTGGCTAACCAATTTTTGATGTTCTTCATAAGTTTGAGCAAAGTATACATCGCCAGTGGAAACATCTGCCACAAAGTAAAGGTAGTCATTTGGTGTCGGATTTAAGACAGCTTTAATTGATTCTTCACTAGGACTATCCATAGGCCCCGGGCCATACCCTGTATTTTTGTACAAGTTATAGGAAGAATCCACTTCTAAATCTTTATAGGAGACAACTTCTTTATGCTCCCCTAGAGCGTACAAAATAGAAATATCTGATTGAAGAGGCATATTAGCTGCTAAACGATTATAGAAAACTTGAGCTATTTTTTTACGATCGGTATCTTTATTACCTTCTTTTTCCACTAGGGATGCCAACGTTAGCACTTGCTGATTGGTCATATTTTTGGCATGAATCGTCGGAATATATTGTTTCATTACGCTGTTCATCTTGGCAATCATCTGTTCTACAAAGTCAGTTAAGGTGACATTTTTATAATAGTCATAAGTTGCCGGGAATAAATAGCCTTCCAGACGATAACGCACACCCGTAGCCGTTGCTGCACTGTCTAATAGCTCTGGATATTTCGCCTTCATCTGATTAAAGAACGCTTCATCTTTCATCAATTGAATAAAATCGGCCTTTTTGAAGCCGGTATTCTTTTCAACAGCCGTACCAATTTTTTCAATGTCATAGCCTTCTGGTATCGTAACTTTGCCATCAGCAATCTTTGTAGGCTCAGCCGTACCACCTTCACGCAATAAAGTCCCGATTTCATCAAGCGTCATATTCGGTGACATTTGATAATAGCCGGCTTGGAAGTCAGTTAAGTTTTTAAATTTCACATAATAGTTAAAAACAATACCACTTCTAATGACTTTTTTCTCTTCTAAGGTAGAAGCAATCTGCTTGTTGGAAGAGCCTTCTGGAATATACACCTGCACAAGTTTTTTATCATTTTTATCTAGTGGCTGCAATCCCGCGTTAATATATCTATAAAGTGTGAATCCGAAAATTGCCATCATAATTATCAAAACGGAAACAACGATGACTACAATCCGTCCGACTAAACGGTCTTCTTTTTTGCGAGAACTTTTTTTAGACTCTTTAGGACTGACTGGTATAGCTTCAGGAGCTGCTTGCTGTTTCTCGTGCCGGTTGTGACTGGCACTTCGCCTTGAGCCAACAGTCGATGTATCTGTTTCATCCTCATTAGATAAGGCTTTGGTTTCTTCTGTAGATTTATCATTCGCTACATCGTCAAAATTCGTTTGTTTTTCAGAATTTCTAGGCGCTTGCCAAGCTGCATTCGAATTGTTTTTCTCAGAGGAAACAGATTGATCCACTGGCTTTCCTTCCTGCAAAGAACGTAAGATTTTTTCTTTAAAAGAAGAGGTCTGATCATGTTTATTTTGGTTTTCGTCTGCCAAAACAAATCCTCCTTGCTTTTCTATCATTTATAACTTTAACTATTATACATGAAAGCTTTGAAAAATTAAATGTTTTTAAAGAAACCCTTAAAAACTCTAAACGTCTGACATCCTTCGAAATATAAAATGTAATGAATATATGAATAAAATTCTTTTTATTTTTAATATTTATTTAAATGTCCAATTTTATTAAATAAATTTAGCTTTCTCATTCACAATTCTACTAAAAAAAGGTAAACTGTTAATCATGAAAGGGGTTAATAAAATGAAAAAAAATAGAAAAAAATTATTGGGATTAGCGACAATAGGTGCTATCTTCTTTTTAACCGCCTGCTCTTCCAATCCCAAAAAAGCTTTTGTTGACACATTATATCTGGATCGTGAGCAAGCTGGTTACAACACGGAAGCGTTCTCTGCTAAAATCAAGGACTTCTCTTATACTGGTGATGAAGGCAGCGCCTATGTAAACATGATTGGCAATCAACTAAAAGATATTTCTATCAAAGGAAATACTTCAATAGATAAAAAACAAAAAACCAACAAAACCAACGTAACCCTATCTTTTTTAGGTCAAACGATTCCTGTGGAAGTAGTTGGAAATGAAAAAAAGATGTATCTTGCTACTGGCTTTGCTGAAAACCTGGTCAACGTAGTGAATAGCTTTACCAACTCAGCCTTTCCTGTGGATAAAACGACGATAGCCAAGCTAAAAGGAAAATACTTGGATCTGTCAGATGCTATGGATCAAGCAACTAAAGAAGCGGCTAAATCAGCGGATAACGATAACGCACTAAAGAATATTTCTCCTAAAACAGCTGATGTTCCAAAAGAAAAACTAGCTGCAGAAATCAAAAAAACCATCGAAAGCTTTGACACAAACAGCTTTAAAAAAGATGGAGAGCTCATCACTCATACATTTACCAAAGCTGAAATTATCAAAATTCTAGAAACAACCAACAAAACATTAAAAGAAGATAAAAACTACCAACATGAATATAAAAAAGCGAATATCGCTCAAGACATAAAACAAATGATCGACACCTTACAAGAAAAAAATAACGATGTAAAAGCAAAAGTATCGGTTAATGAAAAAAGTAAACAAACAAATACTGAAGTTACAATTACAACATCCGATTCAAAAAGCCAAAAGGAAAAACTAAAAGTTATTTTAGCCTTCGATTCAACGCCAAAAAAACAAAAAGTAGCTATCAAACTACCAGCCAAAAAAGAGATTCTAACCTCTGATGAATTTAAAACGATTTTAAATGATTTATTTAAAACAAATGGCAGTTCTTCTTTTGGCGGTACTTTTAATGACGAAGCTCCAACCAGTGACTACACCGACAAACAATTAAAGACATTAATTGATGCGATCAATCAAAAGCCAACTGAGATTACTGAAAAATCCGCTCAAGTAATTCGGCAACAAGGCGAAGCACTATTCAACGAGCAACAAATGAAACAGTTGAAGGAAGCCTTAGATGCTGCTTTACAAAAAAATATTTAAATAAGTTATCGCTTAACTAGCTACGGACAGCGCTTAATTTAATTGGCTCTATAAATACTATACGCACAAAATGACAAAATCTATGTCACTTTGTGCGTATTTTTAGAGTTAATAGGAAAAATTTTTTTAATTTAGCGTATCCCGTTATTTCGCATTGCTTAAAACAACGTCAGCAATTCACTTGGTTGCGCGATAATATGGGCAGCACCAGCCTTTGCCAGCTCCTGCCGATCACCAAAACCATATAAAACACCAACACTACTAAGATCATTGGCTTTGGCTCCTACAATATCATGACTCCGATCACCAACCATCATGGTAACTGACGTTTCAGCTTGAATGGCTGCTTTAGTTAATCCATAATGAATAACATCACCTTTTTGTGAGCGACGGTTATCCATACTCGCTCCGTAAACACCGGTGAAATAAGATGCCATATCAATATGCTGAATGATTTGTTTAGCAAAATATTCAGGTTTTGATGTTGCTACATATAAAGAAACACCAGCTTGTACTAACGCCTTTAAAGTAGCGGGTATTTGCGGATATACGGTATTTTCATACATACCTTTTTCCTGATAGTATTCCCGATAATACTTCACCGCTTGTTCAGCTTCGGCTTGACTTTTGCCTAGTTTTATAAAAGATTCCAGTAAAGGCGGCCCGATAAAAGCACGCAGCGTCGCATCACCAGGCGTTGGCCATTTCATTTTCTCAGTGGCATAAACAATTGACTCCACGATTCCTTGACTAGAATCAACTAGGGTACCATCCAAATCAAATAAAATATTTTTATACTTCATTTATTTGCCTGCTTTCCGATCTTTTCTTTTATGGTACCACAGTTACTGAGAATTGACTGCCCTTTCAAACAAAATCATCAGCTTTTTTACTCATAAACTATAGCTGTCCAGACTAATTGATTTCTAACAACCATCACCATTTTAAGCTCGCAAGTCCACAATTGGTACATTACCGTCTAATACACCGCTGGGAGCACTTAAACGTAAAACTTGTAGACGTGGATCAACAGATAACGTCATTTCTTCATCCAAATAGCGCTTTGAATACTCCTTGATATACACTGCTCCAAGATCAGAATCTACTTTCTGTTCATAGTCTGTCTTACCTTGTTCTGCCGTTAAGATCAACATTCGAAAACTCGTATCTAGTGAACAGACACCCATTTTTGAATACGCACCTACACCATCGTCCAAGTCCAAAATAAGTACAGCCTGATCTTGCAAATAAGGCGTCAATTTAGCTTTGGCATCATTACTAATAGTCAAGTACATGTGCATTCCCTCCTTTTATAATTGTATCCTAACACCAAAATTTTCAGATTCCAATTTATACGCTGTTACTGCTGAACGTCTGTTGACTAGACTTTTTCTGGAGAAAATATTCCTGCTCTCAAACACAAAAAAGCAAGCGCCTAGTGTAGTAGTGAGACTCAAAAGCTGGACCGAATACCGACTGGTGAAATCTGTTTGGAAATTTTGTGCGCTGAACCGTTCACCATATTAAATGGGACTGCACCTTAGTTTTATTTAGACTCGCTGGTGATTATAATAGTAAATCCATTCCTCAATTGCTTGTTATAATAGAGTTTATTTTGAATATTTCTGATCTGATCACGTTCATAATATATAAGCCCAGAAGTGTCTGTCACTATTTTTAGATGAGGAACAAAAATATAACTATCAAAGCATCGCACTAGCCTTAGCTAGCTAGCCAACACCTTTTTGATAAGGTTTTGCTACTTTTTTTGAAAGAATAATCATATTTTGCCGATTTAAATGCGCCCGCAAAGTTAGATAAAAAATTCTAACTTTGCGGGCGCACTATACAGCGTTTTACTAGTACTTGCTTTTTCGTTTGTTTGTACTTTAAAAGTTACTTATTCATAATCTCCGTCTTCTGCAAATTGACTATTGTATAGTTTTTCATAAAAACCGCCTTGTGCTAGCAGTTCATTATGCGTTCCTTTTTCAATAATCTCTCCTTGGTTCATCACCAAAATAAGGTCTGCCTCACGGATGGTTGAAAGTCGGTGAGCGATGACAAAACTGGTACGTCCTTCCATCACTCGGTCCATTGCTTTTTGAATTAGCGCTTCTAAACGTGTATCCACTGAACTGGTAGCTTCATCCAAGATTAAGATACGGGGATCGGAAATGATCGCTCGCGCAATCGTTAACAGCTGCTTTTGGCCTAAAGAAACGTTATCGCCTTCTGCATTAATTTCCATTTCATAGCCATCGGGCATGGTGCGGATAAAGTGATCCACATTCGCAGTTTTGGCAGCATCCACTACTTCATAATCCGTTGCATCTAACTTCCCAAAACGAATGTTGTCAGCAATGGTTCCTTGATAAAGCCAAGCATCCTGTAAAACCATACCGAAGACGGACCGAACGTCACTCCGTTTCATTTTTTTCGTATCAGTACCATCAATTTTAATGGCACCGTCAGTTACATCATAAAAACGCATCAGTAAGTTGATAAGCGTCGTTTTCCCTGCTCCAGTTGGCCCGACGATCGCCACCATTTGACCAGCTTCAACTTTGAAATTTAAATTGCGAATCAAGGGTTTTGCCGGATCATAACTAAAGCTTACGTTTTCAAATTCCACCGTTCCATGAATTTGTTCCGGCAACGGTAAGTCATGCTCATTCAAAGGTTCTTCCGGCTCATCTAGAATTTCAAACACTCGAGTAGTCGCAGCAGAAGCACTTTGCAAAGCAGCTGACAACTGTGTGATATTGCCCATCGGTTGACTGACTTGCCAAATGTACTGAATAAATGCTTGTAATTGTCCTACTACGATAGCACCTGTAATCACGTAGTAACTTCCCAAAACAGCCATACCAATATAGGTGCCATATGCTGTCATCTGCACAAGCGGCAGCATCAACCCAGAAATAAAAGAAGCCTTAAAGCCAAATGCATTTAAATTATGGTTGACTTTTTTAAAGCCAGTTAACGTTTCCTTCTCACGTCCGTATAGTTTTAATACACTAAAACCAGTCATATTTTCTTGGACATAGCCGTTTAACTCACCTAAAGCATTTTGCATACCTTGAAAGTATTTTTGCGAAATTTTCACGATCGTCCGTGAAATAAAAATCGATAACGGAATCATAATTACCGAAATGACTGCCATCATAGGATTAATGTAAAACATCATTGAAATAGCCATAATAATCCCTAAAACAGCTGACACAATATTAATAAAACTTTGCTGTAACGCATTGCTGACTGCATCAACGTCATTAGTTACCCGTGATAAAATGTTCCCTTGTTGATTCTTATCAAAATAAGAAACGGGCAATCGATTGATTTTTTCATCAATGTCTCGGCGTAAATCTCTCATAGATTGTTGAACGACATTGGTCATTAAAAAACCTGACAAAAACTGAGCCAAACAATAGCCAAGACCTACCACTAAAATCCAAATTAAACATTTGATAATATATGCGAAATTCAACGTTTCCCCAGCTGCAATATTCCTACTGATTTCCGTAGTCGGCAAACCGCTCACGTAAGGTAGTGCCGCATTAAAAGCCACCGTTAAAACCGTAAATAAAATGACCAAGAAAAAAGTCAGACGATAAGGCTTAATATAACGAGCTAAGCGTGTAATAGAAGAAACTGCGTGTTTCATGCTAATTCCTCCTCTGACAATTGAGAGGCTGCAATATCATAATAGATTGGGCAGCTCTCAAGTAATTCGCGGTGTGTCCCGATTCCGACCACATCGCCTTCATTCAACACAATAATCTTATCTGCCTGCATAATCGTCCCAACACGTTGAGCGACGATTAGAACAGTTGATTCTTGGGTTTCTTTTTTTAAACGTGCACGAAGTTTAGCATCCGTTTGGTAATCTAAAGCAGAAAAACTATCATCAAAAATATAAATTTCCGGCTCCCGAATCACCGCCCGGGCAATCGCCAAGCGTTGTTTTTGGCCTCCGGAAAAATTAGTTCCTCCTTCAGAAAGCGGTTCGTCATAGCCTTTAGGCTTTTGAGAAACAAATTCTGCGGCTTGCGCAATTTCAAGAGCCCGTTCCATCTCTTCCATGGTGGCATCTTGTTTTCCATAGCGAAGATTTTCAGCAATCGTTCCCGTAAACAATAAAGCCTTTTGTGGAATATAACCAATCTTTTGACGCAAAGCACTTAATTTATAATCGCGAACATCTACGCCGTCCACTAAGACTTGCCCTTCAGAAACATCATAAAAACGTGGAATTAACTGAATTAATGTCGATTTCCCACTACCTGTACTACCAATAAAAGCCACTGTTTCCCCCGGTGCTGCTTTAAAGCTGACATTGCGAATCACTGGGCTTTCGGCATGTCCGGGATAGGCGAAGGTCACATTTTTAAACTCTAAGTATCCCTTCGTCTTTGCTGCTGTAATACCTGTTGCTTCTTCATGAATCGCCGGTTCCAAATCAAATGCTTCTTGGATGCGACGAGCTGAAACAGCTGCTCGCGGATACATCATAAAAACACTAGCAAAAAGCATAAAGGAGAACAATGCATGAAAAATATATTCGATAAAGGCAATCAAATCCCCTACCTTCAAAGCACCGGAATTAATTTGCAAGGCACCATTCCAAATGATTAAAACCATAACAATATTAAATAAAAAGAAAAAGCCTGGTTGAGCAGCAGCCATTAAGCGGAATAAGTTTTTTGAGCTATGTGTATATTCCTCATTAACTTTACTGAAACGTTGTTCTTCAAATTTTTCATTGACAAAGGCACGAATGACACGTAAACCGGACAAGTTCTCCCGTAAAATACTATTAATTCCATCTAAGTTTTTTTGCTGCTTATTAGAAAGTGGTTCAGAAATTTTCGCAATAGCAACGACTGCTATTAAAAGAAACGGTAACGCTCCTAATACATACCATCCTAAAAGCGGACTGGTCCGAATAACCATAATCAAACTCACGATAAACATCATAGGCGTCATAAAACCTAGACGTAAGATATTTCCCATGAACAACATAATTTGATAAGCATCATTTGTCGTCCGTGTAATTAAAGAAGATACGCCAATCGTCTCATACTCGTTATGGGAAAACGTTTGTATTTTTTCAAATAAATCATCACGAATATCTCGCACAATATTCGTTGTTATTTTCGCTCCAAAAAAGCCTAACATAATATTCATCGCCACACCAATAACAGTGATGATCACCATCAACAAACCTTGCTGCTTCACAAAATTAAAATCTTTTGGAATAATCCCTTGATCAATCATTCTAGCTAACAGCGTCGGTAAGCCTAATTCAATCAAAATAAACCCAAATACACAAATGAAATCGGCTAATAACAGCTTTTTATATCTCATTGTGTAACGCCACATTAATTTCAACCTATCAGCTCCTTTTCCTTGTTTCATAAAAAATCTCAGTACTCCCACTTTATCAAAAAGGCAAGTCTAATACAAGCTGTCCGTTAGGAAATTTAGCTGATAAAGTAAAAATATCTAGCCACAAAAATAGTTGAAGGAAAACCTGACAAAGTAAAGGTAGCTCAAACGCCAGCTCTTGATCAAAAAAGTTTGAATCTGGGTTGCTTCCCTATGGAAAAAAGCGGAACCCACCAGCTGAACCGTTCAAGGAACTAGCTTTCCCTCTAGCTACATTAGTGTAACCCTTAATAGAAAACACCACAGCTTATCTGTAAAAAGTTTGACTATAATCACTAGGATTGATGCACAATGTCAGAATAGATGTTAAGCTGTATGTACAAGGCGAAGGGTGGGAGCGTTGCTTCCCAACTCTACTTTCGATCCTCGATACAAAGCATCATGCGCCTACCTTGATATGTGTATCTACGGTTCTCGCTTTGCTGCGATCCTCGATACAAAGCATCATGCGCCTACATGCTTTACTACCGACTATCTTTTATGTCATAATTGGAAAAACTGAAAGGAATTTTTTAATGAAAAGACTACTCTTAATTTTTCTTGGTTGTTGTACTTTCGTTTTAGGTACGTTAGGTATTTTTCTACCTTTGTTGCCAACGACTGGATTTTATTTACTAACTGCTTTTTTTTGGATGCGTAGTTCTGACAAACTTTATCATAAATTTCTCGCTTCTTCTTATTACCAAAAATACATTCAAACTGCTTTTATCGAAAAAAAGATTACTCGTCAAGGTAAGCTCAAAGTATTTTTTTCTATGTTCTTGCTTTTCGCGATTCCTTGTTTGTTGGTCCGTAACACACTTATGACTGTGACTTTAGTAGCTGTATATATCGCCCATGTCATCGGACTTAGTTGGTATTGGCGTCCCAAAAAAGACATTGAAATAAAACCAGACGCTGAAGTTTAAAAAGGAAAAACGACTTTTTTATTAAGTCCGGTGACTGTTTCTATACTTCCGCATGATTCTGTGATAAAATATTTTTAATTGTTGTGACCCACAACTTCTCGGGACGGTTGAACTTAGCAGCGCTTTATCTATAAACGAAAAAATGAAGCAAAGTCGAGGCTTCATTTCACTACAAACGGAAGGTTTTAGTGAGGATTGTTTTAAGGTGGCCAACCACCTCGTTTTGTTGTGTTTAATTCCAGGCTTAACTTATATGATTTTAATAATAAAACTGCTAATAGCAGATAAAGGAGAATGATTATGATATACAAAGTTTATTACCAAGAAACAAAAATTAGAAACCCTAAAAGAGAACATACAAAATCGCTTTACATGGAAGCAGATAATGAAGTAATTGTTCGACAAATGGTGGAAAAAAACACCCCATATAACATAGAATTTGTTCAACCTCTAGACGAGAACCACCTAGCTTACGAAAAAGAGCATGCGGACTTCTCGTTAACGGAGTTTTAACATGAAAGTAAATATAAAAAATAACGAAACTGGTGTCTTTGCTATTGGTGGTTTAGGCGAAATCGGTAAAAACACTTATGGGGTGCAATTCCAAGACGAAATCATCTTAATTGATGCAGGGATTAAATTTCCAGAAGATGATTTACTAGGAATTGACTATGTTATTCCTGATTATAGCTACATCGTCCAAAATCTTCACAAGGTAAAAGCCTTGGTTATTACTCATGGACATGAAGACCACATTGGCGGGGTTCCTTATCTACTAAGACAAGCTAACATTCCTATTTATGCAGGCCCGTTAGCTTTAGCGTTGATCACCAATAAATTAGAAGAACATGGTTTGCTGCGAGACGCAGAACTGCATGAAATCAACGAAGATTCAGTGATTCGCTTTAGAAAAACTTCAGTCAGCTTTTTCCGAACGACCCACAGTATTCCCGATGCTTTAGGAGTAGTTGTAAAAACGCCGTCCGGCAATATTGTAGCTACCGGAGATTTTAAATTTGACTTTACACCGGTCGGTGAGCCAGCCAATCTACACCGGATGGCAAAATTAGGTGAAGAAGGCGTTTTGTGCTTACTATCTGATAGTACAAACGCAGAAATTCCAACCTTTACCAAATCAGAAAAAACAATCGGCTCTTCCATATTAAAAATCTTTGAAAAGATTGAAGGCCGAATTATTTTTGCTAGCTTTGCTTCCAATATTTTCCGGCTACAACAAGCAGCGGATGCAGCCGTCCAAACAGGTCGTAAAATTGCAGTTTTTGGCCGCAGTATGGAAAATGCCATCGTTAACGGAGAACGTTTGGGTTATATTAAGGTGCCAAAAGGAACCTTTGTAGACGCTTCTGAGCTAAATCAGCTACCAGCTAACGAAACTATGATACTTTGTACCGGTTCTCAAGGAGAACCTATGGCCGCTTTAAGCCGAATCGCTAATGGAACTCACCGACAAATCAATATTCAACCAGCTGATACTGTGATTTTTTCCAGCTCGCCTATTCCCGGCAACACCACTAGCGTTAATCGTTTAATTAACTTATTATCCGAAGCTGGCGCAGAAGTAATCCACGGAAAAATCAATAATATCCACACTTCCGGTCACGGCGGTCAAGAAGAACAAAAACTTATGCTGCGCTTAATAAAACCAAAATTTTTTGTTCCCGTTCATGGCGAATTTAGAATGTTGAAAATTCACGCTTCACTTGCTCAAGATGTAGGCGTGCCAGAAGAAAACTGTTTTATTATGGAAAATGGTGATGTGTTGGCCTTAACTGCCGAAACAGCACGTCCAGCCGGACATTTTAATGCCAATGATGTCTACGTAGATGGCAGCGGCATTGGTGATATCGGTAATGTGGTATTGCGGGATCGTCGGATTCTTTCAGAAGAAGGGCTAGTGCTTGCTGTGGCAACTGTTGATATTAAGAAAAAAGAAATTTTAGCCGGACCAGATATACTCTCACGCGGTTTTGTTTATATGCGAGAATCCGGTGAAATGATCCATGAAGGCCAACGGTTGCTCTTCAATGCATTGCGAGAAGCTATGAGAGACAGCAGCTGCACTGAAGCTACATTAGGAGAATCTATGACAACAGCCTTGCAGCCTTTCTTATTTGAAAAGACCGAACGTCATCCTATGATTTTACCAATGATCATGACAGCGGAGATGTAATTTCGTTCTGTATCAGATAACGCTGTTGCTTAAAGAAACTTTTACTGCTTACAGCCAAACAAATATTTTATATAAAAACACCCCCTACTAAATACATGGTTAAACGGTATTAGTAGAGGGTGTTTTATTCAATAGCTATCCGATTATACTTATAGGTTGAAAAATAACTGTTCTAAGCTAATGGTTAAACAAATATTTTACGTCATCATTTTTTATAACTATTTCCACTTATTTGTATTAAGATACAGTAGCTTCAATTAAGGCTCATCCACCATAAGTCAAAATACGTTTATCTTTTTGTACCGCTTTAACCATTACTTAGCCTTTACTTTAATCTTTTCGTACTGCTTTAATTCCTTTGGCAACAATTACTCAATAGCTTTTTGATTGCTCTTAAAATTGATATCACCAAGAATTTCGTTTGACTTGCCTTTGAAAAGTAAAGTAGCCTCAAACTCTTTGCATTTATAAACAATTAATCCACCTTTAAACGTTCTGAGCTTGAACAAACGGTTCAATTAGACCTACACGATGCTTCAATATTATGTAGCAATCAAGTGTCCTCTCTTGCAGCTAGAATATAACAAGTTTGGCCGTCGGATTTTCTTTGATCATTTTTATTTACTGTCAAATACTACTACCTCATTAAAAAAAGTTTTTGCCTAAGAAGCTAGTCACTAACTGATTCGACAAAATCCCTTTCGGTTATCTGCTTAACTAAAATTTTTTCCTATAGTACCGCTTTTTCTACAACCAAAGTAGCTTTTTTTGTTCTACACTCATCTTTATACATACTAAAAAAACACCTAGCAATTTACTAGGTGTTTTGGACATAGTCAGTAATTAGTTTTTTTCCACGTTTACTGCTTGAGGTCCACGATCTGAATCTTCAACATCGAAAGTTACAGATTGACCTTCTTCTAAAGTTTTGAAGCCTTCGCCTTGGATTGCTGAAAAGTGCACGAATACATCACTGCCGTCTTCGCGAGAGATAAATCCGAAACCTTTTTCTGCGTTAAACCATTTTACTGTTCCTTGTTCCATTCTTGTTCCTCCTCGTGCTTTTTGCACTAAATAATTGTAACGTTGCTCGTTCAGGATAGAATATTTTAGCTATTTAACTGAAAAAATCTATATGGTTCCAAACAAGATTACTTCTTCATTTTACACGGGAGCTATTATTTTTGCAAGAAATGTCCTCTCTAACTTCTAAAAAAATTCTCTTCTTTTAAGCTAATATAGCTATCATCTCCTATAATAATATGATCTAAGACTTGAATCCCCATCATCTCACCACATTCCTCCATTCTTTTTGTAAATTGAATGTCTTGCTGAGAAGGAACTGGATTGCCTGACGGATGATTATGAGCCAGTAAAATTCGAGCAGCGGCGTACTTCACCGCACCGCAAAAAACCTCACGGGGATGAGCGATACTTTGATTTAAGGATCCTTTAAAGACTGTTTCCTGACGTATTACTTCATTTTTAGTATTTAAATAAATACAGATCAAGTGTTCCTGTTGTAAGCCCTTCATTTCTTGGATCAACCGCTGCGCCAGCTGGTGACTGGAAGAAATCTTGCCATATTTCACTTGCGTACTTTGATAAACACGACAACCGAACTCGATAGCCGCTTTTAACTCAATAGCTTTAATTTTCCCAATGCCTTTTATTTTGGTAAGTTCAGTCAACGTAGCATTTTTTAAAAATTGTAGCTGCTCAAAATTGTTGAGTACGTGTAGCGCTAAAGCCATCACATTCTGTTCTTTACCACCGGTTCTAAGCAAAATTGCTAACAGTTCTTGGTTCGATAAAAATTTCTCACCAACATCTTCAAAACGCTCCCGTGGCAAACAATCAGAAGGCATCTCGCGGATAAATGAATTGTGTTTTCCCATAAAAAAACTCCTTTGCACAGTTATTCATAGATAACTACGCAAAAGAGCTCAATTTTTATTGTTTTAAATAAGCAGGAGCTTCTTTTAGACTGTTTAAAATAGTCACAGTCTTTTGCTGAATCTCCGGTGTCGGTTCGATTAAGTCAGGTACCATGATCACCGGAATCCCCGCTTTATAAGCAGCCGTTACTCCGTGAAATGAATCTTCAAAGATTAATGTGCGTTCTGCTGCTGTCCCTAAAAAGTGACGAGCTTTATTAAAAATTTCCGGATCAGGTTTGGCTCGTTGCACGTCTTCTGCGGATATAATTCCTGAAAAACGACCTTTGATGCCAGCACCATCCAAGAGTAGTTCGATCGTTGGACGTAAATTGCTAGAAGCTACAACACGGGGAACGCCTGCTTGATCCAGTTCCTCCAACACATCCAAAACTCCCTCTTTTAGCGGTACATTGCCACTAGCAAACTCTCTATGAGTGTCTGCGCTAATTTGGCGCAAAAATTCAGCTACTGCTGTTTCACCAAATGATTGAAACATCTGCTGATAGTTTTCAAATACTTCTGCATCCGACACACCTAAAAACTGTAAATACGTGGCTTTACTATATGGAAATCCCATCGCATCAGCAATCTTTTGGGTAGAACGGTAATAAATTAATTCTGTATCAAACAACAAACCATCCATATCAAAAATTACGCCATCAATTTTAGTCATCACTGCCTCCTAAGGTTAAAAGTAGTTCTCTAACTTGAGAAACGAAATAAAGTGAACCAGTTACCAAGAGCATATCGTCAGAAGACATTTTTTCTAAAATTTCCCCTAAACCAAATTGCCAAAGGGAAACAATCTCAGTAGTTGCATCTGCAAATTCTTCTAATTGAGATAAGTCAATAGCTCCGGGATAATCAAAACTTGTTAAATATAGATGAATAGTCGGTACACTCCTTAAATCACCAATCATTTCTTTATAATTTTTGCTGGCTAATGAAGAAAATAAAATGTGAATTTGTCTAGAAGGAAATTCTTTTTTTAAATTCTCAGCCAGTCGCCGCATTGCATGCTCGTTATGGGCACCGTCTAACACAATAAGAGGTTCTTCGCTTAAACGCTCCATCCGAGCAGGCCATTTAGCGTGTAATAAGCCATTATAAATATCTCTCTTTTGAAAATTTAACTGTTTAAGCAAACAATACAAATAAAATAATTGAATCGCTACAGCAGCATTTTCTGTTTGGTGCCGTCCCAATAGCGGTACTTTTACTTTAGAAAGCTTACCGAGTTCCGCATAAAAATCAAAAACTTCTCCCCACTGCGGATCAGGGTGACGATATTTCACTTGATACTCATGGTCATAGCGGTAAATCAAACTATTTTTTTCTGCAGCAACCTCTTCAATAACCATCATAGCTTCTAAACTAATCTTGCCGGTCACTACGGGGATTCCAGCTTTAATAATACCGGCTTTTTGATAAGCGATTTCCGCCAATGATTCTCCTAAAATTTCCGTGTGGTCTTTGCCAATCGTAGTGATAGCTGTTAACATGGGAACCACAACATTTGTACTATCCAGCAAACCGCCTAATCCAACTTCAATGATAGCAATGTCTACTTTTTGCTGATTGAAATAATCTAAAGCCATAACCGTTATCGTTTCAAATTCAGTAATGCCAGCAACTTCCGACTGTTGATCCAAGTCTTCAACAAGGGGTTGAAATTTTTCCACGGCGGCGATCAGTTGTTCATTTGATAGCGGCTGTCCATTGATAGCAATCCGTTCATTAAAGCTTTCTATATACGGCGAAGTAAATGTCCCGACAGTTAAGCCTAATTCTTCTAACATACATCTTAAATACGTTACTGTCGACCCCTTACCATTAGTTCCGGCAATGTGAATCGTGGGTACATTGTTTTCAGGATGATCTAATTTGGCCAACAAGGCTTTTACACGTGCCAAACCTGGCCTTGATCCATAAGACAAACGACTATGAATCCAATCAATAGCTGTTTCTATTGTTAACGACATTTTCTCCAACTCCTCATCTACCTTTTTCTATTATAACGAAAGCTTCTTGTGTTTTCACTAAGTAAGATTGAAAAATTTAGAGTGGCGATTTTCTTTCACAAATTATTCCTTAACAAAAGCTTCCTCATAAAAAATATGGTACACTTGTAAAGCATGTTGTTTTAACAAAACATTAAAAGATTATGCCTGAAAACTGATAGAAAGGGGAATTGTTTTTCAATGAAAACAAAACCTGGTTATTTAACTATCGGCAGCTTTTTGCTCCCTTTGATACTTCTCTGTACTTTGTGGACAAGTCTGCATTTAGCACCTTTTGGCGACAATAATTTGCTAGTCAGTGATTTGGGAACTCAATATATGCCTTTTTTAAATTTTATGAAGCGATCGATTGAAGAAGGTCACTTGGCTGTTTATTCATTTTCAAATGAAATTGGTGCGCCCATCGTCGCACTGGCAGCTTACTATTTACTAAGTCCATTTAACCTTCTCATCTTTTTTTGTTCCTACGCTCAAGTGCCTATTGCTATTTTATGGATTATCACATTGAAAATTTCTTTGTCAGGGACAACGATGTTTTATTATTTAAAGAAAACCTATGGGACAGCCCACTGGAGTACATTACTTTTTTCCACCGCTTATAGTTTCTGTGGTTTTGTAACTGTCTATAGCCAAAATTTCATGTGGCTAGATGCACTTTTATTATTTCCGTTAGTCGTTTTAGGAGTTCAACGACTTTGGACACAAAAGAAATGGGGGCTTTATGCCTGCGCACTATTTGGCGCCATTGTAACTAATTATTATCTAGGCTATATGATTTGTTTATTCGTTGTTATTTATAGTGGTTATTGGCTCATTAGTAAGCAAGCGTTACGAGCTTATCCGCTTAAAGAACTGCTGCAAAACGTTCGGCTTTTTTTGGTTGTATCTTGCTTGACCGGTCTATCCGCTAGTTTTGTCCTACTGCCAGCTGCCGAGGGAATGCTGCAAACGAAAAAGACAAACATTGACTTGTCCAGTTTTTTCTTAACTCCTCAATTTGGCACTTCTTTCTTTTCACAATTCGGTATTGGTTCGATCAATTATGAACTACGTTTGGAGCATTTACCAACTATTTTTACTGGCTTATTAGTGCTGATGTTATGCGTTGCTTATTTTCAAATGAACCCTATTTCTCGGCGCAGAAAGCTAAGCGCTGCTGCTATTTTAGCGCTGGTATTTGCCAGCTTTTGGTTAAAAGGCTTTGCGACAATTTGGCATATGTTTCAAAGTCCGGCTGGATTTCCTTATCGTAACGCCTTTATGTTTAGTTTTTTGCTGATTATTTTTGCTTGTGAAGCGTTTCAGCAAATGCAACAAGGTACTCACATCAGTTGGTCAGTGCCAGTTGTCGTGAGTTTACTGTTGCTGATTGGTTATAGTTCTTTATATTATGGTCCACAAAAAAATCTCTTGCTATCTTTTAACTACTTAATTGTCAGTATCGTTTTCGTCTGGCTTTTTTACGGAATAATTTGTTTGGTTACAATACCTTCCTTCAAAAAAACTGCTTTAGTGCTGCTATTTTGTTTCGTCAGTGCTGAGCTTGGGGTAAACTACTGGATTTCACTAAAAGATATTCCTTTCGGTAGTCAAGCAGCTTATCAAAAAAACTATCAGCAACAAAGTGCCCTAATTGAGACTCAATTAGCACAAGATCCAACTTTGTATCGGAACAAGCAAGTGATGGATTCTACCCAAGCCGGTTATCGTGAAAAAAACAACGGCTATAACAATCCCTTTTTATATGGCTATGCCGGCGTTTCAAGTTATACATCAACCTTAACTACCAACACACAAGATATACTAAGTGACTTAGGTTTGTATCAAAAAAATGATCGCCGTATTGCTTACGTTGATTCATCGCAAGTTGTAAATTTATTGTTGAATGTCCGTTACGAGTTTTTGCCAAATGATAGAATCAATCATTTGATGCCGATTAAAACAGCTCATGGTATCAATGTTATTCAACATCCAGAAGCTATTGGTATGGGCTTTTTAACAGATCAACACTTAACAGCTAACAAATGGATCAAAAATCAGCCGTTGCGTTTCCAAGAACAAGTTTTACAGCAACTGGTACCAAGCAAGGAGCCTTATTACAAAGAGGCGAGTGTTGTAGCAAAAACACAAAAAACAGCCGACACTATCGAATTAACTGCAAAAGTCAATACCAGTGGCAACTTCCATTTGTTCATCCCTGGCTTAAATTGGTCCGAAGTCCAAAAGTTTAAAATAAATGGGAAAGTGATTACTCCGCCTATTTACATTGCCACAAAGCAACTATTTAATTTAGGCTATTATCCGAAAGGTACTATCGTAACCATCACGTTAACGACCAAACAAGTCGCTGACATAGCCACTTGGCAATTACAAACCCTAGACCAAGCCAAATTTGATCAAGCTGTTGCTTCGTTACGTCAGCATCCACTTGAGCTGGTCGCAAAAAATGATGGGCAGTTGACAGGAAACATCACTGTTCCTAAAAAGGGACCTTCTTTATTGTTTACGTCCATTCCTTATGATTCGAATTGGTCGGTAGTATCAAAACAAGCAGGCAAACTTAAAAAGCAAAAAGTTTTAGGCAACTTTTTAGCATTAGAATTACCTCCTGGCCAGCACACGTTGACCTTTACCTATCGATCCAAGGTCGTTTACTGGGGCTTAGCAATTAGTGTCAGTGTTTGGTTGAGCACCGCTTTCGTTCTTATTTTCAAAAATCGTACTAGATTTTTCTTTCGACGCAAGAAAGGATGGCGTTTATGAACCGAAAAAAAAGCTTAGTCGCTAATATTATTCATTGGGTGCCAATTATTGGTATCGTCTTTTTCATTGGCCTCATTATTTACGGCTATTCTTTAGGAATTTTTCATTCTGTCCATTCATTGCAAACCTTCATCAGTCAATTTGGAAGTTATGGTGTTTGTTTTTTTATACTGCTGCAAATTATACAAGTAATCATCCCTATTTTGCCTGGCGGAATTTCTTCAGTGGCCGGCATGTTGATGTTTGGTAATCTTCAAGGTCTTTTATACAGTTACGTTGGTCTCTTGATTGGAGAGGTGATTGGCTTCTTTTTGGTTCGTCACTATGGCAAAAGCTTCGTGCAATTAATCTTGTCTCCCAGCAAATATCAAAAATTCAATCGCATGCTGCAAAAAAACGAGCATCATATCAAAAAGTTGTTGACTGTCACCATGCTGGTGCCTTTTGCTCCTGATGATGTCGTTTGTTTGATCGCTGGTATTACAGATATTTCCTTTAAAGAATTTATGAAAATTGTCCTTTTATTAAAGTTTTGGTCCGTTGCTACTTACAGCTACCTAATGTTATATCTTTTTGAAGTAGTAGGAAAACTTTAATAAAAAAGCAACATCCTTAGTTTAGCTTTTATGATATAAAAAAACCAGTTCTAAAGTAGAAAATATATTGACGATAAAAAGTGAAATTCTGAATCTAACTTTTTATTTTTTATGGTCATTATAAAACCTATTTTCGAATTGTTTTTTATTTTTAAAACAGTTCATTAGTATCACTAAATTTACTCAATAAAAAGCGAGTGAGTCCAAACGTTTTCGGTTTGTTCTCACTCGCTAATTGTCTATAAATAGTCGGAAAAAATAGCTCCTTCGGCAATAAATGAACAACGTTATTCTTGATACTAAATAAAATACTTTGGTGCTTGACCACCAAATCGACTTAGTTGCAAAAACTTGTGGGAAAGAGTCTCTTAGGCACTGCCTTTTTCTCCTACTTCCAGTTATAGATTATTTAATTGTCTGCAATTGTGCAATTCTTTCTTTAACCGTCGTCTGTTTTTCAAGGTAATCTTTTTCTTTCGCACGCTCAGCAGCAACTACTGCTTCCGGAGCATTTGCCATAAAACGTTCATTTGAAAGTTTGCCTTGTACTCGTTTGACTTCTTGATCCCACTTAGCCAATTCTTTTTCCAAACGAGCAATTTCTTCCTCAATGTTGATTAAACCTGCTAGCGGCAAATAAACTTCAACGCCCGTTAAAATTGCTGACATTGCTAATTCAGGAGCAATTAGATCACTGCCAATCGTTAACTCTTCTGGGTTACAGAATCGCTCTAAATAGCTTTTATTCGCCGTTAAAAATGCTTGAACTTTTTCATCATTGGTTTTAATCAAAAGCGTAATCGGTTTAGACAAAGGTGTATTCACCTCAGCTCGGATATTACGTACAGAACGAATGACTTCTTTTAAGACTTCCATACCAGCTGCGGCTGCCTCATCCGTTAACTCTTCACGAACTACCGGATAAGTGGCCACTACTAAAGAACTACCTTCATGAGGAATTTTTTCCCATATTTCTTCTGTGACAAACGGCATAATGGGGTGCAGCAGACGCAATATTTGATCCAAAGTATAAACCAAAATGCTACGCGTTGTCTGTTTAGCTGTGAGATCTTCTCCGTAAAGCACTTCTTTACTCATTTCAATATACCAATCACAAAAATCATCCCAGATGAAGTTATAAAGCTGACGACCAGCTTCACCAAATTCGAATTTATCGAAGAATTCTGTCACACGTGCCGTCGTTTCATTTAAGCGCGTTAAAACCCAGCGATCCGCCACTGTTTTTTCACCACTAAAATCGATGTCTTCATTTGTCATATCTTCGCTGTTCATAATAACAAAACGACTAGCATTCCAAATTTTATTGATGAAATTCCAAGACGCATCCATTTTTTCATAGCTAAAGCGCACATCTTGTCCGGGAGCTGAACCATTGGATAAGAACCAGCGCAGCGCATCCGCACCGTATTGGTCAATGACATCCATTGGATCAATTCCGTTACCTAAAGATTTACTCATCTTACGACCTTGTTCATCTCGAATTAACCCATGAATCAACACATTGTTAAATGGTCGTTCTCCGGTAAATTCCAAGCTTTGGAAAATCATTCGGCTAACCCAGAAGAAAATGATATCGTAACCTGTAACTAATGTATTCGTCGGGAAATAACGTTGGTAATCGGCGCTCGCTTCATCCGGCCAACCCATAGTTGAAAACGGCCATAAAGCGGAGCTGAACCAGGTGTCTAAAACATCGCTGTCTTGTTCCCAATTTTCACTATCCTTTGGAGCTTCCAAGCCAACGTACATTTCACCTGTTTCTTTATGATACCAGGCTGGTATTTGATGGCCCCACCACAATTGCCGAGAAATAACCCAGTCGTGAACATTTTCCATCCAACGTAAGAACGTTTGATTGAAACGTGGCGGGAAGAAGTCCACTGCATTTTCGGTTGCTTGGTTTTTGATAGCTGTTTCAGCTAAAGGTGCCATTTTAACGAACCATTGTGTGGATAAACGAGGTTCAACTACTACGCCCGTCCGTTCAGAATGGCCCACAGCGTGCACAATAGGCACAATTTTTTCTAATAATCCAGCAGCTTTTGCATCTTGAACAAAAGCTTTGCGGGCTTCAAAACGATCCATTCCCTGGTATTTAGCTGGAACTCGAACATGGTTAGCCATCGTGCCGTCTAAATTCATGATGATATCTTGACGCATGTTGTGACGTTGGCCTACTTCAAAATCATTAGGATCATGAGCAGGTGTAATTTTTACACAGCCTGAACCTTTTTCCATATCAACGTATTCATCTGCAATGACGGGGATTTCATAGTTGGTTACTGGAACGATTACTTTTTTACCGATAATGTCTTGGTAGCGCGGATCATCAGGATGAACGGCAATTGCGCCGTCACCAAACATCGTCTCAGGACGAGTAGTCATGATAGTTAAATACTCGCCGCTGTCATCAGCAAACATATATTTGAAGTAATGTTCATTCCCGTTAACTTCTTTGTGAATAACTTCAATGTCAGACAAAGCTGTTTTTGCTTTCGGATCCCAGTTAATAATATATTCACCACGATAGATTAATCCTTTTTCATATAGGGTAACAAACACTTTACGAACCGCTTGGGAAAGCCCCTCGTCCAAAGTGAATCGTTCGCGACTGTAGTCCAATGAAAGACCTAATTTCGCCCATTGTTCTCGAATATGAGCAGCATATTCTTCTTTCCATTCCCATACTTGATCCACAAACTTTTCTCGACCTAAATCATAACGAGAAATTCCTTGTTCAGCCAACTTTTCTTCAACTTTGGCTTGTGTTGCAATTCCGGCATGATCCATTCCCGGCAGCCACAAAGTATCGAACCCTTGCATCCGCTTTTGTCGAATAATCATATCTTGCAGCGTCGTATCCCAAGCATGGCCTAAATGCAGCTTTCCTGTTACATTGGGAGGCGGAATAACAATGGAGTAGGGTTTAGCTTTTTGATCCCCACTTGGATTAAATAAATCTTGTTCTAACCATTTTTGATAACGACCGGCTTCAACTTCAGTCGGTTGATATTTGGTAGGTAGATTCTTTTCTTCTAACATAGCTTCTCCTTCTTTCTGATAGACTGAGGCAATAAGCAGCTAAAAGTTACAGTAACTTGATGCAAGTAACTGTGTTTTCCAGCAAGCATCTCGATGAAAACAAAAAAATACGCCCTAAAATACAAATGTATCTTAGGACGTATGGAAATATCTCGATACGCGGTACCACCTAAATTGCGCTTGAAAGCTTCAAGCACCTCTCCAGCGTGAGATAACGTTCACGAAACGAATAGCTCTACATCTGTTCAAACTATTGACTCACAAGCTACCTTCTTGCCGGCTGTGTAAAAGTCTTGCACCGAATGACTTTTTCTCTAAAACAACAACGTCAGCAGTACTCCTCTTGTTCCTCGTCTTTGCTTCATTCTACAATGAGAAAATAGCAAAGTCAATTATAAGTTAAAAGATTCCCATAAGAAAATCACGCCTGTCGTGCGGCTGTAATTGCTTTATGATAGTTGGGTTCTTCAGATATATCTGTAAGAATTTCTTGATAAATCAGCGTGCCCGTCCCATCAATTACTAATACGGCTCGTGCTAAATGCCCGAAATCCGGTAGATATAAGCCATACGCTTGTCCAAATACTAGGTCAGTATCATGCAGCAGCCTCACATCAATTCCTTTTGCTGCACACCAGCCAGCTTGCTCTTGAGCTGTATTATTAGAAATCGTGACAAATTGAATATCTTTTAGCTCAGCAGCTTCTTGATTAAAGCGCCTTGTCTGCAACGAGCATACTCGTGTATTTATATCCGGCACTACGCTAAGTAAAATCGTTTGCCCTTGATAGTCATCTAAATGAAATTCTTTAAAATATTGATCCTTCAACCTAAACGACGGTGCTTGTGTCCCCACCTGCAACTGCTCGCCAGCCAGTGAAAAAACCTGACCCTTTCTAGTAACATTCATGCTCCATTCCTCCTCTACTTTTGTTACCAAGTATAGAGGAGACGTTTTTCAAATTCAATTTTGCTGCCTTTACTTCGCTACTGTCGAAAATGTGTCATCAAAATAAATCAACGTTTGCAGCTCTGTCGTTAAATCAATATATTGGACTTTAACGTTATCAGGAACAATGACACGGTCCGGGGCAAAATTTAAAATTGCAGTAATGCCTGCTTCAACCATCTTATCAATGGCCGCTTGAGCATATTGACTGGGAACAGTTGAAATAGCCACTGTTACACCTTCTTTAGGAATAACTTCTTTTAATTGCTCCATGGAATAAACTGTTTTATCAGCGATCTTCGTGCCAATTAGTACTGGCGAATTATCAAAGGCACAAACAATATTTAAATTATCATTACGTCGAAAATTATTTTTCAATAACGCTTTGCCTAGATTTCCACAACCAATCAAAGCGATTCTTTTTTCTTCATGTATATTTAAAATACTACTAAACACGTCAATTAAATAGGGAACATCATATCCGTAACCGCTTCTGCCAAGTTCACCCAAGTGAGAAAAATCACGACGAATGGTTGCTGGCGGTACTTGTATTATCTCGCTAAATTCTTTTGATTTAATACGAGTCACGCCGGAATTCTTAAGCATTTTTAGGTATCTTAAATACAACGGTAACCGTTTAGCCGTAGCTTTAGGTACTTTCTTGTCACTTAACAAATTGTTCATAAGCCGCTTCTCCTTGTTAACGATTTCACATATCATCAGTTTACCATGCTTATCTGCCGCTAGCAACTTGTTTGTGAAAAAACTAAGTATTTCCTACAAAAAAATAAAAAAGCAAAATCAAAAACCTAAGGCTTCGATTCCGCTTTTTATTGGCCTTTATAAAAAATCTGAAAATTCTTCTGCTTGAGCTCGTTGTGATTGACCAGCGATTATTTCACTAACTTTTAGATTTGCCAGTGCTCGTTCCATCAGGCCAGCTACATCTAGGCGAGCCTCGTATTCTCTAGCTTTTTCCAATTTTGGACGGGTTTTAGGTTGTGGTGGTGCAAAAATAGTACAACAATCTTCAAAAGGTTGAATTGCCAATTCAAAGGTATCAATTTTTTCAGCAATTTCGATAATCTCCGTTTTATCCATCGAAACGACAGGACGGATGATTGGTGTTTGCGTTACGTCATTGATGGCAACCATGCTTTGAAGCGTTTGTGAAGCAACCTGACCCAATGATTCTCCATTAATGATCACTAAGCCATTTCTTTGTTGCCTAATCGCATCCGTTAAACGCAACATCATGCGGCGCGTCACGGTCATCAAATAGCCTTGAGGAACTACTCGCTTAATTTCTTCTTGAATTTCTGTAAACGGCACTTCAATAAACTGTATGCTACCGACGTAAGGTACTAGTTTTTCTGCTAAATCTTTAGCTTTTTGCAATGCTTGCTCACTGGTATACGGCGGACTGGCAAAGTGAACAGCTTCCACTTCAACGCCACGTTTCATAGCCAGATAACCAGCCACTGGCGAATCAATACCGCCAGAAAGCATAAGCATTCCTCGACCACTTGAACCGACTGGTAGCCCACCAGCTCCACGAATTGTTTCATAGGAAAGGTATGCGGCATCTTTTCTAATTTCGACGCGTAGATTGATATCCGGCTTTTTCATTTGTACTTGGATTTCCGGCACAGCGTTCAAGACCGTTTCACCTAAAGTTTGATTGAGCTGATTCGAATCCAGCTCAAAATCATGATCTGCTCGTTTCGCAGTAATCTTGAAAGTCTTTCCTGGCACATAAGTTTCTTGAATAATCATTTGAACCGTTTCACGAATTACTGACATCTCTTTGGCTACCCGGATGCTAGGAGAAAAATTTTGGATGCCGAAAACCTTTTGTAACTTAGGGATCACTTGGTCGCTGTCAGCACCATTTAACAAGAGGTGCATACGATCTCGGTCAGCGTGGATTTTTATTGTAGGGAAATCACTTAAGGCGTGTTTGACATTTTGGGCCAACTGCATAATAAAAGATTTTCTATTTTTGCCTTTGGTAGATAATTCACCATATCTCACCATAATTTCTGTGTATTTCACGAAGCTTTCTTCCTTTTCTACCAGATAATATGTAGTTTTCAGTAGATTGTATAACTGAATGAACTTGCATTACTATACCACAGTCTTTAGAAAAATAAAATGGTCTTCTTGCGACTTGACCGTTAAATAATTACAGAGCGAGACCGATAACGTAAATCTCGCTCAAAAGAAATTTGGCTTATTTGTTGCTTAAATGTGTAAGAATTTCTTGGCTAATTTGGCCGGGGGTTAAATGATATCGTTCATACAAGTTCACTAACGCTTCGTTGTCAGTAAACTCTTTTTCGGCTCCAAAGGTTAGGACTTTCAAAGCTGTCCCGCCGAAGTAGCGGCTGATTTTTTCTCCGAAACCGCCGTCCAAACTACCATCTTCTAGTGTCACAATGACTTCATGATTAGCAGCTAACACATCTAACGTTGCAGTATCAAAAGCAGTGATGGTTAGAGGGTTGATGAGCGTCGCATTGATTTGATGATTATTGGCCAATTGTGCTATGATTTTTTCTCCTAAAGGTAAAAAGCCACCGAGAGCTAAGACGGCTACTTGGCTTCCTGCCTTAAGTGTTTGATACTTACCTAATTCAAAAACAGACGGCTCACTATGTGCCACACCATGTTCAGGTATTCGTATTGCTACCGGATACTCTGTTTGTGCTAAAGCCCAATCCAGCATGGCAGTTAATTCTTCCTTTGTAGTTGGTGCCAAATATTGAATGTTTGGAATGCTACTAATTAATGGAATATCAAATAATCCTTGATGAGTAGCAGAATTTTTCGTAATCGTACCGCCTTTAACGATGATAATCGCTGGATTGCTATTAAGAGCAAGGTCATGAGACAATTGATCGTATGCTCGTTGTAAGAATGTACTTGAATGAAAGACAAGCGGACGAATACCTTGGGAAGCCAAGGCGGAAGCAAACGTAATCGAATGGCCTTCAGCGATGCCCACGTCAAAGTAACGCTGTGGGTGTTGAGCTTGAAACTTTTTCAAGCCAAAGGCACCGGGGATCCCCGCATTAATGGCCACTAAAGGAAGTTGCTCTGTCACAATTTTTTGATCCAAGTAATCCATTAAAATCGTATTATAGTTTTCTGACGGCACAGGGCTATCAGTTACTGGCGCACCGGTTTCCAAGTCAAATGGTCCCCGCCAGTGGTACGTCATTTTATCTGCGACTGCTTTTTCATAGCCATGTCCTTTTTCAGTGTGTATATGAACGACAAGCGGATGGTCAATGTCTTTCACTTGTTTGAACATCTCAATCAAAGTAGGCAGGTCATTGCCGGCCTCAACGTATACATAATCAAAGCCCATCGCTTTAAATAAATTATTCGGCGACTGTCCATTAGAGGCTCGCAAGTCTGCTAACGAATGATACAATCCACCAAAATTTTCATCAATAGACATTTCGTTATCATTAACAATTATAATTAAATTAGATTGAAGTTCCGCTCCGTTGTTCAATCCTTCAAAAGCTAAACCACCGCTTAGAGAGCCATCACCAATTAAGGCCAAAACGTTGCCGGTTTCCTGTTTTAAGTCCCGAGCTTTCGCCAACCCTACAGCTAAGCTGATAGAAGTGGAGGTGTGGCCGACTGTGAAGTAATCATGTGGGCTTTCAAATTGTGAGGAATATCCTGTGATGTCGTGATAGTTTTCCTCCTTTAGGAAGCCTTCTTTTCTACCAGTCAAAATCTTATGCGGATAAGATTGGTGAGAGACATCCCATACAATTTTATCCTTCGGTGAATCAAACACATAATGAAACGCTATTGTTAATTCAGTGACGCCAAGATTTGGTCCAACATGTCCACTTACTTTGCTGACTTTGTTTAATACTAAGTGTCTAATCTCGGCAGCAGCTTGTTGCATCTCCGATAAGGTTAATTGCTTCACATCTTCCGGTCCGTTGATCCTGTTTAATACGTTAATGGTTGTTTCCGTCATACTTGTCTTCCCTTCTATCAATAAACTACGCATATTATTTCCTTGTTCACTATTTTTGAAAAAAATTTTTTATTTACTGAGTGATTAGCGGTCATACATAGCAATTTTTCGGTTGAGATTTGCCAAGGTTTCGCCAATCACATGGTATTTTTTCTCTAATTGAGCACGTTCTGCAATTAGAATATTTCTACGCTCAGCCTCGGTTGCACTACCTTGGTTGTATAATGCTGTATAGTGAATCAGCGAATCAATGGATAAACCAGCACTCCGCATACACTTAATAAAATTTATCCACTCAAGATCTGCTTCACTATAGTTACGAACACCGCCGCTTTTTCGTTTAACTGACGGAATTAAACCTATTTTTTCATAATACCTAAGGGTAACTGGTGTTAATCCTGTTTTAGCGGCTACTTCAGAAATATTCATATTTTCCCTCCTTTTCATAAGCGGCTGTTTTTTGTTCCATTTCTATCCTACTACTTAACCTTCACTTTAAGTCAACCTATTTTTTGTGCTTGTTGCTTTTATTCACATAAAAATTTCTTTGCTATCTAGGTTAATAATTTTTCTCAGCTAAATAACAACGACTGAAAGGTACCTGTTAGGCTAGCTTTCAGTCGTCTGTCGCTTTATCTAGTTTATTAATTCAATCGCGCAAATTTCTTTTGCAGCTGAGAAAAGACGATCATGAATTGTTCAACTTCTGCCATAGTGTTACTTTCGTCTAAACTAATCCGTACAGCTGATGTTGCTATCTGTTCCGGAACTTTCATGGCGTGTAACGTACTGCTGGCCATTTTTTTACGACTGGAACATGCACTAGTTGTTGACAGATAGATTTGCTTTTCTTCTAAAGCGTGAACTAAGACTTCACCACGAATTCCTTTTAAAGCGAAGCAGAGAATGTGGGGAGCAAATTGGCTGGTTGCTTGTGAAAATATCGTTACGCCTGGACAGTCACTCAATGCGTTCATCAAGGAACGGCGCAAGTTAGCGGTATGTTCTGGCTGTTGTTGGCTTTTATCCAAATAAATGCGTAAGGCTTTGGCCATTGCTACAATTGCCGGTAGATTCTCCGTACCGCTACGTTGGTTAGCTTCTTGGCCACCACCAGTTACCAATGGAGCCAACTTACGGCCATGTTTCCAGTAAACAAACCCAATCCCTCGTGGTCCGTGAAACTTGTGAGCGGAAAAAGTCGCAAAATCCACCCGTGATGTTAGCCACTGCTCAGTAGGAACTTTCCCAATTGCTTGTACTGCATCTACGTGAAAATGAATTGCAGGATAAGCTGCCAACAAGTCACTGATAGCTTGAATTGGTTGAATAGCGCCGACTTCATTGTTGACGGCCATCACAGAAACTAAAATCGTTTCTTTGCGAATTAAGGCTTTCAGTTCTTCTATTTTTACCAGACCGTTTTCATCAACTGGTGCATAAGAGAGCTCAAAACCTAGCTGAGCCAATTGCATTGCCGTTTCAGTTACAGCTGGATGTTCTACAGCAGAAATAATAATGTGATTGCCAAAGACACGTTTTTCAAGAGCCGTGCCTTTTAATACCCAATTGTCCCCTTCTGTTCCGCCGCTTGTAAAATAAATTTCATTGGCGGCTACTTCAATTAAATCAGCAATTTGCTTACGAGCTTGTTGTAATAAACGCTGAGCTTGGCTGCCTAAATCATGGAGACTTGAAGGATTCCCATAAATCCGTTGACTTGTTTTTACATAAGCATCTAGTGCTTGTGGGTAAATCGGTGTGGTGGCGCTATTATCAAAATAAATCATGTTTGCCCCTTCTTCTTTTAAAATTCCTTCCCATTATATACTTTCTCTATAGTGAGTTCAACTACAGATAACCAGTGACTTTTATCAAAAAAAGCGAACCAAAACGACAAATGTCTCGGTCCACTCTTCATATAGTTAGATTGCTGTGTTTAAATTTTTGAAGTAGATATCTTCAATTCTTCTGAATGCGCCTGGTTCCACACTTTCAAGAGCCGTGCCAATTTCATCAAGTGCATCTTGATATTGGTAATCTTTTGAGAAAAGCTGCATGCTTCTTTCCAATGATGTCCGAATGTTTTCGTGAGTATGACGGTAACGGTTAGCGTATTGCATCATTTGTTCCGTTAAAGCTGCTGCATTGACTAAATCTTGAGTTTTCTTCTCTAAAAGATCTAAGTCTTCATTACATAGATCGCACAAACGAGTAATTTCATCGATGTTAATCCGGATTTTGTTCAATGCTTTGCTTAATTCTTCAATACGGTCTGTTGCTACAAAGAAGAACTCTAAATATTCCGCTGGCAAACCAGGCAAGCGTTGTTTTTCTACGTAGCGTTTCAAGCTGCGAATACGGAATTCATATTGATCGACTTTTTCTTGAGCGACTTTTTCACCTTTACGCAAGTCTTTTAATGAATTATCGATTTCTAATTGTTGATTCTCAATATCATCCAAAATCTTGTAACAGTCTTTAAAGAAAGCTTGCACTTCTGAATATGGAATCGTATGATCTTTCAATTTTGGTTCAACTTCTTCGTAACGACGGATCAATTCTTCGATTTCGGTTTGGAAGCCTCTTGATCGGCCAACTTCATTGTGGTTTAACGTATAACTTTGTGAGGTATGATCCAGTTCGATCATTAATTGACGGTTATTCTTCAAAGCGTGAGCGATATAATCGCCTACTACTTTTTGATTGGAAAGTACGTATTTTTTCGCATTGATTTCTCGCTCCATCACTTCATAAAGAGCATCGATATCATTGGCTGTATCACGATTAGCGACTTCAACAGCAGCAACTTCAGTCTTTTCTAAATCAGCCATTGAATTTTTAACCCGAGTTTGAACCCGAGCAATTTCTTCAGAAAAGTTTTGTTCAGGAAAAACATATTTGTCGGCTTTTAAACGTTTGTAGCCTTCTTCAATTTCTTTAAGTTGTTCCGGGAAGGTATGATTTAATTCTTCATACATCGGCGGAATGCGTTTCATCAAGTCATCCAGTTCATAAGTATGGCGTTCCGCATTTTCTAATACTTCTCGCGCTTCAATCGGATCACCGGAGGTATTCAAAGTGACAAACTGGGTAAATTCTATTTCAATATTTTTGATTTGTTTCTTTAATTCAGAATAAGCAGGTCCAAAGCTTTCTTTTTCTTCTTGAAGTAGTTTGTTCAATTCTTCGTAAACATCCAAAGCCTTTTGGACTTCAAGAGAGTTGCGTTCTTCACTTTCACGCAATTCTTTCAAACCATTACGAATGACTTCGACTTCTGCTTCCATATCATCCATCGTTTGGTTTGCTTCACTGACAGCTTTTTTGGCTTTCATGAAACGAAATGTTTCATTAAGGCTTTCAACTTCATAAATTTGGCTTTCAAGTTCAGCAAAGGAACTAGTCGAAATCTCCACCCAGCGTTGGTTCCATTCTCGGAAGGTATTTTGACTTTGCCCGACCATATGCATTTTTTTGATGTCGTCAATTTCATCAAAAATCGGCAAATCAAACAGTGCTTCTTTTCTTTCTTCAAGCTTGTCTAATTGCTCTTGATTCTTCTTACGCATAAAGTAGCCAATCAAATACAAGACGGCGGCAATGATAATGATCGCCAGTACTAAGATAATAATCCAATTATTCTTCATTATTGCTCCTCCGATGATTTCTATCTCTCTATTTATGAAAGCAAACTTGTTTTTAACCTTTATATAAAATTCTACTCTGCTCTATTTTTTTTATTAATAATCTTAAAAACACCTACAGAAAATTATAGCACAAATTCAGCCATCATTCACTATTTAATTATAAAATTTTTACTAAATATTCCAAACAAAATAATCCTTAAAAGCTATTTAAAGATTCCGATCCGCTGATTCTTCTAATTTCTTACAAATATCAGCCAGTTCTTCAATCAAATCGTCGGCGTGGCGCTGATCCATGCCGAATTGACGGTCACGCATCGCCCAGACGGTCAGCCCGGCTGCTTTAGCTGATTGAATGCCTTTTTCAGAGTCTTCAATGGCTAAACAAGCGCTAGGCTTGACTGCCAGTGTTGTTAATACGTGCTGATAAATATCTGGAGCTGGTTTACTCTTTTCGAAGGCTTCCCCACTGACGACCACGTCAAAATAAGGTTCGATACCAGCGACGGTTAAGACTTCTTGAATCGCCGTCATCGTAGAAGAAGAAGCTAGACCAATGTTGTAGTGTTGACGTTTTAAGTATTGCAAAATACGTTTGGTATCTTTGGCAAGCAACTTTTCATAATTTAAAGGATGTTGTTTTTTATATTCCACGTATTGTTGTGTCATAAACGGAATGTCCAAAGCGACATTATTAACGGCGGCGATTTTAGGCCACAAGGAACGCATATCTGCTCCGACTAGTTCAGGCAATGGAATTTTATCAATAAATAAACCATGTTCTTGCAAAAAATTGAACCGACGTTGATAGTAAAATTTTTCACTGTCGACGATGACACCGTCCATATCAAACACTACTGTGGTAAATTTTGTTGAGCTCATGCACTAACTCCTTCATTTCTTCTGTCACAGGTCACAGTTATCCAGTCTACCAAAGTCTTGAAAGAAAATGAAGCGGAAATTTGAAAGTTATTTGAAAAATGCCAAAAAATCTATCAGAAATGATTGAACTTCCCGTCATTTTTCGGTATCCTTTTACTAATATATATCGTGAAAGATTGATGAGAATTGGGAGTGGAAAAAGTGAAAGTTGTTAAATTCGGCGGAAGTTCTTTAGCATCAGCAACACAGTTACAAAAAGTTGGACATATTATCAAGACTGATACTAGTCGTAAATTCATCGTTGTTTCCGCTCCTGGTAAACGTTTTGCTGACGACACCAAAGTGACTGATTTATTGATCGCTTACTATCAAGCTTACGTCGCTCAACAAGAAACTGCACCATTGATTGCTGCGATTGTCGCCCGCTATGAAGCTTTTTTTGATGAACTAGCAATCCACAAAGGTGTTTTAAGTGAGATAGAAGCAGCAATTCGCCGGCTGTCAACGTTGCCGCAAACAGACAATCCACATCTTTTTGACGCCTTTTTAGCCAGTGGCGAGGACAATCACGCTAAAGTAGTGGCTGCTTTCCTCAGACAACAAGGTTTATCCGCTCGCTACATCAGTCCTCAAGACCTCGGTCTGATCGTTTCAGATGAACCGGGCAACGCCCGTATTTTGTCATCTTCTCTCGCGGCGATTCAGCGTTATCAGCACACAAACGATGTCTTAGTCATCCCTGGCTTTTTCGGCTCTACTGAAACCGGCGAAATTTGTACTTTTTCTCGTGGTGGTTCCGACATTACCGGCGCTATCGTAGCTGCTGGTGTCAAAGCCGATTGCTACGAGAACTTTACGGATGTCGATGGTATTTATGTCGCTCATCCCGGCATCATAAAAAAACCTAAAACGATTACAGAGTTAACGTATCGGGAAATGCGCGAGTTAGCCTACGCCGGCTTTGCCGTATTGCATGATGAAGCCTTGATGCCAGCTTATCGTGCCAATATTCCCGTTGTGATTAAAAACACCAATAATCCGGAGCATCCCGGCACTTTGATCACAACTGCCAGAACCGTTAAAAACGATCCGGTAGTAGGTATTGCCAGCGATCAAGGCTTTGCCAGCATCTACATCAGCAAATATTTGATGAACCGAGAACTTGGTTTCGGGCGTCGTATTTTGCAAATATTGGAAGAACTCGCCTTAAGTTATGAACATATGCCTTCTGGAATTGATGATATCTCCATTGTCTTGCGAGAACGACAACTCACGCCGGAAATCGAAGCGACGTTGATGAAACGACTTGAAGCTGAACTGTCGCCAGATGAATTACGAATTACACACAATCTCTCCATGATTATGATCGTCGGTGAAGGCATGAGACAGCGCATCGGGGTAACGGCTGACAGCACTGCTGCCTTGGCACAACAACAAATCAACTTGGAAATGATCAATCAAGGCTCTTCGGAAGTAAGCATTATGTTTGGTATTCGCCAAGAACAAGAAAAAAAAGCTATTCAAGCGCTGTATCAAACATTTTTCAACAGTCCAGAATAACCCTAAAAAAACTTGCAACGAATTAGTCATTGCAAGTTTTTCTTTTCGTATTGTTATTTCAGTTAACCTTTTTTGCTAGCTTGTTGGATTTGTCTGACTAGTTCGGCTTTTATATTGGCTTCCGGGGCGAAGTCTTGTTCCCAGTTATCGGGTTTTAATACTTTGTTCGTCACTGGATGATAATGAGGTTTGCCATCGGGAAAAAGTTTGCCCATGTTGGCTTGATGAACAATTTCCATCAGCCTCGTTGGATCTACGCCCATTAAATAAAATGAACCATACGTAAAATACAGCAAGTCAACTAACGCATCGACTTCTTCCACCAATGGATCAGTAACCGGTTTTTCCTTGGCTAATATTTTAGCTTGCGCTTGATCCACCGCTTTTTTTAAACCACTTACCAACTCTTGAAATTTTTCATGATCGTTATAAGCTGAGCTGTATAAAAATTCTACTATTTCCTCTACTTTAAATTCAGCCCGAAAAGCAGCTGCTTCCGGAGGAAAAGCGGTGGGCTCACTGACTGTCTTTGGGCTAAACGTTTCATGAAATTCTCCTACCATTTGGTACGGATTATTTGTATCTGTCATTTTCTTGCCTCCATTTTAAATTAAACGATAATAACGCAACGCTTTAAAAATACCATCTTTTTCATTGGTATCAGTAATATAATCAGCAACTGCCTGCAATTCCGGGTCCGCATTGCCCATGGCCACACCAATTCCTGCCTGTTGAATCATCTCATAATCGTTCCAGCTATCGCCAAAAACCATTAATTCCTCTAGCGTTAATTGGTAATGTTCTAAACAAGCTTGGATCCCTACAATTTTTGAACCGCCTTTTGGGATAATATCCACTGTGTACGGATTGGAGCGCGTAAGATGACATTTAGGAAAAAAAGCACGTAATTCCTCTGTTTCCGCCACTGGACTCAACATAACACATTGAAAAATCGGCTCTTTCAGAATGGACAACTCTTCATACCGACAATCGTTTCGCTGAATGGCTGACAAAAACTTTTTGATCCAAGCCACAGGAATTCTTTGCGGGAAAAAACGCATCAGTTGTTTGACCCATTTTCGCTGGCCGGCCTGCATCAAAGAGCTGCCTTCTACTCTGGTAGCACTTCCAAACATAGTTTGCCGGCGAAAAGTGTCCGAAAAAGCCACAATTTCCTGTAACACTTCCGGCTTAAAACTTTCAGAACGTAATACTTCTTTTTCACAAGTGTAGACAAATTGGCCATTGTAAGACACGAAGACGTCAAAATTCATTTCATCCACTTGTTGGTTTAAGCGAACTGGACCACGCCCGGTCGCAATTCCGCAGACGATTCCTTGCTGATGCAGTTGTTTAATTGCTTCTTTCGTGGAAGCCAATGCGTGCGCATTTTTAGTTACTAAGGTGCCATCAATATCAAAAAATACAGCTTTTATCATGATTCTCCTTTTAAAATAAGTCCATTTGTTTTGGGTTTAACTGATCATAGTGTATTCCTAGTAACTGCTGGAATTGGAGCGCATTATCAGCCGCATCGCCGCCAGAATTATTGTTAAAGATGATACCAACATCTTTGGTAGAAGCCATTACTTGTTGAACTCCTTGCTGCAATTCCTCCAGCTCTTTTGAATTGTAACGATAAAGCGTGCGCTTTTTCCGCCAATCTTTGTCATTGGCCAACCAACCTGCTGCATTTCTACCATGAAAACGAAAAAGGACAAATTGGTCATTGGTAACGCATGGATAAAACGGCACAGGATTAGTGGCTATTTGCGGCTCATCGACAATTACCAGTGAGAAACGGTTATTTTTCATAAACTGCAACATTTGATTGCGATGATCCTCATGAAACCAAGAACTATTTCGCAATTCTATCGCTACCGGATATTCCTTAAACCAACGACGGATTTTCGTAAGATGAGCAACATTTTCTTTGGTACAGCTAAATGTCCCGGAAAACTGCACTAAAAAAGCAAATAATTTTCCTGAGCGAATCAACGGCTCCATATGGTCCAAAAAAGCGGATACCATTTCAGTCTCATTTTCATAGTAAGGCTGCCAGTCTCCTTGACCACTAATGCCACTATAGGCTTTCATAACAAAACGAAAATTATCCGGTACAGCTTCCACCCACTTCGCCACATTTTCCTTGCGGGGAATGGCATAATACGCCGTGTCCATTTCAACTAACGGTAAGTGGCTAGCGTATTCATATAAAGTCGAACGTTTTTTCCCTGTCAACGTCTCATGCTCGCTAAATGATGTTAAGCCGATGCGAATCATCCTGCTTCCTCCTTTTTTAATGATGGTGTTTTAATACAGCCTTTTATTTTGATCGTAGCTTCCAATCAATGTTGGCTTCACAATAGGTTTGCCCGGACATCCGAATCTCGTGCCGTGTTTTCAATTGGCCCTCTTCTGTGATGGTTTCAAAATGGCTTTCTACTTCTTGTCCATATTCCACTTCTTTATCAAATTTCACCAAAATGTTAGTAGGTTCATATTTAGTCAAAAAATCATAGCCTAAAACGTCCAATATCCAGTTAAAATAAATGGCATTGTTCACGTGTTGATTGCCGTCAATATCAAAAAAACGGACCCGATAGACTAAAAAATCGCCAGCAGTTACTTTTTCAATTTTTTGGTTGCGATAAATTTTTGTCACCTTTTCTGACTCAAAAGGCTCAATAATCTCTGGCAAAACGGTACTGATCTTACGATTCACTTTATCCATTAAGACAAATGTCGACTTGATAAATACGCATTCATTGCCGGCTTCATCGTGGATCCAAAAATGACGATAACAAAAATATTTATTGTATGACATCGCCTGTGTAGTAATGGTTAATTTTTCGCCTACTTTTGGTAAACGCGTAATCACTATTTCATAATTCGTAATCACCCAGCCTAAACCAAAATCAGCAATGTAGGCGGCATCTCGATTAAGTAAATCGCTTTGATCCTCTGAAGTTTTTATAACGACTGCTAGCATTGATGGAATCTTCATAGAGCCAGTAATATCTGCATCATAGTAGGCTACTTCGTATGTTGATGAATATTTTTTTCCCACAAAAACGTCTCCTTCTATTCAACAATTGCTTTAAATTTTTCTTAAACAAAAACTTAAGAAGCAATCTTTCTCTCAAGTTTCATTCTGCTTTTTTTAAATTATACCATAGCCACGGAGATGTTCTAAAAAAAAAATCGCTTTAAAGAGCATTCTAACTTTTGATTAAATTCATAGCTTTAAAAAGCTTTTTCTATTGGATAATTCTAGTAGTTTTTTCTCAATACACTATAAATCAATTTCCAAAAAAAATATTATGTTTTTATTACATAGTCATTTATTGTTTAATACCTTTTTTGAAAATTTTTACTTATTGTTGTTTCTCTTTTTTTAAGCGAAATATAAAGAAAAAAATTTATTTTTATAGTTAGGAGTGTTCGTTCAATTACATCATTGGTTATATGCGTATTGGCACGCAGCAGCAAAAATTTGATTCACAACAGAATGCTTTGGACCATTACGAAGTCGACTACACTTATAAGGAAAAAGGAAGCGGCCGTAACACCACGCGTACGGAGCTGAATAAAGCCTTGAAACGACTAAAACCCGGGGACACCTTTGTCATTTTTAAATTGGATCGTTTAGCATATGGCACAAAGCAATTGTTGAATTTATTAGAAAGATTTGAAAAAGATACTATTCAATTCGTCAGCATCCAAAATAACATTGATCCTTCGACTGCAATGGGACGTTTCTTTTTTACGGCGACGGGGGCATTTGCAGGAATGGAAGCAGAATTAATTAGAAAACGAGTAATGGCCAGACTAGCAGCTGCTCGAGAAAATGGCAAACAATTAGGATGTCCGCCACGCAAAAAAGCAAGAAAGCTCTTAATTTATACGAGCATACCACATTATCGGTAGCAGAAATTGCCAAAAAAAGTGACTTGTCTGTCTCTACCGTCTACAATCATGTTCGCACTCACACCGAACAGCGCAAAAAGTCAGTAGTTGACAATTCGCAACAAAAACAGAAAGAGGCCAGAGCAAACGCTAAGCTTTCAACAAAACAGCATTTTCTTAGTTAAAAATTATAGCTGTGCCGTCATTAGATATCAGTATCCAGCGAAAGCACAGCTGATCAACAACTTAAAGCGTATTCAACAGGCTTGCTCTTTATATTTCGTTGAACGACTCTGTACAAAGTCCCTTATTCCTATAAAACACACTATTTTTTTATGTACTAAAAGAAAGGAGCCTTAGCTACGCATTTGTTACGCTTGGCTCCCTTTCTGTAATTTTTTATCAGCCTACGATTTTTAAACCCATGACCGACACAATAATCAATAAGATAAATAATAAGCGTCGTGGATTATTAGACTCACCATAAAATACAATGCCTAAAATAGCACCGCCGGCTGTTCCAATTCCAGTCCAAACAGCGTAAGCGACTCCCATTGACAATTGACTCAAAGCAAGAGACAAAAAGAAAAAACTACCGCCAAAAGTCAAGAACAAGAGAAGCATTGAAGCTAAATTTTTACGTTCAGTAAAGCGCTTGATGGTTCCTACTCCAAACATTTCAAAGATGCCAGCGACCACTAAATAAACCCAACTCATTGCTCTTCCTCCTTCGTATTATTCGATTCTGTCACCATTTTTAAGCCGATGACGCCAATTAATAAAGTCAGTAGAAAAATCAGTTTACTGATGTGGAAAGAAGCACCAAATAAAAAAGTATCTGCTAAAATCGTACCGGCACTCCCTAACCCGACAAACACTGCATAAGCCGTGCCTACTGGCAATCTTTCTCCAGCTTTAATCAACGCATAAAAACTGATAAAAATCGCTATGATCGTCCCAGCGATTTCCCACCAGGAAGTACTGTACTTCATTCCAATCACCCAAGCAACTTCAAATAATGCACCAACTACTACTTTCAACCATGCTTTACGCATTGCCATCCCTCCTAAAAATAAAAAAGTGCCAACAATCATCTCTGTCTAAGGCCTAAGAGATGATTATTAACACTTTGATGCAAATATCCGGCGATACTTGCGCAAGATTTTCTATTTGTTGTTATTATAAACCGCTTCGCTCAAGATTGCAACTAAAATTAACAACGTGAAACATCAACGCTTTTTCTTTGCAAATCAATACTGGATCTTTTATACTTACTTTTAGTAAGTTTTTATAGTTTAGGATATTTACCACTTCACTTGCTGTAAGGAGGAACTTTTAATGAACCCACAAATTTTAGGCCTGCACCACGTAACTGCCATGACTTCCAGTGCAGAAAAAATATATCACTTTTTTTCTGACATTTTAGGCTTGCGTTTAATTAAAAAAACTGTTAACCAAGACGATATTGAAACGTATCACTTATATTTTACTGATGATCAGGGAACGCCGGGAACTGACATGACTTTTTTTGATTTTCCCGGAATACCAAAAGGAAAAAAAGGAACAAATACGATTTCTCGCATAGCTTTTCGTGTCAAAAATGACTCAACACTAGCGTATTGGGTAGCTCATTTTAATGACTATCATGTGACTCACGGTGAAATTCAGGAAAGGTTTGGCAGAAGCTACGTGGAATTTGAAGATTTTGATAATCAACGCTACCAATTGATTTCCGATGAAGGTATTACTGGGGTTGCTTCTGGTTTCCCTTGGAAAAATGCAAATATCCCCGGAGAACACGCCATTGTTGGCTTAGGTCCGGCTTTTGTAACGATCGCTAACTATGAACAGATGCAACTGGTTTTAACTGATGTTTTAGGGTTTCGTTTAGTAGATGCCCAAGGCAGCTTTCATTTATTCGAAGTCGGTGACGGTGGCAATGGCGCCAGCATCATTGTTGAGCATCGTACCGATTTGTCAGCTGCCCGAGAAGGTTACGGTAATGTACATCATTTGGCATTACGGGTTACTGATGAAGAAGCTTTGCGTTACTGGATTGATAAAATTAATCGTTTGGAGTTGCCCAACTCCGGTTTTATAGAACGCTTTTATTTTAAATCAGAATATTTCTTAGCAGCGCCCCATATTTTATTTGAATTGGCAACGGATGGACCTGGCTTTTTTAAAGATGAAAGCTATGAGCATGCTGGAGAAGCCCTTTCCTTACCGCCATTTTTGGAGAAACGTCGTGAAAAAGTCGAAGCTTTTATACGTCCTTTCGACACTTCTGATGCAAACACGCCTAGAAAATAGCCTAATTTAGGAGATCGATGACCATGATTCATTATAAGAGCCAAGAGTTAACGCCAAAAGTTGCGTATAAGTTTTTAACAGGAAGTATTACGCCACGTCCGATCGCTTGGGTTACCACACAAAATGCAGCTGGCGAAACGGTGAATGCAGCGCCATTTAGTTTTTTCAACGTAGTCGCTAGTGCTATTCCCTTAGTAACGATTTCTGTTGTACGTACTAATTGTAAGCCTAAGGATACGGCTCAAAACATTCTAGCTACCAAAGAGTTAGTCATTCATTTAGTCGATGAGACTATGGTTGCTGACATGAACCAGACAGCCGCCAACCTCCCTGCCCAAAGCAGCGAAATTGATGTATTTAACATTGAAACAGTGGCTAGCCAAACTGTTGCAGTCCCTGGGATTAAAGCGGCCCCGATCCGCATGGAAGCTCGCTTACATCAATACGTGCCAGTCAAAAATCATGCTGAACAAATCATCACCGATTTGTTTATCGTTGAAATAACGGACTTTTATTTTTCAGCAGCTGTTTTTGATGAACAACGTCAATATATTATGCCGAAAAAATTGCGGCCGATTGGTCGCTTAGCTGGCGATGATTACTCAACTTTAGGGAAAGTATTCAAAGTACCTCGTCCCGGATAAAACCAAGAGTACAAAAAAAGAGCTTGGGCGTAAGTTACAATAACTTATTCCCAAGCTTTAAAATTAACCAATCAGCAAAGAGTCCAGCTGGTTAAGGAAAGCAGCCTTTACTTTTAAAGACAACTTCTTAAAAAGTATTAACATAAGCAGATTTTGTCTATAAAGCCTATGCTTTATAAAGACTTGCTTCTCTAAAGCGAACATTTCTGTTCCAGTTTTTTAGGCCAAAGCACCCATTGGATCCCACGGCGCTAATATAGTTGGTGCTTCTTCCCAAGCTTTTTTCAATTCAGGGCTTAGTAAATCTTTACGGATAACGATTTGGTACGTATATTCATCCATCCATTCATCACTCATCACGAAAAAGCCTTTATCGCCAACTTTTTCACCCCAACTATTTTCAACCTTCCATTTGGTGGTCTTGCCGGCTACAACATCAACACCTGTTAAAACCATTGCATGAGTCATCAAGCTTTCGCCATAATCTAAACGTTCTGCTTTCGTCATCGTAAAATCAATATCGAATAATTCGTTCATATCATAAGCGTCCAAAGCCATAATCCCACTATCACGCGTTGAAGATTGACCAACGTCACAGCCAAACCAGACAGATTCCCCTTGTTCTAACTGAGCAGCTGCTAGTTTTTTGAAGGTATCCATCTCAACGTTTAAATATTTCACTTTGTTGCCGCCTACTACGTTACCTAGCATTTCTACAGTATAAGTTTTGTTATACGGTTTATCTGCTGTTGGGGCATTGATAACGCTAATATACTCATCAAGATTAACGCCAATGTACTTTTCATAAAAGCTTTGGGGTGTTAGGTTTTGAGCCAAGTGATAGTTTTGTTCTATATCACGATATTCGAAATCAAATATTTGTGGCGGCGTGCCTAAAGAAATCGCTAAAAAATTGTAAATTTCTTGTAACATTTTTTCTTTCGTTGCTTGAACTTCTACTTCAGAAGCGCCTTTAGCTAGTAATTGACGCAAAACAGAAGCGTCTTTACGCAGTTTTTTGTTTAAATAATTATTTAAATCACGAGAATTTGAGCTATTGCTGCTTTCTGGCATTGCCGTTTTTGGTACGACGCCATATTTATTGAACAATGAGACGATCATATCCCACTGACCGCCGTCTTGTTGTGGTGTTGTCAATAAAAAAGCCACTTTACGGCTAGTTAATGGTTGATCTGCCGTTGCAATAATATTTTCATAGAAGTAATTAGCTTTTTCATATTTATCCCAGAAAAAAGTGTAGTTTTGTGATAGTTCAAAATCCTTTAACTGGAAAGAATGCAAAAGTTTGTGTCTGAAAGTATTCAATGCAGCAAACATCCAACAGCGACCACTTTGCTTTTGATTGGCAACTTTGCCTGTTGCTAAATCAGTGGAAAAGACGGGTACATTTTCGACGTGTGCACGAATCGTTTCTGCTGAAGCAGAGATTCCGTTTTTAACAACACTGCGTTGTAGCGCTGCGTGTTTTTTATTTACCATAAAATTTTTATGAAATGTTTCTGTGGTTTTTGGTTTGATAGCTGCCATTTTTTCATCTTCCTTTCAGTTTTCAAGTTACTATCCATTATATGCTTCCTTTTAACAACACTCAACCTTTTATGTTAAATTCCTTCCTTTTCCTTTCCTTTTACATCGTTATGCGTAATACAGATCATACAAATCAGAGCAGTGACAGGCTCTGATTTTAGAAATTCATGAACCAAGTGAACAAACTACTCTCCCTAACAGCTTATTGTTCAAATTATTAACGTGTTTACCAAAGCCGAACTGATTAGCAGCGAAAGACTTCTCTTGACTCGCCAACTAGCTGATGAGATCGGCGTTAATATACTGATTATTGCCAAAGCTTATCACAAATTAAAACAGCAAACAAAGACTATGATTAAGCCGCTCGCCAAGCAAAAACCACCACAAAACTTTGTCATGAATTCCAACAACTCCAAAAAAAGCAGGGCCAGAACCTAAGTCATGTAGACTATGTTCCACCCCTTAAAAATTATAAAAACAGCGAGCTGTCAATGCTCTAAAGCTGACGACACTTGCTTCATTTATCTTGTGTCGTCTATTTTATTAGAAGTTTTCATTTAACGCTTAGCTAAAGATACTTTGTTTCGCCGTTCGGTTGTGACTAAATTAATTCGCCACACTAAATTTTGTATCGTTTAACGTTTTGTTTAATTCTTCATTAGATACTTCACGATTGGTTGTTACAGTTGCACTTTTAGTTTCTAAGCGTACATCTACTGCTGTAACTCCTTCAATTTGACTAAATTTTTCAGTGACTGTTTGTACACAACCGTCGCACTTCATTCCTTCAATTTTGACTGTTTTTTCCATGGTGATTCCCTTCCTTTTCATTAATTTTTTATGATTTGCTTAACTAACGCTACAAACTCGGATTTTAAGCGCTTAAAAGTTCTCAGCTATCAACTTTTTACTTTAAAACTTTTCAAGCGCAACGCATTAAGCAAGACAGAGACAGAACTAAAGCTCATGGCAGCGCCAGCAATCATTGGATTTAACAATGGCCCTCCGAATAGGTGCAATACGCCCATGGCAACTGGAAGGCCTAATGTATTATAAGCAAAAGCCCAGAATAGGTTCTCTTTAATATTTTTGATGGTAGCTTGACTTAATTGAACGGCACTGACCACATCCATCAAGTCGCTACGCATCAAAACAATATCTGCAGATTCCATGGCGACATCTGTTCCGGAGCCAATGGCAATGCCAATGTCGGCTTGAGCCAGTGCCGGCGCATCGTTAATTCCATCGCCGACCATGGCAACTTTTTTGCCTTCACTTTGTAATTTTTTGACTACAGCAGCTTTATCTTCAGGCAAGACTTCACTAAGAACCCGATCAATCCCCACTTGTTGGGCGATTGCTTGAGCTGTTCGTTGATTATCACCTGTGATCATCACAGTTTCAATTCCCATACGATGAAGTTGCTTGATCGCTGCTTGACTGTTGGCTTTTACGGGGTCCGCCACAGCTATTATCCCAGCTAGTTGACCGTTACGAGCAATAAACATAGGCGTCTTGCCAGCTTCTGCTAATTGGTTGGCACGGTGTCCGTAATCAGCTAACTCAATTCCTTGATCGTTCATCAATTTGGAATTGCCTAATAGTAATTGTGCCTCAGCAATCGTCACTTGAATGCCGTGACCGGGAATTGCTGTAAAATTAGTTCCTTGTGTTAAAGAACCGGCACGTTCTTTTGCAGCCGTGACAATAGCTTCACCTAAAGGATGTTCAGATCCTTGTTCAGCTGATGCCGCTAAATAAAGCAACTCGGTTTCCGTTAATTCTTGATCAGCAGTTATAATATCTGTAACAGCTGGTTGTCCGGCAGTAATGGTGCCTGTTTTATCAAAAACAATTGTTTGAACTTTATGGGTTGTTTCCAACGCATCGCCACTTTTAATTAAGACGCCGTTTTCAGCCCCTTTGCCTGTTCCAACCATAATCGCAGTCGGCGTAGCTAAGCCTAAAGCACAAGGGCAAGCAATTACTAAGACTGAAATGGTAATTGTCAACGCAAAAAGCCAAGATTCTTGACCTAAAAAGAACCAGGCTAAGCCTGAAAGTACAGCTAAGCCAATGACGATTGGTACAAAAACGCCAGAAATTTTATCAGCCATTTGTGCAATTGGTGCCTTCGAACCTTGGGCATCTTCTACTAGCTTGATAATTTGGGCCAGTGCGGTCTCTTTGCCGACTTTAGTTGCTTTAAATTGGAAATTGCCGTTCTTATTGATACTAGCGCCAATGACTGGATCACCGACTTTCTTTTCAACTGGTAGACTTTCGCCTGTTAACATCGATTCATCCACTGAGCTGCTGCCAGCTACAATTACACCATCCACAGGAATCTTTTCACCGGGACGAACGACTACGATATCGGCCAAGGTTACTGCAGCAACTGGCACTTCAACTTCTTCATCATCTCGCAAAATGTGTGCTGTTTTTGGCGCTAAGCCCATCAGTTTCTTAATAGCATCAGACGTCTTCCCTTTAGAGACAGCTTCAAAATACTTACCTAATGTAATCAAGGTTAAAATTACACCGGCAGATTCATAATATAAAGCCATTGCAAAGCTTGTGGTGCCCAGCAAAATCTTTCCTGTTCCGTAAAGACTGTATAAAAACGCAGCACTTGTTCCTAAAGCAACCAACGAGAACATATTAGGATGCCCTTTGAATAAAGCTCGAAATCCCACTGAAAAAAATTCACGCCCGATATAGAGAATCGGTAGCGTCAACAGCAGCTGAACGATTGCAAAGTTTGCAGCAGATAGCTGTGGATTAAGCAAAGCCGGCAAAGGTAGTCCCACCATATGCCCCATTGAAATATACAAAAGCGGAACCGTAAATACTGTAGACAGCCAGAAGCGCCGCCACATATCAGCAATCTGTTTTTGCTTTTTCTCACGGTCTAAATCTGCACTGACGTCAGCATCCACTTCTTTCGTTGCGTGATAACCGGCATTAGCTACGGCACCGATAATTTCACTTGCAATAATTTGACTTTCATCATAGTTAACCACCATTTTTTCAGTGGCTAAATTGACGTTGACTTGCTGAACCCCGGCTAATTTCTTCACTGCTGACTCGATTGTTTGCGCACATGAAGCACAGCTCATTCCTTCAATTGCAAATACTTGCTGCTTACCAGAACTTACGGCCTTATAGCCGGCAGCCGCAACTGCTTGCTGAATTTCAGTTTCTGATACTGCCGCCGGATCAAAGGCTACCGATAATTTCTCAGTCGCTAAGTTTACATTAGCTTTTTGCATACCAGGCAATTTTGCTGTGGCTTTTTCGACAGTTTGGGCACACGAAGCGCAACTCATTCCTTCGATTGCAAATGTTTTATTTTCCATTTCTTATTTCTCCTTTCGTTATGCTTAATTTAAGTGACATTGACATTGACCAGGAGTACAATTGCAGGGGACTTCTTGAACGGCAGTTTGTCTTTTTTCCTTCAACAACGCTTCTAGCTGATCAATATCGTCAAAACTTAATAGGCTATCTGCAAGAACGGATGTCACCACGGTGCCAACTTTTCTGCTGCAGACTTTTCCTAATAATTCTTCAGCTACTGTTTCTACACTTTGACGTTCTGCTACAAGGGGATAATAAAGGTATTTGTTCCCTGATTTTTCCGTAGCCAATAATTTTTTTTCTACTAAACGACTGAGCAAAGTTTTAACGGTAGTGGCTTTCCAGGCTTTCTTCTCTTTTAAAACTACCTGTACTTCACGACTGGTGGTTTTTTCTTTTGTCCAAACAACTCGCATCACTTCCCACTCAGCATCAGTAATTGTATTTAATTTACTTTGACTCATGATCCAGCCGCCTTTCTCAGTAAAAAACTCAAATCAATATCGACTACAAATGTAGTCACTTGACTTGAGTTAATCTTACCGCGCATTATTTAGTTTGTCAATCAATAAAATTTCTAAAGAGCTTGATTTTCTAGTTTTTTTACATAATATTTCAAAAGAAACGGTGCAGCTAAAGTAGTCAAAATAATGACTACAATCATACTAGTATAATTTTCTTCTGATAGTAGTTGGGATTGGAAACCAATTTGAGCAATAATCAAGGCCATCTCACCTCTAGATACCATACCGGCTCCCACCATTAAAGAACTGGTAGTAGAAAAACCAACGGAACGGGCACCGATACTGCCGCCGATTAATTTTGTCAACAAAGCCACGATTGTCATAATGAGAATAAACGGTAAGTCTTTACCGATCGTATCAAAAGTAATTGACAAGCCTATGCTGGCAAAGAAGACCGGAATGAAGACGGCATAACCAATGGCTTCAATATTAAAATCAATTTTAGCTTTTGCTTTTGTTTGTCCCACAGCAATCCCCGCAAAAAAGGCACCCACTACTGAACTCAATCCGACTAAGTCAGCTACATATGCCATGCCTAAACAAATGACCAAGGACATAATAATCACCGAAGAACCGACCATCATTTTTTCACTAAGTCTTAAAAGATAGGGAGCAATCCAACGAACGACAAAGAAAATACCCACAAAATACAGAACTTGTTCTACTAGTTTGACGATAAAGTCTAATTGACCTGCATTATCTGAAGCAGATGAACCCATCATTCCAACTGCTACACTTAAAATAATTACCACTGCAATATCATCAACTACAGAAGCTCCTAAAATCGTAGCTCCTTCTCGGCTGCTCAATACATTTAATTCTCTTAAAACTTCCACCGAAATACTGACAGATGTCGCAGCTAGTACTAATCCCAAAAAGAAGGATTCTTTCCATGAAAAATCAAAAAAATGAGTCGTCAACATAGTAAAGCCTACCGGCAACAAAATACCTAAAATCGCCACCATCACACTTGGCTTCGCATATTTTTTCAATAGCTCTAATTCACATTCCATACCGGCAATAAACATCAGCATAATAACACCAATCTCTGAAAAATCGTGAATAAAAACATCCTGATGAACAATATCCAACATTGCTGGGCCAAGCACAATTCCTACTAACAGCTGCCCAATAACAGCCGGCACACCGATTTTTTTACAGAAAAATCCAGCCACCGTTGTAGCAATTAAAATTAAACATAAGATTCCTAAAAATTCCACGTAATTATCTCTTCCTTTCTTACGCTAGTTGCACCCTTGCAACTAGCATCGTCAGACTTTTTTATTTACTTTTGATAAAAGCTAGAGTCTCGCTTTCCCTGCCACTCATTAACTGTACTTAGTCAATAGGCTCCTACTATTTGAAGATAGCACGAAACGCTGATAAAATCACCCTAAATGGTGTAATTCCTCTTCCTTTTTACCAAACTAACCTTTTTTTCTTCAATAACACTCTTTTTATTGCTTTTTAAAATAAGAACAACGGAACTACTTCAGCAAACTGGTTCATTGAAGTTTTCTTCTTGGCTGGTTAAACAAAAAAAAGGTGAACGTTTTGCTCAGTTTCTCTCGCCCTATGAGAAACTAAAATCCTTGAAAGCAAATCGCCCAACCGTTGTTCACTATTTTATTGTAACTGAAAGTAATATGCTTATTCAGCCTACCAAAAAAGCAGCCGTTTGTCAGTTTTCTTAATGAATGCTCATAAAAAATTTATGAACAAATAAAAATTTTATGCATCGAACTGATGACAGTTAACCAGTTACCGCGGTAAAAGACCGATCAATAAAAAAGAGACAAAAACAGCTGCAAAAGCTTAAAGCTCCTTTGTCCCCTCTTTCATTGAATGATGATTATTTCGCGCGTTTTAAGTAAGTGCCTTCAGCAGTATTGATTTCAAGTGATTCGCCTGCTTCAATAAAATCCGGCACGTTCACTACTAAGCCCGTTTCCATCGTAGCAGGTTTACCTGAACCTGTTACAGTTGCACCTTTAATGGATGGTTGTGTTTCAACAACCCGCAAGACAACAGTTGTCGGTAAAGTTAAACCAATAACTTCTGTTCCGTAGAATTGAATTTTTACTTCCATATTTTCCAATAAAAATTTTAATTCATCTTCAATGACGGCAGTTGGTACTTCGTATTGCTCATAGGTTTCTAAGTCCATGAAGTTAGCAATGCCATCTTGGCTGTATAGATATTGAACCGGTTTTGTATCAATATGCGCTTTTTTAACTTTTTCATCGGGGCGCATCGTTGTATCAGTTGTTGCACCAGTCCGTACGTCTTTTAATTTCATACGCATAACTGTATTGCCTTTACCCGGTTTATGATGGCTGGCATCTAACACTTTAATTAATTTGCCGTCTTGTTCAAACGTCATGCCTGCTCTTAAATCGCTTGCTGCTATCATTTTATAATTCTCCTTCTCTCTGTAAACATCATTCTTTTCTATTGTAGCAAATTCAGCGCTATTAATCTAGAAAATGAATGAAAAACTCACCATATTTTACTAAAAATGCATGAAAAAGCGGCAGTTCATATTGATAACGGCATGTTCCGTTTTTATGCTACACTTATTACATAATTATTGAGAAATTGAGGGATAATCATGTTAAATAAAACCGCTATTAAAACAATATTTCAGTCAAACCAACAGCTAACTCCAGCAGAATTGATTCCAGAACTGTTGGAGTTAGGCGTTAAAAAATATGACTACCGTTTAACAACCGCCTCCTACACAATTTACGGCAAAGGGCACTCTTTTGAACTTAATACGAAGCTGGAACCTGTGACTGTTAGCGAATTAGGCGAAACATTAAAGACCAAACAAGCGGTACTACAATACCAAGAAGGGGCGATCACTTTCCCAGAATTTGTATTTCTAGCTGGAAGTGCTGGCGTCGCTCATTGGGTTTGTGATTTGGAAACTAATGAAACAACTTATTTTGATCAAAAAGACTATATTTTGTATACGGATACCCATCCGGAAATCTAAGTAAAACCAATAGTTTTGATAAATAAAAAGTGGGAGCCAAAAGTAAAAAATACTTTTCTCTCCCACTAAAACGAATATACGGCACGGTGGGAGCAGAAGTAACGCTTTGGGAAATCAGCTGAAATTCATAAAAATACAAAGTAATTTACATGACTTTCCTCTTATTTCTTAGCGTTTAACACTTTTATCCTAGCCTGTTTTTTCGATTAAATTTACTGTTGCGTGACATAAGTCCTCCATAATTAACGAAGGAAGCTTCTTTTTAATAATCCGCTATTGACATGACCTTTACCTAATAACTCGCAACTACTCAGCTAAGTCTGATATGTACAAATAGTAGACCGTCTATTGACTGGCGCTGCAGCTGTTGTCCGATTTTTTGGTCTTAGGATAGCAAATTTATTCCATAAAGAGCCTAGTTTTTAGCGTTCTGTGTGAACACCTAGTTATTTTTCTAAGCCTCGATAGGTTGAATCCTGAGGAACGTTTCACCAAACGCCGAATGTTGGTTACTACATCATCAGCACCAGAAGATTAATGGTTAATAGACGATGCGATTCGTTAAACCCATAGAAATAATTATTCAACCACACTTATTGTTTCATCAGCTAATTCCCTTCGCTTTTTTCAAAGCAGGCTCGGGCAAAGACCCGTAATATCCAAAGAAATTTCCATCTTTCATTTGTTTATAAATACCGCTACTGCTTGCTACTTCATTTATTTATGCTTACATAATCTTAATCGAACAGACAACAGCCTTAATAGCAGGCTCTCCATAATAAATGTTACTAGTTTTGCCAAAAAGCGTTTTTTTAAGCTATAGTGTCTACTTCACTTGCACGACTTGACTTTTGCTGGCCGCTCCGATAAAATTACCAACCTTTCTTTTGGACAAAATTAGCTTTAAGGAGGTGATTATATGATTTGTTACCTAAGATCTTTATCAAAAATACCAAAGGTTGGCTGTCACTAAACATACGTTGGTGAGACAAATTACCTTTCAGCGTATGTGTTAGGTCTTTTGAAAGGAATTTATACACAATGAAACCAACTATTCAGCCTTATCAATTTAACGACATTAAAGAACAAGTTGATGTGCTTATCAACACCTACACCTCTGTCAATGATCAAACAACTGTGAAGACGGTTCAAGCGTTGTGCGTTGAAAAAATCAATGATCTCTTTACTGAAACTCAGCCTATTGTTGATGAGCTAATTGAAAAAGTTATGGATCATCATTTAACAAGAGCCCGCGCCGAAAAATATTTAACAAAATTAAAAGAGGACGTAATTCCATTTAAGCACCCCCCACATCGCAAATAACCAAAGTATTTCGAAAAACGCAAAAGTTAAAAATATCAGATTGGGAAATGATGGATTTACGCAATAATACGTATGTTGGCTGGAACGATCCCGGAACCCAGAAAAAATTTATTTTGGCTTATCATGAAGATAAATTAATCGGTGTTCACGGCTCCTTTTCACCGACAATTGTCAAAGGCGTTTGCTCAATCTGTCAAAACATTACCAATGTAGCCATGTTTTTGACCACAACTAAATCAGGCGGCGATGGAACGTACACGAAAAAAGGAAATTATATTTGTCACGATAGCGAACAATGCAATCGCCAGTTGACACAGCTCGAATATCTGGACGATTTATGGAAAACGTCAAGGCCGTTAAGTAAACAATAAAACTCTGTTGGTTGAAACTGACAGAGTTTTTATTAAACTCTTAGTAGGTTTATTTTTTATAGGCGAGTTCTATTTACGTTTAATATTCTTTATCTTTATAATATTATGGCTCTATTCTATTTCTAAGGGCGTGAGTATTCGGGCTTTCTTTTCTTAGATTCAAAAATAATTTTATCGATTTGAATATTCCAATTTTCTCCTAAATACTTGTTTAAAGTTTTTGAAGCCTCTTATAATCTATTAACTCAAGTCCAGGATCGTTCTCCTCCATCTTTCTCCTATCATCAGAAAAAATTGAAGTTATTACTAAAATAACTTTTGTGACTTTTTCAAAACTTGCTGCACCTAATATGTTTCGAACATCATCACTGGATACTGTTTTTTCAATTGTTTAAAAGATACTACACTTTTTTCATCACATTGCTTTTAATAATAATACTATTTCTACCATCTTCATGGCATCTTTTTACCATTTTTGTTTTATAACCTTTTTATGATATAAAGATTCAACCGTTTACTCAAAATCAGTCGGAGTCAATGAATATAACATAGACTTGTCTAAAATTTTGTCAAAAAATCTGGCCCATATGATTATTCGCTCCAAGCCGATTATCCAGATACAAAAATTTCTAACGTATTTTCTTCGTAAAAACCTCCTCATACTCATGGATGGTCTTCATAAAAATACTTTTTATGTCTTCATTGGGAAGCAGTCATCTTCTATAACCTCGTTTACTGGACCACCATCTTGCATATGTAAAAGCTACTATTCAAATGAGATATCGTTGCCAATTAAATAAGTTTTTTTATTGTCCATAATGAATTCTTTATAATAGATGTGTGTTTATCAAGTATATATAAAAAGAAACTTATAGTTTAATTTGTAGATTGCTTTTTATTGTGCGCACAAGGATTAACAATCTTAATATACTTAATTTTGTTAAATAGTGTTTTGTCGGTATACTCCTATTCCTTTTTTCTGTTGTTCTCCTTTTCGAATAGTATAGTATTTTTTTAATATTTTGTATGTTTTTGAAATAAAAAAAACAAGTCAATTTTCACTCAAAGATAATAGAGTAGGGATTGCTTCACTTTTGAAAATAAAGTGTTCGTAAAAGAAGAGCTTCTATGCGTTTTGTGAATCATTTTTAACTGAACTCATTTGCCAATAGAGCAAACCGTAAGTGCTTGTGAGTGATAAAAATTCTGCGATTATTGGTCCGATTAAGAAACTTCGTAAGCAAAAGTAACTATAAAAAAATATCGGAAAATGAAGTATCTCAATAACATAATTGAACAAGATCATAGCTACGCCATTAAATTTTCAAAAAACGAAAACATTGTCCCTTATAATCAAAGGCATCGAAGTGGTGGATACCTTAAAAGAAAGCCGAAAAAAATAAATTTCTCCGACTTTCTGGTGTAGGATGGAACTTGAAATACTATTACTTGTAGCCTAGGTGAATAGCCAAAAATCAAACAAGTTTATGCTTAATTTTTAGAAAACTTTATAACAAAACTTATTGGTTCTTACTTAGGGCTGTGCATCTAATAGAGCTGAACCATCGGATTCGATATAAGAATGGTCAGCATAAATACATGTCCCAGAATGTGTTACTGTTTTATATTTTACAATTTGCCCATCTACATAGAATGGTGAAAATTTTGCAGTACTTGGTTCTTGATTTCCGCATGTTGCATCTGGATCATTCCAGTTAAAGTATTCAACCCAGTTGGAAACGGGACGTAATGTTGATGCTAACCCAAATTTTAAATTACCTAAGGAACTTATTTCACCGGTAGTCATATCAGTAATGGAACCGTTCCACCAGTTAGCACGCCCTGCAATAGGTTTAACTTCAAATTTATATTTACGGTTAGCTTCCCATTTTTTCCAAATTCTTACGCTCATACCAGGAGATCCATCAGTGTTCCTTACTAAAAAGCCCTCGTTTTTAGGTGAAGCTTCACCTTCTGTTGCACCCCAAACAGAGAATAAAATCAGATTCTTGCCTTCTTTGTTTTCTACGGTTTGAAACCCAATATAGCCACCATTAGCACCACTAACCGAAAATTGATTAGACCAGAAAACATTAGCCGATGCTGATGGCTTTTTCGTAACTGTTACAAAATATTTCAAATCTTTTCCTGAAGGAGTCAACTCAGGATTTGCGTAAAGACCAGGGGTTCCTTTATCATTTGGGCCATCTGTGCTTGCGGCATGCACGGTATAATTACCTAAGATTATTGTGAATAACGCAAGTATCCCTAATAAAGTAGCATGCCACACTGCTGTTAAATGAGATGCTCTGAAACATCTATAAGAATTTTTACTTGTAGATAACATTTAATTTTCCTTCCTTGATAGTTTTCTAGCACTTTCTTTTGTAATATTTTTGGTAATTTATTTAACAGTTATAGGAGTTACATTCATAGCAGTTTGTTGTATTACAACTGGTGAATTAACATTTGTCACATCAGTAATATTCATTATTAATTGGGTTCCGAATTCTGCTTTATAATTAGCTGTTCCCCATTTACGTAAAGCAGTTTGTCCATCAACACGTTCCCAATTTCCTCTCTCACCCCATTTATAAGGAGTAGATGGCATATCAGATACAAATCTATCTTGAGTAGCTATAGCATCACCTATATACTGTCCGTATCTAGTTCCAGTTTCATGATTCCTCTTATAGGGAACTATAGCCTTGACGTAACTCGTTAGATCAGTAGTTCCTGTAGCAACTCCCGTGTTCAGGAGCCAAGTAACCTTATATTTATGCCCAGCTGGTACTTTAACTCCTTGAGAAGGAACCTGCCATTCTTTAGTATTCGTTGACTCAACAGCGCTAGTAGTACTAAAATCATATTTAACATTCATAGACATTGACCCAGATATAAAGGGGAACTTCATTTCTGCACTTGTAGTTAACGAAACACCTGCGTTGTGGGTGGTTGACGTTGTAACCTTATCTGTTTGAGTGTAGGTGAAACTTGGAGTATTCATCGTTTGCTCAATTCCAGAACTATTAGTGAGGTCAGATTCGTTCGCAGCAAGGGTTTCTCCATCCCTTAAAACCATATCATTGTTTACTCTGGCAAAGGCTGTATCTTCGAATTGCCACGGGTCTAGTGAACTCCAATTATCATCAGAAGGTAGAATATCCTCTTGAGGAATTTCCCCTTCGCTAAATTCATTATAAGTTAAATTATAAGCAAGATCTCTAAGTTCACTTCTTATATTTTCAGTAACCGCAGTACCGACTTTATTAACTGCTACAATATCCCTCCCTTTATTGTGAATAGATGAATTATTTTTTTCGCTTGAATCCACATGTGTCTTTGTCGGTTGCGCATCTGCAAATACATCAATCGAGCTAATCAAAGCCTGTGATAGCATTCCTGTGGTCATGATTAATGTTAATATTTTTTTTTTTTTGATAGTAGCATTCTATCTCCTCCATATTACATGATTTTTTTGTGAAGATTTTGTGATCTCCATCCAAATAATAACGCTTACATTAAGTGATAGCAAATGGTTTATTGAAACGTATTGTTTGCTTTTTTTTATGCTTTTTAAAAAAAATTATTATTTTTTCTAAATAAAAATAAGACTGGAATTTTGATAAACAACAGGCTCTTCTTTTTTGTATATTATAAATGTTTCTATGGAGCTTTGAAATAATTGAATATAAAATGCACTTTTATATTTATACTGATAAGGTAAAAAAATTTGGGAGAAAAAGGAACCCTTTTAAAAGTAGTTTATATTTTTATAGGCGAGTCTATCTTACTTTAATATTTTTATTTGTACTTGTGATTGTTAATACTTCCAATTTGCCACCTTATTTATTTTGGGAATGTTTGGCTTTGGCGACGCTATTTTTGGGCCAGCCTTTAATGATTTATTATCAAAGACTATTTCTAATCAAAAACAAGGGCGTGTATAAGGGGGAAGTCAAGCTTTGCAAGAACCGTTGGTGGGCCTTTAGGACACGGCGCATCAGCAATTATGAGTATCTGTTTAATCTTCAGTGCTTTTGTCCTTTTAAAAGAATAAAAAACAAAGACCCGCGGTGCCAGGCCTTTGTTCTATGTTCTTGACTTTTTACATTTCTTTTAATTTTCCACGAAATGCTTCAATGCTTTCGTAGCCTTTGGCTGTCATGATTTCTTGTAATTCTTTTGCTAAACGGTCAAAGACTTGTGGGCCTTCTTGATGTAACTGTGTGCCAACTTGTACTAAAGTTGCGCCACATAAGAGATGTTCAAAGACATCTTGACCATTGGTAATGCCTCCCGTTCCGATAATTTTAATTGCCGGGTCTAAACGCTTAGCTAAAGCACGCACATTGGCTAAAGCAGTTGGTTTTACATATTCACCACCGATACCGCCAAAACCACCTTTTGGTCGAATAACAACCGCTTCTTTTTCCGGATCAATGTAGAGTCCATTGCCAATACTATTGATTGAATTGACATATGTTAACGGAAATTTATTTAACACATCTGCGATCATATCGAAATGCGCCATATCAAAATACGGCGGCAATTTGACACCTAAGGGCTTGGTGAAAAACTGAAATACGTCAGATAATAATTGTTCAGTCAATTGAAAATCATAAGCAATTTGCGGTTTTCCCGGCAAATTTGGGCAAGACAAATTAAATTCCGTAATACCTGTATAAGCGCTCGCTTGAACTTTTTTTAAAATTGCAATATTTTCTTCATAGTTCATGCCGGCAACTGAAAGAAACTGTCCGACCTGCGGAAAGCGTTTTTGCCGATCAATCTGATAATCCAAATAATAGTCGATCCCTAAATTAGGCAGCCCCATGGAATTAATACTTCCTAACGGCGTATCAAAATAACGTGGTTCTTCATTTCCTTGACGTGGTGCTAGGGTTGCTGTTTTGGTAATAAAGGCCCCAGCCGCTGAAGTCGCCAATTCATCTAAGTCCCCGGCTGTCATACAATGAACCCCCGAAGCATTCATCAAACAATTGGAAAATTCATATCCAAACACTTCTACTGTTGTTTCCATTCAATCAACCTCCAGCAAATCTTTTTAATTCACTCACATGAGATGTAAGCTTTTCTGATTATATCATATAAATAGAATAGAATTTTGCAAAAGTTCACATGAAGAAATTTTGTTTTTCTTAGCGATAATAGTATTCATCTGGAGCAAAGTTCCCACACATTTAGGTAATGATACGTCGGGGCTTAGAAGTATCTGATTGAGTGATGTCCGAGTTTTCAAAGTCACTGTTAAAAAGTGATAGCGCGGCACCGACTGGCCCACTACTTACCAAGGTGGCTGACATGACTAAACTAAACAACATTAATTTTTTATTTCATTAACACTTTTCTTTTTTTGGTAAATCCCTTACAGTATCCAAGAAAGCTCTTTTTCTTTTGTTAAGCAAATAAGAAGCCGAAACCCTTATTTACAAAAGGTTTCGGCTTCTTTAAATTTTCTAACGTCCCACGATAAAAGTCAATTCACATTCACAAACTTTTTTATCTTCTACATAGGCCGTAGCTTTCCCGATGCCGACAAAGTCACGCAACTTCACAATTTCAAAATGTAGTTTCAACACATCACCAGGTACTACTTTTTGACGGAACTTTGCCTTGTTGATTCCACCAATGTATGCTGTTTCGCCTTTAAATTGATCCATTTTTAAAATTAAAATTGAACCAACTTGAGCAAGGGCTTCGATGATTAAGACACCAGGCATTGTTGGATTCCCCGGAAAATGACCTTGGAAAAATTCTTCGTTAATCGTTACATTTTTTGTCGCAATAATTTTTTTATCAGGAATGATTTCATCCACATAATCAATATAACAAATTGGGTAGCGATTAGGAATCATCTCCATAATTTCTGTTGCAGTCATTACTTTTTTCATATTATTGTTCCTCCCACTTTTTCATACAAAGGACAGCGTTATGTCCACCAAAGCCAAATGAATTACTAATCACGTATTTAGGTGCGGCTTTTCTCGCCCCTTCGGTTACATAGTCCAAGTCACAAGCTGGATCAGGTACTTGGTAACCAACTGTCGGATGGATCACTTCATTTTTCAAGGTATTTACACAAGCAAGGGCTTCAATACCACCCGATGCACCCAATAAGTGCCCAGTCATACTTTTAGTGCTAGAGATTGGAATTGTAGCTGCTTTTTCACCAAAAACCAGCTTTAAAGCAGCCGTTTCAGCTGCGTCGTTTGCCGGCGTGGAAGTACCATGTGCATTCACATAGCCAACTTGATCCGGTGTAATCTCGGCTTCCGCTAAAGCTGCCTGAATTGCTGCTTGAGCCCCGCTGCCGTCAGACAATGGTGCCGTCATATGGTAAGCATCGCAATTGCTGCCATAACCGACTATTTCTCCATAAATGGTCGCACCACGTTTTCGGGCATGTTCTAATTCTTCTAACACTAACATACCTGCGCCTTCTCCCATTACAAAACCTTTCCGTTCTTTGTCAAAAGGGATCGAAGCTCTAGTAGCATCTTCTGTTGTATTTAAGGCATTCAGTGCTGCAAATCCTGCAATTCCGATTTCACAAATCGTTGCTTCCGTTCCGCCGGTCAGCATGATATCGGCGGCACCAGCTTTAATTGTCCGAAATGCTTCCCCAATTGCATCCGTTGCAGAAGCACAGGCAGTCACCAACATTTTGGATGTTCCTTGGGCACCTAAACGGATCGAAATATTGGCAGAAGCCATATTTGCAATCACCATCGGTACAAAAAATGGTGTGACACGGTTAGAACCCTTATTATCCATAACCCGTACTTGGTTTTGCAAAGTCGTCATACCACCAATGCCGCTACCGACAATGACACCAAAACGCTTAGGATTAATCGCTGCATCTGCAAGACCACTCATTTGCCAAGCTTCCAGCGCAGCGCTTACGCCGTATTGGGAAAATAAATCCATCCGTTTTTGTTCCTTACGTTCTAAAACAAGTCCTGGATCGAAATCTTTAACTTCTCCTGCCAAGGTAACGCCGGTACTTTCAGAATTAAATTTGGTAATTCGATCAATTCCCAGCTTACCAATGACTAAGCCTTGCCAAAATTCTTTGACAGTGTTTCCTAATGGTGTAATTGCACCTAAGCCGGTGATTACCACACGTTTCATAACTGTACCTCCGATTTTATTTTGATTATCAAACATTTGATTGAAATCTTAACCAAGACTTTTTATCAAAAAACGAAAAAAATAGTTTGACTTTCAAAGTATTTTGGTTAATAATTCAGACATCGGATAAATGTCTGTTCAGTTTAAGGTCGGTTTTTAAAAGAATGACTCCACATTCTAAGACAGATGATACCAGTTGATTTTTTATTCGTCAACTTAATCTGTTTAACTTTTGGCTATTTCTTTGAACTTGAACTGACATTTATCACCAAAATTTTATTAAAGGAGCAATTATATGTTTTTAAAAAATAAGAAAATTGTTATCATGGGCGTAGCCAATAAAAAAAGCATTGCTTGGGGGTGTGCCAAAGCCGTCAAGGACCAAGGTGCAGAAGTGATTTATACTTATCAAAATGAACGTATGAAAAAACAGCTGCTAAAATTAGCTGAGCCGACTGATTTACTAGTAGAATGTGACGTTGCTTCTGACAAATCCATCGCAGCCGCTTTTGACACCATCAAAGACGCAGTCGGAACGATTGACGGATTGGTTCATGCCATTGCCTTTGCGAACAAAGAAGAATTGTCTGGCAACGTAAGTGATATTAGTCGCGACGGCTATCAATTGGCTCAAGATATCAGCAGCTATTCTCTTTTGGCAGTCACGCATTATGCAAAACCACTGATGAATCCCGGGTCAGGCATCGTTACGATGACTTACTTAGGCTCAGAAAGAGCTATCCCGAACTATAATATGATGGGTATTGCTAAAGCTTCTCTTGAAGCTGCAGTAAAATACTTAGCTTTTGAATTAGCCTCAGAAAAAATTCGTGTCAATGGAATTTCAGCTGGAGCGATTAAAACACTGGCCGTTACCGGCGTTAAAGACTATGATCAATTAATCAGTATTTCAAACGACCGCACACCTGACAAAACAGGCGTAACGATTGAAGAAGTCGGTAATACTTGTGCCTTTTTAGTCAGTGAATTAGCAAGTGGTGTCGTAGGTGACATTATTTATGTTGATAAAGGTGTACATCTGACCTAGAAACAAGCAAAACGTTGCCTTCTAGAATACCGTTTCACTCTTTATCCTCAAAGCAGCCATCCCTTTCAGCACTTTATATTATTAAAGGAGAAGAACACCGTCTGGCTGGCGTGTGTTCTTCTCCTTTAATTCATTTAAAAATGATTAGCTCACCACAAAATGCACCGCTTCTAATTGAAACACTTTTGTTAAAACTTGATTAACTGTTGCAAATAAGTCTTCCAAATCAGCAATTTTATTTTTTGTAGTAACAGTATTTCCGTTATCAGAATACGTTAACTGGTCATATTCCTCATGAAAGCTGACCGTTCTTGCTGCCTTACAATAGCGTACATATTCATCCATCATATCCATAACTAACTCTTGTTTGTAGCCATTTCTGATGGCAATCGCTGAAACTATATGTTTCACTGTTAGACGATCCACCGGTATGTCCACGCCATTGATCGCTAATGTGTACACTGTATCTTCCATCAAGCCGCAAGCGTTGCAGCCGCCATCTGTTAAATCTACCGTACTAGTAATTATCGCTTCTTGCATCATTTTTCCTCCTATTACAAATCCTGCTGGGTTACTCTTTATTTGAATTATTGACGGCTTTTTTTTGTTTGTAATGCACGTCATATTCATCAACTTCAATGTAGATATACATTTTTTTATCTGATAGGCTCTGACGAATGCTTTTTTCAATCGCATTTACCACGTCGTAAGCTATTGATTCGTATTTTGCTAGAACATCGATTTTTCCGGCAACTAAAACTTCTTCGGCACTTAGGTGAATCGTTTTTAAATCAATCAGCTTGGCTACTTCATCACGTTGAAATGCTTGTTTAATTTTGGCTAAGTCACTGGCTGTAACACTTTCGCCAACAATTAAGCTATAAAATTCTCGGGCCAAAAAAATAGCGGCAAACATTAATAACAGTCCGATCAAAAGACCACTAATGGCATCGAATAATGCAATTCCTGTTATCAACGTCAAAAAAGTTCCCGTCAAAGCTAATAATAAGCCAATCACCGCACAAAAATCTTCAGTAAAAATAATTAAAATTTCACTGTGACGACTTTCTCTAAGAAAACGAGGAATCGAAAGCTTTTCCGTATTTAACTCTTTGATTTCTTTAAAGGCGACACGCAATGAAGCTCCTTCTACGACCAAACCAAAAAGTAAAATACCCAATACTACTCCTACATTTTCCACTTCATGAGCAGGATGCAAAATCTTTTCAATAGCTTCCATGACCCCAAGAGCACCGCCGCCAAAAAATAATAGAGTAGCCACAATTGTACTAAAAAAGTATTTCGCTCGCCCTTCTCCAAATTGATGCAACTCACTTTGGCCACGATTGGCACGCTTGTCGCCAAACAATAACAATAGCTGATTGCTGCAATCAACCACACTATGAATGCTTTCATTTAACATCGCAGCACTACCACTGAAGGCGTAACCCACAAACTTGCTTATAGCCACTAGGATATTCGCAGCCAAAGCAGCTATAACGGCAAACATACCGTGGTTTTGCTTTGCTTCCATTTTCCCACTCCCAAACACAGACTTTTTTCGCTAATTCTTATTTTACCACTTCTGACAGAAATAGAACATTTGAAAATAAAAAAGAGCAGGCAAACAAAGAGCCCAGCGCTCCAAGAACCAACGAACACTTTTAATAAAAGCCCCACCTTCCTTTAAGAAAAGTGAGGCTTTATTAAAGTTCACTACATGCTTTTAAAAGACAAGCTCGTGGAAAAAGCCAACTCAAACATAGTGAGCGCTGCTATCTCGGTCAGAGAGCAAACTCCAGCATTCATTATTTTAACAGTTGGAACCTAATGTTTATGCCTTGCTCTCAACTTCAAATGTGATGAATAAAAAGTTATTTTCTCTATATAATATTTTTCTTTGAACATGTAAGCACAAGGCACGATTAAGCAAATTGTCACTTAGTAAAATCTTTTCTATTTAAGTAAATGGCAACTAACACCGCTAATACAAGCGCAAAAAAGATAACGGCAAAAAAACCGAAGGTCGAGCCTTCTCCTGGCATGCCGCCGGTATTCATGCCCCAAATGCCGGCAATCAAAGCCGGAATGGAAATCACCAAGGCTGCTGAATCTAAATACTTCATTAAATGATTCAAGTTATTATCCATCATATCAGTGAATAATCCACCTACTGTATCAATTAAATCACGGTAAATATGCGACAGCTTGCTGGCTTGCCGATTCTTTATTTGAATGTCATAAATAAGTTCCGAATCCGCCACTTGTTGAATAAATCGGTCGTTTTCCCAAAGTTCTTGAATCGTTTCATGCTGATCATCTACTGTTTTTTCAATATAAACGATATTTCGTTCCAAATCAGCCAGCCTAAACAATTCATCATTTTCCGTCGTTTTTCTAGCAGCTTGATCCAAATCGTCAATAATTTGTTTTAAACTGCGCAATTCATTAACATAATCCGAATAAATAAACAATAAACAAAATGCAACAACTTTAGCTGGATTACAGATCTGCTTTTCTTCATACTTAAGAATTCGATCCACCAAGTTAGAACGACCGCTGACAATGGTAATTAATAATGTATCCGTTAAGACAAATGATACCGGATGCAGCCGCTCTTCCACATAATCAGCAGTCCCTTTTTGCAAATCCAACACAATAATCGACAAAGCATTTTCCAGTACCGTGGACTGTAGCACTTCCATACGAGATACTTCTTCAGGATAATGAATGGCTTCAAAAATATCTTGAGGCAAATCATACTGCTTTCTTAACTCATCCGTTTCAGTCTGATCAGGACTTTCCACCAATATCCAGTTAAAATCATCGAGGGCGCCTTCTTTGACGTCTTGTTCTGTGATCTTATAATGTGTAATCATTCCTTCACTCCCTTTATCGCTTCGGTTCTTTTTTGTCTATAAAAAATTAAGGCTAAATTTCCCCATAGCAGTAAAACTAGACCACCTACCATTAGGAAAAAAGGACCTAAAAACAACAAACCAAGTGCTGTACAACTTGTGAGCACTAAATGAACGAATAATTTTCGAGAATGATGACCGGCAAAAACAAGCGCTTCGAAAAAAGAAACGTCTCGCCCCCAATAGTTGGTTAAAACCGCTTGAGTAAAGAACAGACAACTACCGACTAACAATAAGCAAAGAGAAAACGAACCTAGCAGTTGTGAAAAAGCATTGCTATTATGATAGAACACGAAAAGATTAAATAGTGCTAAGAGCCAATAGATAGAAAAAAGACCATCCATCTTTTTAGTCGCCCTCTCCTTTTGACGATAAGTGCGCCAAAAATCTTGCCAAACAGAATCCGTTACAAATGATTCACGCAAATAGGAATCCGTTACTTCTACTACAACGCGCGTAGAATGAGCCAAAGTCACCAACGGCAAAGAGCCCAGCAGCCATAACCCGTTTAAATAAACAATTCGCGGTAGCCAAAGGGTTCCCGTGTACAAGCTTTTATTGAATTTTTGCCACAAAACGCATCATCCTTTCGAACCACCCGTTAAATCCATACCTTCGATAAAGTAACGCTGAGCAAAGAAGAACAATAAAACTGTCGGTAATAACACCAATGTAGCACCTGCCATTAAATAATTCCATTGTGTAGTTGATTGATTTTGAAAAACTTGCAGGCCAATTTGCAATGTATATTTGCTTTGATCTTGGATATAAAGTAGCGGTCCTAAAAAATCGTTCCACGCACTGTTAAAAGAATTGATGGCAATCGTAATTAAGGCGGGTTTAGTGAGCGGAATCATTAAATGGCTCCAAATATATAAATGATTCGCCCCATCCATTTCAGCTGCTTCAATCAGTTCATCATTGATTGATAAATAAAATTGTCGCATTAAAAAGATATTAAATGCATTACCGAAAAATGCTGGTACGATCAGCGGCAAATATGTACCTACCCAACCTATTTTCGAAAAGAGGACGTACTGGGGAATCATCGTAACAAAGCCTGGAATCATCATGGTAGATAACACCAGCGCAAAAAGAAATTTTTTCCCTGGAAAAGATAACTTTGCAAAACCATAAGCAATAAAGGAATTGGAAAGCACATTACCCAGCACCACTAAAACCGTAATAAATAAAGTATTTTTAGCATACTGCCAAAAAGGAAAGGATTGGATCGCTTTTAAATAGTTATCGAAGTTGATCGTTTCTGGAAAAAAGGTTGGCGGAAAACGCACAATTTCTGCCATCGGTTTAACCGAAGTGAAAATCATCCATAATAACGGTGTAATCAACACCAAACCTACTAAAGTTAAAAGCACATAACTGATGATTTTTTTCACTCTAGTGGTTTTCTTTTGACTGTGAAGCTTTTTGGTGGCAGGAACTGCACGAACCTTGCTCATTTTGTCCATCGGCTGTATCATTTCTGCTCGCCTCCTGCGTAATAGACCCATCTAGGCGCTAGTTTTAAATTAATAAAAGTTAAGATCATCACGATGAAAAATAATATCATCGACATTGCCATAGCATACCCCATATCAAAGGCAACAAAGGCTTTATTCCACATATGCAAATTATAAAATAATAAGGAATTGGAAGGCCCGCCCGTTCCGTTTTTCGTCATGACGTAAGCCTCTTGAAAAATCTGAAATGAACCAATCGTTGATGTGATAACATCATAGAAGATAATCGGTGTAATCAACGGCAGCGTAATATTCTTGAATCGTTGCCAAGTACCGGCTCCATCAATTTCAGCTGATTCATATAAAGCAGGTGAAATATTTTGTAAAGTAGCCAAATACAATAACATTGCTCCCCCAGATCCCCAAATTTTCATTAAAATCAACGCTGGCTTTGTCCAGGCAGGATCAAACAACCAAGCCGGTCCTTTAATTTGAAACCAGCTGAGTACGGTATTAATCAAACCGGCCGAAGGCGATAATAATTGCATCCACAAAATATAAACGGCCACACCAGATAAGACAGCCGGCAAAAAGAAAACCGTCCGAAAAAAGGAAATACCCCGTAACTTTTGATTAAGAATCACGGCTAGAAAAATACTGAAAGCCGTAGTTAACGGTACATTAAATAAAACAAAGTAGGCTGTATTATACAGTGATTTCCAGAAAAGTTGATCTTGAAAAAACATACGTTTAAAATTGGCCAATCCAACAAAATTCATTTTTGATGTTAAATTATAATCCGTAAAACTACCGATCAAGGAAAAAAGCATTGGACCTAACATAAAAACGATAAATCCAAGCAGAAAAGGGGCAATAAAAAAGTAGCCCCATAGCATTTCTTTCTTTTTCCGCATGGTTAATTTACTTGCTTTCATAATTGTCCCCTTTAAACGAACAAGCTGTCACTCAGCTTATTTTATTTCGTTTTATTTTGTTTTACCAAATCCGTCACTGCTTTTTGTGCAGCTTGCAGTGCGGCTTCTGGTGATTTTGAGCCCATTAACGCTTGATCCAATTGTTCGTTGACTAATGAATTGTAATCAGGTGCTGTTAATGGTACCGGTGTGATAACAGTATTTGGGAAGTTATCATCTGCCATTTTATAAACCATTTGTCCTTTTTCACTTAAATTTTTATTTTTAACAAGATTTTCGTTCGCCGTTTTATTGGCCATAATGTCAAAGCTCTTTTCACCAAATTTTTCTTGGACTTTTTCAGAAGTTAAGTACTTCATGAATTCATAAGATTCTTTGGCATGCTTAGCGCCATAAGGGATTTCCAAAACAAAACCGCCACCCCATGACCAATGTCCGGAACCCTTCGTTTTTTCAGGTAATTGCATCACACCAAAATCAAAGTCGTCTGGTGCATTTTCCATTAGACTTGAGTAATAGTTGATGTTTTGTGCTCTCATCGCTACAGTTCCTGAAATAAAGGGATCAGACACGCCAGAACCAAATTCTGCTTCTAAGCGATTGATCGTATCTCGTCCATAAAATTTTTGCCATTTCTCAATCCATTCCAATGCTGTAACTTTGTTGGGTGTATCAATTTTCACTTGACCGTCTTTATCGAACCAGCTAACACCGTTATCAGCGTTTAAAGCCCAAACATCAGCACCTATGTTCCACAAAGGATAAAATCCAATGCGGCTATAATCATTGCCTTTTTTTTGATCCAGTTTATGGGCGACTTTTTCCAGTTCTTCCCACGTTTGCGGCAAGTTATCTTCAGTAACACCGACTTCTTTTAATAATTTTTTGTTATAAAAAATCACTTGCGTATCTGTATTAAATGGCAAAGCATAGGATTTATCCTCATATAAAGTGGTTTCCCATAATTGCGGATAAAATTGTTTGCTCGTATCCTTATCGATATATTTATCCAAAGCCGTCGCTTGTTTAGCTTGAGCGCGTTGTGCTACTGAATTAATATCTTGAACGATAACATCCGGTGGATTACCGGCTGTAATAGCGGATAACGATTTCGTCCAAATATCGCCCCACGGTTGATACGTATATTTCACGGTAATTTTATCTTGTGATTGATTAAAATCAGCAATAATTGCTTCAATTACATCTTTTCGTGCACCAGAACCCCAAAACGACCAAAAATCCAAGGTGACATGACCATTTGCATCTGCTTTTTTAGCAGTAGCATCTGTACTATTCTTTTCTTTCCCACCACATGCTGTTAGAATCAACAGTACGGAAAAAAATACAAACAAAAATCCTAGCTTCTTTTTCACAAAATTAAACCCCTTTCAACTATTTAATCTACACTTGAGGAAAAGAGAGTGGCCAAAACCACTAAAGTTTTGAACCGCCCTCTAAACAGCCATAATTTACATTGTTTATTTTTTCATTGGCGGTGTGCCGTGCATAGCTGGTGCTGCCGGCTTCAACTTGGGTGCTTCAGCTTCTGGTTCTGGTTTAGCTACATAATTGTACTCTCCTTGACCATCAAGCGCTGTTCCTTTCGCCCATGAACCTTTTTTACTGTCTTCCCCTTCAGACAAGTTGTAAAAATCATAAGCGATATCTAAGCGTTCTTTTTCACGTGGGAAGGTGCTCGGCACTAAAATTGAACCTTCTGCTTCCTCTAATTCTTTAACGGCACAAGCCCATAAGTTTTGATGATAGCTATCACGCGCCAGTAAAACTGCAAGTAAGTCTTTTACTCCACGATCGTCAATCATTTCATAAATTCGAGACACTTGCAAACGACCTTGAGATTCAGCGTTTAAGTTAGCTCTAAAATCGGCTAGTAAATTCCCACTAGCTACAATATAACCGCCACTCCACGGATTGCCCACGCTATCAGCCGGACGAGGTCCTAAGCCTGCAACAATCGCATGTTGAGGATTCATCCCTGCGATTACAGCCGCAATCGCTGGATCTTTAGCCATCGCTTTTTCTTGATCTTCCACTGGAGCATCATCTAATAAGCGAGCGACCATAGTGGCTAACATTTCTACGTGCCCAATTTCTTCTGTAGCAACATCCATTAGCATGTCTTTGTACTTTTCTTCACCACGGCAACTCCAGCCTTGGAATAGATATTGCATAGCAACACTCATCTCTCCATATTGACCACCAATCAGTTCTTGCAAGTATTTAGCGATTAAAGGATTTGGCTTTTCAGGTTTTGCTTCAAACTGTAATTCTTTTTTGTGATAGAACATCTTAAAATGCCTCCTCAGAATTTTGTTTTGATTGATCAATCTATAATAAAGTTTCGCAGATTTTTTTCTATCTTACAAATAAAACGATTATTAAATTATAACAATAAAAGTCAATCTACTACTTTCCTTGATATCAAGCGATTTGGATTTTTCAAAAGTTTTCATTATTAAAACTAAAGGCGAGCAAATAGAGCAAATAAAAAAACTGGAACAATCGTCAAATAGACAATGTCCCAATTTAAAAAAAGTAATATGACAAAAAATGTAACGTCATAGCCTACAAGATGCCATTTCACTTTAGCTTGTTTCCGTTAATTTTTCATAAGAGATGTCTGACAAGTTCCAAATCATCCACCGTCTCTTCTAGAAAAGTACGCATTTAACAACGGATTTAGTACATGAAAACACGTACGTCAGTCCCAGCCTTATTGCTTTCCTTCCCATTCAAGATAGAATGTTTCTAAGTAATTTTCCATAAAGCGATGACGCTTTTCGGCTAACTGGCGTCCAGTCTTCGTATTCATCAGGTCTTTCAACTTTAAGAGTTTTTCGTAAAAGTGCATGATCGCTGTATCTTGACCATTGCGATATTCCGCTACCGTCAACTGTTCTCTAGGCTTCATAGCTGGATCATGGATCAAGCGTCCCTTGGCGCCTGAATAAGCCATCGTACGTGCAACACCAATTGCCCCAATAGCATCTAAGCGGTCAGCATCTTGAACAACTTTTCCCTCTAAAGAAGAAACTGGTCGGCCAGCATTGCCGCCTTTAAAAGAAATCGATTGAATAATCGCACTAATTTGTTCGATGACTTGTTCCTTTACCCGTTGCTCCCTTAAAAACCGTTGCACCCTTTCCAAGCCAACTTTTTCACTACTTACTAATTTCTCATCAGCAAGATCATGCAATAAAGCTGCCAAAACACAAATATATAAATCAGCATTTTCTGCTTTAGCAATTGTCGCAGTCAATTGAGTTACACGATAAATATGCCACCAATCATGCCCGCTGGCTTCCCCGTTTAATTTCTGAAAAACATACTGTTGGGTAGCCAGAAGTACTTGCTGTTCCGGCCTTGACAACTCTGTAAATGTTAACACCACACGACTCCTCTCCTTAAAAGCCAACTTCGCCAGCAAACAAATCACTCGGTTTTTCTGCAGCTTATGTTACACTTTACTTTAGGTGATGAATTGATGAAAATACAAGCACAACCGTTATTTACCAAACTCTTAAGCGAAATGGGCCCCCAAGGCTGGTGGCCAGCCCGCAACCATTGGGAAATTATTCTTGGTGCTATTTTGGTACAAAACACTAACTGGCGCAATGTCGCTCGCTCCTTAAATCAGTTGGAACTAGCCACCAATTTGGAACCTCAGAAAATTGCTGTCCTGCCCTTAGCCGACTTACAAGCCTACATTCGGCCCAGTGGCTTTTATATTAATAAAAGTCGGGCCATTCAAACTATTTTTCAATGGTTAGCGACTTACGATTTCGCCCTCGAGACGGTCAAAGCAGCATATGGCTCTCAATTACGCAACCAGCTACTAACTATACGAGGAATCGGTGATGAAACTGCCGACGTCCTTTTAGTTTACGTTTTTAAAGAGGTTACTTTTATTGCTGATAAATATGCTCAAAAACTCTTTACCCGAATCTACGGACAGCCATTTACCAGCTATCGACAATTGAAAAAATCGGTGCTGTTGCCGGCAACTTTTACCAATGAGCAAGCGCAGGAATTCCATGGATTAATCGTGGAGTTCGGCAAATGCTACTTAAAAAAAGAGGCTGCTTGGCAATCAAGCTTTTTAACAGATTTTGACCCGACCCCATCAATCTTGAGCTAGTAAACTTAATGAGTGGCTCTTGTCCATATCCATGTTCTTTCATGGTTCCGGATTTAAAACTTCATCTTGCACTAAGCCGCTCGCTTTCATAAACATATATGTGACAACCGGACCAACAAAGGCACAGCCTCGCTTTTTTAAATCTTTGGCTAAGGCCGTTCCCAACGGATGACATTTTGGTACTTGGTAGCTCTCCTCATAAACCTGTAAGATCGGCACATGTTGGACAAAAGACCAAAGATACTCTGAAAAGCTGCCATAGTCTTCTTGAATTGCACAGATCGCTCGTGCATTTTGGATTACCGCTCGTACTTTCCGCGGATTACGAATCATATTTGGGTCAGCTAAAATTCGCTCTTCATCTGCCGGTGTTAAAGCCGCAACTTTTCGAATCTCCAACTGACAAAAATGTCGTTCAAAAACAGTTCGTTTACTAGCAGCCACTTTCCAACCTAACCCAGTCTGAAAAACACCAACCATCAACAATAAAAATAACAAGCGATCGTCTCTGGTTGGATGTCCCCACTGGTCACTGTACCACTGATAGCTCTTAACCATTGAGGCTATTCCGTCAAAAAGCGATGCTGTAACATTTGACGGCTATCTTGATCCAGCTGCAATGCATCGGTTAAATACTTATCAACAGAACCATAGTGATCGTTGACTGTTTGGTAAAAGGCATCCAAGTAACTACTATCCACGTCTAAAGCCACCGCTAATGCTTGTAAATGTTCCGCCTGAAGTCCGGCTGCTTTCGCTTGTTGCAACAGCGCTTGATTTTCTTGCTGACGTAATTGGTTGGTGAGTAAATAATCTGTGTAGATCGCAGGCTTAGGTACCGCTAAAGTTTCTAGAATTAAGGCAGCGCCAATTCCAGTGCGATCTTTGCCAGCAAAGCAATGAAACAATAAGCTACTATCATCATCCAAAGTTAAAATTTCTTCAAAAAAATCACGGTAACCCTTTTGTGCTACGGAGTCCAAAGTTATCTCGCCATATAGTTTTGCCATGTATTCATGCGCTCGTTCTGGTGACCCTAATTGAATAAAGTCTTCAATAGAAGCTCCTTCGTCATGAATATTTTCTAAAATATCAATTTGGACATACTTGGTTTCTGGAACAGCAGCATCTGGACGTTCTTTTGCTTCTTTCGTACTTCTAAAATCAATAATTTTCCCTAAATGAAAGCTCTTTTTCAATTGTAGGCTTTGTTCCTGCGAGAGCTTGGAAAGCTCACCTGATCTTAAAAAGCTACGCGGCTTAACCGCTTTTCCAGCTTTATTTTTGATTCCACCAAGATCCCGAAAATTAGTAATACTCTGCATTTTCTCACTCCTTGTTAAATAATTCTTATCTCCATTATACATAAAATTAGTCAAAAAAGAGCATGAAACAAACCAATTTGTTGTCTCACACTCTTTTATCAAAAAAATTAGCTTTCACCCAATGGTTTATCGGTTATTTTTCTGCTTGTTCAGCTTCTGTGTAACTGGTGTCATTTACCTTACCTAAAGTATATTGACCGTCTTTATAGTGAATAGTCGTTACACTGGCATTTTTCATGCCTTCTTTAGGAACCACTGAATCATCAAATAAAGTTGCCAATAAAGCCGAAATACTCAATCCATGAGAAACAATTAAGACTTTTCCATTGCCGGATTGTTTTGCTTCCTTTTTCACTATCTTATCTAATCCTGTTGTTAAACGTTTGGTTACAGTTGCGTAATCTTCTGCCGGCCAGTTAGTTTGATCTGTTTTTCTTTGTTTGTCTAATTGCGCTACGCTATCAGCAAAAGTTCTAGGCGTCATTGTCTTTAAAAATTCTTCATAAGAAATTCCTTGGCTATCAGCAATATCTTGCCACATTGTATGATTCAAGTCTCCTTCATAACTGCCAAAGTTAAATTCCCGTAAATCAGGGTCACGAATGATAGAAAGCTTACTCGCCTTTTGATTTTCTTTCAAAATAAGTTCAGCGGTTTGTATAGCTCGACCGCTGTCGCTACTATAGGCACTTTGAAAATCAATATTTTTCAATCTTTTACCAGTTGCTTTGGCTACTGCTTCGCCAGCAGATGTCAATACCGCATCTGACCAACCTTGAACCCGATCGGTGGTATTTAACATCGTTTTACCATGACGAACAATATACAAAGTTAGCTCTTTAGGCTGACTAGCTTCTGTGGTAGTTTTTTTCGTATCACCACATCCAGCCAATACTAAACCAAGTACTAATAAACTACATACAAATTTACTAAGCGTTTTCATTTTCATCCTCCTATAAAGCCTATTTTAAAGAAAATTAGCTGCTTTTTCGGCTCACTGAAGAAGCGAAGTAAGATGTCAGAGCACCTTATCCGCTTACCAGCTACGCAATTTGTTATTTAATAATTTGACAAGTCTTCACCGTTAGTAGCAATCACTTGGCGGTACCAATCAAAAGATTTTTTCTTCGAACGTTTTAAAGTTCCTTGTCCTTGATCGTCACAATCAACATAAATAAAGCCATAGCGTTTCTTCATTTCACCAGTACCAGCACTTACAAGATCAATACAGCCCCACGGCGTATAGCCCAGCAGATCCACGCCATCTTCTTCAATTGCTAGTTTCATTGCAGCAATATGCTGTTGGAAATAGTCAATACGGTAATCGTCATCAATCGTACCGTCTTGAGCTACCTGATCAACAGCTCCAAAGCCGTTTTCCACTATGAATAGCGGCATGTTGTACCGGTCATATATTTTACACAATGCGATTCGCAGCCCTAAAGGATCAACGGCCCAGCCCCACTCAGATTCCTTGAGGTAAGGATTTTTCACAGCTGGCATTTGGTTACCACCAACGTATTTAACTTCTTTGGGATCAGCCGCTGACACGGTCGACATATAATAACTAAAGCCAATATAATCTACCGTTCCCGCCTGAATAATCTGATCGTCTTCAGCTTCCTTAACGATAGTAACTCCTTCGCGTTCAAATTCTTTTAATTTGTGAGCTGGATAATAGCCCTTTGCTTGAACATCCATATAAAATTCCTGTTCGCGGTTAAACTGCACTGCCGCCATCACATCTTCCGGTTTACAAGACATAGGATAGCTGGGAATATAGGCTACCATCATACCAATTTTAACGTTTGGATTGATGCTATGACCCAATTGTACCGCTTTAGCACTGGCCACAAATAAATGATGGGCTGCTTGATATTTGGTTTGTTTATCATTGTTATGAATTCCAATTTGAGTCCAGCTTCTTAAAAAATTAATTTCATTAAAAGTCATCCAATACTTGACTTTCTTTTGATAACGCTTAAAGATTGTTTCACAAAAGAATAAGAACAAATCAATCACTTCACGATTCGACCAACCATCGTATTCATCCGCTAGATACATAGGAATATCAAAATGATTAATGGTAACTACCGGTTCAATGCCATATCGCAGTAATTCATCAAACACCCGATCATAAAAAGCCAAGCCTTCTTCATTTACCTCTTTGGTTCCTTTGGGACAAATACGGCTCCAAGCAATGGACATACGAAAACATTTAAAGCCCATTTCCGCAAATAAGGCAATATCTTCTTGATAATGATGATAAAAATCAGTAGCCACATGACTTGGATAATACAGTGACTCATCGATATAACCAACAGCGCCTGTCGGTAACGCTTGCTCTCGAGTACAAGTTGCCTTTTGGCCATCTTTAGTTTGGTAGGTGATCAAACGTGGTTGTGTATGGCTACCGCCAGTAATGGCATCTAAGGTGCTTAATCCTTTACCGCCAGACAAATAGCCACCTTCATATTGGTTGGCAGCAGTGGCACCGCCCCACAAAAAATTTTTTGGAAATCCCATAAAACTCCTCTTTTCCCTGCTAATTTTCATTGAACAATTCAAAAGAGCGAGGTCTTGTATCAAGACCTCCGACTCTAGTTGTTCAATAAAAAAAGCAGCAGTTGTTTCATTGATTTTGTTATTGGTTTGATAAATCTTCTCCATTGGTTGCAATAACTTTTTTATACCAATCAAAAGATTTTTTCTTTGAACGATTTAACGTGCCGTTGCCTTCATTATCGCGGTCGACATAAATGAAGCCATAACGTTTTTTCATTTCGCCAGTACCTGCACTGACCAAGTCAATGCAGCCCCATGCTGTATAACCCAACAAATCAACACCATCTTGTTCCACAGCATCTTTCATCGCTTGAATATGTGCTGCTAAATACTCAATACGATAGTCATCAGCTACGTAGCCATTTTCATCCGGCGTATCAACGGCTCCCAAGCCATTCTCCACAATAAACAAAGGTTTTTGGTAGCGATCATACAAATCATTCATCGTAATACGCAATCCTAGCGGGTCAATTTGCCAGCCCCATTCACTGGCTTCCAAATAAGGGTTTTTAACAGAAGCAAAGATATTCCCTGCAGTTTTTTCGTTCACAGCAGGATCAGCTGACTGTACTCGTGATGAGTAGTAAGAGAAGGAAACAAAATCCACGGTATGTTCTTTTAACAACTCTAAATCGCCCGCTTCAATCGGCAATTTAATTCCTTTACGTTCCAATTCTTTTAATGCGTACTCCGGATATTCTCCTCGAGATTGGACATCGATAAAGAAATAATTTTCACGATCCGCTTTTCTAGCTGCCCAAACATCTTCTGGCTTGCAAGTATAAGCGTAATTGGAACCTGCTGCCAACATACAACCGACTTTATTTTCCGGATCAACTTCGTGGGCAATTTTTGTCGCAATGGCACTGGCTAATAATTCGTGATGGGCTGCTTGATATTTGATTTGTTCTTTATCCTCTCCTGCTTCAAAGTACAAACCAGCACCCATAAATGGTGCATGTAAAATCATATTGATTTCATTAAAGGTCAACCAATATTTGACTAAGCCTTTGTATCGATTAAAAATTACCTGACAAAGATTTTCATAAAAATCAACCAGTTTGCGGCTACGCCAAGCACCATATTTTTCTACCAAATGCATCGGACAGTCAAAATGAGTGATAGTTACCAATGGTTCAATTCCGTACTTACGGCATTCTTTAAACAGATCTTCATAGAATTTCAATCCATCTTCGTTCGGTTCAGCTTCATCTCCCAATGGGAAAATACGACTCCAAGCAATGGATAAGCGATATGTTTTAAAACCCATTTCCCCAAATAAAGCAATGTCTTCATTGTAGCGATGATACATATCAATTGCTTCTTTGGCAGGATAAAAATGCTCCTCGTCAAACGTAAACATTTTCTTCTCGCCTGTAATTACCGGAAAACGGTCTGGTCCCACCGGAGCTAAATCAACATTTGCCAAACCACGGCCAGCTTCTTTATAGCCACCTTCACATTGATTGGCTGCTGTAGCGCCACCCCATAAAAAATCTTTTCTAAATGCCATAATTCTTTCTCCTCCAAAAACATTTTATTTAAATTAAGGCTGTCAATAAATTATCATTGGTCGTCACTTCATTACCGCCGACTTCAACGATATCTAAATAATCACCAGTGTTAGTAATGACAACCGGTATTTGTGTACTAAACCCAGCTTCTTTAATTCCCTCTAAATCAAAGCTAATTAATTTTTGTCCTTTTTTCACACGCTCACCTTGTTTGACAAACGCTTCAAAGCCTTTTCCATCCAGTTGAACTGTATCAATACCGATGTGAATTAACAATTCCGTGCCATTATCAGAAATCAATCCGATGGCATGCTTCGTTGGAAATAACGTCACAACCGTGCCATCGAAAGGTGCCACAACTTTTCCTTCAATTGGCTCAATAACAACACCTTGACCTAAAGTTCCTTCAGCAAACGCTGCATCTTCAGCCATTTTTAATGGCATCACTCTTCCTTTAACGGGACTAGCAATATTTTCTTTCTTTACGCTATTTTTTTCAATGATAATTTCCTCTTCATCGACTACCGTATCGTCTTTCCAGAAGAAGAACGTTAAACAAAAACCAACTACAGAAGCAATACCAATAGAAACAAAAGCATGAATCATTCCGCTGGCATCTTTACCGTTGATGTAGTTTAAAACACCAAAAATTCCTAAGCCACCCATCGTATATGCTGTTACGTGATTAACCATTAGGTATAATCCACCAAAAGCAGCCCCTACCATAGAAAAGACAAATGGTTTCTTTTTCGGCAAAGAAACCCCATAAATCGCTGGTTCCGTTACACCAAAAATTCCAGAAATAATAGCAGGCGGACACAGTGCTTTAATTTTTTTATCTTTTAATTTGAAAAACATCGCTAATACTACTGCAGTTTGTGCAAAGCTAGCACCGAAACTTCCTGTTAATACTTGACTAGCTCCTTCTTGCGTTACTTGCATAATCGCTAACGGAACTACACTCCAGTGTAAGCCAAAAATAACCAATACCTGCCAGAAGAAGCCAAGAATAATACCGTACAACGCTGGTGAAAATGTCATTAATGCAGTAAAGCCGCTACTCAACAAGTCAGTCAACATACTTACAATGGGGCCGATAACTAAAAAGCCTACTGGTAACGCAATCAGTAAAACAAAAAATGGTACCAAGAAAGTTTGGACAACTTCTGGAATAATTTGTTTAAATAGCTTTTGTATTTGTGCCGCAAAAGCAATAATAAAGATAACAGGAATTACGCTACTAGTATAATTAGCTCCTACCCAAGGAATCCCTAAGAACGTTTCATAAGCAGGTAAACCGAATAAATTATATGGAGCTGCAGTACCTGCGCCAGCTGCTGTTTCAAACGCTCCTTTCAATGCATCACCTTGAATTGTTGGATAACATAACGCTGCACCAATAACAATTCCCACCATAGGATGTAATCGGAATTTTTTAGCTGCTGTGTATCCTAAAATCACTGGCATAAAGTAAAAGATTGCATCACCAATACCATTTAACATTGAATAGGTACCAGAAGTGTTTGAATATAAATTGAAAAATACCAATAAGGCATTTAGACCTTTGACCATACCGGCTGCCGCTAAAGCTCCTAAAAACGGTTGGAAGCATCCACTCAAAATGTCAATCAGACGGTTGAATAAGCTGCCGCCTGAGGCCGCTTCCTCTGAGTCGCCAGACAAGCCAGCAATTGCCACTACTTCTTCGTATACAGCTGGCACATGGTTACCAATAACCACTTGATACTGACCACCGCTTTTCATTACGGTAACCACACCATCCATATTTTTTAAAACCTCATCTTTAGCAATCGATTCATCTTTTAACTTGAACCGCAAGCGAGTAATACAGTGCGTCAAACTATTGATATTTTCTTTGCCGCCGACATTTTTTACAATTTCTTCTGCTAATTCATGATATTTTCCCATTGTTTTTTCCTCCAAAAATTTAGTTACATTCATTTGAAGGTTTAGCCAACTAAATGTCACTATCCAAGGTGTACCAAAAAATAATTAAGTTCCTCCTTTACCAATTAATCTTGCGTTGTCTGAACAATTCGCGCAATGTGAATGGTTAGGTAAAGCCGTTCTTCATTAGATACCTGATACGCATATTTTCTACTTAGAAAATCAGCAATTTTTTCCACGCAGCGATAGGCGTTAGCATATTTTTTACGGATCACCTCATAAAGTTCATCATCTTCTTCACTCTTGAATTCTCTATGATGCAGTAAACGATAAGCAAAAAATTTTAAATGAGTGCTGAATCGATAAAAATAAACAGACTCCTCGTCAAAAGAGACCTTAAAAGAATACTTTACAATGTTAGTAACTTCCTGCATGATCTTCATCAATTGAGGCATATCGCCAACTTTTTCTTCCATCTCAGCATTAGCTATATGCAATCCGATGAAACCAGCTTCGTCATCTGAAAGCCGCACATCAAATTCCTCTTTCACCAACTCCAAAGCCTTTAGTCCAATCTGATATTCATCGGTGAAGAACCGTTTGATATCCCATAGCAAAAAATTTTTCACTTCAATTCCTTGCTTTTTTCGTTCTAGTGCCGTGTGGAGATGATCGGTTAGCGAGATATAAATAGTATCGTTAAGCTTTTTTTCCAACTTTCCTTTTGCATAACTGATGATATCATCTGATAATCTCATAATTTCCATCGGTATATCACTGAGTAACTCTTGAAATTTTAAAGACGTATCTTGGCTTGATAAATGAAACACTTGGTCAATCTTGTCATCAGGAACATAATCACCAACTCTTTTTTTAAAAGCAATCCCCTTTCCCATCACAATTTGTTCCTGTTGGTTTTGATTCAACGTGATCACAACGTTATTATTCAATATTTTTTGAATAATCATCTTTTCACTCCCTCAGTAAGTTGAAAAAATAAAAACCTAACTTTCTCAATAAGACAACACTCAGCCAGTCGTCTATGAAAAAATTAGGTTTAGCTTGTATTTAAACAATCACTATCCAACTATTTAATTATCTCCTAAAACAAAGAATACCTTATACAAAAAACAATGTCAACGTTTACATTAAAAGAAAATGAAACAATTCTTATTCTTAACCTGCCACTATATGAAAAGAAAAATATTTCATACTAACTAAATTTTTTATTATTATTTTCTACACGATAGAATAAAATGCTAGCCTTTCATATGGGAGCAATGCTTTTCATATGAATAAAAAAACCAGATATCATTATTTTATTATCTTTTTAAAATAATGATATCTGGTTTATAAAATTATGACCCGTACGGGAATCGAACCCGTGTTACCGCCGTGAAAGGGCGGTGTCTTAACCGCTTGACCAACGGGCCTAAAGCATAAAGCTTCAATTCATTGATACATTCAGTTGTACAACGACAAGTAATACTATATCAATTTTTTTAATTCACGTCAATATGTTTTTATAACAAAAAAACTTTTTTGATCATCAAAGAGAAATAGTCCCCTCTTTAGGGTGGGGATTTCACCTAAACAATAAATAACATAGCTCTCAACATATAATCCACAATCCAGTACTTTTAAAAAAAAAAGAAAGAGAGTCCTAACAGGCTCTCGTTCGAAAAATAAAATTTTTACGGAGAAGGAGGGATTTGAACCCTCGCGCCGGTTTCCCGACCTACACCCTTAGCAGGGGCGCCTCTTCAGCCACTTGAGTACTTCCCCAAGAAATAATGGGCCTAAATGGACTCGAACCATCGACCTCACGCTTATCAGGCGTGCGCTCTAACCAGCTGAGCTATAGGCCCTTAAAAGAAAAAGCGGGTGACGAGAATCGAACTCGCGACAACAGCTTGGAAGGCTGTGGTTTTACCACTAAACTACACCCGCAAATTTCTAATAAAATGGCGCGGGACAGAATCGAACTGCCGACACATGGAGCTTCAATCCATTGCTCTACCAACTGAGCTACCGAGCCAATTAAAAACGGTCTGGACGGGACTCGAACCCGCGACCTCCTGCGTGACAGGCAGGCATTCTAACCAGCTGAACTACCAAACCACTCTTTTCTTTAATACTTTTAATCGCTACAATTAAAAGCGATTGCGGGGATAGGATTTGAACCTACGACCTTCGGGTTATGAGCCCGACGAGCTACCTGACTGCTCCACCCCGCGATAATAGTATTTCTATCTATTGATAGTTTGACAAATCATTGTGAGATCATTATCACTGTTTTGTCAAATAAGGAGGATAAGGGATTCGAACCCTTGCACGGTTTTACCCGCCTGACGGTTTTCAAGACCGTTCCCTTCAGCCAGACTTGGGTAATCCTCCATATTACTAAAAATGACCCGTACGGGAATCGAACCCGTGTTACCGCCGTGAAAGGGCGGTGTCTTAACCGCTTGACCAACGGGCCAGTAATAATACTAATGGGCCTAAATGGACTCGAACCATCGACCTCACGCTTATCAGGCGTGCGCTCTAACCAGCTGAGCTATAGGCCCTTAAAAGAAAAAGCGGGTGACGAGAATCGAACTCGCGACAACAGCTTGGAAGGCTGTGGTTTTACCACTAAACTACACCCGCATGGCGGTCTGGACGGGACTCGAACCCGCGACCTCCTGCGTGACAGGCAGGCATTCTAACCAGCTGAACTACCAAACCACTCTTTCTTTAAAACTTTTAATCGCTACAATTAAAAGCGATTGCGGGGATAGGATTTGAACCTACGACCTTCGGGTTATGAGCCCGACGAGCTACCTGACTGCTCCACCCCGCGATAATAGCATTTCTATCTATTGATAGTTTGACAAATCATTGTGAGATCATTATCACTGTTTTGTCAAATAAGGAGGATAAGGGATTCGAACCCTTGCACGGTTTTACCCGCCTGACGGTTTTCAAGACCGTTCCCTTCAGCCGGACTTGGGTAATCCTCCATAATTGAACAACGTCACAATGGACCTTGTAGGACTCGAACCTACGACCGGACGGTTATGAGCCGTCTGCTCTAACCAACTGAGCTAAAGGTCCAGGCTCTTTAAACGAATCGCGGCGAAGGGGATCGAACCCCCGACCTCCCGGGTATGAACCGGACGCTCTAGCCAGCTGAGCTACACCGCGAATTTATTATAAAAAAATAATAATGGAGCCTAGCGGGATCGAACCGCTGACCTCCTGCGTGCAAAGCAGGCGCTCTCCCAGCTGAGCTAAGGCCCCGTGTATTATTATCGGGAAGACAGGATTCGAACCTGCGACCCCTTGGTCCCAAACCAAGTGCTCTACCAAGCTGAGCTACTTCCCGTAAAACGTATGCACCCAAAGGGAGTCGAACCCCTAACCTTTTGATTCGTAGTCAAACACTCTATCCAGTTGAGCTATGGGTGCTTTTTTCTATCTTTTTACACCTGCCCTCTTCCGAGTCGGTGCTATGCCGAGGACCGGAATCGAACCGGTACGGTGATCACTCACCGCAGGATTTTAAGTCCTGTGCGTCTGCCAGTTCCGCCACCCCGGCGCGTTTTGGCAAAGCGGAAAACGGGGTTCGAACCCGCGACCCCCACCTTGGCAAGGTGGTGCTCTACCACTGAGCTATTTCCGCATCATGGTGCCGGCTAAAGGACTTGAACCCTCGACCCTCTGATTACAAATCAGATGCTCTACCAACTGAGCTAAGCCGGCCTACCTTTATATGCGGGTGAAGGGACTTGAACCCCCACGCCCGAAGGCGCTAGATCCTAAATCTAGTGCGTCTGCCAATTCCGCCACACCCGCAAATATTTCTATGAGCCGTACAGGGCTCGAACCTGTGACCCTCTGATTAAAAGTCAGATGCTCTACCAACTGAGCTAACGGCTCATAATGGAGGTTAACGGGATCGAACCGCTGACCCCCTGCTTGTAAGGCAGGTGCTCTCCCAGCTGAGCTAAACCTCCATGGCAACACTTTAGCGTGGCGACGTCCTACTCTCACAAAGGGAAACCCTTCACTACAATCGGCGCTAAGAAGCTTAACTTCTGTGTTCGGCATGGGAACAGGTGTATCCTTCTCGCTATCGCCACCACACTGGTGTTGGT